>JAEUSU010000018.1 GCA_016788635.1 Flavobacteriales bacterium | reverse complement strand
GTTTTCATTCTTGGCCAAACCCAGTTCTTTGTTGATGATCAGCTGGATAGCCATCGCACGCCGTACCGACTCCTCGGTCGGGGTGGTGATGGCCTCGTCGTAGGCGTTCGTGTGCAGGCTGTTGCAGTTGTCGTAGATCGCATACAGCGCCTGCAATGTGGTGCGGATATCGTTGAAGTCGATCTCCTGCGCGTGAAGGCTGCGGCCGCTGGTCTGGATGTGGTACTTGAGCATCTGGCTGCGCTCATCGGCACCGTAGCGGTGCTTCATGGCCTTGGCCCAGAGGCGGCGCGCCACGCGGCCCATGACCGCGTACTCGGGATCCATCCCGTTGCTGAAGAAGAAGCTCAGGTTGGGCGCGAAGGCATTGATGTCCATGCCCCGGCTCAGGTAGTACTCCACGAAGGTGAAGCCGTTGGACAGCGTGAAGGCGAGCTGCGAGATCGGGTTGGCGCCGGCTTCCGCGATATGATAGCCGCTGATGCTGACGCTGTAGAAGTTGCGGACCTTCTTGTCGATGAAGTACTGCTGCACGTCACCCATCAAGCGCAGCGCGAACTCGGTGCTGAAGATGCAGGTGTTCTGCTCCTGGTCCTCCTTCAGGATGTCGGCCTGCACGGTGCCGCGCACGCTCTGCAGGGTCTCGGCCTTGATCTTCTCGTAGACTTCTTTCGGAAGGACTTGGTCGCCGGTTATTCCGAGCAGGAGCAGACCCAGACCGTCGTTGCCTTGGGGGATCTCGCCGTTGTAGCGCGGCCTCGAGCTGCGAGCCACGAGCTGCGAGCTTGAACCGGTCTGTGAGCTCGTGGCTCGTGGCTCGCGGCTCGAGGCCTCCCATCGCTCCTGGATCTTCCGTTCCACCTCGGACTTCAGGCCGTTGGCAAGGATGTACTTCTCGCAGTTCTGGTCGATCGCGGCGTTCATGAAGAAGCCGAGCAGCATGGGCGCGGGACCGTTGATGGTCATGCTCACGCTAGTGTTGGGCGCGGTGAGGTCGAAGCCGCTGTAGAGCTTCTTGGCATCGTCCAGGCAGCAGATGCTCACGCCGCTGTTGCCCACCTTGCCGTAGATGTCCGGACGACGGCCGGGGTCGTGGCCGTAGAGCGTCACGCTGTCGAAGGCGGTGCTGAGGCGCTTGGCGGGCATGCCCTGGCTCACGTAGTGGAAGCGCTTGTTCGTCCGCTCCGGACCACCCTCGCCGGCGAACATCCGCGCGGGGTCCTCGCCCTGGCGCTTGAAGGGGTAGATGCCTGCGGTGTAGGGGAAGAAGCCGGGCGTGTTCTCCTGCATGGCCCAGCGCACCTTGTCGCCCCAGCTCTTGAACTTCGGCAACGCCACCTTCGGGATCTTCAGGTGACTGAGGCTCTCGGTGTGGTTGGGCACCTTGATCTCCTTGCCGCGCACCTGGTAGGTGTAGAACTCGCCGCTGTACTTCTCCTCCTCGGCCTTCCAGTTCTGGAGCATGGACCAGAGGTGGGGATCCAGGTCTTTGCGGAGCTCTTCGAACTTGGTGATGAGGGCTTCGAGCTCCGGGCCTCGGGCTTCGGGCTGCGGGCTGCGGGCTGGCTCTGCGTTGCCCGTGGCCCGTGGCCCATGGCCCGTGGCCGCATTCCCTTCGAGCAGATCCGGCCCTCCGAACGTCAAAATGGCCGAGTAGAGCCCGTAGAGCTTGTCCGCGATCTCCGCCTGCTTGCGCACGTGGGCGTCGTACCGGCGGTTGTTCTCGCTGATCTCGCTCAGGTAGCGGCTCTTGGCGGGGGGGATGATCCACACCTTCTCGCTCATCTCGTCGTGCGCGTGGAAGGTGCTCTTGAAGTCGACACCGGTCTTCTCGGCGATCTTCTTCATGAGGCGCGCGTACAGCGAGTTGGTGCCGGGGTCGTTGAACTGGCTGGCGATGGTGCCCACCACGGGCAGGTCATCGTCGTTGGCGTCCCACAGCTGGTGGTTGCGCTTGTACTGCTTCTTCACGTCGCGCAGGGCATCGAGGGCGCCGCGCTTATCGAACTTGTTGATGGCCACCACGTCCGCGAAGTCGAGCATGTCGATCTTCTCCAGCTGCGTGGCCGCGCCGAACTCCGGCGTCATGATGTAGAGGCTCACGTCGCTGTGGTCAAGGATCTCCGTATCGCTCTGGCCGATGCCGCTGGTCTCCAGCACGATCAGGTCGAAGCCCGCGGCCTTCAGCACTTCCACGGCCTCCTTCACGTGCTTGCTCAGCGCGAGGTTGCTCTGGCGCGTGGCGAGGCTGCGCATGTACACGCGCTCGCCGCGGATGCTGTTCATGCGTATGCGGTCGCCCAGCAGCGCGCCGCCGGTCTTGCGCTTGCTCGGGTCCACGCTGATCACGCCGATGTTCCGCTGACCCTGTCCTTCCGGGCCTGACCCGGAATCGAGGATGAAGCGGCGGATCAGCTCATCCACCATGGATGACTTGCCCGCGCCGCCCGTGCCGGTGATGCCGAGGATCGGGGCCTTGTTCGCCTCGGCCTTCTTGTGGATCTCGTCGGCGATCTTCGCGAACACCTCCGGGTGGTTCTCGGCGGTGCTGATGAGCTTGGCGATGGCCGGCCAGTTCTGCGGGCTCAGCTTCTTCGCCTCGCCGTTCACGGTGTCGCTCAGGTCGAAGTCGGCCTTCTCCAGCATGTCGTTGATCATGCCCTGCAGGCCCATCGCGCGGCCGTCATCGGGATGGTAGAGCCGTGTGATGCCGTACGCGTGCAGTTCCTTGATCTCCTCGGGCAGGATCGTTCCGCCGCCGCCGCCGAAGATCTTGATGTGCCCCGCGCCCTTCTCCTTCAGCAGGTCGAACATGTACTTGAAGTACTCGTTGTGCCCGCCCTGGTAGCTGGTCATGGCGATCGCGTGCGCGTCCTCCTGGATGGCGGTGTTCACCACGTCCTCCACGCTGCGGTCGTGCCCCAGGTGGATCACCTCGGCGCCGGTGCTCTGGATGATGCGCCGCATGATGTTGATGGCGGCGTCGTGGCCATCGAAGAGAGAGGCGGCGGTGACGACACGGATCTTGTGCTTGGGGACGTAGGGTGGGGCTTGGACGAAAGTGGTCGACATGGTGGCGAAGTTACCGGGCGGCGGGCAAGACTCAATGGTCAAGTCACAAGGCTCAAAACCAAAGGGAAACCAAGCAGGTGAGAATCCTGACCACTCTGAACTTGTGACTTGTGTATTCCTATTTGGGCCGCCGGACGGGCTGGTAGTACATCCCGGCCAGGAGTCGGGGCTGTAGTTGGTTTGCGGGTCCAGTATCACCGGCGCTCTGGGTCCCCTCCTACCGTCTGGTCACCTCATTGCACTATGTTGCATGGCCGGCCACCAGATAGCTGCCGCTCCCATATCCGGCGCCACTTCTCTATGAGACAAAGCTCCGTTACATTTCGAGCAAATCACTAAAACTCCATGGCAAATGCAGTAGCCCTTTCAGGTGCTGTCATTGTATCCGACGATGGTTCCAGGATCGTGTATAAGGGTAAGTGTGAGAATTGCGGATCTGTGTCCACTTCCACGGTCAACACCTCATCGGTGCGAAAAGGCCAGACGTACACTTCGACATACCACTGTCACAAATGCAAGAACGCCCAGCGGATCCAGATCAAGGGGTTCTAGCCCGCTATACAGAGGTGTATTCCGCCTGGCTTGAAGTGGAGCTCGGCCTGGACAGGGATTCCGCATCACTCCCGTGGAAGCAACGCCAGCGGCTCTTCGCGCAACGCATAGAGCAATGCCTTGCTGCACTCGAGCAAGCCGCACCGGGTATCGGAAAGAAGCTCGAGATGTTCCCTGGTAGACCCTTCGCCTTTACGGGCATGCTTTCGGCAGACGATATCCGGGCCATCTGGCACCTGCCGGAGTTGCGCATGCTGAGCGATCGGGATGACAAGGATGAACCCAAGCCCGATGCCATGGGCGGGCTGCCTTACCTCGTCGAAGTACGGGAACATATCCAGGCCGAAGAAAGCAAAGTGGTGGATACCGAGCTGTTCGAAGTGATCGTCCGCGCGAGGGACACCGAGGAAGCCAAGCAGATCGCAGTGACCGAATGTAGCACCATGCCAGCGCACTTCATGGGCAGCAACTACCGCATCCATCGCCGCTGGTGGAGTGCCGAACAGGCTTTCCTGAACACGTTCTACGATGAAGAGCGCATGCGCCATGGGCAGGCCATCGTGGTTCATCAAGCGACACAACCGAAGCTGAAGGACCAACTCACCTGGCGGCCGGATGGCTGCATCGAGCGCGTGGCCTATGGCAGCCCAAAACAAAGACCGAAGACATGGGAGTGGATGATCAGTTGAAGTCCAGTTACACCATGGTTTTTACCGATCATGGGTTTCCAAAATGGTCATTCGAAGTACTTCCACCCATACCATTCGTTGGCGAGAGGTTCGAGAGCGCACCGAAAAGAGTCATGGTCTACGCAAGTGCCGAGAACCTGAACCACAAGGACCAGGTTATCAGCTTGAAGAATCTGCCGGAACCGATGTTGCGTTCCCGCTGGTACTTAGCCGACCGGCGCAGGAGTGATCCGGACTCAACCTTTGTCCACATCAATCCCGTCGACAACAGAAGTCTGCTTTTAGCCGCCCGACATGTGTTACACAGGCTTAACCCCAACTGGGCATTCGAGACTGATAAGCCTTCGAACTTTCTGGATCAAATAGCCGTGGCCAACCCCGGTAAATTCAGTATCGACCCAGACAAGACCAACGCGCCTCGCAAGAGGAATTACGACTATGCGAACGACCCTATCAAGTTCGAGGAGATGAGGCAGTACATCCTTGCTGACCTGAAGGTGTTGTCTCCCGATATCGTCATCGTCCCAGCGACGATCGCTCGCACTCTTCGCCGATTGGATCCGCCAATAGACCTTGCACAAGGTCGAAAGACCATTGAAGTCTACCAAGTCACACCACAAGTGATCAACTGTCACATCAAACGACAGGTATCAGGTGCCGATTGGGAGCCCGGAGACTTGAGATATGCGAACTGGAACGTCACGGATGGCCGCCTGAAGATGATGCTCTACCTGCAGTGGCTTGATCAGCATCAGGCTCTTCACAACAGGAGCTGATCCTGCTCACTGCGATCCTGCCCCAAGCGGAGCATTCCGGCGCCGGTGGCCTGGATGATGCGCCAAGCGTGCTCAGCTTAACGATGTCCCGCATAAGCGGGAATGCTGATGGCGATCGTGGCCATCGAGCAAACTGGCGGCGGTAGCGAAGCCGGCCGTGGGTCGAAGTCCGGCCGAACATTCCGGGACGATGACCCTCTTTCCTAACCCAGGTCAATGGCGCACCAGCGCTACATGGAATCTCTTTGCGCACCACTGGCAACACGAAACGCACCCTCGCCCCATGAACCTCATTGAAGTTCTGATCGACCCGGTCACATTAGGAATAATTGGCCTCTATATGGCGCTCATGATGATCGAAGCCCTTTTCCCGGCGCGCAGCTTGCCGAAGGTGCCATACTGGAAGGTTAAAGGTGTCCTCTTCTTCTTCCTGTTCATTACGCTATCGAGCTATTTGCCCTTCCTGTATGAAAGGTGGCTGCCGGCTTTCCGCTTGGTGGACCTCTCCCACTGGAACCATCTTCTGGCTGTGGCCGTCGGTGTTCTGATCTATGAACTCGCGCTGTGGGCATGGCATCGCGCATTGCACGGATCCGATCGTTTATGGAGGGGTTTGCATCAAATGCATCACAGTGCTGAGCGGCTTGATACCTATGGTGCCTTTTACTTCAGTCCGTTCGATATGATCGGATTCACCCTGCTCGGAACACTCTGCTTCTCGATCCTACTGGGCATACCACCACACGCGATCACCATCATTCTGCTCGCGACCAATTTCCTGAGCATTCTTCCGCATGCCAACATCAGAACACCGGTCTGGCTGGGGTACATCGTTCAGCGACCCGAAAGCCATGCAGTGCATCACGCCAAAGGCCTCCATGCCTTCAACTACTCCGACCTTCCACTGATCGACATGGTCTTCGGGACATTCCGGAACCCAAAATGGCACGCTCCAGAAACAGGATTCCATTACGGCGCTTCCTCGCGCATGTTGGATATGCTGCTCTTCAAGGATGTGTCGACCGAAGACGGCCTGGACCATTCCCACCGAACAGAAGTGATCGCAACATCTTCCGGTGAGGTATCGGGGCCCATGGCGTCAGCGAGTGCCCCTCTGGCCTCCCAGAAGGTCGATGCGTTGCCTGATCACGCTCCCCGGCTCGTGCGGAAGATCGGCATGTCCATGATCGTCGGGCTGCTCGCGTCACAGGTGCACGCGCAGGATGGTCTCCGCAATGGCTTTGGAATAGGTGGCCAGGTCGGACAGCATCAGAAGGACTTCGGAATAGGCCTCAACCTGACCAGTCCGTACTTCGCCCATAAGAGGACGGCGGTCAGACTAAGGGGGAATGTCCTATGGAACGAACACTTGAACAGTGCTTCCGAAACAACGTGGTCATCTTACACCAACCTGTCATTGGGCTTCGTTCAAAAGGTCGGCGAGCTGGGGAACTTCATGCGCGTTTACGGAGAAGGCGGCGCCATCTATCTGTTCCCATCCAAAGAGTTCTCTTCGCGATCGGTCGAATTCGGAGGATATGGCCTGTTCGGCTTCGAGTTCTTCTTTGATGAACGCATGAACTACTTCATTGAAGCCGGGGGTGTAGGGACCGGAGCAAGAGCGGATGAGATCCCCACCAAACCGATCTACTCGAACGGATTCCTCATCAACGTGGGGGTCAGGTTCCAGTTCTAATTCGCGACAGCCGATAGGGCGCGCAGATCGAACAGAAGACCACCGGATGACCCCTAACGCATGACGATCCTCTTCCTGATCCGGCTCAGGCTTTCTGGATGTATGCCAAGATACCTGGCCAGCTTGCTCACAGGGATCTGCTTGACGTACTCCGTATGTTCCCCAAGAAGCTGCATGTACATTTCTTCGGCTGTCCTGCTCAACAGGTCCTTTTCTCTTCGGGCCTTTCGCAGATAAGCCTGTTCAACAAGAACACGTCCAAGCTTGTTGACCTCAAGTGACATGGGATACCTGGAATACACTTCGTCATGATCGAAGCACTCAAGCTCGCAGTCGGTGAGCGCCGTCATCTGCACGTCGGATGGTGACTGCAGGAGAAAGGATGTGAGACAGGTGACCACTTCATTCTCGAAGAAGAAATCAAGCACTTTCTCCGCGGTCGGATCCTCGATGCTCAGTTCAATGATCCCTTTACGAATGAAGTAGACCCTCTTCTCGACCGCGCCATAGGCTGTGATAACAGTGCCCTTCTTGACCTCAACCTTGCGGACCGCGAACGGCAAGGCTTCCAGGGTGGCCGCTTGATCCTGTACGATCTGCCGGTATAGGTGAATGAACTCCATGCTGCTTCCCTGAGCCTGACCGGTCAACTTGGCCGATAGGGCGATGGAAAGCTACGTGTATCCAAGTGTGTGGTCAGCCCGGCTCCGGTCCTTTTGTATACCGTTGATGCAAGGGGCCACCGCTTTTGCTTCACCCCGGCCCTCGCTCTGGATGATCCGCCAAGCATGCTTTGCTACAAGAAGGCCCGGCTAAGCGGAAGCGTTTGGTCCTTTGGCTTCGCCCATGACAATTTTCGGCATCGTGGCCCTCGAAGGGGGACGCTGCGGCCACCACCCTGAACTTGTGCTTGGGGATCGGGCGGGGCTTGGACGAAAGTCGACATGGATGCGAAGGTACCGGAGAGCGGTGAGAAGGGTGAAAGTGGAGAGAAGGGTGAAAAGGCGAATGGTGAATGTTCAATGGTGAATGGGGCCGCCCGGGCGGGCTGTCCGCTGTAGTTGCCTTGTCCGGTCCAGCGTCACCGGCGCTCCAGGGTCCCTCCTGTCGTCGGGCCTACTCGCCGCACGGTGCCGCAAGGCCCGGCCATCGGCAAGCTGCCGCTGCCATCCCTGGCGGGGAACTCTTCCCCCGCCCTAACTTTGGGCTATCCCCATCAACCACGCCACCGCCATGAAGACCACCCGCGAGCTCACCGCGATCATCGAACGCGAAGGGGATGGCTACGTGGCGCTGTGTCCCGAGTTGGACGTGGCCAGCCAGGGCGATACGATCGAAGAAGCGCGCACCAACCTGATCGAGGCACTGGAGTTGTTCTTTGAGACCGCCTCGCCTAACGAGGTGCGTGAGCGGCTCCATGATGAGGTGCTCGTGACCCGCGTGAAAGTGGCCGTGTGATGCGGACCCTGAGCGGACGCGAGGTCTGCGGCATCTTGAAGAGGCACGGCTTCGAGCAGGTGCGGCAGCGCGGCAGTCACATCATCATGCAGAAGCAGACCCCCGGTTCAACCATCACGGTGCCGGTGCCCGATCACAAGGAACTTCGCATCGGCACCTTGATGTCGATCATCCGACAAAGCGGGTTGGACCGGTCGGCGTTCGCTTGACCTTATTTGAATTCGTTCCATGAGGCACAACGGATCAGTGCATAAACTTCAAACCGCCCTGGCGCTCACCTGCATGCTATCCACTGTAGCCGCGCAGATCCCCAACGGCGGTTTCGAGAACTGGGTGAACGTGGGTGGCACCCTTGAGCCGGTCGGTTGGCTCACCTACAATGATGTCCCAACGGTGGGTGGCGCCACGGTGGAACAGGGGTTGCCTGGCAACCCGGGAAGCTACCATGCGGTGATCACCTCGCGCGCGGCAATGGGTGGCGGCTTGCCTATTCAAGGGTGGGTCTCCGCGGGCACATCGGGCACCAACGATGGTTTCCCGAACACTTCACGCCCGGCCATGCTCACCGGCCAATGGCAATACGGCATCCAACCCAACGATACCGGACAGGTCATCGTGGCGCTCAGCAAATGGAACAGCATGACCTCCAGCACGGACCTGATCGCGTTCGGATCCCTTGAGGTGACGGGGAGCCAGGGCACCTGGCAGTCCTTCTCAGTGCCACTGAGCTACTCCAGTTCAGACACTCCGGACACCGCCTACATCCAGATCGTGTCGAGCATCAACTTCGGTTCGCCGGTGGCGGGCAGCTTCATGAAGGTGGATGACCTGGCGTTCAGCGGGACAGTAGGCGTGTATGAAGCGATCTCACCTGCTCCGCTTGCCGTATTCCCGAACCCCGGCAAAGATCTAATCACGCTCACACTGCCGCCCGGCCCGCACACCATCACACTCTTCGATGCCACGGGCCGCATGGTGCTTCAACAGCGCACCACCGATGAACGAACGGTGATCGGCACAGAGCAATTGCCCGCCGGGTTGTACCGCATCACGATGCGCGATGAGCAGGGCGCTACCATGGGCGCGACGTGGGTGAAGGAGCGGTAGCGAAACGCAGGGCCAAGCAGCGTTGATCCCTTCCTATCCGTCTCCTCCATAAATACGTTCAGCATGCGCGCCAGCCTTATACCCTTGGCCCTGCTGCCCCTACTGGCCTGCGCCCAAAGCTGGTGCCCGCCGGGGGCCACTTGGACATTCAATTATGCGGACATGTTCAACGGATCGCACGGTATCACGCGTGTGGTGTACGAAGGGGATACGGCAGTTGGCGGCTACACTGCACAGAAGCTGCGAGAGACGAACGTGATCGCACCATTTGGCACCATGAACTACACCTCTTACACCGTTCCGGGCTCCTTGCTTACACGAGAAGCGGATGGCGTGGTGTATGTCTGGAGTGGATGGCCCGAGGCATTCGATACCCTGATGTGGTTCAGTGCCGATCCCGGTCAGTTCTGGTCAGGTCCGGGCATGGATGATGACCCGTTCAACCGGATCACCGTACTCGATACATCCACAGTGCTGATCGCGGGGGTGCCGCTTCGTCAACTCATCGTACAACAAAGCGATTGGGTTTGGATGCCGCCGGATACGCTGCGGGAACGGATCGGTTTCTCATTCCTCTACCTCAACGGCTGGTCGTGGTTCCTTACGGACATGCCATGGGGTGGACTGCGTTGCTACACAGATGACAACCTCACCTTCATTGGACCGAACGTCACGGATTGCGGCTTCACCCTCAGCATGAACGAATCGACGGTGGGTAGTACACTCGAACTCTTCCCCAACCCCGGCACCACCCACGTCACCCTCGATCTCGCACCCGGCCCGCACACCATCACCCTCTTCGATGCCACGGGCCGCATGGTGTTGCAACAGCGCACCACCGATGAACGGCCGGTGATCGGCACGGAGCAACTGCCCGCCGGGTTGTACCGCATCACGGTGCGCGATGAGCAGGGCGCGATCATGGGCGCGATGTGGGTAAAGGAGCGGTAGCGGTTCCCTGCCATCGGAGCAGGTGAACTCCAGCGCGAACATCGTCTCCAAGCCCTTGGTCCGCTTGCTGATGACCGTGCAGGGGTTGGGTGTGGGCAATGGGGCCTGCACCTGCGGCATGATGATGTCGTTCATGCCCTGAGGCAGGTTCGCGATGCGTGCGTTGGGGGCCAGCAACGGCTTCATCAACTTGTAGTCGCACTCCTTGAAGGCCCGGAACAGCGGATCGAGCGCAATGGGATGGGCTTCGAGCTGCGCATTGGGCGGAGACCCAGGCGCAATGCAGCGGCGGATATCAGAAGGAGCTTCTTCATGGTGTACACACGTGTCAGGTTGTGACCTGTTGTTGCGCGGCAACGATCACCCGCCCGGTCTGCCGACTTGGACAACACCGCGTTACCTTGCGTTCTCGTGTGTAATCACCTGCCACTAATGGCACACGAGTGGGATCTTCGCACCACCGTACCAAGCGACCCATGCCTGACCGCGCGAACTCAACGGACCGGAGCCGCTGGCTCTTGTACCTTCTCACGGCGGCGGTGCTCACCTTCCAGGGGTATTGGTTGTGGGCCAACTACGAAAGCCGGCGGCAGCAACTGTTCGAGCGAGCGAACCTGGAATTGGAGCAGGAGCTGATCGCACACCTGTTGAAGGGGTTGCCGCAGCGCAACAGCAATGTCAGGTTCTCCGCTACAGCCGGTTTGGACCTCGATTCGCTGGTGCGCAGCCTGAACTCATCGAATGTGTCGCATGTCGTGGTGAATGACCTGCGCACTGCCGCGCCCAGCCCGGCAGGTCGCGCGCAAGCCACCAGCACCCCTCTCCAGTTAATGGCGGACAGCGCGCTTTTTGCCGGCCTGCGGGTCCGCCTGGCATGGCTGCCTTCATCCGGCCACTTATCTATCCATCGCACCACGCATGGCATGACCACAGCATACCCCGCACATTCGGAATTCGACCCCGCATCAAGCACACCTGCGATCGCCTCGGTCCTTGATCCGAACACCACCTACCGGCTGGTGATCGGCAGCATCAGGCCTCTGATCATGCGCGACATGTCCTGGCCGATCCTCGCCTCGCTGCTCTATCTGCTGCTCTACACTTCCACGACCGTGCTGCTCGTGCGCACGGCCGCGCTCAACCAGCAGTTGCTGCAGAGCCATGCGCGCTTCACACGCAATATGACCCACGAACTGAAGATCCCCATCTCCACCTTGTTCGTGGCCACGGAATCACTGGAGAAACAAGGTCATGCCCCTGCCCATATCACCGCGCCCATGCGCAAGGCCGTCACCCAGCTCTCCAACATCGTGGACGCGGTATTGGATACGGCACGGCTGCAGCACAGGCAGGTTGAGCTGGCAAGGCACATGGTGCCGTGGCGGTCGTTGTGCGATGAGGTACTGGCCCAGATCCAACCCTTGATCGCCGAACATGGTGCCGCGGTAAGGGTGGAAGTGCAGGACGAGAGCGCCTCGATGAACGTGGACCCGGAATTATTCCAACGCGTGCTCACCAACCTCATTGACAATGCGATGAAATATGGGGGTCACCCATCGCAGGTGCGGATCGCAATGAGCAAAGCTGGCGGGGAGGACCTCATTCTTGCTACGGACAATGGACCCGGTATCGCACCGGAACATGTGCACGCCATCTTCGAGCCCTTCTTCCGTGCACCGGCCGGTGAGCATTACGGAGCCAAAGGCAATGGGCTCGGCCTGAGCTTCGTGCGCGAAGTGGTGGCGCTGCACGGCGGCACCGTACGGGTGGAACATACCGGACCAGAAGGCACGACCATCGCCATTCGCATTCCCCACCCATGAGCGCGGAAGCACGCATACTGTACCTGGAGGACGATGCGGACCTGGGTACGCTGACGGCCGCTATGCTGCGCAGCGATGGCTTCGATGTGCAGTGGGAGCGCAATGGGACCACCGGCCTGGCGCGCTTCAAGCAGCACACCTTCGACCTGTGCGTGCTGGACATCACGATGCCCGGCCTGGACGGTTACACGCTTGCTGAACGCATCCGTGCCCTGGCACCTGACCTGCCTATCATTTTCCTGTCGGCACATGTGCTTGCCGAGGATGTGGTGAAAGGCTTCACCGTGGGCGGCGATGACTACATGCGCAAACCGTTCAGCGTGGAGGAGCTGATGGCCCGCATGAGCCATCTGCTGAAGAGCCGACAACCTCCACAGGTGCAACGGACCACCTGGCCCATCGGCAGCTACACCTACGACCACGGCACCTACGAATTGCGATCTGCAGGCGGCACCGTACGGCTATCGCCCCGTGCGGGAGAACTCCTGCTTCGCCTGGCCACGCACCCCGAACGCTTCCTGCAGCGCCGGGAGACCTTGTTGGAGCTCTGGGGCGACGACAGTTTCTTCAATGGCCGCAGCCTGGACGTGTTCATCACCAAGCTGCGCAAACAACTGGCCGGTGACCCGCACATCCGCATCCTCAACATCCGCGGGCAGGGCTACAAATTGATCGTGGATGAACGCAGGCAGACGTGACCTGTGGGGCGTGGGACGTTCCTTCCGCTCCGGAACAATGAATGCCCAGTGACCTTCACGCTACAGCCACCCACCTGGTCGTGTCGCATGCTGATGCGCGCTCGACAGGTCGCGCTCTTGGGCGCCTTCTGGCTATGGGAACGGCAGGCAGCATCCCCATGGGCATGGGCATGGCCAGACCGCGAATAATTCGCGACATGCTGCGTTACTTCCAAGCCGCCCAGCAATCCCATCGCATGCGTACGATCCTCCTCCTGCTGTTCTTGTTGCCGCTGTCCGCCTCATCCTGCACCGCCTTCAAGCACACACGCGACGGCCGCACCTTCGTGGGCAACAACGAGGACTCGTGGTGCGTGGACGGCCGCGTGCGCTTCGTGCCCGGCGAGGCCGGACGGCTCGGCGCGGTGTACTTCAGCAGTTGGCGAGGCCACCCGTACATGCCCTGGATCGATCAGCTGGGCATGAACGAGGCCGGACTGGTGTTCGATGGGCTCACGGTGCAGCCGAAGGACGTGGCGCCTTCGCCGGGCAAGCCCGCGCTGGAGTTCAGTGACCTGGCCAACCACGTGCTGGAGCAATGCCGCGATGTGCCGGAAGCCGTGGCCTTCCTGCGGACGCATGACCTGATCCACCTGCACAAGAGCATGATCTTCCTGGCCGATGCACAGGGCCGCTACGCGGTGGTGCAGAACGACACGATCCTGACAGGCGACGAGCCGTACTTCGCCGTAGGGAACTGGCGGTTGCACGGCGGCACGGACCACGAGGCGATCCCCATTCCCCGGCTGCAAGAAGGCCGCGACCTGCTGAAGGACGGTGTGGCCCCCACGGTGGATGGTGCGTGGTCCGTACTGAAATGCATGCGGGCCAGCCGGGCTTTCCTGGAGAACGGCACCTTCTTCAGCACGCTCTTCGAACCCGACAGCGGCAAGGTGCACCTGGCCTTCTACCACGACTACGACCACCGGATCACCTTCGACCTGCGCGAGGAACTTCAGAAGGGCGCACACACGCTGGACCTGCCGTCGCTCTTCCCGCCGAACAAGGCTTACCAGGCGCTGCAGGCCTACCGCACGCCCTTCCACGACCGCTGGCTGTTCCGGGGCTTGATGGTCTGGGGCGGAGCGGCGGTGCTGTGGGGCATGATCCTCGGTGTGTGGGTGCTCGTGAACGGGGTGCGTCGGTATCGGCGGCTCCCGGTGCGCACGAGCTGGCCGCTGGTGCTGGCCGGTCTTGCGCTGGCGGCCCTGGTTGGGCTGGTGGGCGTGCTGCTCACCCTGGAGCAGGTCTTCTATTTCGGCTTGGGCGATGTGCAACCCCCACTTGCCGCGCTGCCCTGGTTCCTGCTGGTGGTGGCGGTGGTGCTGTTGCTTCGGCTGCGCCGGCACCGGGGCGATCGCTGGCCGCTGCTGCCGGCGCTGGTCCTCGTGCTGCCCATGCTGGCCGGGTGCGTGTACTGGGGTTTCTTCCTGCCGCATTGAGCGGGGGACTTTCCGCATGGGGTGTGCCGGTGATGATGGCGGGGCCGCCGGCGTTGGCCTTACCACGAAACGAAGCACGATATCACGTGATCAGCCGCGAGCGGTTGTGGCCCTGATCAACTAAGGCTGGAAGGACTGCTCTTCCGGGAACACCACCCGATCCGGCCCACCCAAGGGATCCTTCTCCACCTTCGGCTTGGCGAAGACCTTGTGCGCCAGATAAAGTGCCAGTGCGCCAATGCCAGCCGTCAAAGCGCTCGCCAAGATCGTCTTGGGGTCACCATTGCCTTTGACCAAGGCACCCAATGCACTGACGAGCCCTGTAGCCCCGAACACATTTCCCCAGCCCACCCACTCGAACACCTGCCCCTGCCATCGGTAGATGCTCCAGCCCACAAGCAACGATGCGATGGGTACCAGCGAGAGATAGGCCGAGGGCATATCCCACCGAATGGCATTTTGCCACATCGGTCCCGCCACGCGCAGCAACGCCGAAGCAGCAATGAGTGCGAGCAGCGCCAGGTGCAACGCGCGATACCGCTGCCTGGCCCATTGCGTGGGCATGTACCGCAGCACTTCGGCCACCTTCTTCGGCTTCGCCTCGGGGAACTCGGCCATCAACAGGTCGAAGGCCTGCTGTTTGGGCAGGCCGTAGCCCAGGTGCTCCTCCGCCTTGCGCTTGATGGCCTTGCTGCTCATGGCTCGGCGAAGATGCGGTGAACGACACTTCCGTGCCACCCGTCCGTGGAGGGGTGCTGCCGTTCATCCATGGCGTGGCGAAGCGATCGGAACTTGGCGTGGTCCAACACTGGTAGGGGATCTCACTCGGAGGCACAGAGACACGGTATTGTGTCATGTGCCGTCTCTCCATTCCCCGTGCCTCCGTGCCTCCGTGTGAGCCCTTGAAGAACACGTGGACGCTACCCTCTGGATGAATAATTTTCCGCCATGGCGCACGAACGCATCCGCACCCTGGCCGAGTACAACGCCGCTCGCGAGCGCAGCATCGCCGATCCCGAAGCATTCTGGGCCGCGCAGGCCGAACGCTTCACCTGGCACAAGTCCTGGGACAAGGTGCTGCAGTGGGACTTCGAGAAGCCCGATGTGAAGTGGTTCATCGGCGGCAGGCTCAACATCACCGAGAACTGCCTGGACCGTCACCTGCAGCAGCGCGGTAACAAGCTGGCGATCATTTGGGAGCCGAACGACCCCAAGGAACGCTTCGTGCGCCTCACCTACCGCGAGCTGCATGAACGCGTGTGCCAGTACGCCAACGTGCTGAAGCGCAACGGCGCGAAGAAGGGCGACCGCATCTGCATCTACATGCCGATGGTGCCCGAGCTGGTGATCGCCACGCTGGCCTGCGCGCGCATCGGGGCCATCCACAGCGTGGTGTTCTGTGGCTTCAGCGCGCAGAGCCTGAGCGACCGCATCCAGGATGCACAGGCGAACATCGTGCTTACGAGTGACGGCCTGAACCGCGGGCACAAGCAGATCCCCGTGAAACGCGTGGTGGACGAGGCGCTGGAGACCTGTCCCACGGTGCAGAAGGTGATCGTGACCGAACGCCTGGGCTGGGCTGTGAACATGGTGGAAGGCCGCGATGTGTGGCTGCACGACGAGCTGCCCCACGTGGACAAGCACTGCCCCGCCGAGATCATGGACGCGGAGGACCCGCTCTTCATCCTCTACACCAGCGGCAGCACCGGCAAACCCAAGGGTGTGGTGCACACCTGCGGCGGCTACATGGTGTACACCGACTACAGCTTCCGCAACGTGTTCCAGTACGATGAAAGCGACGTGTACTGGTGCACAGCCGACGTGGGCTGGATCACCGGCCATAGCTACATCATCTACGGTCCGCTGCTGGCAGGTGCCACTACCCTGGTGTTCGAGGGCGTGCCCACCTTCCCCGATGCCGGTCGTTTCTGGCAGGTGATCGACAAGCACGGCGTGAACATCTTCTACACCGCGCCAACTGCGATCCGCAGCCTGATGGCCCAAGGGCTGGACCATGTCCTCGCCTACTCGCTCGATAGCCTGAAAGTGATCGGCACGGTGGGCGAGCCCATCAACGAAGAGGCCTGGCACTGGTACAAGCAGCACATCGGCAAAGGCCAATGCCCGGTGGTGGACACCTGGTGGCAGACCGAGACGGGCGGCATATTGATCAGCACCATGGCCGGTGTGAACGACGAGAAACCCGCGCACGCCGCGTGGCCGCTGCCCGGCATCCAGCCCGTGCTGCTCACCGCCGATGGCAAGGAGATCAGCGAGAATGAACAGGAAGGCCTGCTATGCATGAAGTTCCCGTGGCCAAGCATCCTG
The DNA here is from genome assembly GCA_016788635.1 of Flavobacteriales bacterium. Classification (GTDB taxonomy): domain Bacteria; phylum Bacteroidota; class Bacteroidia; order Flavobacteriales_F; family PHOS-HE28; genus PHOS-HE28. The sequence goes on along the minus strand of JAEUSU010000018.1, from coordinate 219 downwards.
CGCACCACTTGGGGCGATCATGAGCGCTGCCGCCAGACCTACTTCAGCAGCTACAAGGGCTACTATTTCACTGGCGACGGCGCCAAGCGCGATGCCGACGGCCGCTACCGCATCATCGGTCGGGTGGACGATGTGATCAACGTGAGCGGCCACCGCTTCGGCACGGCCGAGATCGAGAACGCCATCAACCAGGCCAAGGGCGTGGTGGAGAGCGCCGTG
>JAEUSU010000037.1 GCA_016788635.1 Flavobacteriales bacterium | reverse complement strand
ATGGGGGTCCTACCACGGCTATGGCGATGCCAGCACCACCGATCCCGCCCAACGCATGGTCAGCCGCCTGCACGGTTTCAATGTAGGTGTGCAGGAACTGCAGCCGGCACAAACACCATTGCACGTGTGGCCCAACCCGGCCAGCGCGGAAGTGAACGTGGAGATCAGCGGATCGGTGAAGAACTCAGAATTGATCCTGCGTGATGCGCTGGGTAGAACAGTGCGCAGCCAGCCCCTACAAGGCGAAAGGAACCGCTTTGATCTGCATGGCGTGGTGCCGGGAATGTATGTGCTGGCCTTGGAGCAGGGTGGCAACCGGATGACGGCTTGCAAGCTGTTGGTGCAGTAACCTTCACGTCATCGCGAGGATCCCGAGGCCACGAAGGTTGGGATAGATCGGCCTCGGGTCCGAAGCGATTCACAACGGACGGATCAATGGATCGCGTCGCAGCCCCCGAAGACGCGGACATGCTCGCGATGACGTACGGTCGACGCACTGGCCGAACAAGCAACGGTAGTTGCGCGTTGTAGCTGCTCTTTGTTGGCGTCCTGAGCATTGGTCTGGTTCCCAACTTCTCAACGCTTACTTTGGTACCATACTACGGAAGCCTTTTGACCACCGGCGATCAACCCCACGACCATGGAACTGAAAAAGACCCTCAAGGCCCTGAAGAAGATCCAGAAGGAGCCTTGCGTGAGCATCCTGCTCAGCACCCACCGCACGCACCCTGACAATGCGCAGGACCCGATCAACCTGAAGAACCTGGTGGCACAGGCCGAGGAACGCATGTTGACCGAGTATGAGAAGCGCCATGTGTGGCCGGTGATGGAGCGCATCAATGCCGCCGTGGCCACCATAGACCACAACCGGAACCTCGAGGGCATGGCGCTGTTCGCCAACCCGGACATGGCCGAAGTGGTGCAACTGCCTGTGGCCGTCACGGACCGGGTGGTGCTGGACCGCAACTTCGCCACCCGCGACCTGATGCGTGCCCTGCAGAGCAGTGCCCACTACTACGTCCTTACCCTGAGCGGCAACCTGAGCCGGTTGATCGAGGGCTACCGCAGCGACGTGGTGGAGGAGTTCGGCTCCACGAACGGCTTCCCGATCGAGAACCGCTTTTACAACACCCACGCCGACCAACGCTCGAACACCCATGCCGAGGCGAACCTGATGCGCGAGTTCTTCAACCGCCTGGACAAGCTGGTGCAGCAGATCCATGCGCAGGAGCCGCTTCCGGTGATCCTGGCCGGCGATGACCGGACGGTGGACTACTTCATGGAAGTGGCCGACCGCAAGGACATGTACATCGGCCGCATCTCTGGAAGTCCAGACGGATGCAAGGCCCATGAGCTTACCGGGAAGGCATACGCCGAGATCGAGCGCCTGCGCAACGAACGCCAACTGTCGGCATTGGAGGACATCCGCAAGGCCCAGGGCGCTGGGAAACTCCTGGATGATGTGGGCGACATCTACCGGGCCGCGCAGGAAGGCCGGGCCGATACCCTTTATGTGGAGACCGGCTACTACCAGCCCGCCACGGTCATCGACAACGTCGTTTCATTGAAGGATGACCAGAAGGAACCCGGCGTGCTGGACGACATCATCGATGAGATCGCCGAGATCACCATGAAATTCGGCGGCCACGTGGTGTTCCTGCCCGAAGGAAGCCTGGCAAAGTACCGCAAGGTGTGCTTGAGCACGCGCTTTTGAACGGTTGAAACACGGACGGAAAGAGGCCCCACCGGGGCCTTTTTCGCATGCGGTCATGACCGGACCTGATCACACGCTCATTCATCCTTGCTCGGCGATATCCAGGCCGCGCCTTCCTGCACTGGGTGGATGAGCATGTGTAGCTGACGGTCGGCAACACGGACCGCGCATCGCCTATCGCCGAACAGCGCAGGCGGGTATGGTAATGAACCGACGTGTGTGCTCACTCCCGCTGCTTCGGCGCGATCACGAAGCGGATGCTCACCTCGCGTAACGATCGCACGGCCTTGCCGGCTTTCATGGCGGGCTTCCAGCAGATGCCCCGCACGATGCGCATGGCCTCCTCGGTGCAGCCGCCGCCCAGGTCCTCCACCGCGCGCAGGTTGCTCACCACCCCGTTGGTCTCCACCACGAAGGTCAGCTTCACCTGGCCCTGGATGTCGCGGCGGTAGGCTTCGGTGGGGTAACGCAGGTTGGCCGAAAGGTGGTCGCTCCAGCCGTTGTAGCCGCCCGCGATCATGGGCTCGGCCTGCACTTCCACCTCGCGCGGTTGCAGCACGGGCCCAGGCGCGGCGGAGGGCAGGGTGTCCGCGCCCGCGCAACGCAAGGCACGGACCTTTTGCCACTTGCGGTAGGCCTTCGGGTCGAAGGTGAAACGCAGGTAGTGCTCGGCGGCATGCGGCTGGCCATTGTACAGGGCGGGTTGCCATTGCACCAACCGTGTCAGGCGCAGCGCCTCCCGGTCACATTCCTCTTGAAGGCCCTGCCACACGCGGAGGTCCCTCAAGGTGCCATCGGCCTCCACGGTGAAGATGGTGAGCACGTCGCCCTTCACCCCTTGCGCCAGCGGTACGGCAGGGAAGCGCAGCTCCTGCTCCACCATGGCCTTCACAGCGGCTTCGCCCCCATGCGGCTGGCAGGCAAAGAAGGTGTTCTGGGCCTGCAGGCTGAACGTGATCGGCAGAAAGCAGAGGACCGCTGTGCGCATGCCCCGTAAATTTGCGGCATGTCCGGCACTTCTGCCATTCAAGCGGGCGACCGCGTCGCCTTCCTCGACGAGGCCGGCGGAGGCGTGGTGCTGCGGCTGGTGGGCCGGGGAAGGGCGGTGGTGCGCACGGACGAAGGGTTTGAACTGGTGCAGCCCGTTGAGGCCCTGGTGCGGCGCGAGCAGGAAAAGGACCGTGCGCTGGCCCGCGTGAGCGACCACCATGCGCACCTGGTGGCCAGTAATGACCGCCTGGAGGAGAAGCGCGCGGCGGACCGCAAGCAGCCGGGCAGCTCACGCAAGGCTGCCAAAGGCACCGCCGGCGATGACCCGCACGTCATGGAGATCGACCTGCACCTGCACGAGATCGTCGAGGACGAGCGGGGGCTGAACGACGGGGAGAAGCTGCGTTTCCAGCTGGACTACTTCGAGCGCATGCTGAACACGGCCATCCGCGAGCGCAAGCGGCGGTTGATCGTGATCCATGGCGTGGGCGAGGGCGTGCTGCGGGAGGAGGTGCGGAAGGTGCTGGAGTATTACGAGGGCGTGCGCTTTGACGACGCCGACCCGAGGCGCTACGGATATGGCGCCACCGCGGTGGAGATCCTCCACCACGGGCACAAGGTTCATTGACATCCTGCGCACCGCTCCGTCGCTCCCCGCTGCAAGGTGGGGGGAGGAAAGTCCGGGCAGCATAGGGCACCGTGCTTCCTAACGGGAAGGGGCGCCGCCGGGAACGGCGGCGCCACGGAAAGTGCCACAGAAAGGGAGGTTGCCTGCAGGCCGAAAGGCCCTAGGCTGAAGTTTTGGCAAGGCCCGCCTTCGCCAAGGCTTCGGCGGGTAAAAGTGAAAAGGTGGGCCCGCCTTCGCGCGGGATAGCGCGCTTCGGCGTGTGAAAGTAAGAGCCCACCAGCCCGGGTGGCGACATCCGGGGCTTGGTAAACCCCACGGGCTGAAAGACCAAATAGGCTGGGGATCCCGACTTGTCGGGGTGAAGGGCGGCCCGCCCGGTCCCAGCGGGTAGGTCGATCGATCCCGATGGCGACATCGGGACCAGATAAATGACGGGGACCCCGCATTGGACGTGTTCCGCAGCGGGGAACAGAACCCGGCTTACAGGTGCGCAGGACCTTACAGGAAGGGCCTTTCGGGAGACCGGAGGGCCCTTCGCCTTTTTCCGGCACGGTACTGGCCCGGTGCGGCCGCTACTTTTGGCCACCCATGCGGCGCCTGTTCCCGGTCCTTTTCGTGCTCCTGTTCACCATTCCCGCCTTCACGCAGGACATGGTCACCATCAAAGGCAAGGTCATCAGCCCTGCCAAAGACCACGTGTTCTACGACCTCATGATCGTGAACAAGCGCACCCGCAGCGGAGGCTTCGGCAACCCGGATGGCACCTTCGAGGTGCGGGCCCTGCGCACGGATACCATCCTGGTGGGTTCCATCGGGCACCGCACCGAGCCCATCTGCATGGCGGACAGCGTGCCCAAGCCGGTGTACCACGTCACCATCCGCCTGCGCCCCCTGCAGGTGCAGCTGGCCGCGGTGGAGGTGCTGCCGCAACGCACACTGGAACAGATCCAGAAGGACATCGAGAAGCTCGGCTACACGGAACGCGACTACCGCATCAGCGGCGTGAACGCGCTGCAAAGCCCCATCACCTTCCTGTACCAGGAGTTCAGCAAGCGTGAGCGCAGCAAACGCCTGGTGGCCGAACTGCAGAACGAGGATCGCAAACGCGAGCTCCTGCGTGAGCTGCTGTACAAGTATGTGGAATATGACATCATCAATCTGAACGATGAGGCCTTCGATGACTTCATCGAGTTCTGCGCCGTGCCGGACCACGTGATCAAGGGCCTCACGCAGTATGAGTTCATGATGTACGTGAAGAAGAAGTACGAACTCTACACCAGTTTGGGCCCTACTCGGCGCTACTGAGCATGCGCGGGATCGGCGTCATTCTGGTGCTCTGCGCGTCCGCATTGCACGCCCAGGATGATGTGGTGAAGGCCGTGCAGCTCGATGCCTTCACCGTTAGTGCACAGGCCCTCGGCTTCAAGGTGGAGGACTTCGTGAAGCAGGTGATGGAGGACACCACCTTCCAGCAGGCATTCGTGAACTTGAAGTGCCATCCGCACCGCGTGGAAAGCGCCCTGCGCGTGCACCACCGCAAGGAGAGGAAGACCGCCGGGCTCTACCGGCGCGGCATGTTGCTGCGCGAGGGCGGCAAGGTGTGGCTGGCGCTGGACAGCCTGGCCGAGAGCGGACCCCTGCGGAACCAGGATGGCAGCTTCCGCTACCTCACGGCGGAGATGTACGACGATGTCTTCTTCCCCAAGGGCCGGGTACCGGCCACGTGCAACATCGTTCAGCGCCAGCAGGAGATCGTGCGCACCTCGAAGTTCGACAAGTACAAGAGCGAGCTGAAGAAGTTCATGTTCAATCCCGGCCAGGAGATCGCCAGCGTGCCCATGATCGGCGACAAGCTCGCGCTCTTCGACCCGAAGATGGTGCCCTACTATGACTACTTCATCCGCGCCGGCGAGCGCAACGGCCACCTCTGCTGGGTCTTCAGTGCGGACGCCAGGCCCGAGGCGCGCGACGGCCGCACCGTGATCAAGCGCATGGAGACCTGGTTCGACCGCGAGACCATGCAGGTGATCGCCCGCGAGTACCGCATCGCGCACGCCTCGCTCATCCTCGATTTCGACATCCGCATCAAGGTGGACAACCAGGTGCTGGAAGGGCAGTTGCTGCCCGCGCAGGTGGACTATGAAGGCGTGTGGGACATTCCCTTCAAACCCACCGAGCAGGTGCGCTTCTTCCTCACCTTGAGCGATTGGCAGGTCGCACAATGACCGCTCGCCGCTCAGTCGTCCTCCGGGCAATCACATTCCCCATAGTAACGAACGGGTTCGCGGTGGGTGTAGAGCCAGCGGCCGCCGCTTTGCACCAGCACTTCACCCGAGTTGAGGATGATGGAGCGGTACGCACCGGAATGGATCATGGCCATGGGTCTGCGTTGTGCCCAATGGAAGGGCCCCCAGCCATCCAGGGTGGTCTGCGAATAGTCCAGGAAGACATGCACCGGACCTTGCGGGCTCATCAGGATCTCGATCCCGATGTTGGAAAGGCTTCGCAGCGTGTCCTCTGCACCGGGGCATCGTACCCACGTGAGATCATCCAGTTGCCAGGCCTGGCATCGCGAGCGCCGCACCTCCATCCAGGGCCACTCGTCCTCCACGCTGCCATCCACGCGCACCCGCTGCAGGACCAGCCGGTGGTCCGTCCCCTCCGCACGCCAGATCCAGCGGGGCTGGTAGGCCGGCTCGGGATGGGTGAAGGGCAGCAACGTATCAGGAAGCGTGTACGAGGCAAGGGTCTGCAAAGCGAAGCGCACCTGTTCCATTTCGCCGGAAGGCAGATAGCTCCAGTGCGTGGTGTCGATCCGCTCGGCCAGCTCCGCGATGAGGTAGACCGGATCGGCATCGGTGCAGCACTCATCCTCCATCAGTGTGCGGAAGCGCCGGATGCGCACCTCACGCGCGGCTAATGGACCCACGGCGAGCAGGTGGTCCATGCGCATGAGCTCAAGGAATGCGGCGGTGTCCCGGCTGATGAGCAGGCTGCTGCTGTCCCATGTTTCATAGTAGGGCAGGGGGAACTGTGCGCGGACAGAAGCAATGGCGAGTAGGAGGCACGGAAGGACCAGCTGGCGCATACGATCGCGCGTTGCGGAAAGTGTGCCATGAATGTAAAGGCAGATCACGGTCCTGACGTGCGCGTGTGTGCTGATGATCGTCATGGACCCCTGCCTGCACAAGCGGTCACTTCGCTGCGTACCCGGAACCTCTGGTCATCGCCGGAAGTGCATAGGCATTTTCAATGACGACTTAGTTCCAATACATTTCATTCAATCTAGTTTTACCGCACAACCCTGAACCCCCATGGCACACGAGAATCCACATGGCGCCCCGCTGGAGGGCGTCACCCCCAAGTCCGCTGGCAAGTGCCCCGTGATGCATGGCGCGCAAGCGCTTCCCGTGGCCGGCCGTGGCCGTCGCAATAAGGATTGGTGGCCCGAACAACTGGACCTCGGCATTCTGCACCAGCATCAGTCCGTGTCCAACCCCATGGACCCTGACTTCAACTACCGGGAGGCCTTCTCGAAGCTCGACCTCAAGGCGGTGAAAGCGGACCTCACGAAAGTGATGACCGACTCGCAGGAGTGGTGGCCCGCCGACTGGGGCCACTACGGCGGCCTGATGGTCCGCATGACCTGGCACGCCGCAGGCACCTACCGCACGGCCGATGGGCGTGGTGGCGCCGGCAACGGCAACCAGCGCTTCGCCCCGCTGAACAGCTGGCCCGATAACGGCAACCTGGACAAGGCCCGCCGCCTGCTTTGGCCCGTGAAGCAGAAGTACGGCAACAGCCTCAGCTGGGCCGACCTGTTGGTGCTGGCCGGCAACGTGGCCATGGAGAGCATGGGCTTCAAGACCTTCGGTTTCGGCGGTGGTCGCGAGGACATCTTCGCTCCTGAGGAGGACATCTATTGGGGCAGCGAGGGCGAATGGCTGGCCACCAGCGACAAGCCCAACAGCCGCTACAGCGGTGAGCGCAACCTGGAGAACCCGCTCGCTGCCGTGCAGATGGGCCTGATCTATGTGAACCCGCAGGGCCCCGACGGCAACCCCGACCCCGTGGCCAGCGGCAGGGATGTGCGCGAGACCTTCAAACGCATGGCGATGAATGACGAAGAGACCGTCGCGCTCACCGCCGGTGGCCACACCTTCGGCAAGATGCATGGCGCGGCTCCTGACTCGCATGTGGGTGCTGCTCCGGAGGGCGCGGCGATCGAAGAGCAAGGCTTCGGTTGGAAGAACAGCTTCGGCAGCGGCAAGGGCAAGGACACCATCACCAGCGGCCTCGAGGGCGCTTGGAAGCCGAACCCGACCAAGTGGGACAACGGTTATTTCGACATGCTCTTCGGTTATGAGTGGGAGCTGGTGAAGAGCCCGGCCGGCGGCTGGCAGTGGCTGGCCAGGGACGTGAAGCCGGAGCACATGATCCCCGACGCGCACGACCCCAACGTGAAGCACCGACCCGCGATGACCACGGCGGACCTCTCGCTGCGCTTCGATCCGATCTACGAGCCCATCGCGCGCCGCTTCCACAAGGACCCGCAGGCCTTCGCCGATGCCTTCGCCCGCGCCTGGTTCAAGCTCACGCACCGCGACATGGGCCCCAAGAGTCTTTACCTCGGCCCCGAAGTGCCGAAGGAGGACCTCATCTGGCAGGATCCGATTCCCGCTGGAACTAAACTCGCCGATGCGGATGTAACCGCATTGAAGAGCAAGATCCTCGCGAGCGGCCTCAGCGTGAGCGAACTCGTTTCCACCGCGTGGGCCTCTGCTTCAACCTTCCGTGGAAGCGACAAGCGCGGCGGTGCCAATGGTGCTCGCGTGCGTCTTGCTCCGCAGAGATTCTGGGAGGCGAATGATCCCGCGCAATTGAGCAAGGTGCTCGGCACGCTGGAGAAGATCCAAGCCGAATTCAACGCGAACGGGAAGAAGGTCTCAATGGCCGACCTGATCGTGCTCGGCGGCAGCGCTGCGGTGGAGAAGGCCGCGAAGGATGCCGGTCACAACATCACCGTGCCCTTCACCAGTGGCCGTGGCGATGCAACTGCGGAGCAGACCGACGTGGAGAGCTTCGCCGTGATGGAGCCGCAGGCCGACGGCTTCCGCAACTACCAGAAGAAGCTCTACAGCATCCCCGCCGAGGAGATGCTCGTGGACCGCGCGCAACTGCTCATGCTGAGCGCGCCGGAGATGACCGTGCTCGTGGGCGGCTTGCGTGTGCTGGGCGCCAATACAGGCGGCAGCAAGCACGGCGTGTTCACCACCAGGGTGGGCCAGCTCACCAACGACTTCTTCGTGAACCTGCTGGACATGGGCACGAGGTGGACCGCGCTGAGCAACGGACACACCGGCAACTACGAAGGCCGCGACCGCAAGACCAATGCGGTGAAGTGGACCGGCACCCGCGTCGATCTCATATTCGGAAGCAACTCGCAATTGCGCGCCATCGCCGAGGTGTACGCCCAGCACGATGGCCGCGAAAAGTTCGTGAAGGACTTTGTGAAGGCCTGGGTGAAGGTGATGGAGCTGGACCGCTTCGATCTGAAGAAGTAAGCAGCGAACGATCCCTAATGCGAGGAAGGCGGCCCATCGAGGCCGCCTTCTTCATGCTGCTGCCAACGGTCGGCAATTCACACCCCTTCCAAGTGCTGCCACAAGGTGGGTAGTGAGCATACCGTGATGCCATCGCCGTATGGATGGTCATCGGCGCTGGGGGTCACGATGAGCCGCTTCTTCGCACCCACGGCATCAAAGGCCAGTTGGTTGCCCTTGCTCAAGGAGGGTGAATTGGTGGTTTTGATCTCCAGGGCGGCTACGGCCTTGTTCCCGCGTGTAATGACCAGGTCCAGTTCCGATCCATCCATGGTCCTGAAGTAATGGATGCGGCCGGGATCGTTCAGCCACGACCGGACCTGCTGGATGACGAATCCCTCCCATGAATTGCCGACCAATGCGTGTCCGCGCAAGGCATCCATGGAATGCAGGTCGTTCAGCGCATGCAGCATGCCACTGTCCAGCAGATAAGTCTTCGGGGTGCGCGTGAGCCGTTTTCGCGTGTTGGTATGGAAGCTCGGCAGGTTGAAGATGAGGTAGGCTTGTTCAAAGTGATCGAGGTAGCGTTTGATGGTGGTTACCGAAAGGCCGAGCGACTTGCCCAGCATGCTCATGTTCAGCGGTTGACCATGCACCGAGGACAGCATGGTGAGCAGCGCGCGCAGGTTCCGTGCAGGGGCGTTCAGTCCCAGAAGGGAGAGGTCGCGCTCCACCACATTGCGCATATAGTGGCCCATCCAGTTGAAGGCTTCGGCGTGGCTTCGGGCAAGGAAGGCTTCCGGGAATCCCCCGCGCAGCCAGAGCCTGTCGCATTGGTCCATGCCGGTCTCAAACACATGAAATGGGAACAGTTCCAGATAGGCGGTCCTACCAGCGAGTGATTCAGCTGCCTGCCGGATGATCACTTCTGAGGATGAACCAAGCAGCAAAAAGCGGCCCTTGCGTCGATCCCGGTCAATGAGCGAACGCAGCACAGGGAATAGCTCGGGCATGCGCTGCACCTCGTCGATCACCACCAGTTTGTCGCTTACCCCTTCCAGGTAGGCTTGCGCATCACGCAATTTGGCTGCGTCGCCGGGCGATTCAAGGTCGAGATGGACCACCTGCCTGCCATATGCCGCGGTCACGCTTCGTGCCAGCGTGGTCTTCCCCACTTGGCGGGCGCCCAACAGGGCCACGGCAGGGAAGCTCCTGAGTTGGTCCTCGACTTTGGAATGGAGGATGCGGGTCAACATGAGCAGCGTACTTACACCGCTAATTTAACATGAAAAGTTAAAAATGCGGTAATAGGAACGGATCGACCGGCTCCCGGACCCGAGGTCGGCCCTCAGTGCCTGCCCTGCGCCGCCAGCCAGCGCTCGGCATCCAGGGCGGCCATGCAGCCGGTGCCCGCGCTGGTGATGGCCTGTCGGTACACCTTGTCCGCCGCATCGCCGGCCACAAAAACCCCGGGCAGATTGGTGTGCGTGCTGTCCGGCTTGTGCTTGATGTAGCCCTGCTCGTCCATGTCCAGCCAGCCTTGGAAGATGTCCGTGGCCGGCTTGTGCCCGATGGCCAGGAAGAGCCCGGTGACGTCCAGGCGGCTTTCCACTCTCGTCTTGTTGTTCACGATGGTCAGGCCTTCCACCTTGTCCGCACCGATCACATCCTTCACCTCGGTGTTGAAGAGCACCTCGATGTTCGGGGTGTTCTCCACGCGGTGCACCATGGCCTTGCTGGCTCGGAACTCATCCTTGCGCACCAGCATGTACACCTTGGGGCAGAGCTTGGCCAGGTAGGTGGCCTCTTCGCAGGCGCTGTCGCCGGCGCCCACCAAGGCCACGGTCTGGCCGCGGTAGAAGAAGCCGTCGCACACGGCACAGGCCGTTACACCACCGCCACTGTCGCGCAGGCGGATCTCGTTGGGCAGGCCCAGCCATTTGGCATTGGCACCGGTGCTGATGATCACCGTGTCGGCGTGCACTTCCTTGGTATCATCCACCCACACCTTGTGCACCGGGCCGCTGAAGTCCACCTTGGTCACCCACCCGTGGCGTACATCGGTCTCAAAGCGCAGGGCCTGCTTCTTCAGGTCCTCCATCATCTCGGGGCCGGTGCGGCCATCCGGATAACCGGGGTAGTTCTCCACCTCGGTGGTCTGCGTAAGCTGGCCGCCCGGCAGGGGCCCTTCATAAAGAACGGGCTTCATGTCCGCGCGTGCGGCGTAAATGGCGGCGCTGTATCCGGCGGGGCCCGATCCGATGATCAGGCACTTCACGTGTTCGGGGGTGGTGCTCATGGCGTTATGGGCGCCAAAAGTAGGGTGTCACTGCACTGGCCAAGGTGACCCTCATCACCACCAACCGCTAAGTCATTGATAGGGCGGCCTCACGGCACACAAACCACCGTGTCCACGTAATTGGCCACGCCCGCCCACACGCCCAGTCCGCCGGAGATGTTGCTCTTCACGTTGGCGGGGTTGCTGAAGAGGTCGCCCTGGCTGTTCACGTTCAGGTCCATGGAGGTGTAGAAGTCATACTCCCTGCGCCCCAGACTGCTGAAGCGGATCACCACCGTGTCGTTGCGCTTGAAATAGCCCGCCTCCTCGTTCTCATCATCCAAGGCACTGCTGAAGGGTGCGGCGGTGCGGTTCTGGTTGAAGTCGAAGGTGAGGCCGTTGATGAAGCGGTCCTCGAAGGTGCTGAAGGAGGCCGGGATGAAGGTGGCGTCCTTGGGCTCGCCATCGCTGCCCAGGTTGATGCGGCGGTGCGCCCAGCGGTAGTAGTTGCCGATGGTGTCCGGGTCGGTGAAGCGCGCCCAGATGAAGCCAAGGCTGTCGTCATTGGGCTGCTGCTGCGCCAGCCTGAACCAGAGCGAATCCAGCGGCACGGGGTTGGGGATGGTGGTGGTGCTGGTGAGCGTTTCGCCACCCACCTCGATGCGCAGGGCATAGGTGGTGCCGATCTGGCCAAGCAGGCTCAGGTCGAGCTTGGTGTAGATGCAGATGTCCGCTGCAGCGAGCAGGTCGGCGGAAAGGCCGGTGAGCTCCGCCGCCTGGGCGATCTGTTCGGCGGTGAGCGATCCGCTGCAGATCTGGTCCAGCGCAATGGGGCCGCTGCCGGCATCCACCGTTACGGTGGCACCGCTCACGAAGATGCCCGCGATGGCGTTGATGTCCAGCGGATCGAACCAGCTCTGGGTCTTGGTGAGGATGATGAGCGGGGGCGAGTTGGGGGAAATGGTGCCTTCCACCACGTAGCGCATGGGTGCATCGGGCAGCTCCACCACGATCTCCTTCTCGCAGGAAGGGAGCAGAATGGCCAGGGCCAGCAGGGCTATGAGGGTGCGGCGCATGGTCAGAAGTTGAAGTTCCAGGTGACGGAGGGAAGGATGGAGAAGAGCGAGACCTGTTTGGCCACGGGCCGCAGGTTGCCACTGGCCAGCGTGCCTTCGGTGGTGAAGTAGATGAAGTAGGGGTTCATCCGGTTGTACACGTTGTAGATGCCGAAGGTCCAGCTGCTGCGCCATCTGCGCGGCACCTCCTTCATCTCACCGGTCTCCAGGTCCTTCACTTCGCGGGTCTCCTTGTTCTTCAGTGTGGCGGCCATGTCCAGACGGTGGTAGGGTTCCATGCGGTAGCCGTTGCGGTCGGTGAACTCGCTCACCAGGCGCCCTTCCACCCAGTAGCGGTTCTGCGGCAGCGTAACGGCCTGGCCGGTGGCGTAGACGAAGGTGGCGGCGAAATGCCAGCGCTTGCTGTGCTCATAGGCCACCACCACGCTCAGGTCATGGCGGCGGTCCCAGCGGCTGGGGAACTCGCGCCCCTCGTTGATGTCATCAAAGGTGCGCATGGTGCGGCTCCAGGTGTAGCCCACCCAGCCGTTCACGTGGCCGGTGCGTTTTTTCACGAAGAACTCGGCGCCATAGGAGTAACCATCGCCGAAGACGAGCTGCGTGTCGAAGTTGACGTTGCCATTGCCCTGCGGCTGCGCGCCCTCGGCGTACTCCACCAGGTTGTTCATGCTCTTGTAATACAGCTCCACACTGGTCTCCCAGGTGTGGTCCACCAGGTCGCGGAAGTAGCCAGCGGCGTACTGCATGGACTCCTGCGGCTTCACGTTGCTGCTGCTGGGTATCCAGACGTCCGTGGGCAGTGCAACGCTGGTGAAGCTGGCCAGGTGCACGTACTGGTAGGCGCGCATCACCGATGCCTTCAGGCTGCTGCTGCCGTCCAGCCGGTAGCGGGCGGCCACGCGGGGTTCCAGGCCGGCGTAGGTCTTCACCCGTTCGCCCCGGGCATAGTTCACCTCGCCGGTGATGGCGTTGCGGTCATCCAGCAGCAGGTAGTCGAACGGGCCCACGTGCATGAAGCCGCTGGCACGCAGCCCGAAGTTCACGCGCAACTGGTCGGTCACATCGAAGTCGTCCAGCACATAGGCGGCGAATTCGTGTGCGTACAACTTGGGCGGTGGGATGATGTTGAAGTCCACGTCACCACTTGCCACCTCCACCGTGCTGGTGGTATAGGCGTGCCGGATGTATTGCAGGCCGTACTTCAGGTTATGCCGGACACTGGCGTAGTGGTTCAGGTCCATCTTCAACCCGTAGTCCTTGATGCCGCTGAAGAGGCTGAAAGCGAACTGGTCCTGCCCACCGCGGAACTCGAAGTTGTAGTCGCTGAAGGTGGCCGTGGTGTTCAGGAAAAGCTTGGGCCCGAAGACGTGGTTCCAGCGCGCGCTCACCGTGGCATTGCCCCAGGGGATGCGGAACTTGGGGTCGCCAGGGTTGAGGCCGGAGAAGTCGAACACGTCGCGCCCGAAGTAGCCGCTGAGGAAAAGGCGGTCCTTGTCGCTGAGGGTGTAGTTGGCCTTGGCGTTGAGGTCGTAGAAGTAGTAGCCGCTGCCGGAGAGCTGGCTGCCCTCGCTCACGAACGGCCGGGTGAGCACATCGATGTAGGTGCGGCGCCCACTGATCATGAAGGAGCCCTTCTCCTTCACAAGGGGGCCCTCCAGTGTAAGGCGCGAACTGATGAGGCCGATGCCGCCCTCGCCATGGAATTTGCGGTTGTTACCCTCCTTCATGTGGATGTCCAGCACCGAGCTGAGGCGGCCGCCGTAGTTGGCCGGGATGCCGCCCTTGATGAGCTCGATGTTCTTCACCGCGTCCGCATTGAACACGCTGAAGAAGCCGAAGAGGTGGCTGGCGTTGTACACGGTGGCCTCGTCCAGGAGGATCAGGTTCTGGTCCGGCCCGCCACCGCGCACGTAGAAACCGCTGTTGCCCTCGCCGTTGCTTTGCACCCCGGGCAGGAACTGCAGGGTGCGCAGCAGGTCCACCTCGCCAAACAGTGCGGGCAGCGTGCGGATCTGCTGGACATCGAGCTCCACACGGCCCATGTCCGTGCCCTCGGTATTGCCCTGGCGGCGTTCCCCCACCACCTCAAAGGCCTCGCTCATGATGGCCGTGGGTTTGAGCTCCAGATTCAGTTTCTGGTCGCTGTTCAGGGTCACGCTGCGTTGCACATCCTCATAACCCACGAAGCTGGCCACCACGGTCCATGTGCCGGGCTCCACCGAGACGGAGTAGTAGCCATACGTGTTCGTGGAGGTGCCCTTCATCAACTCCTTGATGTAGACGTTGGCGCCGATGAGCGTTTCGCCACTGCTGGCGTCCTTCACATAGCCGCTTATGGTGTAGCGCTGCTGGGCGCTTGTGGCACCGGCAAGGAACAGCGCAAGGAATGGCAGTAGGGTGCGAAGGATACGGCTGGGCATGAAGATCGGTCCGGCGGGGCGCAAAACTAGATGGGCAACGGCCCCTATAACACCCGATCGGATGACCGGTTCGCTGCAAGGGGTGAACGGCGCATGGCCCGGACGCGAACAGGGCCTGTTCACAATTCACTCAAGCTTCACATTCCGGCCATGACCTTGGGTCGCGCACGATGCGAGCTTTGTATCACATCCTGCCGATGTCATGAATTCCATCCTGCGCAAATACGGCGACAGCCTGGTGCCTATAGCCATCTATGTGGCACTGGCCTGCTTTGCGGTCCTCTGCTACCTGGAGCGGCTTTGAGCCGGTCTTGGAGCGGGAGACGATCCTTGCATGGGGCGTACCGGCCGGATACCTACATTTGCGCCCCCTCGGGGTGTAGCGCAGCCCGGTAGCGCACTTGCATGGGGTGCAAGTGGTCGCTGGTTCGAATCCAGTCACCCCGACTGGTACAGAAGAAGGCCGCCGAAAGGGCGGCCTTCTTCATTGAATGATGATCGAAGCGGTTGTCGGCGCAGCCCGGTAGCGCATCCCGCCTTGGGGCGGGAGGGTCGCTGGTCCGGATCCAGTCACCCCGACTGGTACAGAAGAAGGGGTCGCCCGAGTGGCGACCCTTCATTTATACCCGTTGGGTAGGAGCTCAACCGGACAGATCGCGGATGCCATGGTGCCTCTGGGACGAATAGTGCGCCGGCCCTATTGAATAGCGGACCGGTTCCGTTCCTACCCTCTACTTTCGCCCACCCTCCGGTACATTACACATGCGACCTGCACACGCGCTGAGCAGCGTTCTGGCCGTCATTTTCCTGTTCGCCTGCTCCACGGCGGAAGAACAGCAGGAAAGTGCGCCACCCGAAGCCACTTATCTCATGGACCCCCATAGCCATGCCCGGCCCAATGAGGCGGTGATCACCCATCTGGACCTCGACATCCGGGTGGACATGGACAACCGGCGCATCGAAGGCGTTGCGGCCTACAAGCTGCAAGCTCCTCATGCGGACCAGGTGGTGTTCGATACCGATGGGCCGGAGGTGACGCGCGTACAGGATGCTTCAGGCAAGGACCTCGAGTTCACCGTGGGTGAGGAGACCGGTTTCGGACGCGCGCTTACCGTGCGTCTTCCAGCAGGCTGCGATTCCGTGCGCATCCACTACCGGACGGGTGCGGAAACAGCCGCCTTACAGTGGCTGGGGCCACGCCAGACCGCCGGGGGCAAGTCGCCCTTCCTCTACACCCAGGGCCAGGCCATCCTTACGCGCACCTGGATCCCCATTCAGGACAGTCCGGGCATCCGCATCACCTATAACGCCCGGGTGCAGGTGCCCGCAGGCCTTATGGCGGTCATGAGCGCCAGCAATCCGCGCGAGCGTTCGGCGGATGGGCTGTACAGCTTCCGCATGGAGCAGCCGATACCTGCGTACCTGATCGCGCTGGCCGTGGGCGACTTCACCTTCCAGGAACTGGGCCCGCGCACCGGTGTGTATGCCGAGCCCGTTACACTTGAAAAGGCCGCTTGGGAGTTCGCCGACATGGAGCGCATGCTCACCGAAGCCGAGGAACTCTATGGCCCGTACCGTTGGGAGCGGTATGATGTGATCGTGCTTCCTCCGAGCTTTCCGTACGGGGGCATGGAGAACCCCCGAATCACCTTTGCCACGCCCACCATCATCGCGGGAGACCGCTCGCTCACGGCGCTTATCGCGCATGAGCTGGCGCATAGCTGGAGCGGCAACCTGGTGACCAATGCCACCTGGGACGACTTCTGGCTGAACGAAGGCTTCACCGTGTACTTCGAGAAACGCATCAGCGAGCGGATCTTCGGTGAGGAGTACGCCCGCATGCTGGACCAGCTGGGTTACCAGGACCTGTTGCACACGGTAGAGAAGATCGATGCGGGTGTGCATCCAGAGGACACGCGATTGAAATTGTCATTGGCCGGCCGCGATCCGGACGAGGGTACCTCGGAGATCGCGTACGAAAAGGGGTACGCCTTCCTGCGCGTGTTGGAGGAGAAGGTGGGCCGCGCCAAGTTCGACGCCTTCCTGCGCAGGTATTTTGAAACGTTCGCCTTCCAGAGCATGACCACGGAGCGCTTCCTGACATACCTGGATGAGCAACTGCTGAAGCCGGAAGGGGTGGTGGTGGATGTGCAGCAATGGGTCTACAGCCCCGGACTTCCCAAGGACCTTATCATTCCGGCTGCGGAAGGATTCGTGCTGGTGGACGAGCAGTTGGTGCGCCTGAAGAACGGGACGCCTGCGAAGCAGTTAAATACCAAGGACTGGGTCACCTTTCAATGGATCCATTTCGTGCGCCACCTGCCCAAGCCGCTTTCCCCTGCCATGATGAAGGACCTGGATGCGGCCTTCGGTTTCACAGCGACCGGCAACATGGAGGTGCTCGCCGCATGGCTGGAGCAATGCGTGGCCTACAACTATGCCCCGGCGAAGCCACGCTTGAAGGAGTTCCTTACCACTGTGGGCCGTCGGAAGTTCCTGACGCCGCTTTATGAAGGCCTCATGGCCACGCCTGAGGGGAAGGAGACCGCGCGCGTCATTTATGCTGAAGCTCGTCCACTCTACCATGCCGTGGCGGTGAAGCGCATCGACGAGGTGCTGGGGTGGAAGGGCAGCGATCCGGTGATGTTCTGAGCCGCTGTCAGCCTTGAAGTAGCCGCTCCAGAATGATGCGGTCCAAGGCGTGCCCGCCGGGATGGCGGTGTACTTGGGCCTCCAGGTGAAGCCTGCGCAACAGGTCCACATTGCCATGGAGCACCTCTCCGTTGGTCAGTTTATCCTGTTCGCCGTGCACCAGGTCTATGCGTGCCTGCTTCCAATGCGCGGCGGCTGCCGAGGAGGGAAGTTCCGGCGGCAGCGTGCCGCTCCAGAAAACCAGCTGGTCGAACGGCCGATCGAAGCCTGCCGCCCAGCGCGCGGCCGTGGCCACGCCTTGTGAGAAACCCAGCAGGTGTGTGGTCTTGATGCGTGTGGCGCGCTCGGTATGCACGTCGTACAGCGCGTTGAGGTATTCCGCCTGGTCCACGATCTCGAATTCGCGGTCCTCCCGTGTCATCCAGGAAGCGCCTACACGGCCGAAGGTGCCGTCAGTGTAATAGCGGCTCAGGCCCTCGGGCGCCACGATCAGGCAGTCGCGCTCCAGGCCTTCGAAGTTCTGCAGGAAATAGCGCGCCAGCTGCCCATAGCCGTGCAACACGATCCAGAGCCGTGTGGCCTGGCGCTCATCGCCCATGGTGAAATAGCGGGCGGTACGTCGAACGGTGATGTGGCCTTCCTCCACGGCCTTAGTACGCGAGCAGTTCCCTGAGGGCCGCGGCCACCTTTTCCGCGCTTGGGATCATGGCCGCTTCCAATGTGCTGTTGAGCGGGATCGCCGGCATGTCCACGCTACCCAACGAACGCACCGGTGCGTCCAGGTTTTCGAAACATTGATCGCCGATGCGTGAGGCCACCGCCTGCGCGAAGCTGTTGGTCAACTGCTCCTCGGTCACCACCAGGCAGCGGCCGTGGCTGCGCACATGGGTCATCACGGTGTCTTCGTCCATCGGTACCAAGGTGCGCAGGTCGATGATGGTGAGGCGGCCAGGGTATTCCTTTGCTGCGGCCTTGGCCCAGTATACGCCCATGCCATAGGTCACGATCACGGCGGCTTCGCCTTTCGCGATCATTTCCGCTGAGGCCTCTTGCACGATGCGCGCCTTGCCGAAGGGGATGATGTAGTCCGCGCTGGGCTCGATGCTCTTCGCCTCTTCCGTGCCCTTGATCTTGCTCCAATACAATCCCTTGTGCTCCAGCATCACCACGGGGTTGGGGTCGTGGTAGGCCGCTTTCATCAATCCTTTCAGGTCAGCGCCCGTGGAAGGGTAGGCCACCTTGATGCCCTTGATGTTGGAGAGCACGCTTTCCACGCTGCTGCTGTGGTAGGGGCCGCCGCTGCCGTATGCGCCGATGGGCACGCGCAGGATGCTGCTCACAGGCCACTTGCCCACCGTGAGGTAGCACGAGCGTGCGACCTCTGTAAAGAGCTGGTTGAGCGCCGGCCAGATGTAGTCGGCGAACTGCACCTCCACGATCGGTTTCAGGCCCGCTGCGCTCATGCCCACGGTGCTGCCGATGATGAAGGCCTCCTGGATGGGCGTGTTGAACACGCGGTGGTCGCCGAAGTCGCGGGCGAGCGTGGCGGCCTCGCGGAAAACGCCGCCGAGCCGCGCGCCCACATCCTGCCCGTAGAGCAGGCAACGGGGATCCTCCTGCATCAATTCGCGGATGGCGAATAGCGCGCAATCCACCATCACGGTGGGCTCGCGGTCCTTCGGTGCGCGTTCGCCCTTCTCCTCGGTCACCGGGGTGGGGGCGAACATGTGTGTGACAAGGTCCTCCGCGGTGGGGTCTTCCGCCGCACGTGCCCGCTCGAAATCGGCCTTCACGCGGGCGATGGCTTTCTGCTCGATCTGTTTCAACCCGTCGAACTGCAGCCGGTTGTCCAGGCATTGCTGGAAGAAGCGGGGGAAGGGGTCGCGCTTGCGGTGCTCGGCGAGGTTCTCCGGGCTGCGGTAGAATTCCATGCGCACGCCGCTCGTGTGGTGGTTGAGCAGCGGCACCTTGGCGTGCACCAGGAAGGGGCGGCGCTCCTTGCGCACGAGAGCGATGACCTCCTTCAGGGTGGCATGGCTCTCGATGAAGTCGGCCCCGTCAATGGTGCGCGTTTCCAGCCCGGGGAAACCTTTGGCGTAGGCTGTGGCATCGCCCACACGGATCTCATCCGCACTGGCGCTGATGTCCCACTCATTGTCCTGCACCAGGTAGATGATGGGCAGCTTCTTCAACACGGCCATCTGGAACGCCTCGGCCACTTCGCCCTCGGTGATGGACGCATCACCGAGCGAGCACACCACGATGGGCGCGTCCTGCTCCTGTGATCCGTTGAGGTCGTGCGCGATGCCGGCCTGCTCCTTGTACCACAGGGCCAGGGCGATGCCCGTGGTGGGTATGGCCTGCATGCCGGTGGCGCTGCTCTGGTGCGGGATGCGCGGCATGCCGTCGCGCCGCAAACTGGGGTGGCCGTAATAGGTGCGGCCGCCGCTGAAGGGGTCGTCCCGCTTGGCCAAGAGCTGCAGCATCAGCTCGTAGGGTTCCATGCCGATACCCAGCAGGATGCTGTCGTCGCGGTAGTAGGGTGCCACATAGTCCTGCGGCTTCAACTGCATGCCCAGGGCGAGCTGGATGGCCTCGTGCCCGCGGCTGGTGGCATGCACGTACTTGCTGGTGAGCTTGAAGTGTTCCTCGTACAGATCGGTCATCGCCTTGGCGGTGCACATCAGCTCCCAGGCTTTCAGCAGGGTATGCTGATCGGGCGGGTGGGCCGGCGCAGTGGCGAACTTGCGGGGGGCGGTCAAGGGCATGGTGCTGCTGCTTGAACGGCTAAAGTACGGGATGGGCGGCAGGGCTGCGGCTCTTGTCCGGGATAGCTTTGCATCATCAACACATGACCCGGAACACCATGGAGCGCACCGCCCACGAACTCGATCACCGCATCGTTGGTGACGACATGCAATGTGTGGAGATCACACTCGACCCTGGTGAGACCGTGGTGGCCGAGTCCGGCACCTTGATGATGATGGATGAGGGCATCGCCATGCAGACCATCTTCGGTGATGGCCGCGGGCAACAGCAGGGCTTCCTGGATAAGATGCTGAGCGCGGGCAAGCGTGTGCTCACCGGCGAGAGCCTCTTCATGACCACCTACACCAACCAGAGCCAGGTGCGCCGAACGGCCTGGTTCGCGGCGGCCTACCCGGGCAAGATCATGCCGCTCGATCTGCGAGACTACGGCCAGCGCCTGATCTGCCAGAAGGACAGCTTCCTCTGCGCGGCCAAGGGCGTGAGCATCGGCATCGCCTTCCAGAAGAAGCTGGGCGCCGGGCTGTTCGGTGGCGAAGGCTTCATCATGCAGAAGCTGGAGGGCGATGGTCAGGTGTACATCCATGCGGGCGGCACCACCGTGCAGCGCGACCTGGCCCCCGGCGAAACGCTGAAGGTGGACACCGGATGCCTGGTGGCCATGACCCAGACCGTGGAGTATGACATCCAGTTCGTGGGTGGCATCAAGAACACGCTCTTCGGAGGCGAAGGCCTCTTCTTCGCCACACTGCGTGGGCCGGGCCATGTGTGGATCCAATCGCTGCCCTTCAGCCGGCTGGCGGATAACATCATTGCCGCTGCTCCGCGGGCCGGTGGCAAGGGACGCGAGGAAGGCAGCGTGCTGGGTGGGCTGGGCAGGTTGTTGGACGGTGATAACTGAGAACTTGCTCAGGGCTGACCTTGCTGGGTTCGGCCGTCCAGCGAGGACAGAAAACCCTGCACAAGAGACAGCACCAAGCTGAATCCGAGGGCCCACCAGAAGCTCTCCACCACGAAGCCGGGCACGATCTCGGCGGCCAGCAGCACCATGGCCGCGTTGATCACCAGCAGGAAGAGGCCCAAGGTGACCAGCGTCACCGGCAGGGTGAGCAGGATCAACAGCGGCTTCAGGAAGGTGTTGAGCAATGCGAGCACCACCGCCACCAACAGTCCGGTGAGGAAGTCGTCGGCGTGCACGCCGGGCAGGATGAGGTCGGTGACCAGCACCGCAATGGTGGCGATGAGCAGGCGGATGACGGTGTTCATAGGCGATGGGCTTGCTGGTGCAAGCTACATCACCCCCGCCCAGGTCACTGCTTCATGAGCTTGCGCGCCACGCTCCGGCCGTTCTGCGTGATCACCAAATAATACGCGCCGTTGGCCATATCGCTCAGGTCCAACATGCGCTCGTATCGCCCCTTGAAGCCGGTGATGGTCTCGTGGTACACGCGTTCGCCTTTGCCATTGTGCACATCCACCACCAGGTCGCCCCGTTCGGGCACATCGAAACGCAGTTGATAATTACCCTGGCTGGGGTTGGGGTCGCACTGTAGACCGGGCAGGTCCAACTGGCGTTCCAGACCGCTTGCGCCATTGCGCTTCAGCATGTCCTGTTCGGAAGGGCTGAGTTCCTGCGTGGTCATCAGCACCACGGTGCGCCGCATCACATCCCCACGCAGGTCGCGGCGCAGTTGTTCCATCTCGCGGCGCAACTCGTCCATTTCGCGCTGCAGTTCATCGCGCTCACGTTCCGTCATGCCCAGGGTGTAGGGCGTGACCGCAGCATCCGGCATGTCGAAGTTGAAATTGAACGACCTGTTCATGCGCATGCGGCTGTGGCCGAGGATACCGCTCATTTCCCTCGTTCCACCATCACGCTGGACCGTGATGCGCACCGTTTCGCCCGGTTTATGCGCACCGATGCGTTCGGCAAGCACCTGGAAGCCACTGATCTCGACCCCGTCCACCACCATGATCACATCCCCTTCACGCAAGCCCATGGAATCTGCTGCCGAGCCAGGTGTCACTTCATTCACCAACGCACCGGCCGGTGAGGCATCCTCACCTGAAACACCCAGGTACGCACCCGAGAGGGTGTCAAAGGGTATGGTGAAGTAACGGGTGCCGGGTGGCATGGGTGGCATCGGTGCCAGGGGTGGCTCGGGCATCTCGAAGCTCCATTCGGGTTCGGCCGCATCCAGTTCCACCTTGGTGGTCATCTTGCGTGTGCCGCGGTACCAGGTGATCTTCACTTCATCACCGGGGGCATGCGCGCGCACCGCATTCATAAGCGCGAACGGATCACCCACGGGCTGATCACCCACTTGTATGATGATGTCGCCTTCCTTGAACCCCGCGCGTTCTGCTGCGGAACCGCCCACTACATTGGTGACGCGCGCGCCAGCTTTGCCACCGGTGTTCCTGGAGGCTTTCTCCGTTTCGGTGTATACGCCCAGCATGCCTTTGGAAGGCTCCCTTTCCGGCATGGCGAAGGCCAGGCACAAGTCCTTCAGCACGCCACCGTCCGAGCGCAGGCGGCGTACATCGATCATCACATTCTCATCACTGCCGGGCTCCATCTCCTCCCATACGCCGGCCTGGCGCAGGGCATCCTCCACCATGCCGGGATCGCCCTCGGGAAGCTCGATCACTTCACGCTGGGTCTGTCCGTTCTCGGTGCGCAGGATCTCAATGCGCACCGTACGCTTCAGGCTGTCTGTTTGTGCGGATCCCGGAAGGGGTAGGAGCGAAATGGCAAAGGCAAGCGCGGGGAACTGAATGGCGAGCTTCATGGTGTTCCGATTTCGGGAACGAAACTATCCTGCCTGGCCGGGGGGCTGCTGTGAAGGAAAGTTAGATCCTGTTAAGCGGATCAGGGTCGCACCACCAAGGCATGGCGGGTTTCCGCACCCGTGCTCAGGTGCACCACGAAGAGCCCCGGCGCGGCCTGGCTGAGGTCGATGCGGACCTGTTGCATGCCTTGCACGGGTGTGGTACGCACCAGGCGGCCTGTGGCATCGAACACGTGCAGCCGGCCATCCGCAGCGATCGGCTGTTCCGCATGCAGCAGGAAGACGCCATCCTGTTCCGTGGGTGTGACCCGAAGCGGGGCGGTGCCATGGTCCGCCACACCGGTGAAGGGCCAGAAACCGATGTCATCCAGTGCGATATCGCTGTAGTGCGCGGTGCCAGTGATGCCGCGAAAGCGGCCGGTGACGGTCTGGCCTGCGAAGGGTGTCAGGTCCACCGTGCCCTGCCGCCATTGGTCGCCCTGGTCGCCGATCACAGGTGGCACGATGTCCTCCTGCACCACGCCATTCACGATCAGATCCACGTGCAGTTCGCCTTGTGTACTTCCGTACTGATGGTACCAAAAGCCCAGTGCATACGAGCCCGGTCCGGGCAGCGTCACGCAGGGTGTATAGAGGTGCGCCACACGGCCGAAGCAATTGCCTGAGGCTTCCATGTACAGGTAACGGCCGAACGCATTCCCGAGCGTGTGGTCCGCTGCCGGACCGGTGTTGGCGGTGGAGGTGCCCGCCGTATCCACGCGCCAGTCGATGTCATCATCCAGTCCATTCACACCGTTGAGCAGGCCATCGCCGAGCGTACAGGCCTGTGCGCACACCGGGTTGATGTTGCAGGTGGCCATGCCTTCCAGGTCGTTGAAATAGGGCAGGGTAGCCGGGTTCACCGCGGAAACAAAGGTGATGGTGAGCGTGTCATTGGGGGGAAAGGATTCGTTCACTGCGGTAGCCCAGATGCGCAATGTGTTGGTGGTTCCGGGGACCACGCCGGTCAACGGTGCGGAGAAGCTGATCAGCGCACTATCGCCGGGCAGGATGGTCTGGTTGAACGACTGGGTGGCGGGCGTGGCGTTGTTGGCGCGAAAGCCTGCGGTGAAGCTGTTCACGGTCTGCAGCCCCATGTTGCGCACCATGGCCAGCACCTGCGGGGCGGGTTGGCAATTCACCACCAATGGTCCCGGTGAGACCAGGCTGCTCACACCAAGGTCCCGTTCCGCCATGCACGCCACCAAGGCTTGTGGTCTGGCCAGGGCCAAGGAACGGCGCGTGCGTTCGCCGTTCGGTGCAATGGCGGTCACTGCGAACCAATCGTCATGCACCGGTTGCAGGCCTTGGAATGTGAAGCTGGTGGAAGTGGTGAAGCCGACGCTGTCCATGAACTGCGCGCCGAGTTGGTGCAGGATGTAGCCCGAGGCGTTCGCCACCGGGTCCCAGACCAGTCCAGCGCTGTCCGGGCAGTTGAAGGTGACCTGCAGGTTGGTCGCAACAGGCATCACGATGAAGGGGCCAGAGGTCGCCGTATGGCCATCGCGTTCTACACGGAAGTACGCGCTGTCCACCACCACGGCGCCGAAGTTCAGGTCCTGGTGCCGACGTTCGGCGGTGGCAATTGGAAGCGGTGACCAGGTAGCACCGCCGTCCAAACTCAGGTCCAGGTTGAAAGCCGAGGCACCGGGAAGTGCTTCCCAGCGAAAGCGATGCATTTCATCCGCGGCCAGCACCTCACCGGCCAGGGGAAAGGTGATCGCCGGGCCTTCCTGCATGAATTCGTACACCAGGAAATAGGTCTGGGGGCCTTGCGGTACATCGAAGCCCGCGACGGTGAAGGTCCACGTGCCGGGCTGTGGGGCGAGCACCGCCACCTGTTCCACGTTGTTGCTTCGGTCCACACCGCGAAAGGCTGGGGTGGCAAGTACGCTGGCCATGGGTGTGGCGGGCAGTTCCCAAGGTTGGTGCACGGTAAGGGCGGGATCCGCACCGGACAGGTCCAGGTCGTTCACCAAAGCCGCGGGAGCGGAAACGGAGGCTGCCGGGTCCATCCAATAGAGCATCACGCGCAGCTCACCCACACCGTTGGGCACTTCGATGGTGTGCTGTTGCTGCTGGCCTTGATCTACCGATCCAGTGGTGTGGCGTCCATCCACAATGGCCTGCCATGCCCGGGAGGCGTTCAAGCGGCCCCATCCGAATATGTAGTCCGGACCGATGTTGCCCACATCATCCGCCGTGTTCAGCAACAGGGCCTTCATGAGGCCGCTGGCGGGATCGCCGCCATGCAATTGACGCCAGCCCTGATAGAGCAAGGCCAGTGTGCCCGCCACGCCAGGAGAAGCGGCAGAAGTGCCGCCGCCGGGTGCGTAGGTGTTGTCCGGGCCGTTGCTGATCTGTCCCTGGCCATACGCGCTGATGTCCGGTTTGAGGCGTCCGTCCGCGCTGGGGCCGCGGCTGCTGCTGGCCACCACCAGGTCGTTGTCCGTGAGGTTGGCCGTGGCAATACAGTTCTTGGCGATCTTGTGGCCACCGGTGATGTTGCCCCATCCGGTGCCCGCGCCGTAGCCACAATCCTGGGTGCCGTTGTTGCCAGCGGAGAACACCTGGATGATCGCGGGATTGTCCACGATCTCCATATCCACCAGGCGCGTCACCGAAGTATATCCGCCATTGCAGCCATCGCTGTACGAGCTGTTGAAGATGACCGCGCCTGCGTTCTGGTACAAGGTGAGCGTGTTCGGCAATGAGCCTTGGTACTGGCGGATAACGAGGTCCGCACCCGGTGCCATGCCGGGTTGGCGCGGGTCCAGGTTGCCTGCAGCGGCCACAATGCCGGCCACCATGTCGCCATGGTCGCCCAGCAGGTCACCGGCTACGCCGCCTTGTTCCGTGCGTCCCTTGAAATCGATGTGCGGACCCACGTAGCCATCATCGTTCACCACCACTGTTACACCGGTGCCATCCAAACCTGGCGCACCACCGGGCACAGGTAGTATGGGATTGATGCGGTGGTAGGTCTGCCCGCGCCGGTCCTCCGGCTCGCCATCGGTGGGGGCGGGCTCCACCCAGCGGATCGCAGGGGCTGTCAATAGCCGCTTCAGTTCTCTTCCGTTGAGTTGCAGGATGCGCCCGCCTTCCGCACCGAAGGGTGTGAAGGGCAGTTCACCGAAGTGGGGCATCCGCTGTAACGCGCCCGTATCGTCCGCCCAAGGGAGCACGAGCAGCGCATGCGCGTTCCTGCGCCAGCCCCGGCCGCTGAACACTTCGCGCAAACGCGGGTCCAGTTTGTGTTCCAACGCGACCGGTGCCATGCCCAGCACACCCGCTTCGCGCAATACTGCGCGGGAGCAGTTGGCGGGCAACGCTACCAGCCAGCCATGCGGACGGAGCGGCTCCAGAAAGCGAATGCCCTGTGCTTCAAGCTTCGCGCGCTCGGCGGCGGTCAGGGTTTGGCTGAACACCACGAAGCGGTGCACGCGTGCAGCGCTGCGCTCCGTGCGTTCCAGGGGGATCGGTCCAGTACCTGGGGCTGGCAGTGCCAGCGTCACTTTCCCGGTGCGCAACTCCAGCGTGGGCGGCTCGGCCCGCTGCGCGAACAGGAAATTGGTACAGAAGATCGAAAGGAGGCATATCCAACGCATGGACCGAAGGTCGGCAATGGAAGCGCACCTCCCCACCTTCACTTCTGCCACGGATGCCCGAACATGGGAAGGCCGATGGCTTATTCTGCGCCCCGAAGGCGGTCGATGGCGCGCCTGTCCTGCTTGGTGGGGCGGCCGGTTCCGGGAATGCGATGTTCCGCGCGGGCCAGCCGTGCCAGCTGCAAGCGCTCCAGCTCCTCGAACGAGGTGTGCTCCGTAAGCAACGTGGGCACAAGCCTGGCACCCACCCGGGATGTGGGCAATGCCAGTACTTCCCAGCTTTTCCAGATCGGAGGCGTGCGCACGGCCACCCGATCGCCGCACTTCACCTCCACTGAAGCCTTCACCGTACGTCCGTTCAGCTGCACATGCTCGCGCCGCACGGCTTCGGTGGCCAGGCTGCGCGTTTTGAAGAGGCGCACGCACCAGAGGAACTTGTCGATGCGCATGGTGTGCGAACGGAACTTCATGCGAAGCGGCGCTCATCGCGCCGCTTCAAGTGACCCCGGAGGGATTCGAACCCCCAACCAACAGAACCGGAATCTGTCATTCTATCCAATTGAACTACGGGGCCGGTCAGCATCCGCAAGGGCCGGAAGCGCGGCAAAGATAGCCGCCTGCAGGACTATGAACGGCGGCGCCGCTCGAAGCGCACGATGCGCACCACGTCACCATAGGTCCCCACCAGGGCCATCTCCTTCAATGCGGCATCCGAGCGGATCGGCGCCCGGGCGATCACATCCTGTATGAAGGCGGTCCGATGTGCACTATCCGGCAGCAGGGTGGTCAGCGGTGCAGTGCGCAGATGCAAGGTGTCTTGCGGAAGCTGACCGTGTTCTTGGAAGATCTTTCCCACCTCTCCAAAAGTGCCTGCCATGCGTGGGGCTTCGGGCATGGTGCGGTCCAGCAGCACGGTGAATTGTGCGAACGGCCCCGGATCGCTCACCAGCTGGTTCTCCACGAAACGGAAATGCTGGTGCTGGGCACGGCTTGTCCAGATGGTCTCCACCTGGTCGCGGCTGTTGATGCCCCAGGTGCCATCCTCCTCCAGCACAGTCCCCCCATCATGCAGGTCAATGCTCAGGAGCGCGTCCCCATCACCGAAAAGGTCGATGATGATGTCGCGCGGCCTTCCGTTGGAGCCTTCCAAACTCACTTCGTACCGCCCGGCATATGCCGGCCTTGGAATGGGGGGGCAGTGCTCGCCCGCGAGTACATGAAGCACCTGTGTTACAAAGAGCACGCTGTCAGCAGGTGATCCAGGGGCAGCGACGGCGGTACCCAGCCAACCGGTCACCCAGGCCTTTACCGGTTCTCCGGCACGGGCCACGGTGGCGTGCTGATGTTGCAGCCCGGGCAATGCCGCTCCCCCCACGCGGTAGCGGTGGCCATTGGAGCAGAGCTGGAACCAGGAGCCTTCTGTCTGCGCGTTGAACTCACCCTCAAAGTTCATCGAGGTGGTATCCTGTAGAGGCGTATCGCCTTGGGGGGTAGGACTGCCGCACGCAGCCAAAAGGAAGGTGAAGGGCCACAGCCGGAGCACGCTGGCGGTCGGTCGCATGGCCGCGAAGCTAATCCGCCTCATACTCATGCGTTTCCAGCTGGATGGGAAGCCGTACCTTTGCCGGCCTTTTATCCGGCCACCCTTCAACTGACGCTCCGGCGCCCCCGCATGACCGACCTCCGCAACATCGCCATCATCGCCCACGTGGACCACGGCAAGACCACCTTGGTGGACAAGATCCTGCATCAATGCCAGCTCTTCCGGGTGAACGAGGAAGTGAAGGACCTCCTGCTGGATAACAATGACCTGGAGCGCGAGCGCGGCATCACCATCCTCAGCAAGAACGTGAGCGTGCGGTACAAGGGCACCAAGATCAACATCATCGACACCCCCGGCCACAGCGACTTTGGCGGTGAAGTGGAGCGCGTGCTGAACATGGCCGATGGTGTGATCCTGCTGGTGGACGCCTTTGAGGGCCCCATGCCGCAGACGCGTTTCGTGCTGGGCAAGGCCATTGAACTGGGCCTGAAGCCCGTGGTGGTCATCAACAAGGTGGACAAGCC
This sequence comes from Flavobacteriales bacterium, assembly GCA_016788635.1. Taxonomy (GTDB): domain Bacteria; phylum Bacteroidota; class Bacteroidia; order Flavobacteriales_F; family PHOS-HE28; genus PHOS-HE28. The sequence continues at coordinate 19,996 of JAEUSU010000037.1, read as the reverse complement.
GAACTGCACGCCTGATGAAGTGCACGAGGCGGTCTTCGACCTGATGTTCGCGCTGGACGCCACCGAGGAGCAGCTCGACTTCCCCACGGTTTATGGCAGCAGCAAGCAGGGGTGGATGGGCCCCGATTGGAAGACGCCCACCGAGGATGTGAGCCACCTGCTGGATGTGATCGTGCAGCATGTACCCGCGCCAAAGAAGGTGGATGGCACCCTGCAGATGCGCATCACCAGCCTCGACTACAGCAGCTTCCAGGGCCGCATCGCCGTGGGCCGCATCACGCGTGGCAGCATCAAACCCGGCCAGAACGTGACCCTGGTGAAGAACGACGGGTCGCACATGAAGGGCCAGGTGAAGGAACTGATGGTGTTCGAAGGCCTTGGCAAGGAGAAGGTGAAGCACGAGGTGGGCTGTGGTGAGATCGTGGCCTTGATGGGTCTGGAGGACTTCGACATTGGCGACACCGTGGCGGATGCGGAGAACCCCGAAGGACTGCCCAAGTTCAAGGTGGACGAGCCCACCATGAGCATGCTCTTCACCATCAACAATTCCCCCTTCTTCGGCCGCGAGGGCCAGTTCGTCACCAGCCGCCACGTGCGCGACCGGCTCTTCAAGGAGATCGAGAAGAACCTGGCCATGCGCATCCAGGAGACGGACAGCCCCGACCGCCTGCTCGTGTTCGGCCGCGGCATCCTGCACCTGAGCATCCTGGTGGAGACCATGCGCCGTGAGGGATACGAGTTCCAGCTGGGGCAGCCGCAGGTGCTGTACAAGGAGATCGACGGTGCGCGCCACGAACCCATCGAGATGCTCACCGTGCAGGTGCCCGATCAGTTCAGCAGCCGCGTGATCGACCAGGTGACGCGCCGCAAGGGCGAGATCCTCAACATCGAGCAGAAGAGCGACCGCACGGTGCTGGAGTTCACCATTCCCGCACGCGGCATCATCGGCCTGCGCAACGTGCTGCTCACCGCCACCGAGGGCGAGGCCATCATCGCGCATCGCTTCAAGGGATATGAGCCGTACAAGGGCCAGATCGCCACGCCACGCCCGGGTTGCATCGTGAGCGCCGAAACGGGCACCGCCATCGCCTACGCCATCGACAAGCTGCAGGACCGCGGCAAGTTCTTCATCGAGCCCGGTGAGGAGGTGTACGCCGGCCAGGTGATCGGTGAAAGCCCAAAGCCCGGCGAGGAGCTCGGCGTGAACGTGATCCGCGTGAAGAAGCTCACCAACATGCGCGCATCAGGCAGCGACGACAAGGTGAACATCGCGCCCGCCGTCAAGTTCAGCCTGGAGGAGTGCATGGAGTACATCGCCGAGGATGAATACCTCGAGGTGACGCCGAAGAGCCTGCGTATCCGCAAGATCCTGCTCGATGAGAACGAGCGGAAGAAGGCCGCGAAGAAGCTGCAGGAGGCATAGGCCTGGCGATCACAGAGTTCATTTCCTCTAAGCGGTCACCGATCAACGTTTGGAGATCCCATTTGCCGATGGCGTCGACTTTCACCGCGCTATGACGGTCGGTGACACTGGCCATGTGGATGACCATCAGGCGCCGGCCATCGGCTGCCGAAGCTTCGAAATGCCCCAAGCGGGTGCACGTTGACCAGTTGTTCCTTCTGGTATCACAGAAGACGATGATATTCGTTTAGGCGAACATCACCTGTTTCCTGAAGAGGGGCGATGGCATGGTCGTCCATTTCCGTGATCAGCTCATCTGTGTTGGCTTGGAGCATGAGCGGGGCAAGAAGCACGTTCCGGGGTCGAAACCGCAGGTGCGGGTGAAGTGCAGGACGCAGGATCGGGCCCCGAGGTGCATCATCAGCAAGCTGGAGGCGAGCTTGGGCCATTGGCGCATGAACGAAAGTGCGCGCGATCGAACCATCATGCTCTGCGGGTGTACAGCATCGCGTAAACCGGTCGGCTTTCACACCCGATGGAAACGACCAAAAGCCCCACTGATCATGAAAAAGCACCTCATCATCCTCATTGTCCTAGCCTGCGCTTCGGGCGTTGGCGCGCTGCTCCTTTCCTTCCGTGCACCTGCCCCGTTAGTTGCCAGGCAGCACTGTCCCGCACCCGTGCCTCAGCCCGTGCCGGGCTGTGTGTTCAAGACGGTGTATGAAGGCGAAGGGCTTGACAGCAGCTTTGTGCTGCGCACCCCCGATGCCGTGCTGCTGGCTGAGCAGAAAGCGCTGCGCTGGCTGGTGGGCGCACAAGCCGGTAACGGTGGCTATGGTGCGGGGAGCCATGCCCGGCAGGAGGTACGCGACCCGCATGCCGTGCCCGCCGACCCCGCCACCACGGCCATGGTGGCCATGGCGTTGATGCGGATGGGCAGCACCTTGGACGGCGGCACCTACGCGCAACAATTAGGCTTGGCAACAGAATACCTGCTGGGCCAGGTGGAGGCTGCGCCAAAGGGTGCCGTGAACATCACGGACCTGACCGGGACACAGATACAGACCAAGCTGGGAGCGAACATCGATGTGGCGCTCACGGCACAATACCTCAGCAACCTGCTGGCCCGCCTGCCGGAGCAACATCCGAAGCGGTTGCGGGCCATGCGCGCGCTGAACACCTGTGTGGACATGATCCAACGGGCGCAGAACAGCGATGGCAGTGTGAAGGGCGACGGCTGGGCGGGTGTGTTGCAGAGCAGCTTCGCAGCGAACGCATTGGAGGCGGCCAAGGCCCAGGGCGCCCTGGTGGACTCCACCGCGCTCGACCTGGCCCGGAACTACCAGAAGGCCAATTTCAACGTGAACTCAGGCTCGGTGGCCACCGAACGCGCGGCGGGCATCACGCTGTACGCAGTTAGCGGCAGCACACGCAGCAGCGCGGTGGAAGCCCGCGAGGTGAATGAACGGGTGGCCAAGGCCAAGAAGGAAGGCCGCGTGGCCAAGGACGCGCCCGTGAGCGTGCAGGCCCTCGAGGATGCGGGTTACACGCGGAGCGAGGCGGAGAAGCTGAACACCGCCTACGAGGTGTACAATGCGGCCAAGGTCCAGGCACAGGACCAGCGTGTGATCTCCGGCTTCGGGAACAATGGCGGCGAGGAGTTCCTCAGTTTCCTGCAGACCGGCGAATCGCTCATCATCGGCAAGGACAATACGTGGAAGACCTGGTACGAACAGACTACCGGCCGGCTCGTGGGCATCCAGAACAACGATGGCAGTTGGAACGGCCATCATTGCATCACCAGCCCGGTGTTCTGCACGGCCACCTCGTTGCTCATCCTCAGCGTGAACAACGACATTGAGCACCTGCTTGCGCAGGGCGCCGTGAAGTACCGGTGACCGGTCGCGGTCAGCGGGCCACCGTGAGGCGCTCCGTGCGGAGCAGCGCGCCCTGTGCGTCCATGAGCCGGATGACGTAGAGGCCCGCGGGCATGGCGCTGATGTCGATCTGGCCGCTCGCTTCCAGGCGCAGGTCAAGCAGGATGCGGCCGCCCGCATCCACGAGTGACAGCTGGCTGCCTGCCGGGGCGCCCTCGATGCGGAGCACGTCGCTGGCGGGGTTCGGTGCGAAGGTCAGGGCAGGGGCGGCTGGCAGCTGGTCCATGCCTACACCCGAGTCCACGATGATCTGGCCCTTCATGCCCATGGATGCATGCGGCTGGCAAACGTAATAGTAGGTGCCCGCCGTGCTGGGGGTGAAGGTGTGCGTGCCGGGGGCGAAGTTGAAGCCGCCGTTGGAAGTGGTGCCGTTGGCGTTCCAGGTGGCCTGGCTCACCTCGGTGGCTGTATGTCCAGAACCTACGTTGAAGGTGACGGTCTGCCCCAGGTTGATGGTGAGCACGGCAGGGCTGAAGGTGTTGCTGCCGGTGGTGTTCACGGTCTGGGCAGCGAGGGAGCCGGCCACCACGGCGGCGAGCAGGGTAAGGGTGTGTTTCATAGGGGTTGTATTCGCTCCATGGACGCGGCCGGACCACCTGGCGTTGCTCCGGGGGGTGATGAACAGGGTCAACGGGTGCCATACCGGGGGTCCTGACGCCAAGGCAGCTTCTCCATGTGCTGCACATTGAGGGCGCAGTGGCCGAACTCCTCCTCCACTTTGCCGGTGAGGCGGTACACCCCCCGCCCCTGGAAGGGGTACCGCGCCTCCACGCTGGGGAACTGCGTGCTGTCCCAGAAATCGCCGGCCGTGTCGATGAAGCTGCCGAAGCTCATGCGTTCGCCGGTGCCTGTGCGCGTGGGCTTCACGTGCACCACATAGCCCAGCATGGTCACCGTGCGGCCGATGTGTCGGGGCATGTCGCGGGCGAGGATGTGTGTGTGGCGGTTGTGGGTTGAAGGTTGTCCCGGCTCAAGGCCGGGATGACAGGTTGGGGGTTGGTGGTCCGGGTGAAGAGGGCTTGCCATACCGGCATTTTCATCATCTGATCTGCTGATCATCTGATCATCTGATCCGCGCTCCACCAACAGGAACGGGTCGCACAGTGGAAAGCCCAGCAGTTCCAGCTCGTCGTAGGCATCGCTCAGGTCGAAGTGCTGTAGCGTGGGCAACTTGGTCTCGGGCGGCTTGGTGATGAAGAGGTCCGCTCCGCGCTCGGTGGCCTTCGATCCCGGGTGCAGCAGGGTAAGGTCCCACAGCAGTTGCGGCTTGCTCTTTCCGGTGAAACGCAACGCCCCCACGCGGATCAGACTGCGCGCCTGTTCCACGCCGATGGGCACGCGGTGCAGCAGGTCCGGCAGGCCGGTGTAAGGGCCATTGCGGTGGCGTTCGGCGAGTACGCGGTCGGCGGTGGCGCTGTCGAGGGACTTGATGTTGTGAAGACCGAGGAAGATGAGTGGCGAGTAGCGAGTGGCGAGTGATGAGTGACGAGTGGAAGCCCCACTCGCTGCTCGCCACTCGCTACTCGCCACGCTATGCAACGTGCACAACTCCCCGCTCCGGTTCACGCACGGCGCCTCCACCACCGCCCCGGCGCGCTTCGCTTCATGCAGGTAGAACTCCGTATGGTAGAAGCCGCCGAAATTGTTCGCCACGGCCACCATGAACTCCAGCGGGTGGTAGGCCTTCAGGTAGAGGCTCTGGTAACTCTCCACGGCGTAGCTGGCGCTGTGGCCCTTGGCGAAGCTGTAGCCGGCGAAGCTCTCGATCTGCCGCCAGATCTCGGCCACCTCGGCATCGGGAAAACCCTTCGCCTTGCAGTTGCCGAAGAAGCGGTCCTTCACGCGCTGGAACTCCTCGCGGCTGCGGTACTTGCCGCTCATGCCCCGCCGCAGGATGTCCGCTTCGGCCAGGGTAAGCCCCGCGTACAGGTGCGCCACCTTGATCACGTCCTCCTGATACACCATCACGCCGTAGGTGTCGGGCATGATCTGCAGCATGGCGGGGTGCGCCTGCCTGCGCCGCTCCGGGTCGCGGTGGCGTAGGATGTACTCGCGCATCATGCCGCTCTGCGACACGCCCGGACGGATGATGCTGCTGGCCGCCACCAGGGTGGGGTAGTCCTGCACGCCCAGCTTCTTCAGCAGCATGCGCATGGCCGGGCTCTCCACGTAGAAGCAGCCGATCGTATCACCCGTGCGCAGCAGCTCGTTGATCTTCGGATCGTGCTTGAATTGCTCTATCGCATGGATATCGATGGCCTGATCAGTGCGGGAAGGTCGACCCAGTGGGTCGACGGTACGGGTGCTTCGATCATGCGTATAAGCCATCTCCGCATGCGATCCGATCGCCGGTGCAGCTTCCGGTTCACTCGCCCAATGGGATGAGGTGTATTCCCCATCATCTGATCGTCCGATCATCCGATCATCTGATCGGCTCTCCACCATCTCCACCGCATCCCGTATGTGCCCCAGCCCGCGCTGGCTGAGGATGTCGAACTTGTACAGCCCCAGGTCCTCGGCCTCCAGCATGCTGAACTGCGTGGTGGCGAAGCCCTTCGGCGGCAGGTGCAGCGCGGTGTAGTGGGTGAGGGGCTTCTCGCTGATCAGCACGCCGCCCACGTGGATGCTCAGGTGGTGCGGGTGCTCGTGGAGGTGCTCGGCGTAGCGCAGGATGGTGCGCGCGATGCGGTCGTTGTCCACGGCTGCGGTCTGCTGCTTACCCGGACCGGCGTTCGCATGGCGGCCGATCCACACCGAGCCGCCCGTGTCGCCCTCGGCCAGTGCATCGATCTCTTCCGACGGTAGCCCGAACACCTTGCCCAGTTCGCGCACCACGGCACGGCGCTGATAGGTGCTGTATGTCGCCAGCAAGGCCACTCTTCGGTCCGCACCATACGTGTCGAAGAGGTATTGCGTCACCTGGTCGCGGTCCTTCCAGCTGAAGTCCAGGTCGAAGTCGGGCGGGCTGCTGCGGCTGGGGTTGATGAAGCGCTCGAAGTACAGGTCCAGCTCGATGGGGTCCACATCGGTGATGCCGAGGCAGTAGGCCACCAGGCTGTTGGCCCCGCTGCCGCGCCCCACGTGGAAGAAGCCCTTGTGCTTCGCGAAGCGGACCAGGTCCCAGTTGATCAGGAAGTAGCTCACGAAGTCCTTCTGCGCGATCACCGTGAGTTCGCGCTCCACACGGTCCATGACCTGCTGCGAGGGCGATGGATAACGACGTATCAGCCCCGCTTGTGTCTCGGTGCGCAGCAGCTCGAGGTCCGCGCTGGCATCCTCGCTCCACGTCCTGCGGTTCTTGCTCTTGCCATGGGCGAAGTGCACATCGCATTGGTCCATCAGGCGGCGCGTGTTCCACACCAGTTCGGGCACATCGGCGAAGGCGGCGCACACCTGCTCTTCGCTGAGGAATCGGTGCGTGGCGGGAGAGACATGCTCCGGCGGTGTGGTGCTCAGCAGCGTATTGGTGTCCACCGCACGCTTCAGGCGGTGCACGTTGAAGTCGCGCTTGGCGAGCAGCTCATCGCTGCGGAAGGTGGCCGTGACGAGGGCGAGCAGTTTTTCCTTCCGCTTCATCCAGGGCGAGAAGCGCAGGCGGTTCACATCGCCCGGCCGCACGCCGATGTACTCGTTCGGGCGGAGCTTCTCCGGCACATGCGCCGCACCAAAGGGATAGATGATGAAGGCATCCGGATCTGTCGCCCTGAGCGAGCTTGCCCTGAGCGAAGTCGAAGGGTCGAAGGGTGACTTTTCCGGCAGGTCCGCGCCGTCCAACAGATGGTCGGTGAGCAACGATGCCAGTTGGTGCACGCCCTCATTGCTGCGCGCGATGCCGATGTACAGCGTGCGCGGCCCGACCTTGAACTCGATCCCCGCCAGCGGCCGCACCTTGTGCTTGTCGGCCAGCCGGAAGAAGTCGCTCCACCCCGCCGTGCAGTTGATGTCCGTGAGCGCCACCTGCTGCAGCCCCAGCGCATGCGCCTCCTGCAGCACCTGCTCGGGCGAGAGCACGCCGTGGTTGAGGCTGAACCAGCTATGGGTGTTGAGGAGCATCCGCCCGGCCGACCGGATCGACGGAATACACGGCGATCGGCGGACAGTAAGCTAGTCCATCTAATGCCCGGCGCGACGGTCGGAAATCGGTGGATGAGGCTACCTCGTGCCTGCCTCAAGGAGCCCGACGGCTCACTCCTCCCCGAAGAAGTCGCTATCGATGCGCTTCACGGCATAGGTGCGCTGGGTGGTGACGCCAAGGTCATGGTCGATCATCAGCTGCGTCAGTTCTTCACCATCGATCAGGACGATCTTGGTCTCATTGCGGGGTTGGTATTCGCGCGCCTCTTTACTGAAGGATGAGGTGGTGATGAAGATGCCCTTCTTGGCACCTTGCCCGGCCAGCGCGCCCACGAACTTCTGGATCTCAGGCCGCCCCACGGTATTGCCGGTTTGCCACTTTTTGGCTTGGATATAGATCACGTCCAGTCCCAGCTTGTCCTCCTTGATCGTGCCGTCTATCCCCTCGTCACCTCCTTTGGTGAGCGCACGGCCGGCATCCTTCACTGAGCCACCGTAGCCCATGCGTACAAGCAGCTGTACAACGAGGCGCTCGAAGTCCATCCACGACAGGCCCTGCACCTTGGCGAGGAGTTCCTGGCCAAGGGCGGCCCGCACATGTTCGTACCCGTTCTCAATGACCTCTTCAGGGGTCCGCCCGTTGCTGTCCTCGACGATCTCTCCAGGCGCATTGCTTTCACGTTTGGTGCTCTGGAATTCGATGAACTCAGGAAAGCGCTTGAGATAGGAAACGTTTATTTGCGGCGGGTTCTCTTTGAGAATTTGAAGCCCACGCGCTGTGATCTGGACCATTGCTCGTTTCGGAGAGTCGAGTAGACCAGCCTTCTTCAAGTAGGTACGTGCCCAGCCGACGCGGTTGTCAAATGCTGCCTGCATGCCGCTGGGGAGCATTTCGCGTCGTTCATCCTCGGTGAGCTTGAAGTATGTGGCCAGACCTTCCACTACATCACGTAGTGTGTGTACTTGTTGATCGGAAACATGCTTCAACAAGGGGAGCATGATGCTCTGGTAATCGGGCACGGCCATGGTTCAGAAGTTCTATTGCCGCGACAAGATCGCACACGTACCGTGATGCCCCGCGTGAGGGGGCGGAGCGGTATCCGAACAGCAGGCCCTCGATCAATGTGACGGGCGGAACCTGACCGGTCGGCCTATTCGGGAGAACCGGTCACTTTCTACTCCACCTTCTTCGCGTTATCCCCCGGCACGCGGTCGAAGAAGAGGTGCATGGGATCGATGGCGGCGCGGGCAGGCTTCTTCCGGCTCACGAGCGTCACCGTGTTCTCGCCGCTCTTCAGGCGCACACGCTGCATCACCAGGATGGCGCCTTCCTCCTCGTCCTTTCCGGGTTCCTGCAAGAGCGCCACGTCGATCCAGTCGTTCATTTCGATGGGTGTCTCACGGCCCAAGGTGTCGGCATGGTTCTTCTCGGCGTGCAGGCGGATGGTGACGCGGTAGCTGCTGTCCGGCTGCTGCTGTGCGGTGGCGCTTAGCACGCGGTTGTTGTACAGGGTGATGTACATGAAGTTGTCCTCCAGCAGGTAGGTGAGACTGTCGGGCGTCACACGGTCCAGTTCGCGGTACATATCCAGCGCCGTGGGGTAGGGCGGTGGGCGGTAGGCGAAGGAGTCCACCAGCGCGCGGAAGGCCTTGTTCAGCGTGTCCTCCCCGAGGAAGCTGCGCATGCAGTAGAGCACCACGCTGCCCTTGTTGTAGTGGATGTAGCCCTGGCTTTCCACCTCCAGGATGGGCACTTCGCGCTGGCTCTCGAAGCCACGTGCGCGCTGGTACTTGTCGCTCTCGTGCTTCAGGAATTTGCGCATGTGGTCCAGGCCGTACTCCTTCTCCATCACCATCAGCGCGCTGTACTGGCTCATGCTCTCGCTCAGCAGGGTGCTGCCCTGCATGTCGGCGCCGATCACCTGGTGCGCCCACCACTGGTGCCCCATCTCGTGCGCCACCACATAGAACACCATGTCGATGTCCTTCTGTGCGCTGAGGTCGGTGATGAAGCCGATGGCCTCGCTGTAGGGCATGGTGCCGGGGAAGGCCTGCGCGAAGGTGAAGTAGCGCGGGAACTCCAGGATGCGCACCTGCTTGTGGCGGTACGGACCGAAGTTGCGCGTGTAATAGTCCAGCGCCTTCTGCATGCTGTTCACCATGCGCGGCACGTTCACGGCGTGTGCGGGATCGTAGTACACTTCCACGTCCACGGGCTCACCGCCGCCGGGCGGGGTCCAGCGCTGGCGCTCCACGGCATAGCGGGCGCTCAGGAAGCTGTAGAAGTTCATGCTGGCGTGGTCCAGCTCGTACTGGAAGTAGCGGCGGCCATCGGCGGTCCATTCCTTCCGTAGGGAACCGGGCGCCACGGCGATCTGGTCCGGTTCAGTGCTGATGGTGGTGCGCACGTTCACCCAATCACTGTACGGGAAGAGGTAGGTGTGGCGGCGCTGCGCGGGATCGTCCGTGAGCTTGGGCATGCGCTCCTTCTCCGGCAGCCCGCGCTTGCGGCGTTCGTTGCGGTCGCCCAGTTCGCCATCGCTGCTGTAGCCGATCTGCGGCAGCAGGTCCATGTTGTTGAAGAAGGTGCCGTTGCCCACGAGCTGGATGAAGGACACCTCGTTCTCGAATCCCTTTGCCTCGTAGCCGCCCTTCACGGTGAAGCGCAATTCCCCGCCCGGCTGCAGCGGTGTGGCCAGCCGATAGATCAGGTAGTCCAGCTTCTCGTCGTGCAGCACCAGCTCGGCACCGGGGATCTCCACGGTCATGCGCTCATCATCGGGCAGCACCAGGTGCAGCGAGTCGATGGCCACCGGGTACACGTTGCGTGCGACCACCTCGGCCTCGTAGTTCAAGCGGCGTTCACTGGGCCACAGCTCGATGGCGAAGGTGATGTCCTCGAAATGCGGCTGCGGGATGCCTTCATACTTCTTGTAGGTCTTTTCATACCGCACGGCATCCTCCTCCAGCACATCGCTCGTGGTGTAGGTGTTCAGCACCTTGGTGTTGTAGTAGCCCCAGGCGCCGAGCAGCACCCAAAGGGCCATCAGCGGGAGGGCGATGACCCTGTTCGCCCGAAGGCGGGCGGCGGCCGTGCCCATTCGCCAGCCTGCGCCGGTCTCCCTGCCCCGCACAGCGAAGAGGAAGGCGATGAAGAGCAGGATCACACCGAACACGCCCCAGTAGGTCTTGAAGAAGATCCAGCCCGGGATGGTGGGGCCGTAGCCCGCCATATCCGAATAGCGGATGCCGGGCGAGCCGTTCATGATCACCAGGTTGCTGACCACATCGATGCCGTTCCACAGGAAGATGTTGAGCACCACGATGAGGATGAACACGAAGAAGCCGAGGTACTTGTTGTTCACCAGCGTGTGCACACAGAGCGCGAGCATGGTGAGGAAGCCGAAGCTGACGAGCGCCGGGCCGATGAGGTAGAAGAGGTAGACCGATGGCTGCAGGTGCGTCCATCCGTTCAGCAGCTGGGTGATCATGCCAGCAGCGGTGCTCAGCAGCATCACGATGGTGAGCAGGGCCATCATGGTGGTGAACTTCGCCAGCAGCCCGAGACCGGTCGGGAGCGGAAGCGCGTCGTGGATGTCGCTCATGCCCGCATCGCGCTCGCGCCACACCAGCACCCCGCTGTAGAAAGTGACGATGATGATGACGTAGAGGAAGAGGTTGCCCTCGATGAGGTCGATGACGTTGTAGGTGACAGGGTAGGTCACGTTGTCGTACATCTCCGTGGCGAAGCTCAACGAGCTGAAGAGCTGTACTACGCCGAGCAGCATCACGATGATGAAGACCGGACCGGTGACCACGGCACGTAGGTCGCTGCGCACTTGCCGCCTGAACTGCCGCCAACGTGCACCGGGGCCGTAGTGGCGGGCAGCACCGGGCAATGCGGTGGCCTTGGTCACCAGCGGTTCGTTCTCCACTACTGCGGCCGCCTTCTGTTTGCGTTCGTGGAAGCTGAAGCGCCAGTATCCGAAAAGGAACACGCCGATGGATACCGCGATCCACAGCAGCCGGTTCCACAGCAGCAGGCCGTCCATGGGCAGCAGCAGGGTGTTCTTCTCGCTCACCGTCCAGTACTTGGTCACCACATCCGCGGCACCGGCGCCGAAGGGGTCCAGCAGGGCGGCCATGGTCTCGTTGTCCAGGTCGCTCATGAGGCTCTGCGAAACGAGGTAGCCCACGATGAGCACGATGGCCGTAACGAAGCTGGCGATGGTGCTACGCGTGAGGATGGCCACGGCGAAGATGACCGCGGCCGCGAAGAGCACATTGGGCGCGGCGATCAGCAGGAAACCCTGCAGGTGTGGCGCCAACAGGTTCGGACCGATGCGCACGGGGTCCAGCCAGGGCATCCAGCTGCCCACCACGATGCCGAGGCTGATGCCCAGCATGGGGATGAGCGCGATGAGCGTGCTGCCCACGAACTTGCCCACGAGGTATTGGCGCTTCGTGACCGGAGTACTGAAGACGATCTGCGCCGTGTGGTGGTGGAAGTCGCGGATGGCCGAGGCGTTCACGAAGGCCGTGACCATGAGCAGGCCCAGGAAGCTCATGATCGTGTAGAACGTGTAGACCACGTTCGGGGCGTTGCGGTACACATTACCCGAGCTGCCGCCGATCACGATGTTCTCCGTGGCCGTGGCGCCGAAGGTCATCAGGGCCAGCAGCAGCAGGAAGATGTACACCATGGGCTGTCGCAGCGCATGGCGCACTTCGAAGGCGAGGATCCGGTACAGCATCAGGCCACGGGTGTAAGGTCGGCGGTGCGGATGGCGCTGAAGAAGACGTCCTCCAGGTTGGGCTCGGCGGGGATGAAGCCGTCATCCGGCCGGGCGTCGCTGAGCACGTGGATGATCGGCCGGCCGGCCACCAGCTTGTTGCTGATGAGCGTGTGCTGCCGGTCGTACACTTCCAGTTCGCTCTTGGCAATGGCCTTCTCCCACACGCGGCCGTTCAGTTCCTTCAGGGCATCCGCCGGGGCACCTGCGTACAGCAATCGGCCTTTGTTGATGATCGCCATGCGTGAGCAGAGTTCCTGCACGTCCTGCACGATGTGGGTGCTCAGGATCACCACCACGTTCTCGCCGATCTCCGTGAGCAGGTTGTAGAAGCGGTTGCGCTCGCCGGGGTCGAGGCCGGCGGTGGGCTCGTCCACGATGATGAGCTTCGGTTCCCCGATCAGGGCCTGGGCGATGCCGAAGCGCTGTTTCATGCCGCCGCTGAAGCCGGCGATCTTCCGCTTGCGGTGCTCCCACAGGTTCACCTTCTGCAGCAGGGCGTCCACCAGGGCCTTGCGCTCGCCGTTGTGGGTGATGCCCTTGAGCATGGCGATGTGGTCCAGCATGTCGGCCGCGCTCACGCGGGGATAGACTCCGAACTCCTGCGGCAGGTAGCCCAGCACCTTGCGCACCTCGTCCTTCTGCCGCAGCACGTCGATGGTCCCGAGCGTTGCGCTGCCGGCATCGGCCTCCTGCAGGGTGGCCAGGATGCGCATCAGGGTGCTCTTTCCGGCGCCGTTGGGGCCCAGCAGGCCGAACAGGCCGGTGGGAATGGTCAGGCTGACGTTGTCCAGCGCTTTCACGCCGTTGCCGTAGGTCTTGCTGAGGCCTTGGATCACGAGCTCCATGCGGGGAGGTGTTGTTGTGGTGCCAAGATGCGATGGACGGACCATAGGACCATGCGGCCATCCATGAACGGTGCGGAGTGGGGATGGATGGGGGGCGATGCGCTCACTCCTCCCCGAAGAAGTCGCTCGGCGCTCGCCGATGCTTCAGCCATGGCGAGGTCGAAGGTCTTCATCGTGCACTTCCGTTGAGTGTTAACGTTGATATCGACACTATTTCCAAGAATGCCGCTCCTTGTTGATCTTGCGTCTTCAATTTGGTAATGACATGGATGGCGTCGAACTCAAGGAAGAGGATTTCGCATTGAGCGCTAAAGACCTTCGCGCTGGCAAGAAGTGGAAGAGCCTCACCAGAGTGGAGTGGGAGTTCTTCTTTAGTACCGTGGGTCGAATGCTCTCTGAGCTAGGTATCGGCCCTGATGATCCGGTACTGAACATGAACCTGCGCCTGGACGCGCAGGAATCCATCAACGTGACGCTTAAAATGCGCTATGTTATTGGTGTCATACCGGCGCATAGAACCATTGGATTGATGCTCAAGCTCGATGCTCATGAGCGTTACCCTGATGCTAAATTGAAACGACATGGGGGAAAGCCCTTCCAAGGTGAACCTGCCGCAACGGGGTTTTCTATGCCAATTGAATTTGCCCCTGAGAGAATTGGTCTTGTTTGGAATGAGTTCATTGGGACCATCAGAGAGTATGTCAAGCCTGGGGACAAGAGCATGTTCCGCAAGCATCACATCCCCGACCTCTACCGGATGGCCATGGAGCCGGACTTCCGCAAGGCGGCATTGGACCATTTACTTGAGGGCAAGGGTGAATGGCCCGGTGTAGTAGCTGATGATGGCGGCGGACCGGTGAACTATTGGGTTTTCCAAGGAAACCCAGCATATTTCGACACAGCGGGTGCGCTGCGTGCTGGTGAGTTGGACAACTGGGGCGTGGGCGCGCACAATGAGAAGATCCGGCCCGGCGACAAGGTGATCTTATGGGTGACAGGTCAGGAGAGTGGATGCTATGCCCTCGCCACGGTGATCACTGCAGTGGAGAAGCTACCACCCACTGCAGCAGATAACCGGTTTTCCACTGGAACGATGAGCGAACTTCTGCCTGAGCGGGTGGGCATCCGGATCGATCACAACCTTGCCGATCGCCCGATCTTGAAGCAGGTGGCAACGGGCCTCCCAGGAATGGGGGGATTCAAAGGTGGGAACCAAGGGACCACTTTCACGGCAACGAAGGAGCAATACAATGCACTGCTAAGGATGGCTCGGCAAGGAGAGACAGCCCCCGATTATTTCACGGAGGAAGAGCTACAGTTGATGTCCTCATATGCAGGTACCCGATACGACAAGAGCGATGCAGCACAAAGAGCAGCCTACGATCGATTGCGGGTGACCTACGACAAAGTAGCCTACTGGGCGAAGCAGGTGCAGGAACAGGTCTTCCCTGATGGTAATATGGACATTCTGCGAAAACCTACGAACCAAGCGAGCCGTTTTGAGCGCTACCAGTGGGCCAGAATCTACCCCTCTTCGGAATCCCCTCGGGAGGTGGCATTCACTGTCAGTCTGGAAGACCGTGGTCGATTGATTGTGAAAATAGATACCGTTGGTATAAGGGATAATGATCCACGTCGTCAACCGTACTTGGCGTATCGAGGGGAATTTGAGCGATCTAGAATCGTGATGATCATTCCCGATGAAGAGGGCATCATCATGGGCTGGGATGAACTCATTCGTAGGTCCAGCGAGTTCCTGCGGTCGAAGCAGAGGGATTATCAAAGTATCGTGGCGATGGTTGCCGAAGGCAGCACTCCGAATTCAGCTTCGATTGACGATCGGCCTGTCAATCTCATCCTATACGGCCCACCCGGTACGGGCAAGACCTACACCCTCAAGGAGCGCTACTTCAGCCGCTATACGACCCGCATCGAAGCCCTGCCGCGAGAACAGCGCTTGGCGGAGATGGTCAAGGACCTCACCTGGTGGGAAGTGGCGGCCATGGTGTTGCTGGATACGGGTCCGGTAGAAGCCGGAACTATCATGGAGCACGAACTGCTTCGGATCAAGGCGGGCTTGAGCAATAGTGCCAATGTGCGGGCCACGGTGTGGGGTACGCTACAGATGCACACAGTGAACGAATGTGAGTTGGTGAAGTATGCTACTCGGCAAGAACCGCTCATCTTCAACAAGCGTGAAGGCTCCATCTGGGAAGTGCTGGAGAGCAGCGACCCGGAAGTGGTGGCCGAACTGCGCGCGAAGCTGGAAAACACCAAGCGCACCGGTGATGGTGCTGCCAAGGAGGTGAAGCGCTATGAGTTCGTCACCTTCCACCAAAGCTTCAGTTACGAGGACTTCATTGAAGGAATCAAGCCTGCCTTGGAGGATGGCGACATGGCCTACGAGATCAAACCGGGCGTCTTCATGCAGCTGTGTGCAAGGGCCGAGCAGGACCCTGCCAACGCCTACGCTCTGTTCATCGACGAGATCAACCGGGGCAATGTGTCGGCCATCTTCGGGGAGCTCATCTCGCTCATTGAAACGGACAAGCGTGCCGGCATGCCCCATGCGTTGAGCGCCAAACTTCCATACTCCAAGAAGACGTTCAGCGTGCCGCGCAACCTGCACATCATTGGCACCATGAACACCGCCGACCGCAGTGTGGAGGCGCTTGATACGGCGCTGCGCCGCCGCTTCAGCTTTGAGGAATGTCCCAGCCGTTCGGAACTGCTGAGGGGTCGCTCTGTCAATGGCGTGGACCTGGAGAAGCTCCTGTCCGTGATCAATGCACGCATCGAGATGCTGCTGGACCGCGACCACCAGATCGGGCACAGCTACTTTCTGGGTTGGGCCGATCCCAATTCAGAGGATGAGCTTCGGCGCGTGTTCAAGAACAACATCCTACCTCTGCTGCAGGAGTACTTCTACGGCGACCCGGTAAAGGTGGCGCTCGTGCTTGGGCCAGCTTTCGTGCGTCAGGCGGACGACAAGGACGGCAAGGTTACGCTGGCGCGGGGTGTGAAGGGAGCGGATGATATCGAACCGCGCTCCCGCTACCATTTCGCCAACCCTACGCACTCGGAAGAAGTTCCGCTGCAAGCTTTCCTTGATATCTGCGATGGCAAGTAGGGTCATCACGGTCTTTGAGCATGAACGGTTGGTGGTGGGCGAGGCCTACGGCAAGGATGGCGTACGCTTCAGCGAGGAGCATTTCAACGCCTTGGTGCGCTACAACGAGCAGCATGAGAGCCGCTTCTTCACGGTGGAGCACCACAAGATCAAGTTCACCCAGCACGTGGGGGTCATCGCCGTGCGGGGCCTCACGATAGAGGTGCTGCCGAAGGCGGATGGAGAGGGTGATGAAGCGAAGTGGCAGCATGCACTGATCGACATGCTGAAAGTGGCGCATGGTCTACCCTTGCACGAGGCGGGGCATGCCCGGCTGGCGCTGCGCCGCACATCGGTGCTGGAGTATTTCCTCCGGCTTTTTGTGGATGAGGTCCAGCGAATTGTGCGACAGGGCTTGGTGAAGCGCTACCACGGACGCATCGGGGTGAAGAACGCGTTAAAGGGGCGATTGAACCTTCCCCAACACATTGCGGGATCCATCATCCACAAAGAGCGTTTCCATGTAGTACACCAAGTGTACGACACGGACCACCTGCTGCATGCCATCCTGAAGAAGGCGCTCAAGATTGTGGAGGATGTGACGCGGGATCCGATCACCATGGGCCTGGCGCAGGATGTGGGGTGGGCCTTCGAAACGGTCCAGGAACGGCGGATTTCAGGCAAAGTCTTCGATAAGCTTGTGTTGGATCGTAAGACAGGCGGCTATGCTGATGCGCTGCAGCTTGCGCGGCTCATCCTCCTCAACTACGCACCCGACATACGCGGCGGGCGCGAGCACATCCTGAGCCTGCTGTTCGATATGAACCGATTGTTCGAGGTGGTGGTGCTGAAGCTTTTACAGCGGGCCACCAACGCGCACCCGGAGCTGACCGTGACTGGGCAGAACAGCCGTGAGTTCTGGAACGGACAGCGCATCAGGCCGGACATCCTGGTAACCCGGGATGGCTGCCCGGAGCTGATCATCGATACCAAGTGGAAGTTGCCCAAAGACGGGCGCCCTGCCGATGCGGATCTGAAGCAGATGTACGCTTACAACCTGCAGTTCGGGGCGGTGCGCAGCATGCTGCTCTATCCGGGGCATGAAAGGAATGACATGCCGCACACGGACTTTGTGAGAGGCGCCGTGGTGGACCATCACCACGGTTGCGCTTTACGCTACGTGGAGCTTTTCGATAGCGATGGTAGGATCTGGAAAGATGCTGGCGCCGCTCTTCTCAAGAGGTGCATGGACCGGGAGAAGCCATCAGCTACTCACCACCACCCCTAACCGCCCCACGATCTTCGCCAATACTCCGCTTTTCCACGCATGCGCTACCGTACCCTGTGAGAAACGCTCCCCGCGTACCAGTGCCGTGAGCGCCTGGCAGCATTGCAGTCGATCGAAGCGGTCGATCAGCCCGGGCTGTTGATGGAAGGGATGGGTCTGCATGAATTCCGGCCAGTCGCAGGGGAATACCAGGCCGAGCTCGTAGCAGCATTTGATGAATGCATTCACCTCGCCGGTGTTGTCCGGTATGTTGTACATCAGCGTTGCATCGGACTGCATCACCTGCATGGTGCGGTGCGCCGGTTCTTCAGCGGTATGTGCGGCAGGTGGTTGGTGCAGGCGGGGCAGCCAGTCCAATAGCGGCCGGAAGTGTTCGTTCGGCAGGGCGTTGATGCGGGCCGGGTGATCGGTGTCTTGTTCCATGGGATGAAGTTCGGAAACCAGTGGAGTGCCCCGCGTGAGGGGGCGCAGCGGCAGCCTGCTGAAGGAACGGCCGTGCAGCCACGTGCAGCGAGGAGGCACCGACGCCAGGAGGTGACCCCACAGCGCCGTGGATGCAGGCCGGGCCGAAGCAGCTACAGCGAAGCACCCGACTTCGCCCTCCTCCATCGGGCTTCGTCGGGCGCAGCCCATGCACAGGGTCCGGGGAGGGCGGAGGCACGCCCGGAACAAGCCCCAAGTCACAAGGCTCAAGTATCAAGTGTTCAAGGTGGTCCGCAAGAGGCACCTTGATGGTTTGTGCCTTGACACTTGTGTCTTGAGACTTGCCTATGTTCTCCGGTTCGCCAACAACACCGGCGCCTGCCCGTCGAAGGGGTTGTCCATCCGCCCGATGCTCTTCGCATCCATGCCGCTGGCGCGCATCACGGTGCGGTCGCCGAAGCGCTTGCGGATCCTGTCCATGGCCTGGTAGAGGCTCATGGCCTCCTCGGTGTCGGTGAAGGCGTTCATCTGGTGCCCGCCGCCCACCAGGTGGCTGAAGCGCACGCCGATGAGGCGGATGCGCTGGCGGCGGTCGTACAGCGTGCGGAAGAGCTCGTGCACCACGGGCAGGATCAGGTGGTCGCAGGCGGTGTAGGGGATGCGCTGCTGCCGCGTGTGCGTGTCGAAGTCGGCGTAGCGGATCTTCACGGCGATGCAGCTGGTGAGCTTGGCGCCCTTGCGCAGCTGGAAGGCGAGGCTCTCGGCCATGGCGGTGAGCATGCCGCGCAGCTTCACCACATCGATGGTGTCGCGCTCGAAGGTGCGCTCCGTGCTGATGCTCTTGCGCTCGTGCCAGGCCACCACGGGGCTGTCGTCGATGCCGTTGGCCTTGCGCCACAGCACCGGCCCGTGCTCGCCCAGCAAGCGCTGCATCAGGTCCACCGGCAGTTCCTGCATGGTGGCGATCTTCATCACGCCCATGCTGCGCAGCAGGTGCGCCGTCCGCTCGCCCACGCCGGGAATGGCCTCGATGGGCTTGGGCGCCAGGAAGGGCTTCTCGGTGCCGCGCTCCACGCGCTTCTGCCCGTTGGGCTTCGCATCGTTGGTGGCCACCTTGCTCACCGTCTTGTTGATGCTCAGCCCGAAGCTGTTGGGCAGGCCGGTCTCCTGTTCGATGTAGCGCTTCAGCTCCGTGGCCAGCTGCATGGCGCCGAAGAACTTCTCCGTGCCGCTGAAGTCCACGTAGAACTCGTCCACGCTCGTCTTCTCGAACAGCGGCACCTTCTCGCGGATGATCTCCGTGACCTCATCGCTCTTCTGCATGTACGCACCGCTGTTGCCGCGCAGGATGATGGCCTCCGGGCACAGCTGCTTGGCCATCTTCATGGGCATGGCGCTGCGCACGCCGAAGGTGCGCGCCTCGTAGCTGCAGCTGGCCACCACGCCGCGGTCGCTGTCGGCGCCGATCAGGATGGGACGGCCCTTCAGCTCCGGGTGTGCGATGCGCTCCACGCTCACGAAGAAGCTGTCGAGGTCCAGGTGGAGGATGGTGCGTTGGTCGGTGGTCATGTATCGGGTCGATGCCGTGCATCGACGTTACAGGTGCATTGGCCGTTATTCTACTGTACGGGCTGGCGTTGGGTCGGGTCGACCCGGTGGGTCGACGCTACGGGTGCTTCGGTCCATGTGGGTGCTTTGGCCGCCGGCCGGGCTGTCCGCTGTGACCGGCTCGCCGTGTCCTGCGGTCGTGGGGCTCCGGGGTCTGCTCCTGTCGTCGCAGCCTCCTCGCTCCGCACGTCCGCTGGGCCACGTCCACACCGGGCCGCCGCTCCCATCCCTGGTGGAAGTCCCCGTCCGGCCAACAAGTCCGTGTTGACAAAATATCCGTCATGTTGCGTCCGATAAATTAGTCACTATGTTTGCACTGTCGAATAACTGATCAGCGATATGATGGGAACCCTGGCAGCGGCCGTGCACACAGGCTCCGCCGGCTGCAAGGCCACCGACCACTGACAACCCATAACCGTCATCCCCATGGCAACCCCGCTCTTCGGCTCCAACATCAAGCTCCTCCGCCAGCGCCGCGGCCGCTCGCAGGAGGAGGTCGCCATCGCGCTCGACG
>JAEUSU010000036.1 GCA_016788635.1 Flavobacteriales bacterium | reverse complement strand
GTCCAGTGCACCATCGGCATGGAAGCGGATGATGTTGCTGGCCGCCTGACCATCCCAGATGCCGGTGCTGCCCGAGCCGATGAACTTGCCGTTCGGCAACTCCGTGAAGAAGTCCAGGCTGCCCGCGCAGGTGCGGTGGTGGGCCGTGGTATCCAGGTAGCCGGTGTTGCTGAACCACACCAGGCAATGGTATCCCATGTAGCCGCGTATCGAATCGCTCAGTTGGTGCAGCCCGCTCATCAGGATCCGGCCGTCCGGGTACACGTGGTAGTCGCCGCCTTGTACGTTGCTATGATATGGAGAATTGACCATATCAAATGACAGGTCTAGCGAACCACTTAGCCAAGATCGTCGCAGGCCAATGCCGTTCCCAGTATAATAGCGCCCATTCCATTCTGTGATCTTACCACCCATGTATGCGACTTCTGGGAAGCTTGGGTCACGTGTTCCATTGGTGTTCAACCGCGCACCGGAGCGGAAATCTAGATCGCCCGGGAATTTGACCTGGCCGGATATGATCACTTTTCCGTCAGCGAGTGGCAGAATGGAAGTCACGTACCATACGCTAATGTTTGCGCTAAAGGAAGTGTCCAGATCGAAGGGCTGTTGGGCAGCACCCTTCATGGCGGCTATCGTCGCCATGAAGGGTACTATGCCACATAATAACCGTTTCACGGCCTAACTACGAGTTTCTCAGTTCGTGCCTGCTGCCCGCCATTCACTAGCACAATCGTATACGTGCCCGGGGCAACGGTGCGGGTGTCCCATACAAGTTGCTGCTGTTGTTGGACCAGCAAGGTACGGAAGACTTCACGGCCGGTGATGTCACGAATGACCAGGAATGCATCCGCAGGCGACCTGCGGAGATCGGCATCAAGGGCCACCCATGTGCTGGCCGGGTTCGGGTGGATCTTTAGTAGAGGTTGTTCACCGCTGGCAATGGTCGGCTTGGGCTTGTGTATCAACGCCTTCGGTTCGGCAGCATCGCCACCCGTGAGCGGGGGCCGGCAAATGCCATAACCAAAGCACAACAAGTTGCTGATGGCCGCAGCCGGGCGGTCGTAGGCACTGTCCACCAGTGCAGCCAACGTCTGCACTTCCGTGCTGTCCAGTTCCATCTCGGTCCGCGCATCTCCATATACCTGGGCCAGGAAGGCGATCATGCCGAGCATGCGCTGGTGTTCATCACGGCTCCACGACCAGTCGCGCCGTGGCCACCGTCGCGCCACCTTTCTCCAAGGCCAGCAGGTACACACCCGCCGCCACGCCGTGCAGGCTGAGGCGGTGCCTTTCTCCACGCATGGCCTCGCTGCGCACCGTTCTTCCCGTGGCATCGCGCAGCACCAGCCCGGCGTTCCCGATCGCACCACCGACATCCACGTTCACCTCGCCGCCCGCCGGGTTGGGCCACACGTGCAATGGTGTTTGTGCCGGCTGCAGTTCCTGCACACCTACATTGAAACCGTGCAGGCGGCTGACCATGCGTTGGGCGGGATCGGTGGTGCTGGCATCGCCATAGCCGTGGTAGGACCCCCAT
>JAEUSU010000028.1 GCA_016788635.1 Flavobacteriales bacterium | reverse complement strand
CGAGAAAGACCAGATCCGTCGTGGTATGGTCATCGCGAAGCCCGGTAGCATCACCCCGCACACCGAGTTCAAAGGCGAGATCTACGTACTGAAGAAAGAGGAAGGTGGCCGTCACACGCCCTTCCACAACAAGTACCGTCCTCAGTTCTACTTCCGCACCACGGACGTAACGGGCGAGATCACGATGGAAGCTGGCCGTGAGATGATCATGCCCGGTGACAACGTGAGCATCACCGTGAAGCTGATCGTGCCGATCGCCATGGACAAGGGCCTCCGTTTCGCTATCCGTGAGGGTGGCCGTACGGTGGGTGCCGGCCAGGTGACCGAGATCATCAAGTAAGGACCATAGAACCAACAGGTGGCAGGCCGTCCCGCAGGAATGTGGGACGGCCTTCGCCGCCGAAAAGAGAACCAACCACAAGGAACTCTACGGGTGTAGCTCAATTGGTAGAGCGAAGGTCTCCAAAACCTTAGGCTGCGGGTTCGATTCCTGCCACCCGTGCCAACAGCGACCCGAACGACAGAACGATGGCAAGCTTCAAGACATACCTGAGCGAGAGCTACAACGAGCTCGTGAACAAGGTTAGCTGGCCTACCTGGAAGGAACTCCAGAGCAGTGCCATCATCGTGCTGGTAGCGGCGCTTCTCCTTTCCCTCATCGTGTTCCTCATGGACTTCATCTTCGGGGTGCAGAACATGAACAACAACGGCTTCTGGAAAGGCATGCTCGGTTTCATCTACAAACTCATCGGCGCGTAGGTCATGGCTGAAACGGGTAAGAAGTGGTACGTGGTCCGCGCCATCTCCGGTAAGGAGAAGAAGGTGAAGGAGACCATCGACTTGGAAGTGTCCCGCTCCAAGAGCATGGGTGCTTACATCTCGCAGGTGCTCATCCCCACGGAGAAGTTCTACCAGATCCGCGATGGCAAGAAGGTGAGCAAGGAACGCAACTTCTTCCCCGGCTACGTGCTGATGGAGGCGGACCTCACCGGTGAGATCGCGCACAGCATCAAGAACCTGCCCAATGTGATCGGATTCCTCGGCGCAGAGAAAGGGGGAGACCCCGTTCCCTTGCGGCAGAGCGAGGTGAACCGGATCCTCGGCACGGTGGATGAGCTGGCCGAGAACGTGGAAACGAACTTCAACCCCTACCACGTGGGCGAAGGCGTGAAGGTGATCGATGGTCCCTTCAATGGCTTCAACGGCGTGATCGAGGAGATCAACGAAGAGAAGAAGAAACTGAAAGTGATGGTGAAGATCTTCGGGCGGAAGACACCGCTCGAACTGAGCTTCATGCAAGTGGAAAAGGAGGTGTAGGGGCGACGTTCACGTCGACCATGCACCGAAAACGAACGAGATCCCGGGTTCGGCCCGGAATGACTGAAAGAAGAAACAACCGTCCGAGTCCGCCGAAAGTGGACGCTAACAAGGACAAAAACCAAGAACAATGGCCAAGGAAGTAGCAGCCCTTATCAAGCTGCAGATCAAAGGCGGAGCCGCCAACCCCTCGCCCCCCGTGGGCCCGGCACTGGGTGCCAAGGGTGTGAACATCATGGAGTTCTGCAAGCAGTTCAATGCTCGCACGCAGGACAAACCAGGCAAAGTGCTGCCAGCGGTGATCACCGTTTACGCCGACAAGTCGTTCGACTTCGTGATCAAGACGCCGCCCGCAGCGGTGCAGATCATCGAGGCCGCCAAGATCAAAGGCGGTAGCGGTGTGCCCCACAGCAACAAAGTGGGTAGCATCTCTTGGGACCAGGTGAAAGCCATCGCCGAGGACAAGATGCCCGATCTCAACTGCTTCACCCTGGAAAGCGCCATGAGCATGGTGGCCGGTACGGCCCGCAGCATGGGTGTTACCGTAACTGGCGATAAACCCTTCTGATCCCCGCTACCATGGCAACCTTGACCAAGAAGCGCAAAGCCGCTCTGGCGAAATTCGACGCCAGCAAGATCTATAGCCTGCAGGAAGCGACCCAGATCGTGAAGCAGGTGAGCAACACCAAGTTCGACGGTACGGTGGACATCGCCGTTCGCTTGGGTGTGGACCCCAAAAAGAGCACCGAGATGGTGCGTGGAACCGTGAGCCTGCCGCATGGCACGGGTCGTACGGTGAGCGTACTGGTGTTGGCCGATCCCGCCAAGTGCGAGGAGGCCCTCGCCGCCGGCGCTGACATGGCCGGTCTGGACGACTACATCGAGAAGATCAAAGGCGGTTGGACGAACGTGGATGTGATCATCTGCACGCCAGCCGTGATGGCCAAAGTGGGTGCCTTGGGCCGTGTGCTCGGTCCCCGTGGCCTGATGCCGAACCCCAAGACCGGTACCGTGACCATGGACGTGGCCAAGGCCACCCGCGAGGTGAAGGCCGGTAAGATCGACTTCAAGGTGGACAAGGCCGGTATCATCCATGCGGTGATCGGCAAGGCCTCGTTCGATGCCGGCAAGCTGGCTGAGAACGCGCACGAGCTGCTCCAGACCCTGGTGAAGCTCAAGCCGGGCACAGCCAAAGGCACCTACATCCAAAGCATCAATATCAGCAGCACCATGAGCCCCGGCGTGAAAGTGGACACCCGGACCGTTCAGGCCTGATCAATCCCTCATAGAACCATGGCAACCAGGAACGAAAAGGACCAACAGATAGCGGTGCTGGTCGAGGAGATCAAGGCCACGAGCGTGCTTTACCTCGCCGACACCTCGTCAATGGATGCGGACGCCACGAGCCGTCTGCGCAGGGAGTGCCACAAGAAGGGCATCCGTATGAAGGTGGTGAAGAACACCTTGTTGCGGAAGGCCATGGAGAAGATCGAGGACAAGGACTACACCGCCTTGATGCCCACCCTCAAGGGGCAGACCTCCATCCTCTTCTCCGACAAGGGCAATGCACCCGCCAAGCTGATCAAGGACTTCCGCAAGAAGGACACAAAGCCCCAACTGAAGAGCGCCTGGGTGGACCAGGCCGTGTTCATCGGGGACGACCAGATCGCCATGCTCAGCGTGCTGAAAGGCAAGGAGGAGCTCATCGGCGAGATCATCGGCCTGCTGCAAAGCCCGCTCAAGAACGTCATCAGCGGCCTTCAGGGCAGCTCTGGTCACAAGGTGGCCGGGCTGGTCAAGGCCCTTGAGGAACGGGCGGCCTGAACAAGACCCAACGCGTTACGCACTTCCAGATAGCTTCTCTCTCTCTCAACAACTGAAACAACCCCGCTAAAGATGGCAGACATCAAAGCCCTGGGCGATCAACTCGTGAGCCTCACCGTAAAGGAGGTGAACGAACTGGCCCAATACCTGAAGGACGAATACAAGATCGAGCCGGCCGCTGCGGCCGTGGCCGTTGCCGCTGTTGGTGGTGGCGCCGCCGGAGGTGGTGAGGCCGCTGAGGCCAAGACCAGCTTCGACGTGGTGCTGAAGGCCGGTGGCCAGAACAAGCTGGCCGTGGTGAAACTGGTGAAGGAACTCACCGGTCTCGGTCTGAAGGAAGCCAAGGACCTCGTGGACGGTGCTCCGAAGCCGCTGAAGGAAGGCGTTTCCAAAGAGGAAGCCGAAAGCCTGAAGCAGCAGCTCACGGAAGCCGGAGCCGAAGTTGAGGTCAAGTAATTGCTCCGCAAGGCGTTGACCGCGGGCGGTCCCGATGCGTCGGGACCGCACCGCGGCTTCGTGCCATGCACGGCACCCTTCCACAGGCCCGGCGCACCAGGGGCTTTTCTGGTGCGAGGCATTTCGTAGTCCGTCGTTCCTGCACACCTTACGACACCCCCTCATGGCCACGGCGAAGAACCCATCCCGCAAGAGCAAGCGCATCGATTTCGGATCCAGCACGCTGCGGATCCCCTATCCCGATTTCCTCGACATCCAACTCAAGAGCTTCCAGGAGTTCTTCCAGATCGAGACCCTTCCGGAGAACCGGAATGACGAGGGTCTCTTCAAGGTGTTCATGGAGAATTTCCCCATCACGGACACCCGCAACCAGTTCGTATTGGAGTTCCTCGACTATTTCATCGATCCGCCCCGCTACAGCATTGAGGAGTGCATCGAGCGCGGCCTTACCTACAGCGTGCCGCTTAAGGCCAAACTGAAACTCTACTGCACCGACCCCGAGCACGAGGACTTCGAGACCATCGTGCAGGACGTTTACCTGGGGCAGATACCCTATATGACCCCCAAGGGCTCGTTCGTCATCAACGGCGCCGAGCGCGTGGTGGTGAGCCAGCTTCATCGCAGCCCGGGTGTGTTCTTCGGCCAGAGCCGGCACGCCAACGGAACCAAGCTGTACAGCGCCCGTGTGATCCCCTTCAAGGGTTCATGGATCGAGTTCGCCACGGACATCAACGGGGTGATGTACGCCTACATCGACCGTAAGAAAAAGCTGCCGGTGACCACGCTGCTGCGTGCCATCGGTTTTGAGAGTGACAAGCAGATCCTGGAGATCTTCGGCCTGGCCGATGAGGTGAAGGTGACCAAGGCCAACATGAAGGAGGCCGTGGGCCGCAGGCTCGCAGCCCGTGTGCTGAAGACCTGGGTGGAGGACTTTGTGGATGAGGACACCGGAGAGGTGGTGAGCATCGAGCGCAATGAGGTGCTCATCGATCGGGAGACGGTGATCGAGGAGGTGCACGTGGACCAGATCGTGGAGAGCGGTGCCAAGACCATCATCCTCCACAAGCAGGGCATCAACGCAGCCGATTATGCGCTGATCTACAACACCCTTCAGAAGGACACCTCGAACTCCGAGAAGGAGGCCGTGGAGGTGATCTACCGCCAGCTGCGGAACGCCGAGCCACCTGACCTGGAAACGGCACGTGGGGTGATCGACAAGCTGTTCTTCAGTGAACAGCGCTATGACCTCGGTGAAGTTGGCCGCTACCGCATCAACAAGAAGCTGGGTCTCGAGAGCGAGCTCAGCGTGCGCGTCCTTACCAAGGAGGACATCATCAGCATCATCCGCTACCTGATCGAGCTGGTGAACTCCAAGGCCGATGTGGACGACATCGATCACTTGAGCAACCGCCGTGTGCGCACCGTGGGCGAGCAGCTCTACACCCAGTTCGGCGTGGGCCTGGCCCGCATGGCGCGCACCATCCGCGAGCGCATGAACGTGCGCGACAACGAGGTGTTCACGCCCACCGACCTGATCAATGCCAAGACCCTGAGCTCGGTGATCAATTCGTTCTTCGGAACGAACCAGTTGAGCCAGTTCATGGACCAGACCAACCCGCTGGCCGAGATCACCCACAAGCGCCGCATGAGCGCGCTCGGGCCAGGTGGTCTGAGCCGCGAACGCGCCGGCTTCGAGGTGCGCGACGTGCACTACACGCACTACGGCCGCCTCTGCACCATCGAGACGCCTGAAGGCCCCAACATCGGTCTGATCAGCTCGCTCTGTGTGTATAGCAAGATCAATACGCTCGGCTTCATCGAAACCCCCTACCGCCCTGTGAAGGAGGGCAGGGTGGACCTGAAGTCGGACGTGATCTACCTGAGCGCCGAAGAAGAGGACAGCAAGGTGATCGCACAGGCCATCGCCCAGGTGAACGAGGGTGGTGATTTCGAAACGCAGCGCGTGAAGGCCCGCATGATGGGCGACTTCCCCGTGGTGCAGCCCAAGGAGATCCATCTGATGGACGTGGCTCCCAACCAGATCGCTTCCATCGCCGCCAGTCTGATCCCCTTCCTGGAGCACAATGACGCCAACCGCGCGCTGATGGGCTCGAACATGATGCGTCAGGCAGTGCCGCTCATGCGTCCGGAGTCCCCCGTGGTGGGCACCGGCCTGGAGGAGCGTGTGGCCCTGGACAGCCGCGTGTTGCTCACCGCCGAGGGTGATGGTGTGGTGAAGTCCGTGGATGCCGATCGGATCGTGATCGACTACAGGCGGAGCGATGAGGAGCGTATTGTAAGCTTCGACGGGGACGAGAAGGAGTACCGACTGACCAAGTTCCAAAAGACCAACCAGAGCACCTGCATGAACCTGCGCCCCATGGTGCGCAAAGGGGACAAGGTGACCGAAGGGCAGGTGCTGTGCGAAGGCTACGCCACCCAGGATGGGGAACTGGCCATTGGTCGCAACCTGCTGGTGGCTTTCATGCCCTGGAAGGGATACAACTTCGAGGATGCCATCGTGATCAGCGAGCGCGTCGCCCGTGAGGACATCTTCACTTCCATCCATATCGACGAGTACATTCTGGAGGTACGCGACACCAAGCGCGGCTTGGAGGAACTTACCGCCGACATCCCGAACGTCTCCGAAGAGGCCACGCGTGACCTCGATGAGAACGGGCTCATCCGCGTGGGCGCGGAGATCAAGGAGGGTGACATCCTCATCGGCAAGATCACACCCAAGGGGGAGACAGACCCCAGCCCCGAGGAGAAGCTCCTGCGGGCGATCTTCGGTGACAAGGCCGGGGACGTGAAGGACGCCAGTCTGAAGGCTCCGCCCAGCACCAAGGGCGTGGTCATTGACAAGAAGCTCTTCAGCCGTGCCATCAAGGACAAGAAGTCCAAGGCGAACGAGAAGGGCGTGCTGGACCAGATCGACAAGGAGTTCGACAAGGAGCTGGCCTCTCTCAAGGACCTGCTTGTGGAGAAGATGTTGCAACTGCTTTCCGGCCAGAACTCGGCGGGCGTGTTCAACAAGTACAAGGAGGAGCAGATCAAGAAGGGGGTGAAATTCTCCCAGAAGGTCCTGCAGGCCATCGACTACATCACCGTGGACCCCACCAATTGGACCGCGGACAAGAAGGTGAACGAGCTCGTTCGTCAGCTCATCCACAATTACAACATCCGCCACAGCGACATCAGTGGTGTATACAAGCGGAAGAAATTCCAGGTGAGCATCGGAGACGAGCTTCCCGCAGGCATCGTGAAGCTGGCCAAGGTGTATGTGGCCGCCAAGCGCAAGCTGGCCATCGGCGACAAGATGGCCGGGCGCCACGGGAACAAGGGCATTGTGGCGAAGATCGTACGCGACGAGGACATGCCCTACCTGGAGGATGGTTCACCTGTGGACATCGTGCTGAACCCCCTGGGTGTGCCCAGCCGGATGAACCTCGGGCAGATCTATGAGACCGTGCTGGGTTGGGCGGGCATCAAGCTCGGCCGCAAGTACGCCACACCGATCTTTGATGGTGCCACCATCGATCAGATCAATGCAGAGACCGATGCCGCAGGACTGCCCCGCTTCGGGCGCACCTTCCTGCGTGACGGCGGAACGGGCGAGCGTTTCCACCAGCCGGCCACTGTTGGCGTGATCTACATGCTGAAGTTGGCCCACATGGTAGACGACAAGATGCACGCGCGCTCCATCGGCCCTTACAGCCTCATCACCCAGCAACCGCTGGGCGGCAAGGCCCAGTTCGGTGGCCAGCGCTTCGGTGAAATGGAAGTGTGGGCGTTGGAAGCCTTCGGGGCGGCCAACATCCTGCAGGAGATCCTCACCGTGAAGAGCGATGACGTGATGGGCCGCGCGAAGGCCTACGAGTCCATCGTGAAAGGTGAGCCCCTGCCCACGCCGGGCATCCCCGAATCGTTCAATGTACTGCTCCACGAACTCCGTGGCCTGTGCCTGAACGTAAGTCTGGAAGGTGAAACTGTCGAGAACTGAGGTCCTCAAATACGAGCGGAACGAACATGAAAAAGGACATCAAACTGAGCAGCGACTTCAGCAAGATCGTCATCAGCCTGGCCAGCCCGGAACAGATCCTGGAGCGCAGCCACGGCGAAGTGATCAAGCCGGAGACCATTAACTACCGGACCTACAAGCCCGAGCGCGACGGCCTCTTCTGCGAGCGCATCTTCGGTCCGGTGAAGGATTTCGAATGCCATTGCGGCAAGTACAAGCGCATCCGCTACAAAGGCATCGTGTGCGACCGTTGCGGCGTGGAGGTCACCGAGAAAAAGGTGCGCCGCGAGCGCATGGGCCATATCCAGCTCACCGTGCCCGTAGCCCACATCTGGTACTTCCGCAGCCTGCCGAACAAGATCGGCTACCTGTTGGGCCTGCCCACCAAGAAGCTGGACCAGATCATCTACTACGAGCGCTACGTGGTCATCCATGCCGGGCCTGCCAAGAACAAGGAAGGCAACCCGGTGCAGTACCTCGACTTCCTCACGGAAGAGGAGTATCTGGACATCCTGGAGAGCCTGGGCAAGGACAACCAGTACCTGGACGACGCCGATCCCAACAAGTTCATCGCCAAGATGGGCGCCGAGGCCTTGTACGACCTGCTGAAGCGCCTTGACCTGGACAGCCTGAGCTACGACCTGCGCCACAAGGCGAACACGGAGACCAGCCAGCAGCGCAAGAACGAGGCCCTCAAGCGCCTCAACGTGGTGGAGGCCTTCCGCGAGGCGAACAGCCGCCGGGAGAACCGCCCGGAATGGATGATCGTGAAAGTGGTCCCGGTGATCCCGCCCGAGCTGCGCCCCTTGGTGCCCCTGGACGGTGGCCGTTTCGCCACGAGTGACCTGAACGACCTGTACCGCCGTGTGATCATCCGCAACAACCGCCTGAAGCGCCTGGTGGAGATCAAGGCCCCGGAGGTGATCCTGCGCAACGAGAAGCGCATGTTGCAGGAAGCCGTGGACAGCCTTTTCGATAACAGCCGGAAGAGCAGCGCGGTGAAGAGCGAAAGCAACCGCCCGCTGAAGTCACTGAGCGATTCCCTCAAGGGCAAACAGGGCCGTTTCCGTCAAAACCTGCTCGGTAAGCGTGTGGATTACAGCGCGCGTTCCGTGGTGGTCGTGGGTCCGGAACTGAAGCTGCACGAGTGCGGTCTTCCCAAGGACATGGCCGCCGAGCTGTTCAAACCCTTCATCATCCGCAAGCTCATTGAGCGGGGGATCGTGAAAACGGTGAAGAGCGCGAAGAAGATCGTGGACAAGAAGGAGCCCGTGGTGTGGGACATCCTGGAGAGCGTGCTGAAGGGGCACCCCGTGCTCCTGAACCGTGCACCAACCTTGCACCGCCTCGGTATTCAGGCCTTCCAGCCCAAGCTCATCGAGGGCAAAGCCATCCAGCTGCATCCCCTGGTCTGTACGGCGTTCAACGCTGACTTCGATGGTGACCAGATGGCCGTGCACGTGCCGTTGGGGCATGCCGCCATCCTGGAAGCCCAGTTGTTGATGCTGGCCAGCCACAACGTGTTGAACCCGGCCAACGGCGCGCCCATCGCGGTGCCCAGCCAGGACATGGTGCTCGGTCTCTATTACATCACCAAGGGCCGCAAGGGCACCAAGGATGAGGTGGTGAAAGGCGAGGGCCGTGTGTTCTACAGCCCCGAGGAGGTGATCATTGCCTACAACGAGGGCCAGGTGGACCTTCATGCGCATGTGAAACTGCGCTGGACCAGCCCCGAGGGCAGGAGCCAGATGTTCGATACCACCTGCGGCCGAGTGCTGTTCAACGAGGTGGTTCCGGACGAAGTGGGCTACATCAACGATGTGCTCACCAAGAAGAGCCTGCGCGACATCATCGGGACGATTCTGAAGACCGTAGGAACGGCGCGTACGGCCAGGTTCCTGGATGACATCAAGGAGATGGGCTTCATGAGCGCCTTCCGTGGCGGCCTCAGCTTCAACCTGATGGACGTGGTGGTGCCGGAGGAAAAGGACAAGCTGTTGAAGGGCGCCCAGAACGAGGTGGATGAGGTGCTTGGGAACTACAACATGGGCCTCATCACCAACAACGAGCGCTACAACCAGATCATCGACATCTGGACACACACCAACAGCAAGCTCACTTTCCATTTGATGGAGCGGCTGAAGGGCGATCGTCAAGGCTTCAATTCCATCTACATGATGATGGACAGCGGGGCCCGCGGCAGCAAGGAGCAGATCCGTCAGTTGAGCGGCATGAGGGGCCTGATGGCCAAGCCGCAGAAGAGCGGTGCCAGCAGCCAGGACATCATCGAGAACCCGATCCTGTCGAACTTCAAGGAGGGCCTGTCCATCCTGGAGTACTTCATCAGCACGCACGGTGCCCGGAAAGGTCTGGCCGATACGGCGTTGAAGACCGCGGACGCGGGTTACCTGACCCGGCGTCTGGTCGATGTGGCGCAGGACGTGGTGATCACCACCGATGACTGCGGCACGCTGCGCGGTCTGGTGGCCACGGCACTGAAGAAGAACGAAGAGGTCGTGGAGACCCTCTACGACCGGATCCTGGGCCGCGTGGCGGTGCATGATGTGTACCATCCACAAACAGGTGCCCTGATCACCGCAAGTGGTGAGCAGATCACAGAGGATGTGGCCGCATTGATCGCTGACAGCCCGATCGAGGAGGTGGAGATCCGCAGTGTGCTCACCTGTGAACAGCGCCATGGTGTGTGCGCAAAATGCTACGGCCGCAACCTGGCCACCGGCCGTATGGTGCAGATGGGCGAGGCCGTGGGTGTGATCGCCGCGCAGTCCATCGGCGAGCCGGGTACGCAGCTCACCCTGCGCACATTCCACGTGGGTGGTGTGGCTGGCAAGATCGCCGAGGAGAGCGAGATCAAGGCCAAGTATGACGGCCGTGTGGAGATCGACGAGTTGCGCACCGTGAAGAAGAAGGACCGCAAGGGTGGCAACGCCGAGGTGGTGATCAGCCGCAGCACGGAAATGCGCATCGTGGACAACAACACGGGCATCGTGCTCACCACCAGCAACATCCCCTACGGAGCCTTCCTTTACGCAGCCAACGGAGCCAGTATCAAGAAGGGCGATGTGATCTGCACGTGGGACCCGTATAACGCCGTGATCATTTCTGAAATGGCCGGTTCGCTTGCCTTCGAGAGCATCGAGGAGAACGCGACCTACCGCGAGGAGATCGATGAACAGACAGGCTTTACCGAGAAGGTGATCATCGAGAGCCGTGACAAGCGGAAGAACCCGACCATCAAGATCATGGACATCAAGGGCAAGGATGAGCTGAAGAGCTACAGCCTGCCGGTGGGTGCCCATATCATGGTGAGCGAAGGCCAGAAGATCGAGGCTGGTGACATCCTGGTGAAGATCCCGCGCAGTGGTGGCAAGGGCGGTGACATCACCGGTGGTCTGCCGAGGGTGACCGAACTGTTCGAGGCCCGCAACCCCAGCAACCCTGCTGTGGTCAGCGAGATCGACGGCATCATCAGCTATGGCAAGATCAAGCGTGGCAACCGCGAGATCATCGTGGAGAGCCGCACCGGCGAGAAGAAGCTCTACATGGTGCCGCTGAGCAAGCACATCCTGGTGCAGGAGAATGACTTCACCAAGGCCGGCCAGCCCCTGAGCGACGGCTCCATCAGCCCCACCGACATCCTCGATATCCAGGGCCCGACGCGTGTACAGGAATACCTCGTGGACGAAGTTCAGGAGGTGTATCGCATGCAGGGCGTGAAGATCAACGACAAGCACTTCGAGGTGATCGTGCGCCAGATGATGCGAAAGGTGGAGATCGAGGATCCGGGAGATACCCGCTTCCTGGAACGCCAAAGCGTGAACAAGACCGAGTTCATGGAGGAGAACGACTACATCTTCGACAAGATGGTCGTGACCAACGCCGGTGAAAGTGCCGCCATGAAGGAGGGCCAGATCGTGACCGCGCGCAAGCTCCGCGATGAGAACAGTGCCCTGAAGCGCAGGGATGCCGCCTTGGTGGAGGCCCGCCCGGCCAAACCGGCCACGGCACGCACCATGCTGCAGGGCATCACCCGTGCTTCACTGCAGACGGACAGCTTCATCAGTGCCGCATCCTTCCAGGAGACGACCAAAGTGCTGAACGAGGCTGCTGTGAACGCCAAGGAGGACGGACTGAAGGGCCTGAAGGAGAACGTGATCGTCGGTCACTTGATCCCCGCGGGCACCGGCAACCGAAAGTTCCGCCGCAACGTGGTGTACAACAAGGACGAGTATGCACGCATGATGGCCGACAAGCTGGCTACTGAAGAGGTGGAGTGATCGTGCACACGAGAAGGATGAGCTGAAGAGCGGCGGCTGACCGGGATGGACCGGACCGCCGCTCTTGCTTTTTTATCACCCAAACGAAACCGAACCCATGTCAGAGGACAACAAGCCACGGCCGAACCAGCTGAACATTGAGATCAGCGAAGAGGTTGCGGACGGTATCTACAGCAACCTGGCCATCATCACGCACAGCAACTCGGAGTTCGTGCTCGATTTTGTGCGGGTGATGCCCGGGGTTCCCAAGGCGAAGGTGCGTGCGCGTGTATTGCTCACACCGCAGCATGCCAAGCGCCTGTTGCGCGCGCTCGCCGATAACATCGGCAAGTTCGAGCAGGTGCATGGCCAGATCCGGGAGACCGAGATGCCGGAGATCCCGATGAACTTCGGTGGGCCGGCCGCCCAGGCCTGACGGGCCAGGCTGCGGTGTGGTCAGGGAATGGCCTCCGGAGCGAAGATGACGTAGCCGAAACTTAGGCTGACCGACCAGGGTTTGTCTTTTCCACTGAGGTAAGTGGTGTTGAACCAGATGGGCCCCACCGGGCTCTGGTAGATGAGCGAACCACTGGCGATGTAGCTGCGGTCACTGGCCACGGTACCTTCCTGGGCCGAATTGTCCTCGCCCCGCACAACCGCCTTGTAGGGTTGGAACACGTAGCCTTCGAGGCGCAGATCGAACTTGTTGCGCGCCACCGCTATGATGCTGCGCAATCCGCCGGCGAGGTACTGGGGCGCACGATGCGCGTCGATGAAGTAGGTGCGGGTTTCCGGCGTGGGCTGGAATGCGGGCATGCGGATGATCGTGGCGGTGTAGTTCTGAAAGGCGCCCTGGGTGCTCCATAAACCCTCAGCCAGCACACCGAAGCGCACCTTGCCTTTGGGAATGAAGTACTTGTCCAGGGTGGCTTTCATCACGAGCCACTCGTGCTCGCGCTCGAAGGTCTGCTTGCGTGCGTCGGACGTGGAGCCGGGCGTGGTGCTCTCCTCACCTGAAACGTACCGGACCTCGCCGCGCAACCATTCGCCTGCATTGGGGTGCTGCTTCCGGTTCAGGCTGTTCCGTTCGAGCATGATGCCGGTGGTGACATACCGGAAGTCCGTGCGGTCCGCAGTGTCCGCAGGTGTGAAGAGGTCGTTCTGGTAGTAGTCATCCCGGGCCTGCACATACTTGATATCGAACACGGAAAGGCCCTTGTGCGCCAATCCTGCGCCCAGGTTCACTCCCCCCCACGCTTCACGCTGCAGGATGTAGCTGGGGCGCGTATCCTCGAAGAAGCTGGCGAAATTGGTGAACCAGTCCCAGCGATAGGCGGCTAAGGCAGGTTCAATGAAGAAGGGCCTGCGACCGCTGATGTCGCTTCGCAGCCGCAGTTGACCGCCGGAGTAGAACTTGCCGAAATAGGCCGTGGCATCGAGTTGATTACTGGTGCGGTCCAGGAAGTTGTAGCGCAAGCCGATCATGCCCGTGTTCACCGGCCGCGAGCTGAGCAGGCCGCCCACACGAAAGGCCAGTTTCTTCTCACGTTTAGCGGATACCTCCACCTCATATCTCCCGGTGGAATCGTTGAAATGGGCCCTGGGATGCAGCTGGGCGATGTTCGCGTCCGCATACAAGCGGAAGTAGCGTTCGCGGAAGCGATCGGGAAGCAGCACGGTGTCCCGTCCGTTCAATACGCCTTCCGCGAACCGCGTGCTCCGTTCACTCAAGCCCACCACTCGGACGTTGGAGAAGACCAGTTTGGGTTTGGCCGCATGGAACCGCGCACGCCGGGCGGCCAATTCAGCAGGTGTCGTCCTTCTGCCAATACGGGCCAGGATGTCCGGCATGCGCATCATGGCCGCGCGGTATCCATCGGCAATGGCCCGCCCGGGATCCCTGAAGTCAAAGGTGCCGACCGTGGTGGTGGGCTCAATGATCACGTCGTCCTGGCAACGCAGGGAATAGTCTGTTTCCTGCTGCACCATGGCGCGCAACTGGCTCATCAGGTCGTCCTCGGTGGGGGGAGGGTTGTTGGCCGTGACGTTGCTGCCGAGTATGAGGTCGGGAAGGAATTCATAATAGAGCAGGTCGCTCGGGAAGTTGTTGAACAGGCCGCCATCCATCATCAGATGCCCGTCCACGCTGATGGGTTTGAAATAGAACGGGTAGCTCATGCTGGCGCGGATGGCCTGGGCCAGGTCGCCTTCGCGAAAGACCTTGAGCTTGTGGGCCGTTATGTCGGCCGCCACGCAGCGGAAGGGGATGAAGAGGCTGTCGAAATCATTCCCGGCCACGGCCGACGCCCCTGAGAACCCGAACATTTGCTCAAGGTCCAACAGCACAGGGTCGCGCAAGCTGGTGGGCAATGAAGTGGTGAGGGCGGTATCCGTATTGAGCTTCACCTCGAAAATGGACGCATCCGGCACCGGCTGGGCGAAATGGTAGACAAAACGGTCCTCGATGCGGCCTTCGCTCATCAGGAGGTAGAGCTCCGACCGGAACAGGGAGTCCATCTGGGCAGGGCTGTAGCCGGCTGCGTACATGCCTCCGATCAGCGCACCCATGCTGCTGCCTGTGATGTAGTCGATCGGAATGCCGTTCTCCTCAAGGGCCTTCAGCACGCCAATGTGGGCCAGGCCTGTGGCGCCGCCACCACTAAGCACGAGGCCCACGGTCTGTGCGCCCGCCGGAAGCGATGCCAAGGCCCATAGCAAGGCGGCAAGACGGGCATGGCGGGTCATGGCCGCACAAAAGTAGCCCGCGGCGGTACCCGGTTCAGACCACCCATCCGGCCAGCAGGCCATTGAAGTAGGCGGGAGACCGGAGCAGCCGGCTACCGTACCAGCTGAAGCATTCACCATCCACGAACTTTACGGGTGTGCCCGGGCAGATCAGGTTGATCTCCTGAATGTGTATTTCCTTGAAGGGGTAGGGCTCCGAGGAGAGCAGAATGATGTCTGGATCGGCCTCTGCGAGCTGTTGGGGGAGTATCTCCGGATAACGGGCATCGCTTTCGTCGAATACGTTGATCAGGCCGCAGCGCCCTAGCATGTCGTTCACGAATGTGCCATGGCCCGCCACCATGTATGGCTCGCGCCATATGAAGTATGCCACAGAGCGCTCTTCAGCAAGGGGGGTGAGACCTTCAAATCCTTGCGCGATCCGGATAGCAAGAGGATCGGCTTTCCCAGCGGTCCCGGTCAGTTCACCCACGCGGCGGATCATGTCCAGTGCGCCTTCAAGGTCGCGCACATCGCTCATCCACACCGGGAACTCCTGCTCCAGCAAGTGGATGTCCTTCCGTTCGTTCTCCTCCTTGTTGCCGATGATCAGGTCGGGCTTCAACGCACGCACCTTGTCCAGGTCCACCTTCTTGGTGCCGCCCACACGTGGCTTGGTCTTGAACCAGGTCTCCGGATGCACGCAGAACTTGGTGATGCCCACCACGCGGTCGCCGAGGCCGAGGTCGTAAAGCAGTTCGGTCTGAGAGGGAACGAGGGAGATGATGCGCTGCGGATGCTCCGGCACCTGGATGGTGCGGTGCAACTGGTCGGTGACGAGCATGATCAGGTGATCAGAAAATTTGATGATCAGATGATCGGCAGGGTGCCCTCTTCAGCCTTTGCTTGGAACAAAGTACCACCGGTAGGCCAGCAGTGCGGAGAATGCAGCCACGGAAATGACGAAGGTCCAACCAGCACTAGATCGGATCTTGGTCCATTCGGCCTGCCTTGCCAAATGGATATCCGCTTCGGACTCCATGTACTTCAGATCAAGTGCAATATTCACCAAAGCCCAATTCGAGAAGGCCCAGGTCAAGAATGCCATTAACAAAATGAGGAGAAGCGCAGCCGCTGGATACCGGATCTTGAACATCATTTTCTGATCATCTGATCGCCCGATCATCTGATCATTTCAGTTTCCCAATTATGTCCTGCTTCGTGATGATCCCGAACCCGTTCGGCTGCTCCACCAGTACTGCCGGGCTGCCGTTGCCCAGTTTTTTGGCCACCTCATCCAGTGTGGCATCCACGCCGAGCACGGGGAGGGAAGGCCCCATCACCACACGGGCCTTCTGGGTGCGCACCTCGGCGTCCTCCAGGATCGCATCGAACAACCGCGCATCCGTAATGGTGCCCACGGGCTTTCCATTCTCGAACACCGGCAGCTGATCGATGTTGTGCTTGCGCATTTTGTCGATGGCGTTGAGCACGGGCTCTTCGGCCTCCACGCTCAACAACTGGAGCTCCTTGCCCTTCAGCAGATCGCCAGCGGTGGGCTTCTCCTCCACCAGGAAACCGCGCTCGCGCATCCAGTCGTCGTTGAACATCTTGCCCAGGTAGCGCGTGCCGTGGTCGTGGAAGATCACCACGATCACATCGTCCTTCTTAAAACGGTCCTTCAGCTGGATAAGCCCAGCCATGGCCGCGCCCGCGCTGTTGCCCACGAAGATCCCTTCGTCCTTCACGATCTTCCGGGTGTAGATGGCGGCATCGCGGTCGGTGACCTTCTCGAAGTGGTCGATCAGGTCCAGGTCCACGTTCTGCGGCACGAAGTCCTCGCCGATGCCTTCGGTGATGTACGGGTAGATCTCGTTCTTGTCGAAGATCCCCGTCTCCTTCAGCTTCTTGAACACCGAGCCGTAGGTATCGATCCCCCAGATCTTGATCTTGGGGTTCTTCTCCTTCAGGAAGCGCCCGGTGCCGCAGATGGTGCCGCCGGTGCCCACGCCCACCACCAGGTGCGTCACTTTGCCGTCGGTCTGGTCCCAGATCTCCGGGCCGGTGGTCTCGTAGTGCGCCTGCGCGTTGCTGGGGTTGTCGTATTGGTTGGCCTTCCAGCTGTTCGGGGTCTCACTTACCAGGCGTGAACTCACGCTATAGTAGGAACGGGGGTCCTCCGGATCCACATTGGTGGGGCACACGATCACCTCGGCGCCGAAGGCCCGCAGCGCGTCCACCTTCTCCTTGCTCTGCTTGTCGGTGGTGGTGAAGATGCACTTGTAGCCCTTGATGATGGCCGCGATGGCCAGGCCCATGCCCGTGTTGCCGCTGGTGCCCTCGATGATGGTGCCACCAGGCTTCAGCAGCCCGGCCTTCTCGGCATCCTCCACCATTTTCAGGGCCATGCGGTCCTTGATGCTGTTGCCGGGGTTGAAGGTCTCCACTTTGGCCAGCACGGTACCAGGTACGTCCTTGGCGATGCGGTTGAGCTTCACCAGCGGGGTGTTGCCGATGGTGGTGAGGATGTTCTCGTGGATCTTCATTCTTGGGACGCTGGAGCCTCCGGTGGTGGTGGCTGAAGTGGACCGCGAAGGTAGCCAGGAGGGAAGACGTGTTCAGTTCCTGGTATTCGCTGGCACAGGCACTGGGAACGACCGGCGAACAACTAGTCGAACCGGATGCTCCGGGCAGGGGAGATGCGAGACACCAGACCGGAGGGCAGGACCAGCGCCACCA
Source organism: Flavobacteriales bacterium (assembly GCA_016788635.1). GTDB lineage: Bacteria > Bacteroidota > Bacteroidia > Flavobacteriales_F > PHOS-HE28 > PHOS-HE28. The sequence continues at coordinate 139,577 of JAEUSU010000028.1, read as the reverse complement.
GGCAGATCACCAGCGTTCCCACGTTCAGCAGAAGGATCGGCCACCATTCCAGGGCCACCGGAACCGCTTCCACATAATAGGTCTCCAGAGAAAGTTTGACCCATCCTGTGCGTTGTTGGACAAGCGCAAGCCCCAAGCCCAGCAGATCGCCCAGGATGATCCCCGTGCCTAGTATCACCGCGGCGTCCCACAGGAACACACGGCGGATCATGCCATCCGAGGCACCCATTGCCTTCAGCACACCGATCATGCGGGTGCGTTCCAGGATGAGGATCAGCAGGCCACTTGTCATGTTGATGATGGCCACAATGACCATCAGCACGATCACCACCACCACGTTCGTATCCAGCAGCTCAAGCCAGGCGAATAGTTCGGGATAGGCATCCTTCACACTGATGCTGCGCAAACCCAGGTCGAGGTATTCTTCATAGATCCGGGCATCCATGGTCTCAATATCCTCATAGCGGTCCAGGAACACCTCGAAGCCGCCGCAGTAGTACCGGTGGCTGCCTCCGCTTCCGCCTCTGGTGATCGTGAGTTGGTCCAAGGTGAGCGGGCTGCTGGAAGCGTTGAGGGAGGAACTGGAGAGGCGGATCCATGCGGTGTCCGGTATGGTGTGTCCGGCATCGCTTACCACTAATGAAAATGTGGTGTCGTACGGTGCTCGCAGGTCAAGGCTGTGCGGTCCTTTTCCTGAAAGGCGGGTCCCAGGCCATTCATAGTGATAAAGGCCCTGGCCCCCGAACGCGAGCCCTTCCACGGTGAGCTGTCCAGGTCCAGCTTCATCCAGCAGCAGTTCCGCCTTCAGGCCCCATTGTGCGAAACGCTGTATATGCCCGATGTGCACCAACACCTGCTGTTGGTCCACCTGCTCAATGCCAGTCCGGAAGATGCCACGGACCATGAATCGTCGTGGCCGGATGTCCTCATGTCCTTTGACCAGGTAGATGGTGATCGTATCCTGCAGGTCCACATGAAGCCTGTCGCAGAGATACCGGGAGAGCAGCACTTCGTTGGGAAGCCCTTCTGCAAGGGAAGAGAGTAGCGTGCCGGCCACCAGATGATCATGCAGGAAGGTGGTGTCGTAGTCGCTACCGATACCCTTTACTACAACGCCCTGTATCTCCTCTGCTGTTTCGATGATCCCCGGGTAGGTGGCATGGACTTGGATGTGGGCCACGCCGGGAACGGTATCCAGCCAGGGGTAGAAAGACTGGTCGATGGGAATGCGAGGGGTCTCCTTGGGGTCGGTCTGGTTGAGCGAGGTGATCCGCAGGTGGCCTGAAGCCCCGATGACTTTCGTTCGTATCTCGCGCTGGAAACCGAGCGTTATACCAATGGTGAGCAACATGACCGCCATGCCGATGACAATTCCAGCAATAGCAATGGACAGTATGGGCCGGGAGAGCCGGTCCTGGCGGTCCTTGTCGAAGAGGATGCGCCGGGCGATGAAGGCCGCGATGCCCATGGGGGTCAGGTGGCCGAAGATAGACCTGTTGGCTGGTGCACTGGGCTTGTGTCTGGTGACCTGTTCTTCCGGGCAGCAGCCGCCGAAGCTCCCCTTTGACAATGATGCGATCACCGTGGGTGCGGCGAGGTTGAAGGAGTACCTGCCGATGCTCAAGGACAAGCGAGTGGGTGTGGTGACGAACCAGACCGGGCTGGTTGGTCAATGTCATCTCGTGGACACGCTCTTAAGCTCAGGTGTGCAGGTGGTGAAGGTGTTCGCGCCGGAGCATGGTTTCCGGGGTACGGCCGATGCAGGTGCCACGGTGAAGGATGGCCGGGACGAGCGGTCCGGGCTTCCTGTACTATCCCTTTACGGCGAGAACAAGAAGCCCACTCCGGCTCAACTCAAGGATGTGGATGTGCTGGTCTTCGACATTCAGGATGTTGGCGTGCGGTTCTACACCTACATCGGAACGCTGCACTATGTCATGGAGGCGGCTGCTGAGAACGGTCTGCCGCTGATCGTGCTGGACAGGCCCAACCCGAACGGCTGGTATGTGGATGGCCCGGTACTGGATATGAAACACCGCTCCTTTGTGGGTATGCATCCGGTGCCCCTGGTGCATGGTATGACCGTGGGTGAATTCGCTCAGATGATCAATGGGGAGAAATGGCTGAAGGGTGGTGTGAAATGCGATCTGACGGTTGTCCCGTGTTCAGGCTACGACCATTCCATGCACTATGAACTACCTGTCCGCCCTTCGCCCAATTTGCCGAACATGACGGCTGTGTACCTCTATCCTTCATTGGGCCTGTTCGAAGGCACCATCGTAAGCGTGGGCCGTGGGACGGACCGGCCATTCCAGTGCATTGGCTATCCGGGGTGCACCATTGGCAGCTATCGGTTCACACCCAAACCCATGCCCGGGGCCATGGACCCACCATACAAGGGGCAGGAATGCCAAGGGGTCGACCTGGTGGACTTTGGGACATTCTACCCGCGCTCCACAGGGCGCATCCAGCTGAGCTGGTTAATGGGCATGTATGAGCGGACCGCTGATCCAAAGGTGTTCTTCACCTCATTCTTTGACAAACTGGCCGGAGGTCCTGCGGTGCGCGAACAAGTGCAAGCAGGTTGGGATGAAGAGCGGATCCGCGACAGTTGGAAGCCAGGACTGGAGGCGTTCTCTGGTTTACGAAGTAGGTATCTGCTCTATCCGTGATCATCCGCTCGTTCCATCCAGGCCCATAAGCAGAACACCCCGGCCAACTGGCCAGGGTGTTCGCGGGAATTGGTCGATCGCTATTGCCGATCATTGAACGACCAAACGTTGCACATGTGTGCCCGTGTTGGTCCTCACGTGCACCAGATAGAGGCCATCGGACAGGTCGTTGTTCAGGTCGATCACGGCGCTGAGCATGCCGCCGGCGGTGGCCAGGTTGTGGTTGAACACCACGCGGCCATGCACATCCACGATGTCCACACCAATGGTCTGTTCTTCCTCGGCAAGTCCGTTCAGGTTCAGGCGCAGTTCGCGTCCGTCGTTCGGGTTCGGCCAGATGACCAGGTCGTTGGACAGGGTCCGGTCATTGGTGAACTGATTGTAGGAGGCGTTCGGTTCGGGCGCGATCGTGATGGTGCACACATCACCCCACGGACACCAGTTCGTACCGCCGTCAAAGCTGGCCCGGACGCGCACATCGTATGTGCTGCCATACTGCAGCGGGTTCGTAGCCCACGACTGGAGTACCAGCGCATAGTTGTTCGAGACCGTGCGGCGCATATAGCCTTCGGCGGGGATGCTGAACTCGAACTGGTACTTGTTGGCGGCCACCGTTGTCCAAGGGTTCACCACGGGCTTGGCCCAGATGGTGCTGGAACCGTCCAGCATCAAACCGGTCACTCCGCAGCTGTAGGTGGTGCCGATGTTCAAGGGGTAGTCGTCCAGTTTGGTCATCGGGCAGGCGGCGGCCACCACGTCGATCTTCATGCGGCAGGCCGGGCCAAAGGCGCTGTAGGTGCCATTCACCATGCTGCGGACACGCACGTTGAGCAATTCGTTCTGCGGCACCGGGTTCGCGGTGATGTCGCTCAGGCGCAAGTGGCAGGCGCGGGTGGCACCGTTTCCACCACCAGAACCAGGATTGGCATGGGTCAGCAGCACACGGCGGGTATAGCCCCCATGTGGGTTATAGATCCAGAACTGATAGCCGCTGTTGGCATTGGACACGTTGTACTGGCCGCTCACCAAGGCGTTCGGCGTGGCGATCACGCTGCCCGTTGGGATCATGTCCAGGCGGTCGCAGGTGGTAATGGTGAGCTGGTCGGTTCCCACGGGGCTGCTGAAGCCTTGGGCCACAGCGCTCACCGTGGTAAAGCCGCTGCCATTGCCCGTGTTGTCGATCACGCGCCGGCCGTTGTGGTCACGCAGCACGAAGCCACCGGTGGTCATGCCATCGCCGAAGCTGTCGAACACGCTCAGTACGAATTCGGCTCCATGCGGCACACAGAAAGTCTGTTGCACCACGGCATTGCTCGGGTAGGGGCCTCCGCTGGCCAGGATGAACGGCGAGGTCGCATCCTGGATCTGCCAGGTGGTCTGTGCACCATTGGCATCCGTCGTCAGGTTCAGGCTCCAGGTGTCACAGGGAACCGGGGTGCCGGCGCAGCTGCAATCGTACAGGATCACGTCGCCCGTGGTGAAGGGGTTGCCGTCGTTGCAGGGCGAACCCGGGTTCGGACCAGCAGGGCAGATGTCGATGCAGTCGGCAATGCCATCGCCATCAGTATCCGTATCCGCCACACCGCAGCCACACTCTCCGGGGGCCACTTTGTTGGGGTCGTTCGGGCAAAGGTCATTGCAGTCCGGCGTACCATCGCTGTCACTATCCGTATCCGCCGTGCCACAACCACAGATCCCTGGCAGGACCTTGCTCGCATCGGTTGGGCATAGATCGCTGTTGTCGGCCACGTAGCCGGCAGGCTGGTCGCAGGCGGTCAACGATGAGTTGGCGTCACCGGCGCCGTCGCCATCCACATCGGCGTACCAGATAGAGGATGTTGCAACGGTCACGTTCACCGTGGCACTCGCGTCAGGGCAAGGTGCAGCGCCTGCGACCGTGTAGACATAGGCACCGGCGGTCATGGTGGCGGGGTTGAACATGCTGCCTGCCAGGGTGCTCGGGCCAGCCCAGGTACCACCACCTTGCGGCGTGCCACCAAGTTGTGCGAACAGGTCTATGGGCGCGTCAAGTTCACAGGTCTGAAGGCTGGCGTTCGTTCCAGGGTTCGCCGGAGTATTCACATTCACTGTGGCCGTTGCGGATGAAGTGCACCCGGTCGACGGGTTGGTCACCGTGAGGGTATAGGTCGTCGTCGAGCCAGGGCTCGCGGTCACACTGGCCACATTCGTGGCGCTCAGGCCGGCGGCGGGTGCCCATGCATAGCCCATGGGGATGTTGAAGGTGATGCTCCAACTCGCCATGCTGCCATTGATCATGTTGCCATTGTCATCCATGGCATACAGCCCCCAGTTGCCATTCATGTTGCCAGAGAAGGAGGACAGCTGCGGATTGGCTTGCGTGACATTTCCAAGTGTGGTCCAGTTGTCCGTGGTCTCGAAGTTGGTGGGCCGGTATGTGCCCGAAGCATTAAAGCTGTTGTCGGACATCAGCGGAGCGCCATCCTGTAGCACATAGTTCTGGTTGGTCACGTCCGCAGTACCACCCACGTCGGACATAAGGACCACATTGGTATTCAGCGGTGAACGAAGCAGGAGGTCGATGTCATCCGGATTGTTGTGAGAGAGGCCGTTCAATTGCACGCTGGCTACCGTCACACCAGAAGTTGGCAAGCCGGAAACCGCGATGGTTGAAGGGTAGGGGGTGGAACCCACGAATTGGATCGTGATGGCACCGCCATTGAAGGTGGTGGAAGCACTTGCCGCCGAACCAACCAGAGCCGTACCGGAACCTTGACAGATAGTAGCGGAAGTGGGAGTGATGATGGGCAATGCCGGACTTGGAACCACGGTGATCGCCACATCATCACTATTCGCTGTACAGGGCGCGTTGCTGATGGTCCATCGAAGTGTATAGGTGCCCGCACCGCCAGCAGGGGTGAATTGACTGTTGGCAGCTGCGGTATTGGAGAACTGCCCGTTGCTGGTGGATGGCCCGCTAACCACGCTCCAGGAACCAGAACCTATCGCTGGCACATTGGCGCTCAAGCTCGCGGAAAGACCGTTACATATGGACTGCGCGTTACCGGCATTGGCTGTAGTAGGAGGAAGGCAGGGAGGAGTAAAGGTGTATGTCTGCCCATCTGCTGGCTCGCGTGCAGGGAAGGAGCTCGTGAAACGCATGGTATTGTTGTTCGCGTTGCCAGCCAATGAGGTGGCCCATGTCTCGCTGCCAGTTCCCACCCGGCGGTTGTTCACGTTGGTCGAGAACGTATTGTTCGGACCGCGAAGACCGACCTGAGGCTGGAACGAGGTGCTCGAGTTCGCTCCGTTCTGAACGAAATAGCGCATCGTAATGACACCGGTGGCCGTGTTCATCCGCGCTTGAGCACTGAATTGTTCACTGCTGCCGGTGATGTTGCGGCGAACATCACGCCACTGGACCACGACCTCATTACCGACCGTGTTCCACCGTACTTCCCGTGTTCCATTCTGGGCGTCCTCGATATCAGCACCAAAGGCGCTGATGGCCCCTGCATAGCCTTCGGAACTGCTCAAAGGCGAGTAGTTCGTGCTGGTGGGGGCGGAGCCGAATGTGAGGAATCCGTTCGTGGAGACGTACATGGTATTGTAGTAGGTACCAGCGAATGGAAATGCCGTGGGAAGGCTCACGGTGTACACCGAATTGTCAAAGTCCCCATTAACGAGTACGGTACCCCCCGTGAGGTTGTTGTATGTCCCGGAGGTCTGTGCGAAGGTGTAAGTGGAGACGGTCTGGGCCTGGAGGCTTCCGACTCCACTTGCGGCCAGCATGAAGCCAGCCAGCAGTTGCATGAACGCCTTACGGGGCGTCGTTCGGATGTATTTGGTTCTAGACATGGTCCGTTTGTTTGATCGGCAGGTCAAAACTATTGGAATCGGTATCGACGAGTCAATAATAAATGTCGACGAAATGCTATAAGGAATAGACGAAAGTGTATTTGGCGAGGATGAAACGCTTTAATCGCTCTTAATGAGCGACCTGGTTAATATCCTGATTATCAATAAAATAAGAAGGCCCGCGCATAGCGCGGGCCTTCTTCAAAGCTAGGCTTGGACTGATCCCTACTGCACGCTGAGGCGCTCGGTGTAGGTGTGGTCGTTCACCGTGATATTCACCTGGTACATGCCGGCGGCAATGTCGCGGCCCAGGTCAAGCACGGTGTTGAACAGCTCGCCGCTGTTCTCGAAGTGCTTGGCCAGTACACGCTTGCCATACAGGTCGAACACGTCCACATTGATCTGCTGCTCACGATCGGTGAGGCCTAGTATGCGCAGGTTCACCTGGCCATCGCTCACCGGATTGGGCCACAGCTCCACCTGGTCGGTGGAAAGGCCATCGGCCACGCGACCACCTTGGGCGGTGGGGTTGGCAATGGTCACTGTGCACACACCACCACAGTAGCCGCTCCACACTCCGCTCACACGCACTTCCACATCAACCTGGTAGGTGCTGCCGTTCACCAGAGGCTGGTTCAGCCAGTTCAGGGGGCACACATAGTTCGTGCGGCCCACCACGCGCTGGTAACCCTCACCCGCGTTGGTGAAGCGGAAGCGGTAGTTGGTGGCACCCACCACGGGGTAGGTCCAGATCTTGTCGCTGAAGCCGAAGGACTTCACCACGTTGCAGCTGTGGGTGGGCAGGGTGAGCTGGTTGATGAGCGAGGTGCAGTTGGGTGCACCGGTGATGCCCATGTCGCAGCCTGCACCGAAGTTGTCATCGTTGAAACCAGGCGAGCCTTGGTCCACGCGAACACGGGCGAAGTACACCACACCAGGGATCAGCGGGTTGGTGGCGGCCAGTTCACTGAACTGCACCCAGTTGCGAGGTACGGCGATGCGGCGGCGGAAGCCAGCGTCCGGATCGGTGAACTCGAACTGGTAGTTCGTGGCCCCGGCAACAGGTACGGAGAACACCTTGGACAGCATGGTGTAGGTGAAGATGTTGCAACGCGCCGGTTCGATATCCGCAGGACCCTTGGGCAGGCAGAACTCGTGGCCATTCACATAACCGGGCGAAGAGGGTGCCCAAGTCGGGGACGCGGAGCCATCCGGTGTGCTGGCGAAAAGATCGCGCAAGATGAGATTGTTATTCCAGTCGCGCAGTTCCCAAGAGCCAGAGCCATTCGCACAGCACATGCCATCCCCATTGATGTCATAGAGGAACATGCTGTAGCAGTTGCCGAAGGTCGTGGACAGGCAGAAATTCTCGATGTAGGTGGTGTTGTTGCCGTACGGCACCGTCGGGAAGGTGCTCAAGCCACCGCTGGCCACCGGGAAGCCGAAGCCGTCGATGATGTCCCAGCCGATCTGGCCACCGAAGTTGTCCGTGCGGATCACCACACGGACCGGCTGTCCATTGTTGTTGAAGTTGCTGGCTGCAGCGTCGTTCGAGGGGATCTCATCCGTTTGATTGTTCGGCTGCTCGGTACGCGCATTCAGGATATGCGTGCCTGCTACTACGTTGATCACAGGCAACTGGACTTGTGTGGTGGCACCAGGCGCAAGGAAGCCGTTCCACTGCGTGTTCTGGTCCGGGCCCGCATCCACATTGTAGTAAATGCGCACACTGGTCAGCGGCACAAGGCCATTGTTGCGGATGGTCACCAACGGCACAATGGACGTACCACAGGTCAAGCCAATAGGCGAATCCACCGAGATCACGGAAGCATCGTAGTCAGGACGATACTCGAGGTTAAGACCAAAGGTGCCTTGCACACCGATGCCACCGGTATTGTATATCAACAACCGGTAGGTGCTGAACGGGGTCAGACCGGAGAGCGTGCTGGTGCCCGCACCACCGGTGTTGCAGGCTGTTTCACCGGTAGCGCTCGCCGATGTGCAGGTGCCACTGTAAACCGCATAGGCAATGCTCGTGGCACTGAACGAGCTATTCTCGTAGTTCGTGTGCAGGGTCAGCTCCAGTTCGGTCTTGGTGCCTGTGTTGAAGGTGTACCACATGCCCTGGGTGGGTTGTGCACCAGCACAGCTTGGGCTGCCATCCGAGTAAGCGCAAGTGTTGTCATAGGTGGTGAGCCCACCGGATCCCTGCAGCACCGGGCTCAATGCCACGGCACCCGCACAGGTCTCGTTCGGCACAGGTGTGCCGCAGGAGGCATTGCACAAAACCACCAGCGAATAGGTGCCACTGGCGGCCCCGGCACCATGAACCACGATGTAGTAGGTCTCACCAGCGGTGGTCGGGAAGTTCACTTCCGAGGTGCCGTTGGAGCAACCGGGAGTATTGTCATTCAGCGCCCAACATTGCAGGTTGCTGCAATCAGGGATGGCGCGGAAGACGGAAATACGTGTATCCCAAGCTGCGGTGCCGCATACGCTGGCGGTCACCTCGCCCGTGTTGGCGGCGATATACCTGAACCAGTTCGTACCTCCTGTGGATGCCGGGCCATTGAAGGGGCATGCATCGCCTGGAAGGTTGGGCGTACCCACTCCGTTGAAGCCGAAGTTCGAGGAGTTGCAACTTACGGTCTGTGCGGTCGCGCAAGTCGAGTTCAGGCTGATGCAGGTGATGTTGGCTATCCAGCCGGCCTGTGTTACCGACGGATCGGAGGTGAATGCGAAGGTCAGGCAGCCGCTCGGGTTAAGCGCCAGTACCTGGTTGGGCCCGATGTTGTTCGGAGCGGTGGCGCCCCACCATCCACCAGGGCCGTATATGTTATTGCCAGAAGGGATACCATTCGTGCTGGCGATCATCGGGCTGGCAGTGCTGGGTCCGTTGAAGGCATACAGCGGATCCCATCCGGATTCGGTCTGGTAACTGGTAAAGGTGACCAGCACCAGTTGGTCGGGAGCGTTCGGGCAGATGGTCGTTACCGTGTTCTCGCTATTCCCATACTGCCCGAAGGGGCCACCAGTATCGGTGTAGGTATCACCACAGGTAAGGGCAGTACGCACGGTGGCTTCGGAAGAATTGGCGCTGAACACACCGCCACCGCAATCCTTGCGTACCCGCACTGCATACAAGGTGTTACTGGTCAGGCCGCTAATGGCCACCGGGCCAGCGGTGAATGGACCCAGCACGGCGATACCACCACCAAGCGAGGCGTTGGTGCCGGGTACGAAGCCGGGCAACCCGTATTCCACATAGAAATCACCAGTACACGGTCCACCGATACAGGACCAGTTCACGTTGATCGAATTCGGTCCGGAGGGAACCGGTGCTGCGATGGGTGGCAGGCAGGCGGGGTTCAAACATGCGATAGAGGCCACCCATCCAGGGTTCTGCACCACATCGTCTGATACGAAGTGGAAGGTCAGACAGCCCGAAGGATTGGTCGCGATGACCTGATTAGGGCCATAGTTGTTCGGTGCGACGTTACCCCACCAGCCACCAGTGCCGTAGTTCACGGGCAGGTTCGGGATATCCAAAGGCAGCCCGTTCGAGGAGGCGATCATGGGCGAGGCCGTTGTAGGTCCGTTGAAGACGTACATCGGATCGAAGCTCGCTTCGGTCTGGAAGGAGGAGAACGTGACCAGGACCACATTGCCCGGTGTGATTGGGCAAATGGTGGTGAGCTGACTGGCGAAGTTGGGGTAGTCACCAAACGGTCCGCCTTGGTCCGTATAGGTATCGCCACAGGTGATGGCCGTGGTGAAGGTGATCTGTGCAGTGTTTGGGCTCCAGTCACCCGCACCGCAGTCACGCCGCACACGAACACCATAGGTGGTATTTGAAACGAGTCCGGAGATGGAGATCGGGAAATCGGTACTTAGGAAAGGCCCAAGCACAGTACCGCTTCCTGCGACCGCATTCGTTCCGGGAGTGAAGCCCGGAGCGCCATACTCCACGTAGAAGTTGCCTGTGCACGCGGAGCATGTGATGGCGACGGTACCTCCTGTTGTGCTCGTTGAGGATGCGCTCACTGCGGTGGGCGGCAGGCATGTCGGTGCAGGCCCGATGTTCACCACGTAGTCCTCAACTTCCCCATAGAAGGAAGAGCAAGGCCCGATGGCAGATGGGGTGGTGTAGCTGGAGCCAATGACGCGCATGCCCGTATTGCCTTGCGGAATGCCAATGGGTACCGTGAAGCTTCCGCTGAACAGGGTCAGCGTGCCCAAAGCTCCCAGTCCCACCTGGGACGAGGTGTATACCGCTTCGCCCGGATCGGCATAGGAGCCGTTCTGGTTGAAGTCGATGAACACCCGCACGGCCGAGCTCGAGAAATCGAATATGCAATCGCTCAAGGTCACGTCGATGGTCTGCGCAACGCCCTGGGGTAGGGTGGGGGGGGGCAGATTCGTGAAGTTCGAGTACCTGTTCAACACAGAGCCGAAACCACCGGTGGTGCCGCAGTTGCTAGAGTTGTTCAACGTACCCAAGGTGACATTGAAGACATCAGCGTAGTAGTCATAGGTGGGAATGTGCGTGCAATAGCACTGGAAGAAGGGATTCAGCGTGATCTGCACGGCATTGCTGGTGGCCGTCTGAGCCGAGCAGGTGGTGGAAAGCCTGTACCAGCCCGCGGTGGTGATGGCCGCTGTGTAGAACAGGTTCGTTGCTCCGGAGATCGGGTTGAATAGGATGTTATCGGAGCTATATTCCCACTGATAGGTCTGGCCTGTTCCGAACGTATACCCTGTGGTGCTGAACGTTACGGTTGAGCCCGAGCAGATCGCGCTTCCTGTTGCCGAGACCGTACCGGCTGAAGGCGGAGCCACGCAGGGGGCCGGTGCAGCCACGTTGACGAAATAATCCTCGGTCTCGCCCCATGTATAGGTGCCGCACGGAAGGATGGAGGACGGTACCGTGGTTTCCATCAATACCACGCGCATTAACGTGTTGCCCGTCAAGGCACTGACCGGAATGAGAATGTTCCCGTTGACGGTCTCCTGCACACTGCCAATTGCTGGGCTTACGTAGGCTTCCTCACCCGGATCGCTGAGCACACCGTTCCTGTTCCAGTCAATGAAGATCTTGAACGCCTTGCCATAGTTGAACGCGCTACAAGAGCCGGCGATCACCGAGAAGGGATAGGAAACACCTTGGAATACGACCGGTGCGGGAAGCGTGGTATAGTTCGCGTACCTGTTGAGCAATGAACCGGGCCCAGCGATATCCGTGCACGGGCTGGCGGGGTTATTGGCCAGGCTGGCAAAGCTGAAACCCAGGATCTCCGTATCCGCTGTGGAGGTCGCATTGGAAGTACAATAACAAGCAACGGACAATGTTCCGGGCGCAACGGACAAACCGGGAGTAGTGGCGGACTGTCCGCTGGCCGTGCAGGTGATCACGCGGCGGAACCACGTGGTGACCACCACAGCGGGGCTGGCGTATGATGCACCGGTCGCTCCTGAGATCGGTGTGTAGATAATGTTATCCGTAGAACTCTCCCACTGAAAGGTTGTGCCGCTCGCCAAGGTCCCACCCGAGACCGTCAACGTGAAACCAGCACCCGGGCACGCTCCTGAGGGAGGGTTCACGGTGCCCGCGACAGGAGTACCAGTACATCCTGAAGCTGCAGCGATACTCACTACATAGTCCTCTGTCTCACCCCAAGTAACATTGTCGCAGGGTGGGTTGGCCAGAGCAGTAGGATTCTGTGCATAGACACAACGAACCCGCATCCGGGTCGTTCCTGGCAAAGCCGTGATGGGGATGGTTACGTTGGTCGTATAGACCGCAGGAACGGTGCCCAAGTAACCAGAGATCACCAGCTCGGAGGCTTCGAATGTGTTGTTCTGGTTGTAATCGATCCATGCTGCGGCTCCCTCGGTATCACCGCTGGTGGTGATGGAGAGGCTGTAAGTGGAACTCTGCGTTACACTGGCTGTGAGCGCTGAGAAGAAGGTGAACCCGCCTGTTGGAGCGTCGCACGCTGTTGTATTGTTGATCCCGGCAAAAGTGACGTTGGATATGATATCCGGAAACGTACAACTCGAGCTTGGAATACAATACTGACCATTACCGGCCGTGGCGAACAGCGCGGTCGTGAGCAGTAATCCGAATGCTCGGCGGATGGTGTTGAATCGATTCATGGGTGTCAGCGAACTATGGGGTGGGTGTGGTTTGAATGGGAAGTGGTGCAAAGTAGGCGGCGCCGACTTTGAAAGCAAGTGGGTGTCGAAATACCCTCTGGGAATTGTTGAAAACCTAGTGCGGTTGACAGAAGGGCGGGAAAGGCTCTTGCCTTTCCCGCCCTTCCCGGATCGGGATGCTATGGTTACTGCACGCTGAGGCGCTCGGTGTAGGTGTGGTCGTTCACCGTGATGTTCACCTGGTACATGCCGGCGGCGATGTCGCGGCCCAGGTCAAGCACGGTGTTGAACAACTCGCCGCTGTTCTCGAAGTGCTTGACCAGCACACGCTTGCCGTACAGGTCGAACACGTCCACATTGATCTGCTGCTCACGGTCGGTAAGGCCTAGAATGCGCAGGTTCACCTGGCCATCGCTCACCGGATTGGGCCACAGCTCCACCTGGTCGGTGGAAAGGCCGTCGGCCACGCGACCACCTTGGGCGGTGGGGTTGGCAATGGTCACCGTGCACACACCACCACAGTAGCCGCTCCACACTCCGCTCACACGCACTTCCACGTCCACCTGGTAGGTGCTGCCGTTCACCAGAGGCTGGTTCAGCCAGTTCAGGGGGCACACGTAGTTCGTGCGGCCCACCACACGCTGGTATCCCTCTCCCGCATTGGTGAAGCGGAAGCGGTAGTTGGTGGCACCCACCACGGGGTAAGTCCAGATCTTGTCGCTGAAGCCGAAGGACTTCACCACGTTGCAGCTGTGGGTGGGCAGGGTGAGCTGGTTGATGAGCGAGGTGCAGTTGGGTGCACCGGTGATGCCCATGTCGCAGCCTGCACCGAAGTTGTCGTCGTTGAAACCAGGCGAGCCTTGGTCCACGCGCACACGGGCGAAGTACACCACACCTGGGATCAAGGGATTCGTGCCGGTAAGCTCGCTGAATTGCACCCAGTTGCGCGGTACGGCGATGCGACGGCGGAAGCCAGCGTCCGGATCGGTGAACTCGAACTGGTAGTTCGTAGCACCGGCTACAGGTGTGGAGAACACCTTGGACAGCATGGTGTAGGTGAAGATGTTGCAACGTGCGTCCTCGATATCCGCCGGACCCATGGGCAGGCAGAACTCGTGGCCATTCACGTAACCGGGTGAGGCCGGGGTCCAGGTTGGTGATGCCGAACCGTTCGGGGAGCTGGCGAACAGATCACGCAGGATCAGCCGGTCCAGGACCGGGTCCTGGATCTCCCAGAAGCCGTTGCCGTTGGCGCAGCACATGCCATCCCCGTTGATGTCATAGAGGAACATGCTGTAGCAACTGCCGAAGGTGGTGGGTAGGCAGAAAGTTTCCGTGTAAAGAGTGTTGTTGCCGTACGGCACCGTCGGGAAGGTGCTCAAGCCACCACTGGCAACAGGGAACCCGAAGCCATCAATGATGTCCCACCCGATCTGGTTGCCAAAGTTGTCCGTGCGGATAACCACGCGTACAGGTTGGCCCGTGTTATTGAAACCACCTGAGGTTCCATCATTCCCCGGTATCTCATCCGGCTGGTTGTTGGGCTGCTCGGTACGTGCATTCAATAAATGTGTGCCTGCTGCGGCGCTGATCGGTGGCAATGCAACTTGCACCGTTGCACCTGACGCCAACGAGCCGTTCCACTGATAGATCTGGTCCGGACCGCCATCCACATTGTAGTATATACGCACGGTGGTAAGGGTGACCAGACCATTGTTACGCAGGATCACCACCGGGTTCACCAAGGTGCCACAGATCAGCCCGTTAGGGGCAACAATAGACTCGATCAAGGCATCGAAGTCCGGCCGGAACTCCAGGTTCAAACCGAATGTGCCTTGCACGCCGATACCGCCGGTATTGTAAACCAGCAGCTTGTAGCTTCCGCCGGGAGTAAGCCCGCTGATGGTGTTGGCACCCGCACCATTCGTCACGCAGGTCAACTCGCCGGTAGCGCTTGCCGACGTACATGCGCCATCATATACGGCATAGCTGATACCCGTTGCGGTGAAGGAACTGTTCTCGTAGTTGGTGTGCAAGGTCAACTCCATTTCGGTCTTGGTGCCGCTGTTGAAATTGAACCAAAGGCCCTGCGTCGGGGATGCACCACCGCAGGAGGGTGTACCATCCGAGTAGGCACAGGTGTTATCATAGGTTACCATGGTGCCGCTACCCAGCAACGCACCGGTGAGGCCTAAGGCTCCTGTACAAGTCTCATTAGGGACCGGTGATCCGCAGGATGCATTGCACAACAACACCAGTGAGTACGTGCCACTGGCAGTGCCAACCCCATGCACCACGATGTAATACGTGTCTCCGGCGGTCGTTGGGAAACTCAATTCAGAGGTGCCATTCGCGCAACCCGGGGTGTCGTCATTCAAGGCCCAGCACTGCAGGCTGTTACAATCCGATAGCGCACGGAAAACTGAAATTCGTGTGTTCCAGGATGCCGTACCGCAAACACTGGCCGTCACCTCCCCGGTGTTGCCGGCGATATACTTGAACCAACTGGTACCGCCATTTGATATGGCTCCATTGAAAGGACAGGCATCTGGCGGCAGGTTTGTCGCCCCTGCTCCGGTGAAGCCGAAGGTGGATGAGTTGCACGTCACCGTTTGCGCGTCCGCGCAGGTGTTGTTCAGTGTAATGCAGTTGACAGAAGCCACCCAACCCGGATTCTGAACAACGTCATCTGACACGAAGTGGAACGTAAGGCATCCGCTCGGATTCGTGGCGAGCACGGTGTTGGGTGCGATGTTGTTCGGTGCGGTCGTTCCCCACCAACCACCCGCCCCATAGTTGACAGGCAGGTTGGGTATGTCCAAGGGCAGCCCGTTCGTGGACGCGATCATAGGCGAGGCTGTCGATGGACCATTGAACACATACATCGGGTCAAAACTGGTCTCCGTATCGAAGGAGGAGAAGACCACCATCACCGAGGCGTTCGGGATGTTCGGGCAAATGGTGACCAGGTGGTTGGCGAAATTCGGATAGGGATTCGCAATACCACCCTGGTCAACGTACGTGTCACCGCATGTCAACGCAGTAGTGAAGACCTGCTGGGTGCTGTTTGGGCTCCAGTCGCCTGCACCACAATCCCGGCGGACACGTACCCCGTAGGTTGTGTTCGACACCAAGCCGGTCAATGCGATCGGGAAATCCGTGTTGAGGAAAGGACCCAGCAGGGTACCCCCGCCCGCTGTGTTCTGAGTGCCGGGCACGAAACCAGGCGCACCATATTCCACATAGAAGTTGCCGGTGCAGGCTGTGCAGGTGATGTTCACCGAACCACTGGTCGGGCCGGTGGTGGTCACAGCAACAGTACTTGGCGGCAGGCAGGTCGGCGGTGGGCCAATATTCACCAAGTAGTCCTCCGTTTCCCCCCAGGTGTAGGTCCCGCAGGGTGAAATTGGCAGACTGGTTTCCGCAACGATCACGCGCATCCGGGTAAGACCTGTATTGGGGCCGACCGGAACCGTGAAGCTTGCGTTCAGTATATATGAGGATGCTACCGTCTGCTGATAGGGGCCATCCACTACGAGCTCACCAGGATCGGAGAAGACCCCATTCTGGTTCCAGTCAATGAATACCGCGACCTTGCTGAAGAAGTTGCCAGCTCCACACTGGCCAACGGTCACAGAGATGCTCTGTCCGATCGCCTGGTTCAACACCGGTGCTGGAACAGAAGTCGTATAGTTCGAGTACATGTTCTGCACAGACCCAGGACCCGGAGCGATCGAAGCACAGGTGGATGTGTTATTGAGTGTTCCAAGTGTCACGTTCCACATCTCGGTGTCAGCTGCACTGGTCGCCGTAGAACTACAATAGCAGTTCACGAACGAGCTGATCGTGATCTGCACAGAGTTCGTATATGACGGTGTGCCCGCATTGCAAATCAATTCCAAGCGGTACCAACCAGCGGTGTTCATGGGTGCGGAGTAAAATACGCTGGTGGCTCCCGGCACATTCACCCAAGGCGTGATGCCATTATCCGGGGAGAATTGCCATTGATAAGTCTGACCTGTACCGAAACTATTACCGCTAACACTGAATGTTACGTTCGTTCCTGGGCACACTGTGGAACCCGAAGCGGACGCTGTTCCGGGTGTTGGTGGGTTCAAGCAGGGGCCGGGCGCCACGACATTGATGAGGTAATCCTCAGTCTCGCCCCAGGTGTAAGTGCCGCATGGATTCACCACGCCACTCGTCTCCACAGTAACCACACGCAAGAGTGTAAGACCTATGCCTGCGGCAACCGGTACCACCAAAGAACCAGTCTGTGTATTAGGTCCCGCAACAGCTGTTCCGGCGAAGATCGTCTCACCAGGATCAGTGAGTTGACCATTTCGGTTCCAGTCCACAAAAATGCTTGTGCGATTGGTGAAGTTGCCTCCACAGGTACCCACCTGAACGGAGAAAGGAACAAGATCACCCAGTACCACGGTGACCGGGGCCAATGTCTTGTAATTGGAATACATGTTCAGGATGGAACCCGGGCCAGGAGCCAGTGTGGCACAGGTGCTGCTGTTGTTCAATGCACCGAATGTCACGTTAAAGATGTCCTCGTCCGCTGCGCTGGTGGCATTCGATGTGCAATAGCAGTCCAGGAAGTTGCTATTCGTCACCTGCACGGCGTTGGTGGTGACCGTGGCACCGCAGGTCAAGGCAAGGCGATACCATCCTACCGTGCCTGCGTTGATGGCCACCGAATAGAACGGGCTCGTAGCGCCAGAAATGGGAGAGAAGATGGTGTTCGTGGGACTGTATTCCCATTGGTAGGTCTGTCCCGTACCAAAGGTGTTGCCTGTGACACTGAAAAGCACGTTGGTCCCAGGACACACGCTGGAGGCCGATGCCGACGCTGTGCCAGGGGTGGGTGGGTTCACGCAGGGGGCGGCGGGAACGATATTGATGAAATAGTCCTCCGTTTCACCCCATGAATACGTGCCACAGGGAAGCACGGCGCCGCTTGTCTCCACATTCACCACGCGCATCAGCGTGAGACCTGACGATGCTGAGATGGGAACCGTGATGTTGCCGGACTGAACGTTGGGTCCGCTTGTGAAAGGAGCGCCGGTGAAGACCTCCTCTCCAGGATCGGTGAGCAAACCGTTCCTGTTCCAATCTATCCAAATGCTGGTACGGTTCGTAAAGTTGCCGCCGCATGTGCCGATCTGCACCGAGAAGGGCACCACATTTCCGGGGCTAACACTGGGTGCCGGGACCGCCGTGGAGAAGTTCGAGTACATGGATGCCACAGACCCTGGACCAGGCGCAACCACACCACAACTTGATGTATTTACCATGGAGCCGAAAGTGACGCTTAAGATATCCTCATCCGCAGCGCTGGTTGCAGTGGAGGTACAGTAGCAGCCAACGGTGAGCGTCCCTGGGTTTATCTGCAAAGGCGTGGAAATGGCGGATAGGCCGCTATTGGTGCAGGTGATCACCCTGCGGAACCATGTGGGTGTTGCGATCGGGCCGCCCACATGAGTATTTCCAGTGGCACCGGGGATCGGCGTATAGATAATGTTATCCGGAGATGATTCCCACTGATAGGTCAAGCCATTGGCATTCGTAGACCCATTCACGCTAAGTGGAAAAGTGCCTGTGAAACAAAGTCCACTGGTCGCCGTGGTACCACCGATCGGTGTACCTGAACAAGCTCCAAGGCTCACGAAGGTCACACTACCAATGAAGCCGCGAAGCGCGATCGTACTGGTAAGCGTACCACCAAACCCCACGTTATCACCGGATATCAGGTTGCAGCCACCCCCGGAGAAAGTATAGACACCTGCGGTAATGGTGGAGTAACGTAAACCCCCGCTCACGAATTCCAAACAAAAGCCATATGTTGAGCCCGCAGGCACGACGACGCTCATGCCCGAGAGCATTGGTTCGGGCACATTGGTAGAGGTGTTGGCAGTAGTTGTGAATGTTTGCGTATGAACGATATTCCAACCATTTCCAGCGTTGAACGGTGTGGGCGTGCCAGTGATCGGTGATGTCTTCATCCACAAATTGGCGGTCTTACTTCCGGTGGTTCCGGAGACAGAGGCCAGGTTCGTGATCTGGATCGGATCGGCGTTCGTGTTCTGGAAGTTGAAGGTTACGATCGAACTGCCGTTGTTATTGGCAAAGTTCGTCGCGATCGTCGTTTGCGCGAACAAGGAAGTCTCACATCCCCAGAAGACCGAGACCAAGACCAAGACCAGCGCATTGAGGAGCGAACCCCGGTGCAAGGAGCTGAAAAATGGAGCCATTGCCAGATTGAGTTGGGTAAGGACAGTTGTTGGACGATCGAATGTATTGCCATACCCACGCCAAGCGCAAGTGAAATAGATCTTCACACGCAGGCAACCGGTTTGTTTGGGTGGCGTACCGGAGAGCCCGTTAACCGGTTCCTTGGGGAGCCGGTAACCTGTAACAAGAGCAGCCGTATGCACCGCCCATGCGAACATGCCGGGTATCGACTTGGGCCATTACTTTCCTGATGCTCGCCCTGGGTTCAGCGCTACACGCGAAGGGCCAGGTGCCCGGCGATGCCCTGACCATGGCGGGGGCAGGTGGCTTGGCGGACTTTGAGGCGGCAAGGGGTGGGTTGGACGCCTATGAACACCTGAATCAAATTACCGGCGGCGATTCCGTCCGCTTGTGCGGGGCCCATCCATGCATCGGTTGGGTGGAGGACCGTTACCAGGGCGGTACCCTGAAACACCGTGGATATTACGATGCCGGGCAACTGACAGTATACCGGAACTACCACCCGAATGGTCAACTGGAGCGGGAGTTCAAGTCGTCAGATGCCGTGAAAAGCACACTAAAGAAATTTTGGCCGGATGGCACCATGCATCAGGAGACCCGGTATTGGAACGGAGTGCCCCTTGAGTTCACAGAGTTTCACACCAATGGCCGTGTCCGGTATGAGGAGGTGAAACATCGTGAAAACCCCTACTACCTGAAGATGAACTTGTTCACCGAGGATGGCAGACCCGTCAGTACCATGAGCTTGGTGGATAAACGCACGGTGACCTTCGACCTTGCCGAGTACCATGCCAATGGGCAGCCCAGTGCCAAAGGGAAGGCCCGGTACAACCCTGGTCGGATGGACACCCAGCGGATCGGCACCTGGAGCTATTGGGATGAGCAAGGGATGTTGGTCCGTGAAGAGGACTATGTGGATGGCAAGGTGAAGGCCGTTCGCTGAGCGACCGGAATAGTGCATGCAACAAGCCCCGCGATATCGCGGGGCTTGTCATATCTGCCTTTGTCAGGTGGTGCGGTCCTTACTTGCCGTCCTTCACCTCCTCGAAGTCCACATCGGTCACCTCGGCATCGGCGGTGGTGCTGGTGTGGCCTTGCGCACCACCGTTGGCCTGGGCCTGTTGGGCCGCATTGTACATCTCCTGGCTGGCGGCCTGGAAGGCGGTGTTCAGTTCGGCCATCAGCTTCTCGCAGCCGTCCACGTCCTGCGTCTGGTGGGCATCCTTCAGGCGGGTGAGGGCATCTTCGATCGGCTGCTTCTTGTCGGCCGGGATCTTGTCACCGTATTCCTTCAGGCTCTTCTCGGTCTGGAAGATCAGGCTGTCCGCTGCGTTAAGCTTGTCCACCTTTTCGCGCGCGGCCTTGTCGGCATCGGCGTTGGCTTCGGCCTCTTTCCTCATCTTCTCGATCTCATCCTTGCTCAGGCCGCTGCTGGCCTCAATGCGGATGCTCTGTTCCTTGCCGGTAGCCTTGTCCTTGGCGCCCACGTGCAGAATGCCATTGGCATCGATGTCAAAGGTCACTTCGATCTGGGGCACGCCACGCGGCGCAGGCGGTATCCCATCCAGGTGGAACCGGCCGATGGTCCGGTTGCCAGCGGCCATGGGGCGTTCGCCCTGCAGAACATGGATCTCCACGCTGGGCTGGTTGTCGCTGGCTGTGCTGAAGGTCTCGCTCTTCTTGGTGGGTATCGTGGTGTTGGCCTCGATGAGCTTGGTCATCACGCCACCCATGGTCTCTATACCCAGGCTGAGCGGGGTCACATCGAGCAGGAGCACGTCCTTCACATCACCGGTGAGCACCCCACCTTGGATCGCGGCGCCTACGGCCACCACCTCATCGGGGTTCACGCCTTTGCTGGGCTCCTTGCCGAAGAACTTCTTCACCGCTTCCTGGATGGCCGGGATGCGGGTGCTGCCACCCACCAGGATCACCTCGTCAATATCGCTGGTCTTCAGGCCGGCGTTCTTGAGCGCGCTTTCGCAGGGGGCGATGGTGCGCTTGATGAGGCTGTCGGCCAATTGCTCGAATTTGGCCCGGCTCAGAGAGCGCACCAAGTGCTGCGGAATGCCGTCCACCGGCATGATGTAGGGCAGATTGATCTCGCTGCTGGTGGTGGAGCTCAGCTCGATCTTGGCCTTTTCAGCCGCATCCTTCAAGCGCTGCAGGGCCATGGGGTCCTTGCGCAGGTCAATGTTGAACTGGCCCTTGAACTCCTCTGCCAGCCAGTCGATGATCACCTGGTCGAAGTCGTCGCCGCCCAGGTGAGTGTCGCCGTCGGTGCTTTTCACCTCGAACACGCCATCACCCAGTTCCAGCACGCTCACATCATGTGTGCCACCGCCACAATCGAAGACCACGATCTTCTGGTCCTTGTGTTTCTTGTCCAAGCCGTACGCCAGTGCAGCAGCTGTGGGCTCGTTGATGATGCGGCGCACCTTCAAGCCGGCGATCTCACCGGCCTCCTTGGTGGCCTGGCGCTGCGCGTCATTGAAATAAGCCGGTACGGTGATGACCGCCTCGGTCACAGAAGTGCCCAGGTAATCCTCCGCCGTCTTCTTCATTTTCTGAAGGACCATCGCACTGATCTCCTGCGGCGTGTAGTGGCGGTCACCGATGGCCACACGGGGCGTATTGTTCGGACCGCGTTCCACGGTATAGGGGACTCGGGAGGCCTCTTTGGCGCTTTCGTCATAGGAGTTGCCCATGAAGCGCTTGATGGAATAAATGGTCTGCTTGGGATTGGTGATGGCCTGACGCTTGGCGGGGTCACCCACTTTGCGTTCGCCACCTTCCACAAAGGCCACCACACTGGGGGTGGTACGCTTGCCTTCACTGTTGGCGATCACCACTGGCTCATTGCCTTCCATTACGGACACGCAACTGTTGGTGGTTCCCAGGTCGATCCCGATGATCTTGCTCATGGTCTTAGTGCTCTTGGAGTTTTCGATGCCCGGGCCGGTCAATGTCCATGCCATCGGATGGAACCGATCATCAACTGACAGAAATGACGGGATGGCTTGGCCATCAGTGGAATTACCCTATGCCAAAGCGTCAGCCGCTCTTAATTGCAGCTATAGTCGCTGGGGAACCCGGCACAGAAAAGCAGGCCTCCGGTATGCTGTCCGGCAGTGAGCTCCTGGAGGGACGCTCCGTTCAGCTTTTTCCCCTTGATGGTCTTGAAGAGGCGGCTTGCGACCAAGCCCTGACCATTCTGGACGTTGGTGAACTGGGGGCGGTCCTCCACAATGCTGGTTATGGGACTGGCGAGTTGGAGGTAGGTGTGAAAATCCTCATTGGCCACTTGGAATAGCAGATCGATGCCCCAGAAGATCCGCTTGGTGATGGTGGGGTCGTCTGTAACGTCGATCGCCAGGGATTTGTAGAAGTCCTCTCCGAGTATCTGAGAGGCCATGGACTCATTCCCGTTCGTACCAGTGGCCACACGAACTGCCATGAGCCGTGTCAAGCTGCGTTCGGTGGTGTCTGTACCACGAACTTCGGCATAGCGGCACCGGTAGTAGGTATCGTACCGTTTGCCATTCGGTCCGGTGGACCAGTTCAGTTCAAAGAAACCATAGGTCCCCGGGGTGGTACCCATGAGGTTGATGGCCACGTTGACGTTGCCATCGGTATTGTTCACCTGGAAATCCTTGACCACGTTGGTGTTGGCGATCGTTGTTTCTCCCCGGGCCTTCACCACTACTCGGTACGTCCGATCGGGATTCAGGCTGGCATTGAAGAAATAGATCTTGTGCACCGGATAATTGAATACACCGGGCACCCGGTCATTCAAGATGGTGTCCATCAAGGTGTAGGTGTTCGTCAGGGTGCTGCCCTGATATTCCTCCACCTGGGCCAGTTCGAGCTGTTCGTCCGTGAATTCAGTGGAATCCGGAATGCTCGCGAAGACCAACGCATCGCCTTCACCCAGAAAGGCCCGGTTGATCTTCACCCAGTGCCGGGTCACGTCGTTATTGTCGGCGTCCTTCTGCCCAAGCAGGCCATAAACAACGGTTATGTTCCTGTAGGGTGCATTGATCTCCAGGTCAGTGCTACAGCCAAGGGAAAAGACCGTGATCAGAAGGAGCGCGCCAAGCGCTTTGGGGTGCCGGTTCATCGTGCGATGGGTGGCCAAAGATAGCCGGGGCTAGCGCACCTGACCTGCCGTTCATCGCACGGTCTGCCCCGTTCCTCACATCGGGGGAGCGGCCCTTCCGGCCGTTCCTGCCCCGTAGCTTTGGCCCAGAACCCGATCCATGGCACCCCAGAAGAACGTGAAGCGTGTGACCACCCATGTGTTGCAGGAGATGAAGCAACGGGGTGTGCGGATATCCATGCTGACCGCCTATGACTATTCCATGGCCCGGCTGGTGGATGGAGCGGGAACGGATGTGATCCTCGTGGGCGACTCGGCCAGCAATGTGATGGCCGGTCATGAGACCACCCTGCCCATCACCCTGGACCAGATGATCTACCACGCCGGCAGTGTGGTCAGAGGGGTGGAGCGTGCCTTGGTGGTGGTGGACCTGCCGTTCGGGACTTATCAGGGCAACAGCAAAGGTGCGCTCAATTCGGCCATACGGATCATGAAGGAAAGCGGTGCCCATGCCGTGAAGCTCGAAGGGGGCCGGGAGGTGATCGGTTCGGTGGAACGCATCCTAACAGCCGGCATACCGGTAATGGGCCATTTGGGACTGACCCCGCAGAGCATATACAAGTTCGGCACCTATGTGGTGCGTGCGCAGGAAGAGGCCGAGGCCCGACGCTTGCGCGAGGATGCGAAGCTTTTGGAAGAAGCGGGATGCTTCGCGTTGGTGTTGGAGAAGATACCTGCTGTGCTGGCCGGTGAGGTAGCACGCAGTGTACAGATCCCGGTGATCGGTATCGGTGCGGGCAGTGAGGTGGACGGACAGGTGCTCGTGCTACACGACATGTTGGGCATCAACACGGAATTCAACCCGCGCTTTCTGCGGCGGTATGCCGATCTGCACGAGGTGATCACCTCAGCGGTCACGCGTTACATTGCTGATGTGCGCGCGCGCTCCTTCCCGAATGAGCAAGAACAGTATTGAGGTCGATGCGCCCCGGATCATCCACCGGGACGAACATTTCCTGGGCGTATACAAACCTGCCGGTGTGCCATCCCAGAAGGACCCCAGCAGGGCGCCCACCATCGGGGAGCTCGTCGGCGCGGAATTGATCGACCCTCCTCACCGGCTGGATCGTCCGGTGAGCGGGGTCATGCTATTGGCAAGGACCATGGAGGCCATGAAACGATCTACGGCGTTGTTCCGTGAATGCCGGGTGACCAAGGTCTATCTGGCTGTTGTGGAGGGGCATTTTACCGAGTGCAGTGTGTTGCGTCACAACCTCCAGCATGATCCACGTTCCAGGAAGGCCCGTGTGGTGCAGGGGGGTGACCAAGAACGTCAGTCTGTTCTAAACGTCAACCCCGTAAGACAGGGGGACCGCTACACACTGGTCGAGGTCCGTCCAGAGGGTGGGCGCTTCCATCAAATACGAGCGCAACTTGCCGCAGCAGGTCATCCGGTCCACGGAGATGTGAAGTACGGAGCCCGCCGCCCGGCGCGCATGCCTGGTATTGCCTTGCATGCGCTGGAATTGACATTGCCCCATCCGTTCGCCGAACGACCCATGGTGTTGCGCTGTGAGCCGCCAGCGCATGGTATTTGGAAAGTCATGGGGGCCTCAGGTCAGTAGGGGTCCACGTCGATCACCAGCCGGACAGGCCGGTGCTCGGTCTCAGCGAATAAGCGGTCCATCGTTCCAGAAAGTCGCTCCTTGGTGACCCTGTAGCCAGCACGGGGCAGCTTCACCAATATCTGTCGCAGGTGAAGGTCGCGGATCCTGGAGACCGGAGGAGCCTCCGGGCCCAGCAAGCCGATGCCCGGCAGGTCGAGGAGCCGGGTGTACAGGGCATCGGCCGTTCGTTGAACGCGCTCTTCCGAGCGATGCTTCAGCGTCAAGCGCACCAGGCGCGTGAAGGGTGGATAGCCGTGGGCGCGCCGATGTTCCAGTTCACGCTGATGGAAACCTTCCACATCGCCGGCCACCACAAGCTCCAGCAGCGGGTGGTGAATGTCCCTTGCCTGAATGAACAAGGTGCCTTGATCTCCGCGCCGCCCAGCCCTGCCGGCCACTTGCGCCATCAGTTGGAACGCTCTTTCGTGCGCGCGGAAGTCCGGGTGCCGCATGAGGTTCTCCGCATGCAGGATGCCGACCACACTGACCCGCTCGAGGTCCAGGCCCTTGGTGACCATTTGGGTCCCGACCAGGACATCCACCTGGCCGGAAGCAAATCGGTCCAGCAGCCGCTCGAAGGCATGCCTGCCACGTGTGCTATCCTGGTCCATGCGCGCGATGCGCGCTTCGGGCAGCAGTAGTTGAAGCTCCTCTTCGATCTTCTCGGTGCCCAAGCCAAGCATGCGCAACCGGCGGCCTCCGCAGGAACCGCAGGCGGATGGAGGTGGGTAGGTCCTGCCACAGTAGTGGCACCGCAAGGTGTGGTCGTGCTTGTGGTAGGTGAGGCTCGCATCGCACTGGTCGCATTCTGGCACCCAGCCGCAGGTCTCGCATTGCCATACCGGGGCATAGCCGCGCCGGTTCTGGAATATGATGACCTGTTCCTTTCGGGCCAGCGCGGCCTGCATGGCATCCAGCAGGGTGGTGGAGAAATTGCCCCGCATCTGCTTCCGTCGGTGTGCATCCCGCAGGTCAATGCGTACCACGTTCGTTCGTGTGGCATCTCCATAACGCACGTTCAGTACCACATGTCCGTATTTGCCCTGATGCGCTTGGTGCAGGCTTTCCATGGATGGTGTGGCAGAGCCCAGCACGACCTTCGCCCCGTGGATGCCGGCCAGCATGATCGCCATGTCACGCGCATGATAGCGCGGTGCAGGATCATGCTGCTTATAGCTGGGGTCATGCTCCTCATCCACCACGATGAGCCCCAGGTCACGAAATGGTAGGAACATGGCCGACCGAGCACCGAGCACGATGGCGGGTGCGGCCTGGTCGTCCAGCATCCGCATCCAGAGTTCCGATCGTTCACGTTGGGTTAGTCGGCTGTGATAGACGGCCACCTGTTCACCGAAGTACCTGCGCAGCCTTGTGATGACCTGTGTGGTAAGCGCGATCTCCGGTAGAAGGTAGAGCACCTGCCTGCCTTGCGCGATCAATTCCCGCACCAGTTCAATGTAGATCTCCGTTTTACCTGATGCAGTTACCCCTTGCAGGAGGGTTACGGCATGGTCCTTCCAAGCCTCACGAATTCCTTCCAGTGTCCGCCCTTGGGCAGGGCTCAGCACAGGACCATCGGTACTGCCTGGAGTGGCGGCCGCCGCATCCGGTGCGCGGTCTTCGATCACGAAAAGTCCCTTCTGCACAAGGGCGTTCAACACACCCGGTGTAATGCCAGCACTGGCCAGTAATTCCTGCCTCCGAACAGATCTCGGCTCATCGGTCAAACACCGGCTCAGTTCAATGAACCGCATCAACGCATGTAATTGTTTGGGCGCCTTCTCCAACTGGTCGAACCAGGCCTGCAGGGCAGCCTCGGAGGAAGCCTCGGGCGCAAGGCGGACGAAACGCTCGGTGCGCGGCTTGTAACCCTGCTGAAGTTCCTCTTCCAATAAGAGCAGGCCGCGATCCATCATGCGCCCTACCAAGGATGCCGGGTCTTTCAGACCCAACACTTCACCCACTTCAGACATGGTAAGGACATGCCGCTCCTGCAGCACGTGGAGCAGCGCGGTCTGGCGGCTGTCCAGGTCGCCTGGGGTGGACTGGTGCGAGGCCATGAGACGGGTCTCACTGCTGAGCACAAGTGCTCCAGGCAGCGCAGCGATCATGACCTCGCCAGGGTTGCACATGTAATGTGCTGCGAGCGCCTGCCAGTGCTCCAGCTCGGAGCGGCGAACCAAAGGGTGCTCGTCCAGAACGGAAAGTATGGTGCGCGGTCGGCGAACAGCCGGGGGCTCTTCATGGCAGCGATGGACCAACGCGGAGTACAACTTGCGCCCCGTACCAAAGGGCACCACCACACGCGCGCCGGGCAGAGGGGCCAAACCCTCAGGTACCGCATAGGTATAGATCCCCGGCACCGCCAGGGGCAATATGACGTCCACGTATCGCTCTGCCACCGGGACAAGTTTATCCCAATGTGGGCGACCATGGAAAAAGGCGAAGCGCGCCTTACGGGGCGCGCTTCACGGTTTTCCCGATCGACAGGCTTACGGGCCTGGCCGGGGCTTTTTCTGCGCTGTGGCTTTCAGTGCCCCCGACCGGGTTTGTCATCGGTCCTTCCCGGACCTGGCGTTCCAACGATCAACCCGGTGCACGGGTTGCGATCGGTTAAAATTCCCCTGTCCGCCCAACGAACATCAGGAAGAGAAAGGTGAGCAGGAAGTGATGAAGCAGGGTGAGGATGGTGGCTGCGTTCAGAATGGCCTTGCCCCCTGAACCGAGCTCAGCGAACAGCTTTCGGTTGCCCATGGCAATGATGGGCAGTGGCAACGCGCAAAGCAGGAAGCTGACCGCCAGAGCGGCAGCCAGCACCTGGTTCCCCACAAAACCCAGCAGTAAGTGGGCGTAATAAAAACCGAATCCAATGAAGGCCAGCAGTCCCAATCGAACGAATGACCTTGTCTCAGCGATCATATTGGTCTTGTTGCTCATAGGTATTGACGCACGCTTTCAACGGAGTTGCGCCAACTGGGTTGCGGTTTTTTGAACAATGACGCGGCCCGCAGGAAGGCAACCGCAGCCTATGCCTTGCGTACGGCAATTCTTAGCAGCCCGGCCGTTCCAATGGCACAGCCGGCAAGGAAGAGCAGCCAGGGGAAGTGTGCCGGAACATAGGAGTGAAGCACCTCCGCATCGCCAGTGTCAAATAGCGACCGCATCGTGACCCCCTGCTGATAGGGGTCCAGCATCAACGAGGTCAACAGCACGATGGCTCCTGCAATGAGAAGGAGCCATTCACTCCGGGATATGCGCCAGTGCGGACGATGCGTTGATCGTGCAAGCGTGACCAAGCCAAGGGAGATGAGGCCCAAGGAGATGAGGCATGGTGCCCAGACAGGGCCCACCCACGGTAGGGGAACAAGGAAGAGCAGGTCCCATGTGGCGAGGTTTTCCGGCCAGCCGAGCAGCACTTTCAACCACACATAATAAAAGATGTCCCACAGCCCGAAGCCATAACAGAACCACGCGAACCGTTGAAGTGCCGATCGCGTGACCAGCGCTGCGGGTGCGAGCAGCATGAGCAGGGTGGCCACTTCACGCCACAGCTCGGTCATGACCAGTGAGCGTTCCATGGTGACCAATGGAAATGCGAATCCGTTGGGGTAATAGAGCGCGCGCGCATAAACCACCACCGCGCTTTCCAGATAGGCCATGGCGATGAAGAAGGCGCTCATCCACGGCAGCGCGCGGAGAACGTCCGCCCCAGGTCTCATCTTACCGGTACGATGCCCATATCCTTCAATGCCGCGAACGTTCGTGCATCAGCCCAGGTCCATTCCTGCCAGTATTGCGCAGTGTGGCGCGTGAGGAAGGCATCGCGCTTGCGGTCGAGCGCCCTGCGGAACTCCTCCGGATCGAGGCTTTCCACCCAGCGCACACGGTTGTGCTTGTGGCGGGCCATCTGACGTTCCACCAGGTCCAGGTCCGTGTAGAGCAACGGCAGCACCTTGTCGCTCATGGCCAGGTAATTGTCGATGTCGATCTCGCCGGGGTTGCTGTGTTCCAGGTTCACGCGCACTATGAAGCTGTCCCAATCCACCGTGGTGAGGCCGATGAGCACGGCGAAGGCCGCCCAGGTGTTCACGCGCACCAGGTAGTAGAATGAGCGCTGCCCCTTCACCTTCATGAAGAGAGTGACGAGCCCCACCACCACGAGCGCCAGGAAGACGATGACCCCGATGCGTTTGTATGCGAGCCCGTGGAAGCTGATATAGTGCCAGTTGCGAAGGAAGACTGACACCGCCAGCACGGCGTTCTGAGCCACCCACATCAAGGCCAGGCGCTTCAACCACACATTGCGCCAGTAGAAGTTCTGGTTGCCGCGGAAGAACCACAGCACCACCATCATGCTGAGCAGGATGCTGAAGATGAGCGCCCATGTGCCTTCGTGCACGAATTGCTTCAAGCTGAAGCCATCCGGCACCTCGAAACCGATCCACACCCATTCGATGTCGATGAGGTTCACCATCAACAACAGTGCGTTCACCAATGCGAGCAGCACCACGCCACGGCGGCGCTCTCTTTCCAGCGGGTCCATGGCCAGGGGTGCCAGCCAATGTGGCCGTCTGGCGCGCATCCGGCGCATACTGTCACTGAAGCCGTTCTCCCATTGCGCTACCAGGTCGGGCGCGAAGCGGAAAAGCAACCCGGCGCAAGCGAATAGCCCGAAGAGGAAGAACAGCATGCGGGGGGTGAAGACGAACTCGAACAACTGTGCGATCGCATCCCACAACCCATCGAGGAAACCTGCGGTAAGGTGGTCGAACTTCGGATTGCCCACGCGGTAGAGTTGGAAGAAGAGAGCGAGCACAACGATAGGGATCACACACAACCGTGCCCATCGCCAGCTGCTGCGGGCCACACCTCGCTGGGGTATGAGGTCACCGGTCCCATTGAGAACGGCCATAGGGAGGCTCAAGTAGTTCGAAAGCAATGATGCTATGGCAAAAGGCAGGCTCCGCAGGGCGCGTTCGTGCGCCAGCGCGCTGAACGCAAGCAGCGCCAGCACGGTCATGATGGGCGCAATGATGCTGTTGTGAACAACCACCATGGCAGCGGCGAGGAGCGCACCGGTCATGGCCCATCGCGCTGGTCGTGTAAGGTCCTTCCACCCGATGCGGTACAAAGTGAGCATCACGATCAGGAACGAGAAGAATGCCAGGTTCAGCCCAAGGCTCATCTGGTAGAATAGCCTGTCGAAGATGACGGCCATGAGCAGCACGATGATGAGCGTGGACCGTGACTGGATCCAGCAGGCTATGGGTTTCATGTATCAGGGTTTGGGTATTAGGCGTTCGATGGCGTCGAGGTGGTCGCGGAAGGCGCGCGTGCCGTTTGAGCTGGCTTTGTAGCTGGTGTTCGGACGTTTGCCGACGAAACGTTTGCGGACCTGCACGTACTTCAGTTCTTCCAAAGCGGACAAGTGGCTGGCGAGGTTGCCATCGGTAACGCCAAGCAGTTCCTTCAATTGCGCATGGTCCACCCACTCGTTCACCACGAGCACCGCCATGATGCCCAACCGGACCCGGCTCTCGAAAGCTTTGTTGAGCTGCTCGATCATGCTGAAGCTTGCGTCCGTTCGTACCTCATGTACATGAGGGCTCCGTAAACGATGTGCAGGACCCCGAACCCCAGCCCCCAGAAGAAGAGCCCGACCGAAGGCCAGAAGGCCGCCATCACCCCAAGGGCCGCTTCGCTCAGGCCCAGCCAGCGGATCTCATCAAGCGTGTACTTGCTCGCATTCAGCAATGCCAGTCCATAGAACACCAGCGTGGCGGCCATCGCTGTTCCAGGCAGCCCATGCCAGAGCAGCGCGAGACAGTACAGTCCTCCGGCAATGAGGGGTAATGCCAGATTGACCAGCAATCGCCGGGCACTTGCATCCCAGAGATCCGTACCCGATCGACTTGCCCTTCGCCATGTGAACCAGAACGCACCGAGCAAGGCCGTGACCAGGACCAATGCGGCCAGCGTGACAAGTGTCCACAGCAGGCCTTCGTAGTGCTGATCCCCACGGACAGGTCCATAGGTGATCGGGTCGTGCTGTGGTGCCGTGAATGCAGTGATGTAGCGATGTGCGGCGAGCGCGCCACCAAGCGCCATAAGGCCCGCCCAAATGCCGCTGAGCCCGCTCAGGCTCAGGAAGCGGGTGCTACGGTCCATCAGGCCCCGGATGCGGGCCAGTTCCAAGGCAGGGTTCGGTTCGTTCATGTGCAAAGTACTTTGAATGGCAAAGTAACGACATGAAGACATGCATATTGCACGTGCCGAAGGAAAGGTCAATGGACCAGGAGCAGCGCGATGGCGGCGCCCACGATCACGGCGGCGAAGCGAGCGGCGTTGAAGCGGTGCTCCGGTGCGCTTTCGAAGATGATGGTGGTGCTGATGTGAAGCAGCATGCCGATGGCCAGCCCGAGCATGCGATGGAGTAGGTGTCCGTCCATGGCCCCACGGGCCAGATCGCCCACGAGAATACCCGCCGGAGCGGCCAGCGCGAAGATCACCAGCATGAACCATCCTGACCAGCCTGTGCCACCGGAACGCTGAAGCACCGCAGCGAGCGCGATGGCCATGGGCATCTTGTGCAGGAGCACCCCGAGCAGGAATGGCATGTTGCCCGCAACGGCAGGATCTGCGAAGGGCATGCCTTCCGTGAAGGAGTGGAGGCAGAGGCTGATCAGGGTGGCCAATGGAAGGGCGAGCCCGCGTGCACCATGCAAGTGGATGTGCCCATGCTCAATGCCGTGACTGAAGAATTCCAAAACCACCTGGAACAGGAAACCAGCCAACAACCACAGGCCTATTCCGGCCCCTTCCTCCTCATAGAGTTCGGGAAGCATGTGCAGGAATACGACCCCCAGCAGGAAGGCCCCGCTGAAGGAGAGAAGGAGCCTGAGCCAGGGCGCACTGGGTTGTATGACACGCACCATGGCACCGGCCACCAACGGAAGGAGGAAGAACAGGACCGGAACGAGGATCATAGGGTGGGGCGTTGGGACCAGATGACGACCCGGTCCGAGGACTCCCGATCAAATGGGGCGAATGGGGGGGCGTCCGTGACATGTATGACCTGTCCACCAGCGCGTGCCACAAGCGTGGTCAGTTCTTCAGGCAACCACGCATGTACACGTTCCTGGAAGGTTGAACAAGCCCCGCCGTCATCCACATCAATGAGTTTCACCACTGTCCTGTCCTGGATCTCCCGCATCACATGGAAGCGCACACCCTGGGCCAGCACACATTCAGCGGGAACAAGCCCCTTTTGGATGCGCACCGTGTTCATGAAGTCGAGAATGAACCAGCCACCGGGCCGCAAGGCGGCAAGCGCATTGTTCAACACCTGTTGATCGTCCTCCCGGTCCTCACCGTATCCCAGGCTGGTGAAAAGGCACACGACCAGGTCGAACGTGTTCACGCCAAAGGGCTGGCGCATGTCCTGTACGTGGAATTCTCCTTTCGGCTCGCTGGCACGGGCCTCCGCGATGCTCTCGGGTGAAAGGTCAAGGCCTGTGACCTGCATGCCGGCCTCAATGAACCAGTGGGCGTGCCTTCCGCGACCACAACCCAGGTCCAACACGCGGCTTCCTTTGGGGATGGCCAGGTGCCGCACGATCCCCTCCACCCAAGGGCGGGCATCCTGCTCGTTCCGGTGGCCATAGAGCAGTTTATAGTAGGGGGAGCCGAACCAGTTGGTGAACCAGGTCATGGGGGTCTTGCCGCTGGCGAAAGTAGCCCCATTGCCTATGCGGAGTGGCCTGCATGGTGGACAACCCCGTGAAAAACTCCATACCTGCCGCACCGTTACCATCCATGCACCCGCCTTGCTTTGTGAAAGTTGCAAGCCACGGACCATGCTCGATCGCGTTTTCGACCTTTTTGACGATCTGGAACGGCACCGGGTCATGCTCTCCTTTAAAGGTGACCTGAGCGCCGAACTGGTGAGCGCCATTCTGGACCTGGTGGAGCGCAAGCTGAGCGCGATCGAGCCCGATGTGAAGAACCGCAGAAAGGTGTTCAATGTGGTGATGGAGTGCCTTCAGAACCTGTACCACCATAACGCGCGCATAGCGGTGGAGGAGGGCGTGAAGCAACGCAGAGAGGAGCCTCAGGGCGTGGTGATGATCGCCCAGCAAAGCAATGGTTACTCCGTGCTTACCGGCAACTACATGGCTGGTGGGGAGGTGGAGCGATTGCGCCAGCGCATCGAGCATGTCAACGCGCTTGGCCCGGATGAACTGCGCGAGTTGTACAAGAGCACACTCGCCAAGGGCGAGTATTCGCCCCATGGCGGTGGCGGGCTCGGCCTCATTGATATTGCGCGTCGGAGCGGGACCAAGCTTGAATATGGTTTTGTGCCGCTCGATGAGGACAATGCTTTCTTTTCACTGAATGTCAACGTACCCAACTGATCCGGAACATGGAACCCCTGAAGCTAGAAGGAACTGGCAAGACCCCCACCGTGGCGTTCAATGCGGCCACAGGCTTGCTTGAATTGCGTGGCCGCTCCATTCCGGAGAACAGCATCGAGTTCTACAAACCGCTGATGGATTGGGTGGATGCCTATGCACGAACGGCCCAAGCGCGAACGGCCCTTCATGTGCAGCTTGAATACTTCAATACAAGCTCGTCCAAATGCATTCTGGACCTCTTCAAAAAGCTGGAGTTCGTCCGTGCTTCAGGCCACGAGGTCACCGTTTACTGGCATTACGAAGCGGACGATGAGGATATGTTGGAGGCCGGTGAGGACTACCAGGCCATCATCAACATCCCATTCAAAATGGTGCAGATCCAGGAGGTGAAGGACGGCCAGTGACCCGCTTATGACCTGCGCAAGGCCTTGACCGGTCTGGCCAGGCGGTTGGTGACGGTCGGTATTGCGTTGGTGCGCAGCGAAATGGCGAACAGCAGTGCCATAAGCCACAAGACCGCCATGTTCGCACTTGCGGTGCTCCATCGCGTGCCCATCAGGTATTTCGCCGGGGCATAGAACTGCGCCTCGAAGAAGCCACGGTTCACAGGCTCCAGGTAGATGGGGTCGCTCTTGCGCACAAGTTCACCTCGGTATGCGGTGATCATCTCCAGGTCGTTCTTGTTGGTCACGATGTCCGCAAGGCCATCATTCCGGTACTTGTCCAACAGTTCAAAGTAGTTCGCACGGCCTTCGGGGGTGGCGGTCATCCGCATGATCAGCGCTTCCTTCTCCTGTTCCGCCTTGCGATAGACGGTGCGGTAGTGGGTGGTAAGGATATTGAGCGCCTCATCGATGGCCATGAGCAACTGTTCATCCACCTCCTCCGGGTTCAACCGGTCCAGATCGGCTACCCGAAAGCCTCTCAGGTCGCGCATTTCCTGCCCCAGCTCATGACGGAGCAGGGCCATGTTGGCGGCTTGCTCAGGGTCTGTATCGCGGGTGCCGGACAAGCGGATCTCCTCGACACGGGTCTTCAATTCACGCACCCAGAGGTCCTTCTTCCAGTTGGCGGTCTTCATGCGCAGATCATAGGCGTAAAAGGACCGCTCGTACTCATTCTCCATGTACTGAAGCACGGCCAGGCCTTCATACGCCCAACGGCTGGCCATGATGTTGCCGATCAATGGAACACCTTTTTGGTCCGCGAACCAGGGGTGAAGCTTGTCGAACTTCACAATGATGCCGCTGAAAAGCAGTTGCGGGATGATCAGCACCGGAATGACGATGTAGATGACCTTGGCCGAATTGAAGGCCGCACTTACGTTCAGCCCGAGCACATTGGCGAAACAGGCCGTACTGAACAGGATGGCCCACTGGGTGAAGGCAAGCCCTTCGAAGCCCAGGATCATACGGGAGACCCATACGAACAGGGCCATCTGAATGGCTGAAATCAGGAAGAGGATCATGATCTTGCTGAGCAGGTAACCGGAACGGCTCAGGTCAAGGAACTTCTCCCGCTGCAGGATGCGCCTGTCTCGGATGATCTCCTCAGCTGCGACCGTGAGCCCGAGGAACAGGGCCATGATCACGGAGATGAAGAGGAACTGCGGGATGTTCTCGTTGGTGCGGAAGAGGTAGGTTTCTCCGGAGCGCTGATAACGCAGGAAGAAGGCCATGATGAACGCGAGCACAGGGGCTTCCAACAGGTTGATGAGCACGTACTGCCGGTTGGCGAGCTTGGCCAGCACATCCCGCTTGAAGAACACTTCCAACTGGCGCATGAACGTGGGCCTGCGGAAAGTGCTCGCCGGTACGATGCGGGGATCCGCTTGACGGGCCACCCGCGGTTCCATGCGTGCGCGGAACACTTCGTTCCAAGCTTCAGGGCCTATGCGGCGCTGGTCTGTCTCGAAGCCGTGTTCATCCACCATCCGGGCTTCAAGGATGTTGAATATCTGCTCAGGGTTCACATTGCCACAAGCCGCACAATGGCCCACCTCGCTGTTCACCTGACCGGTGACCTGTTTGAAATAGACGACGGCATCCACCGGGTCGCCGTAATACACCGGATACCCCTCCTGGTCCATCAGAAGCAGCCGGTCGAAAAGTTTGAAGATGTCGGATGAGGGTTGATGGATCACCACGAACACGAGCCGGCCTTTCAACGCCAGCTCCTTCAACAGGTCCATGATGTTCTCCGAGTCACGCGAGCTGAGCCCGCTGGTGGGCTCGTCCACAAAGAGGACGCTGGGCTCGCGGATGAGTTCCAATGCGATGTTGAGGCGTTTGCGCTGTCCGCCGCTGATGGTCTTGTCCAGCACGCTGCCCACCTTCAGGTCGCGGGTCTCGTAGAGCCCCAGGGTGTGCAGCAGGCGCATCACCCGTTCGGTCACCTGTTCATCGTTCTTGTCGCCGAAGCAGAGTTTGGCGTTGTAGAAGAGGTTCTGAAAGACGGT
The DNA here is from genome assembly GCA_016788635.1 of Flavobacteriales bacterium. GTDB lineage: Bacteria > Bacteroidota > Bacteroidia > Flavobacteriales_F > PHOS-HE28 > PHOS-HE28. The sequence goes on along the minus strand of JAEUSU010000028.1, from coordinate 104,013 downwards.
GAGTTCCTCGATCAGGAGGTCATCCTGGCTGACGTGGCCGATGACCCCCCGGATGCGATCGGCTTCGAGATGCACATCGATGCCATTGATCGTAACGCGCCCCGTCGTCGGTTTAAGCGTGCCATTGAGCACGCTGAGCAGGGTGCTTTTGCCCGACCCGGACCCCCCCATGATCCCGATGAGCTTGCCGGAAGTCTCGGCCAAGTGAAGGTCATGAAGACCTACGCGTTCGTTGGGGAATGTATAGGTGATGCCATCGGCCTTGAAGGAGAGCCGCGGACCCTGTGCACCGGCGTTAAAACTGCCAAGGATGTCGCTGTAGTAGATGGGTACCCCACCGGGCGGACGTATCGAGGTGCCATTCGCTAGAACGTAGTGGTGGCGTTGGTCCATGGGCTGGCCATTGAGAAGAACCCGGTCCTGACCCTGGTACCTGGCCACATAGATGTCCACGCTGGGGATACGCAGCACGCGCAGCTCCCCATGCAGGCCATGGGCATGCAGGTGCTTTGCCTGTTGTGTGCTGCCCGACGCAGCCGCATCGATATAGAGCATGAAGGCCTCGTCCATTCTGGCCTCCGGGCGCTGCACGAAGTCGAGGCATCGGCGGTAGTCATCGGGGTGGATATGGAAAGTCTCCGCCACGGTGGCAACGAACTCGAGTTCCTGGGGAAGGGCATCACTGCTGGCATGGATGAATTCCAGAAGATGGACCAGCACCACATACTTCTGCCGTTGGTTCAGTTCTTCATTGATCTCCATGCAGATCTTCAGGACCTTCACGGAGTTGACCGAGGTGCGTTTCTGCTGGCGCACCCCACCACCATGGTGGAACGCGTTCATGAATGAATCGAACCGGGCAAGATGCTCGGCTGCCGTTGTATTGTCGAATTGCTGCCTTAGGAAGCGTTCCAGGATGTCACGCCCACGAAGCCCGTGGCCATCTGCCTGGCCTTCGGTGCGGGCAATGATGGCGAACAACTGCAAAAGGGCCTTCAGGATCTTCTCGCTCATGCGGGCACGTTCCCCTTCCCGGACCGACCGGGTGGGAGCGGCCCTCTATACGGGGAAGAGCGGCCGAGGTTCCGGGCTGCTCAGCGCTTGAAGCCGATGAGCATGACGGCACAGCCGGAACCGGCCTTTGCCGGGTCAAGCGCCGCTTCAATGCGCACGTCAATGGTGTTGGCGACCACAAGGTCCCAATAGGGCTCGTTGCCATGCCCTTGGTTGCTGAACAGCAGATTGCGTTGCGTGTCGTAAACGCTGAAGATGAGATTCCCGTCCGTGAGCCCGCTGCAGGCGGCCACCCGGTACGTGGTGCCGCCGAACAGGGTCATGTCGAACTCGGCGAGCTCATCACCGGTGAGCAGCGCCCGGTAGAACTGACCATCGGGAATGTAAGCCGTGGTGATGTGCCGTTCGCACACGCGGGCGATCGTATCGCACTGGGCATCCGCGAACGGTGCCATCAGTAAGGACAGGGAGGTGAAAAGGATGCGTCGCATGGCTCAGGCCTTGATCTGTGCCCGTAGGGCTGAAATTTGATCGGCGATGGACCGCAGGTGTTCATCCGTTACGTTAGCGGATGAGGTGCCATTGATGTATGTGGTGCGTTTGGCGGGCTCCGTGACCGGCTGTTCGAACTGGTAGGTCACCTGAATGCCCTGGTAGAGCGCATCGAGCTTGCGGAAGGCATCCAGCAGTGCCGGAACACCTTCAGCTGCGGAGTGCGCGCTCAACAGTCCGATGAGGCCCTGGATGGTCCGCTGCTGCTGGCCGATCCTGTCCTTCAACGCTTCCGGTATGCCTTTGTCCAGTCCCGCAAGGGAGAGGTACATGGATTCCACCCATCCGCCTGCGAGGACCAAAGCGGAAAGGTCCTCCTGTTGGTCTGACTTGAGATACTCATCAGCAGCTCGGTATGCCGTACCGCTCAGCCGCAAGAGGCTATCCTCGTGCATAAGGTTCGTCTTGAACTTTTCCACCAAGGTCCTGTCGAACGCACTGGCGAGCCCAAGGTCCTGCCCGATCTTCTCCACGGCGATCAACGTGGACAGCGCCTTCTGGCCGTCCTGGAATGCGGTGGCATAGGCCAGGTCAGCACCATAGGCCCCCAGCGCCAGACCGCGGGTTGTTCGCGTGGTCAGTTTTTCAGCCAAGTCCAAGGGAAGGGCACCATCCTTCTGGTAGGTCTTGCCGGATCGCTTCAACAACAGCATCGTCTGCGCGGGGGACGGTATGCCGAATAGTTTGCCACCGACCTTCACCACCTGGCGGTCCGCAGGGCCACCTGTGGCAAGCGAATCCGGACCTGCCTGATCTTGCCCGCCATCCTGATCACCACCTGGTCCGCAACCACTGGCCAGCAAGGTCATCAGCAGGAAGGGCAATGCCACACGATAGGGTTGCATTTTCATGATATGCAAGAGAGCGGCACACAGCATGTGCGCCTATACGACGAAGGTAGGTGGCGTGTTCGCCGTCCCTTGTGCTGTGGCCCCGCACTTTTCAACAGTGCCCATCGGGTTGTCTCTCACGGAAGACTCAATCCTCGATCACCAGTCTGCCGGTGCAATTCACTGCACGTGATAGCCGGAACAGGTAGGATCCCGGAGCCAGGTCGCGACGATCAAGCTCGAAGCGGCCATGGGTCAGGTTAAGCTCTTCACGCAGCCTCCGTCCCTGAATATCGAACAGCTCGAAGTCCACGGGTAGGCCGTTCGCGAAGGTGATGACCGTGCGGTCGCTGAACGGGTTGGGGTGGACCTGCACCAGGTCCTGCCCACCAAGGTTGAACAACCCGCTTACCAGTGCACAGGGATCCTCCAGGAAGATCAGCGGGTTATGCAGGTCCTCGTTCACCACGTCCACCACCTGCGCGATGCACAACAGGGAGCCGGGGTTCGTGAAGTGCACGCGGAACAAGGGCTTGTAGGTATTGGTCCGCGCAATGGTGGAGTCTTCGTAGGAAAGGCAGACGATCTTGTTCCCGTTCATCAGGAAGGCAGGTGTGACAGGGTAGTCCCCCGGGTCGGTAAGGGCATCAACCCCAGTGATCTCCAAACCGGAAAGCACCAATTCCACCCCGAGCACACGTTTGTTGGGGTTCCGCATGTGGATATCCAGGTAGCCTGCGGCCATGTTCAGGTTCGCAAGGGTGAAATACACGGAATCATAGACGTTCTGGATGGCCAGGGCTGGGAAATGGCAGTAGGTATCCACCTGGCTGCTGGAGCCGGATACGTGTGCGATGCCACACTGGGAGATCATGGCTGCGTCCGTCACGGTTATGGCCCCATCACCATTGGCATCGGTACAGGGTAATGCGGCCAGGGTGGCATCCAGGATGCCGGACACGTAAGCGGCTGCATCGACCTGGTCCTGGTCGATGTCAACGTCCAGGTCGCCGACAAGGGCGCTGCCGTCGCACACACCTTCACAGTCGTATTGCGCACTGCCGTAGATGTTGCCCAGGCAGTCCACAAAAGGGGAGCAATCGGTATCCAGCGCAACGGTAAGCCCGGGGGCGCGGTCGATCTGGATGCAGGCTTGTGCCCAGTTGTTCATCATGTCCGTCTCGTACCTGCCCACTGCGTCCGGGCTGCCATCCCAGTTCACGCGCAGTACCAGTGTGTAGGTGCCGTTCGGTACCTCGGTCACATCGATCCATTGGCAGGCGAGTCCACTGCCATAGATGTCCCCGCATCCCATGGAAATGCCCATGTTGGAGCAGCCATAGGTGGCCGTACCGCCGCCGGAGCACTCCAGGTCCATCACGCAGAAGCCGTTCTTGTAGCCCTGCATGATCAGCTGCGAGGCCGTGTCATAGAGCAGGTACTCGGCATAGCCGGCGTAATGCCAGTGGTTGTGGCAGGGGCTCCATTCGAACTGGTCCGGGTTGGCGCTGGGTGAGCCGATGTAATAATCCGTGCTGCCGATGTTCTTGATGTGTGTGGTGAAGCGAATGAGCTCCCGCACGCCGAAGCCGGTGAGGCATCCTTCACTGATGTAACAATCACTTGTGCTTACGGTCAGGCTGGAGACTTGGAGGGAGGTCTGCAACACGTTCTCCAATACGATCAGGTCGGGTCCGCCCGGACAGTCCGGGGAGCCCCATGCGATGCAGCTGCCATCATCCACTGTGGCCAATGGCTGGTAGTTGCACATAGTGGGGTCGGTACAACCGCTGATGGGACCCATGTATGTCAGGTCCCAATTGATCGGGCCCCCGGCGCAATCATCGTTGCTATCCCCGATGCGGACCCAATAGGTCTCACCCCCTTCGAGCAGGGCGTTCACCTGTGCTTGGAACCCGCATCCACCATTGTTGTCATCGAAATAGATGGTACCGATGTTGGTGTCGTCGAACACCAGGTTCCCACAGTGGTCGTAAACCCAAACCCGGGTATCGCACGTGTTCGTGCCGCAGGTCGTGATCAGGTAGACCCCGTTCTGGAGGGGAGTGAATTCGTACCACGTGTCGGCCTGTGGGGCGGCATGGCTGCCTTCCGCGATGGGCAACCCGGTCTGGCAGCTGAAGCCCGGTGGACAGGCCATGTCCAACCGCGCCATGGAGCCGTAGTTGTAGCCTGTGCCCATGAGTACGTTGTCGTAATAGACCCAATACCCGCCCGGTGCGAAAATGCCATCGCCATACGTGTCGGTGATGATGAAAATGACACACTCAGTTGTGTCCACACAGACGTTGGCGCTGGTTGGACCTCCGGAAGCCAGCAGGGTGCCACTGCCTGTCTGCAGGGTCCAGGCGATCTCGTTGGGGTAGGCGTCCGGTACGATCACAACGGTGACCGCCACTTCATTGGGCGCACAGGTCACAGGGGGAGGGGCGGTCGCACTGAAGAATTCCCAGGTGACTAGTTGGCCGGCGTTCACGCATTCATCCTGGTAGTCGCCCATGCGGATGTAGTAGGTGGTGCCTGCCAGCATGCTCACCTGAACGCTGGACTGTAATCCACAGGCGTCATCGTTGTAAGCGACCGTGTTCAAGCCTTGTTCGTTCACTGCCAGCCCGGTGCAATAGTCGTACACCCAGACCTTGGTGTCACAGGTGCTCAACCCACACGTGCGGATGGTATATGGCATGGACACGGCGGGCGTGAACAGGTACCAGTAATTGTCCGCAGGTGCCGTATGGGTGCCCGGGGAGACCGGTACGGCAGTGGCGCAGGTCGTGCCCGTCTGCGCATTAGCCGACACGGACAAGGCGATAAGGAATAGTGCAAGAAGGGAACGGCACGATGACATTGGGCCTGGGGTTGGTGATGGGAAAGGTAGGTACAACCACCTTCACGGACCGGCCGTGAAAAAGGGCACCGTTGAAAAGCCTGACAGGGTCAGCGCACCAGGGTCACATGTCCCCTGTACTCGAAGCTTCGCCCGGCAATGGAGCGCAACTTGAACCAGTAGACGTACACTCCGTTCGGCGCCTGGCCACCCGGCGTGGTGCCATCCCAACCACCGTATAGTTCCTCGGTCTCGTGGATCAACTCCCCCCAACGGTTGTAGATCCGCATTTCATAGGTGCTGATGCCGACACCGGATCCCCGGAACACATCGTTGTCCCCGTTCCCGTCCGGCGTGAAGGCGTTCGGCGCATAGAACATGAACTCCGGGTTGATGAAGATGTCCGCATAGGCCGTGTCCACGCAGCCCAAGCCATCCATAATGGCCAGCATGACCGTGAAGAGCCCATCGCCTTCAAAACTCACCACCGGGGATTGTTGGGTGCTCACCAGCCCGGGTTCACCGAAGTCCCAACTCCATTGGGAGGCGCCCACGGACAGGTCGATGAATTGTACCGGAAGGTTCTGCACGTACACGCTGCTCGTATAGGTGAATGCGGCGTCGGGTGCGTTCACCCCCACCCAGGACTGGTCCGTGGCGCTGATACCGCAGCCATCGGTTACGGTGATCGAATACGTGCTGTAAGTGGAGGGGGCCACGTTGCGCACATCGGTCGTGGCGCCATTGTCCCACAGGTAGCTGTACCCACCCCAGCCCAAGGTGGCGGTGGCGGTCAGGTCGATCGCATCGCCATTGCAGATCACCGTATCGGGGCTGATCGTTACGCTTACGGTATCGTAGTCCACGGTCACCGTAACCTCGTCCATTACCGTAAGGCCGCATAGGTCGGTCACCTGAACGGTGTACGCCTGGGTGGTGGGTGGGGCCACCTGCACGGAGGGTGCCGTGCCAAGGCCATTCGACCACAGGTAGGTGTATCCGGGTGTTCCCCCGGTCACGATGGTGCTGAGCGTGACCGGGCTTTCAGGGCAGAACACCACCGTATCCGGCAGTGCCTCCAACACCAAGGGGTCGGGTATGGGAATGGTGATGGTCACCTGGTCCGTAACGGTCACCACGCCGCAGTCATCCGTCACGGTGAGGATGTAGGTGGTGGTGGCCGGCGGATTCACCCACCCGCTGCTTTGTCCATCGGGGATACCCGTGTTCCAATCCAGGAACAAGGTGCCATACCCACCGCTTACCTGGGCCACCACCAGGGTGCTGTCATTGCAGTTCACGGTGGTGTCGTTGCTCAAGCTGAGCAGTATGGGCGGTGCATCGGAAATGTAAAAGGTGATGTCTGTTTGCCCTGTGGTGCATTGGTTCTGATAGGTGGCCAGGATGTTCACCTGTTCGAGCGGCTCGGTGAGGGCATCCAGATAGATCTGCACGGGGATCACGATGGTGGACTGCCCGGGAACGAAATAGACCACAGGTGGAATGAGCGTATGATCCACGCCATTGATCGCAGTGCCACTGTGGAACAAGTTCACGGCCAGGCTGTCGCTCAGGTCGCCGGCCCGTGTGAAGATCAACTCGGTCTCTCCACAGCCCTCGAACAGCACGCTGTCCACTCCACCGCTCAGGATGTTGCTCGTCAGGTCGATCAAGTTGCTCTGGAAACTTCCCGCCTCAATGAAAACGCCGCTGTCGAAGCTGGCGTCCAGGACATCGGCGATGGCCAGCTTAATGTGGTAGGTCTCCCCACAGATCACCTGGGCGCGTGCCTGCATCACCGTGGTGAAGCCATCGTATTGGATGTAGAAGGGATTGCCGTTCTGCGGGGCCGTCCATCCGTCACCATTGTTCACGTAGAAGGCGGCGTTGGTCACATCATTCACGTTGTCGATGGTCACCGGAAGGGTGGTGCCTGGGATGAGCGCGATGTTGACAGCGCTGTTCGTGTAGGGCCCGGTGATGCCCGGCCCGCTCAGAAAAAAGCCGAACACATCGTTGAAGTTGGCGGCCACCCATTCCAGGTATTCCTCGCTGCCGAACACGAAGTTGAACTTGATCGAATCACCCGTGGGTACGAAGTCGAACTCCAGCACCGCGCGGTCATTGGTGGTGAAGGGGGCGGAGATGACATCCAGGTCGACATCACCAATACCAAAATTCCCACCACCCAGGGTGGTGCCGCCGCTATTGTTCGGACCTGCGATCTGCGCCACATCGCCGGTGCACATCACCATCCCTTGAGGAATGCCCACGTTGCAGTTCACGCAGTTGAAGGTGCCCAACTGGTTGGGGTCGCCGAGGAAGGTGATGTTCGTAGCCGTGACACCAGGGCCCAACAGCACATTTTGAACGACCTGCGCCGGGGTCATCGCGGTGCTTGAGGTGATCTGGCCAATGGCCTGACGACCGATCAGAAGCAGAAGAGCGGAGAGTGTGGTCCTTCCGTTACAGAAGTTGAACATGCGGCGCAAAAATAGCGGGATGGAAGAAGGCGCCTGTCGCGCTACTGCCACAGGTATTGGGTTCCTGCCCGGTCGAAGAATATCCTACCGGTTGGTCTTCACCAATTTAACAGACACTAGTTGGCCACTTTGCAGGGTGCAATTGACAATGTAGATACCCGGGGCCAATCCGGCACTGCTCAGGTGTACTTGCTGCGTTCCATGGCGATCGGAACGCAAGCGTTGGCCAGTGGCGTTCCACAATTCCACCTGATCGATAGGCATTCCCGCATTCGTGGCAAGCCACCAGCCTTCCGCGTCGTACCGCACCTCGATCCCGGTTGCCGCATCAGGTGAAATGCCGTTCGTTCCATCTTCACAATGCTCGAAAAAGGTGAAGGTGGCCGTGTCCGGCACGGCATCCTGTACCAGCGGTATGGCGAAACTGGAGGCCATGGTGGCCTGCATGCCGAATTGTAACTGCCCCCCTACGGGGCTGGTCAAATAGGTGACCAAGGCGTACGATCCTGGTTCCAGGCAAACGGTATCCAGATCGAATTGTGTGCTCCCGCTCAAGCCGAACAGGCCCGTGGCCACCGTGGTCTGGTCCTCGTCCAGAATGGCCCATGGCACGGAGGCGGTCACCAGGGCACCGCCAATGTTCTGAAGGAAGGGGTGGACCTCAATGCAGGGCCCGGGCGGACAGAGGTCCACGTTCACCGGCCAGGAACAGGCGAAGGTGTCATAGAATCCGGTCCACAGGTGAAGGGAACCGGTGAAAGCTCCGGTGGGAATGGCGGCGGAAGGATGCCAGGTAAGCGCATGCCAGCTGTCGGTGGCAATGCCGAAATAGTTCACAGTCTCCACGGCCAGCGTATCTCCGTTCGGGTCAAGCAGCACGAAGCCAGGGTAGTCGAACAGTGTGGTGCTTGCATTGGCCACGTGCAACTCCACATGGTCGCCTGAGAAGGCCGACCAGGTGAGCGAATGAACGATCAGGCTGTCGCACGCGCTGGCACCACTCACATTGAAGGAATGTTGGAAAGTCGGGGCCAGGTCATCGGTACCCGTGCCGCTCAACAGAATGCCATAACTGCCCGCTGGCAGCTGACCGATCACCACCTGCTCGGTGTGCGGGATCAGCACGGTGATGCCGCCAAGGTCCGCGCAGTTGATCTGCACGTACACAAGGTTGCCCACCACCTGATGGGTCACGCTGGTCACATAAACGCCGCCACCGCTGAAGTTGCCCATGAACGAGAGCGTGATGGCGTCGCTGGTGGTCGGGGCTGCCGGACTGACCTGGATCTCATCGACATAGAAGTAGGTCTGGCCGAACACACCGGGTGTGGTGTCAAGCAGCAGGACAAGCAAAAGGGTTGAGCGCATATGTTCCTTGATGTAGGGGTATGACGCATGAAGGCGGCGATCCGATGCCTGCCCGGAACCCTGTGTGCGGAAGACCGTTGAAGCCCCCTGGGCGAAGGCCCTTCAACCAGCTGATGCCATGAACAAGATCGAGACCGCCTGCGCCTTCTGGTACCGGATGACCACGGCGCTGTTCGCCCTTGCCCTCGTTGGGGCTGTCCACGCACAGAATGGCATGTTGCCACAAGAGGGCGCTTTCTCCGGCAAGTCGCCTGCCGGGGATAAGATGGGGGAACTGGGCGCTGCAGTGAAGCTCTATCCGAACCCGTTCAATGACGTGCTTTACCTGGAGATCCCCACCATGACGGACCGTTGGATCTACATCGACCTTATTGAACCCAACGCGAACAACACCATCCAGTTGAGCGCGTCCTATTCCAACCTCATCTCCTTCAACACCTCGCAAGTGCCCCCCGGCAATTACATCGTGAAGGTGAAGGGGGGGAGTGGCGCCTACTACGGCCAGTTCAAGGCCATCAAGAGCCGCAACTGACCCCTTGCCGATGTTATTTCAGGAGGCGTCCGAGCGGGCGCCTTCCTTTATTTCAGCTCTTCATGTTCTCGAACTGCAAGGGTGCCTCAATGTCCATCCCCCTGCAAAGGGCCATCACGGCCTGCAGATCGTCGATCTTCTTGCCGTTCACACGCACCATGTCGTCCATGATCTGGGGCTGCACCTTCAGGCCGCTGTCCTTGATGGCCTTCACCACCTTCTTGGCCTGTTCGCGTTCCAGGCCGTTGCGCACCTTGATGGTCTTGTAGAGCAATTTGCCGCTGGGCTGGGGCTCGCTGGAAAGGTCGTAGCTCTTCACGTCCAGCTTCTGCTTGGTGCTGCGCTCCAGCAGGATGTCCACGATGGCATCCAGTCGCAGATGGTCCTCGGTGGACAGCTTGATGGTGAGGGCCTTCTTGTCCAGGTCAATGGTGCTGTTGGATCCGCGCAGGTCGTAGCGGGTATCCAACTCGCGTCGGGCGGTGTTCACGGCATTGTCCAGGGTCTGCAGGTCCACTTTGGAAACGATGTCGAAAGAGGGCATGGCTTCGTGTTTGGCGTGTGAAGATCGTGCTTTGGGTCCGGACCCAAAAGCGAAGGGCCGCCTCGTACGAGGCGGCCCTTCGCAGAAGGGTCGTTCTGTGTTAGCGGGATACCACCACGCGGAAGGTGGTGCGGCCGAGGTTGGCAGACCAGCATGAACACAGATCACATTTTTGGGGGTTATTTTTCGGTTGCATGACTCAAATGCATGCTCATTACCCATGAGAAGGTCATTGTATTTATTCTCGCTCATCCTTTTCATCGCCTCGTGTGATAAGAGGGAATTGACCGGTCCTGTGGTGGGTCAATTGGGGGGGGGGGGCTCCCAAAGATGATTGTCCGGAGAGTCAGGTGGACGATTGGGTATACTTGGTCGCATTTGGATCAGGACCACCAATTGAGCAACTGTGTCAAGGTCAGCTCCGTGACGTTTGGTTGAAGTGTTACCGACCTGAACAAGACATGCCCTGTTCTGTTCAGGAGCAGCCATATTCTGAGTGGGTGTTTGTCGACTGCACCTTGCTCCATGACATTCTGGACCCATGGAGCAACTATCCAGCAATCACCTTTCAACAACAAAGGGATGTTATCGACTATTTCCTTTCGCGGGCGAGTTCTCCTCAATGCCCTTCTGGTGGAGGAATGTCATTGATCGACCTGAGTATCTGTCTCCAGCCAAGCCCGGATCAAGGCATATGTGCCAGTGCTCTCTGGGCGTGTTGCGTGCTGCCCAATGGATGAGCGCTAAGGAAAAAAGGAAGAGGCCAGGATATCCTGGCCTCTTCCTTTTTCAGGGTCGTTTGTTCTATCGTCCGATCACAACTCCGAACACTCTCGGTTCGGTATGCGTGGTTGTGTTCACTAGGCGCACAGTGTAACGTCCGGGAGCGATGTCGGCGACATTCACCTCAAGCCTATCGCTAGACACCATCGCAGATCGGGAGGCGATGAACCTACCCTGTTGATCAATGAACTCAACAGTGACAGGTCCATCGCTGGCCCGGAGCGGTATCCAAAGGTGCGTACTGGTAGGATTTGGATAGGGTGGATGAATTGTTGTCGGAGACGGTTCATCGAGCCCGATGGCTTCAACTGGGATCATGGCTACACCCTGAGCGGCCGCTCCACCACCGGTATAGCCGCCTACGAACCAATTCGTCCCATAATTGACCGTCATGATCGGCTGGTCATAAAAGGTCTGGTTCCGATCCAGGTGGACGGTACTGTTAAACCCAAGTCTGTAGGCAGATGAGTAGCTGGTCACACAGAAGAGGTAGCGTTGGTTGTTGACCAGGGGAATTTGAGTTGTGAAAGGGGCAAACACGTTCTCGTTCGGCAGGTTCGACAAGTACGTGTATTCGCCTGCCGCCACCAGGTTCAAGGTGGGCGGGCTGACGACATCTGTCATTCCCGTAAAAACATCAAGCCATTCATAGGCCTCAACAGCGAATACGCTGCCTGACATATCCGCTCCTATTGTCACAGGGGCGGCAGAGAACCACATGCCTGTTGTTCCAAGGCGGCTGGCGTTCGCGTCACGGAAATGTATGCAATGCGTGAACACCTCTGGCGCTGGTGTGGCGCCTGGGGAAACTGTTCCTGAGCTTGTGGGAAGTCCGTCTATCTCGTTGGTCGGGGCGTGGGAAAAGATCTCTCCCACTGAGAAGGTGGATTGATGTGAGTCATTCCCACTGAATTCATCAGTGTTGGGCATCGTCACCGAATAGGTCAAGGTGTAGTGACCGGAGTAAGATGCCATGCTGAATATCCCGAGGTCAACGTATGCGCTGTCGCCCGAAACTAGCGCAACCGCAGAGGATGAGGTCGTGAAAACGGATGAGCCAGACTGTGAGACATCAGCTGTGACAACAATACCCGTCTGGTCATTCGAGCCGAAGTTTTTCAACCATACACCGAGCTGGAAGTTGAACTCGGATGCCGATTGCGCGACCAACTCTGGGATCGCCCCGAACTTCGGGAACAATACATCTGTTCTGAAGAAACCGACGTCATTCGCATAGAAGCCCTGAATGCTTCCGATGAAAGCCACCACATTACCCGCCATGATCTCGTCGCGCAGCAAAGCTCCATCCGCCTCACTGATCATCACCGCAGGTATGGTAACGTTCGCCCCCTGAACGCCAGGGCCCATGGCGATCGGTGCGCCGGAATTATTGATAACAACAACAGCCACAGCGCCTGCTGTTTGAGCGTTTAGTGCCTTCACACCGAATTCACAGGCACCGCGGTACACCACCGCGATCTTCCCTGTGATGTCGGCCACGTTCACCAACGTGTTGCATCCCAAGGAGTCGGCCGTGGAGCCATCATCCACGAAGGCCAGCGTATCGGTTACTGCATTCGCTGGGATGGTGAGGTCCGGACTTCCCCAACCACCCGCTGGAGTCGTCCATGTCATTGCATAATTGCCTTCCAGTGATGCAGGTTCCTGCACAAAGAAGATGACCTGGGCTTGACCGGTCAGCAGACCAAGGAAGAAGGAGAGGGTGAGTAGTTTTTTCAGCATGGTCGTTCCATTAGGGTTGGTTGGTCACACAAAGATGATCGTGGATCTTTTCGTCACAACATCCACCGTTCACCCCAATGTTAAGCGATCATGGACTTTCTACTGTGGCGGATCTTCATGTATGAATTGTAATGATTTGATTATCAGTGGCATCTAAGGTTTGCTCATCACCCTGGTCTTGGTCAGCAACCCGGGCTTCATGGATCGCGTACGAAGGCCCTGAACACCACCTCAATCCACTCGGGACATGAACCAGCACATTACCCACATCACCTTGAACCGGGCGTTCTGCCTGGTATTCGCCGCGTGCATAGCTGGAGCCACCATGGCCCAGGAGATCGGTTCGCGCCCACAGCAGCCCGGTGCCACGCAGAGCGAGCCTCTCGACAATGTCCAGTTACGTTCCATCGGGGCCACCATTGTCGCCTACCCCAATCCGTTCAACGAAGTGCTGCACGTACAGGCCCAAGGCATCATGGGTAAACCCATCAAGGTGGAGATCCGCTCGGCCATGGACGGTTCCCTGGTGCTGGAGGAGAACCACGTGTATACGGATGTGCTGCACCTCAACACCACGGGCATCCCTTACGGGCAATACATCCTCACCTTGCAACTGAGCAACGGCATGTTCATTGGCAGCCGCGAGGTGCGGCGCGCGAACGTGCGCTAAGCAGGTATCCCACGATCGATCAGGACCGCCCGGCTATGTCGGGCGGTCTTCTTTTTACCCGTTGGTCAGCATACCGGGATCTTCCGCATCTTGGCGCAACGAGCACTTTGAAGAATGTCTGACCGGCGCGGGTTCATTCAACAAATGGCCGCCCTCATGGGGGGTATGGCCTTGCACGAGCATGTGTTCGGCGCCTACCCTGACCTGTCCACGGCCATCGTTGCCCGGGAAGGGGATGAGGAGGCGTTCTGGCGGCAGGTCCGCGCGGCGTTCGCCAGCAGCCCCACCATCGTGAACCTGAACAACGGGGGCGTGAGCCCTTCGCCGCGTGCCGCCTTGGAGGCCCTGGACCATTACAACCGCATGTGCAACGAGGCGCCCAGCTATTACATGTGGCGCATTCTGGACCAGGACCGCGAACCCCTGCGGATGAACCTGGCCCGGTTGGCCGGCGTGTCGCCCGAGGAGATCGCACTGGTGCGCAACGCCACCGAAGCCCTGAACACGGTGATCTTCGGCCTGCCGTTGAAGGCGGGTGACGAGGTGGTGGTGAGCACCTACGACTACCCCAACATGGCCAATGCCTGGCGGCAGCGCGCCATGCGGGACGGCATCACGCTCGTGCACGCGGACCCAAAGCTGCCGAGTGCGGATGAAGCGGCCATCGCGGATGCCTTTATCTCCAATTTCACTCCACGCACGAAGCTCGTGCACCTCACCCACGTGGTGAACTGGAACGGGCAGATCATGCCCGTGCGCCGCATCGCGGACGAAGCGCACAAGCGGGGCATTGAGGTATTGGTGGATGGGGCGCATTCCTTCGCTCTGTTGGACCACACCATCGCTGACCTTGGTTGCGACTACTGGGGGACCAGCTTGCACAAGTGGCTATGTGCGCCTTTCGGCAATGGGCTCCTGTGGATCAGCAGGGAGAAGATCGGCAAGGTGTGGCCGCTCCTCAGCAACGACAAGCCTACCGGCGAGGACATCCGCAAGTTCGAGACACTGGGCACGCGCAGCTTCCCAGTGGAAATGGCCACTGGTTACTCCCTTGAACTGCATGAGTTGATCGGCACGGCGCGCAAGCAGCAACGGCTCCATTTCCTGAAGACCTACTGGATGGAACGGCTCCAGGACGTGCCCGGGATCGCGTTCCACACCTTGCCGGAACCGCGCTACAGCTGTGCCATAGGGACCTTCAGTCTGCAAGGGCGACGGGCGAACCTGCTCAGCGAGGAGCTCTTCAACAAGTGGAAGGTGCACACCGTGGGCATTGAGCGCGAAGCCAGACCCGGTCTGGAGGCCGGCTTCAACCATGTGCGGGTGACCCCGAACGTGTACACCACGTTGGATGAGTTGGACCGCTTTGTGGAGGCGGTGCGGGCAGTTGCCAAGGGCTGATCACCTCCCTCCATCAAGCCAGGTCTTGAAGGCACGCGCCTTCTCCCGGCTCACCATCACCTCTTCACTGGCGGCGGGTTGCAGCACCACCTTGAGCTTGCCGTTGAAATGCTGGTGCACCATTGCGATGGACCGCACATGTGCGATGCACTGCCGGTTCAACCGGAAGAAGATCGTGGGGTCCAGTTGCCCTTCGAGCTCATCGAGGGGCTGGTCGAGCAGGTGCTGTTTGCCGGCGGACGTGTTCAGTACAGTGGCCCCTTCCACATGAAGGAAGTAGGCACATTCCGAAATGTTCACCGGAAGCAATTTGGTTCCCAGCTTCACCAGAAAGCGTTCGCGGTAGTGCCTGGTGGACTTTTCAAAGGCGGCAAGCAGGCGCTCCATATCAGGCGCGGATGACGCCTCTGCGGGCTGCCGGGTGAGCGCGTGGAACTTGGCTACGCTGCGGGCGAGATCCTCCTCCTCGATCGGCTTCAACAGGTAATCGATCCCGTTGGCTCGGAAGGCCTCCAGCATGTATTCGTCGTATGCCGTGGTAAAGATCACTGGACAGGGGGGAGGAACGCGTCTGTAGATCTCGAAACTGAGGCCATCGCTGAGTTGGATATCACTGAAAATGAGTTTTGGGGCCGGATTCTCCTCCATCCACCTGACCGATCCCTCGATGGTGTCCAATACATCCACCACCTGCAGCTCCGGATGGCGTTGTGCCAGCAGCCCCGACAACCTGCGATAGGCCGGCGCTTCATCCTCGATCACCAGGGTGCGGTAGCTCACGTGGCGGTGGTCTCGCGTTCGGAAAGCTGCAAAAGAGGAAGCGCGACCAGGAAGTGTTCCCGAGTCTCGATCACATCCACCTGGCGTTCGCTCAGGTAGGCATAGCGCTGCCGAACGTTCGCAAGCCCGGTGCCGGTGCCCTCCGCCTGACCCTGCCGGCGACGCAGGTCGTTGCGGACCACCAGCGTGCGGCCGTTCTCCACATGGATGTCAATGTGCAGCGGATGAGCCACCGAGGCCACATTGTGCTTCAAGGCGTTCTCCAGCAGCAGTTGCAAGGTCAATGGCGCCACCAGCAGTGCCCGGTGCTCCGGGGCCACGTTCACATTGATCACCAGGCTGTTCTCAAAGCGCACCTTCATCAGGTCGATGTAGGAACGGGTGAAATCCAGCTCCGTTCCCAGGTCCACCACCTCCTTGTCCTTGTGCTGCAGGATGTAGCGGTACACCGCGCTCAGGTCCTTGGTGAAGCGCACGGCCAGCGCGGGCTCATCGGGGATGAGGGCGACCAGCGTGTTCAGGCTGTTGAACAGGAAGTGTGGGGAGACCTGGCTGCGCAGGATGTCCAGCTCCGCCCGCAGTTGCCTGCTGCGCAGCGCCTCGGTCTCAATGGCCTGGTGTTTCCACATATGGAAGAAGTAGCCGGCCTCGTAGATGGTGCCCACCACCAAGGTGGCCCCGAAGCACTTGACCAGGTTCATCCGCCATTCGCCGGTGGTGTAGGCGCTGGGCTCCAGACCGAGCGCATCGAGTGTGGTGCAGGCGGTGACATCCACCAGGATGATGTAAGTACTCAAGGCCAGCGCCGTGATCATGATCCGGCGGCCGGTGCGTGAGATGCCCGGAAAACGCCTGCGGTAAAGGCTGATGATCATGAAACAGCCCTGCCAGATGATGGCCGTGATGCCAAGGGTGATCGAGAACCGGAGCGGGCTGGGAAGGCCGGTATGGAATAGAAAACTGAGCACCAACGCGAGCACCGGTATACCGATGATGCGCGGCCAGGGCTCGCGGAAAGGACTGAAACGGGCCATGGCACGAAAATACCCGGTCCTGACCTGCTTGTACGCGGAAGACACCCGTGAAGCATCCCCATCGGGGTGCGAAGCGTCGCATGGCCATGGTGAGGCGTTCCGACGGTCGCTGAACGATTAAGGGCCGCTCCACCCATACTCCCTCAACATTCCATCGCTACCGATCGACATCCCGGCATCCAAGCGCATTCGATCGGGTATCCAGGCATCCAGTTTCGCGGTCACCAAACACCCCGAAGCCATGCGCCACCTTGTTCGCCGTTCGCTCCTCCTCAGCGTACTGATGTCACCCCCGTTACTTCATGCCCAGACCCAGTTGGTGAAAGGCACCGTGAAGGATGCCGAGACCCAGATGCCCCTGTTCGGGGTGAACATCGTACTGATGGGAAGCGATCCATTCCTGGGCACCACGAGCGATCTGGATGGCCGCTACCGGCTTGAAGGCGTGCCAGTGGGCCGGCAGGCACTCCAGGTGAGCTATGTGGGATACAAGCAGCTGGTGTTGGACAATATCCTGGTGACCGCCGGGAAGGAAGTGGTCGTGGACATCGCCTTGCAAGCCTCGGTGGAGAACTTGGGCGAAGTGGTGGTGACCGGCGAGCGTAGCAAGGACCGCCCTGCCAATGAGCTGGCCAAGGCCAGCGCGCGCACCTTCAGCCTGGAGGAGGTGACACGCTACAGTGGTGGCCGCAACGATGTGGCCCGGCTGGCCACCAACTTCGCCGGGGTCACGGCGGCCAACGATGCGCGCAACGACATTGTGGTGCGGGGCAACTCACCCACCGGCTTGCTCTGGAGGGTGGAAGGACTGCCCGTTGGCACCACCAATCACTTCTCCACGCTGGGCACCACCGGTGGCCCGGTCAGTGCGCTGAACACCAATCTGCTGCGGACGAGCGACTTCATCACCAGTGCGTTCCCGGCCGAGTACGGCAATGCCAATGCGGCGGTGTTCGATGTGAAGTTCCGGAACGGCAACGCGGACAAGCACGAGTTCACCGCCCAGATGGCCGCCTTCAGCGGGGCTGAGCTCATGGCCGAAGGGCCGCTGAACAGGGAGAAGCAGTCGTCATACCTCGTGTCGGGACGCTATGGCATAGCGGGGGCGGCGGCCACCGGCACCAGCGCCATACCCTACTACCAGGACCTCGCCTTCAAGTTGAACTTCGGACGCACCAAGCTTGGCCGCTTTGAACTGTTCGGCATGGGTGGCAGCAGCAGCATCGATTTCATCGGGGCCGAGATCGATAGCACGGACCTGTTCGCCAACCCGAACGAGGACAGCTACTTCACCAACCAGCTCGGGCTCGTCGGGCTGAACCACTTCCTGCAACTGGATGACCGGTCGTACCTGCGGACCACCATCGGCAGCACCTACCTGCGCACCACGTTCGACCAGGATAACTACACCGACGGTGCGAGCGACCAGCCGGTGGTGCGGTACCGCGCCACCGAAGTGGAGGACCGGGAGCAGCGTTACACGGTATCCAGCCAGTACAACCGGAAGGTATCGCCGCGCTTCCTGTTCCGCGCGGGCGTGGTGAACGAGGTATACCAGATCCGCAGCATCGTGAATGACCGCGACAACCGTCCCGATATCCCGGATCTTGATGGCGACGGCGTACCGGACTATTTCATCCCTGTTCGCGACACGGATGGCCGCATGGACCTGTTGCAGATCTACACACAAGGGGAGTACAAGTTCACTGATGCGCTGGCCTTCACCCTGGGCCTTCATGGCCAGTACCTGGATTACAACGATGATGCGATGGTGGGACCACGCGCGGCGCTTAGCTGGCAATTCCGTCCCAAACAGCGCTTCACGCTGGCCTATGGCCTGCATGGCCAGATGGTACCCCTGCCGATACTACTGTTCAATGAGGAGGTGGCAGCAGGCGAGTTCGAACGAACGAACATGGACCTGCGCTTCCAAAAGAGCCATCACCTCGTGCTCGCTTATGATCGCCGTTTGGCGGACGACTGGCGTGTGAAGGCCGAAACCTATTACCAACACCTGTTCGACCTGCCGGTGGAGCGCCTCCCCAGTAGCTATTCCGCCGTGAACGAAGGCGCGGATTTTGTCTTTACCGAGCGCGGTTCATTGGTGAATGAAGGCACTGGAAGGAACTACGGCGTGGAACTCACCATCGAGAAATTCCTGAGCCGCGGTTACTATCTCCTGACCACCGCCTCCTTGTTCAATTCCACATACAAGGGTAGCGATGGCGTGGAACGCAACACCGGCTTCAACAACGGGTACGTGTTCAACACGTTGGTGGGAAAGGAATGGCCTGTGGGCCGCAATGGCCGCAACGTGATCACGTTCGACACCAAGTTCACCACCAGCGGCGGCCGTCCGTACAGCCCCATCGACCTGGAGGCCACGCGTGCCAATGGCGGTCGTGAGGTATACGTGGATGAGGAAGCCTTCAGCCTGCGCTATGATCCGTACCTGCGACTGGATGTGAAGATGGGCATGCGCATCAACAGTGGCAAGGGCCGCGTGAGCCACCAGTTCTTCGTGGACCTGCAGAACGTGACCGACCGCCAGAACATCTTCGTCATGCGGTACAACCCGGTCACGGACCGCATCAATCCGGTCTACCAGAACGGCTTCTTCCCCGATTTCATGTACCGCATACAGTTCTGAAGGTTGGTGAGCGAAAGAGGGCCTGAACCTTTTGTCGCGCCCAACTGCCATCACACACCTATTGACAGTCAACCGAAAATGAAGAAGATCATCCTCATCACCGGTGCTTCCAGTGGCATGGGCAAGGCTTTCGCCCTGCGACTGTTGAAGGAAGGCCACATGGTATACGGAGCCGCTCGCCGCACAGAGCGCATGCAGGACATCCTGGAAGCTGGCGGGCACGTGGTGACCATGGATGTCACGGATGCCAGCGCCATGCGAACTGGCTTGGACCGCATTCTGGCCGAGCAGGGCCGGATCGACGTGCTGATCAACAACGCAGGCTATGCCATCTACGGGTCCGTGGAGGAGACCAGCATGGAGGATGTCCATCGCCAGTTCGAGGTCAACATCTTCGGTCTGGGGCAGCTGACCCAACTGGTGATCCCCCACATGCGTGCGCAGGGCAGCGGCCGCATCGTCAACATCAGTTCCATGGGCGGCAGGATGTACACCCCGCTCGGGGCGTGGTACCATGCCACAAAACATGCCCTGGAAGGCTGGAGCGATTGTCTGCGGCTGGAGTTGGCCCCACTTGGCATCGATGTGGTGATCATCGAGCCCGGCATCATCAAGACGGAATTCGCCGAGGTGATGACCGGTCCCTTGTTGAAGCGCTCCGGCATGGGACCCTATGGCGAACTTGCGAGGCGTGTGGCGAAGGGGGCGGAGAACGGCATGGCCACTGGACGAGGCTCCGATCCCGATGTGGTCGCGGACCTGGTGGTGAAAGCCGTGCGGGCTCGCAGACCGCGCACACGTTACGCCGGTGGTTTCCTCGCCAGGCCGGTGATGTGGATGCGCAAATGGGGCGGCGACCGGCTTTTCGACCGTGTGATCATGAAGGCCGCCTGAAGCGCACGTATCCGTCCATCATCCTGATATAGCGATGCAGATGATACAGCAGGGCACGACCTTCCATCTATCCATTACGGGACTTCGCGTGAAGCCGGGTCTCCTGAACCGCATCCGTTTCCAGTACCATGCGGTGCGATCCTACAGGCAGGCGCAGAAGGCTGATGGGCTGCTTCACGTGGCCGTTCGTCGCGTCAATGGTGTGGAGCATACAGTGACCGCATGGCGCGATCGGGAGGCCATGCTCGCCTTCGTTCGCAGTGGCCGACATCTGCGGGCCATGAAGGTCTTTCACCACATTGCCACCGGTGCCACTTTCGGCTTTACCACGGACCACCTACCCGACTGGCAGGACATACACGCGTTGTGGAAGGAACGGGGAGTGGCCTATCGGAGAGGGTGAAAACCTGATCGATCGACCTTGTCCGCGTTGCATCTTCCTGACGCATGAACAGGCACCGGACCAACGGTGTTCCCAAGCCATCTATGTTCGTATCCACATGACCAGGTTCCTGCCCCTCGCCGCACTGGCACTTGCCCTGCCCGCCTGTAACGTGGTGAAGATGGCCGAACGCAGAGGTGCGCGGGTATATGACCAGGCGGGCATGGTCTCGCAGACCTTCCACACGCCTGAGGGCCCGCGGCACGTGTGGGCGAGCAAACCCTCGGGCAAGCCCTGGCTGATGCTGGTGCATGGGGTGACCGGCAGCTGCACACAATACGCGCACAACGCCAGGGTGCTGGCGGTGCATTATGACCTGATCGCGCCAGACCTGATCGGCCATGGCCGAAGCACGGACACCTGGTCCGGGAACAGCGTGGATGAGCAGGTCCGGCACCTGCATATGCTGCTGGACAGCCTGGGTGTGCGGACCCCGGTATTTCTGGTGGGTAATTCCTATGGCGGAGCGGTGGCGGCCAACTTCGCCGAGCAGCATCCCGAGCGCACGCGTCTGCTGGTGATCTACGATGGCCCGGCCAACGTGTACACCAAGGCCATTGCGGACAGTGTGGCGCGTGCCATAGGGGCGAGGGACATACTGGATTATTTCGCCCCCACCACGCCGGAGGAGCGCCTTCGGAACATCAATTCAGTATTGGGCAGGCCGCGCAGGATCCCGCGTTTCGCGTTGCGGCAGATGGCCGAGGCCAGCGCACCCCGTCAGCCGGTCTACCAAGGGTTGTTGAAGGACCTGGTGGAACGGGATGCGCAGTATGCGCAGAAGCGCTAC
Source organism: Flavobacteriales bacterium (assembly GCA_016788635.1). GTDB lineage: Bacteria > Bacteroidota > Bacteroidia > Flavobacteriales_F > PHOS-HE28 > PHOS-HE28. The sequence continues at coordinate 82,655 of JAEUSU010000028.1, read as the reverse complement.
CAGTGGGCCATGCCGGTGTTCGTGCTTTGGGGCGGGAAGGACAGATTGATACCCCCGTTCGTGGGGGAGGGCATCATGCGCATCAATGCGCTTCCACCGGACCACTACGTGCTTATTCCGGAGGCGGGCCATGTGGCCAATATGGAGTTGCCCAATGAGTTCAATGCCGCGCTGATGAAGATGTTGAGCAGTGGGGATGGACCCTGCCCGGACCCTGCGCGGGTGAGCGATGGCCCCTGCACCATGGAGTACGACCCGTACTGTGGTTGTGATGGCAGGACCTATCCCAACCGGTGTGCGGCCTGGCGGGCCGGTATACGCGTGGTGGGCAAGGGTGAATGCCCCTGAGGATCAAACGCCTTGCATGGCTTAGGATGGTACACGTTCGGCTTTGGCAGAGGGCCACTGCCGATCCCGCAGGTGAGCTGTCATGCGCTGTGCGGAGCCACCAGGGCTCATCCGTGTAATTCAGGTGCCGTGGTCGGTCAGCGGGCACCATTGTTGTGCCATGTGGGCAGGTCTGTTCATAGGACCCGATCCATGCAACAGATCCGATACACGTCCGGGTCCCCCGGACAGAAGGAGTTCGCCACGGCCGTGCGCCGGAATGTGAGCGCCTACTTCCAGGAACGCAGCATTTCCCATAAAGGGGATCACCGAATGGTGATCAAAGCCATGTTGATGCTGGTCCTGTATCTGGTGCCGTTCATGCTGTTGCTTGCACTGCCCCTCACGGGCTGGTGGGCCCTGTTGTGCTGGGTCCTGATGGGGGTGGGCATGGCGGGCATTGGCATGAGCGTGATGCACGATGCGGTGCACGGCTCCGCCTCAAGCAAGGCCTGGCTGAACAAGTTGATGGGGAGCAGCATGTGGCTCTTGGGCAGCAACGTGTTCACCTGGAAGGTGCAGCACAACCAGAACCACCACACCCACACGAACGTGGATGTCGTGGACCAGGACATCGACCCACCGGCGGTGTTGCGCTTCAGTGAGCACGCCCCGCTGCGCCCCGTCCATCGCTTCCAACACATCCATGCGTTCTTCTTCTACGGCCTGCTCTCCATCACCAAGGTGGTCTTCGACTTTGTGATGCTCACCCGCTTCAACCGGGACGGCACCACGCGGCGCATGGGCGAAAGCCCGGTGGGGATGATGGTGCGGATAGCGGTGGCCAAGGCCATCTATCTGGCGGTGATCATCGGGATGCCCATCCTGTTCACGGCACTTCCATGGTGGCAGGTGCTTCTGGGATTCTTCGTCATGCACTTCGTCTGCGGGCTTATTCTGGGCACGGTCTTCCAGCTGGCCCACGTGGTGGAGGGGGCGCAGCAGCCGTTGCCCGACGAGCATGGCGTGATCCATGCGGATTGGGTGGTGCATGAAATGATGACCACGGCCAATTTCGCACCGCGGAACGGGTTGTTGAACTGGTACACCGGCGGGCTCAATTTCCAGATCGAGCACCACCTCTTCCCGCACATCTGCCACGTGCACTACCGGGCCATCGCCCCCATTGTGGAGCGCACGGCTGAAGCCCATGGTATCCGGTATAACTCGAAGCCCACGCTCTGGATCGCGCTGGGTTCGCACGTAAGGCGGTTGCAGGAGTTGGGCCGGCCGAAGCTCGCTCCGGTGGTGGTGCAGCGCAGCTAGGAAGGTACTTTCGCAGCCTCGGTATCCTGCAACGCGATGAGGATCCCCACCACAACCAGCACGATCTCGCCCACGGCGTAGGTGAGGTAACGTGTGACACGGCCTTGGGCCAGCAGGCTCTGGCGGATGCTGCGGAAGAAGCGGATCATGGAGGCGTCTGTTGATCGAATGGGTCAGTGGGATCCTCCGGCGAGTTCGTCCCGGTAGGAGATGAGCGCTGGCATCTGCGCCTCGATCGCTTTGCCCGATGCTCCGTTGAATTTGATCAACCGATACACTCCGCTCATGAACGTGGTCAGATGCACACGGAAAGCTTCGGGGTCCTCGGCGATCTTCATGCTCAGCGCCATGGGGTCCTGGTCCAGATCGAGCAGTCCATGGGGTGCGAGATAGGTCAACCGGCAGTGCGTGGCATATTCACTGTGCTTCTCGAAACACACCCTCAACCCGTTGGAATGATGATCATAGATGCGTTGGACGCCTATTGCAAGGGTATCCGGTAGTTGTTGCCAAAGGTCCGAGTTGATGATGCTGGTGTAGCTGGGTGTGGTGGTCATGTAGCGCCACTCATCCGCTGCCATGTTGCGTAGTAGGGTCCGGACATCAGCGGTATCGATAGCTGCTCCGGATCCCAGATCTTGCAATGCCTTTTCGGCCTTTGCCATGAGGCGCTCACCGATCTTCAGGTCGCCCATGTTCTCCTCCATCTTCGCGTTCAGGTCCAGGATCAGCGCGTTGATCAGGTCGACTTGCCTAAGCCGCAGCTTGCGGCCCTCGTTCCAGTTGTTGATCTGCAAGGCAATGAGAATGCCCACCACCACCAACACGATCTCGCCCACGGCGTAGGCCAGGTAACGCGTGATGCGGTTCTCCTTCAGGAGCCGCTGGCGGATGGCGTTGAAGATGCGTGGCATGGGTGTTCGCTCAGTCCCGTAGGGACGTCATCTCGGTTGAATGGATGGATCCTGTGCGGTCAGCGTCCCGTAGGGATGGCAAATGGGTTGCGTCAGCATTCGCCCGTGGATGGTGTTGAAGATGCAGGGCATGGTACGGGTCTGTCCGCTTTGACGCTCAATCGACCTTCCCAAGGTAGTTGTCATACCACGCCAGTGTCTCCTTCACAAGATCCAGACGGGGCACCAGGTGGCCCGCTTCATATACGATCATCTTCTTATGGTCGGCAGGGGTGCCTAGCAGATCGAACATGGGTTTCTGGGCTGTTTCCAATGGAAAGAACATATCGTGCTTGCCATTCAGCATCAGTGTAGGCTGCGTCACACGGGGCAGGTAGTTCAGCTGGTCGGCCTCTGGCAGCGACTTGTTCATGACCATGCCGCCCACGGTCAGCACCACCGCCTTGATCCGTTTCTCCACGGCCGGGATGATCCCGCCCATGTAGCCGCCCCAGCTCCAGCCGAAGTAGCCGACCTTGTCCGCTTGCATGTCGGATCGCGTTTCCAGGTAGTCGATCGTCCTGCTGAATTCCTTGTTCCACATCAGCACGTGTTCCTTGTAGAAGACCGTTTCATTGGGCAGGTCCGAGTTGAGCTCATCGTGGCGCTCATGGGTCCCCTTGTAGATGGGCACCACCAGTGCGCGCCCGCTCTTCATCACAAAACCAAGAATCCGGGGCACCTTCAAGGGGTCATACTTGGTCGAATAAATGTCCCCCGAACCAGGGAAGAAGATGATGGGCTGGTATCCCGGCTTTCCGTCCTTGGGCACGTATATCCAGGCGGTCATCCGCTCATTGTTGTAGCCCGCATCGAATGATACCTTCTCGGCCTTCCAGGTGTCTCCTTCAATTGACTCCTCTATGACAGGATCGAGCGGCTTCCTGTCATAGGTGAACTGGTTCAGGATGAGGGCGAACGTCTTGTCATCCACCGGCTGTTCCTTCCTGTAGTCACGGAAGAGGGGAGCAACATCAACCGTGAGCGCGGCAACGGTGGTATCACCTTCCAGCAACTTGATGCAACGGAATCCATTCGCCACACTGCGGTCCATGGCGGACTGGGTGTAGCTGTCGTTGAAGGCAAAGGTGGGGTCATTCCAGCCGCCGCCAAGGATGTAGTTCTGGCCTTTGATGTTGCTGGCGTTCATGCACCATTCCCGTGCATTGCCGGCCAGGTCGTACACCCCGAAGGAGCTGAACCCGCGCAGGCTGCCCACCGGAACAGTGGATGTTCCATTGAAGTTGCTCAGCGGCACAATGAACTGCGTCCGGTTCGTGTGGGCCACCACGCTCCAATGAAAGATGGTGGGCAGTTGCTTCTTCGCGTAGACGGCGTAGGCCGCTGCTTCGTACCAGGAGATGCCGGTCACAGGATGGTCCTCCGTGCCATCGGGATAGGTGCCCGCTTCCCAATTCGCCGGACCGGGCCTGTTCGTACGGTCGATGAACGTGGCCATCGCATCGGCGGCGGTGTATGCGACGCCTTTGCCATAGAAGGCGTGCCGCCAGTAGCTGGTGTCCGCGTATCCGCCGGCATCCACGAAGGCCTTGAACTCCTTGTTGGTCACTTCATACCGGTCGATCAGGAATTCCCCGACGCGCTTTCCGCCTTCCTGTTCCAGCCCCACGATGTTCATGCGGGCCGTGTTTGCCGGGATCCGGTTCATGTTCTCCGGCAAGCTGCCCAGGTCGTCCATGCGGAGCGTGTCGATATCGGACCCGATCATCCCGGCCCATGGTCCGGCATATTCGATGGTCTGGTAGCCTTCCTTCCGGATCTCCATGCGTAGGTATCCGCGCGGCAAGCGGACCTCCTTCAACGGCGTGGTGCCTGCGGATCGCCAGGCGTCATCCGGCTTGTTGTAGTCCTTCCAGAAAACCTCTGCGCCGGCGGGGTCGGTTTCCATGGAGACCACGGCGGCGATGGTGGGCCACAGCTTGATCAGCGCGGAATCCCCCGGGATATGCTTCTCCGCTTCCAATGCCATGTCGAAGCCTTCTGTAGGCATGACGAAGTTGTTGTCTGCAAGCTGTTGGATGGCCGGCAGCAAGGTGTTGCGCGCATGCAGCTTGTTGAGGTAGGGCGGGATGAACAAGTAGGCGGCCACCGCTGCGATGCCGACCAACAGCATCACTCTTAGAAGCAACGTCCTCTTTTTGATGGAGATCCGATCGCTGACGTATTTGATGCCCTTACCTTCAAGCTTCTTGTTCGTTGGAACGACCAGACCTGCGTTGCTCACCGCGAAGATCTCCACCGGTTCCTGCATGTTCTTCAGCAGGTACTTGCCCAGCGAAACGGTCTGGATGTCGCTCTGGCTCTTTACATCATCCTGCACCTTGGAAGAGATGAAGATGCTGCCCGGGGTCGCCAACGATTCCAGGCGTGATGCGACGTTCACCCCGTCGCCGTGTACGTCGTCATCGTGGAAGATCACATCGGCCTGATGGATGCCGATGCGCAGCGGCACCAAGGGTTCCTGCTGCATGCGCACCTGCACGGCGATCGCCGTGTGCAACGATTGGATGGCACTGCTGAACGTACACAGGACGCCATCGCCCATCCATTTGATGATCTTGCCGCTGTGCAGCTGAACGGTGGCTTCCAGCTCCTCCTTGAGCTTTTGGCGCAGGATCAGCGCTCGTTTTTCATCGCTCTGCATCAGCGCCGAGAAGCCGACGATGTCAGCGAACAGGATGGCGGATAGTTGGCGTGTCTCAGACATCTCGTGTGGTGATCGGTTGGTGAGGTCGCGGACAACACCAATTCCGTGTGAGCCAGTCCTGGCGGATGGCGTTGAAGATGCGGGGCATGCTGCGTCAGTTGTTCTTCAGTTCCGCATCGATCAGTTCCAGGATCTCCACGATGCTTTTGCGCAGCGCCTCGCTCTGCCGGTTAGCGAAGAGGTTGGCCGAGACGACCATGGACAAGTGGTCCTCCAGCTCAGGATGAGCGAAGAAAGCCTTCAGGTCCGGCTTCCGTTTGGAGCGTATCAATTCCATGTTCACCGCACTTTGCTTGTCGAGCATGATGGTCTGTATCACATCCAGGCCGCTCCATTTGGCGACATGAATGTTCCGCATGGGGTAGTGGGCCCGAAGGAAGGGCCCGTAGCCCTGCCTTCGGGCATGGACCCAGGCGGCTTCTTCCTCCGTCACCTGCACCAGTTCGCTGGTCCACGTGGAAAGCTTACGGCGCAGGGCCAGGTTGCTGATCAGGTACAACCGTCCGGAGATGATCAGGTCGTTGGTCACCGGATCGAACGTTGGGCTTACCGTGGTCTGAGCGATGAAGGTCTCCACCGAATCCGGCACGATCAGGGTGCTGTCGTCGTGGTAGGCCAGCAGTTGCAGCGCTGAGCGCATCATGATCCTGCGCATGGAGATCTTCTCGTCCAGCTGCTCCAGGTTCGCGTTGAACTCGTCGCGCAGTTGCGCGAGGGTCTGTACCTCCGCTTTCCGCAAGTTCCGCTCCTCCTTCAGCAGGTTCAATTGCAGTGCTATGAGGATCCCGATCACCACGAGGATGATCTCGCCCACAGCGTAGAACAGGTAGCGGGTGAGGCGGTTCTCCTTCAGGAGCCGCTGGCGGATGGTGTTGAAGAGGCGGGGCATGATCGGGTGTGCGGCTGAGCGATATTTCGGACGTTCAACGGTCATGGGCGGCATGCGCTGGCCGGGGCACAACCCGGTACCGTAGCCGCACATCCGACAAGGTCGTATTCGACCCCGCCATGCGCGCATCGCGCAAGGGCGCCGGTTCGGTCCAGGCATCGCTAACGTCCGGCGTGGGCGGCAGCGGGAAGTCGAAGGCCAGCCAGGTGTGCTCTTCGATGTGGAAGCTGAGGATGCGCGTGGCCGTGCGGCTGTTCAACGGTGCGGTCGCTGGCACGATGAAGAGGTCCTCCTCTTCGCGGTAAAGGGCTGGATCCACGGGCACGATGCTGTTGTCCCGGTCGCCCGCGTACAGGCTCATGCGGATGTTGCCCGGCTCACGGGCGCTACCGGGGATGCGTTCCAGCGGCACGATCACCTCCACTTCGATGGCGAGCGGAGCACCCAGCGCTTTCGGCGGGCGGGGGATGCTAAGCAGACTGATGCCCGCGATGCCAAAGAGGGCCACCTGGCCCAGGAGCACCGAGAGCCCCGCCGCTTTCCAGAATTGCGCCCACTCCACCGCGCCCACCCATCTGGTTCCCAACAGGCCCAGCACGAAGCCACCGATGAAGGCCGCTGGGAGGAGCACGAAGGCAATGAACATGCCCCGGGCACCTTCGAAGTCACTTGCGCCGTGCATGCGCGTCACTTTGTCTGCCACCGGGGCGGTGACGATCGCGGTGAGCACGGCGGTGAGCACGGCGACGACAAGGGCGATCTTCCAGGACATGGCGAGCGTGTGCCGGTGAAGATCGCGATCTTCGGCACATGCGCACGTTCCGATGAGCCAGCCTGTTGTCACCATTACTCAAAACGGCCGCTCAGGCGATGTGACCTATACGGAGAGGGGCAGGCGGATCACCGGCTGGTGGGAGTTCGGCGGAGGCGATGCGATCGCCATTGTGAACATGGGCGGTGCGGAGGAGTGGGAGAGGAGCCATGGTTGGGCGGCTCCACACCGCTCGGCCATCCTGCGCTTCGTGGCCGATGAAATAGTGCGGCAAAAGGCGGTCGGCTGCAGGGCGGAGATCGATGAGCATGGCGGTTGGATCGAGATCAAGCGCTGATCTTTCACACATGGGCACCCCGCAACAACAGCACGATGTCGCTTGGTACCACCGGTACCGTGATGTGAAGCTGAAGCTCGCGCTGGCCGTGGGTGTCATCGTCCTGTTGATCGTTTTTGCCGCGTTCATCATGAAAAGCGCCTTCCGTATCGACCCTGGCATGGGCAGCCCCCTCGGCCATGCGGTGCGCACCGACCAGCACATCGTCTTGCTCGTCCAGCACCTTGAGGCCTACATCCCCTCCTTGCACCGCGACCACAGCAAGGACACCTATTCGGTCAGCCTCTTCATCGTTCCGCTCGATGGCGGAGCCCCACAGTTGGTGAAGGTGCGTGAGGGCCTATCGGCCGGCAGCTTCTCCCTGGCCAAGGTGCTCGGCAGCGACGGACGCGCGCTGTGGTACGACATCGGGGGCGCGGGCGCCATCGACCTGAAGACCTTCAAGCCGCTGCCACAGGCCGAGCTGCGTGATCCGCCTGCACCGGAACGCACCAACGCGCTGCCCTTCGGCCCGAAGGTGGAGGACCATCTCGCAGCGGGTCTCTTCACATCACCCACCAGCTGGCTCGGAATGCATTCCGCCGAAGAGGCCACACGCGACCTGAAGCCCGGTTTCTCCCTGAAGCGGGTACGCGATGCTGAAAGCGCCAGCCACCAGCGCCGCTTCCACCGCGCAGAGCTCAGCGCGGAAGCGGGGCCCAAGGGGCAGGCTATCCTTTCCACCGCGCCGCTGGGTGAAGCCACCTACTTGAACGCGGCCTTCCTGCGCTTGCACGATGCCGCCGAGCCCATTCGCTTCAGCAGCCCTGACGGCGCGCTCATCGTCTTCACCTCCGAACCCGGCTTGAAGGGCACCACCATGCTGGCCCGCGTGGACCTGGTCGGCCAGGTGCTGTGGAAGACCGACACGGGCCTGGACCGCTTCGCCCTGCAACAGATCATGCCCGGCGAGTGGTCGACCGCATTCTTTGGCACACGGCCACGTGAAGAGGGCAAGGTGCCGGAGCCCTTGCTGGTGATCGTGGAGCATGCGACCGGAGAGTCTGAGACTTACTCTCTCTGGCGCTAGGATGGGAAGTCAGGCTTGGGTGGCTACCTTCGAGGACAGGTTAACACAATCCCTATCGATACCCATGGAACGTCACTCCGCTGGAAAGATCTTTTAACCCAGCCTTCCCAGCACCCCCTCGATCGCATCGCTCAGCTTGTCGCAGGCGCGCACCGTGTCGGCCACCAACTCCGCACGCGGGGTAAGCGTGCTCTCACGCAGGGCATCCACAAAGCCGCGCAGTTCCGCGCTCCGCACATCGGTGCCGATGCCATCTTCCAAGAGCGTGTCGATGCGGGCCATCAACTCATCGTCCAGCCGGCCATGTCGCAGCTCGGTCCGCAGCATGCCCACGGTGCGGCGCAGGGCACGGAGCGCGCGTGACAGTTCCACCTCGTTCATGGGGTGCGAAGATCGCATGCTCACCGAAGCTCCAGCACCTGCCCCTCCTCCACCCAGGTCTGCGCCCGCACACCGAATTGCCCACCGGTGCCATCGCTGATGATCTCCAGCGCGCCGATGATGGGCCGGTCGTATTCCATCGTACGGTAGACCAACGCACCGTCGAACGCATCCGCATCGAACGACCAGCCGGGAGGCTCGTTGGGCAGCTCGAACGGATGCAGCATCATCGGGACGAATATGGGCTCGCCGTCAGTCGGCACCCACACCAGAAGGTTCGCCGCCAATCCGTTCGCCAAGTGCTCTGGTGTAAGCACCTCCCCCTCGCGCAGGCGGAAGTAGCCCAGCACGCCCCAGCGTTCGCGGGTCATCAGCAGCATGGTGCCTGGCAAGGTCGATAGGCCGCGCACGAAGTGCCCCGGGCCTCCGATCCCATTCACAGGCTCTAGTTGCCCGATGATCAACAGGTCGTCTATTTCGTCGCCGTTCAGGTTCACGCGCTCATCCGGCGGAATGCCCGGCGGCACCATCACCTGCGGCCCCGCCAGTTCATGGCCGAAGTCGAAGGGCGGTTCCTCGGGTTCGCGCTTTAGCACGATGAGGTCGCCTTCCTCGCCATAGCCGTTCGGTACACGCACCACATGCTTCGTCCTGACCATCACACGGCCATAGGGAAAGGGCAGCTCGAACGTGAAGGCCGCGACGCTCGTGCCGCGCTCGTTAGCACTGCGCAACACCATCGTGCGCCCGTCGTGATGGTCGCCGGTTCCGTACCAGCCGTCCTGGTCCTTCGTTACCGAAGGCCCGAAAGGGCGCTCCAGCAGCCAGAACTCCGTGGGGTTGTCCTCATCCGTCCAACTCAATTGCTTGTAGTGGATGCGGGCAGCGAGCAGACCGGTGTCCAGTCGTGTGCTGTCTTCCAGTGAGTACCAGCGCTGGTTGCTCGGTGTGTTCCACATCAATACCGCTGTGCCGCTGAGCGTGCGCACGCCCAGCTTGTACAGGCCATTGAAACCGGGCTGCTGCGGGTCCGAGATGTGGACCGTGCGGCTGGTGATCAGCAGGTCCGCAATGCCGTCGCCGGTCACGTCCATGTATTCATCGGGTGGAGGGCCGGGGATGATGGGACCTGCGACCTGCTGTGCGCCGGCTGGCAGCGATAGAACCGCATTGATGAGGAATGAACGCAGGATCATCGTACCACTACAAATTTGTTACCCACGGGCAAAGATCCGGATCGTATGGCCACGGTGCGTCTTGCTTTCTGGAATTCCAGCGTGAAGGTCCCATGCACCACCTGTTCACCCATGCGCGTGGCGAAGACGAAGACACGGTCCGCCATGGGCGCGAGTTGCGGCGGGGCGGTGCCGTTGCGCCCGTAGCTCCAGGTTAGCGCACGTAGGCCCCCATCCATGAATGCATAGCGCGGAATGCGGAGGTCGTCGCGCATCCCTTCTTCCAGCACCGGAATGGTATCGCCGCGCGCGAAGCCGCACACATCGCGGCCGCCCATGGGATGCAAGCGACCGAGCAACCGCGTTCCCGGCAAAGCCCACACCACCACCTCGCAGCCGCCATAGCTAACCGGTATGTCGCAAGTGGCCTCGCCGAGCATGCCGCGTACCACGAAGTCAGGAATGCCATCATCGGTGACATCCACACTGTCGGGCGGTGGCAACTCGCAGGAGTAGATCCGTGGTAGTTGCACCGGCTGCGCCCATGCGAGCGACGGCACGAGCATGAGGAGGAAAAGAGCCTGACGCATCGGATTCAGTAGATCGGCAAGGGTTCGCCTTCAAGGACCACACGACGGCCGCGCACTTCGATGACGCCAAGAGGTTCCAGATAGGCCACGGTCATCGCCACGAGGTAGATGGCATCTTCCGTCGTGAGGCGCACGATGCTTCGCTCCCAAGTGCGCGGCTCCATCAACTGCCAGCCCTTGCCATCGTCCTGCGCGCCATAGCCTTTGTAGCAGATGGTAAGTGTGTTCTTGCCCCACTTGAACCGTCCCGATGCAAGGCCTACTTTGAGTGAATCCGGATACAGGACATCGCCAGCCTTGGCTTCGTGAACCAGGTAATAGCCTTGGTCATTCCGCTCCAGCAGGAAGTCAGCGTGCTCGTACAGCTCCACCTTGCGGAAACAGTTGCCCGAGCTGCTGGGCACGTCGTCGGTGCCGACGCCGTAGGTGCTCACCTGCACATCGAAGCGCTTGGTGTCCTGGAGGGCAACGCCATATTGCCCCATGCCGCAGTGTTCACGGAATATCACATCCGGGCCGGGCTGGGCGAACGCGGCGAAGGGCATAGAGGCCAGTGCAAGGATGATCCTCATCGTGTGCGCAAGGTGATGTCGACAGGATGGTAGGGCGGGCGGTCGTGCCTATCGGGATATTCCTCGTCGTTGTAGGTGCCGCAGAGCGGATAGTTGTCGAAGGCCGTCAGCGGAAGGACCTGCATGACGAAGGGGTGCATCCAATTTCGACGGTGGTAGTCCACGGAAGTTGATGGGCGATCGTCCTGAATGAGCACCTTCATCTTCGAGGTATCCATGCCGCGCGGCAGCACCAGCACGTAGTTGTCCTTCGCAAAGGGGAAGCACATCGCGTAGCCTCTGGTAAAGCCGTGCTGATAGCGTTGGCATGCCTTGAGGTCGGTGTTCGGCCTGAACAGGTGCCACGCCTCACCCCCGATCGTTACTGGCAGGTTCGTGCTATCGAGCAAGGTGATCCGCAGGTCCTTCACCACTTGTGTATCCCCATCCAAGTGCGGCCGCACCACGATGATAGAGGCGAAATCGTAGACGCAATGCTGGGCGGTGAGGGCAAGCGGGAAGCAGCAAAGCAGGATGAACAAGGGTCGCATCGGGCACCTGTACACGCCATGCTGCAGAACGTTCAGAGCATGGTCGCTGATCCGTATCCGGTCAATCAGTGCGATCAGCAGTGAACTTCGAGCGCACAGCAAGCCCGACCTTCCCTAGGAAGGATGAGGCACCTGGTCCAATTGGACATACTTCAGCAATTGGGGAAAGCAGACAGCGACTACGAATGTTGCCCCTTCCTCGCCACGCGGCTTGAATGATGGGAACCTTCCTGACGTCAGGCAGGCTTCCGGCGACCATCGCCATATCCATACTGCCTTCCTACATCGCACCTTATTCCTCATCCAAGGACATTTGGTATCTCAACTCCTCGGTGGGTCTTCCGCTCGGCACCAGTTGCAGCCCGTTCCACGCCAGGAATTCGCGGATCACGATACGCTTGATTTCCTTGGGGTTGGTTTCCTCCAGCGTTTCCTCGGGAGCATCGTCGTAGGTGCTGGTCACTTTGATCAGCGCGCCCGGCACCCCCTCCATATCCGCCGGATAGAGGAAGCTGCTACCGCTGCTGTACGCCCCATCAGGCGAGCCCATCAGATCGGCGACGTGATGGAATTTCCCACCGCTCCAGAACACCACCACATCGCCGGTGGTGCAACCGCAACCGCCCACACACGGCACCTCCAAGGTGATCACATCGTCCACGTTCTTCAATCCTCGGTTGCCGAGATTCTGCACCATGCCGAAGCCCCAGGCGAACGAACGCACCACCAACCGGTCCAGTTCCTTGTCGTTGCGCAACGCCACCAAACGATAAAAGAAGTCGGTGAGGCCGGTATCTGGAAGTGTGATGTGGTCGATGCCGCCCACGAATTTCACCGTGGGGTCCGTGGTGCTGCCGAATGCGCATTGCGCGATGTGGCCGCCCCAGACCCAGCCTTCGTGCTTGCCGGTGGTTACGCGGTACCACGTACTGCCGATGCCATGGACCACCAGTGTATCGGCCCCGCGCTCTTCCAACCACACGTTGCTGCCCGCGGACAAGGTGGAGACAAGCCCGCCTTGCACGTTCGGCATGGCGCGCAACGCCACATCGTTGCCCAGCACATACGCCGGCTCCATTTCCTCCGGGAAGAGGTGGTCCGTGCGGGGCGTATGGTTGACGAAAGAGGGGTCCTGCGCTGCCACGCGTGCGGCAACGAGGAGGAACAAGAGCAAGGGAGCGCGCGTCATGGGCAGGGGGCAGCTGGAGAACGTGCAAATGTCGGTGCTTGGTTCGTGGTGGTAAGGGCGGTTATGGCTTGCACGACGGCGCCCACTGCTAACTCTCGAAGCTCCGGAAGAACTCCGGCACCAGCTCGTACACGGTCTTCGGCTTCAGGCCCAGTTCGTACTTCTCGAACAGCCCTACCAAGCGTTCGCCATCGATCAGCTCGATGGGTGGAACGCCATCGCGGTTGGCTTCCTTCTGGGCTTCCTGGGTGAAGCGGCCGGTGGTCAGGATCAGCCCCTTCTCAGCGCGGCCCTGCATACTACCGCGGAAGTCGCGGACCAGGGCGGGAGAGGCGGTCAGAACTGTGAACGATCAAATCGCCTGGCAACAGGAGTTCCAACTAATGCGATGCTCATAGGAAGTGTCCTGGTCTGTTTCGACGAGCGTCGCATAGTTCATGACGAAATCCGTCGTGTCAGGAAGCAAGCGCAGGTAATAGGACAGACTCGCGAGGATTCCGTTCAGGATCAATTCACAGCCGTTCTGTTTGAGAAAGTCATCTTTCCTCTCCTTGATTCGATCTATTTCAGATTCTTCAACATCCTCAGTAGACAACATGTAGTACCTCCGAACGGTCAGTGCACGAACCTTCTCAATGGCTTCACTTACATGAGCAAAGGTGATTGGCTGTCCATACTTGATCTCAACTGCTTCGAATGGTGTTCCGCCCTGGGTCACGACGATATCGCCGACCGTATTCGATTTCCGATCTGCACTTTTCAATCGGGCCAACGGTTGTAGTTCACAACCCTGATACCTAGAAACATGCTGGACAATGCACTGATAGACAGCGTAGATGACAAGCTGTGGTAGGCGAGGTGCATTCTGCCGGTACTTTATGGCAAGGTGCCTCTCGATGAGCGACACCGTCGCTTCAATCGACAAGTTCTTTGGTCTTGTAACCGTCACCTTGTCCTGATTCCGGATACGAATCTTCTCGACAAGGATAGTCGTGACCACTGCGCGTGCAAAGTCGATTGGGTGGTCCTGAAGCGCTGCTACAGCCGTAACGAGTAACGGTCCTGCCTTTTTTGGTGTGGTCTTAAGTTCAAGCCCTTTGCGAAATTCAGGTGCGAACGAGAAAGTTTGCGTTAGCCAATGTGTCTCCACGTTGCGTGGCAGCATCTTCTCAATCAAGAAGGGCACAGTGACGCTGGTATCATAGCCCCGAGCTGAGAAGCCACCGACGTGATCGTCCTTGTGCGCAGCGACATCCTGTTCGGGATTACATACCTTATAGGTTGCCAAGGTCAAGGCAACACCTGGTGCGGCATGCGTGAGGGCGCCCAACTCTTGGATGCTGTGATACAACGGTCCAAGTCGAGCCTCAAGATTGCTCACCTCGTCTTCATTGACAATTTTCTCGGCTTCGGCGAAGCAGCTGTCTAGCACCTTTCGAAACGCAGCTTCGCGTTCTTTAGGTTGTAGTTGCGACCAATCTTTAATCATAGTGCCAATTCCAAATCCGTCATCTCACCTTCTGAATTCAGTCTCACACGGCTTTCAACTAGTGCACGGGGCGAAAGCAAAGGGAATGGATAAGTGCAAAGGACACGGCAGTCACCGATGATTGGGTGTGTCTTCGACGACCGGACATCAAAACGAATCTTACGCAGGGTCGCAATGAGCTTCTCTAACGAATCCTTGCGCACACCTATCTGGCGACTCAGCATTGTGGATTCAGCGAAGTCGCCACACTTCAGTGAATCCCCGAAGAAGTTCAGGGCTTTCACGAGTGCTTCATTCTCCGAAAGGACCCATGTCGATGATACTCGCACGGTGTCCCCCCTGTTCGCATAGTGCCCATAGATGTCGATAAGAGAGAAGAAGCGTGACCTCTGAACGAGACTCTGCTCAATTGCTGTCCAAGCGTGAAACACATCCTGTGCTTTGTCAACCTTGCCATGCAGTGTCAATGTGTCAAAGTTTGGGAGGTATTTACGTAGCCCCGTCATCTCAATGCACACTGATCCATTGGCTTCCGCACCGATTGAGTCAAACTGGAGGTCCACATGCGAACCTCGCTCCCTCACTCTCACTTCATATAGCGGGTGCTTCGCTACCGCTTCCTTCCGTGTAGCGATTTTTCGACGGTCGAAGAGTCCAGTTGGATTGAGCAAGTAGGCACCAGCATCTTTCTCCGCCTTATTGATCGCGACAACCTTCTTCGCACCATATTGCTGCACAATGGCTTTGCGCGCAACATCGTTGAAATGGTGCGTCCGAAGTCTTTGTCGCACTCGAAAGGTAGATTGGAAGCCGAGTGGTCGAGTCTTAAACTTGAGCTGTTTAGTCGGTTCGAGAATCTGCTCGCGAACCGACGCTGCAATCACGTAAGCTAATCTTGGCGGAACAGAATTCCCTATTTGCTCAACGACCTTGCCGTAGGAGCCAACGAGATTGTATGAATCGGGGAACGTTTGAAGCCGTCGCAACTCTGGTACTGTAAAGTGCCGGTTCTTCCAATGGAAAGGTCCGGTGAATTTGCCCGGCTGGGCCTTTATCGTACGACACGGTTCGTTCCGATTGACCTTGTAAAGGAGGTCGTGAAACTTGGAGCGCCATGCAAACACTGGTTCCGGGTGCCCCATCTCTGCCGTAAAGAATGAGTAGTTCAGTCCTTCAGGCACAAAAGGAAGCAAATGTCCGTAGAGCCCCCCTAAGTCATCATGGTATGGCTCTTTCGGGGCTTGGAGATCCCGAATTGCCTCTTCGACAGATACTAGCGGAGGACCTCCGAAGGAATCCGGGCCATGTGTAGGTAATGGAAACTCAAAACTGCCCTCTTTACTCCCAACCATGATTAAGCGTTCACGGTGCTGAGGAACACCATAATCAGCAGCATCGACCACCTCCGCATGGAGCTTATAGCCAAGCTTTGAGAATGCGGCAATGATTTCCCTCCATGGCCCTCCGCCATTTGCACCTGGCAGGCCGTAAACGTTCTCGAAGACGAATACCCGGGGATTCAGCTCACGGAGAACCCGACAGTAAGCGTTGAATAGTTGACCTCGCTCATCCTCTGTACCAATTACACCACCTGAGCGCCGCCCAGCTGCTGAGAAAGTCTGGCAAGGAGGTCCTCCGATGATGCATTCAATGCCCATCTGTCTGTAAGGGCGTGTATCGAACTTGCGTATATCCTCACAGTGAACAGTTGTCCCATGCTGGTAGCCATCGCCTCCATGCAAGTTCTCACACAGCGTAGCTGCATAGGCAGGTACAATCTCGACACATCCACGGATATCAAATCCAGCTTGGAGGAAACCCAGGTCGAGGCCACCTGCACCTGAGAACAAGCTAAGCGTTGGTATCAGTCTCTTTTGCTTGTTTGTTCTTGAACTCTTCATTGCGACTAAAGCGGTTGACGAATTTTCCGGCAAGACGGTGTTTGACAAACCTAAACGAAGCGCACAGCTTTCAAAATGCTCAAGGTCAATTGTCGATAAACAGAACGTATGTGAGTTAGTGCCAGATCTGCATTTCGCGTGACGGATTGGAGCGGAAAGCCCGCAAGCGAGGAGGAACGACGAGTGCGGACTTGGAGCGGAAAGCCGGACCCCGCCTGCATTTGAGGCGGGGGCACGCCCAACCCTTCGATAAGCTCAAGAAGACACGTACCTACGACTGATCGAGCTTCTTCACCATGGTCAAGATCGTCGCAAGCGCCACGGTCTCGCCGGTTTCATCCACCACGTCCACCAGCCATTTCACCCCGGGTCGGGGCCCGGGGCAGGCTCTCAGCGGCATCATGCCTGGTCGAGCTTTTTCACCATGGTGAGTATGGTGGCGAGTGCGACAGTTTCTCCGGTTTCGTCTATCACGTCGACCAGCCATTTGACAATTCCTCTTGCCACATCCGCGCCCTTGGGTGAGTCGGCGGTCTTCGGCCGCTTCTCCTGGTCCAGCTTCTCGCGGCACGTGAACTTCACTTGGATGGTGGAGCCCGGGTACACCGGCTTGAGGAAGCGGCACTCCTCGATGCCGTAGTTGAGCAGCACCGGGCCTTTCGGTGGATCCACGAAGAGGCCCGCCGCCCGCGAGAGGATGAAGTAGCCGTGCGCCACGCGGCCGGTGAAGGGGGTGCCCTCGAGGCTGTTGGCGTCCATGTGCGCGTAGAAGCGGTCGCCGCTCAGTGCGGCGAAGTCCTCGATGTTCTGCAGCGTCACCAGGTGTTTCTCGCTGATCAGTGTGTCGCCGATGTTCAGCTCCTCGAAGTGCAGGCGGAAGGGGTGCTTTTCGCTGATGTGGTAGCGCGCGCCCTGCTGGTATTGCTGCGTGAGGGCGGTGATCATGCTGGGGTGGCCTTGGATGGCGGTGCGCTGCAGGTAGTGCATCACGCCGCGCTTTCCGCCCATCTCTTCGCCGCCGCCCGCGCGGCCGGGGCCGCCGTGTACCAGCGTGGCCAGCGGACTGCCGTGGCCGGTGTTCTCCTTGGCCATTTCGCGGTTGAGGATGAGCATGCGGCCGTGGTGGCTGGCGGCGCCCCACACGAACTGCTGCGCCACCTTCTCGTCGTACGTGGCGATGCTGGCGCAGAGGCTGCCCTTGCCCAGCTTGGTGAGGGCCACGGCATCGTCGATGTCGGTGTACGGCATCAGCGTGCTCACCGGACCGAAGGCCTCCACGTTGTGGCTCTGCTGGTTCTTCCAGGGATCGGTGTTGAGCAGCAGGATGGGGCTCATGAAGGCGCCCTTGGCCGCATCGGCCCCGGTCACGTTCACGCTGTCGGTGCTGCCGTACACGATCTGCGAGCCTTTGAGCAGCTCGTCCAGCGCGCGCTTCACCTCGTTGCGCTGCGCCTGTCCGGCCAGGGCGCCCATGCGGACACCCTCGGCACGCGGGTCGCCGATCACGGTGCTGCCCAGGCGCTTGCCGATGGCGATCTGCACATCCTCCAGCACGTTGGCAGGCACCAGGATGCGCCGCGCGCCGGTGCAGCGCTGGCCGCACTTCAGCGTCATCTCCTTGCCCACCTCCTTGATGAAGAGGTCGAACTCCTCGGTGCCGGGCGTGGCGTCGGGGCCGAGCACGATGGCGTTGAGGCTGTCGGCCTCCATGTTGAAGGGCACGCTCTCGTCCACGATGCGCGGGTGGCGCTTGAGCATGCGGCCCGTGCTGGCGCTGCCGGTGAAGGTGACCACGTCCTGCTGCATCACGTGGTCCAGCAGCCCATCGGCGCTGCCGCAGATGAGCTGGATGGCGCCCTCGGGCAGGATGCCTGAGGAGACAATGTCCTTCACCATGGCCTCGGTGAGGTAGCTGGTCACCGTGGCGGGCTTCACCACGGCGGGCACGCCGGCCATCCAGTTCACGGCCACCTTTTCCAGCATGCCCCAGATGGGGAAGTTGAAGGCGTTGATGTGCACGGCCACGCCCTCCTTGGGCACCATGATGTGGTGGCCGATGAAGCTTCCGCCCTTGCTGGTCTTGATGGCCTCGCCGTCCACGTAGAAGGGCATGTTGCCCAGCGTGCGGCGCAAACTCGCGTTGGCGAAGAGGTTGCCGATGCCGCCCTCGATGTCCACCCAGCTGTCGGCCTTGGTGGCGCCGGTCTTGTAGCTGATCTGGTAGTACTTGTCCTTGCGCTCCATCAGGTAGAGGGCGAGGGCCTTCAGCATCCGTCCGCGCTCGGGGAAGGTCATTTTGCGCAGGGGCGGACCGCCGACGGTGCGGGCGTAGTGGAGCATGTGGGCGAAGTCGAGGCCGCCGGAGGAGGTGGTGGCGATGAGCTCGCCGGTGGAGGCGTCAACGAGTTCGGTTTGTTTCCCGGAACCGGCGACCCATTGGCCGCAGGCGTAATTGTTCAGTTGCATCAGAGTGAGTCGTTCTGTGAGCGAAGAAAACCGAAGAGGGCGAAAACGCCGCCGACGAACATGGCCCCTACGGCAATCACAATGCTCGTCTTGAGGATGAGGAATGACGCCAGCGTGAAGGCGGCTCCCAGGCCGAAAACAACGAGGCCATAGACCATTCGTTGTCGCCCTTCCTTCTTTCTGGCCTTGATCACTTCCAAGATGGTATCGCTCGCAGCTTGGTCGGCGAGATCATTGGGCATACCCTCCCGGACCAGAACTTCGGCCAATTCGATCTTGGAGAGTTGGCCTTTTGAACCAGACTTCCACGCGATCTGGTATGCCCGGTTGATCAGGTCTTGTGGATGTTCCATAGCTCGTCAAAGATGATCAGCCGCGCTCGGGGAAGGTCATCTGAAGCAGGCGTCCTCGTCCCGCATCAGCGGGAGGCGGGCCGCCCACGGTGCGGGCGTAGTGGAGCATGGCGGCGAAGTCGAGGCCGCCGGAGGAGGTGGTGGCAATGAGCTCGCCGGTGGAGGCGTCCAAAAGCTCAGCTTGTTTGCCTGTGCCTGCGATCCATTCTCCGCAGGCGTAGTTCTGGAGTTGCATAGGGGCGAAGATCGGGATGAAAGGGCTATCCACAGATGACACCGATAACACAGATGAATGCCAAGCCGGTGTGAGCTATCTGCGCCATCTGCGCCATCTGTGGATAGATCATCACGATATTCCATGGTGTAGCTTTGGTTCATGGACCTCAAGACCCTCAAACTGGAACTGCTGGAACGCATAGCCAACCTAGATGATGAGGCGCGGCTGCTTGCCCTGAAGCGTCTCCTTGACGGTCCGCCCACGTATGCGGTGCCGAATGACCACCTCACCGTGGTGCGCGAAGGCGAGGCCCCCTACCTGAAGCTGGAGGACCGGCTGTACACGGCGGCGGAGGTGCGGGCGTTGGTGCAGGAGGTGTTGCGTGCCGCTGAGGCGGACGAGGTGGACTACGCATCCCTATTCACCGCTGAGGAGTGGGATGCCATGGACCGCGAACGCGAGCAGGCCGACCGGGGGGAGGGGACCTTCTACACGATCGAGGAGTTGGAGGAGCGCTTGAAGAAGAGTCTGGGTAAGTGAGCATTGCGCTTATCATCACCGACCGTGCCGAGCAGGAGGTCGATGAGATACAGGCTTCCTTAGAGGAGGATGGACCTGGTAAAGGCATAGACTTCCGAACGGACCTGATCGCTACACTGCGCTACGTGCAGCAATTCCCCGGTGGTTTCAGTGCGCGCCACAAGGCATTCAGGTTCGCTCCTTTGCGGAAGTACAAGTACCACGTGATCTATTCAATAGGTCAGAACAGGATAGCCGTTCATCGCATCCGCCATATGCACCAGCGTCCGTTGAAGCAATTCTTCGGGCAGAGCGGATAGCGTTATCAACTGTTCTCGCCATCGACCTCAAAGCCCTCAAGCCGACACTGCTGGGACATGACGGCCAGTGACGCAGCTGGTGCGCCCTTGGGGCTTCGAATAGCTCCAACATTTGTCAACCCCGTTCCGGCCCTAGCTCGCCCATCTCCCCCCGCCCCAGCCGCAACCGCGCTTGGTGCATCTGTTCATCGCTGCTCATCACGAAGGGTCCGCCGTACACGATGGGCTGCTCGTGCGGGGTGCCCGTTCCGAACATGAATTCCACGCCGTCCGCACCAGCGCTCACCTCCACGGTATCGCCGCCTTCTGCGAAGGTCACCAGCGTCTGGGGCAACAAGGGCTTATCCACCGTGCTGCCGGTGCCGTTCAGCACATACACGAAGGCCATCGTTTCAGCGGGCAGTGCAATGCGCTGCTCGGCATGCAGCCGCACATGCAGCAGGGTCACCGGCGTCACCAGGTCGAAGGGCGAGCGCTGGCCTTGGAAGGAGCCCGCCACTATGCGCACGGTGGAATGCGAAGCGATGACTTCCGGGATGTCCTTCGCGAAGGCATGCATGGAGCGCGGTGCCACGAAGCGGTCCCTACTGGCGTGGTCGATCCAGATCTGCAGGCCGTGGCAGTCCACACCGGGTACTGTAGGGAACTCGTCGTGGTGCATGCCGCTGCCGGCCTGGGTCACGTGCGCGCCGCCGGGTTCGATCACGCTGCGGTCGCCCTGGCTGTCGCGGTTCAGGAAGGAGCCGGCGCTGTCGGGCAGCATGTAGGTCATCACCGAAATGCCGGCGTGCGGGTGCGGACCGAACACGGGCTGGTCCATGTGGTATTCGGTGAACACCAGGAAGGGCTCGATGCCGTACCGGTGGGCCATGATGTCCACGCCACGCAGTCCGGGGAAGGCGGGCTTGAAGGCCAGCGGGATGTGTTCGCGAAGGGGCTTTTGCATGGATGTCAGGGCTTGAGGCGTGCAGCCAGTCGGGGGATGAGCAGCGCACCCACCATGGAAACGAAGTGCATGGGCAGGGTGAGCGTGGTGAATGCCGTGGGCGTGGCCGAACCATCCGGCATGGGGTAGGTGAAGGTTCCGTAAAGGCTGAGCAAGCCCAGCACCACAGTGCCGATGACATAGCCGGTCCGTCCCTTGGCGCCGAGCTTCTGCACGAAGTAGTAGATGATGCCCGCCACGATCAACGGCAGAAAGCTGCTCATGGTGATGCCGGTGGTATGCACGATCTGCGGCACGCTGAAGCCAGTGACGGCCTCGTGCACGCTACGCCACAGCAGGCAGATGACGGCGGTACCCGCGCCAGCGAGCAGGGATCCAAGGAAGGTCTGTTTGAAGGTGTACGTGGTGTTCATGGTGGTGTGTGTTGGTGTTTTGATGTGTTGTGCCGAAAGGTGTTGCAACGAATATGTTCCGAAAAAAAGGCAATGTCACCCGCGCAGTTTGTCCAGCAAGTGGCTGAGCTGTTCGGCTTCCGCTTCGGTGAGCCGATGGTGGAAGACCTTGGCCTGTGACTTCACTTGCGTGCTGATCCGATCCACGTGTTCAAGGCCCTTCGCAGTAAGGCCGATGTCCACACGGCGGCGATCACCAGCGCCCACCTCGCGTACCACCCAGCCCAGGTCCACCAGCTTGTCCACCAGCCGCGTCACATCGGGCGCCTTATCGAGCATCACAGCCTTGATGTCGCCGGGGCATACGGGGTGGGGGTGGCGCCCTTTCAGGATGCGTAGCACATTGAAGTGCTGGGGCTCGATGGGCAGCTCCTTGAACACACCACGCTGCAGATCGCGGAACCAATTGGCCGTGTACTGCACGTTCAGCAGCGCCTTCTGGGTGGGGCTGCCGAACTTCTGCTGGCGGATGGCTTCCTCGAACTTGGTGGGCATCGCGGTACAAAGGTAATGCAACTATCCGTTGCAACGAATAAATGACAGCGGGTCGATCTTTTCCAGTAGCATGGTAGTAGCCTCCAAGCGCCTTTGTGATCTGCCGCCCATGTGATCTCCCCCTCAGGACGCCTTCAGGATGCCCAACTTGCGGCTGTGAACGCCCCGTTGTCCGCCACGACCGTTCTGCTGCGTCTCCGCTGGTTGCAGCTCCGCCGGGCGTTCCCAGCGTATGGCTTGGTGCTGCTCGCGCTTGGATCGCTCGGTCTGTTGTGGCTGTTGCATCGCGCAGCTTCCCAAGATGCCGCACTGTGGCCCTACGTCGTCGTCGGCGCAGCGCTCACGCTCTGGGGTTTCCACCAGCGTCGTGGTGATCATGCCTTTCAGCTGCGGCACGTGCCCCGAGCACGGCAGGCCATGGCGGTGGAGTACGCGGTGATGCTGTTGCCGGTGGTCGCTGTATTGCTGTTAGTCGGTGCATGGAAGTGGGCTGCAGTAGTGGCGTTGTTGGTGCTCATGGCCTGGTCGCCGGTGGTGCTGGGTGGCGGCGTGCGGGGCGCCTGGTTGCGTCGCTTGTTCCCCATGCACCTCTTCGAGTGGAGGAGCTTCGTGCAGCACACCCATCCGTTCGGTCTGCTGATCTGGCTGGCCGCGCTGGTCTTCAGCTGGCTGCCGGTGTTGCCCATGTTCCTGCTGGGCATCATCGCGCTGATGGTGGCATCGGCACAAGAGCATTGTGAACCACGCGCCATGCTGCTGGCCACGGCCGCGGATGCCCGTTCACTCCTGCGCATCAAGGTGTGGGGCACGGTGCGGTCCATGGCCGTGATCCTCCTGCCGGTGCTGGTCGCGGCCACCATGTTCCAGCCCGACCGTTGGTGGATCCACACGGGCTTCGGTGTGGGCATGATGGTGCTGGTGGCCTATGCCATCGTGCTGAAGTACGCCAACTACCGCCCCAACCTCCGTCTGGAGGCCAACGGTGCCAACGTATCGGTGGCCGCGCTCTTCGCCATCCTCCCCGGTCTTTCGCTGGTGCCGCTGATCATGTTGCTGACCGAATGGCCCAAGGCCCGCGCCAACCTATCCTCCTACTTCAATGATCACCGTTGCTGACCTTCGCTGCGCCTACGGGGACAAGACCGTGCTGTATGTCCCGGACTACACCTTCGCACCTGGCATCCACGGCATCGTGGGCCTCAACGGTGCGGGCAAGAGCACCTTGCTGAACGCGCTCTATGGCTTCGGTCGCAACGCGGAGGCTCGTGTGGAGTGGAACGGCACCGCCATGGCCCACACGAACACCGCTTTTCAAGAGGCGGAGAACTACTTCCACCCGGGCATCACCGGGCGCGAGTACCTGGAGCTGTTCATGAACGGTCTAGGCGCGAAGGATGTGCCGGTGTTGAACCAACTGCTGGAGGTACCCTTGGATGCGCTCATCACGACGTACTCCACGGGCATGAAGCGGAAGCTGGCGCTGCTCGGCGCGCTCTGCCTTGACCGCGAAGTGCTGCTGCTGGACGAGCCGATGAACGGGCTGGACCTGGCCTCGGTGCGCGTGTTGGAGGCGGTCATCAAGCGCTTGGCAGAACGCGGGCGCACCGTGGTGATCACCTCGCACGTGCTCGGCCCGCTGGTGACGCTCTGCGATCGGATCCACCTGCTGCAGCACGGCCGCTTCACGCGCGTGTTCGAACGGGGCAGCACCGAAGGCCTGGAAGGGGCCCTGTTCGCCGAGTTGGATGAACGGACCGGACGACTGATCGGCTCCTGGCACGCTCCGCGGGCTTGATCAGTACCTCCGGCCGGAACTCGAGAGAGGTTTATTCAGGTTGTCGTTCCACCTTTACGGCATCAAGCTCCGCGACATGTCCACCGCCACCGCCACTCCAGCAACCCCACTTTCCCATCTGGCCGAGAACCTTATCGGCTCCGAGATCATCAAGATCGGCGGACAGCTAAACGCCCGCATCGCTGCAGGAGAGAAGATCGCCAACCTCACCATCGGCGACTTCGACCCCAAGGTGTTCCCCTTGCCAGAGGCCTATGTGAACGAGATCAACGCCGCGTACCGCGAAGGGCACACGAATTACCCGCAAGCCAACGGCATGGAGGTGCTGCGCGCCGAGGTTGCACGCTTCATCGAACGCAAGCAGGGCCTTGCGTACGACAAGAACGAGGTGCTCATCGCCAGCGGTGGACGTCCGTTGATCTATGCGGCCTTCCGCACCATCGTGGATGCGCAGGACAAGGTGGTGTTCCCCATACCCAGCTGGAACAACAACCATTACACCTTCCTCAACAACGCGCAACAGGTGGCCGTAGCCACGTCCGCCGCAAACCGCTTCCTGCCCACGGCCAACGACCTGCGCCCGCACCTGGCCGACGCCACCTTGCTGGCCGTGTGCTCTCCGCTCAACCCCACGGGCACCTCCTTCACCGCCGATCAGCTGGCGGCCATCTGCGACCTGGTGCTGGAGGAGAACAGCCGTCGTGCCGGTCGCAAGCCGTTGTACCTGCTGTACGATCAGATCTACTCCGCCCTTACGCTGGGTGATACGGTGCACGTGGATCCCGTTTCGCTGCGTCCGGAGATGCGACCTTACACCATCTTCATCGACGGCGTATCGAAGGCCTTCGCGGCCACCGGGGTGCGCGTGGGTTGGGCCTTCGGACCCGAGCGCATCATGCAGCGCATGCATTCACTGCTCGGTCACATCGGTGCGTGGGCACCCAAGCCGGAGCAGATCGCAACAGGGCGCCTGCTGAAGCAGGATGCGGTGGTGGATGACATCATTGCGGGTCATCTGGTGCAGATCAGCGAGCGTGTGGACGCCTTGTACGCCGGATTCCAAGCATTGAAGGCCGATGGGTTCCCGGTGGATGCGATACCCGCCGAGGGTGCGATGTACCTCACGGTGAAGATCGACCTGCAACGCCGCACCCTGAAGGACGGCACCGTGCTGGGCGATGCAGAGGATGTGGCGATGTTCCTCATCCGCACGGCCAATGTGGGCATGGTGCCGTTCTACGCCTTCGGTGCACAGCGCAACGATCCGTGGTGCAGGATATCGGTGGGCACGCTGCGGATGGACGAAGTGCCGATGATCTTCGAGAACCTGCGGAAGGCCTTGGCGTTGGTGGCGTGATGGGTCAGCGCAGCGCCTTACCGCGCTGCTGCTTCCATGATCTATCGTATTTCACCACCTTGTTGATATGAACGAGGATGGTGCATGCTGCTGGTGACGCCGATCGTCAGGGTCCTTGGGAGTACCGCACCGCTGTGGGCGAGACCCCGCCGATGTTCTGCAGGATCAGATCGCGGTCATTGTTCACCCCGGTGTACTTCACCACGCCGTCCATGTTCACGTCAGCACGATGGTAACCGGTGAGCGTGGCTGTTGGCGAAACTCCTCCGATGGCTTGGAGGATGGGGTCGCGGTCGTTCCCCAGGCCTGTGTAATAAATACCTCTGGGAAGGGCGCCGAACTGGTCCACGTTACCGCTCCACAGGGTGCGCGTAGTGCCTACCGTTCTGCGCGGCAGGTCGGCGTACGGCGCGGGACGCGAGAAGCAACTTAGGCCCGGTGCGCGGAAGTCGAGCGTGGTGGCAGTGGCATTGAGCAGTATGGCGTTGGTCTGCATCACCGGCAGGTGGTTGCGGTGCCGCACGGCCACATGGTAATGGCCCGGTCCGGTGTTAAACGTCACTGGCGAAACACCATCCACGTCCACGATGTCACCATCGCGCTGGATGAGCGCATTGCGCTTGGCGATGAGCAGCGAATTGCCCGGCAGGTAGGGACCCAGGTGTAGTTCCACCCGCACCCAGTCCACGATGGCGTTGTTGCCTGTGACGGCCAGCACAGCGGGTTGTATGGTCTCGCCACCCGGTCCATCCTGGAAGATCGCGCTGTTCGGTTCGTTCAGTGGGATCAGACCTGCGGCGCGTAGATCGTCACGCATCAGGTTCTGCGCCGGAACAAAGGCGCCGTCCAGCCAGGCCTTGGCGCTCAGTTGGGTGCCGCTTCCGCCCAAGGCGATGTGCACGTTGTCGATGAGGACATGGCCGTTGGTGTTGTTGTAGGCGTGGCCGCCCAGGAACAGCATGGGTGTAACGCCTGTGGGGAAACCGGACAAGGTGCACGTCAAGGAACCCAACGTCCATTCAGTGCTTCCACCACCGAAGTCCACATAGGCGCATGCGCCGCTTGCGTACTGTAGCCCCCCCGAGCCATTTAGCCAGCCCAATACGAGCACGGCCCCTACCCATTGCTCGTCACCGGGCACGTCGGGCTCAGCCTTCACCCACGCGCTGATATGCACTACACTGCCATTCTGCGCGCTGGTCAAGGGCTGGTGGATCATCGGTCGCACTTGGTCCTGCGTCCAGCAGTCCGAGGGCTCGCCTCCCAGACACCGGATGCGCGCGCTCATGGTGCCTCCTCCGTACGGTGCCGTATCGAACGAGATCCCCGTTCCTTCTGAGCACAGCGTCTGCCATCCTTGCAGTCCATTCTCGAACCCGGGGTTCACCAGTTGCGCGTGCAGGCCTACGGCCGCGGCCAGCCAACTGAGCAGAGCGGTCGTCCACTTCATGGTGGTCAGACGCTTCTGGATGATGCAGGTTGCTTGACGCATGTCACTAACTGGTGGGGCGTCGCACCGCATAGATCCACTCATCCTCCACCTGGCCGTTCTTCACCAGCATGCCGATGAGCTTGGCCTCTAGGACGAATCCGGCCTTCTCCAGCGCTTTCTGCGAGGCGATGTTGCTGCCGAAGGGTGTGGCGTAGATGCGTGTGATCTCCGGGAACGTCGCGAAGCCGAGCGGCACCATCTGTTGGATCGCATCGGTCATGATGCCCTTGCCTCGATGACCTTTCGCCAGCCAATAGCCCAGTTCCATGTTCTGGCGCCACAGGTCGGTCTTGGGGTGCAGTCCGATGGCTCCGCAACATTCGCCATCGATGTCGATGCAGCGCCGAAGCGGGACATCCTTTATCGCCTCCTGCAGGAAGGCATGGCCGTTGGCCTCGGTGTACGGGTGGGGGAAGGCATCCGTGAGGTGCGCCGCCACGGTGGGGTCGTTGGCGTGTTTCACCAGGGCGTCCAGGTCATCCGGGCGGAAGGGGCGGAGGGTGAAGGCGGGCATGATGCACACCAAAGGAACGAAGCCTCGACCGCATGGCCGAGGCTTCGTTCAGGACTGGTGGTCCGGACTATTTACCGAACGTTGGGGTCACCCCCACACTGTGGAAGAAGAAGGCCCACTTATCGGCCTGCTGCTGGATGATCATGCTGGTGGGCATGCCTGCGCCGTGGCCGGCCTGGGTCTGTACGCGGATCAGCACGGGGGCATCGCCTTGTTGGGCGGGTTGCAGGGTGCTGATGAACTTGAAGCTGTGCGCCGGCACCACGCGGTCGTCGTGGTCGGCGGTCATCACCATGGTGGCCGGATACTTCGCGGGTTTGATGTTGTGCAGCGGTGAGTAGGCCTTCAGGTAGGCGAACTCCTCGGGGCTGTTGTCGGCGCTTCCATACTCAGGCACCCAGCCGAAACCGGCGGTGAATTTCTGGTAGCGAAGCATGTCCAGCACGCCCACTTCGGGGAAACATACGCCGAACAGGTCGGGACGCTGTGTCATCACGGCACCCACCAACAGGCCGCCATTACTGCCGCCATTGATGCCCAGGTGCGGGGTGTCGGTCCACTTCTGCTGGATGAGGTACTCAGCCGCAGCGATGAAGTCGTCGAACACGTTCTGCTTCTTCTCTTTCATGCCGGCCTTGTGCCAGTCCTCGCCATACTCTCCGCCACCGCGCAGGTTGGCCAGTGCGAACACGCCACCTTGTTCCAACAGCAGCATGCGGCTTGTACTGAAGCTGGGGCTCAGGCTCACATTGAATCCACCGTAGGCATACAACAGGGTGGGGTTCTTGCCATTGGGCTTCACATCCTTGCGGTGCACAATGAACATGGGCACCTTGGTGCCGTCCTTGCTGGGATAGAACACTTGTTCCGTGACGAATTGTGAGGGATCGAACTTCAGCTCGGGGCGGTAGAATACCTCGCTGGCCCCGGTGGCATAGTCGTACTTGTAAATGGTTCCCGGGTCGGTGAAGCTGGTGAAGCTGTAGAAGCTGAAGGTGTCGTTACGCTTGCCTCCAAATCCACCTGCGCTGCCAAGGTCGGGGAGCTGGATCTCCTGTTCGCCCGTGCCGTCCAGCTTGTAGCGGTAGAAGCGGCTGGTGGCGTCCTTCAGGTATTCGGCAAAGAGGTTGCCGCCTCCGGTGGACACGCTTTGCAGCAGCTCTTTCTTCTGGGGGATGATGTCCTTCCAGTTCTCCTTACCGGGGGCAGCGGGATCCACTTCCACCAAGCGGTAGTTGGGCGCGTCCACGGTGGTCATCACCAGGAACTTGCCGGTGGCGGGTACGAACTCCACAATGCTGGTCTTCTCATTGAAGCCCTGTTGCAGCGGTATCCAATTCGTGGCCGGGCTGGGGATGCCTCCCTTGCGCAGGTCGTGGAAGTACATCTCATAGCCATCGGTCCCCGTGCTCACATAGAGCGTGGCGAACTCTTCGCCCTCGGTGACCCCGGCACCCACATAGAGGTCGCCGTTGGCCTTGTTCTCCCATACAAGCACGTCCTTTTCCTGCGGGTCGCCCAGCTTGTGGTAGTACACCTTCTGGAACTTGCTGGCGGCGCTCAGTTCCGTGCCTTTCTTCGGTTCAGGATAGCGGCTGTAGAAGAAGCCGTCCTTGTACCAGGCCGCTCCGCTGAACTTGGCCCATTTGAGCACATCGGGCAGTTGCTTCATGGTGCTCAGGTCGTACACTGTGATCTCCTGCCAGTCGCTGCCGGCCTTCTGCACACCAACGGCCATGTACTTGTCGTCGTTGCTGGCGCCCAGCAGGCCGAAGGTGGTGGTGCCAGCGGTATCAACGGCATTGGGGTCGATGAACACCTGGTCGGCTCCATCAAGGCCTTTGCGCACGTTGATCACGAACTGGTTCTGCAGTCCGCTGTTCTTGCTGATGAAGTAGTGGTCGCCCACTTTGTAGGGCGCGCCCACCTTGGGGAAGTTGTAGAGTTCCTCGTAGCGCTTGGCCAGTCCATCGCGGAAGGGGATCTTGGCCAGGTAGGCATTGGTCACGGCGTTCTGGCCTTCCACCCAGGCCTTGGTCTCGGCACTGGTGTCGTTCTCCAGCCAGCGGTAGGGGTCGGCCACGAAGGTGCCGTGCAGGCTATCGCCGGCCGTGCTGTCACGGCGGGTCTCCGGATAGGTCATCTTCTCTGCAGTGGGTGTTTTTTCCCCTTCGCCACAGGCGGAAAGCACGAGCAAGGGGAGGGCAAGGAACAGCGGTTGGCGCATGGTGTTGATCATCCCGTGAGGGTGGGATGCGGCGCGAAGCTACTTCGCGCGGACCAGCGCCAACAGTGTGCTGCTGTGATGGACGGTTAGCGGCGCTCAGGCGCGTCGGCGCTGCTCGACCACGATGGAGCTCAGCTCGTACACGGTGCCGGTGCCAGGCACCAGTGCAATGCGGGCGTCCAGTTGACCTGCCAACGTGTGGATGAGCTCCATGCCCAGGCTCTGGGGGCGTTCCCACTTCCCGTGGTCTGGCAGGCCCACACCGTCATCACCAATGCGCATATTAAGGCCTCCTTGCTCGGTGCCATCGAGGTGTACGAATATGGTGCCCTGCTTACGGCCCTTGAAGGCGTATTTCAACGAGTTGGAGATCACTTCGTTGATCAACAATCCGAGCGGGATCAAGGTGTCCACGCTCAGGGTGGAGACGTTGATACGGATGTCAAGGTCGAGCTTGATGTCGATGGTGTAGGCGTAGCACAGGTCCCGGGTGAGGTGTGCCAGGTAGTTGTTCACGTCGATGTTCGCCAGGTCCTTGCTGAGGTAGGTCTGTTCGTGCACCAGGGCCATGGCGCTCACGCGGTTCACGCACTCGTTGAAGAGCTCTGTGGTGCGTGGGTCGTTCACCTGGTCCATCTGGAAGCGGATCAGGCTCTTCACGATCTGGAGGTTGTTCTTCACCCGGTGATGGATCTCTTTGATCATCACCTCCTTCTCCTCCTTGCTCAACATGGTCTCGCGGAGCTCGCGGTTGGTACGCTCAAGGTTCGTTTTGGCCACGTGAAGTTGCTCGGTGCGCAATCGGCTCTCCTGCAGCAATCGGTTGCTCATGCCGGCCAACCAAGCGATCAGCACGGCCATCAGGCAGGCGGTGATCAGGAGCACCTGTGCCTCGTTCCAGCGGTCGGAGAGGGTGCCGGTGTAGAGGAGCAGGCCACGTTCCTGGATACCGCGTGAGACGCGGTCCACCACTTTCTGTGACCGTTGCAGCATGATCTGGAACACGGCCTCGGTGTTCCTGCCTTCGCTCCAGGCGCCCTGTTGGGCCATGGCCTGCTGGTGCAGGGAGTCGGCCAACTGCAGGGTGGTGCCCAGGGCTTGCGGCAGATCGGTCATGCCTGCCACTTCGGGATATTGGCTCTGGAGCCTTTTCACGCGGTCCAGCACACGGTCATATTGCTCGGGCCAGCGGTATTGGCGCACGCTCACATCCACCCGGTGGATCAACCCCAGCTCATGGATGTCGTCGTTCAGCTTGGCCAGTTCGTCCAGCAGGCGGAGTTCGTGGGCAATACGTTGTTGGAGGGAGCGTGCTTGGGAAATGAGCACTACACCGTATGCAATAAAGCCGAAAGCGAGCAGGGCCGCCAGAAAGGGCCACTTACGGATGGAGGAGCGTAGGAAGGGTCGCATGGATACGGCCGTTCTACGCAGGAATACCGTTCCGGTTGCAGTGGTCTATGGAGCACTTCCAGCACGCATACGGCCTTCGAAGGCCCTGAGCAAGGCCGTTACGCGTGTGTCGGACTGGGCCGTAAGCTCGTCGTGCAGGCGCTTGGCGTTGGACCGGCTCATGCCGCGCACATGGTCCACGGCATCTTCGCCCCGTCGTAAAAGGCCAACGTGAATACCTCCCTTGGCGGTGTTGCGGTTGCCGGTGTGCGTCAGTTCGCTCACCACCACACGGCACTCACCCGCGGTCGTGCGGATCACTACCCTGTACTGCACCACGCCCATGGTCTCTTCCCGCCCAGTGAGCATTTCCGAACGGAAGTTGAACCGGGCCGTGCCCTCGATCAGGCCGTCACCGCGGTCGCTGCGAAGCAATTTGGCCCCCGGTTCGCGCCCGAAGGTCCAGGTCCAGGCCTCGTTCGCCTTGTCGAAGATCTGAATGCCGTTGAGCGCCACACCTATGGACCTGTCGTATGTAATGGCCGTGGCCGCTTGTGGGGCCTGTACCAAGGCGCTGCAAAGTAGTGCAAGCAATAGCAGGAGCAGGATCGGATGACGTACGGTCACGGTGCGAAAGTTAGGAAGATGACCACCGTTAACGTTGGCGTTACTTTTGGCCCCGCTATACCAATAACGATACCAAATGGCAACGAGCAATTCCGGTACCCATGCCGTTAAAGTGGGTGTGTTCTACGATGGAGGCTATTTCACCCACGTAAGCAACTATTACAACTACGTACACACGCACCGCCGGCGCCTGCACATCGGTGGCCTGCACGACTTCATCCGCCACATGGTGGCCGAGCGGGAGGGCACCCGTCCCAACCTGGCCCACATCATTGATGCCCATTTCTTCCGTGGCCGCTTCAGCGCGCGCGATGCCAACGAGAAGCCGAACCAGTTGTACTACGACAGGGTGTTCGATGATGTGTTGATGTACAATAACGTACAGACCCATTACCTGCCGGTGAAGGACCTTATGGGCCGCAAGCGGGAAAAAGGGATCGATGTGCTGATGGCCTTGGAGACCTACGAGCTCTGCATGCTGAAGCGCTACGATGTAGTGGTGCTTGTGGCCAGTGATGGTGACCATGTGCCGTTGGTGCGCAAGCTGCACGCATTAGGCTGCAAGACCATGCTGCTGGGGTGGGATTTCGAGTTCGCCGATCAGGAGACCGGCGATGTACAGACCACCAAGACCAGTACCGACCTGTGGAACGAGGTGAGTTACCCGCTGCCCATGCACGACCTCATCGATGAAGGCCTGAAGGACGATGATGAGGTCGTTCGGGACATGTTCGTTGTGCGTGATACCACGCGTGACAGCGAGATCGAAAGTGCTGAACGTGCTCCGGTGACCATGGTCGATGAGGAGCGCCACCGAAGCACGGTGATGAGCCTGATGAACGGCTATGGCTTTATCCGATACCCGGATAATAACCTGTTCTTCCGGTACGATGATCTGCAGGACGTGACCTTCGATCAGCTGCGCGTGAACGACGAGGTGGAGTTCAATGTGGCCGTGAACAATAAGGGCCAGCGCGTGGCGCGTGATGTGCGCCAGGTCCTTGCAGACTACTGAGCCGAAGCAAGCGGGAGGCGAAGCGTGAAGGTGCTGCCTTTGCCGGGGCCATCGCTTTGTGCGGTAAGCTCACCTCCGTGTGCTGCGGCCCATTGCTTGGCACGGCCCAGGGTGCTGCGTCCTTGGGCTTCGCCATTGGTACTTAGGCTCTCAAGCCAGGCATATCGCACGAAGACCTGCTGAAGGTCTGCAGGCGAAAGACCTACGCCATGATCGCGGATGGAGAGCACGGCCATGTCGCTTTGGCGTTCCATCGCGACATGGATCGTGGTGCCCGTTCCAGAGAACTTGGATGCATTGGTGAGCAGGGCGTTCACCAATTCGTTCAACCAATGGGCATCGCCGTTCACGACCATGCCTTGTGGCAATGAAGATTCCACGGTCTGCTGCTTGCGCTCCAGCCGGTGGCCGATCCCTGCAATGGCCTTGGTGGTCAGTTCGCCAAGGTCGATCGGCGTTCGTGTGGCGATGGTGATGCCCCGTTCCACGCCAAGGTCATCCAGCAGTTCCTCGGTGCTGCGCATGGCCTTGAAGTACTGTTGTTCGCCGAAAGTGACCAGTTCACCCGCATCATCGCCTCCGACAGCTTTGAATTGCTGGAGCACCTGTTGGATGGCCGCAAGGCGGTTCCGCAGGTCGTGCGCGAAGTGGTGCAGCCGGTCCGCTTGTGTGGGGTCGGCCTTGGTCGGTCGGTCGGCCATGGCGGGTCAGTTCGCGCCGCGTGCGAAGCGCTGCAGCATGTCCTCCAGGCTGTCCGAGTTGATCGGCTTGGGCAGGTACTGGCAGCCCTTCAGGCCACGAATGGTCTCAATGATCTCGGGCTTGGTGCTGGCGGTAAGGAAGATGATGGGAATGGTGTCGGTGGCGTGGATCTCCTGCGCCAGTTCAAGTCCGTTCTTCTCGCCCTTCAGGTAAATGTCCATGATGATGAGGTCGGGGCGTTCGTTACGCAACAGTTCCTCGGCCTCGGCTGAACTGCGTGCGGTACCGATCACCTCGAAGCCCATGCGCTCCAATTGAAGCCGGTATCCGAAGGAGATGATGGTCTCGTCCTCGATGATCAGGATCTTGCTCATGTTCGCTTGGGGTGATGGGTTCAGAGCCCGCGCGCTTTGGTGTGGTCTTTCAATACCCGTTCGAAGCTATCAACGCTCAAGGCCTTTTCGACATAGCCGATCACGGAATTGAAGCTGAGCGCTCGTTCCAGGTCGCTGGGCCTGTTGCTGCTGCTGAACATGATCACGGAGGTGACATCGTTCGGAAGCAACTTCTCGGCCTCGCAGGTGGCCAGGAACTCGAAGCCGTTCACGGCCGGCATGTTGATGTCCACGAACATGATGTCCGGCAGGTCCTGGCCCTTTCGCATGTATGCAAGAGCCATCTCCGCCGAAGTGAAGCAGGTGAGCCTGCCGGTGAAGCCCGCCTTCTTCAGGACCAACCGGGTGACGAAGTTGCAATCGTCCTCGTCATCCACCAGAAGGATGTGCCCGATCGCCTGTGCGGTCAATGTGTTGTGATGCATCATGCAGCCGCTGCAACGCAGTTCAGGGGCCCAAGGTTTCGAGGTGATCGAACCTTCTGGCGGCTGGTGTGTACGGCAGCACAGTTCCCAAGCTCATGCTGCTCCAACGCGCCTTCGGTCGAGCCATCGCCTTTCTTCAGCGCGATGCCCGCCACTTCCAGGTCCTGTTCCTTGCCGGCTTTCTGCTGTACGGTATTCTGGCCTTGGGCTGGGATGCCGAATGGCCGCGCTACGCCATCCTCATCGGCACCGCGCTCAGCGTGCAGTCGCTGTTCATCCGTTGGAAGGGCGTTGCCTGGTCATCGTTGAAGAGCGCGTTGATCACCGGTCTGGGCATGAGCCTGTTGCTGAAGGCTGGTTCACCATGGACACTTGCGTTGGGCGCTGCGGTGGCGATCTCCAGCAAATTCCTGGTGCGCTGGGATGGCAAGCACATCTTCAATCCGGGGAACCTGGGCATCGCTGCGGCGGTGCTGTTCACGGGTGATGCATGGGTGAGCCCGGGGCAGTGGGGCAGTGGTGCCATGTTGGTCTTTCTGGTGGGTGCTGCCGGTGGCATGGTGGTACTTCGCGTGGGCCGCATCGATACCAGCATTGCCTTCCTCGGCACCTTCGCCCTGCTCGAACTGTTGCGCACGGTGCTCTACCTGGGCTGGGGCATGGACGTGTGGCTTCACCGGCTCATGAACGGTTCGTTGCTGCTCTTCACCTTCTTCATGATCACCGATCCCATGACCACGCCGCGGTCGCAAGCAGCGCGCATTTACTGGAGCATGGGTGTGGCGCTGCTGGCGTTCATGCTCTCGTGGAAATACTGGATCAACGCCGCGCCCATTTGGGCCCTGCTCATCTTCTGCGCGATCAACCCCGTGCTCGATCATTTCCGCAAGGGCGCCGCCTTCCAGTGGACCGCCACTCCGCCCACCATCACCCCGTTACGAACGAACTGAACCCCATGACCATGCGCTACCTGTTCCTGTTCCTTGTTGCACTGCTCGCTCAGCGCTCCAGTGCGTTCTGCGGTTTCTACGTGGCCCGCGCCGATGCCACGCTCTTCAACGATCGCAGTGAAGTGATCCTCGTGCGCGATGGCCAACGCACCATCGTGACCATGAGCAACGATTTCCAAGGCGATGTGAAGGATTTCGCCATGGTGGTGCCGGTGCCCGTGGTGCTGCGCCAACAGGACATCCGCATCGTGGACCGCAGGGTCTTCGGCATGCTCGATGCCTACAGTTCCCCGCGCCTGGTGGAGTACCACGACGAGAATCCGTGCTACCCGCAAGTGCTCTACGACTCGGTACAGGAGGAGTCCTTAATGAGGGTGCCGACCGCGAATGCATCACGCATGAAGGCCGAGGCCAAGGACCTGGGTGTGACCATCGAGGCCCAATATGCCGTGGGTGAGTATGATATCCTTATCCTCAGCGCCACCGAGAGCACGGGCCTCAAGCAATGGCTCATCCAGAACGGATACCGCATTCCGGACACCGCGCATGAGGTATTGGACCCGTACATCCGCAGCAACCTCAAGTTCTTCGTGGTGAAGGTGGATGTGTCGCGGTTGCAGCTTACGGGGTCGAACCTGCTGCGTCCGATCCAGATCCGGTACGACAGCCATAAGTTCATGCTGCCCATCCGCTTGGGCATGGCCAACAGCAAGGGTTCGCAGGATATGGTGGTATACGCATTTACACGCACCGGCCGTGTGGAGTGCGTGAACTACCGCACGGTAAAAGTGCCCACGGACCGCAACATCCCGCTGTTCGTAAAGCAGAAGTTCGGTCCCTTCTACAAGGACCTCTTTGCAAGGGCCCACCGGCGCGAAGGCCGCAATGTGGTCTTTCTGGAATACGCGTGGAACGTTACCCCGTCGTTCGGGGGAATGAAGTGCGATCCCTGCGTGGGACCACCGCCCATGCCACGCGAGTTCGCGGAAGCAGGTGTGGATTGGGGAGGCCAGAACGGTGGAGGCGGGCAGGTCTTCTTCACACGCCTTCATGTACGCTATGGCCGGGAGAAATTCCCGCAGGACCTGGTGTTCCAAGTGACGCCCAATACCGAGCATTTCCAAGCGCGCTATGTGCTGACGAACCCTGCCACGGGCGATCTGAGCTGCGCCAGCGGGCAGGATTACCTGGAGGAGCTGTACTACCGCAGGCATCGCGAACTGGAGGAACTTCAGGCGCTCACCGGTTGGGACATCACCAAGCGGCAGGGATACCTGAAGGAGGTGGGGGACAGGCTTCCCGCTGAACGCCGCAACAGCCTGCCGGAATGGAACCTTCCACTTGGCCCCAACGATGGTGGTGGCACAGGTCCGGGCACCCCGGGCACGCAATGGCCGCTGGCGCTGGGTACGCTATTGTTCGTGCTGCTGCTACTGTACCGGTTGCGGAACGCCGTGGCGCACCGATGACCTCGGTCATCGCAAGGTCTTGTCCAATCGGGCCAGCCCTTCGGGCGTGCCGAGCAGGTAGAGGATATCGTCCGTGAGGATGCGTACACTGCCGCTCACGTTGGTGATGTAGCGGCCATCGCGCCGAATGGCGAGCACCGTGACCCCGAAGCGTTCACGGATGCCTGCTTCACCGATGGTGTTGCCCACCACTTTGCCGCGCCCCAAGGTCACGGGCAGCGTTACGATCTCCATGTCCTGTGGTGGGAGTTCCATCTCCTTGCTAGTGCGCGGTCGGTTCAATACGCGACCGGTCATTTGGCCGTAGTGGTCGCTGCGGCAGGTGGCCACCAGTTCCTTGATGCGGTCCTCGGGGACCAGGTAGCGCCGTAGCAGCCGATGGAAGATCTGGATGCTGGTCTCGAATTCCTCGGGGATGACCTCGTGTGCGCCCGCTTCGAACAGGCCCTGTCCTTCGCGCACATAACGGATGCGGGCAATGATGTGGGTGGTTGAACTATGCGCCCGCACGTTCGCCACGATACGTTTAGCTGCCTGTGCGTCGCTGACAGCCACCACCACCACACGGGCGCGCTCCACATGTGCGGACTCCAAGAGGTGGGCATTGGCCGCATCGCCGACCAGGGTCTTCAGTCCGAGGGCTTGGGCCTTTTTGGCGAGGTCGGGGTCCTCATCAAGAATCAGGCATTGAATGCCCGAGTTGATGGCCGCATTGGCCACGTTCCGCCCGGTGAGCCCGTAGCCGATGATGACCACATGGTCGCGCAGTTGTTTGCCAAGGCTGCGTTCCTGCTCCTTGCGCACTTTCACCAAGCTGTTCATCCGGCGCGCCACGCCCTTCGGCACGAACTGAAGGAAGGCCCGGCGAACAATGGTGTCGGCATATTCGAGCATGAAGGGCGTGACACCCATGCTGAGGATGGCCACACCGAGGAACAGCTGATAGTGTTCGCGGGAGAGGAGGCCGTGTTCCAGACCAGGGATGGCGAGGATGAATCCGAATTCGCCGAGCTGGAAGAGCGCCAGACCGCTCATCAATGCGGTACGAAGGGGATAGCGCAACACCCATACGGCGATCATCGCGGCGCCCACTTTCAAAAGCGTCATCAACAGTGTGAGGCCGACGATGAGGAAGGGATGTTCGAAGAACTGGCCGAGGTCCACCAGCATGCCGATGCTCACGAAGAAGAAGCTCATGAACAACTCGTGAAAGGGCAGCACGATACCTGTGGCATGGTAGGCGTGGTCCGTCTCGCTGATGATGAGGCCTGCGAAGAAGGCCCCCAACGCCAGTGAAAGTCCGAGCGCCTGCGTGGCGAAGGCCGCCGCGAAACAGATGACCACGATGGTGATGATGAACAGCTCGTTGCCCTTGCCCTTGATGGCCTGGCGCAACAAACGCGGCACGATATAGCGCCCACTGATGAACACGGCGACCAGCAACAGGAGCATTTTGCCGAGCAGCCACAGCAGGTCCGAGGTGATGTCCTCGCTCTGGCCGGCCAGCATGGGCGTCACCAGCATCATGGGCACCACGATGATGTCCTGGAAGATGAGGATGGCGGTGGCCACTCGGCCATGCGGGGCGTCCATCTTCCCTTGCTCCTGCAGCAGGCGCAGCACGATGGCGGTGCTTGAAAGGGTCACCAGGAATCCGATGAAGACGGCCGATCCCGTGTTCATGCCGAAGAGGTGGAGCACCCCGCCCACAACGGCGATGGTCAGTCCGGCCTGAAGCATTCCGCCGATGAACACGGTGCGGCCCAGCGAGGCGAGCTTCTTCAGGCTGAACTCCATGCCGATCACAAAGAGCAGGAACACCACGCCGATCTCGGCCATGGCCTCCACTTCCTTGACCTCCTTCACCCAGCCCAGGCCGTGCGGACCTGCGATCATGCCGGTGAGGATGAAGCCCAGGATGCCCGGTAGCTTGAACCGGCGGAACAACAAGAGGATCCCCGCGGCGAGGCCGAGAATGACGATCAGTTCACCGAACAGGGGGAAATGCATGGGTCACTTCTTGAAGACCAACCAGACCGCGACCACCAGCAGGATGCCCGCCAGCGCATGGTTCCAGCGAAGGGTCTCGTGCCTGAAGGCGATCAACGTAAAGATCGTGAACATCACCAGCGTGATCACCTCCTGGAGGACCTTGAGCTGCACCAATGTGAACGGACCGCCGTGCTCGTTGTGCCCAATGCGGTTGGCCGGCACCTGTAGCACGTACTCAAAGAAGGCCATGCCCCAGCTGAGCAGGATGACGCTGAACAGTCCCAGGCCCTTGGACCATTCAAAGTCCTTGAAACGCAGGTGCCCATACCAGGCCAGCGTCATGAAGGCATTGGACAGGATAAGGAGGCCGATGGTCCAGAGCACTTTCATGCAGCGTGAATGGATGCCGCGAAGGTCGGGACCATGGGAAAGGGATGCGGCGATCGACCAGGCCTGCGCTCCACACCACCTTGTTGATCGGCGCCGCACCATTGTTCGCGCTCATGGCGCCATGCCCGGACTACCTTGGCACACATGTTCGAGCATCGAAGGCTTCCACTGATAACTACAAGGGCATTCGCTTGGCGCCAGTTGAAGTTCCTGGCCGTTGCGCTGGTGATCGTATCGGTGTCGCTCGGGGTCGGCGTGTGGGGCTACATGCGGCTCGCTGGCTTGGCTTTTCCGGATGCCTTCCTCAACGCCTCCATGATCCTGGGTGGCATGGGCCCTGTGGGCGATCTGCCCACGGATGCGGCCAAGTACTTCGCCTCGTTCTATGCGCTCTACAGCGGCATTGCACTGCTTACCACTGTGGCCGTGCTGCTGGCGCCGCTGGTACACCGCTTGCTGCACGCCTTGCACGTGGAAGAGGAGGAGGGTGGCACCGATCAGACCACGTAGTGATCACTTCGACCTGTTCTGCTTGGTATCGGTCCAGGTCTTGTATTGCATCGTGATCGGCGGTCTGTCCGGTTCAACTTCGCGCAACGGCTCACAAGCCTTCAGCGTGGCGTGCAGTTCCGAGGGAAGCTGTTGATAAAGCTTGGTGCCCTCGGTCTTCCACGCGAGCATCTCATCGGTCACCTCCTTCACCACTCGGGCCGGATTGCCAACGATGACCTTGCGGGCCTCCCAGATGCTATCGGCAGGTAGAAAGGCAAGCGCGCCAACGATGCAACCATCACCGAGCACCACATTATCCATCAGTACGGCGTTCATGCCCACCAGGCAGTTGCGCCCCACATGCGCACCGTGGATGATGGCCCCGTGCCCGATGTGCGCCCCTTCCTCCAACCGCACGGTAACTCCGGGGAACATGTGTATGGTGCAGTTCTCCTGCACGTTGCAGCCGTCCGCAACGATGATCTCGCCCCAATCGCCGCGCAGGGCAGCACCCGGACCGATGTAGACATCGCGGCCAATGATCACGTTGCCCGTTACTGCAGCTTGTGGATGCACATAGGCTGAAGGATGCACAACCGGTCGATATCCGTTGAATTCATAGAACATGGGGAGGACTGATGGGAGCAAATTAACTGGCCCGGGCCCTATTTCAGGAAGATCGCCTATGTTAACCCTGCGTTAAGTCTGCCATTGGCCAAGTTGACCGATCAATGGCCCGGATACATTTGGCCGCCGAAATCGTTCCCAATGTCACTGGAAAGCATCCTCAAGATCTTCAAGCCGCGCGACCGCGTGTTCTTCTACCACTTCGAGGCCTCGGCCGCCAATGTGCTGAAGATGTCGGAGGACCTCATCCTGATCATGAACACCGAGCCGGGTGCACAACGCACGGCCATGTTGGAGCGGTTGGAGATCGCCGAGAACGCCAACGACGACCTCACGCACACGATCTTCACCGACCTGGCGCGCAACTTCATCACACCCATTGATCGGGAGGATATCCACTACC
Organism: Flavobacteriales bacterium; assembly: GCA_016788635.1. Classification (GTDB taxonomy): domain Bacteria; phylum Bacteroidota; class Bacteroidia; order Flavobacteriales_F; family PHOS-HE28; genus PHOS-HE28. The sequence continues at coordinate 42,395 of JAEUSU010000028.1, read as the reverse complement.
TGGCCACCAGCCTGGACGATGTGGCCGATTTCATCCTTGCATCCGCCAAGAACCTGGAGCTGTTCGGCATTGGCAAACCCGATGAGACCTGCCGTGAGCTGGCTCGCCTGGTGAACGAGGGGGCTAAGATCGTTCAGATGGCCGTTCAGGGGCTGCGCACCATGCACAAGGCCAACGCGCACAACGAGTTCGTGGTGCAGATCAACAGCATGGAGAACCAGGCCGACGAGGTCTACGACCGTGCCATCCAGCAATTGTTCGCGACCGAAAAGGACGCCATCCAGCTCATCAAGATGCGCGATCTGTACAGCACCCTGGAACTGGCCACGGACAAGTGCGAGGATGTGGGCAACGTGCTGGAGTCCATCATGCTGAAGTACGCCTGAGCGCATGACACTGCTCATCGTCATCATCGCGCTGGCGTTGATATTCGACTATATCAACGGGTTCCACGACGCGGCCAACTCCATTGCCACGATCGTGAGCACCAAGGTGCTTACACCGGTGCAGGCCGTGATCTGGGCGGCAGCGTTCAACTTCATCGCCTACTTCATCTTCAGCGATCACCATGTGGCCAATACCGTGGCCAAAACGGTGCACGAGGAGTTCATCACCCTGCGGGTGGTGCTGGCGGGCCTCATTGCCGCCATTACTTGGAACCTGCTCACTTGGTGGTACGGTATCCCCAGTAGCTCGTCCCACACCTTGATCGGCGGTTTTGCAGGAGCCGCGCTTGCCGGTGCCGGCTTCGATCTGGATAGTGTCAACCTACACAAGATCGGGTTGGTGGCCGCATTCATCCTGCTGGCCCCCATGGTCGGTATGATCATCTCCATCTTCATCACGTTGGTCACGCTGGTCCAGCGGCTCTGGTTGCGCATGTTGATCATCGCGGTGGCCACGGCCATCACTTCGCTCTATATCCTGAAGAACAATGACCTGCGCATTGCCATGGTCTTGTTCTCGTTGGTGTTCATGCTCACCTACGCGGTGGATATGACGAAACTGCCCAGCGCCCTGCGCACGGCGAACATCTACAAGAAACTACAGCTCCTCAGTTCTGCCGCGTTCAGCATCGGTCACGGAGGTAACGATGCGCAGAAGGTCATGGGTATCATCATGGTGGCCATGGTGGCCAGTGGCGAAGCCACGGACCTTGAGGCCATGCCTGCCTGGGTGCCGCTGGCTTGCTACTCGGCTATTGGCCTGGGTACCCTTAGCGGTGGTTGGAAGATCGTGAAGACCATGGGCACGCGTATCACCAAGGTGACCCCCCTGGAAGGTGTTTGCGCTGAAAGCGCTGGTGCCATGACCTTGTACATGACGGAGCAGATGGGCATTCCGGTGAGCACCACGCACACCATCACGGGTTCCATCATCGGCGTGGGGCTTACCAAGCGCATCAGCGCAGTGCGTTGGGGTGTAACCGTGCGCCTGCTCTGGGCCTGGATCCTCACCATTCCCGTTAGCGCGCTGTTGGCTGCTTTCGCGTGGTGGGTCTGTGGCCTGTTCGGCCTGTAGGAGCCGTTCCCTCGCTGAAGGGACCTTCATGTCATCGTTCCCACAAGGGCATCTTTGCGCTCGCGCTACCTTGGTGCGCCGAACAGGTTCGTCCATGTCCATCATCCTCAACGACGCCGGGCTCCACCGGCAACTGCTGCCGCTCACCTTTACCCGTCCCGTAGGTCAGCTAAGACCCGGCATCCTTCGCTTGGGCGAAGGTTGGTACGTGCGCAGCGGTCTGCCTGTGGGCTACCGTACTGAGGCCTATCTAGCGCCAGCCTTCCCCATGCCCGTGGGCGAGGTACAGTTCGAGGTCGATGGCGGTCTGTTCCCTTCGGATGAGCTCGTTGCGGCCGTGATGGACCTCAGGTCCGGCGAAGCCTTGGTGCAGGATGGGCGGATGCTCGCATGCTGCACGGAAGGTGGAGCCGCACCAGCGGTATCGGACTGGCTCTCGCCGCCCACCTACCTTACAGCCGTTCCGTTCGCTGGTGAGGTGATCCGGTTCGAACGGCCGTGGCACCTGTTCCAGCACTGCGGAAAGGCCATTGCACACGACTTCCAGTTGCTCACCGAAGGCCGGCGCTCCCAACCACTTAGCGTCCTCAACACCGTGGTGGGCGATCCCGACCTCATCTTCCTGGAGGAAGGTGCGGTGGTGGAGGCGAGCATCCTGAACACCAAGGGCGGTCCGATCTACATCGGGAAGAACGCCGAGGTGATGGAAGGCTGCATCATCCGCGGGCCGATGGTGTTGGGCGAACATGCCCAACTAAAGATGGGAGCGAAGATCTATGGCCCATGCGCCTTTGGCCCCGAATGCCGCGTGGGTGGCGAGGTGAACAACAGCGTGATCCTGGGCTTCAGCAACAAAGGCCACGATGGCTTCCTGGGCAACAGCGTGCTGGGCGAGTGGTGCAACCTGGGCGCCGATACCAACAACAGCAATCTGAAGAACACCTACGGGAACGTGAAGGTGTTCAGCTATGCAGAAGGCCGCGATGTGGATACGGGCCTCCAGTTCTGCGGCCTCATCATGGGCGATCATGCCAAGAGCGGCATCAACACCATGTTCAATACGGGAACGGTGGTGGGGGTGGCTGCCAATGTGTTCGGCGGTGGTTTCCCCCCCAAGCATGTGCCTTCTTTCTCGTGGGGCGGTGCCGAAGGTCTTTCGCACCACGATCCGGACCGCGCCCTGGTGACCGCCCGGCGCGTGATGGAGCGCCGGGGGGGGCATATGAACACGGCCGAAGAGAGCGTTCTACGCACCGTGGCCGAGACCGAACGCCAGCGCTTGGAACCGGGTGCCTGACCATCTGTCAGTCCTTTCCGCACGGCACGAAGCTTGGTCCACAGGCGGCCACCGCTGTTAATATCCTTCGTAGGACCGCCTTCTTGGGCAGCGGTATCTTTACCACTGACATCCTGACCACTTATGTCGATGAACGACATCCTGCATACTGACAGCCTTTTCAGCTCTGAGCAACTCGAGAACGAGACCGAACTGATCCCCCTGATCACGGCCGAGGACGAAGAGCAAATGAACGCGGAGACCACTCCGCCCGAGCTACCCATACTGCCGCTGCGCAATACCGTGCTGTTCCCCGGCGTGGTCATCCCCATCACCGTGGGCCGCGACCGCAGCATCCGCCTGATCCAGGAGGTGTATCGCGGCAACCGCACCCTTGGTGTTGTGAGCCAGAAGGACGGCCAGATCGAGGAGCCCAATGCCGAGGACCTCAACCGCGTGGGCACCATTGCCACCATCATCCGCATGTTGCGCATGCCCGATGGCAGCACCACGGCCATCATCCAGGGCAAGAAGCGCTTCGAGATCACCGAGATGATCCGCACCGAACCCTACTTCACGGCCCGCGTGAAGGAGTTCGAAGAAGTGCGTCCGGCCAAGAACGATAAATCGTTCGATGCGCTGGTGAGTTCCCTCAAGGACATGGCCCTGGAGATCATCAAGCAAAGCCCCAACATCCCCACCGAGGCCCAGTTCGCGCTCAAGAACATTGACAGCCCGAGCTTCCTAGTGAACTTCATCAGCAGCAACATGAACGCCGAGGTGGCCGAGAAGCAGAAGATGCTCGAGGTGGCCGATCTGCGTGAACGTGCATCGCTGCTCCTGGCCCACCTCACCAAGGAGCTGCAGATGCTGCAGATGAAGAACGAGATCCAGAGCAAGGTGCGCACCGAGGTGGACCGCCAGCAGCGCGAGTACTTCCTGCACCAACAGATGAAGACCATCCAGGATGAACTGGGCGGCAACCCCATCGAGCAGGAGATCGAGGAAATGCGCGTGAAGGCCGCCAAGAAGAAGTGGACGAAGAAGGTGGAGGAGGTCTTCAACAAGGAAGTGCTGAAGCTGCAGCGCATGAACCCGGCCGGCGCGGAGTTCAGTGTGCAGCACAACTATGTTCAACTGCTACTGGAACTGCCATGGGGCGAATACAGCACCGACGATTTCGACCTGAAGAAGGCCCAGAAGATCCTGGACCGCGACCACTTCGGGCTTGAGAAAGTGAAGGAGCGCATCATCGAGCACTTGGCCGTGCTGAAGCTGAAGGGCGATATGAAAGCGCCCATCATTTGCCTCTATGGCCCGCCGGGTGTGGGGAAGACCAGCCTGGGCAAGAGCATGGCCGAGGCGCTCGGACGCAAGTACGTGCGCATGAGCCTTGGCGGATTGCACGACGAGGCCGAGATCCGCGGACACCGCAAGACCTACATCGGGGCCATGCCTGGTCGTCTGATCCAGAGCTTGAAAAAGGCCGGCACCAGCAACCCGCTCTTTGTGCTCGACGAGATCGACAAGGTGACGCGCAGCAATCAGGGCGACCCCGCCAGTGCATTGCTCGAAGTGCTGGACCCCGAGCAGAACAACGCCTTCCACGACAACTTCGTGGAGGTGGAGTACGACCTGAGCCGCGTGATGTTCGTGGCCACGGCCAACAGCCTCAGCACCATCCATCCGGCCCTGCGCGACCGCATGGAGATCATCGAGGTGAACGGTTACACGCAGGAAGAGAAGATCGAGATCGCCAAGCGGCACCTGCTGCCCAAGCAGTTTTCCGAGAACGGCATCAAACCCAAGCAGCTCAAGCTCGGCGCCGGTCTGTTGGAGGCGATCATCGACCAATACACCGACGAGAGCGGCGTGCGTACGCTGGAGAAACGCATTGCCAAGCTCGTGCGGTTCCGCGCCAAGCAGATCGCCCTTAAGCAGAAGTACAGCGTAACCATCACCACCGAGGACCTGGTGAAGATCTTCGGACCCAGCCACGCCCGCGATAAGTACCAGGGCAACGATGTGGCCGGTGTGGTCACGGGTCTTGCCTGGACCCCCACGGGTGGCGATATCCTCTTCATCGAGACCAGCATCACCAAGGGGGAGGGCAAGCTTACGCTCACCGGTAACCTGGGCGATGTGATGAAGGAAAGCGCTGTGATCGCGCTGGAGTACCTGAAAGCGCACAGCGAGATCATCGGTATCGATGCCGATGTGTTCAAGCGCTGGAACGTACACGTGCACGTGCCCGAAGGCGCTACGCCAAAGGATGGTCCCAGTGCGGGCATTGCCATGCTCACCAGCATTGCCAGTGCGTTCACGCAGCAGAAAGTCCGCAAGTTCACGGCCATGACCGGCGAGATCACGCTGCGTGGTCGCGTGTTACCGGTGGGCGGCATCAAGGAAAAGATCCTCGCGGCCAAACGTGCCGGCATCAAGGAGATCATCCTCAGTGCCGACAACCGCAAGGACATCGAGGACATCGACGCGCGCTACACCAAGGGCATGCGCTTCACCTATGTGAGCGAGATGATCGAGGTGGTGAAGCACGCCCTGCTGAAGGAAAAGGTGGAGAACGCGTTGAAGGTGGCATAAGGAGATTATGTGCGTGGGCATGTGCCCCGGGTTGATCATCCTTCTCGTCGTTCCTTCGCGCAATGGATCCGCGTTCACTTTCCATATCGGACTATACCTACGACCTGCCGAACGACCGGATCGCGCAGGAGCCCTTGGCCCAGCGCGATTCCAGCCGTCTGCTCCTCTACCGTGACGGAGGCATTGAGGACCATCGGTTCAAGGAGCTTCCGGACCTGTTGCCGTCGGGCGCCCTGTTGGTGCTGAACAACACCCGTGTGGTGAACGCACGCCTGTTCTTCCAGCGGTCCACGGGGGCTCGCATTGAAGTGCTTTGCCTTGAACCGGCAGAGGCGCAGCCTGTGGAAGCCGCGTTCGCCCAGAAGGCCACCTGTACGTGGAACGGCTTCGTGGGCAACGCCAAGCGTTGGAAGCATGGTGAGATGCTGGAGCTCCAAGCCTTGATGACCATGCCCGGCGATGACGACCACACCTCCGCCACACCGGTACGGCTGCAGGCCGTACGCGACGGTGAGGAACGTGTGCGGTTCAGTTGGCAACCGCCGGAGCTCACGTTCGCGGAAGTGCTGGAGAAGGTGGGCCATGTGCCATTGCCACCCTACATGAAGCGCCCGGACGAAGCGGCGGACAAGGAACGCTACAACACCGTGTTCGCCAAGCACGAGGGTTCGGTAGCAGCACCCACGGCCAGCCTTCACTTTTCGCCAGAGGTCCTTGCACGCTTGGACGCCAAGGGGATCGATCGCACGGAGTTGACCCTGCACGTTGGCGCGGGCACCTTTCTTCCGGTGAAGAGCGAACGCATGGCCGATCATGCCATGCATGGCGAGCAGGTGCGAGTGCCCTTGGCATCGCTTGAACGCATCAGGGGCCGGATCGGGAAGGGGCCGGTCGTCACAGTGGGTACCACGGCCCTGCGCACGTTGGAGAGCGTCTATTGGCATGGCGTAATGCTGCTGCAAGGCCGGGCCGGGGCCGAAATGGCGATTGGCCAATGGGAGCCATACGGCCATGTCGATGCTGACCTTCCGAATGCCGCCCAGGCCTTGGATGCCGTGATCAAACAACTCAAGGGGACCACCGACCAGCGCTTGGTGGGCCGCACCGAACTGCTCATCGCCCCGGGTTACCAAGTGCGCATGGCCGATGCCTTGGTCACCAATTTCCACCAGCCACAGAGCACGCTGCTGTTGCTGGTGGCCGCGTTCATTGGTCCCGATTGGCGGCGTGTCTACCAGCATGCACTGGAACATGGCTACCGGTTCCTGAGCTATGGCGACGGTTCGTTGCTGTGGAAACGCACCTGAACTCGGACCGGCGCACAAGCACACGGTCCGCGTGTTCATACAATACCCGAGCCCTATATTCGTTCCCTCCGCGTATGCGTCGATACCTACCCCTCATTCTGGGCCTGCTCCTAGCGCCCGCCATGTTCGGCCAATTGGGCGGCCAGTCCGCTTTCCGGGTGCTCGATATCCCCAGCTCGGCCCGAAGTGCTGCCCTCGGTGGCAACTACATCGCCGTCATGGACAACGACCTCAACCTGGGCTTCTTCAACCCGGCCTTATTGAACCGTGAAATGGGTCGCCAGGTGGCCTTCAGTTACCTGCCCTACTTCGAGGGCATCGGCATTGGCTACGCGGGATATGGCCACCACTTCGACAGCATCAATACCACCTTCTCCGGTAGCATCCACTACATCGATTACGGCACCTTCCGCCGCACGGACGAATCGGGTAACGATCTGGGCGAGTTCAAGGCTGGCGAGTATGTCTTCCAAGTAGGCGGTGCGCATCCCATTGACAGCCTGTTCAGCATAGGGGCGAACATGAAGTTCCTCACCAGCAACCTGGACACCTACAACTCCACGGCTTGGGCCTTGGATATTGGCGGCGTGTTCGTGAAGCGCAAACTGGGCCTCACGGTGGCGGGACTGCTGCGCAACATCGGCTACCAGACCTCGACCTACACCGCCCAACGTGAGAAGCTGCCCTTCCAAGTGCAGTTGGGTGTCACCTACAAGTTCAAGCACGCGCCCTTCCGACTGGGCCTCATGATGGAGCAGCTCCAGCAGTGGGACCTCTCCTACGTGGACCCCAATGCCGTGCAGCAGATCGACCAGGCCACCGGACAGCCCATTGAGGACAAGGTGACCACGGGCGAAAAGCTCATTCTGCATCTGGTCCCCAGTGCGGAGATCATGCTGAGCAAGAACTTCATGATCCGGGTGGCCTACAACTTCCGCCGCCGCCAGGAAATGGTGCTGCCCGACAAGCCGGCCGCCACGGGACTCAGCTTCGGTCTGGGGTTCAAGGTGAGCAAGCTGCACCTGAGCTACGGGTACTCGCAGCTCAATCTGGCGGGCATTTCCAACACCTTCACGCTGGCCGTGCGCTTTGCGGACTTCCAGAAGGAGTGAGCCCTACCGCTGGCTGAAGGGGCCAACGCTCTTGCCTACCTTCGCCGCTCGTGAACCGGATCACCATCGCCATCGACGGGTTCTCCTCCTGCGGGAAGAGCACCTTGGCCAAGCAACTGGCCGGGCACCTCGGGTATACCTACATCGATAGTGGCGCCATGTACCGGGCCGTGGCCTTGTATGTGATCGAGAACGGCCTGGTGCACGATGGTAAGCTTGACCGCGATGGACTGCTCGCCGTTCTGGACGATCTGGACATCCGCTTCGAGCACGACCCCATGACCAACAAGAGCGTCACCACGCTGAATGGTCGCAACGTGGAGAAGGAGATCCGCGGCATGGAGGTGAGCCGCTACGTTACGCTGGTCAGCCCGGTGCCCGAGGTCCGCGCCAAGCTGGTGCGCCTGCAACAGGCTTTTGGCCGCGATAAGGGCGTGGTGATGGACGGCCGCGACATTGGCACCGTGGTGTTCCCCGATGCCGAGGTAAAGCTCTACATGACCGCCCGGCCCGACATTCGTGCCAAGCGCCGCTACCATGAACTGAAGCTGAAGGGCGTGGAAGTGGACTATGCCAGCGTGCTGGAGAACATCGAACGCCGCGACGAGGACGATACCACCCGTGCCGCCGATCCCCTTATCAAGGCCCCCGATGCCGTGGAGATCGACAACAGCGACATCACAGCCGAGGAGCAGTTCGTGAAGGCGCTCGATATCGTGGTGGACGTGCTGGCCCAGGTGGGGCAGGAGTGATGGTTCAGCCCAGCAGTCCCCGCCGCCACACATCCTCGAACTTCTCCTTCAGCACCGCGATCAGCTCGGGTTGCAGGTAGTCGTAAACATCATCGATGTACAGGCACACGATCGGCTTCTTCTCGTACCACTGCGGAAAGCGCTCGCGGATCTTGTTGCGGTGCTGCTTCTCCATCACCACGATGGCATCGGCCCATTCCAGGTGCCATTCCTCCAGCACCACGTTGGCGGTGCGGTCCGTACCGGCGGAAACCACCTCGAAGCGCTCGTCGTTCTCGTAGATCTTGTGCGCCGTGGCGGAGCGCATGCGGTTGACGGTGCAGACGAAGAGGATCTTCACGCTTGAATGGATGTCAACTTATTGGCAAGTGCAGTTGATCAGCAAGAGATCAATCACCAATTGACACGGGTTCCCATCTTGGTCGAACCCCAGATAGGCAGGAAATCTGCCGTCGCCATTTGTGCTGAACGCAACAAAGTCCTTGTTAACCTTGATTCCATTGGTCCAGAGCCGATCAATATCCACTTCTTCCATCACCGTCTGCTTGCTCATATCGTAGAGGATAGCGGAACCAGCATCGACACTGAATCCCAGAAAGTTCTGAGAATGCACACTGACAGTGTCCATTGCCGCCTTGTCAGAGGAGGCGAACTTCCATGAGACCGGTGTCAGTTCATTGAATCGCACACGGATCAATGCATTGATCTCAACCTTTGGGTCATAATGATGCCTGACCTTGAGCACCTCAATGTCGTGATCACCTGTGGGAACCTTCTGTGCACAAGGCTGTAGGTGCGGTAGTATCACCGGGTCACCTATGGTAAATGATCCCGAGTTGATATGGAGTTGTCCGACCGTGCTTGTGGTTGCGGCGGTGCGGACTGCCCATAGAGTGGGGACCGAATCCGAGCCGAATGCCATCTGATAAATGTCGAAGCAGTTCGGGGCTTGGGCAGTGTCAACAGAGGGTGTTGATGCTAGTCCAGGTGTCGATGGTACTGAAGGTCTTTCGCAACCGATCAGGAAGGCACCGAGCATAGCCCCGATGGACCTTATCATCGAACGATTCATGCGACGATCCCCTCCACCACTTCCGCCGGATCCTTCACGCCCTCCACCATCGACAGCACCTTCAGCATCACCCGGTCCAGCAAGGTATCCGGGCAGCTGGCGCCGCTGGTGAGGATGATGGTGAGCGGACGCTTCGCCGGGAGCCAGCCGTCAGTGCTCTCCAGCTTGTGCGCCGGGTAGTTGAAGTGCTGGATTGTTTCCGCTGAGAGGATCTCCGTCTCGTCCTTGATGAAGTAGGTGGGGAACTTGTGCTCCAGCAGTTCCACCAGATGGCTGGTGTTACTGCTGTTGTAGCCGCCAACTACCAGCGCCAGATCGGCCTCGGCCTTCAGCAGTTCGTTGGTGGCGTCCTGGTTGTCGTTGGTGGCGTAGCAGAGCGTGTCGCGCGTATCGGCGAAGTGGGCCTTGAGGTCGGCCTCGCCGTGCTTGGCGATCATCACCTGCTTCAAGTGGTCGGCGATGGCCTGCGTTTCCGTGGCCAGCATGGTGGTCTGGTTCACCACACCGATGCGGGCCAGGTCCTTGGCGGGATCGAAGCCCGGGGTGCTGCGCGTGCCGAAGAGTTCGTGGAAGCGTGCGGCGGGCAGTTCACCGGTGATGATGCGGCCCAGCTCCTGCGCCTCGGCCATGTCCTTGATGATCACGGCGGGCGCGCCGGCGGCCGTGTGGCTGAAGGTGGCGCGCGTCTCCTCGTGCTTCGCCTTGCCGTGGATCACCACGGTGTAGTCCTTCTGGCCCAGCTGCGCGCTGCGGTTCCACACCTTCTCCACGAAGGGGCAGGTGGTGTTGTACTTCAGCGGGTCGATGCCAATGGCCTTCAGCTTCTCCTCCGTTTCCAGCGTGGTGCCGAAGGCCGGGATGATCACGATGTCGTCGGCGGTAAGCTCGTTCCAGTCCATCAGCGGCTGCCCGTTGGTGTCCTGGATGAAGCGCATGCCCCGGCTGGTGAGGTCGTCGTTCACGGCCGGGTTGTGGATCATCTGGCTCAGCAGGAAAATGCGCTTGCCGGGGTTCTCCTCCAGGGCCTTGTAGCTGATCTCGATGGCGTTCTCCACCCCGTAGCAGAAGCCGAAGTGCCGGGCAAAGACGAAACGCACCGCACCGAGGTCCAACTGCGTGGGGCTCAGGTCCTTTTTCTTGGGGTCCTGCGCCTTGCGGAAGGCTTTGAGGCGCCCAATGAGGTCGCTGCGGTAGTGGGTGGGGATGGTGAAACTGCGCATTCCGGTTGGTTCGTTTGGCCCGAGGCCCGAACGGCCAAAGGTCCGGATAAAACAGGGCTGCATGTCCAGTGGTTCGGTGCCCGGGTGTCAGGACTTCCACCTCTTCATCGAAATGACTGACGATCAATGTTTTTCCCTACTTTTGCGGTCCTTTTTCGGATCCGCCGTTGGGCGGACCAAAGCAGGAAGCTCACGCAGGGACACCGTGGGCAAACAGAACCCTCCCGGTCAGTGGCCCCTTGGTCCGGGATACAAGTAAGTGTACGTGCAATGTCGACAGTAGAGAACAACAAGGTCACCTTCGCCGAGCCGCCCGCCGATTTTGATTGGGCCGCAGTGGAAGATGACAAGAAGGCCCTTTCCGCTTCCGACCGGGAGCGCATGGAGAAGGCCTACGAAGACACCCTCAGCAGCATCTCCGAGAAGGAAGTGCTCATGGGCACCGTCGTCGGTATGAACAAGAAGGAAGTGGTGATCAACATCGGCTACAAATCCGAGGGTGTGGTCCCCATCAGCGAGTTCCGCTACAAGCCCGATCTGAAGATCGGTGACCAGGTGGAGGTGTACATCGAGAAGCAGGAGGACAAGGGTGGTCAAATGGTGGTGAGCCACAAGACCGCTCGTGTGCACAATGCCTGGGGCAAGGTGAACCATGCCATGGAGACCAACGAGATCATCACGGGCTACGTGAAGTGCCGCACCAAGGGCGGTCTCATCGTGGACGTGTTCGGCATCGAGGCCTTCCTGCCCGGCAGCCAGATCGACGTGAAGCCCATTCGCGACTACGACCAGTTCGTTGGCAAGAACATGGAGTTCAAGGTCGTGAAGATCAACCAGGAGTTCAAGAACGTGGTGGTAAGCCACAAGGCGCTGATCGAGGCCGAACTGGAAGCCCAGAAGAAGCAGATCATCGGCGGCCTCGAAAAAGGCCAGGTGCTGGAGGGTACCGTCAAGAACATCACCAGCTATGGTGTGTTCGTGGACCTTGGCGGCGTGGACGGTCTGATCCACATCACCGACCTGAGCTGGGGCCGCGTAAGCCACCCCGAGGAAGTGGTGAAGCTGGACGAGAAGATCAACGTGGTGATCTTGGACTTCGACGACGAGAAGCGCCGTATCGCCCTTGGTCTGAAGCAGCTGCAGGCGCACCCATGGGATGCCCTGAGCGCCGACATGAACGCTGGCGACAAGGTGAAGGGCAAAGTGATGGTGATCACCGACTACGGCGCGTTCGTGGAGGTGGCCGCCGGTGTGGAAGGCCTGCTGCACGTGAGTGAAATGAGTTGGAGCCAGCACCTGCGCAGCCCGAAGGACTTCCTGAAGGAAGGTCAGGAGATCGAATGCGTGATCCTGAACATCGACCGCGAAGAGCGCAAGATGAGCCTCGGCATGAAGCAGCTGAGCACCGATCCCTGGGCCGATATCGAGTTCAAGTACCCTGTGCGCAGCAAGCACTCCGCCAAGGTCCGCAACTTCACCCACTTCGGCATCTTCGCCGAGCTGGAGGAGGGCGTGGATGGCCTCATCCACATCAGCGACCTCAGCTGGACCAAGCGCATCAAGCACCCCAGCGAGTTCTGCAACATCGGTGACGACATCGAGGTGATGGTCTTGGAAGTGGACAAGGAGAACCGCCGCCTGAGCCTCGGCCACAAGCAAGTGGAAGAGAACCCTTGGGAGGTGTTCGCCACGGTGTTCACCCCGGGCAGCGTGCACGAGGGAACGATCACCGGCCGCGCCGGACAGAACTTCGTGGTGAGCCTGCCCTACGGTGTGGAAGGCACCGTTACCGCCAAGGGCCTGAAGAAGGCCGACGGTTCCAAGGCCGAGCTCGAAGAGAAGCTTCCGTTCATGGTGCTGGAGTTCAACGGCGATGCCCGTCGCATCGTGCTGAGCCACACCCGCACCTTCGAGGAGGGCGAAGAGCCCATCGAGGCAGCTCCAGCCAAGCGTGGTGCACGCAAGGAGGGCGGTGCCCCCGGTGCAGCGTCCGCTTCGGTGAAGAGCGTGAACGAGAAAGTGGAGAAGAGCACCCTGGGCGACCTGAGCGTGCTGAGCGACCTGAAGAGCGCCATGGAGAACAAGGAGCGCGCTACCAAGGGCAAGAAGAACGAAGAGGAGGGCGCCGAGTAAGCGTCATTCCTGCGCAAAGCAAGAAGCCCGGTCTCTGCCTTTCGGCGGATGACCGGGCTTCGGCTTTGGTGGGGCCGTGTCAGGCCAGAAGCTCTTCCACGTTGCGGCCGATCATCACGGACAGCCGCTCCATCGGCAGGTCGTTCACGTCCTTGCCGAACGGGTCCTCGATCTCCTCGGCGATCAGCTCAAGGCTGGCCAGCACGTAGAAGATGAACATCACCACGGGGATGGCGATGTAGCCCAGCGTGAACACGAAGCCCATGGGCAGCGTGACCACGTAGATGACGATGAACTTCTTGATGAAGCTGCTGTAGGAATAGGGGATGGGGGTGTTCTTGATGCGTTCGCAGGCCCCGCAGATATCCATGAACTGCACCAGCTCACCGTTCAGCGCAAGCAGTTGTTCGTGGTTGATGTGACCGTCGCGATGCAGCCGCATTACGCGTTGGTGCATGAGCATTGAGACCTGCGCCGGTACATGCTTGCTCAGGTCGAGATCAGGGATCTCCGGATGGGGCGTGGCGTCCAGCTCCAGCCGGGTCTTTTCCATTTGCAGGTGCTGTTTCAGCTCCAATGAGAAGATCCCGATCACCCGAGCAAAGAAGCTCCGGGTGGGGGCGTCATCGGGCATGTAGGCTGCGATCTTGATCGCCAGGTTGCGGCTCACGTTCACCAGTTGGCCCCAGAGCTTTCGGCCCTCCCACCAACGGTCGTAGGCCGTATTGGTGCGGAACACCAACAGCATGCTTATCGCAAAGCCCAGCAGGCTATGCATCACTGGCAGATTGCTCACCAGGCTGTTCTTGCTCAGCTTCAGGTAAGTCACTTCCACATAGCCTACTGTTGCGGTGTACAGGCCCAACAAGGCCAGCCATGGCCACAGCTTGCGAAAGGTGTCCGACTTGTGGATGGCCAGTGCCTTGAACCAATTCGAGGGGTCGTAAGTGGTCATGCGCTGTGGGCCTTATTCATAGTGTTTGCGCACCATGCGCTCGAACATCCTTCCGGGGAGCACTTTCTTCAATAGCACGCTCAATTTCTGCACCCCCTGCGCCACGCGGTATACGGTACCGGGTCGTGGGTCGGCAATGATCTTGGCGACCACGCGCGCCAGTTCGTCGGGGTCGCGGCTGTAATGCATGCTGCCTCCCAAGATCGCCATGGCCTTCTCGTAGCCCGGTCGGTGTGCATCGCTGATCACTTCCGGACGCAGGCGTGAACCCGCGATGTTCGTGTTGAACTCGCCCGGCTGCACCGATACCACCTTGATCCCGAAGCGGTCCACCTCGGTACTGAGGGCTTCACTGTAACGGTCCAAGGCGGCCTTGCTTGCGCTGTAGAAGCTCCGGTAGGGCAGTCCGAAGTTGGCCGCGATACTGCTGATGTTGATGATAAGGCCCTTCCTCTGGGCACGCATTTGGGGAAGCACGGCCCGGCAAACACGGTGTGGACCGAGCACATTGGTGTCTAGCAGTTGCTGGGCGAGGGCAGGGGTGATGTCCTCAGCGGCTCCTTGAATGCCGAGCCCGGCGTTGTTCACCACAACGTCGATACGCCCTTCGCGCGCCACCACTTCGGCCACGGCGGCTGCTACGCTGGCCTCGTTTGTCACATCCATGGTGATCAGGTGGTGCGCGCCATACGCCTCAATGCCCTGTGTGCGCCGGCTGGTCCCATAGACCTTGTGGCCCATGGCCGATAGCCGCTCACAGATGCTCTTTCCAAGACCGCTGGATCCTCCGGTGACCAGCACTACCCGAACGTATTCCGCCATGGCGGCAAGGTACTCAGCCCTACGGCGCGCTGCGATCACACCGCTTGAACACCGTTGAACAGGTCGAACAGGAAAAAATGGGCAAAAAAAGTGGGGCAAGCGACCCGTATCGCACCGCTACAACCGCCTACCCTTGCTTCCTTCCGGACCTGGGGGATTCAGCGGGAGCTGGTCGTACAGGACTTGCCCCGGCACAAAGGTAAATGATCCTGTGTTCGCTTCGGTCCAGCTTGCCATTCCCCGGCGTAATCTTGCAGCATGGACCTGTCCATCGTCGTTCCGCTGCTCAACGAGCACGAGTCATTGCCGATCCTGGTGGAGCGGTTGCACAAGGTCATTGGTGAATTGGGACTGGCCTATGAGGTCATTCTCGTGGATGATGGGAGTACCGATGGATCCTGGCCGGTGATCCGAAGCCTCACAGAAGCGGATGCCCGCGTGAAAGGGATCCGTTTCGGTCGCAACTACGGCAAAAGCCCCGCGCTCAATGAAGGCTTCCGCGCCGCCCAAGGCCGCGTGGTGATCACCATGGATGCGGACCTTCAGGACGATCCGGACGAGATCCCTGCGCTCTACCACATGATCGTGAACGATGGGTTCGATCTGGTGAGCGGTTGGAAGAAGAAGCGCTACGATCCGCTGACCAAGACCTTGCCCACCAAGTTGTTCAACTGGACCACCCGGCGTGTGAGCGGCGTGATGTTGCACGATTTCAACTGCGGCCTCAAGGCCTACCGGGGCGAGGTGGTGAAGAGCATCGAGGTGTTCGGTGAGATGCACCGGTACATCCCGTTCATCGCCAAGAAGGAAGGTTTTCGGAAGATCGGCGAGAAAGTGGTGAAGCACCATCCGCGCCAATACGGTCATACCAAGTTCGGGTTCGACCGCTTCATCAACGGCTTCCTGGATCTGCTCACCATCACCTTCGTTTTCCGCTTTGGCCGCAAGCCCATGCACTTTTTCGGGGCCGTGGGGACCTTCATGTTCGTGGTCGGCTTCCTTTCTGCCGCGTGGGTGGTGGGCGAGAAGCTCTGGCACCTGTACGTGCTGCATCAATTGGCGCCCAAGGTCTCCGATCAGGGACTGTTCTTCGTGGCCCTTACGGCCATGGTGATCGGGGTTCAGTTGTTCACCATGGGCTTCGTGGCCGAACTGGTAAGCCGGAGCGCACCAGAGCGCAACCACTACCGGGTGAAGGAGCGCCTCGGTGTTTGATCCCTGAGGTCCTCTGAATGGGCCGCTATGTCTCAACGCACGGCGCATATCCTCCTGGCGGTCCTGCTTACGCTGGCCTTGGGGCGCTATGTGTTGGTGAGCCGGTACGTACATCCCTTTGCCGATGACTGGAGCTACACCGTAGCCGGCATGGAGAGCCCACTGTTCCAGCGTTTGGTACAGGAGCACATGTCCTGGAACGGCCGCTGGTTCTCCAACATCCTTGTGCTGAACAACCCCATGGCGCTAGGGCCGGAGCCGGGTCTGTTCATCTATCGTCTGGTCCCGCTCTTCCTAATGGGAGTTACATTCCTCAGTGCGCTGGCGCTTTGGCGCGAACTGTTCCGGCGGACCGCAGCAAGGTCGCAGGGCGTGGTGGCCGCCTCCCTTTTCCTGGTGCTCTACCTGCAGTTGATGCCCGATCTATCCGAGGGCATTTACTGGTACACGGGCGCCGTTTCGTACCAATTGCCGAGCGCGCTGCTGCTTTTGTTGGCGTCTTCGTGGTCGCGGTTCTTTCGGGAAGAGAGCACCGTGACAAAGGGCATCCTGTTGTTTGCGAGCGGTCTGCTCACCGCAATGATCGCTGGCTGTAGCGAGACCCACCTGGTGCTTACGGTGTTGTTCTACGGTGGCCTGCTCGTGTGGAAGTGGCGTTCGAACGGCGCGGTACCAGCCGTGCTGCTGGGCTTTTTCCTGTTCGCTATCGGCCTCGGTCTGTTCATGTTCCTGGCACCGGGCAACTCGGTGCGGGCGACCAATTTTCCCGAACGTGGTCGCCTGTTCCACACATTGACATACGCCACCCTGCACACTGGCCGCTTCTTGCTCACTTGGTCGTTATCACCTGTGTTATTGGCCGCATCGCTGGTCTGGTTGTCCTTTGTGCGTCGCGCCGGGATCACCGTTGGTAAGGGCATTTCACCGGTGATGGTCCTGCTGGCCACCGGCTCGGTCATCTTCCTTTTGATGGCGCTACCGTTCTGGGCAACCGGAATATTGGGTCAGCATCGCACGGTGAACGTGGCCTGTTCGCTCTTCCTGCCCGGATGGTTCCTTTTCCTCGCTACCGTGGCGCGGCATCCCTATCTGGACCGGTTGGTGGCCTTGGTATCTGCCCAAGGAAGGCAGCTCTTGGGTTGGGTCGTGTTGTTCGCTGCGGTTTTCTTCACGGGCAACGGATACCGTGCAGGTGCCGATCTTGTGGACGGTCGACTGGCCCTCTATGATCAAGGCGTGCGCATGAGGTATGAAGCGATCCAAGCAGCGGTCGTGTCCGGGGAAAAGGAGCTTCACCTGAAGTCCATCGATCCCATGCCGCACAGTCTTCGGATCCTCGATGCCGGTCCAGATCCCGGACATTGGGGCAACAGCCAGATGGTCCGCTATTTCGGAGGGGGCGACCTCCAACTGATCGTAGGCGCTACTAGCGCTACTGACCTGTCACCGCGACCGCACTGATCACAGGCTCATTCACTTCCGGAGTGAAGAGCTCGTTCCCGAGGCGCAGGTCCAGTCCATAGACGTCGTCCCTGAAGTTCAACCGACCATCCTGGTCCACCCAGGCCGTGAAGTAGCCGATGGTGACCGGGCGCTTCTCCTTCAGTTTCACGAAGGTCTCCTTGCCATCGAACATGGCCTTGTGGATCTTCGTGGAGGTCCATGTGCTGTCGTTGCGCAGCAGGTATTCCGCCAGTTCCTTGGGCTTGCTCACTCGGATGCACCCGTGGCTGAACGCACGCTGTTCACGCGCGAAGAAGCTCTTTGACGGCGTGTCGTGCAGGTAGATGCTGTAGCTGTTCGGGAACAGGAACTTAACACGTCCCAAGGCGTTGCTGGCGCCGGGTTTCTGGCGGATGATGGGGTTATTCGCACTTCCACCGATCTTCTCCATGCCCTTCTTGCTGAGGTAGTTCGGGTCTTTGGCCATGGCCGGCAGGATCTCGTTCCGCACAATGCTCATGGGCACGGTCCAGGTCGGGCTGAAGACGATCGTTGACAGCGTATCACTGAAGATCACCGTGCGCGTGGCCGTTGCGCCCACCACCACGTCCATGCTCAACACCTCCTTGCCGCCTTCGAACACGTGCAGCCGGAACTCCGGGATGTTCACGAGCAGCAGGTCAGGTGCCACCACATCGGGCACCCAGCGCAGCCTTTCCATGTTCACCAGCAGGGTGCGCAAACGCTGTTGGGGCGTGGTGTTGATCGCCTTCAGGAATCCCTGTCCGATCACCGCATCGGGGTGCAGGCCGTGCCTTATCTGGAACCGCTTGACCGCTGCTACCAAGGTGGTGTCGAAGCGATCCGCTTGTGCGGCAACGCTGCTCACACTGTCCAGATCGCCCAGCAGGTGCAAGCGCCTGCGAAGCTCCGGTATGATCGCGTGGGTGTTCCCCGGCTCCAATTTGCGCAGTTCGCCGAGCGAAAGGGCCGACCATGCCGTGTCCTGTGCCAATTGATGGTAGCATTCAAGATGTGCCTTCAAGCGGGCGTACTGCGGATGCAGGGGCTCCAGCGGTGAAAGGTCGATGCTGCCCGCCACCAATGAGTCCAGCAGACGTGAGTAGTCCTTCTTGCGTCGGGGAATGAACCAATCCAGGTCACGCGGGTCCTTGCTTGCGAGACCGCTGTATTTCTTGGCCGCATAGTGGAAGAATTGCGCAGTGAGGTTCAACTCCAACTGTAGCCGGCAGCTATCGCATTTCGCTTCACCACCGTTCATCTGCTGCGAACCACTGATCAGGTCGCTCAATCGGTCGCGCAGGTAGGCCACCTCGCGGAAGGCCGTGTCGGCACTGCTGAACAAAGCCAGAAAACCGGCTGCTGACTGGGAAAGCGAGTCGTTCACGAACCACGCATATTGCTGGTCGCGCCGCTGGTAGAACGCCACTATTTCGGCGGAATCGACCTTGAATTCGGGGTGTTGTTCGAGGAACCGTGCGAGGTCATCCATATGCAGCTTACGCACCGTGTAGGCCTGCTCTGATTCGAACACGGCATTGAGCTCCTGCACGGCACTCGTGTTGGCTGCGGGGTCCGGAGCCTGTGAAGAGCAGGCCGTGAACAGGAAGGCGGCGAAAAGGCCGATAAAAACGGACGACTTGACCATGGGGCGGCAAAGGAACAACAAGCGGGCCGCGAAGCGGTCAACGCCCGTGCACATAGAGCAACCCGCCATCAGCCAGCAGGTCGATCAGGCGTGGCATCAGTTCGCGCTCCACCGCAGGACATCCCCAACTGCGTCCGAGGCGTCCATGTTGGGCAATGAAGGCAGGGCTGACGTAATCGGCGCCGTGGATGATCACCTCGCGGGCCAAGGCCTGGTCGTTGAGTCCCTTGTCCAGTCCGTGCAGCAGGAGCGCGGGCCCATGCTTTGGGCTCACGATCTCGGTACCTACACGATAGAGGCCTTTGCTGGTCTGGTGCGAACCCTCGCGATTGCTGAAGGAGGTGCAGTTCAGGTCACCTGAGCCTTGCCCATGGGCCACATAGGTCCGCAACAACAGCACCTTGCTGTCCAGGTCGATCACGTAAAGCCGTTTTGCCGTGCTGGGTTGGGTCATGTCCGCGATGGCCAGGATCCGCGACCGTTGGCCGTGGCGTTCCGCACTGCGGATGCCGGCGGCAAAGACCGGTTCCGCGAGCTGGCCTTGGAGGCCGATCTCGGCATACAGGGCATTGCTGTTCAATCCGGCGGATGCATCCGAAAAGCGCTCAGCAGGCATTGTTCCGGTACGCGCAACAGGGTGTTCCCCGCCGATCAGCCAGGAAAAAAGGAATATCAAGAGCAGTGGTGCGTTCACCATTGTTCCAAGCAGGTTTTTCCGGTGCCCTTCCTTAAGCGAGGTTCCAGTTCGCAGAAGGACATCGGGTTTGTGAAATTAACACACGTTCCCATCATTTGCTTATACGTCGATGGGGGGTGGCATGTTATCGCTAAGTGACCATTATCGACCGTTGAAATATGATCGGTATCATTGTTGTCTGCCGCAATGCATATCACATGACGATGAACACGATACGCCTATTCATCCTGCTCTTCGGATCATTGCTGATGGTGTCCTGTGCCAAGCAGCAAAGCGATGACCTTCCGGTTGAGACGCCCATATACCAGGATTACAAGGTGCTGTTCGATAAGCCGGAGAACCGGACCCGGGCGTATGCGACCTTCCGCAAGAACAGCAGCCTCGGCGTGCGCCTGCAGCTCACCGGGGGCTCGTCCATCACCTTCAACGGGAACAGTTACACCACCTACACCGAGCTGGACAACTACTTCTACCGCTGGGCTGCGGATGGCATGGTGGATGTGGCGTTCCGGTACACCAAGGAAGGCGTGGGGCAGTTCGTGAACACTATCGCACGCGCCGACACGAATGACATCGATGTGCTGCCCGGCGTGGTGATCTCGCGTGTGAACGGTGGACAGGTCTACTGGTGGGGCATCGGCCTGGAGCCGGGTGAGACCGTTTCGGCCAAGTTGAAACAAGGCAGCACGACCACGTCCTCGGTCACGGTGACGACCTCCGGTGCGGAGAGCATTCAACTGCCACCTTCGATGATGACCAACCTGAACGCCGGTACGGCTGATCTCTACTTCACCCGCACACGTACCCTGGGCTTGCAGCAGGCCGATGGTGGTGCTGGCGGACGTCGGGTCGTGGAGGTGGAGGCGCGCGGTACGGTGACGCTGGAGTGAGTTCCGCTCACCCCGCCAGCACGGCCTTCGCGTAGTTGGCCCAGCTCATCGTCTTCGTCGCCTCCACCACGTTCTCCCGTGGAATGGGCTGTTCGATGCTGGCGTTCATCACGCGCACCATATCGGCGATGTCCTTCGGGGTGGCCAGATAGCCATTGAATCCGTCGGTGATGGTCTCGGGGAAGTGGCCCACACGCGTGGCCACGGCCGGTAACTTGAAGTTGTAGCTAAGGCTCTCCACGCCGCTGGGTGTGGCCGTCTCGTAGAAGAGCACGATGGTATCGGCCGCCTGGAAGTAGGGCGGTACTTCCTCGTTCGGGATGAAGCGGTCCACCACGAGGGTGCGGTCGCGGATGCCGAGGTTGTCCACCAGCGCCAGCGGATCGTAGTCGCGCTCGTCGTCGGCCTTCTTCAGGAAGAGCTTCTTCAGTGTGCCGAACACCGCGTTCTTCAGTTTCGTGCTCAGCTTGCTTTGGTCCACCGTCTGCCAGAAGCGCTCACCCACGATCATCAAACTCACATCATCGCGCTGCTTCGCCAGCTCCGCAAAGGCCTCGATGCAGTAGTGCAGCCCCTTGTATTTGCGGATGAACCCGAAGAAGAGGAAGACATGCTTCCGGAGTTGATGCTGTGCCTTCCACGCCCCCTTGTCGAACGCCGGATCAGGCTTGAAGAGCGTGTAGATGGGGTGGTAGAGTTTGAGTATCGAGTGACGAGTGACGAGTGGCGAGTGGCGTCCTGCAGACTCGCCACTCGCCACTCGATACTCGCCACTGCGTTTTCCATCCAACGTCACCTCGAACGCCCTATCCGGCATCAACGCCTTCAGCTCTTCCGCGGTCTTGTATGCATGGACGATGAAGCTGTGCCCGTGTCGTAGCGCCATCCGCGTGAGCCGCGCATCCAGCGAGCTCTGCTCCTTGGCGGCCACGAAGTGCAGGTCGAAAATGATCTCGGCCTTCGTTTGCTTCCGCAGGTACTTCGCGATGGTGTTCAGCGGGATGCCCTGCGTGGGGTTGTACCACTGGATGATCACCTTGTCAGGCTGCAGTGCGGCGATGGCCTTGGCGGTGGCACCCCAGGTGCGCGGGTCGTTCCAGTTGGTGAGGTACTTCACCGGGATGTCATAGCCCTCCAGGAAGTCGCTGCGACTGGCCTTGTCCACGAACTCGCGCGGGATGATCGCCGGGTATTGCTGCGTCCAGCTCACGATGGTGACCTGCGCTCCTTCATCCTTGAGCGCACGGGCCAACGCGGTGTTGTACTGCGCGATGCCGCCCTTGAACTTGGGGCCTGGGCCGAAGCAGATGATGTGGGGGGAGCTCACGACTGGTCGGAATTAACCGCGACGACGCGGCGACGCGGTTCACATCTTCTTCAATGCCGCCTCGTACACGCGCCGCATCCCTTCCTCGATGCTGATCTTGGCCTTCCAGCCGAGGTGCTGCTCCACCCAGGTCATGTCGCAGTAGCGGCTGTGTACGCCAACGGGCTTGTCCAGCAAGGGCTTGATGGTGGGTTTGTAGCCCGCGAAGCCGGTGAACACCTCGATCAGCTCCAGGAAGCTGGTGAGCCGGCCCATGCCGATGTTGATCGCGGTGCCGTCGCTGATCTTGTCCATGGCTAGCAGCGTGAGGTCGAGCACGTCATCGATGTGAACGAAATCGCGGCCTTGCTTGCCGCTGCCCCATACCTCGAAAGGGTTCTCCTTCTTGGCAGCGCGCGCGGCGATGGCCGGCACGGGGTAGGAGAGGTCCTGGTCCTCACCGTAGCCGCTGAAGGGTCGGATGCAGGTGACGTGCACGCCATAGTGGCTCGCCGCGATCTTGGCCAGGAACTCGCCGGTCAGCTTGCTCCAGCCATAGGTCATGTCGGGCTCGCCCATCTTCTTGAAGTCGATGTCGCTCTCCTTCAGCTGCAGGGTGTTGCTCTCGGTCTGCAGGTCGATGGGGTAGGCGGCGCTGCTGCTGGGGTAGAGGAAGCGCTCGGGCTTGTTGCGGCACACGTAGAGGAAGATCTCCGCGTCGATGCTAAGGTCCTGCGCCACCAGCATGGGGTCGCCGTCGATCTTGCTGCGCCCGCCCACGATGGCCGCGAAGTGGAAGATGTCCTTGAACCGGACCACGTCCAGCCCATGCTGCTTCACCAAGTATTCCGGGTCCTTGTTCAATTCGCGCAGCACATCGCGCAGGTCGGCCTTCAGGAAGAGCACACGGCCATCGCCGTACACGGTTATGCCCCTGTCGGTGCCATTGCACTTCCAAGGTGCCCAAGTATCCGGGTGGGTGCCTACGCTGAGGTCGTCGATCAGGAGGATGCGGTCAGCGGTGTTATTGAACAAGCGCTGGACCATATTGCGGCCCACGAATCCGCAGCCGCCAGTGACCAAATGTGTTGCCATATCGGATGCAAAGATGCGGTAAGGGGTGCCCAGTGGCCCAAGGTTAACGCCGGGTTCATGAACCATCCAACGTTGGTTTCCGAAGGTGCGGTTAACTTGCCACCATGACCCGTTCGCCATTGCGTATTTGCCTGGAGGAGATCGCCAAGTACGATGGCGAAGGCCCGGAACCGCTGGCCCGCTTGGTGCAAGTGGTACGTCCGACCGCAGCTGAATGGCGCGAGCGAAGGGTGCCCCGTTTCGATGCGCTGGTGACCTTGTTGGAGAACGACCCCGTGCTCTGCGCCGGCATGTCGGCTTACGTACGCCGTCTCACCAAGGGCATGACCTTTCATCGAACGCTGACCGACGCTGGCCTACCGAGCGGAGCGTTCTGGCCTGAATTGCGGCGGCGCATCGGGTTCAAGTTGTTGCCGCCCCAGCCGGAGGAACACACTAGCGACCACCTGCTTGTGAACGTGTTCTATAAGGAGCGCGATGCGGATTGGGTCTCTGGCCTGAACGAGGGTCGCTGTGTACGTCTGCTGTATTTGCTCGGCCTTGCAGGGGATGATGAGAATGAGCGATATACGGTAAAAGAGCTCTTGTTCGCGGTGCAAGTGCTTGGCCTCCGGTTGGCTGGCAAAGCATTCGATGCGGATGTGCTGCGCATGCTGCCCGAGATGGAACGGTTTGATAATCCGTTCTATGCTCTGGCCGATGCGGTGGATGATCAGATCGACACACTTCGCGAAGCGCCAGACCAGCGATCGAAGGACAGCACGCACCATGTTCGGACAATGAGCTTGTTGACCGAATGCCGAAGTGCCATTTCCGTGGCGTTCGGCAATGCGGCCCGTTTGGGAATGACCATGAGCATCAACCAACAATTGATGCGTATGGAGCGCATGCTGGACCGGTTGGAGGTCGTGCTCGATATCCTGGCGATCGATCCAGGTCGCGAGGCGGTCAGTAAACGTGTACAGCTGTTCAAGGCGCTGGTAGGCTTCAGCGCAGGAAGCACACGTGTGGTCGGTTTCCTTAATGCCAGTACGCATGTGGTCGCGCGCGAGATCACCCAACATACCGGTCGCACCGGCGAGCATTACATCACCAGCACCTCTTCGGAATATCACCATATGCTGCGCACGGCGTTGGGAGGTGGTGCGCTCGTGGCCCTGGCCTGTGTCATCAAGGCGTGGATGGGCACCTTGGAGGGCAGCCTGTTCGGGCATGCCATGCTTTACAGCTTGAACTACGCGTGGGTGTTCATCGGCATCTACTTGTTGCATCTCACACTGGCCACCAAGCAACCGGCCATGACCGCCGCCACCATCGCCGCCACCCTGGACGAAGGCCGCGGACAGCCTGGCGAAGAGCGCTACAATGCGTTGGCAAGGCTGATCGCAAGGGTGTGGCGCTCACAGTTCATAGCGTTCGTGGGAAATGTGTTCATGGCATTTCCGGTGGCGGTGGCATTGGCATACGGATGGAACGCATTGTTCGGACCGGAGCTTTTCGCGCACAAATCCGCCAAGCTCATCCATGAATTGCACCCGGTACGGTCGCTGGCCATTCCACACGCGGCCATTGCAGGTATCTTCCTCTTCATATCCGGGTTGATCGCGGGGAGCGTGAGCAATTGGTCCGTACATGGCCGGATCCCACAACGGTTGCGCGAACATCCTGTGCTGAAGGTGTGGCTGGGCCCCGAAAAGCGCGAACGACTGGCCCGTTTCTTCGAGCGAAATGCGGGCGGGATCATCAGCAATTTCTGGTTCGGTGTGTTCATGGGGTCGGTGGGCATGGTGGGCACCTTCTTCGGCCTGCCCTTGGATATCCGCCACATCACCTTCGCTGCAGGCAACCTGGGCCTGGGCATGGTGGGTGCGCATTGGAGCGTGGATATCTGGACCATCCTGTGGTCCGTGCTCGGCATCGGCCTTATTGGCTTTGTCAATTTCGCCGTGAGCTTCGGCTTGTCCCTATCGCTGGCCCTGCGCTCCCGCGGCATTGCCCTTATCGAGCTGGCACCCATCGTTTCAGCCGTGCGCGTTCACTTTCGCAAGGAACCCGCGAGCTTCTTCTTTCCGCCCCTTGGGCGTGGCAGTGGCGCTGTGGCGGAGGGTGAAGGACTACCTCAATAGGGCCAGTTCATCATCCAGGCTGGGTCGTTCGTTGCCCGGCTTGGGTGGCACCTGTGCCATGGCGTATTCGCTCAGTGCGGTGATGGTCAGGCTCGGGTTCACTCCTAGGTTCGCCGGGATGATGGATCCGTCGAGGATCCGCATGCCGGGGTAGCCGAACACTTCGAACGTTTTGTTCACCACGCCATTGGTGCGGTCTGTCCCCATGGGGCATCCACCAAGAATGTGCGCGGTGGACGACATGTCCATCAGTACCTCCGGGGCAGCGTTCATGGCCACGCCACCCACTTTTTCCGCATAGCGATTCATCACCTCCTGGCCAATGGGGATGTAGGCAGGCACGCGTTGGCCTCCTTTCTTGTTCACACAAAGCCGTCCGCCGAGGATCCCTTGCTTCCAACAAAGGTCCACTGCATTGTCCACGGACTGCATCACGAGCAGGATGATGGAATGACGGGCCCAATCACGACGCACCACTTGGAACACACGATGCGGTCTGCTGAGCGTGTTCCAGATCATTTTGGCCGTCCGCAATAGCGGTGGTCCGGTGCCTGCGGCCATCACGCTGAGCAGGCCCATCACACCCGAACCATCAGGGTATTTCACCAGTTCGATATGCGTGTTCTCATCCGGCGCGAACACACGACTGATGGCCACGCCATGGTTCATTTTCTCCGGGATGCCGCTTATCCCACAGAGCGATTCACTGTTGGTGCGCAGGCTCATGCCCAGCGTATCGCTCAGTGCTGGGAGCGTGCCCAGTTCGTGCTTCTGGCGCATCAATAGACGCAGAGTGCCCAACACACCGGCGCTGACCACCAAACCTTTGGAGCGGAATACGCGACGCTTTCCCCGCATCCAACTGCTCGTACTGCGTGTGTACACGTTGTACAGGCCGTCCTTGTATTCAATGCGGTCCACGAGGGTATCGGCCTCAATGCGCGCGCCGTTCCGTTCAGCGAACCACAGGTAATTCTTGTCCAGCGTGTTCTTGGCGTTGTGTTGACACCCTACCATGCATCCTGCACATTCAATGCAACCGTTACGTTGTGGGCCCAGTCCCTTGAAGTAGGGGTCCGTAGGGGTGAGAGGATCACCCAAATACACGCCGATGTGGTCCACAGCACGGTAGGTGTCGGCCTTGCCCATGTCATGCGCAACGCGTTGCAAGGCCATGTCCTCGGGGCCTTCCTTGGTGTACGGCGTGCTGCCGAGCATGAACCTGGCCTTGGCATAGTGAGGTGCCAGTCGTGCTTTCCAATCACCGAAAGCGGCCCAGCCCGGGTGCTGGAAGAAGCTGTCCGGTGGCATCATGTGCGTGTTGGCATATACAAGGCTTCCGCCCCCAACGCCAGCGCCGCTCAGTACCATGATGCGATCCAACAGGTTGATCTGCTGCGGGCCGAAGCAACGCAGCGCAGGTGCCCAGAGGAACTTGCGGATGTACCAGTTGGAGCGCGGGTGATCGTTGGCCGACCAGCGTTTGCCTTTCTCGAGGACCAGTACATCGTATCCCTTTTCGGACAGGCGCATGGCGGCCACGCTTCCCCCGAAGCCGGAACCGATCACAATGTGGTCGTAGACCTTTTCAGTTGGCATTGTCCAATGCCGTTGTTCGTTCAGAACTGAAAGTAAATGAACGGGACCATTTCCGCGGTAACGGTCTGGTAAATGGCCAATACGACCAGCACACAGGCCAGTCCCATCGCCCACAACGGTAGCGATGCGAAGCGCTCGCGATACACCTGTTTGAAGCTTTCGGGCAACCAGTGGATGATGAGGCCGGCCGCCATCACGAGGAACACACTGCGGAAGGCCCAGAGCACATCGCCCATGACCGACATGCCGAAGTTGTTGCCGATCTGGTGTAGGATGGCGGAGGCCGTTTTCAGCGAATCACTGCGGAACCAGATGCGCGTGAAGGTGATGAAGGTGAAGGTGATGAAGACCATCCACGCATGCGCGGCCCAGTGGGTGCTTTTTTCCCACGGGCTCACACGCTTCCAGGCCTTGTAGACCACAAGTCCGAGACCGTTCAGGCCGCCCCAGATCACGAACATCCAACTGGCCCCGTGCCAAAGCCCCCCAATGAGCATGGTGATGAGCAGGTTGATGTTGGTGGTCACCCATTGTGTGGCCGACGGAACGAAACGGCCGACCAGCACGAACGCGGCCACCAGCGACAGGTAGAGCGCGGGCAGCCACCAGAGACCGGTGAGCAGGATGAAGGCCGCGCCGATCACGCTCAGCATGATCCACGAAAAGAGCGACCCGCCGCGATTGCCTCCCATTGGGATGTACAGGTAATCGCGTAGCCAGGTGCTCAGGCTCATATGCCATCGCTTCCAGAAATCGGCCACGTTGCGGGCCTTGTAAGGACTGTTGAAATTGGTGGTGAGCGTGAAGCCCATGAGCAGGGCCACGCCAATGGCGATGTCGGTATAACCACTGAAGTCGGCATACACCTGCAGCGAGTAGGCGTACAGGGCCATGATGTTCTCGAAGCCGGTGTAGCGCATGGGATCGGAGAAGATCCGGTCGATGAAGTTCACGGCGAGGTGGTCGCCCAGGATCATTTTCTTCGCAAGGCCATTGAGGATCCAGAAAACGGCGATGCCGAACTGGGCACGTGTGAGGTCGTATGGACGTTGGATCTGCGGAATGAACTCGCTTGCACGCACAATGGGGCCGGCCACCAGTTGCGGGAAAAAGCTCACGTAAAAGCCGAAGTCCAGCAGGTTGCGCACCGGCTTCAATTGCCCGCGGTAAACATCCACCGCATAGCTCATGCACTGGAACGTATAGAAGCTGATGCCTACCGGTAGCAGGATCTTGTTCTCCACGAAGTGCGCATCCCACGCGGCGTTGGCCCAGTGCGCGAAGATGTTCACCGGCGCGAGAGTGGTGCCCAACATGGCGTTCACATTGTCCACCACGAAGTGCGCGTACTTGAAGAAACCGAGGACCAGAAGGTTCACCGTGATGCTGGTCGCCAGCACGAGGCGTTTGCGCAGGAGCGTGGTGCTGGCTTCACTTGCGCGGCCCAACAGGAAGTCGAACAGAATGGAGAAGGCGAGCAGGCCCACGAAAAGCCCGCTTGTTTTCCAATAGAAGAAGAGGCTTGCAACGAACAGCCATGCACTACGGACCAAGTTGCGCTTGTACACCAATGCATACACGGCGAGCACCACGGCAAAGAAGCCCCAGAAAAAGAACCGTGTGAAGATGAGCGGTGCCGAAGGATCGTATTGCAGCACCGACAGCCAATCGGGACCGGCAGTGGTTAGGTGAGCGGTTGTGGCTGTTGCGGCCATCGGGTTCAGCGTTCGCTGGTGCGCAGGTAGGTGCCGTAGGCTTCGGTCAGTGCAGTGAAGAGCAGGTCGCCAAGCAGCGCGTAGCCTTCCCGCTTGAAGTGGACCCTGTCAGCTTGAGCGAGGCCTGCTTTCTCCCAGAGCTTGATGCTGCCCTCACCGCCCATTACACCATAAGTATCCCATACCGCCACGTTCTCGTTGGCCGAAAGCCGGAGCATCGCATCGCGCACGCTGACCGCGTTCCTGTTGGGGTACTTGCGCTTCATGAAGCTGTCCGTGTTGGTGGTGAGCAGAATGGCCGCATCCGGTGCCACACTGCGTATCCGTCGGATCAATTCGCGGTAGTTGGCCTCGTAAAGGGACGGGGAGAAGTCGGGGTCGTGCGCATCGTTGATCCCAATGGAGAGGATGACAAGATCCGGCTTGAGCAATGCGAGCTCACGTGGCATGTCCTGGCACCGCAACCAGCTCTTTGTGCTGGCACCGTTCACCCCGCACGAGTGCACGATCATGCCGGGGTCAGGTCCATCGAGTACGATGCCGCGCAATGTGAACTGCTTTTGAAGCACTGTATCCGTCCGAAGGAATCGGACTCGAAGTGTATCAACGAGCCGGTCGTAAACGAACTCGGTGTATCCCTCACGTTCGTTCACTTGGCGGGAAATGCGCAACGTGCTATCACTGTCCCAGGCATGCACCTCGAAGCTGCTGTCCATGTGGTGAAGTACGCGCACCCGATCGAACGAATAGCCAGAGTAGGCCTCTCCACGGAATCGGACCTTCAACTCGGAGACCGGGTCTTTCGTGGTCACGGATATCCCGGCCACTCCGAGCACGGATGAGTCGGCCTGGGTGACATTTCGCACAGCGGACCAATTGCCTGTGAAGGTCGGTTCATACCAGTATGGATTATTCGTTCGCGCCATGCTATATGGGAAGATCAACCCTCGTCCTGCCCGTATCCCAGGGACAAGGGTCTGCATCCGCTGGCGCAATTCCATGGTCCACATATCAGCCTGAACGTGAGAACCACCAAAGTGTACCACGTTGATCTGGCCTTTGCCCTCGAACACCAATTGATCCAACTTGCGGTGGTAGCTGAGCCAACTGTCCGGATCACCATTCATGACAATACGGTTGGCCGCGTAGTTCACGAACGGATGTTCGGGGACCATCAGAGGGTTGGGCTGTGCTCGTGCCGAAAGCACTGCGGACAACAGTAAGGCGGAGATGCCACTTTGAAGCGCTATCATGGTTGTTGGCGTTGGTAAGTGGCGAGGTCGCGGATCAGGGCCTCGTGGAACAGCTCGGCGATCTTGCGGGCACCGAGCGGGCTGAAGTGTGTGTAGTCCTCGGCGGCGAGGGGAGGGTCTGCGGCCACCCAGCTGGCCATGCTGTTGCGACCGCCCATGGCATCGTACATGTCCCAGAAAACCGCCCCTGCTGCAAGCGAACTGGCTTTCATCGCATCGCGTACGTCCTCGAGATAAGGGCGTGTTATGAACTGGTCGCCTTCCTTGATGCTCATGTCGCTTGGTCCGATAACGATCACGCATGCCCCGGGTACCAAGCGCTTGATCCGTGCAATATCATTGCCAATGGCGCGCCCGTAGTCCTTGGCCTGTTCGGTGCTCTTCATGTAGGGCAGCACATTACCTCCGTATTGAAGGATGAAGAGCGATGGAGAGAGCGCATTGTACATGGCGCGGAGCACATTCTGATCGGTATTGCGCAGCTCCAGTCCAGAGGCACCGCGCATCGCCAGGTTATCCATCACCACCCCGTTCCGGCTTTCCATGGATACTCCGTAAACGTTCGGCGAATGCGCACCGGTGAACACAAAGCGCAGTTCGTTCGGCGGTGTATTGAAGGTCCAGCTGCGCTCCAGTGTTTCCTGTGAAGCAGCGACCGTTTCACGACCAAGGCTCTCGCCATTGGCGAACACCTCCATCGTAATGGGAGCCCTGTGATGTCCGAACCAAATGCGGCAGCGTTGCCAGGTGCGGGCTTTGTTATAGGACCTTTCGTTGGGGCGCAACGTGAATGTGGCCGTGTGGATGTTCGTGTCCAAGGCTGCAGTGTCGGCCAACAATGGGCTGAAGCGCGTTATCGCTCCCATGGCGCCGAACCGTTTGGCCATGCCTGCGGGCTGGTTGCGTTCCATCACACTGAAGCGTTCCCAGTTCTCGCTGGCTTCATGCGCAACGCTGAAGTGAGGTGTGATCTCCACAACGGAGACCAACCCTGGACCATTCCCGCCAAAGAGGACCTGCAGTTTGTTGCGGAGGTATGCTGTGATGCGGTCACCTTCCAGCTGCGAGTCGCCGTAGTGAAGGATGCGGACCGGATGCGGTGTGCCGGGAGCGCTTTCCAATGCAGCGAACAGTGGAAATAGAACGCTCCTGTCGTTGTTGGGATAGTGCAGTCGGATGCGCTCCGCCAAGGGTGCGAGCTTGGAAGTGTCCACGCGCACGGCCCGTTGGTCCAATAGCGAATCAGGGAAGGCATCGGGAACACCGTCCTCAGTGCTATCCGTGGACAGTTGAAGGATGAAGTCGATGTCCGCCTTTTCCACAGGACGCGGGAACAGGACCTCTTTCGCGTTCGGGAAATGAAGCGTCAAGCCGGATGTGATCCGAAGTCCTTGCGAGGGTATCAATTGCCCGATAAGCGCGAGCATGGCCAGTGTGGCCAGCAGGAAGAGCAGTACGCGCCCCGGTCTCATTTGGTCTTGGGGATCTTGATCCGTTGGCCGGGTCTTATGCCGTCAGAGATACCGTTGATGCGCATCAGGTCATTGGCGTCCACACCGGGGTAGCGTTTCGCAATGGCGTACAGTGAATCGCCTTTGCGAACTGTGTACCATATGAACTCTTCCGTACTGCCCGGAGCCTTGTGTACCTGCCCCGTTTTCGCTGGTGGTGTTGGCCGCTCTTCATCTTTGGTGGTGTTGCTCGGTCGCACGTAAAGCACCAGTTGGTCGCCAGCGGCTATCCGATCGCTGCGCAATTCATTCCATGTCTTGATCTCGTGTACAGTTACGCCATGCCTCTCTGCAATGGCGCCCAAGCTGTCGCCAGCACGCACCTTGTAGTTCACAACGGTCCTGCCTGTGGGAATGGGCAAGGGCTTCGTTCCCTCGGTGTTCTGACCGTTTTCGATAACGGTCCGTACGTCCGTATTGTGGCATTGATCGAAGCGGTCCTTTGTGCCTTTGGGAAGCAACAAGGTCGTGTAGGCCGGCCAGTAACGCCCGCAAAGTGTGGGGTTCAGCGCATGAAGCCTTGATGCAGGCATGTCCAGGCAGGCCGCCAGTTCAGAAGGGCGAAGTGGACGCGATGTATGTACTGTATCGGCTTCTTCTTTCGCATCTACGGGAATGGCTTCAATCCCGAAGGTTCTCGCGTTAGCGGATAAATGGAGGAAGGCCATTAGCAATGGTAGCACATCGCGTTGGGCAGGGTCCACATGAGTGTACAGGGTGCGTAGGTCGTTCGCGCCTTTGCTCCGCATTAGCGCACGCTCCACGTTCGCAGGCCCGCAGGTCGCGGCCAATAGGAACAATTGTGGGTCCGGGTACTGGGCCTTTATGCGTTTCAGTTCGGCAACGGCGGCGCGGGTTGCCAACAACGCATCTCTGCGTTCATCCACATCTGCCGTTACGATCAACCCGGCTTTGATCGCTACGGGGTAGGTCAGCATCCACAAGCCCGCCTCTCCCCGAACCGATCCAGCCAAGGTGTTCATGCCGCTCAAGGCCATTGGCAGGTACATGAGCTCTGAAGGCAATCCGGCCTGGGTGAGTTCCGATGTGATCAGCGGAAAGTAGTTCGCTGCCATCCCAAGCATGGCCCTGAACTGTTCGCGGTTCCGCTCCCCGTAGAGGTCAACGTAATAGGCCACCAGTTCATCTGCGAACACGGGTATGCCGGGTGCCTCACGTTTAAGTGCTGTGTGCAGGTCGCGGGTATCCATCGCCCTGATCACACCTGGTGCAGTGCGAACCCGGTCTAATTGCACGGCCTGTTGCAGGGGCCATGTGGCCATGGCACTGTCCACCCGCCAAGTGGATTGGCCCCATGCGCTCAACCCTACGGTCAAGCAGACGGCCAGGGCCAGTTCATGTAAACGAGGACAGTGCATGGTTCAGTAGGTAAAGCAACCCCAAGTACTCTTGTCAACGCACGTGCTGACTTGACAATTCTTCACGTTGGGGTGTTGAGCGCGCCGCCCACCTTTGCGCCCAGCGAACGAGCGCATAGGTGCAGAGGGGGGGATTGCTTAAAGCGCGGGAACCATCCATCGCATATCATTCGGCCTCGATCGCATTGAACATGAAGAACATTGAACAAACACTGACGGTAGAGATCTGGAGCGATGTGGTCTGTCCGTTCTGTTACATCGGCAAACGTGAGTTCGAACGGGCGTTGTCCCATTTCCCTGAACGGGACAAGGTGAACGTGATCTGGCGCAGCTTCGAGCTTGATCCACAAGCACCAGCACGCAGCGAGCACGACATGTATGGCATGCTTGCGACCAAGTACGGTGGCACCCGCGACGATGCCAAGGCACGGGTGGCAGGTGTGGTGGAGCGGGCCAATACGGTCGGGCTCACCTACAACATGGACATCGCCGTGATGGGCAGCAGTTTCGATGCGCACCGCCTACTGCAGTTCGCCAAGACGAAAGGGCTTGGCGATGCCATGAAGGAGCGGTTGTTCAAGGCCTATTTCACGGAAGGTGCACACCTTGCCGATGTGCCCACCTTGATCAGGTTGGGTTCCGAAGCAGGGCTTGATGGGGGCGAAGTGGCCCAGATGCTGAGCACTACCGCTTTTACCGCAGAGGTTCGCGCCGACGAGCAGGAAGCACGCGGTATCGGTGTGCGCGGTGTGCCGTTCTTCGTGTTCGATCGACGGTTCGCCGTAAGCGGCGCGCAGGACCATTCCACCTTCCTCGGCGCGCTTCAACAGGCCTGGGGGACGCGTTAGGCCTTTCGGCCGGCCATTACGCCGCACAGGTGCCAAAGCAGGCGTGCGCCCACGTTGGCGTCCCATTCATCCTTGCCCGGTGTCACCTCCACCAGGTCGAAGCCGATGATGGTGCGTTTGCGGGCCAACCGCGACAACAGGTAGGTGGCTTCCTCGAACTGGAAACCGCCCGGCACCGGAGTGCCCGTGTTGGGGCATAGGGTGGGGTCGAGGCCATCAATGTCGAAACTGATGTGCACCTTTTCCGGAAGGGCTTCGATGATCGCGTCGCATTGCTCTTTCCACGTCACGCCGTCGAACTGCTGGCGACGGATATCGGCGCTGCGTACAACCCGGACACGTCCTTTTTCCTTAAGGAACACGTCGTTCTCCTGAGCGCAGAAGTCGCGGATGCCCACGCTCACGACCCTGTCCAGTTGTTTGATGGAAAGTGCGTTGTACAGGATGCTGGCGTGGCTATAGGTGAAGCCTTCGTAGGCGATGCGCAGATCGAGGTGCGCATCAATGTGAAGGATGCTGAACTTCTTGTGGCGAGCTGCCTGGGCGCGGAAGAGGCCTAGCGGTGTGCTGTGGTCGCCACCCACAAGGCCCACCATTTTACCTTGGTCCATCCAGTAGCCACAGCGCTGTTCCACCCAATCGTTCATCACAGCGCACTCTGCATTCACCATCTCCAAGGCCTTCTGGGCACGGGTCTTCTGCTTTTCGTTGCCGCCGTTCACCAGCAGGTCGATCACGTGGGCGGCCTCCTTCTTCAGCGCCTTGCTTTGCTCCAACAGGGCCTTGGGCACCTCGTCCATATGGATGCCGCGTTTCCACAGGTCAGGGAACTCCGGGTGGTACAGGTCCACTTGGAAGCTGGCCTCGCGGATTGCCGCCGGGCCATGCGAAGTACCACCGCCATAGCTTGTGGTCACTTCCCAAGGCACGGGGACGAGCACAATGTCGCTCTCTTCGGCCGTGAAGGGAAGACCATAGATGTTGGCATTGGCCGAAGCGGGGCTGTTCGGGTCGAACTGCTTGATCTTGGAGGCTTTGCTCATGGGTTGTGAATGCAAGGCACGAAGGTAAGGTCCTGCATAACGACCAAGATCGGCGGATTACCTTCGTCCACCACGAATCCCCAGCTTATGCGCGGAATGCTCCGTTCCCTGTTGATGGCCTCCTTGTTCACCACTGCGGCTGCGGCCGGCGCGCAGGATGCCTACCTCACCAACTACTACATCCCCCGCTTCATCCGCACGGGTTCCACGAACTCGATCGATGTCCGGGTCCGCAACTTCAGCAGTTCGCCGTTGTTCACTTTCCGCGTGGATTGGCGTTGGGGTAATGGTGCTGTGAACGAAGGGTTCTGGCAGAACACCACCGGCATCACCGGAAACCAGTATTGGCCGTACACGCATCCGACGGCCTTTGCGCCAGTTACGGCGGGAACTGGCATGCTGAAGATCTGGGTGGTCACCTTCGGGGAGACCAACCCGGCGAACGACACCTTGTTCTTCCCCGTTTCCGC
This sequence comes from Flavobacteriales bacterium, assembly GCA_016788635.1. Taxonomy (GTDB): domain Bacteria; phylum Bacteroidota; class Bacteroidia; order Flavobacteriales_F; family PHOS-HE28; genus PHOS-HE28. The sequence goes on along the minus strand of JAEUSU010000028.1, from coordinate 7,368 downwards.
GATCTCCCAGTGGAGCGAGAAGGCGGTCTTGTTGGACGCGTGGACCGGCACTTGGTGCCCATACTGCCCGCCCGCCAACACCATGGGCAACCTGTTGAACACCGACCCGCACATCGTGGTGGCCAAGCATCATGCGGCGGATGAGTATTCCTCACCATCAAGCACGCAATACTTCAACCAGTACAATGTTACCTACACCCCGGCCGGTGTGCTGGACCAAGGGGAGTATGGGATGTATGCACCCAACCCGGACCACGACCAGTGGGATGCCCAAACGCAGGCTCGGTTGCAGGGGGTGTCTCCCGTTTCCATCTCGGTGAACGCCACGGTGAACGAGTGGACGCGCGACCTCACGGTCACGGTCACGGCCAACTTCCAAACGGCATTCAATGGCGACTTCACCCTGAACGCGTACCTATTGGAGGACAACATGTCCGGCACCCAGAACAATGCACCGGCCAATTACATGCACGAGCAGATCGTGCGCGACGTGATGGGAGGTACCCTCGGCGTCCCGAGCGCAGTGCCTTCAGCACCAGTGGCCGGTACGAATTACAGCCACACGTTCACACGGTCGGTACCCGCTGAATGGAACATCAGCAACCTGCGTGTGGTCGGCTACATCACCCATCGCCAAGGTGCTACGGCCTATACACTGAATGTGGCCAAGGGTGGCCTGTTGCCGGTCGGAGTTCCGGAAGGTATGACCAGGAATGCCCTTTGCCGTATCGCCCCCAACCCTATAGTGGACCACTTTACGGTGGATGTGCCCGATATGACGGGCCAGGCCACGCTTACGGTGATCGCAGCCGATGGTCGTGCGGTGCTGGAACAGCAAGTGGTGCTGATGCCGGGTGCCTCCCTTCAAGTGGCTGATGTGGTCAAGCTTCCCGCGGGAACCTACCAGGTGCGGATCGCCACGGCCAGCGAAGAGCGCCATGGCCGCGTTGTGAAGCTGAACTGATCGGTGGATAAGAAGATCGCCCCGTCCACAGAAGCGGACAGGGCGATAGGACCCGCGCGGTGTTCAGCCCTCACTGCGCCGGCGCGGGTTCAATGGATGGAACTTCCCAGGAGCGAGATCACGCTCGGTAGCGTAGTGGGCAGCGGTTGACGCTCGGTATTTTGTTGCGCACTGGTCGTGTTGGACGCTGCCGCATTACCGGAGCCGCTCTCCTTGGGGAGAGGCAGATCATCCGGCACTTCCTCTGGACGCACGCTGCTGCTGAGACCGTTGCTGGTCATGGTCCACGTGCGGCCGACCATGTCCTCGTCCCACGTGTTTGTCACATTCTTCACGTCATCCAGCAGGAAGCCAACGCCGCCCTGGAAGTGCACGGCGCGCCCAACGGGCACCTGAACCACGAAGCGCACATATTGGGCCCGCAGTTTGTCTCCAGCAGGCACGTTCACCCAGGGAGAGAACAGCACCATGGAATCCTGCTGTGTGTAGTTGTATCGGATGTGGCTCGCACGTGCGGTGGCCATCTTGTCACTGCGACCATGTCCCCTGCGGTGAACCAACAAGTGGAACAGGCTGTCAGGGCTGGGCTTCACGTCCAACTCGGCCCAAGCGATGTGGATGCTGTCCGGGGTCAGTTGAAGGCCGTCCATGTCCCACTTCACACGGCCATCGTCGTATTCCATGTTCACGTCATGGCTTAGGCCGCGCATATCGTCGGCACCCAGGTAGAGGGTCTGGCCTGCGGGTTGGGCCAGTGGCACTTCCTCAATAATGCGTTGATCGTGGCCCATGTCGTTGCCCAAACGGATGCCGATGATGATCACCACCACCAGTGCGGCCATCCATGCAGTGCTCATCAGCCATCCCATCCATTGCGGGGCGCGCAGCCCGGTGAGCAGGCGTAGTCCACCGATGAACGCGCCGAGCGCCGGGATCAGGGCCAGCAGTACCACGCACACTGTGAACCACATGCCTTGCTGCGCGCTGTCGAACACCACGGAGGCCAGGTCGAACATGGCGATATCGCCCAATCCAATGAGGCTGTCATAGGTGATGGTACCTCCACCGATGAGCAGGCCCAACAACGCGATGGTGACCACTGCACCACCAATAAGCAGCAGCACCCCAACGATCTTCGCGAGCACCCCAACGATGCCCTGTGCGAACCGCTCTACGCCACTGAAGGCTTCACGCTGGCGCTGCCTTCCCTGTTCGCTTGACCATTTGCGGCCCAGTTCGTCGGCTTCGCGGGCCATTTGTTCCGCCCCGCGCTTCATACGGTCGGCGCCCTCCTCGAAGGCCCGTTTCAGGTTGTCCACGGTAACCGGTTCTCCTTCCATCATCAGTCGCTCTGCAGCGCTGTCCGCTACAGGCACCAGGATCCACAGGATGAGGTAGATGAGAATGGGGGAGCCCAATCCGAAGATGAACAGCAGGATGAAGAGGATGCGCATCCACAGCGGGTCGGTACCGAGGTAGGCCGCAATACCACCGAGCACACCGCCCACCCACTTGTCCACCGGATGGCGGAACAAGCGCTTGCGACCGGAACCTTGTTGGTAGCCGTTGTCCTGTTGGGTGCCGGTATGGCCTTGTTCGGTGCCACCATCGGCATAGTCCTCGGGACGGCCCATGGTGCGGATCACCTGTTCCACGTCGGCTATGGTCACCACGCTGCGTATGCCGCCGAGCAGGTCGGTGAAGAGCTCTGCGATGCGGGCCTCGATATCGGCCATGATCTCGTCGCGTCCATCGGTGCTGGCGAATTGGCCGCGAATGGTATTGAGGTACCGGCTCAGTTGCTCGTAGGCGTCCTCTTCAATGTGGAACACCGTGCCGCTGATGTTGGCTGTGAGGGTCTTTTTCATCGGTGGTTCATTAACGCGTCCTGCGGGTGGTCTTTTTTACGGCGAGGCTCAATTCATCCCAGGTCTGGTCCAGTTCGGCCAGGAACTTCTCGCCCAAGGGGGTGAGGGTGTAGTACTTGCGTGGCGGGCCCGAGCGCGACTCCTCCCAGCGGTAGGTGAGCAGCCCGGCGTCCTTCAGGCGGTTCAATAGGGGGTAGAGCGTGCCTTCCACCACGATCAGCTTGGCCTCCTTCAGTTTGGCCAGGATGTCCGACGGATACAGCTCTCCCTGCGAAAGGGTGCTGAGGATACAATATTCCAGCACGCCTTTCCGCATCTGTGCCTTGGTGTTCTCGACGTTCATGCGTCAGGTGTTCTGTTGCGGATGGTACTTGACGATGCAAACATATGGGCAAAGGTTAGTACTATGCAAAACAAAGTACTGGTTAGTGATGAACGGTCAGGTGCCGGGGATGAGCGGTGCCACCCTGCGCATGCACCCGCAGGGCTATCTTCGGCCCAAAGCATAGGTCATGCGCAAACACCTCTGGAAGGTCCTGTTGATCCTCGTGCTCGTGCTCGGAGCGATCGGATACATGCGGTACTTCTGGGTATTCGGCACCGGTGTGAAGGCCGGTGAACTGAACTACATTGTCCACAAGGGGGTGCTGTTCAAGACCTACGAAGGCAAGATGATACAGACCGGCATCCGGAGCCAGAACGGTACGCTGGAGAGCTTTGAGTTCATGTTCTCGGTGGAGGACCCCCAAGTGGCCCAGGAACTGATGGTGAACAGTGGCAACCAGTTCAACCTGCACTACCGGGAATACCTGGCCGCCTTGCCATGGCGAGGGCACAGCAAGTTCGTGGTGGACAGCATCGTGTCCATGTCACAGGTGCACCGTTAGAGTCGTTACTCACGGACCTGGAAGTATAACCGCAGCCTGGGCATGTCGGAGAATTATTACGAGTCGTCGCGCAAAGGGCGCAGGTCACGCTCGTCCGCACGTGTGGTGCAGGGCAGTGCGTGGCAACGGTTCGTTGCCGACCTCCGCGACGTGCGGGAGCGGTACACTAAACGGACCTCCACGCCGCACAAGCGTTGGGTGGCGCTGCTGGTCATCGGTGGGGCCTTGCTGCGTGGGTGGATGCTCTTCCAACCCATCACCACCGACGAGGCCATTGGCTACCTGCGTTTCGCCACCCTTCCAGTAGGCCGGTTGGTCGGCGACCTGAGCCACTACACCAACCATATCCTGTACACGCTGCTGGTGAAGTTGAGCACCGGCATCTTCGGCGTGTCGTTGGTATCCGTGCGGCTACCGGCCTACATCGCCGGTGTGCTCGTCATGCCCTTGTTCTACCTGTTCGTCAGGGCCATGTTCAATCGTTACATCGCGCTCATGGCCTTGGCCTTGGTGGCCGGTTCCGGCGGGCTGGTAGAGTATTCGGCCCTTGCTCGAGGCTTTAGCCTGGCCTGGTTGTTCATGGTGATGGCCTTGTTGGCTGGCCGGCATTTCATCAAGGAGGATAACCTGTTCTCTGGACTTCTGATGGGCGTGTGTGCAGCCTTGGGCATCTGGTCCGTGCCCACGGCCATCTATGGAATGCTCATGGTCTACATCTGGGTGCTCCTTTCGCTCTTGGTCAATTATGAGCGTTCGCTGGATGGTCGGTTATTGCGATTGGGGCTCTCGTTCGTTCTGACACTGGCCTTGGCAGTGCTGCTTTACTTACCGGTCATCCTTGACCAGGGAGTTGACCAGGTCTTCAGGCAAGGCGATCATGCCGAGCGGAACTGGGGCCGCTTTGTGGTCGGGCACACCGATGCTGCCTTGGACCTTTGGGTGTACCTCTCGGATACCGCAACGGTATGGATAGCCTTGTTGGGTTTCATAGGGGTTGTCCACGCGGCTTACATCTCCACCAAGTTCAGGACATTGTTGCTGGCCATGCTCTTGGGCGCGGTGCCCATGGTCCTGGTCATCGCCGATGTGGGGCAGCCTAGGAAGTGGTTGTACACCCTGTTCATTTTCCACTTGAGTTCGGCCATTGCGCTGTTCTACTTGCTGAAGTTCCTCCAGGACAAGGTATTCCCTTCGCTGGGTAAGCGGGAACGATCTGCGGCCGCCAGTTTAGTGCTGTTCGTTGCGCTCGGTCTTTTCGGTATGCATGTTATTCAGGACCGTGTTCCGCGCCAGAAAGAGGTGGTACAATTGGTGAAACAGGTCAGACCGATATTGGAAGCGGGCGACCGCGTGGTAGGTGAACCACGGACCGATGCCGTGGCCCGGTTCGTGTTGCGGACCGAGGGCGTTCCCCTCATTCAGTTGAAGGGGGCTCCGGGAGCGGATGGCAAGGTCTACGTTGTGCTCAGTGACCGCAAGGATTGGAGCGTGGACCAGGTGCTCCGGCTGCATCAGCTCGATCCGGAGGCGTTTTCCGCACCCGAACTGGTCGGGGAACGGGATGGATCGCAGATCTTCGCGGCCCGGAACGGAAAGGGAGCTCCGTTCGGGACCCGGTAGAAAGTCGTTCCCGACCGGTGGGGGGCTTGCATGGCCCACACCATAGCTTACACGAACAGCGAACCAGCACGATCAGACATGGCAGAAGAAGGACGTCAGATAATCTTCAATATGGTGAAGGTGGGGAAGACCCTCCCTTCCGGCAAGAAGATCCTCAACGACATCTACCTCGGGTTCTACTACGGCGCCAAGATCGGTATCCTCGGTCTCAACGGCAGTGGTAAGTCCACCTTGATGCGCATCATCGCAGGCAAGGAGAAGACCTTCGAGGGCGATGTACACCTGAGCCCCGGCTACAGCATCGGCCACCTGGAGCAGGAGCCCGAGCTGGACGAGAGCAAGACCGTGATCGACATCGTGCGCGAAGGCGTGCAGCCCATCATGGACCTGCTGAAGGAGTACGAGGAGGTGAACAACAAGTTCGCCGACGAGGAGATCCTGAACGACCCCGACAAGATGGACAAGCTCATCGCGCGTCAAGGGGTGTTGCAGGACAAGATCGAGGCGGCCGATGCGTGGAACATCGACCAGAAGCTGAACATCGCCATGGATGCCCTGCGCTGTCCCGAGCCCGATCAGCCGATCAAGGTGCTCTCGGGCGGTGAGCGCCGCCGCGTGGCCTTGTGCCGGCTGCTGCTGCAAAGCCCCGACATTCTGCTGCTGGACGAACCGACCAACCACCTGGACGCGGAGAGCGTGGCCTGGCTGGAGCACCACCTTGCCGATTACAAGGGCACGGTGATCGCCATCACCCACGACCGTTACTTCCTCGACAACGTGGCCGGCTGGATCCTGGAACTGGACCGCGGCGAAGGCATTCCCTACAAGGGCAACTACACCAACTGGCTGGAGCAGAAGACCGCCCGCCTGGCCCAGGAGGAGAAGAGCGAGAGCAAGCGCCAACGCGTGTTGAAGCAGGAACTGGAGTGGGTGCGCAGCAATGCCAGCGCCCGCCGCACCAAGAGCAAGGCCCGTCTCGCCAACTACGAGAAGATGCAGAGCGAGAGCGTGAAGGAGAAAGAGGCCAAGCTGGAGATCTTCATTCCCAACGGACCGCGTCTGGGCGACAAGGTCATTGAGTTCAAGGATGTCAGCAAGGGCTACGGCGACCGTCTGCTGATCGACGGGCTCAGCTTCGCACTGCCACCTGCTGGCATCGTGGGTATCATCGGCCCCAACGGCGCTGGTAAGACCACCCTGTTCCGCATGATCATGGGCCAGGAGAAGCCCGACAGCGGCAGCATCACCATCGGCGACACCGTGCAGCTGGCCTACGTGGACCAGAGCCACAAGGACCTCCACGCGGACAAGACCGTCTATGAGGTGCTCACAGGCGGGTTGGAGAACATCACCTTCGGCAACGTGGTGATGAACTCGCGCGCCTACCTGAGCCGCTTCAACTTCAGCGGCACCGACCAGAACAAGAAGGTGGGCATCCTCTCCGGTGGCGAGCGCAACCGCCTGCACCTGGCCATGACCGTGAAGCAGAGCAGCAACGTGCTGCTGCTGGACGAACCGACGAACGACCTCGACGTGAACACACTGCGCGCGCTGGAGGAGGCCATCCAGGATTACAGCGGCTGCGCGGTGATCATCAGCCACGACCGTTGGTTCATGGACCGGGTCTGCACCCACATCCTCGCCTTCGAGGGCGACAGCAAGGTGTACTGGTTCGAGGGCGGATTCAGCGAGTACGAGGAGAACTACAAGAAGCGCGTGGGCGACATCATCCCGCAGCGCCTGAAGTACAAGAAGCTGGTGCGGGGCTGAGCGGTCCGTACAGGCTCAAGGCCATGGAGATCACCAAGGTGTTGGGCATGACGTTCCGAACAGGACCGCTCGTGCTCACGGACATGTACAACGGTGGGTCCATTTCAGGTGTCATCTATGTGCAGGTCCTCTCATTCGGGCGGAACGGTGAGGTCATCCTGCATAATGAGGTCGAGACGGACCGCTCGGGCGGCATCGGATGGAAAGGGTCCCTGGAGCAGGAGCGATGGACCGGTCCCTGCCATTTCGATCCCGATGG
>JAEUSU010000020.1 GCA_016788635.1 Flavobacteriales bacterium | reverse complement strand
GTGGAGTTCGGCGTGGGCGTGATCCCCGGCGGCGGCGGCACCAAGGAGTTCGCCCTGCGCCTCGCCGACGAACTGAAGGAGGGCGACATCCGCATCAACGCCATGCGCGAGCGCTTCCTCACCATCGGCCAGGCCAAGGTGGCCACCAGCGGGCACGAGGCCTTCGCGCTCGGCTACCTGCGCAAGGGCCAGGACGAGGTGATCGTGAGCCGCGCCCACCAGCTGGCCTACGCCAAGCAATGTGCGCTGGACCTCTGGAACAAGGGCTACACCAAGCCCGCACCGCGCAAGGACATCAAGGTGCTGGGCCAGGAAGGCCTCGGCATCGTGTACGTGGGCGCCAACAGCATGCTCAGCGGCAACTACATCAGCCAGCACGATGCGCTGATCAGCGAGAAGCTGGGGTATGTGATGTGCGGGGGGGACTTGAGCGAGGCGACGGAGGTGAGCGAGCAGTACCTGCTGGACCTGGAGCGCAAGGCCTTCGTGGAGTTGTGCATGCAGCGGAAGACGTTGGAGCGGTTGCAAAGCATCATCACGAGTGGGAAGGTGTTGAGGAATTGAGAATGCCTTGGCCCTAGGTCTCAGGTCCTAGGTCCAAGGCCTGACGTACACGAGAAATGAATCGGTTCAAGAACCTAGATATCTGGAAGGACGCGATCACGCTCGCGAAGAACGTTCATGTCCTTTCCGCAACGCTTCCGAAGGAAGAGACCTATGGCCTGCGGAGCCAGTTGCGTCGTGCTGCTGTTTCCGTTGCTTCCAATATCGCTGAAGGTGCTGGACGGAACTCCAACGGTGAATTCCATCAGTTCCTCGGTATTGCCATCGGTTCAGCGTTCGAAGTCGATACCCAGCTGATCATCGGCGCGGAACTCGGCTACTTCAGCAAGGACGCGGTGGCCGCCTTGACCAAGGACATCGAGAGCATCGCCAACCGCACCTTCAAGCTTCAACAAACACTCAAGCCCACGACTCGTCAAGGAGTGGGCGGACCTAAGGCCTAGGACCAGAGACCTAGGACCCTCATACCTAAGACCGCATTTCCATGAACGCATACATCATCGCCGGTTTCCGCAGCGCCGTAGGCAAAGCTCCCCGCGGCAAATTCCGTTTCACGCGTCCGGATGACCTGGCCGCGCACGTGGTGAACCACCTCGTGGGCTCGGTGCCCGGGTTGGAGCGCGACCGCATCGACGATGTGATCGTGGGCAACGCCACGCCCGAGGCCGAGCAGGGCCTGAACATCGGCCGCATGATCAGCCTGATGGGCCTGAACACCGACAAGGTGCCGGGCATGACGGTGAACCGCTACTGCAGCAGCGGAAGCGAGACCATCGCCATCGCGGCGGCCAAGATCCACAGCGGGCAGGCCGACATGATCGTGGCGGGCGGCGTGGAGTGCATGAGTCCGATCCCTTTCGGTGGCTGGCGCATTGTGCCGAACGCCAAGGTGGGCAAGGCGGACCCCACGTACTACTGGGGCATGGGCCTCACCGCCGAGGCCGTGGCACGCGACTTCAAGGTGAGCCGAGAGGACCAGGACACCTTCAGCCTGCGCAGCCATGAGAAGGCGCTGGCCGCCATCAGCGCCGGCAAGTTCAAGGACGAGATCGTGCCCTACACCGTGGAGCGCGTGTACCTAGATGCGAAGGAGAAGCGCCAGGTGGAGCAGTACGTGGTGGACACCGATGAAGGTCCGCGCGCGAGCACCCTGGAAGGCCTGGCGAAGCTGAAGCCGGTGTTCGATGCGAAGGGCAGCGTGACGGCCGGCAACGCCAGCCAGACCAGCGACGGCGCGGCCTTCGTGCTGGTGGTGAGCGAGCGCATGCTGAAGGAACTTGGCGTGAAGCCGATCGCGCGCCTCCTCTCCTACCACGTGGCCGGCGTGGAACCGCGCATCATGGGCATCGGTCCGGTGGCGGCGGTGCCGAAGGCGCTGGAGAAGGCCGGGCTGAAGTTGAACGACATCGGGCTGTTCGAGCTGAACGAGGCCTTCGCATCGCAATCACTGGCGGTGGTGCGCGAGCTGGGCATCGACCCGGAGATCGTGAACGTGAACGGTGGGGCGATCGCGCTGGGGCATCCGCTGGGGTGTACAGGCACGAAGCTGAGCGTGCAGCTCTTTTCTGAGATGCGTCGGCGGAAGCAGAAGTACGGCGTGGTGACGATGTGTGTGGGGACGGGCCAGGGGGCGGCGAGCGTGTTCGAGTTGTTGAATTGAGCAATGACTAAGGACCTGGTCATACACCCGAATCCGGGCATAACGTTCGCCCTGTTCTACGACAACATTCAGCTGTTCTTCCCGGGCATTGAGCGGCTACTGGTTTGGCAAGAGTTGGATTGGAAGGATGAACCTGCGTTACACAGCACCATTCTATCTGAGGTCGCTCGAGAGATGATCAGGTGGGGTCAGGCAGGAAACTGGAAAGACGTTGAGCGATTGCTCGTCATGGTAGAAGAAGGGCTCAAGCACGGTGTCTCGGATGTGCAAGCGTACCTAGGGACCGACTTCACGGTCACGATAACAGAATGTGACGACAGACCGGTGCGAGAGAAGATCAAAGCGATGTTCCTACCTGAAACTACCGAAGCGTATCAAATCAATCTGCGCGGCTACCGTGAGCCGAATTAGGACGATGACCCCCCCGTCCTCCATCGTATGTTGTTCAACGCGCGTTGACGAAGAAGCCGTCACCCGCTGAAACCAATCCTTCGCTAAAGCTTCGGCTTACAAAGCATGATCGCCCTCCTTCCCTCCGCCACGCTGTTCGAGCAGCATCAGATCCGCAGGCTCTATGATGATGTCACGGAGACCTGGTGGTTCTCGGTGATCGACATTGTTGCCGCTTTGATCGAGCAGCCCGACTACCAGGCCGCACGCAACTACTGGAAGGTGCTGAAGCACAGGCTGGCCCAGGAGGGAAGTCAACTGGTTACAGATTGTAACCGGTTGAAATTGCCCGCCGAGGACGGCAAGATGCGGGAGACGGACGTGGCCAAGGCCGAGACCTTGCTGCGACTGGTCCAATCCGTTCCCAGCCCGAAGGCGGAACCGATCAAACTCTGGCTGGCGAAGGTGGGCTATGAGCGGATGCAAGAGATGGCCGATCCGAGCCTATCCGTGGATCGCGCACGCGAGCTCTGGCTGAAGCATGGCCGTAGCGAGAAGTGGATCCAGCAGCGGATGATGGGCCAGGAGACGCGCAACAAACTCACCGACTACTGGAAGGACCACGACATCAAGGAAGGTGAAGAGTTCGCGATCCTCACGAACATCATCCACCAGGAGTGGAGCGGCGTGACGGTGAAGGACCACAAGGCCATCAAAGGCCGGAAGACCCAGAACCTCCGCGACCACATGACCGAGGCCGAGCTGATCTTCACCGCGCTGGCTGAGCTGAGCACGCGGCAGATCGCCGAGACCGAGCAGGCCACGGGCATGCCCAAGAACAAAGTGGCGGCGCGGAAAGGGGGCGGCATCGCGAAGAAGGCGCGGCTGGAGTTGGACCAGAAGACCGGGAAGCCGGTGGTGTCCGGAAGTAATTTCCTACCTCCGAAAAAGAAGCCCTATACCAAGGCCAAGAAGAAATAAAGATCTGGGGCATCCGTACACTCGAACGAACTCCCCCTCCCCACGTTAGAACCTTTGAATTCCAGAAGTCATGGCAACTGAAACCAAACCCAAGGCCCTCCAGGGCGGCGAATTCCTGATCCGCGAGAGCGACCCGCAGGACATCTTCATCCCCGAGGAATTCAACGAGGAGCAGCGCATGATCGCGCAGAGCTCGCACGAGTTCCTGGAGCAGCACGTGTGGCCCCACCTGGACCGCATCGACGCGCTGGAGGAAGGGCTGATGCCGGGGCTGCTGGACAAGGCCGGTGAACTGGGCCTGCTGGGCATCAGCGTGCCCGAGGAGTACGGCGGCTTCGGCAAGGACTTCCTCACCGGCATGCTGGTGACGGAGATCACCGGTGCGGGTCACAGCTTCAGTGTGGCGATCGCGGCGCACACCGGCATCGGCACCCTGCCCACGCTCTACTACGGCACGCCTGAGCAGAAGCAGAAATATGTGCCGAAGATGGCCACGGGCGAATGGAAGGCGGCCTACTGCCTCACAGAGCCCGGCAGCGGCAGCGACGCGAACAGCGGCAAGACGAAGGCCGTGCTGAGCGACGACGGCAGGCACTACATCCTCAATGGACAGAAGATGTGGATCACCAACGGCGGCTTCGCCGACGTGTTCACCGTTTTCGCCAAGGTCACCGACCCGAAGACGGGCGAGGCGGACAAGAACCTCACGGCCTTCATCGTGGAGAAGGACTTCGGCGGCATCACGCTGAACCCCGAGGAGAAGAAGATGGGCATCAAGGGCAGCAGCACGCGCCAGGTGTTCTTCAACGATTGCAAGGTGCCGGTGGAGAACCTGCTGGGCGGGCGCGAGAACGGCTTCAAGATCGCGGTGAACATCCTGAACATCGGCCGCATCAAGCTGGCCGGCGCCACGCTGGGCGGTGCGAAAAAGACGATCGACCTGTCGGTCACTTACGCCAACGATCGCCTGCAATTCGGCAAGCCCATCAGCTCCTTTGGCGCGATCCAGCAGAAGCTCGCCGACATGGCGATATGCTGCTACGTGCTGGAAAGCGCGCTGTACCGAGCCTCGCGCGATATGGAAAGCGCGATCGAGGAACTCAAGACCGGCGGCGCCGACCACGCCACCGCGCTGCTGAAAGGCGTGGAGCAGTATGCCGCCGAGGCCGCAATACTGAAAGTGGCCGGCAGTGAATGCCTGGACTACGTGGTGGATGAGGCCGTGCAGATCCATGGAGGCATGGGCTACAGCGCCGAGAGCGCTGTGGAGCGCGCCTACCGTGACAGCCGGATCAACCGGATCTTCGAGGGCACCAACGAGATCAACCGCCTGTTGACGGTGGACATGCTGCTGAAGCGCGCGCTGAAGGGCCAGTTGGACCTGATGGGGCCCGCGCAGGCAGTGGCGCAGGAGTTGATGGGCATCCCCGAATTCGGCGAGCCGGACGACAGCCTGCTGGGCCTGGAGAAAGGCTATGTGAAGAACTTCAAGAAAGCCGTGCTGATGGCGGCCGGCGGTGCCGCTCAGAAACTCGGCCTTGGGCTCGGAGACGAGCAGGAGATCGTGATGCACATCGCCGACATGGTGATCGACACCTACATGGCGGAGAGCATCCTGCTGCGCACGTTGAAGCTCGTGGCGATGAAGGGCGACTCCGGCTCAGGGTCCGGAATGGCATCACTCGAAGGCCAGATCGCGATGACGCAGCTCTACATCCACGACGCTGCAGACCGCATCGCGAAGAACGCTCGCGAGGCCGTGAACGCCTTCGCCGAGGGCGACGAGCGGCAGGCCATGCTGATGGGCGCCAAGCGCTTCACCAAGACGCAGCCGCTGAACACCAAGGACCTGCGGCGGGTGGTGGCGAAGAAGATGATCGAGGCGGGGAAGTATCCGTTCTGATCCATTGCCGCAAAGGCGCTTCGGAGGAGCGGCGTCCAAAGAAGGATCAGGCACGCCAAGGGCTGCAACCCTGCGCTGCCGCTTTGCGCGCATTTCGTCCAATTGATGGAACGTCCAGCCTATTGGCCACAAGCTGCTTTATGGATAGCTTCGGGCATGCTTCATCGCATGCTGCTCCTGCTGGCGTTCGTCCCCTGGCATGCACACGCCCAGCTCTGGGTGCAGCTGCCCGACTTTCCCGGACTGCCGCGCGACGATGCCGCCAGCTTCGCGCTGGGCGATCGCGTGTATGTGGGCACCGGCCTGCAGGTGGGCTGGGTGCTCGCGAACGACTGGTATGTGTACGACACCGAACTGTGGACCTGGTTCCCCATGGCCGCACTGCCAGCCAGTCCAAGACAATACTGCTGCACCTTCACCATCGGTAACACGGGCTACCTGTTCGGCGGGCTTGATGCCAGCGGACCGCTGAACGAACTCTGGGCCTACGATCCGGCAACGGACACTTGGACGCAAAAGGCATCCCTTCCCGCAGCGGGCCGCTATGCCTGTGCATCCTTCAGCGATGCCACACACGGCTTCGTGGCCACCGGCATGCGGGCGGACAACCTGCCCACCAATGAGCTCTGGCGCTACGACCCCGCCACGGACAGCTGGACGCAACGTGCGAGTTTGCCCGGACCGGCCCGCCACCGCGCTGCCTCTGCGCCCAACGGCCATGTGATCGGCGGTGCGGATGACACCTTCACTGCGTTGACCGATTGCTGGTGGTATCAACCCGCCAGCGACTCCTGGTCACAACTCTACGCTGACCTTCCCGGACCGCGCTATGGGGCCAAGGGCGTGAACATGTTGGGGGGCACGCTCTTCGTGGCCGGTGGAGCGTTGGACCAGACCACCTTCTATGACACCTCGCTGCTGGGCTCTTCCACCACCCTGCTGTGGACCTATTCCACGCCCTGCCCGGCCGGTACGCGGCGCGGTGCGGTGCTGGACCGCACGCCATCTTCGGCCATCAACGCCTACTTCGGTCTGGGACTGGATGGCAGCCTCACGCGCCACAACGATTGGTGGCTGGTGACCAGCGGTACGGGCCTCGCTGACCTGTCCCCAGACCAATTCCGCCTGCACCCCAACCCGGGCACGGATCATTTTCAGATACCCCTCTCTCCCGCCATGAACGGCTGGTGGATCGAGGTGAGCGATATGCAAGGGCGATCGGTACTGCTTGACGGCGCACACGCGGATAGCCGCGTGGATGCGACAAATTGGGCACCGGGAACGTACATGATCACCATGATCGACGCCTCGGGAAACCGGTCACACGCACGTTGGGTGAAACACTAAGCTCAGTGCGCGCTGTCCGCGCCCATCATTTCGGGCCACCAATCCTGTTGCTTCACGTTCTGCCCCGGCGGCACCATGTGGAATTTGTCGAGGAACTGGGTGTAAAGCTCCTCCTGCGGATAGTTGCCATCATTCACCACGCTCACCTGATATAGCCTGTTGTTGGCCAGCACCACCAAGGAGACGAAGTGCACACCTTTCGCCCGTCCCCGCCAGCGCATGGCATGCTGGCCATTGATCTCCAGGGTGGTCTGCTCGTCGAAGTGGTCCACGCCCAGCGCACTGGATGCGCCGGACACGGCCCGATCGATCATGGCCGCCCAGCCCGCCTCCTGCACGTACGCCGTGGGGTAATCCGCATACGCCACCAGGAAGGACCGCGTGGCGCTTTCAGGATATATGTAGAGATGCGTCAGGATGTCCCCCGCCTCCAGCTTGGCATGGCTGGTGGAATGCTCGGGCTTGCCGGGAAAGGCGGCAAAGAAGCGTCCCTCCTCACTATAGAACAGACCGTCCGGTGTCATCAGACCGTCCGCCACGGGCTCCCATCCCATGGGCTTGGGCATGAAACCCGAAGGCGCTTCGGAATGTGCGGACCCGCGCTCCTCACAACCCGATGCAAGAAGAAGCACGAAAAGGAGTAGGTGGATGTGCCGCATGGGGTGAAAATAGCGCATGCATCGGCGGCAGGCCCATTACCTTCGGGCTGACGGTCGTCAATCCATGAGTGGCGGTCGCGCAACACCTTGGGCACATGAACCACCAGCTCTTCTACAAGGAACTCGGGCGGCTGCTCTATGCCATAGCCGCCGTGGACGGCCGTGTATCGAAGGCCGAGATCGACCGTCTGCATGATGTGGTCTCACGGCGCCTTGTGCCCCTTGAACCCGCCACGGACAAGTATGGCACGGACCAGGCCTACATCACCGAGTTCGAGTTTGATGTGCTGGCCGACCAAGGTGCCGACCCCGGCGACATGTTCGACTCCTTCGTGTCGTACATCAGCCAGCACCGTAAGGAAGTGGCGCCCGAACTGCGTGATCTGATCCTGGAGTTGTCGGACCAGGTGGCCCATGCCTTCCACGGGGTGAACAAGGAGGAACTCGCCCTGCTGATCGAACTGCGCAAAGAGCTCCGTTGACCCCTCCGCTGCCTGTGCGCGCGTCCGCGTAATTTGCGCACCATGCGCGCGATCGACCTGCGGAGCGATACGGTGACCCGGCCCACGCCCGCCATGCGCTCGGCCATGGCACAGGCCGAGCTGGGGGATGATGTATTCGGTGAGGATCCCACGGTGAACACTTTGGAGGAGCGCATGGCGGCGCTGTTCGGCATGGAGGCTGCGCTCTTCTGCCCCAGCGGCACCATGACCAACCAGATCGCCGTGAACGTGCACACCCGGCCGGGGGATGAGGTGCTCTGCGAGGAAGGCGCCCATGTGTACCGTTACGAAGGCGGCGGCATGATGGCGAACAGTGGTTGCAGCGTGAAGTTCCTGCCTGCCGAGCGTGGCCGGTTCACAGCGGAGGCCGTGGAAGCCGCGGTGAACGACCGGGCACACGCCTACCTGGCGAACAGCAGGCTCGTAGTGGTGGAGAACACCGTGAACCGCGGCGGCGGGACCGTTTGGAACATCGCCGAGGTGCGCCGCATCCGCACCGCCTGTGACCGGCTTGGTCTCGGCTTGCATCTGGACGGTGCGCGCTTGTTCAATGCGATGATCGCGGATGGCAGCACCCCGGCAGATTGGGGAAGAACCTGCCACTCGATCTCCATCTGCCTGAGCAAGGGGCTGGGCGCGCCGGTGGGCAGCGTGCTGCTCGGCACTCATGCGTTCATCCATCAAGCCCGCCGCGTGCGCAAGCGCCTGGGCGGGGGCATGCGCCAGGCCGGCATGCTCGCCGCTGCCGGACTGCATGCCATGGACCATCACGTGGGTCGCCTGGCCGAGGACCACCTTCGCGCACAACGCATAGGCAAGATCATTTCGGAACAGCCGTGGTGTGCGCGCGTATTGCCCGTGGAGACCAACATCATCATTTATGACCTGCGTCCGGAAACGGATGCGAAGGAGCATGTGGCTGCGCTGGCCAGCGAAGGCGTGCTATGCTTCGCCATTGGGCCGCGCCAGGTCCGCATGGTCACGCACCTGGATATTGACGACGATGCCGTGGACCGCACCATCACCATCCTGCGCAAGATGAAGCCATGAAACCGCTCGCATTCCTCCTGATACCCGCTCTTCTGGCCGCCTGCAAAGGCACCGAGTTCATCCACAAGTCGCAGGAGAACGGCCTCGAGGTGGCCTATCGGTGGAACCACCCGCAAGGCAAACCCAGCGAGCTGCTGCGGCGGCTGAAGAACACCGCGGAAAGCGACCGTAGCGTGGCGCTCACCATAGACCTCTACTACCAGGGACGCACCGTGGAAAGTCTGGAAGCGGATACCTGTGTGAAGGCCGGGCAGACCTTGAACGGCAAGCTGAACGGGATCTTCTTCATTCCGGAGCGCCTGACCACGGAACAGATCAAGAGCGGTGATGCCCAGGTGGAGGTGACCCGGCTCAGCGTACAGCCGACCGACTGTCCATGAGCAACGAGCGCGAACGCAGGCGCAAGGACACGCTGCTTTCCGGTGCCATCGTGGCGGTCCTGATCGTCTCCGGCATGGTGATGTACCTCGGTTGGCACTATCTGGAGAAACGCTCCCGCGAATTGCAACTGGATAAGCTGGATCAGGGCATGGCCCGCGCAGAGGCCGGTCTGATGGCCTATGTGCAGCGCATCCACGACCGGCTGGCACTCGAGATCGAGCTGCTCTCCCCACCCTTGCCTGCGGATGACCCAAGCACTCTTCAGCGCTGGGCCGGCCTGCTGCGGAGCGATTGGGCGGGTTTGGAGGTGCGCCTGGCCACGGAGCAGGGTGATGAACTGGCCCTGATACGCGAGGACAGCGCATTCAGGGTGGAACGCATCGTACACCTGAACACCAGGGCAGTGACCCTGCTGCAGCGCATGGAGCTCACCGGCGATCTGCTGCCGGATGTCGACACCCTGCCACTGGCCCGCGACCCGCGCACGCGACCCTGGTTCAGTGAAGCGATGCAGAACAGCCGGATCGACCCGGTCTGGAACATTCCGCGCAACGTGAAGCAGGGCGAACTCCTGGTGGCCCACATCTCCATGCTCATCCGACCACGCGCGGCCGGCCTACCCCTGCGGGTGCTCGAGTTCGGCCTGCTGCCCGAATTGTCCGGCCAGGCCGTTTTCGGTGGGAATACCGCGCCGGACATGATGAACATCCTGCTCATCGGCCCGGGCCATCCCATTGTGCAACCGATAGCCAATGTGGAGCACCCTGTGCATGCCGTGCTGGAAAAAGCCCTGGACGCCTGGGGTGGTCAGCGGCGCAAGGTCTCCGTGGAGGTCCATCACGGCGAAGCACACTACCTCTGCCACTTCAAGCCGGTGGCGCTCAATGGCGAGACCTTCTTTCTGGGCACCATCCTTCCGATGGAGAACATTCCCGCCGTATTGGTGCAGGGACGCTTCATCGTGGTCGCGGCTGTTCTTATCCAGGTGGTGCTGGTAGCGCTTCTGGTCTGGCTATTCCGCCGCAAACGCGGGGACCTGCAACGCCTTCGTGAGCAGCAGAAACGTTCCAAGCAACAGCAACGGAAACTGGCGAAGGCCCTGGAGGAGCGTGATGTGCTGGACCGCGAAGTGCACCACCGGGTGAAGAACAACCTGCAGGTGGTGAGCAGCTTGCTCAGCCTTCAGGCCGGACGTTTGGAGGAAGGGCCGGTGCGCTCGGAGTTCATGCGCGGCAAGCGGCGCATCGACAACATGGCCCTGGTGCACCATAAGCTTTACGGCATGACCGATCTGCGTGGCATCGACCTGCAGAAGTTCTTCGATGAGCTCGCCAATGCGATCAGCGCGTTGCACGAACCACACAGCGCCAGCATCAGCTGCGAGGTGAATGCCGGGGGCCTGAAGGCGGATCCGGACACCACGATCGCGCTGGGGCAGATCCTCTGCGAACTGCTCACGAACTGCTACCAGCATGCATTCCCCTACTCCACCGGTGGGCACATCGACGTGATGCTGCGAAGGGAGGAAACCACCCTGCACCGGCTGGTGGTGAAGGACAACGGACGGGGCATGTCCCCGAAGTCTCGCGACGATCAAGGTCGGCTGGGCCTGGAGATCACCGAGGCGCTCGCCAGTCAGCTGGATGGCAGCTTCAGGGCTTACACGGATGGTGGCGTGACCTTCGAGGTGTTGTTCCGCATGGAACCACTTACCTGACCGCCTCAACGGGTCTGCACACCCAACGCGGGCAACAGTCCACCGCTGGCGCGCAACAACTGCAGTTCGGCCACCTTCGTCTCAAAGCCCGCCACCACGGCCCTGCGCTCGGTGTCGGCAAGGTCCACCTGTGCCTGCCGGAACTGGAGGCTGGTGAGCTGGCCGCGCTCGAACAGATCACGCGTGCGGTCGAAGTTGAGCTGCGCGATGGTCACCGCATCGTTCTGGATGCGCAGCACCTCGCGCTGGTCGCGCCAGGTGGTGAAGGCGTTCCGCACGTCCCGTTCCACCTGCAGACGCGCCTGCTGCTCCGCCAGCATGGCGTTCTCCTGCCGCAGCCTGGCCACCTCCACCTGGGTATTGATCCGTCCACCGTCAAAGATCGGGACCGTGATGCCGAGCCCGCCATTGAACCCCCGGTTCAAGGTGCCCAGCACGATACCCACATCGTTCCGTTGGTCGGTGATGCCGTAGTTCGCCGTCAGGTCCAGGCGCGGCCAGCGCAGTGCGGCCGCGATACGCCGGTCCACCTCGGCCGCCTTCACCTGGGCCACGGAGGCGGCCACCAGCACATTGCCACGCATGGACTCCTCCACCAATCGTTCCTGGTCCAGCTCCGCCGCATAGATCAGCCGCCGCGAGACGGTCACCTCCGCATTGGGGTCGCGGCCCAGCAGCACGTTCAGGTCGCGCGTGGTCCGTTCGCGCCGTTGAAGGGCCAGGATATAGGTCGTACTGTCCGTTCGCAGGTCCACCAAGGCGTTCAGCACATCCAGTCGGCCCGCACCACCCAGCGCGGCCCTTCCCTCCAGGCGGGCGTGCCGTTCGGCGCTAATGTCCAGGATGCGCCGGGTGATGCGCACATCCTCATCGAGCGCCGCAAGGGCGTAGTACAACGCGATCACCTGCGTGAGGGTGCCCTCCACCTGCGCGCGCAGGTTGATGTCCGCCAACACTGCATCCAACCGCGCCCGATCGTATTGTGCGAAGTTGCCCAAGCCATCGAACAGCGTGTAGGCCAGCCCGACCTGTCCGGCCAGGGTGGTGTTCTCCACGCCACTGGCCTCCACATCAGGCAGTCCTTCCACAAAATCCAGCCGGGTGTACTGGTTGCTGTACTGGCCGCGCCCACCGGCATCCAACCGCGGCAGCAAACCTTGATTGCCCGGTGTGGCGAACCGCTCCGCGATGTCGGCCGAGTTGCGCGCCATGCGTATGCCGTGCTCATTCGCCAATGCCATCGTGAGCGCCTGTTCCAACGCCAGGGTGTCCTGGGCGTGCATGGCACCGGCCATCAGCAGGCCGAGGCTAATCGCGATGGTCCTCCAGGTTCTCATAGGGCAGTTCCTTCACTGCGGGTTCAACGATCTCGGGTGCCGGCACGCGGCCGTTCCAGGCCCAATGGATGAAACGCCGTGCCTCGTTGAGCGAGGCGAGCAGCGTGGGCAGCACGATCAAGGTGACGAAGGTGGCAATGGCCAGGCCGTAAGCCACGGTGATGGCCATGGGGATGAGGAACTGCGCCTGAAAGCTGCGGTTGAGCGTGATGGGCAGCAGGCCGGCCACCGTGGTGAGGGAGGTGAGCAGGATGGGACGCAGACGTGACAAGGCCGCTGTGCGCAGGGCCCGCGCGAAGGTCATGCCCTGCTTCAGGTTCGCATTGAACGCGCTCACCAACACGAGCGAGTCGTTCACCATGACACCGATGAGCGCGATGGCCCCGAAGAAACTGAACAGGCTGATCTGCACGTCGTGCACCCAGTGACCCCAGCCCACCCCGATGAAGCCGAGCGGTATGCAGAGCAGGATCGCCAGCATCTGCCAGAAGCTGCGCAGGGTGATCACGATCATGGAGAACATGATGATGAGCGTGATGGGTAGTACCCGCATCGCCGACCCACCCACCTTCCGGCTTTGTTCGCCCTGGCCCTCGAAGCTGTAATTGACACCCGGGAAACGCGCCAGCAGTGGCCCCATGATCTCGGCCGCGATCAGCGCCTGTGCATCGGTGGCGCTCTGTGCGCTGCTGGCCATGTCGGCCTCCACGCGCACCTCGCGCCTGCCATCCAAATGGTTGATGGCACGGATGCCCCGTTCGATCCGGTAGGACACCAGTTCGGAGAGCGGAAATTGCCGGCCATCCGATGCGCGCACACGCATATCCTCCAGATCCCGCAGGCTGGAGCGTCCCTCCTCGCCGTACCGCACCCACACCTTCACCTCATCCTCTCCCCGCTGCACGCGCTGTGTCTCCAGGCCGAAGAAGCCCTGCCGCACCTGCCCTACGATATCCTGGACCGTGAGGCCGAGCAGGTGGGCCTGCTCCTTCAGCCGAAGCACCACCTCGCGGTTGCCGGGCCGGTCGGAATCCACCACGTCGCGCAGCATGGGCAGCTTCTGCAACTCCGCACGCAACGCGGTCTTGGCAAGGTTCAACTCGGCGAGGTCGTTGCTCCGCAAGGAGACCGATACCGGTTTTCCAAAGGGTGTGGCCAGCCCGAAGGTGAGGTTCTGCACCCCCGGAGAAATACCCGCCATATCACGCAGCCGCCCCGTGAGTTCCTCCGCCCGGAAGCCGCGACGTTCACCATCCAGCAGGATGATGTTGAGCTTGCCCTGCTCAGGACGCGGGCCCAGGATGGTCTGCACCTTCAGCACCACGTCCAGGCTGTCCGCACGGCCCGCGCTCAGCTCGCGGTTCAGGTCCCATACGAGGCCCTCCACGCGCTGCAGCTCGGTGAACACGATGTTCTCGCGTGTGCCGGTGACCATATCCAGCTCCACGGCCACGTCGTCCCGCTCGATCACCGGGAAGAAAGTGGTGCGAATGATGCCCGCACCCACCGAGCCAATGGTGACCGCCAGCAGGAAAAAGGCCACCCCTGCGGTGAGCATCTTGTTGCGCATGATGCGATCGAAGAAGGGGCCGTAACGGTGGTCGCGCAGCCGCGTCATCACCCCGTCCATATAGGCCTCGAACCGGTTCTTTGGGCCCCGGCTCAAGCCTTTGGAATGGGCCACGTGCGCAGGCAGGATGTAGGCCGCCTCGATGAGCGAGAAGAGCAATGTGGCGATGACCACAAAGGCCAGCGCCGGTGCAAAATCACCCAGGCGCCCCTCGATGAAAAAGAAGGTGCTGAAGGCGGCCACCGTGGTGAGGACGGAACTGACCACGGCCGGCATCACCTTCTGAATGCCCGTAAAGGCGGCCTGCACCGGCGGCAGCCCGCGCTCATACTCCTGGTAGATGGCCTCGGCGATCACGATGCCATCATCCACCAGGATGCCCACCACCAGGATCATCCCGAACAGGCTCATCACGTTGATGGTGATGAAACCCGGCGCAAGGATGAACATGCCCGCAAAGGCGATGGGGATGCTGAGGGCCACCCAGAAGGCCAGCCTCCAGTTGAGGAAAAGGGCCAGCGTGATCAACACCAGCACGAAGCCCTGCAGGCCGTTCTCCAGCAGCATGGCGATACGCTGCTTGAGCACGGTGGTGGCATCATTGATCAGCTCGGCGCGCACCTTGGTGTTCCGTGCGTTTAAGTCATCGATGTACTTCAGGGCGGTCCCCGCGATGAAGAGGATGTCCTCGCTCACCGTGCTGCTCACGTTCACCACCACGCTGGGCACACCGTTCACATAGTTGCGCGTGGGGTCGTCCGCCCAGGCATCGCGCACGTCGGCCACATCCTTCAGGCGCAGCACGCGGCCATCAACGCCGGCCCGCACCACGATGTCACGCAGTCCCTCCGCCTCCATCCGCTTCTCCCGCACGCGGATCAGCAGCTCCTCGTCGAAGGTCTTGATCTTCCCACCCGTGACATCGATGTTGGCGGCACGCACGGCCGCAGCAGCCTGAACGAAGCTCAACTGGTTCTGGCGCAGGTCCTCCTCGCGGAAGGCCACTTCGATCTCCTCCTCAGGAAAACCGGTGACCTCCACCTTGCTGATGCCCGGTACCGACCGCAGGTCCTGCTCCACGCGGCGGGCAATGGTCTTCAGCGCCTTCAGGTCAAGTCCTTCACCAGTAAGTGCAAAGCTCACCGCAGGGCGGATGTTCTCCAGCTTGAAGGTACGGATGGGTTCCATGCCCTCGGGAAGCTGTGGGATGCGCTCCACGGCGTTCTTCACATCCTGCATCACCACATCCACACTGTATCCCTTGATCACCTCCACATTGATGAGGCCGCCGTTCTCCTGGCTGACGCTGCTTACGCGTTCAATGCCGGAGATGCCCTTCACATCATCCTCGATGCGGAGCACCACACCCTGCTCCACCTCTTCCGGCGAGGCGCCGGGGTAGATGATCTGCACCTGTATGGTGCGGCTCTCGACCTCGGGGAACAGCGAACTGCGCGTGGCCTTCAGCCCGAAGAAGCCGAAGATCATGATGAGCACCATGACGGTATCCACCGCCACGGTGTACTTCAGGAAGTATGCGGTGAGGCCTTTCATTCGCGGATGGGCGCTACACGCATGCCTTCGTATGCACCGCTGAGCCTGTCGGTGACCACCTCCTCACCATTCACCAGGCCGCGCACCACGGCGGTGGTGGCCCCTTGATGCAATGTGCTGACCCGCACTTTGTGGAGCATGCTGTCCCTCACGGCGTAGAGCGAGCCATCCTCCGTCAGCGCGCTGCGGGGAACACCAACGGCATTCTCCATGGCCCCCACATCGATGGTGCCGGTGAGGTAGCGCCCGTCACGCAGGTCATTGCCCTCCACACGCACGAAGAGCTTCACGGTCTGCGTGGCCGCATCGATGCTCTCTCCCAGGCGGATCACGCGACCGGTCCAGGGGCCGCCGCCATCCGAAGCGACCAGTCGCAACGTATCGCCGACATGCACCAGTGGAAGCTCCGTGGCAGCTATGGCTGTTTCCAGTTCCAGCATGCCCGGTGCGATGAACTCGCCCAGCCGCGTACCGGGTGTGACGATCGTTCCAGGTTCCACGCCTGCCGCCACCACCACGCCCCGGAACGGAGCGCTGACGACATACTTCGCGGCCCGCTCATACAACGCCCGTATGCCGTAGTACTGGTCAAGCACCCCCCGACCGGCGAGGTAGTTGCGTTCCTGTTCATCACCCACCTGCGGCATGGCCGGCAATTCGCCTTCCACCGGCACGCTGCGCAGGTAGGCCTCCCATTTGGCGGCAGCGGCAGGAAGGTCGATGCGCATGTCGGGCACCAACTGCACAAGCGTGCGGACGAAGGCGCTCTGCTGGGCGTTCACCTGTGCCCGGACCTCGGCATCGTCAATGCGGAAGAGCACCTCACCGCGTTCGAACACCACCCCTTCACGGAAGGGCTTCGGGGTGCGCAGCAGGGTGCCGCTCACCTCGGCGGTGATGAGCATGCGGTCGGTGGCCCGCAGGCGGCCGGTGATGGGGATGGTGATCGGCACGGGTCCGTTGGACGCCACCACTGTGCGTACCATGCGGGCCGGTGCAGGTGCGTTGGTCCGCTGCGGTGAGGTGCGGCTGGACGCGAGCTTGCGGCAGGTGCCGATGCCACCCACGATGAGCAGCAGTCCGAGGACGATCGTAAGCCTCCGTTTCAACAGGTCGTTCATGCGCGGATGGATCGGATGATGAGCTCGGCCACCAGTGTGCTGCGTTCGTTGAGGAACTGCTTAAAGGTCTTCTGGTCCATGCCTCCCACATGTTTGATGATGGGTGCGGCCACGTGTGGGAACTGGCACCATGCCATGATGTTCACCATGAGCTGGCGTGGATCGATGGGGATGATCTCCCCCCGCTGCTGCGCCTCCATCACCTGCCCGAAGAAATGCTCGCGCGCGCCCTTGCCCAGGTCCACCAGCTTGAGCAGGTGTTGGGGATCGCGCTGCAGCTCGCTCAAAAGGAAGTGCGGGAATAGCGGCTCGCGTTCGATGGCGGTGTGAAAGGCGGCCACGAAGGCGCGGATGTTCCCGAACAGGGGCCGGTCATGGGTGAGCTCCTCCCACACCCCCTGCATGCCATGCTTGCCGCACACGCAGAACACCTCCTCGAAGAGGCGCTGCTTGTCCCGGAAGTAGTAGTGCAGCAGGGCCTTGTTGATGCCGGCCTCATCCGCCACCTCTTGCATGCGGGTGCCCATCATGCCCTTGCGCAGGAACACGCTCCGTGCTGCATCCAAGATGCGTTGCTCGGTGGCCGTCTCTTTTTCTGCCGCCATTGCGCCGCAATATTAACCAATTGGTTAAACCCCATGGTGAACATCGTGCCGGTCGGCAGTGGCCAATGATCAGCGGAGCCACTCGATCTCCACGCGGCGTTCGCCCGGGTCCGGTCCCGAACTGCGGCTGTCGCCCAGGAAATTCACCAGCAGACGCTCGGGGGCGATGCCGCGGCGCAACAGGTGGTCGCGCACCGCGCGTGCCCGGCGCTCGCTGATCCAAAGGTTCACCACGGGATCACCCACGCGGTCCGCATGGCCGGTGATGAGCAAGCGGTGTTGGGGGTTGTGGGCGAGCTGGTCGAGCACTTCGCTGAGCAGCAGCACATCGGCCGGTGCCAGGGTGGTGCCGCCGCGTTCAAAGCGGATCACAAGTGGACGGCCGGCCAGATCGCCCAACTCAGCCAGTGCGTTCTCCGGTGTCGCCCGCTCGCGGGCCTCCAGTTCGACCGCGCTCAACCGGTCCTCGATATCCTCCACGCGGTCACGCAACTCCCACAGCTCGCGGCGCTGGTCCGCGCGATCGATGCGTTCATGGATGGCATCGAACTCCTCCTTGATCCAGCGATCGCGCTTGCGCATGCGCCTGGGCGGAACAGGTTCACTGGTCAATACAGCGCCCCGATCGAGCGCGGGCACCATCGAGCGATCGAGCGAGTCCGCGCCGCTCAGCCCGAGGTCGAGCGCGCACAGGAAGTTCTCACTGTCGAACACGGTGCCGCAGGTGGAGTTGATGCGTAACTGGCGCCCCGGATCCCCGGGCCGTGCCAGGACATCCACTGCTGAAAGCGGCAGCAGGTCCGCCCGCAGCTGGCGTTCCAGCTCGGTGCGCTGGTCGCGCACGAAGCGGTAGATGGCCAGGTAGCGGTCATCCGACGGGCCGGGCGCCACTCCGGAATGCGCCCGGCTCCAATCGAGGGCGCAGTACCGCGTCAACTGTGCGCGTGTGGGGGCGGAGAGCGAGACGTCCGCCGGACTTCCCGCCGCTTCCACCCCGCTGCGCAGGATGGCCTCCAGTTCGGCGATCAGCGCATTCACCGGCCGTTCGGGCCGCACGCCATCATGCCCGAAGCGCAAATGCGCATCCAGGTACTGGCCCAAGGCAGCGATCAATACGCGGTCCAGGGCGAGGGCCAGGTCCCCGGGCACCTCTTCCGAACGATCGAACAAGCAGGTGGGCGCGGTGCCCGCTGAAGAAAAGCGCCACAACGCGCTGAAGGCGGCCTGCTGCGCATCGCCTTCGCCCAGCAGGGCGTTCACCACCAGGATGGGGCCTTCGGCATGCGCTTCCAACTCCAACGGTGGTTGCGCGGGCACTGCGGCCGTGGAAATGGAACAGGCGCAACCCACGAGCAACAAGACTTTCGCCCATGCTGCGCGGCGCAACCCACGCCGGTGCCCATCAACTGACCACACGGAGCGAGGGAGAGCGGGACCAGCCTTCGACCCAGCGGTCGGCCTCCTCGCGCCAGGCGAACGTGCGGAATGGGAAGAGCGGCTTGAGCAGGTGTGCGAGCATCTCGCCCTGGCTGCGGCAGGCCATGTCATTGCTCAGCAGGGCCACCGGCCGGTTCAGGCCCTGCGACTGCCGCACGAGCAACTGCCGCGCTTCATTGTCCATGCGCACGGGGGCTTCCAGCTGCACCAGCACGGGCACCTGGCAGAGCGGGTCCAGTGCGGCGATCAAGCGGAGCAGGTCCTTCATGCACGGCACATCGATGCGTGCGGTCTGGGAGAACACGACGTTCACCACGCCGTTCTCCCGCCATAGTTCGAAGGGGAAGGCTTCCTCCATGCGGACCAGCATGGCCGAAACTACCCCTGTGAAAAATGCGTCCGGAGCCCATTGCCCGAATGATCTCAACAGTGACCGGTGGACGGCTCATGGAGCCACCACTTCGGTGACCACGGCGCCGGAGGATGCGTCCGGTGGTGGCATGCCCACGAGCATGGCCATGGTGGGCGCGATGTCCGTGATGGATGTGCGGCGCAGCACCTCGCACGCTCGAATGCCACGGCCCACGAACAAGACCGGCACGTGGGTGTCGTAGTTCCACACCGAGCCATGTGTGGTGCCCCGACCCTGCAAGGGGGCCCACCCTTCAAAGTACCCAGGGCGGAAGGCGAGCAGCACGTCACCGCTCCGCTGCGGCATGAAGCCGCGTTGCAACAAGCGCCGAACCCCATCGGTGTATTCCAAACGCGTCAGGTCATCGGCCGTGAGCGCCTCGGCCACGAGCGGGTCGCGCAATGCGGCCTGGGCACACACGCGCTGCATTTCCGCACGGTCCAGCTTGCGTGCGGCCAGGAGCGAGTCGTTCAGGAATACCTGGTCATTCCCGATCAACCGCACGTAGTTGCCGGCACCAAAGCGCCTGGCGAGCGCGGCATTCAGGTCCTCCTTCAACTTCGGTACATCGATGTAGCCGGCGCTGCCCTTCAGGTCCTTCAGGTATTGGGGCACATCCGGCGCGGCATGGTCGGCGGTGAGGAAGAGCACCCAACGGCCGGGGCCCACCTGCTTGTCCAAGGCATTCATCAGCCGCTCCAGTTCCTGGTCCAGACGCAGGTACATATCCTCCAGCTCAAGCGCCCGGGGCCCCACGCGGTGGCCCAGTATGTCCGGTGAGCTGTAGCTCACGGCCAGCAGATCGGTCACCGCATCGCGGCCAAGACCTTCCGCTTCCAGGGCGGCCAGTGCGAAGTCGGTGGTGAGCGTGTTGCCCGCGGGGATGTAGCCGATGGATCCTGTGCCGCCCGCTTCGCGCAGCTTCGCCAGATCGACGGGCAGGGTGGCCTCCGTCATTCCCGCAGCGGGGATCTCGTACGGGTTCGCGTCCGGAAGCACCTGCTGGTAGCGCTCACGCGGCAGCAGCAGGTCCCAGGTGCCCTGCAGGTAGGTGGCGGCGATGTCCCTCGCATTGAACGCACGCACCCAGGCCGGCAGGGTATCCATGTACCACGTGCTGCTGATGAAGGCACCGTTGTCCGCACCGCTGAACCAGTACGCCGCATCGCCCGTGCGCCCAATGGGCAGGATGGCGCCACGATCCTTCATGGCGATGCCGATGGTGCGTGACGCCCGTGCAGTACGCCGCTCCAACTCATCGGCGAGTGTGGTGGCCAGCAGATTGGCGGGAGAGCGTTGACCGGATACCCCTTCCAAACCCACACCCTGCACATTCACATCACCGGCGCAATAGAGCGATCCGCCGGGACGCAGCACCATCTCGTTGGCCACTATGCCATGTCGGGAAGGTGAAGTACCCGTGTATACACTGGCATGGCCGGGACCGGTCTCGGTGGGCGCATGGTCGAAATGGGCATCACGCAGGAAGGCGCCTTCCTTCAGGATGCGGCGGAAACCACCCGTGCCGAAGTTGTGCCAGTAGCGGTAGATGTAGTCTGTGCGCATCTGGTCCACCACCACGCCCACCACCAGCCGCGGCGGCTCCTGCCAGGTGGGGCTTTGCGCGGAAGCAGTGGAGCAAGAGGTTAGAATGGTGAGAACGGCGAAAGTGGAACGTGTTGATCCCACGCGGCGCACAGCGAAAAGGCTCATCACGATGTGTTTCATGTGTTGCGGGCGAAGAGGTAAAAGACCACCACACACACCAGCAGGCTCACCAGCATATTGGCCAGGAAGAAACCGGTCTGGCCTTCGCGGAGCAGCAGAAAATTCTCGTAGCTGAAGGTGCTGAAGGTGCTGAAGCCGCCGCAGAAGCCCACGGCCAGGAAAGCCTTCAACGCATCACGGCCCTGCAGTTCATGCGGCATGCGCAGCACCAGCCAGGCCAGGATGGTGGAGGATATCACGTTGGCCAACAACGTGGCCCAGGGGAATGCGCCGGTTATGCCTACCGCGATGACACCCCGCGAAACCGCGTAGCGCGCCACGCTGCCCAGACCACCACCGAGGAATATGGCCAACCAGATGCTCATCGCTGTGCAGGTTGCAACACCAGCCGCCGAAAGATGCGGAACACGATCGATCCGATGAGGAAGCCGTAGAGGCCACCCACCAGCACATCGCCGGGGTAATGCACACCAAGGTAGACACGGCTGTAGGCCACGAGCGATGCCCACAACAACAGCGCGGCAGTGGCCCAACGCGGTTTTCCTTGCAGTACCCCGATCATGAAGGCCGCGATGCCGAAGTGGTTGCTGGCGTGGGAGGACACAAAGCCGTACTGCCCTCCACAGCTTTCGGGCACCAGGTGTACCAGCCCCTGCAAGGCGGGCTCATGGCAGGGGCGCAGGCGTTGCACCGTTTCCTTGAAGAGCATCACCGAGCCCTTGTCCGTGCACAGGATGAGGAGCGCGATGACGGGCAGTGCCCACGCGAACACGCGCCAACCGTAGCGGCCCTGGATCAGAAAAAGGAGGAAGGCATAGAGCGGGAACCAGAATGTCATCTCGCTGGCATACAGCATCACCGTGTCCGCCCAGAGGGCGTGCGCGCCGTTCAGCGCCAGAAAAAGTGCGCGGTCCGTTGCTTCCAGCTGTGACAGCCAGCTCATACGCTCCACTCGGGGAAGGTCTCCGGCTGCTCCGTGGAAGGTGGCGGCGGTGGCACGTGCAACTTGCTCCACAGCATGTCCTTCAGCTCGTTCAAGCCAAGCCCGGCCACGCTGCTGATCAGCACGCATTCCACTCCCTCAGGCAGTTCAAGCCGGAGTTGCTCGCGCATGGTATCGTCAAGCATGTCGCACTTGCTGATGGCCAGCACGCGGTCCTTGTCCAGCAGCTCGGGCGAGTAGGCGCCCAGTTCGTTCAGCAGCACGTTGTACTCCGCGCGGATGTCCTTGGCATCAGCCGGCACCATGAAGAGCAGCACGCTGTTGCGTTCAATGTGGCGCAGAAAGCGCAGGCCCAGGCCCTTGCCCTCGTGCGCGCCCTCGATGATGCCGGGGATGTCCGCCATCACGAAGGAGCGGCCATCACGGTAGGGCACGATGCCCAGGTTGGGCACCAGCGTGGTGAAGGGGTAGTCGGCGATCTTGGGCTTGGCGGCGGTGATGCTGGCCAGCAGGGTGCTTTTGCCGGCGTTGGGGAAACCTACGAGGCCCACGTCCGCCAGCACTTTCAGTTCCATCACCACCCACCGCTCCTGGCCGGGCTCGCCGGGCTGCGCGAAGCGCGGCGTTTGCTGGGTGGCGGTCTTGAAGTGCTGGTTGCCCAGGCCCCCGCGCCCGCCGGGCAGCAGCACGAATTCCTCGCCCTCCTTCAGCACCTCGCCCATCACCTCGCCGGTCTCGCTGTCCTTCACCACAGTGCCCAGCGGCACCTCCACCACCACGTCGTGGCCGGCCTTGCCGCTGCTCTGGTTGGAGCTGCCGCCTTCCCCATCGCCGGCGATCACGTGCTTGGTGTAGCGCAGGTGCAGCAAGGTCCACAACTGGCCATTGCCGCGCAGGATCACGTTCCCGCCGCGCCCGCCGTCGCCGCCGTCCGGCCCGCCTTTGGGCATGTACTTCTCGCGCCGCAGGTGCCGGCTGCCGGCACCACCCTTGCCGCTGCGGCACTGGATGCGGATGTGGTCGATGAAGTTCATTGGGGGTTGACCGCCTTCTTCGCCTTTGCGTAGCCGCTTCGGCGGAGCAAGGCGCTGAAGCTACGGCGGTTGAAAGGGTTTGAAAGTTGGCGAGGGTTGAGGGTTGACCGCCTTCGCTGAAGCTTCGGCGGCCGAGGGGTTGGGGGTTGCGCTTCGTTCTTCGACAGGCTCAGAAAGCTCAGCGTGACAGGGTTGGGGGTTGCGCTTCGACGGGCTCAGCGTGACTTGGTTGAGGGTTGATGACCACGTTCATGCGATCGTTCACCCCACCGCCTCCATCAACCGCGTGGTGATCTCCTCGACGCTGCCCACACCGTCCAGCGCCTTGAATTTGCCCTGGGCGCTGTAATACTCCTTCAGCGGGGCGGTCTTCTGCTCGTACTCGCGGATGCGGTTGCGGATCACGGTTTCGTCCTGGTCGTCGCTGCGGCCGCTGGTGGCACCGCGGTTTAGCAGGCGCTTCACCAACTCCGCCTCGGGCACTTCCAGGGCCAGCATCACGGTGATGGGTTCGCTCTTCTCCGCCAGCATCTCATCCAAGGCGATGGCCTGTGCACGTGTGCGTGGGAAGCCATCGAAGATGAAGCCCTTGGCCTCCAGGTTGGCCTCCATCTTGTTGCGGATCATGCCGATGACGACCTCGTCCGGCACCAGTTGTCCGGCGTCCATCTGCTCCTTGGCCTGCAGGCCCAGCGGGCTCTCGGCCTTGATCTCCGCGCGCAGCAGATCGCCCGTGCTGAGGTGGATGAGGCCGTACTTGCGGATCAGGAATTCGCTCTGGGTGCCTTTGCCCGCTCCCGGCGGGCCGAATAACACGATGTTCAGTTTGCTCATTGCAGGAAGTGCCGGTCAGGACGACGCGGTTTGATCTGATTGAACGATGCGGTAGATGCCCGGCAGGTTGCGGCCCAGGCCGTTGTGGTCCAGCCCGCTGCCCACGACGAATGCGTTGGGCACGCGCAGGGCGATGAAATCGATGGGCAGCGTGCCGGTGTATGCTTCAGGCTTGAAGAGCAGGGTGGCCACGGCGAGGCTGGCGGGGTGGCGTTCGGCGAGCAGGCTCATCACATGGGCCAGCGTGCGGCCGGTATCCACGATGTCCTCCACCACCACCACGTGCCGGCCCTCCACGCGTTCGTTGAGGCCGATGAGGTCGCTCACCTTGCCCGTGCTGGCGGTGCCGTGGTAGCTGGCCACCTTGATGAAGGAGACCTCGCACTCGATGTCCAGCCGTTTCACCAACTCGGCCGCGAAGAAGAAGGCGCCGTTGAGCACGCCAATGAACAGCGGGCGCTTGCCGGCATAGTGTTGCTTTAATTCCCCGGCCACACGATCGATGGCGCGCTCAAGCTCCTGAGGAGTGATGAACGGCTCGAACCAGCGATCATGCAGGTGGACCTTGCCCATTGTGAGGGCGCGAAGTTAACCGGAACGGGAAGGGAAGACCACTGCGGCACGACCGACACGTCAGGGCGGGCAGAGGCACCGAGCAAAACGGGAGAAATGTGGAAATGCGGGAATGTGGCTCGCAGGCTTGACCTGTTGGCTGAGTGTGGCGACAGCAGGCTGCGGTAGCAGCAAAGAGCAGGAGCAGCCCGCACTGGCCAACTGGCAGCTGGTCAACTCGCCGCTTGCCAACTTGTGACCTGTTCCTCGACCCACCCATCCGCTTCACACACAGCCAACGGCCGTCCACTACCTTGGCGGCCATGCGATCGGGTTGGCTGCTGCTGCTCCTGCTGCCATTGGTCACAACCGCCGGTGGCGACCGCATTCCCGTAGGTGCGCGCATGGCGGGCATGGGCAACGCCTCCCCCACCCTGTACGACCTGTGGAGCCTGCGCCACAACCAGGCGGGGCTGGCGGCGCTGGAGAAGACCGCCTTTGGGCTGGCGCACCAGCGGCACTGGATGGCATCGGAGCTCACGCTGCAGGCGCTCGCCTTCGCCACGCCCTTGGGCAAGGGCACCATCGGCGCCAGCGCCAGCATCTTCGGCAGCGACCTGTACCGCGAGGAGAGTTACGGCATCGCCTACGCCATGCGCCTGGGCGATGGCTTGCGGGCCAGTGTGCAGATGAACTACGTGGGCGTGCGCCTCGGCGAGGGCTACGGCAACGCCGGTGCGCCGGTGGCGGAACTGGGTGTGCAGGCGCGGCTCACGGATCCGCTCTGGATCGGTGTACACCTCTACAATCCCACGCAGTCGCAGCTCGGCGGGCCGTACAACGAAAAGATCCCAACGGTCTTCAACGCCGGCATCGGCTACACCTTCAGCGAGAAACTGCTCACGACATTGGCGGTGGAGAAGGACATCGACCGGCGCGAGAGCGTGCGCGCGGGCATCGAGTACCACCCGGTGAACGCGCTCTTCATCCGCACGGGCGTGAGCAGCGGCCCCACGCAGGCCCATTTCGGCATGGGGCTGCGTTTCGGCCAGGTGGACCTTGACCTGGCGGTGAGCGTGCGCTCACAGCTGGGCGCCACGCCGCAGTTCAACCTGAACTACCGTTTCAAATGACGCTGCGCGGTATCGCGGCCGCAGCCCTGACGCTCCTGACCGGTCTGTTGGGCGCACAGGTGGAACGCGCCATACCACGCGACCTGATCGAGCAGCGCATTGAGACCGCCGCCGAACTGCTGGGCGAGGACAGCAACGTGGACCTCACCAACCTCTTCGAGGTGCTGGTGGACTACTACCGCGACCCGCTGAACCTGAACCGGTGCACGCCCGCCGACCTGGAGGCCATGGCGCTGCTGAACGATGTGCAGCTCGCGGCCTTCTTCGCGCACCGCAACAGGCTGGGCCCGCTCCTGAGCGTGTACGAACTGCAGACCATTGATGCGTGGGACCCCGCCACGCTGGAGCTCATCCGCCCCTTCGTCACCGTGAAGGAGAGCGGCACCAACATCCGCACCCCGTTCAAGGACATGTTCGGACGCAGCGAGCACGTGCTCTACATCCGCAGCGTGACCGATGTGCAGCAGCGGCGCGGATACATGGGACGCAACAACATTTTCGGCAACACCTACAGCTACCCGAACGGCAACCCGCTGCCCGACCTGGGCGATCCCGCCGTGGTGGACAGCCTGCGCGCCAACAGCAAGGTGTACCTCGGCAGCCCCTACCAGGTGTTCACGCGCTACCGCATGCGCTACCGTAACAACCTCAGCTTCGGCATCACCGCCGAGAAGGATGCCGGTGAGGAGTTCTTCCGCGGCACACAAACACAAGGCTTCGACTTCTACAGTGCGCACCTCTTTCTGCGTGAGGTGGGCCCCTTCAAGTCCGTGGTGATCGGCGACTACCAGGCGCAGTTCGGGCAGGGCCTCACCTGCTGGACCGGTCTCGCTTTCGCGAGCAAAAGCAGCTTCTCGCTGAACGTGAAGCGCAGCGGCATCGGCCTTTCACCCTACACCAGCGTGAACGAGAACCGCTTCCTGCGCGGGGTGGGCGCCACCGTGGGCCTGGGCCGGCGCTTCGACCTCACCGGCTTCTACAGCCGCAACAAGTTGGACGCCACCCTGAGCGAGGTCTTCAATGAGGACACCAGCGCCACCCCGGGCAATGTGAACGAGGCCGTCATCACCTCCTTCCAGGAGGGCGGCTTTCACCGCACCACGCAGGAGATGGACCGCAAGCACCGCGTGACCGAACAACTGATGGGGGCGCATCTGCGCTATGCGCACAACTTCTTCCAGGTGGGCATGACCGCCGTGCACTCCGCGTTCAGCAACACGCTGAACCGCTCGCTGCAGACCTACAACCAGTTCGAGTTCAACGGGCGCTCGCTCACCAATGTGGGCATGGACTGGAACATGATCTACCGCAACCTCACCTGGTTCGGTGAGGTGAGCGCCAGCAGTTCGGACGGCAACTACAGCGAGGTTTCCGCCGTGGGTTACCTCACCGGCCTGCTGGCCGCGCTGGACCGCCGTGTGAGCCTGGCGCTCCTCTTCCGCAACTATCCCCGCGACCTGCGCAACCTGCACGCGGTGGCCTTCCGCGAGGGCACCCTTTCGGCGAACGAACGCGGCCTGTACACCGGCATCGAGATACGCCCGAACCGCGAATGGGGCTTCAACGCCTACTTCGACCAGTACCGCTTCCCGTGGCTGCGCTACCAGGTGAACGCGCCCAGCGCGGGACACGAGGTGCTCGCACAGCTCAACTGGCGCCCCGCGCGCACCACGGAGATCTATCTGCGCTACCGCGACCAACGCTTCCAACGCAACAGCCAGATGAGCACGGATGGCATGCAACCGGCGGTGGACACGCGCCTGAGCAACTACCGCTTCAACGCGAGCTACCGCGTGAGCCCCTCGGTGAGCCTGCGCAACCGCGTGGATGTGGTGGAGTACCAGCGCACCGGCTCGCCCATGCAGCACGGCTTCCTCATTTACCAGGACATCGTGCACCGGCCGCTGCGGTCCACCGCGGAATTCACCTTCCGCCTGGCGCTGTTCGAGACCACCAGCTACGATGCGCGTGTGTATGCCTTCGAGAGCGACCTGATCGGCCTGTTCAGCATTCCGCCCTATTCCGGCCGGGGCATGCGGTGGTACGCCATGGTGCGGCTTACGCCCCAGCGGCGCGTGGACCTGTGGGTACGCTACGGCAGCTGGATCTTCAACGACCAGAACGTCATCAGCAGCGGATTGCAGGAGATCAACGGCAACGTGCGCAGCGATGTGAAGGTGCAGCTGCGGATCCGGCTTTGAGACGGAGCGGTCAGTGACCCTTGCGGTGCGCGGGCTCCCAGATGATCCGCGTGAACATGCTGAAACGTTCACTTTCCCGCGCCACCGGAATGCCGGCCACGATGCCCACCAGGAAGTTCTCCGCAATGCCCACGCGCATCTGTGGCCGCAGGGTCATGTCGAAGTCGCCCTGCTCCACCGCCATGTTCGTTTCGATGCCCACGAAGTTGCGCGTACCGGTGATCATGTAATGCAGGTTCGCATTGATGTCGTACCGGACGTGTGTGGCGCCTTCCTCGAAATGACGCAAGATCCGGGGTCCGGTGTACAACAACGAGTGGAAGTTGCTGCCCCAGCGCTTGGCCGCGATGAAGAACGGATTGTACAGGTTGCCTGTGAACAAGGGCTGGCCAAAGGAATCAAAGGCCGAGAACTCCAGCTCGTTGAGGTAGCCGAGGGCCAGTGAGGTGCTCCTCCGCTCATCCACCAGGAAGGTCCACTGGGCCGCCAGCTTCAAGCTCTCCATGCGATCGACCGGCTTCACCACATCACCGAAATAGGCACCATTGCGTTGCTGCCCATGGAACCGGAACGGCGTCTCGATCTCGAGCCCCAACCGGTCAATGGGCGCCCATTCGTACTCGATCAACATCTCATACACATCATAGCCCAGGTGATCGGTGATGCCGAAACCGAGGTTCCACTCGCGCTCACCCCGGCGCGCGCCCAGGTCGCGGATCAGGTCGATGTACAAGGGCTCGGCGTGCAGCACCTTGGGGCGTTCACCCGGCTGGTTCTCCACCTCATCAATGAACAGGCTGTCCAGCCGCTCATTCACCATCGCCCTGGCGCTGTCCGGCTCCTGCGCCCATGCCGGAAGCCCGAGCAAGGCAGAGAACAAGACAAGCAACAGGTTTCCCTTCCCGATCGACTTCATGGCGGCGCGAAGTTCGCGGCAATGCGCGCGGTGTGCATCCGCAATTGCGCGATCTTGAGTTTTCTTAACAACCTTAAGATCACTGCACCACGACCTTCACATGCACCTGCGCTTGAGGCAACATCCCCATCACCGAAGGGCCTGCAGAGCAGGTGAACAACAAGCGGATCGGCCATTCCAACTCCGAATTGGACCGGGCGCACGTGTTCCGCAGCCTGGCGCCTTTCTATTGATGACTACCTTCAGCGCATGGACCGAAGGGACTTCCTGGACCGCAGCGGGCAACTCTGCGCCGCAATGCTCGCCATTCCCGCACTGGCCGGCATGGGGGGATGTGCCGCTGCACGCCCGGCGACGGCCTTCACCGAAGCCGATGGCCGTGTTCAACTGCCCGGCAGCATGCTCGCCCAAGGGCCGGTAGTGCTGCGCCCAAAGGGGCTCGATGACCCGCTCTGGATCGGCCGCGATGCCGATGGCGCACCCGTGGCGCTTGTGCTGCGCTGCCCGCACAAGGGGGGGCCGGTGAAGGAGCAGGGCGGTGTGCTCACCTGCGCCTGGCACGGCAGCACCTTCAATGCGCAGGGTGCGGTCACGAAGGGCCCGTCCAAGGAAGGGCTGCGCCGCTTGCCGGCCCGAATGGAAGGGGAGCAGGTCGTGGTGGATCTCCCACGCTCCTGATCGCCATCAGTTCAGTGTGGTGCGGGCCGGATAGCTTTGGCCGCCGCATTCGGAACACCCCATGAGCAAC
Organism: Flavobacteriales bacterium; assembly: GCA_016788635.1. Taxonomy (GTDB): domain Bacteria; phylum Bacteroidota; class Bacteroidia; order Flavobacteriales_F; family PHOS-HE28; genus PHOS-HE28. Next base: position 107,236 of record JAEUSU010000020.1, on the reverse strand, counting down.
GTGTACTACCCCGACTACCTGCAGCTGGAAAAGATCCTGGGCGCGCAGGCGCCCGAAAGTGACAAACACGGCGTGGAGGCGCACGATGAGATGCTCTTCATCGTGATCCACCAGGCCTACGAGCTCTGGTTCAAGCTGGTGCTGCACGAGGTGGGCAGTGTGATCCGGATCTTCCAGGACGGCCATGTGGACGACAACGGTGGCGAGCTGAACATCGCGGTGCACCGCCTGCAACGCGTGAAGACCATCCTGGACGTGCTGGTGCACCAGATGGACATCCTGGAAACGATGACGCCGCTGGATTTCCTCGACTTCCGCGACCTGCTGCGTCCGGCGAGCGGTTTCCAGAGCATGCAGTTCAAGGTGCTGGAGGCCAGACTGGGCCTGCGCATGGAGCAGCGCTTCGGGAAACAGTACTACACCAGCCAGCTGAAGCCACAACACAAGGCGGAGATCGAGGCGCTGGAGAAGGAGGAGACCTTGATCGAACTGGTGAACGCCTGGCTGGAGCGCATGCCCTTCCTGGAAGCACGCTACTGGCCCGCCGGTGAAAAACCCTTCTTCGATCGGTTGGCGGACCTGTACACCAGCACCCTGGTGCCCGGCGAGGAGGGCAACGCCACGCTGTGGCGCAAGATCTTCGTGGAAGGCTCGGCCGATCGCCGCCTTTCCCCCGCTGCCTGCCGCAGTGCCGTCTTCATCATGCTGTACCGGGATGAGCCCATCTTCCAACTCCCATTCCGCTTCCTGCAGGCACTGTTGGACATCGACGAGGGGCTGGCCCTCTGGCGCTCGCGCCACATCGACGTGGTGCACCGCATGATCGGTCTGCGCATGGGCACTGGTGGCAGCACGGGCAGTGGCTACCTGAAGGGGGCCAAGGAAAGCCACTACATCTTCAAGGACATCGCCGACCTGAGCAGCTTCCTCTTCGAGCGGCGCAAGCTGCCGCAATTGCCTGCAAGCCTGCGCAAGGCGATGGGCTTCAGTGCGTAGGCCGGATCACTCCAACACCACGCGTTCCACCTGCCGGTGCAAGCCGTCGCTGGATATCCATTCCAGCAACAACAGACCCGGGGCCAGTGCTGTGGTGGGCATCTCGAACGCACCGTAGGCAGGCACGTCCCGAACATTGAGCGCTCTTCCCGATACATCCAGGAGACGCAGATGGCCGGCCGCTATATCGCTCAGCCTGATCGCTTCCCCCATGGCGATCCGATTGGAGATCAGGGTGAAGCCCACTTGCTGCGACACTGCCGCTTCCATGCCCACCGTCAAATTGCACATGCCTGTGGTGGGAACGTTGGGAATGGTGATGACCGCGGGGGCGTATGGTGTGATCGTGAAGAGGCTGTCGGTGGCCACGCTGGTCATGCCCGGTTGAGGTTGCACAATGATCACGCTCAGCGGCACCGCATAGTGCGCCACCATGGTGTCCTGGAGCAGACAACTGTATTGTGGTGCCGCCAGGTCGATCTGGGTGAGCGAAGGCCAGTATTCGAATGTGCCGAAGATCTCATCCTTCTTCTGCAGGTCGCCACCAATGAAGAGCTGGTCACCCTCCAGCCTATCCATTCGCCAGAGGTCCATGTACCGGTATGGCGCATCCTGTTGTGAAGTATGCAGATAGGAGGTGGCCGCTCCACCCAGTGCGTTCACCCGCAGGATCCCGACCTGGTGTTCCATGGATACCGAGTACCAATCTCCGTTCACCAAGGTCAGCTCGCCGGAAGCATGCGTGTGGATGCGACTGCCGGTATAGTCCTGCCCAGTAGCGAAGAGATCGGCACGCACCAGTCCACCTGCCGGGGAGATGCGCGGGAGGTAACGGTATGGCCCTGACCCGATGGCGGGGTACAGACCACAGCTCAACACCACATCGCCGGAAACATCCAACGTGAGGTCATGCACATTGCCGAACACCACAGGTGTTGTGCCATAGACGTATTTGTTCGCCCATTGCACCGCGCCCGACTGATCCAGGCTGATCAGCACGGGATGGCTGAGCGGGGTGAATGTCCTTAGCAACAGGTAGGCTCCCGCAGCATGTGGCTGCAACGCCCGGTCGGCGGGTGGTTCGAAGGCGGTCACCGGCAGGTCCGGCCCAACAGACAACTCACCCACCTGGCGCGCCCAGAGCAGGTCGCCAGCTGCGTTCAATCGCCAGGCTTCCACACGGGCACCTGCGGGCAGGCCGATCCGGCACACGTACAGCTCACCCGCCGACCAGACGAGATCAAGCCTGTTGTCATGGTAACTCCCGATCATGATCTGGCCGACCTCCTGCCGCTGGTAGGCACGCCCCCAGGTCATGTTCCCGCTGGCATCGAAGTGCATGATGCGGAAGTGATGGCGCAGCGTATCCGGTGTGGAAGTGGCATTGATGAACTCGGCCGGACCGTTCACCATCAAATGGAAGCCATCCGCGCCATCACCGGTGAACACCGCGCGTTGGACCGGCCAGGGCGTATTGAAGGTCCTGCTCCACTCCGGCGTTCCCGTGGGGTCGAAGCGCCGGATGACCACCGCGCTTCCCGGTCGGAAGAGGAGTATCTGTGCGCCGGACGGCGTCTGGAACGCGGCAATAACAGAGCGTTGCGAGGTGGCTGGTTGGGACAATACCAACTGGTGGTTCACCTGTGCGGCAAGGCCTGCGGTCGTGCACATTGCCACGCTCAGGATCAAGGGGTGAAAGGGCATTTCACGCATGGCGGTATGGATAGGGAGGTTGAAGTTAGCTCCAAGAACAGGGCTTACGCCCATGGCCCAACAAATGGTGACCTATGGCAGCATACATGCATTGGCGCTTCGCCTCCTGCATCATTCCGCTCTGCCCGGTGCGCCAGGGAAGTTCAAAGTGGGTACATCCGCCCCTTCACCGCCACTTCCACACCGGTGAAACCCGCTGTGGTGAGCACATTACGCAGGCCTTCCAGTGAGCGATGCACACCGTGCACCAGGAAGAGCTTGCGCACCTGCGACCGGTCCTGTCCGTTCAGGTAGCGCACAAGCTCCGTACGGTCCGCGTGAGCGCTGTAGAACTCCATGTGCGCGATGGTGGCCTTTACGGGCACGGGCTCGCCGAAGATCTGCACCACGTTCGCCCCATTGAGCAGCGCGTCACCCAGTGTTCCCGGTGCACAAAAGCCCACCGCAAGCACGGTGTTCTGTGCAAAGGGCAGGGCGTGGCGTAAATGGTGGCGCACCCGTCCGGCCTCCATCATGCCGCTGGCGCTGATGACGATGCAGGGCTCCTGACGCGAATTGAGCTGTTTGCTGCGCTCCACCTTGCGCACGAACTCCACACCGCGGAAGGAGAAGAGGTCCGGGTCGTTGTGCAGTTGCTCGCGCACCTCCGCCCGGAACAAGGCCTCATGGCGCCGCACGATATCGGTGGCACTGATCGCCAGCGGACTGTCCACGATCACCGGCACGCGGGGCAGGCGGCCAGCGTTGCTCAGGCTGTTGAGGGTGTACAGGATCTCCTGCGTCTTGCCGATGCTGAAGGCCGGTATGATGAGCTTGCCTTTCTGCTCCACACAGGTGCGCAGCACGTGCTTCAGCAATTCCTCCTCGGCCTCGTGGATGGCCGGATGGTCCCGATCGCCGTAGGTGCTCTCGCACACGATCACGTCCGCCTGTGGGATGCGCGCGGGCACCGGCAGTATCCGGTCCACATAACGGCCCACATCGCCGGTGAAGGTGAAGCGCAACACACGCTCCCCATCATCAATGGCCAGGTGCACGGCCGCGCTGCCCAGGATATGCCCGCTATCGGTGAAGGTGAGGGTGATGCCGGGCAGCACCTCCATAGGTTGCTGGTAACCGGTGGTCTGGAAGCGTTCCAATGCCGGGCGCACATCATCCACCGTGTAGAGTGGGCCCTCGCGTTCCAAGGCACGGCCCCTCTTGCGTGCCCGGTGCTGCTCATACTCGAAGTCGCCCTGCTGGATGCGGGCGCTGTCCTCCAGCATGATGGCGCAGAGATCGCGCGTGGCGGGTGTGCTCCAGATGGTGCCCTGGAAGCCTTCGGCCACCAGGCGCGGAAGGAGCCCGCTGTGATCGATGTGGGCATGGCTCAACACCACCGCATCGATGCTGCGCGGATCAAAACCGAAATGCCGGTTGGGGTCGGTGCGGTGGCCGTGTACCGCCTCGCCTTGGAACATGCCACAGTCCAGCAGAAGCCTGCGCACCTCACCATTCACGTGCGTCACCTCCAACAAATGCTTGCTGCCCGTCACGGTACCTGCTGCGCCGTGGAAAGTGATCGCGATGGCCATGCTGCGAAGATGGGACAGCGGAGGCTGGTCCACACCTGAGGACGATCATCCTGCCGATCGCGGATGAGGCATCCGCCTGTCCGACCTTCGCATCGCCACAGCTTCACCTTTCCGCATCCCCACATTTCCACATTCCCGCCATTCCACATTCCCCACCATGTTCACCCTTCGCTTCCTCCTGGCCGTGCTGCACCTGTTCGCCCTGGCCATCGGCCTTGCGGCCGTTTACGGAAGAGGCCGTGCGCTGCGCGGCTTGAAGGACGCCACAGGTCTGGGCGGCGTGTTCCATGCGGACAACTGGTACGGGGTGGCGGCGGTTACCTGGATCCTTACAGGCCTGTTGCGTGCGTTCGGAGGTTTGGAGAAGGGGACGGAATACTACCTGGAAAGCCACTGGTTCGTGGGCAAGCTCACGCTCTTCGGGCTGGTGCTGGTGTTGGAACTGAAGCCCATGATCACCTTGATCCGCTGGCGCATGCAGCTGAGGAAGGGGCTCACTCCGGACCTCTCCAGCGCGCCCCGGCTCGCACGGCTCACCTTCGCGCAGGTGCCGCTGCTGGTGCTCATGGTGCTGATGGCCGCCGCCATGGCAAGGGGCCTGTGAATAGCGCGGGCGGCCTTGTTGATTACTTACCCTTGCAGCCCTTGAGGGCATGAAGCCCACCCCGGCTAAATTGGCCTTCGCATGCCACGGCCACACCGCGCGCTCGCTTTCCTTTTCCTGCTTCTTCCCTTCGCGGCCTCGGCGCAGCAATACCGTCTGCGCGGCACGATCACCGATGCGGGCACCGGTGAGACGCTGATCGGTGCCAGCGTGGTGTTGAAGGGCACCACCACTGGTTCGCAAACGGATGTGAACGGCCGTTTCGAGCTGCTGGTGAGCGAGCTGCCCCCCTACACCTTGGTGATCAGCTTCGTGGGCTACACCCCCCTGGAGGTGCAGGTGAAAAGCCTGGACCAGGAACTGAAGTTCAAGCTCTCCGCGGACCAGGTGCTTCTGGATGCCGCGGAAGTGGTGGGGCAACGCATCAGCGAGAAGCAGAAGCAGGCACCGCTCACGGTGGAGACCATGGACCTGATCGCCATTCGCAATGCGCCCACAGGCGACTTCTACCAGAACCTGGGAAACCTGAAGGGCGTGGACATGGTGGTGGCCAGCTTCGGCTTCAAGGTCATCAATACGCGCGGCTTCAACAGCACCAGCCCGGTGCGCAGCCTGCAACTGATCGACGGGGTGGACAACCAGAGCCCGGGCCTCAACTTCTCCCTGGGCAACTTTCTTGGCGCGAGCGACCTGGACGTGATGCGGGTGGATGTGATCGCGGGCGCCAGCACCGCTTACTTCGGACCGGGCGCCTTCAACGGGGTGATCAACATGACCACCAAGAGCCCCTGGCAGTTCCCCGGGTTGAGCGTGAGCGGCAAAGTGGGCGAGCGCAACATGGTGGAAGGTGCGGTGCGTTGGGCGCAGGTGCTCAAGGGCAGGGACGGCCGCGAACGCTGGGCCTACAAGCTGAACCTCTTCGCGCTGCGTGCCCTGGACTGGCCCGTGGACAACTACGACCCCACGGTGAACAGCCCCACGGGCATTGGAAACCCCGGCCGCTTTGATGCCGTGAACATCTACGGCGACGAGAACGTGGCGCCCAACAACAACTTCACCCGCAGCACCATTGAGCGGCGTGACTACCCCGGGCTGGGCACCTTCCTGCGCAATGGCTACCGCGAAAGTGAACTGGTGGATTACGACATGTACAACCTGAAGGCCGGTGGCTCATTGCACTACAAGCTCACCGACAGCGTGGAGGTGGTCGCCGCCAGCAACTTCAGCACCGGCAGCACGGTGTACCAAGGGGACAACCGCTACCGCCTGCAGGATGTGCGCTTCTTCCAGCACCGCCTGGAGGTGCACCAGGGCGACAAATGGTCGCTGCGTGGCTATGTAACGCACGAGGATGCCGGCAACACCTACGACATCTTCACCACCGCCGTGCGCATGCAGGAGGCCAGCGGCAGCACAGGCGATTGGAACGTGCGCTACAGCAATGTCTGGTTCAACTGGATCAGGCCCCAGGTGAACGCATTGCCCGGCTACATCACCGTGCAGCAGGCCATCAACCTGGGTTGGTCGGGCGACCAGTGGGCGCAGTGGCAGGACCAGTTCATCGCGGACAACAACGCCACCTTCTCCACCTTCCACCAGCAGGTGATGGATTCCGTGAACCGCACGGATGCCTCCTTCATCGACCCCTTCTTCGCACCCGGCACCGATCGTTTCGATTCCCTCTTCGCCTCGGTGACCTCGCGCCTGTTCACCGAAGGGGGTTCCCGCTTCTTCGACCGCAGCGCACTGGCGCATGCCATGGGCCACTACCGCTTCAAGCCGCTGGTGGAACAGGCGCCCGACCTGGAAATGATCGTGGGCGGGAACTTCCGGCAGTTCCTGCCCAACAGCGCCGGCACCATCTTCAAGGACACCGGCGATGTGGTGATCCGCAACAGCGAGTTCGGCGGCTTCCTGGGCGTGGAGAAACCCTTCCTCGAGCGCCGGCTGAAAGCCACGGCCACGGTGCGCGTGGACAAGAACCAGAATTTCGACCCGCTGGTATCACCCGCCGCATCGCTGGTATACACCCCACGACAGGACCGCACCTTCCGCGTGTCCATGAGCAGCGCCATCCGCAATCCCACCCTGGCCGACCAGTACCTGTACTACAATGTGGGGCGCGCCATCCTGCTGGGCAACGTGAATGGCGATTTTGAGGAGGGGCGCGACTCGCTCTTCACCATCGAGAGCTTCATTGAATACCGGAACTCGCCGAGCCTGATCTCCGGCCTCAGCAAGCTGGAGTACTTCAATGTGGATGCCATCCGCCCCGAGCGCGCGCAGACGATCGAGCTGGGTTACCGTGGCACGCACTGGGACAAATTCTATCTGGACCTGACCTACTACCACAGCTGGTACCAGGATTTCATCGGCTACATCATCGGGCTCTACGGGCGCTTCGATCAATCGAACGGTTTTCCCATCGGAGGCATCCAGGCCTTCCGCCTGGCCGCCAATGCCAGCGAACAGGTGCGCACCCAGGGCTTCAATCTGGGCCTCAACTACTACCGCCACCGCACCACCTACAATTTCAATTACTCCTGGAACGAATTGCTCGCGGGCAAGGATGACCCCATCATCCCCGCCTTCAACACCCCGACCAACAAGTTCAACGTGGGGGTGAACGCGCACGACCGCAAGATCCCGTTCACCCAGCGCCGCCACCTGGGCTTTGGCGCCAACTACAAATTCATCCAGAGCTTCACCTTCGAAGGCTCGCCGCAATTCACCGGCTCCATCCCCACCTACGACATGGTGGACGCCCAGGTGAGCGTGGCCTTTCCCGCGCAGCACCTCACCGTGAAGCTGGGGGCCAGCAACCTCTTCGGGCTGGCACCGCTCTTCGACCGCAACGTGCCGGATGAGGAACGCCTGGAGCGCGTGTTCGACAACCGCGTGATGATGGTGTTCGGCGGGCCACGCGTGGGCCGGCTGGCCTACCTGCAACTGGTTTACGAACTGGACAGACGTTGATGGACGGTGTTCGGCACCCGTCGTACCGCCCGGCATCCTGCTTACCTTTCGACCTGAACACAGCCACACAACCGACCAAATTCCTACACATGAACAGAACCCTACGCTTCAGTCTCGTCGCCGCTGCGTTGACCATTCAATTGGCGACGCATGCCCAGACGCGCTATCTGCAGGAGGTCTTCACCAACAGTGATGTGGTGGTGACCGCCGATGTGCCCTATGCCACCAACATCGACTTCCTCACCAGCAACTTCACCGTGGTGCCACCGGTGATCAACACGATCAACCTGGCCATGGACATCTATGAGCCGGACCAGGGTGTGGACGGTGTGGCCGAGCGCCCGTTGGTGATCTACCTGCACACCGGCAACCTGCTTCCCCCACCCTTCAACAGCAGCCCCAACGGCACTCGCAAAGACAGTAGCGCCGTGGAGAACTGCCGCCGCATGGCGCGCCGCGGTTACGTGGCCGCCAGCGTGAGCTACCGCCTGGGCTGGAACCCCACCGCCGCCGATGTGCAGACACGGCGTGGCACCCTGCTCAACGCCGTGTACCGCGCCATCCACGACACCAAGATGGCCGTGCGCTGGTTCAAGGCCAATGCGGACGGGGCCAACACCTACGGCATCGATCCGGACAAGATCATCCTTGTGGGTGAAGGCACCGGCGGTTACATCACGCTCGCCTACTCCACACTGGACGACCCCGCTGAACTCTTCATTGAAAAGTTCCGCCCGGACCCCTTCGACCCGAGCGTGAGCTACGTGGACACCTGCCTGGTGGGTAACATCGACGGGTTCTGCCCCGCCACGCCGTGCAGCCCGGTGGGTTGCCTGAACCTGTACACCCCGAACGGCTACGATGCCGACGTGCAGTTCTGTGTGAACCTCGGCGGTGCCCTGGCCGACACGAGCTGGCTGGCACCCGGTGATGTGCCCATGGTAAGCCTCCACACCGTGCGCGACGACTTCGCCCCCTTTGATGAAGGCATTGTATACGTGCCGGTGAACCCGCCTTTGGAAGTGGTGGAGCTGCAAGGCGCCAACGTGTTCATTCCGCTGGCCAACAGCTACGGGAACAATGATGCCTTCGCCACGCTGCCCGATGGCGACCCCTTCACCGACCGCGCCCGTGCCCTTTACGGCACCACGTGGGATGTGAGCAATGGCGGCACCCTCACCATCGCCAGTGCACCGGAAGCCGAGGGGCTCTTCCCCATCATCCGCCCGCTGCGCCCCTTCCTACAGAACGAGGCCAGCCCCTGGCAGTGGTGGGATCCGACCTCGCCGCTCGCCCTCACCGTGGTGAGCGCCGGCCCCCCGCCCGTGACCGCGCACCAAGCTGCATCGGCCAGCAACCCCGATATGAGCGCTAACAAAGGCCGCACCTACATCGACACGGTCATGGGCTACATCAACCCCCGCATCGTGTGCGCTTTGGACCTGGGCCCATGCTCGCTGGTGGGCGTGAATGAGAACGAGGACGTGCAAGGCCTCGAGCTCTTCCCCAACCCCGCCAACGAGCGCGTGAACGTGGCCAGCAACTTGCAGCCCGTCACCTTCTTCCAGGTGTTCGACATGAACGGCCGCCTGGTGCAGGAGATGAGCGTGAACAGCCAGCGCTTCACCATCGAACGCCAGGGACTGAAGCCCGGTGCCTACTTCGTGAAGCTCCACTTCGCCAACGGTGCCGCCGTGCGCAAGCTGATGCTCGACTGAGGCGAAAACCCTGTGATATCGAAAAGGGCCCCGACCTTCCGGGGCCCTTTTCTTTGCACCACCATGAGCATCGAACGCATCACCGAGAGCGAGAGCCATCACCGCGACCTCGAGCGCATGTCCACTGCGGAACTGCTGCTCGGCATGAATGCGGAGGACCACCGCGTGCCGGAGGCGGTTGGGCGTGTGCTGCCCGCGATCGAGGCGCTTGTGGAGGCCATCGTGCCACGCATGCAACGCGGTGGCCGCCTCTTCTACATGGGTGCCGGCACCAGCGGAAGGCTGGGCGTGGTGGACGCCAGTGAATGTCCGCCAACCTTCGGCGTGCCGCACGGACTGGTCATCGGCCTCATCGCGGGCGGTGACAGCGCCATCCGCAAGGCCGTGGAATTCGCCGAGGACGACCAGGAGCAGGGCTGGAAGGACCTGCAGGAACACCACATCGGCCCGGATGACACTGTGATCGGCATTGCGGCCAGCGGCACCACGCCTTACGTGATCGGTGCATTGGAAACGTGCAAGGCGAACGGCATCCTCACCGCCGGCATCACCTGCAACCCCGGCAGCCCCGTGGCCACCATCCCCGAACATCCGGTGGTGGTGGTGGTGGGGCCGGAGTTCGTCACCGGCAGCACCCGCATGAAGAGCGGCACCGCACAGAAGCTCGTGCTGAACATGATCAGCACCGCCGTGATGATCCGCCTGGGCCGCGTGAAGGGCAACCGCATGGTAGACATGCAGCTGAGCAACAACAAGCTCATCGACCGCGGCACCCGCATGGTGATGGAGAGCCTGCACGTGGGCTACGAGGTGGCCAACGAACTGCTGCGCCACTACGGCAGCGTGCGCCGCGCCATCGAAGCGGGGCACAAGTTGTAAGACCCAAGGCTGACGTGATCGCATCGTTCCATGCGATCTTTGAATCGCGTCCCCGCACGCACCGCTCATGCACGACATCGAGCCCTTCTTCAACTGGCGGCACCGCTATGTGGCCGAGGAGGATGAGCGTTCGCCTTTCTTCGGCGCGGAGCACAGTGAGTTCGAGTTCACGCATGCGGTGTACGACCATGTGATCCACCCGCAGTGGGACAGCTTCGGCAGCCGAACGCTGTACCTGAAGGTGCTGCAAGCGGACTACGACGCGGGCTACGCCGTCCTGGAGCTCATCGGTGAATGGAACGATCTCCTGTATAACGACATCATGCTGCTGAAGCGCGATGTGGTTGAGCCCATGATGGCCGAAGGCATCCACAAGTTCATCCTCGTGGGCGAGAACGTGCTGAACTTCCACAGCAGCGACGAGGAGTACTACAGCGAATGGTTCGACGAGGTGACCGATGCCGGTGGCTGGATCACCCTGCTCAACTTCCGCGAGCACGTGCGCGATGACCTGAAGGCAGCGAACCTGGACCAGTACTTCCTGCTCGGCGGCAAATTGGACCAGCTGGACTGGCGCACCTTCGAGCCGGAGGACTTGTATGAGCGGGTAGAGGGACTGGTGATGCGCAGGCTCAACGCGTGAACCCACCCACCTTCAACGACAACCGGGCCGACGCGGTGCGCAGCACATCGGGCGCGGTCTGCGGCAGGGACAGGTCGCTGGTGTAGAGGTAGGACCCACCCACGGCGATGCGGAAGCCGCGCACGATGGTGATCTCCACATCCAGCCCGGGCTCGAAGGCGAAGAAGGCCTGGCCTTCCACCCGGTTGCGCTGGCTGTTGCTGCCGAAGGGCGCCGGAAAGCTGTAGTTGACCCCACCCACGCCAATGAGCACCGGCACCGCCAGGTGCACCACCGAATGGCGAAAGAGAATGGGCTGGATGAATACACCCCCATACCCGTACCGCAACTCCAGACCACCCTGGGTGTCGATGGACGCACTGTCCCGCAGGAACTGCTCAAACTCCGGGTTCTTGATGGCGCTGGCAGCGAAGGACCCGCCCAAGCCGATGTTCCACACATGGTCCAAGGTGATGCCACCCGCGAGGGCGAATTGCATCACATCGGTCTTCATCACCTCGGTGTACTTGAAGGTGAGGTCGAAGAAGCCCCCGGTGATGGCCAGGCTGTCATTGAACAGGGCGCGTGGCTGACGGTCCTGTGCATGGCCCGCAGCGACGAGGAGCAGGAGCGCGAAGAGGGTGGCAGATCGGATGAGGGCTGGCATACGCGAAAGGTAACTCCGCGTGCATCAACGCTGATGTGACCATCATCACCCCCCGCGCAGCATCCGCCAGACCACCTGATCGATGGGCAGGGAAAGCGCATCCGCACGCGCATCCGCGAGTGCCACCCAGCGGAACACTTCCTGGTCATGCGGGCCGGTGAGCCCAGCGAAGGGTTCGCTGGCCACCGGTATGGTCCCGGGATCCACGACCTGGAACCGGTAGTACACGCTCACCACCTGCATGGGTGTGCTGTGGAACGCGCTCTGCTGGAAGAAGTCCGTGGTGTAGAAGTGTTCCAGACCGAAGGCTTCCACTCCGATCTCCTCGCGGATCTCGCGCACCAGGCAATCCTTCAGGCCTTCGCCATACTCCAGCCCGCCACCGGGGAACTTGGTGATGCGGCGGCCCTTGATCAATTCATCGGCGACGAGGACGTGACCGTTGTGGAGAAGCAGGCCGTAAACGCGGAGGGTGAGCATTCGATCTTGAACAGGTTGAGGGTTACGCTTCGACGGGTTCAGCGTGACAGGTTAAGGGTTACACTTCGACGGGCTCAGTGTGACAGGTTGAGGGTTACGCTTCGACGGGCTCAGCGTGACCGGTCGAGTTTCCCGCTTCGTTGTTACACATGCGCTCAAGGCTCAGATTGATCGTCATGGTGAGTTGTCATGGCCGGCATGCGCGGAGCATCTCGCGTTTGCCGGGGGGGCCGGGAAGGCGCTCCACGTGAAAGCCTGCGGACAGAAGTGTGCGACGCACCACGCCTTTGGCGCAATAGGTCACCAGCAGGGCCCCGGGGCGCATGGCGCGGAACAGTCCGGTGAACACTTCGGCGGTCCACATCTCGGGTTGTGCTTCAGGTCCGAAGGCATCGAAATAGACGAGGTCGAAGGCATCCGTTCGCTGCAACTCCTGCACCGGTGTGGCCAGGCGTTGGAACCGAAAGGCCTGTGAAAGTCCCACCAGCTCCCCGGCTGTTTCCGCCATGGCCCGATGAAATCCTTCTGCACGCTCCGGCGCACCGATGGCCGCGGGATGGTCCAGGGCCATCACCTCTTCCAACGTGGGTGGATAAGGTTCCAAGGCCGTGTAGGTCACGCGCAGGTCCGAAGCCTCGGCTTCCTGCCAGGTGAGCAGCATGTTCAAGCCCGTGCCCAGGCCCACTTCCAACACATCCACTTGTTGTTTCTGGAACGCCTTCAGGCCCATGGTGATGAACACGTGCCTCGACTCCTGCACGGCCCCATGAACGGAGTGGTACTGCTCGCCAAGGCGTGCAGAGCGCAGCGTGCGGCTGCCATCGGCGGTGGTCAGCGGCACAAAGTCGCCGGGAGGTTGGTAGGGCTGCACGGTTGAACGCAGGCCGGTGGAAGGGTACCTTCGCGAAGGTATCCGCAACCCCCGCCCCTTCCTCTTCCATGCGCCGCATCGCTCCCCTCGTTCTCCTGCTCTGTCCATTCCTCTCCCTTCACGGCCAGCATTGGAGCGAACTCCTGCTGGACCCCGCCGTGGACCTCGGCACGGTACAGCAAGCCCTTCACCCCTTGGAGGACAGCCTCGCTGCCGTGCGCGGCAAAGGCTACAAGGCCTTCAAGCGCATGGAGTGGTTCCTGGAGCCGCGCCTGCATCCTGATGGCCGTGCGGTGGACCCCGCCGTGCTACAAGAGGCGTGGCAGCAGGCGCAGGCCATGCGCCGCCCCAATGGCGACCGCGCCGCCGCCTGGCAGCCGCTCGGCCTCACCGCGTGGAGCACCACTTCCTACAACCCCGGCAACGGGCGCGTGAACACCGTGGCGGTGGATCCCACCGATCCGCAGAAGATCTATGTGGGCACCCCCATGGGCGGTGTGTGGCGCAGCAGCGATGGGGGGAACAGCTGGGCTCCGCTCCTCACCAACCAGCCCTCGCTCGGCATCAGTGGCATCGCCATCGACCCCACCGCACCGAACACCATCTACGTGGCCACCGGCGATGGAGACGGCCGCCACACCTACGGCCTGGGTGTGATCAAGAGCACGGACGGCGGCCTCACGTGGAACACCACCGGGCTCAACTGGGTGACGCGCCAGGTGCGCACCACCCGCCGACTGCTGATGCACCCGAGTAACTCTCAAACCCTGTTCTGCGCGGCCAGCAACGGACTTTGGCGCACCACCGATGGCGGCGCGAACTGGACACTGGTCTCCAGTGGCGCCTTCCATGATGTGGAGTTCAAGCCGGGTGATCCTTCGGTGGTGTATGCCTGCACGAAGAACTTTCTGCGCAGTACGGATGGCGGCGCCACCTTCACCTTGGTGAACACCGGGCTGCCCACATCCGGAAATGTCAATCGCCTGCGCATCGCAGTAACAGACCAGTCGCCCAGCATGGTGTATGTGCTGGCAGGCCGATCGGATGATGATGGCTACCGCGGCCTGTACCGCAGCACGGACAGCGGCCAGAACTTCACCCTTCGCAGCAACTCGCCCAACCTCTTCGGCTACCAGCAGAACGGCAGCGACAGCGGCGGGCAGAGCTGGTTCGACATGGCCCTGGCGGTGGACCCCGCCGATGCACAGCAGGTGTATGTCGGTGGCATCAACGTCTGGAAGAGCACCGACGGCGGCAGCAACTGGACCATCAAGTCGCACTGGATCTATCCTTCCGCCGTGGGCTACACCCATGCGGACATCCACGACCTGGCCTTCTTCAACGGGACGCTGTATTGCGGCAGTGATGGCGGCATCTACACCAGCACCAACGGTGGCGACAGCTGGACCGATCGCAGCGGCGGGCTGGACATCACGCAGTTCTACCGGCTGGGTGGTTCGGAGCTCGACCCCGGCCAGGTGATCGCCGGCTGCATTGATAATGGCAGCAACCTGCTCAACGGCGGCGTGTGGACGCACGTGCAGGGTGCGGACGGCATGGAGGCCATCGTGGACCATAGCGATCCGCAGGTGTTGTATTGCACCATGCAGAATGGCATGCTATACCGCTCGCTTGACGGCGGGGCCAGCTTCAACGGCATCAGTGCGTCCATTTCTGAAACTGGGAACTGGGTGACACCCTTCGTGATGAACCCCACGAACGCGCAGCAGCTCCTTGCGGGCTATGACAACGTATGGCGCAGCAACGACCGTGGCAACACGTGGAACATGGTGAGCGGCTTTGGTGGCGGAGGCGGCAAACTGCGCGCGCTGGCCGTGGCCCCATCGGATGGCACCACCATCTATGTGAGCAACCTGAGCATCATCCGTCGCAGCTACACCGGCATGTCGCCCTGGACGAACATCACCGCCGGACTTCCGCAGCAGGCCATCACCTCCATCGCGGTGCACCCCTTCAACCGCGATATCGTGTACGTGACGTTGAGCGGCTACCGGCAGGGCGATAAGGTGTATGTGAGCACCAACGGCGGTGGCAGCTGGACGAACATCACGCGCAACCTGCCCAACGCACCCGCCAATACCGTTGTGTTCGAGAGCGGCAGCAGCGGTGGATTGTACGTGGGCACCGACGTGGGTGTGTTCTACACGGACAGCACCCTTTCCGGCTGGCAGCATTTCAGCGATGGCCTGCCGAGCGCCGTGGTGAACGAACTGGAGATCAACTATACCAGTGGGCAATTGCGTGCCGCCACCTTCGGGCGCGGTATCTGGTGGACACCTTTATACCAGCCCTCCGGTCTTCCGCCGGTGGCCGCGTTCACCACCACCGGAACGGACTTGTGCGCAGGTGCACCCGTACAGTTCCACGATGCGTCCAGCGAAGCAGCCCCTTCGTGGAGTTGGTCCTTTCCCGGGGGCACACCATCCAGTTCCACGGCTTCCAACCCCAATGTTGTCTATCCTTCCACCGGTGTGTACACTGCGAGCCTGACGGTGAGCAACGCCTATGGCTCCGACACCTATTCCCTTCCCGTGGAAGTGTACTACAACGCCGAAGGGGTCGACATTGCCATCACCTTGGACAACTACCCGCAGGAATCATCCTGGTCCATCACCAACCAAACGACCGGTGCGGTGGTGGCGAACGGCGGGCCGTACACCGGCCGCCCGCAAGGCTCATCATTGACCGCACAAGCATGTCTGCCTGGCGGCTGTTACATCTTCACCATGCACGATGCGTATGGGGACGGCATGTGCTGTTCGCAAGGCACGGGGTCTTATTCGGCCACCGGATTGGACGGCACGGTGTACGCGACCGGAGCTTCCTTCACCTTCGAGGAATCCACCGTGTTCTGCCTGAGCGGGAACGTGGGTGCACCACCCCATCACGTGGATGCCCGACCATGGTTCGTTGCACCCCTCGATGGAGAGGGCCAGTTCCTGCTTCGTGCACCGGATGGCGATGGCAGCATGTGGCGCTTGTCCATCCACGATGCGCTGGGAAGGGCCATTCAACAGCGCGAATTGGTCCGTACGGCCGATGCACGTCTGGTCATCGACTTGCGATCCGTGTCATCCGGTGCGTACCGGATGGTACTCACTACGGAAGGCGAACGGTGGACCAGCAACCTGGTCCGCTGACACCACGATCAGTTGACCAGCACACGCATTTCGGTGCGGCGGTTACGCGCCTTGCCCTCGTCGGTGGTGTTTTCGGCCACGGGCTGGTCGGCACCATAGCCTTTGGCGATCAGCCGTGAGGGCTCCACGCCATTGTTCAGCAGGTGGTCCACCACGGCCTGCGCGCGCGCGCGGCTCAGTCGCTTGTTGTGTTCGGCTGTGCCATCACTATCCGTATGGCCGGCGATCTCCAGCTTGAGCGCAGGGTTCATCCGCAGCATTTCCAGCAGCTGGCCCAGTTCGGTCAATGAGGCCTTGCCCAGCGCGGCCTGGTCGCGGGCGAAGAAGATGTTGTGCAGCACCACGCCGCGGCCCGCTTCAAGCGGGGTAAGCGGAATGTTCAGGTTCATGACCTCTCCATCGGAGGCTTCTGGAACGGCCATGGTCTCCGAATGCAAGAGGTAGCCCTGGGCCTTCACGTGCACCGCATAGGAACGCCCGGGAGAAAGCACGGTGGTGAACCCACCCGTTTCGGCCAGCGAGTTCATGCGCGCCACCACGCTGGCATCCGCCAGGTCCACTACTTCGATCTGGGCCTCGATGGGCTTCAACATGTTGATCTCCTTCACCACCCCGTTCACCACCACGCGCGCGGTACCCATGCCATCGCCACCACCAGCCGCTGATACCAACAGTTCCTCGGTTGGCACGGGAGGCAGGAAGTGCACCCGGAACATATCATCATCACCCACACCACCGTGCCGCACGGAACTCACGTAGCCCGTCTGGCCATCCGGCGCCAACACGAAGAACAGGTCATCATCCGGCGAGTTCACGGGCCAGCCCATGTTGCGCGGGCGAGACCATGCACCCCGCTCGGCCTGGCATACGAACACATCGAATTCACCCATGCTCGTATGGCCCTTGCTGCTGAAATACAGCTGGCTGCCTTCGGCGGTGATGAAGACACCATCCTCGTTCAAAATGCTGTTCACGTCAGGGCCCAGGTTCTCCGCCGCAGCCCAAGCGCCATTCATCCATTGGCTGCGCCAGATGTCCTGTCCACCCACGCCACCGGGGCGGTCGCTCACGAAGTAGAGCCATTCCCCATCCTCGGTCATCCAGGCACTGCTCTCATGGAACTTGGAATTGATGGGCTCGGGTAGCTTCACCGGAGCGCCCCAAACCGGTGCGGTGGTCTCCGTACCGGCCTGCACCAGATCGCTCATCCACAGGTCGCCCATGCCTTGCTCATCACGATAGATCAACAGGCGTGTGCCGTTCATGCACAGGCCCACGGTCGCATCATTGCCCACGGTGTTCACCGGTTGGGCCAGGGGCTCGGGTTCGCTCCACCCATTCTCTCCCAGGCGGCTCACATAAATATCCTCGAAGTACTCGCTCGTCGCCTTGTTGATCTTGCCACCCGTGGTGTTCGGGCGGCGGCTGGTGAAATACATGGTGCGACCGTCCGGCATGAAGAGGCAGCCGTAGTCGGACAACTCGCCGTTGAGCGGCTGACCCAGGTTCTCCACCTGCGCACGCACCGGTGAGGCTTCGAATGCCTTGCCGTGGCGGCACTCGGCGATGCGCTTGTCAGCCATGTTGAAGAAGGTCTCGGGGTCGGGCCTGAAGGCCGTTTCGCGCTTGTGTGTGGTGTAGTTCTCAATGGCCGCATCCCAGCGTCCGTTCAGCTGTTGGGAATAGGCCAGCAGGAAGCGTACGCGCGGCATCATCGGCTCCAGGTCCACCGCCTTCTGGAAATACGGCAGGGCTTTGTAGTGGTAGCGTCCATTGAGGTGACAGATGCCGATCTTCACGTTCAGGTCGGCATTGTCGGGCATCACTTCATAGGCCTCCTCATACAAGGGCAGCGCCTTGGTGAACTGCACACCGCCATCGCGGAAGTACTTGTCGGCCTGCTTGATGGTCTCTTGTGCCCGGCGCGTGGACTCCGGTGTAGCCTGCTGCGCAGAGGCCATGACCGTGCTCAGCAGGAGCATGATCGTCAGGAGACCCGAACCTCGGAAGTGCTTGGTATTCATCGTGTTCATGCCCAAAAACTTGTTCAAGGGCGCTGTTCATACGTGCGCAGCGCCGCAGGGTTCCAGCGATGACTGTCGGGTACCTTTGGGCGCCCTCGATCAGGGCCCCTTCCGCGAACGAACATGGCCAAGACAACTACGAAACGCGCCAAGCGCACCACCAAAAGCATCCTTACCCCGGCGAGCCGCACCTTTCTGGCCCGCTACCTGAACAACCCCTCACCCACCGGTTTCGAAAGCGGCGGGCAGCGCATCTGGCTGGACTATCTGAGGCCCTTCGTGGATGATCATTTCACGGACCCCTATGGCACGGCCGTGGGGGTGATCAATCCCAAAGCGTCCTTCAAGGTGGTGATCGAGGCCCATGCCGACGAGATCAGCTGGTTCGTCCACTACATCACCAAGGACGGTTTCATCTATGTGCGCCGCAACGGTGGAAGCGATCATGTGATCGCCCCCAGCAAAAGGGTGAACATCCATACCGAAAAGGGCATCGTGAAGGCCGTCTTCGGCTGGCCGGCCATCCACGTCCGCAACGGCAAGAACGACCCCGTGCCCTCATTGGACAACATCTTCCTGGATTGCGGTTGCACGAGCGACAAGGAAGTGGCGGAGCTTGGCGTGCACGTGGGCTGTGTCATCACCTACGAGGATGAGATGATCGAACTGAACGACCGTTATTACACCGGCAGGGCCCTGGACAACCGCGTGGGTGGCTTCATGATCGCGGAGGTGGCCCGCCTGCTGAAGGAGAACAAGGTGAAACTCCCCTTCGGCCTATACGTGGTGAACAGCGTGCAGGAGGAGGTGGGCCTGCGTGGTGCGGAAATGATCGTGGAGCGCATAAGGCCCGACCTGGCGCTGGTGACGGATGTGACACACGACACACAGACGCCCATGATGAACAAGGTGCAGAACGGGGATGTGGCCTGCGGCAAGGGGCCGGTGCTGAGCTACGCGCCGGCCGTGCACAACAACCTGCTGAAACTGGTGGTGAAGGCGGCCGAAAAGGAGAAGATCCCCTTCCAACGCATGGCCGCCAGCCGGGCCACCGGAACCGATACCGATGCCTTTGCCTATGGCGCGGCCGGGGTGCCCAGCGCGCTGATCAGCCTGCCCTTGCGCTACATGCACACCACGGTGGAAAGCGTTCACAAAAAAGACGTGGAGGATGTGATCCGGCTGATCTATGCCTCCCTGCGCGTGCTGCGCAACGGCGAGGACGTACGCTACATCAAGTGATGCGGCTGCGCGCATGGTGGAACGGATTGGATGAAAGCGCACAGGGCGCCATCCACTTCGTGTTCATCGGGGCACTGGTCATCCTGCTGCTTCGCGGGGTCATCGAGGTCGCAGCGCTTGTTGCCGGTCGCGATCCGCTGCTGGCTCCCTTCCAGGCCGGGTACCTGCTGCCACCCACCGGCGCGCTTGTGCTGGCGGACGAAGGGCTGCTGCTGCGCACGGCGCGGGCGGTGGTCGCGGCATTCGGCACGGGTGTGTTGGTCATTCTTCTTATCCGGCCCATGACCAACAGCTTGTACCGGGCTTTTCAATGGGGCCGCTGGTGCTTTCTGGGCGCCCTGCTCTGGTGGCTCACCACGGCATGGCTCCTTCCCGCCCGCACGTTCATGGCCACGCCGGAAGGGTGGGAACATCAGCAACACCTGCGCATCAGCGGAGACCTCTGGCTGCCCTTTGGTGAACAAGGCGAAGTGGTCGGTGACACGTCCCTGCCCGAGGTGCGCGTGGTGGCTCGCATGGACCGGGGGGGCAACTGCTCGCATGTGGACGTCGAGGCGGCATTCGGCGGTGTGCATTTGCCGGTGAGCAGGACCGCCCCACCTTCCTGCGATACGGCCCTCGCGGTGCAGCGCGCCCGCACGGCACTTCGGCGGTCCGCACGGCTTGTCGGAAGGCCCTGAGGACTTGCCTGCCCCACCCCACATGGGCTACATTTCACCTTTCGCCTCGGGCATGCGTGTGCAATTCATCCGCGCCAGGGACACCTGGCAGCTCCGGCAACAGGTGCTCCGGCCCCACCAGACGGTGGAGGAGATGGACTACCCCAACGACCGCAACCCCGACAGCTTCCATTTGGGCGCCCTGGATATGAACACCCTTGTGGGCATCGCATCCTTCTACAAGGAGAAACACGAAGGCATGAACGGCTGGATCCAATGGCGATTGCGGGGCATGGCGGTGGACCCTCATTTCCAGGGAAAGGGTGTCGGACGCATGCTCCTGAAATTCGCCATGGACGAGCTCAAGGTGAAACAGGTGGACGTGCTTTGGTGCAACGCCCGGGAGAACGCCATGGGTTTCTACCAGGCGCATGGCTTCCTGATCCATGGTGAGCCCTTCCCCATTGAGGGGATCGGCATGCACTACATGATGTACCGCAGGATCTAAGGGCGGCACCTGCCAACCGTTCATGTATCTCTTCACCTTGGATCGGGGACGGTGTACACCTTTGTCCCCGGCAGGAGATCATTCCCGCCATACATCCCCATAACGTCCATGCATACCAAAGGTCGCTTACGGAACAACCTTGTAATGATCGGCGCGATCACCGCCGCCTCGCTCACCTCGTGCGGAGATGGTGGCGGCGAGATGAAGCAGCAGGCCTCATTGGTGCCGCCCCCGGTCATCGATATGAAGGACTTCTTCAGGAACCCTGAGAAGGCGAGCTTCCAGATCAGCCCGGATGGCAACTACATGAGCTATCGTGCACCATGGAGGAACCGCATGAACATCTTCGTGCAGCGCATGGGTGATAGCGCGGCCACGCAGGTGACGCATGACACCATCCGTGACATCGGCGGCTACTTCTGGAAAGGCGACCGCCTGGTTTACACACGCGACATCAATGGGGACGAGAACTTCATCGTCTTCAGTGCCAGCATGGATGGCAAGGACGTGAAGGCGCTGACCCCGGAGAAGGGTGTGCGCGCCGGAACGCTCGACCGCCTGCACAATGTTCCCGGCATGGAGCAGACCATCCTGGTCAGCATGAACCAGCGGAACCCGGAGATCTTCGACCCGTACAGCTGCAACATCGTCACCGGTGAATTGAAGTCGTTGTACGACAACAGCAAGGATGAATATCAGGGCTGGATAACCGACCACACCGGTGTGATCCGCTTCGCCACCAAGACCGACGGCACCGACCAGGTGTACTACTACCGCGCCAACCCAGCGGAACCCTTCAAGGAATACATGCGGACCGGTTACAAGGACAGCTGGGAGCCCCTGCTGTTCACCTTCGACAACACCGACCTGATCGTGAGCCACAACCTGAACGGACGCGACAAGACCGCCGTGGTGGAGTGGGACCTGGCAGGGAAGAAGGAGAGGAAGCTCATCTTCGAGAACGCCGACTACGATGTGAGCAACGTGGACTACAGCGACAAGCGCAAGGTGTTGCGCATGGTGACCTGGACCGGATGGAAGGAGGAGCGCCACATCCTGGACGAACAGACCAAGGCCCTGTATGACAAGCTCGCGTCCAAGTTCGAAGGCTATGACTACTGGATCTACGGAGAGAACGACGAGGAGACCAAATTCATGGTGTGGGCGGGAAGTGATCGTCAGCCGGGCAAATACTACTTCTACGATGCGACCGCTGACAAACTGGAGCACGTGGCCACGCTGCGCCCATGGATCAACGAAGAGCACATGGCGGAAATGAGACCCATCAGCTACCAGAGCCGGGACGGTCTCACCATCCATGGCTACCTGACCTTGCCGAAAGGCCGCGAAGCGAAGGACCTGCCCGTGATCATCAATCCGCACGGCGGACCCTGGGCCCGTGATGAGTGGGGCTTCAATTCACAGGTGCAGTGGCTGGCCAACAGGGGCTATGCCGTACTGCAGATGAACTTCCGCGGAAGCACCGGATACGGCCGTGAGTTCTGGACCAAGAGCTTCAAACAATGGGGCAGGACCATGCAGGATGACATCACCGATGGTGTGGAATGGCTCAAGAAGGAAGGCATTGCTGACAGCACCCGCATCGCGATCTATGGTGCGAGCTACGGCGGCTACGCCACCCTGGCGGGCATCACATTCACACCTGAACTTTATACCTGTGCGGTGGATTATGTGGGCGTGAGCAACATGTTCACCTTTATGAACACCATTCCACCCTACTGGGAGGCGTGGCGCAAGCAGATGTACGAAATGGTGGGCGACCCGAAGGCTGACAGCGTCCTGCTGCGCGCCGCCAGCCCGGTCTTCTTCGTGGACCAGATCCAGTGCCCGCTCTTCATCGCACAAGGCGCCACGGACCCCCGTGTGAACAAGGCCGAGAGCGACCAGGTGGTGGAGGCCCTGAAAGCCCGCGGTGTGGAGGTGCAGTACATGGTGAAGGACAATGAGGGCCACGGCTTCCGGAACGAAGAGAACCGGTTCGATTTCTATGGGGCCATGGAGAAGTTCCTCGACCAGCACATCGGGGAAGGCCGGCAGGCCACGGCCGTCAAAGGCTGAAACACCTGAACAAGCGGAAGCGCGGGCCACATGGCCCGCGCTTCCGCTTTCTTTGGCATGATGAAGACCGCCATTGAACTTCTGAAGGAGGAAGCCATTCAGCACTTGGCGGAAGGCCGTGGACGCCTGGTCCATTGCCTGGCCCTTCTGAACGAGCAACAGATCTGGCACCGCCCGAACGATCAGGTGGTGAGCGTGGGGAACCTGGTCCTCCATCTCTGCGGCAATGTGGACCAATGGGTGAACCATACCCTGGGGGGAGACCCGAACACGCGGCAACGCCAGGCCGAGTTCGATACTACAGGACCGTTGCCAACGAATAAGCTGACCGACCAGCTGGCACGCGTCATGGACCGTGCGATACACGTGATCGGCACATTGACCGATACCCGGCTGGTGGCCACCTACAACGTGCAGGTCTTTCGGCCCTCCGGGGTGGGTATTCTGGTGCATGTAACGGAACACTTCAGCTACCATGTAGGACAGGTGACCCTGCACACCAAACTGCTGCTGAACGTGGATACCGGGTACTACGCCGGGCATCGGCTGTGAATTTCCCCGGTCAGACGACGGACCGCCACCCGTTCACGTCATCTTCACGATGACGTGCCACAGGAACGCGAGGATGTCTCCAAAGAGGTGAAAGCCAAGCTGTTCCCGGTTTCACGATCGGTTAACTTTCAAGCCCATACCGACCCGCATGCTGCTCCGTCCTGACCGATGTCTCCTGCTCACCCTGCTAGCGCTCGCCCAACCTGCCGGCGCGCAAGTGGTGATCAATGAGGTGAGCGCTTCGAACGTGTCCGGCCTGACCGACAACTTCGGTGAGCGTGAGGACTGGTTCGAACTGTTCAACACTGCGGCCACACCCACTGACATCAGTGGCTGGTGGCTCAGCGACCGCCCCACCAACCCACAGAAATGGCAGATACCGGCGGGCACGGTCATTCCTGCCAACGGATATCTGACAGTCTTCGCCAGTGGCCGCAACACCTCGGCCGGTGGTTTTCACCATACCAACTTCAAGTTGAGCCAATGCGATGGCGAGCATGTGCTCCTGACCAACACGGGGGGGGTGACCGTTGATGATTTCGAGTACTCTTTCGCCAACCGGACTCAAGCGGACCACAGCCGGGGACGGACCACGAGTGGGGCAGCCACCTGGTCCTTGTTCCTCACACCCACACCCGGTGCGCCCAATGCCGGCGCCAGTGCAGAGTACATGCCCCGCCCTGTGCTCACTCCGGTGGCGGGCGTTTACGGTGGTAGTGTGAATGTGACCATCACCGGAGCGCCGGCAGGTGCCACCATCCGCTACACCACCAACGGCGACCAGCCAACGGCCGCTTCTACAGTTTACACCGGGCCTTTCGCCGTGAACACCACCAGCGTGGTGCGTGCGGCCATCTTCAGCGGCACCGCTGGCGTACCGACCGGCTTCACAGAGACGAACACCTACTTGGTCAACGTGAACCACACGGTGCCCATCGTTTCCATTGCCGGTGACCAGGTGGACAATCTGCTGAACGGCAATGGCGGCATCCAGCCGCCGGGCTCCTTCGAGCTGTTCGCTGCCAATGGCACGCTGCTCGACGAGGCCACTGGTGAGTACAATGAACACGGCAACGACAGTTGGGCCTACCAGCAACGCGGCTTCGACTACATCACCCGTGATCAGTTCGGCCACAACGACGGCATCCACCACCCGATCTTCCGCACCCAGAACCGGGACCATTACCAACGGCTCATCATCAAGGCGGCAGCCAACGACAACTACCCCTTCGCTCCCGGCCAGGGCGCGCACATCCGCGATGCCTATGTGCATGCCCTTTCGCAGATCGGCGATCTGAAGCTTGACGAGCGCAGCTTTGAACCCTGTGTGCTCTATGTGAACGGCCAGTACTGGGGCGTGTATGAACTGCGCGAAAAGGCCGACGATTCGGATTATACGCAGGAGTACTTCGACCAGGGTGAGTATGACCTGCAGTACCTGAAGACCTGGGGTGGCACGTGGAGTGAGTACGGTGGCCCGCAGGCTCAAGCCGATTGGAACGCGCTCCGCAACTACATCCTTGCGAACAACATGGGGGATCCCGTGGCCTTTGCCTACGTGGATGGCGTGTACAACTGGAAGAGCCTGGTGGACTACTTCGTGATCAACAGCTACACGGTGTGCACCGACTGGCTGAACTGGAACACGGCTTGGTGGCGCGGTTTGAACCCGGCCGGTGATGGTCGTCGCTGGCGCTACGTGCTGTGGGACATGGACGCCACCTTCGGCCATTACATCAACTACACGGGGGTGCCTGATGATTCGCCGGATGCGGACCCCTGCAATGCGGAGGACCTGCCCAACCCGGGTGGTCAGGGCCACACCGAGATCCTGAGCAAGCTTGTGGCAGAGAACCAGGAGGTGAGCGACTACTACGTGAACCGTTACATCGACATGGGCAACTCGCTGTTCAGCTGCAACACCATGATCCCTGTGCTGGACAGCCTGATCGCACTCATTGCACCGGAAATGCCCGGACAGATCGCGCGCTGGGGCGGCAGCATGGCTACCTGGCAGACCAATGTGCAGGCATTGCGCGATTTCATCACGGCCCGATGCGTGGCCATCCAGGACGGGCTGGTGGATTGCTACGATCTTGAAGGCCCCTACAACGTGGTGTTCAATGTCAACCCGCCGCTCAGCGGGCAGATCAAGATCAACAGCCTGACCCCGCCTACCTATCCCTATACCGGTGTCTATTACGGCGGCATCAACACCTCATTGGAGGCCATTGCCTCAACGGGTTATGTGTTCTCCCACTGGACCACGGCCAGCGGCACCATGCTCTCGCCTTCCCTGCTGGATTCATTGGTAAGCACCGAATTCACCCTGCCCGACACCATCATCGCGCACTTCATTCCGCCGATCAAGCATGATGTGGTGGTCCTCGTGGACCCGCCCGGCGCGGCCAATGTGAAATTCGGCACCACCCTCATCACCAGTTTCCCGCATGTTGAACAGGTATCGGAAAGCGTACCCTACGACATCCAGGTGCTGCCCGAGCCCTTCTTTAATTTCCTGAACTGGGAGGTGTACTACAGCGCCTTCGTACCTGCGGATGCCACGCAACCGTTGATCACGGTCACCTTCCTGTCGCCGGACACGATCATCGCACATCTGGAGCCGGAGATGTATGGCTACTACGTGCCCAATGCCTTCACCCCGAATGGCGATGGCAACAACGATGTGTGGCTGCCGCTCGGCAATGCGGTGGACCCCACGAACTACAACCTCCAGGTGTTCGATCGCTGGGGCCGTCTGATCTTCGAAAGCAAGGACCCCCGCATGGGCTGGGACGGTACGCTGGGCGGGCAGCCCTCACCCATTGGTGTGTATGTGTATCGTGCCCATGTGGTGGATGCCACCACGCAAAAGGTGCAGGACCTCAGTGGGCACGTGACGCTGCTGCGTTGATCAAGCGCGATCATTGCTTTGCGAAGCGCGCGCTCGAGCGGCCGTGGGCACCTGCGACCACCAGCGTGTACACGCCCGGCGCAAGGCCAGCCACGCTCACGAACACACGGCCATCCGATGGCATCGGCGCGTTCCACACCTGCTTCACGGAACGGCCTGAAGCGTCCAGTATTTCCACTGATATCGTTCGCCCGGCCGCCACTTCGAGGGTGGTGATGAGCAGGTCCATCGCGGGGTTCGGGTACAATGATGTGATCGCGGAGCGGTTGACATCCGCCAGGCCCGTGCTCACATCCAGCACGCGGAAGCGCCACCAGCCCTGCGGTGCCACAATGGGCCTCACCTGCTCTTTGCCACTGTTCGCCGTGGCGTGGATGTAGTAGTAGATCTCCGTGCCCGCAGGGTGTGCCGGTATCAAGGCCTCCCAATGATCGCCACCCACACTGGTCATCGCCACCGGCGAATACCCAGCCGTGGTATCGGTGGTCCAGTACAGCTCGGCACCTGCAATACCCGTGCGGTGCTTGATGTAGGCATCCACCAAATAAGGGTTCATGGCATCATACGTATCCTGCAGACGCTGGTGGCTGATGAGCAGGGGATCGTCCACCCCGATCGCCTTGGTGATGCAATGAATGGCACCGCTCTGGCCGATGATGTTCTGCCCACTGTCATCGCAATCAATGCCGATCACACGATACCCAGGCAGTGACTCGCGCAGGATGCGCAGCCCGGTGGTGTCGTACTGCTCACGGTAGGTGGGCACGAGCACGGTCTTGTTGATGAAGATGTTGTTGGCGTATGTCCGATAGCTCGCATTCGGAGGAAAGCTGCCCGTTGTGCTGGGTGGCATGGGTACGCGCACCAGGCGGTATGGAGTGCCGAATACGGAATTGTAATTGTTGAGGATGTACTGGATGTTCTGCTCGATCTGCGGACCGTCGCTCAAGCCGGCAGGGAACTCACCCACGAGCAACGTCTCCTCATCCAGCAACTTCATGTGCATGTCGATGTGGTTGATGTTGTCGTACAGCAATTGGGTGAGCTTGATGTAACGCCCCGGCTGGATGCCCATGAACCAGTGCATCATGGAATCCACACCGGCCGAGGTACGGACGGTGGTGTTGTAGTCCCCGAATGGACCGTTCTCCTCATCCACCAGTTCACTGCTGAAGGCCGTACCGAAACCATCCGCCATGAAGTTGCCACCGGTGTGCACCAGGTCGTACGGGGCCGCTGTGGTGCTGTAGATGGGAATGCCCTTGTAGGTCGCCAATTCATCCGACACCGCATCATCCAGCGGACGCGGGCGGTTGTATAGCCAATCGAGCAGCATCACGCTATCCACCTCATTGCGGTAGATCGTCTCCGGGCCATAGTCCCGCACCCAGATGCTGTTGTAGGGCTTCACCAGAAAGGTGATGTTGTTGAGGTCCGGCAGTGGCCCACCGAAGCTGGTGTTGTTCAAATAGCTGATGACGTTCGCTGCATTGCTGCACACGATGATCACTTCGCACTCCTCTTTGGCATAACGCACGATCTGTTTCAGTATGCCCGTGAAGCTGGTCCAGGTGATCACCAGGCTTTGCACCTCCTCCCACTCGGCCATGGTGCGCACGGGAAAAGCAGGCGGCGAGGTGATGCCGCGCGCTTCCGCAGCCCGGGAGGCGCGATACGCAGGGATCAAGTCTACCTCATGCGGGGCCAGCGTGTGTGGAAGGCCTTCGGTCTGGGCGGTCGCGGCCAGGGTCAGCAGGCCCGCGAAAAGGGGCAACAGGGATTTCATGACCCGAAAAGTAGGAGGACCGACCTTGCCTGCAGGAACGCCGATATACGGCATCCTTGCAATGCCGCTCCTCAGGGCGCTTCCTCCTCCGCCTGTGTCAGTTCGGCCACGGGCGTATCCGGACGGATGCCCAATGCACGATAGCGCTGGTAAAGACCCAGCACATCCCGCACATAGTTGAATGTCTGGCTGCCCTTGCAATAGCCGGTCTGCACCCCCCTTGAGCGGAAAAAGCGCGGCATGGCAAGCAATGTGATGGCACGCTCCACATGGCCCTCCCATTTCCGGCGATCCAACCCCATGCGCTCCGCCAGGCGTTGGGCGTCCAGCACATGGCCGGGTCCGGCATTGTAGGCGGCCAGCACGAATCGCAGCCGTTCATTGCGGTCCGGTATGGAGCGCATCCAGATCGTATCCAAGGTGGCCAGATAGCTCGATGCCGCTCGGATGTGATCGTCCAGCGCATGCACCTCGTCCATGGGCAGGCCCAATTGGGCGGCCGTGCGGGGCATCATCTGCATAAGGCCCTGGGCACCCATGCTGGAGACCGCATGGGGGTCGAAGCGTGACTCCTTGTAGGCGATCGCCGCCAGCAATTCCCATTCGTACGGCATGCGGTCCGCATGCGCACGGAACAGGTCGTCGAACGGAGAAATGCTGTCCCCTTCCACGGTGGCCTTGCGTGCCAGCCCCAGGGGTCCGCGTTTCGGCACCTTCTCGCCATAAACCTTCATGACCAGTCGGCGGGCTTCCTGCTCATCGGCGTTCTCCAGCCAGTCGTTCAACGCCATGCGCAACTGGTCGGCGTTGCGTCGTACCGCAAAGGAGAGCGCCACATGGGGGGCGTCCACCGGCTCGAAGGTCAACTGTGGGAACCGGTCTGCCGCCCATGCGGCTTCAGCCGAGGTGACGAGCGCAGCACCCTGGGCTCCGATGATCACTTCCACCAAGGGCTGGAGCACATCCTCCCGGGTCTGCATCATACGCAGCGGCAGGTTCGGTGCTGGCCGGTGTTCTCCCGCCCTGCGCACCCATACCAGTTCCTCACGCCGTTGGTCAAGAAATGGTGACCAGGGGCTGATCAACGCCGTATCCGAAGCGGGGCCTACGCGGGCGGCATCTGATGGCACGCGCGCACCCACTTGGGCACGCAGCTGCACCCGAACGGGGAATACGAACTTGTAAGGTGCGGAGTATGCCACACGGCGCCCCCATCGGGGGGCCGGGCCGATCTGTGCGGCCACCACGTCACCAGCGCCTTGCTGCAGGAGCATCAACAAGCTGTCCCGGTCCTGCACGCGCAAGGCCCGCAAGGGCATGCCTTGGGCCTTTGCGAAGCGTTCCAACAATTCATACTCCAGACCGGTCTCCGCCCGCGGCCATTCTTCATAGCTCAGCGGGTGGTCGATCACCAGTACCCGCAGCGTATCCTGGCGGATGCTGTCGAGGTCCCGATACACCAGTGGCGCATCATATTCCTGCGAGGGGTCCTGAGCCAATAGCCCCGCCTCCGGCCACCAGAGGATGGCCGCGCACAGGGCCACCGCCCCGGCCGCTATGCCAATGACCTCACGCCGGCGCATGGAGCATGGGTTGGATGTGCTGGATGAGCGCGGGCAGGAAGACCCGGAACTCATCCTCGAAGGCCAAGCGATGGGTGCGAAGCACCTGTTCGGCGCCCTTCAGCCGGTCCGCTTCGCGTGCGCGGCGTGAAAGGCCATCCAGCGCCCGGGCCAGCCCTTCTTCACGGGCATAGGACCCCAGCCAGTCCCCGGCCACCACGTATGGCAGCATCTGCCGCGTGCGTGGCGGCATCAGGTGGCTGTGTTGCTGGAGCAGGTGGTACATGCGCTGGGCGTAGCGGGGAAGTGGTTCGGCGTGCCATTCCGGCCAGGACGATGCCAGCAGGTGGTCGTAGATCATATCCAGCGCCACGCCGGCATAGCGTCCTGAATGTGTACGCAGGCGCTCCCGGGCGGTTCCCGTCAAGGGGTGCGTATCGGTGAAATGATCGATGGCGCGGTGCAACCTAACCCCCAGCGCCACAGAAGGTTGCAAATGCTGAAGGTCCCTGCCTTTCACGCTGTCCCCCATGAAGTTGCCGGTGATCACACCGGGGTCCTCCCCGCTCAGGTACAAATGCGCCAGGAAGTTCATGCGAGCGCTGAAGGTAGGCGGCCGCTGACGCAGTGCAGATGCCGCTCGTGGATCGCCGCATGCATTCCCTTAGCAGGCAGCTACTTTCACAGCGAAGATGTTCCGGCGCATCCCGTTGAAAGTGATCTACTGGGCCACCCAGGTGTTGGGCTGGGGCCTGTGCATGGGTGTGCTCGTATGGTGGAACCACCTCAACGGCAACATCAATGAAGGCATCAGCCTGGCGATCGCCACAGAGGCTGGTCTGGGCATACTGGCCAGCCACCTCATGCGCCTGCACATCCTGCGCAAAGGCTGGCTGGCACTTGACATCGCCAGCCTGCTTCCCCGGCTGGTCCTTGCCGCCGTGCTCTTCGGCTCACTGGCACTGGTGATCCAAGTACCACTGCACGTGTTGGTCTATGCCAGCCTGGCCCCCATCCTCGGTGCCACGGTCACGAGCCTCTTCGGCAAGTTCCTTGGGTGGACCATGTTGCTCTTCGCCTGGGCGGTGGCCTACATGGCCTTTCACTACTTCAGCCGGGCACGGCGGGAGGAGATCCGCATCCTTCGGCTGGAGACCGCCAACCGTGAGAACCAGCTGAGCAACCTGCGCCGCCAGCTGAATCCGCACTTCATGTTCAACGCCCTCAACGGCATACGCGCCTTGGTGGACGAGGACCCCGCGCGCGCCAAGCAGGCCATCACCCAGCTCAGCGCCATCCTGCGCAACAGCATGATGACCGTGAAGCGCGACACCGTGCCACTCGGCGAGGAGCTTGACATTGTGCGCGCCTACCTCGACCTGGAGATGATGCGCTTTGAAGAGCGGCTCCGCGTGCATTTCGACGTGGAACCCGGCCTGGAACGCGACCCCGTGCCGCCCATGATGCTTCAGACGCTGGCCGAGAATGCCGTGCGCCATGGCATTGCGCACCTTACCGCCGGTGGCGAGGTGGTCATTGCTGCGCGCCATAACGAAAGCCACCTGCTGCTTACCGTGAAGAACAGCGGCAAGTTGAACAGCAACAAGGGACGTAGCGAAGGCACGGGCATAGGCCTGCAGAACACCGCGCAACGGCTGCGCATGCTGTTCGGCGATCATGCTTTCTTGAAGATCCGCGAACAGGACGGTCATGTGATCACGGAAGTGGGCATCCCGCTGGACCACCCCACGTTCTCCAAACAAGCCGCTGCCACCATTCAAGACCATTGAACACTGCACGCATGAAAGCCCTGATCATTGACGACGAACGCCTGGCCCGCAAGGAACTCACTTCACTGCTGGAGATACACCCCGAGGTGGAGGTGGTGGGCGAGGCAGCCAATGCCGATGAGGCCGAGAAGCTCATCGCCGAACTGCGCCCCGACCTCATCTTCCTGGACGTGCAGATGCCCGGCCGCACCGGCTTCGAATTGCTGGAAACACTGGACCCTGCGCCGCACGTCATCTTCGTCACCGCCTACGACGAGCATGCCATCCGCGCAT
The DNA here is from genome assembly GCA_016788635.1 of Flavobacteriales bacterium. GTDB lineage: Bacteria > Bacteroidota > Bacteroidia > Flavobacteriales_F > PHOS-HE28 > PHOS-HE28. The sequence continues at coordinate 75,586 of JAEUSU010000020.1, read as the reverse complement.
TCCAGGTGAACGCGCTGGACTACGTCCTGAAACCCGTCGATCCCTCACGCCTCGAAGCCGCACTGGCCAAGGTGCCACGCACCGGCGACAGTGACCTGCCGCAACGCGACATGCTGCATGCCGACGACCAGATCTTCCTGCGCGACGGCGAGAAATGTTGGTTCGTCACACTGAAGGATGTACGCCTGTTCCAGAGTGAAGGCAACTATGTACGCGTGCTGTTCCAAGACCAGAAACCACTGGTGCTGCGCAGCCTGAACAACCTGGAGAAAAAACTCGATCCGCTGGTCTTCTTCCGCGCCAGCCGTAAGCACATCGTGAACCTGCGGCACGTGGACAAGATCGAGCCCTGGTTCAGCGGAGGGCTGCTCGTGAAGCTCAAGCCCGCACCCGGCCAGAGCGGCCCCGGCGATCAGGTGGAAGTGAGCCGCCGTCAGGCCGCGCGATTCAAGGACCTGTTGAGCTTGTAGAGAAACCGTCTACAGGTGGCTGTAGTTCGGCGCCTCGCGTGTGATGAACACATCGTGCGGGTGGCTCTCCTTCACACCGGCCGAGGTGATACGAATGAACCGCGCCTGCTGTAAAGCGGCGATGTCCTTGGCGCCGCAATAGCCCATGCCAGCGCGCAGGCCGCCCACGATCTGGTGCACCACCTCGTGCAACTTTCCTTTGTACGGCACACGCCCGCTGATGCCTTCGGGAACGAGTTTTTTGATGTCGTCCTCCATGTCCTGGAAGTAGCGGTCCTTGCTGCCCTGCTGCATGGCCTCGATGCTACCCATGCCGCGGTACGCCTTGAAACGACGGCCTTCGTATATGATGGTCTCGCCCGGGCTCTCCTCCACCCCGGCGAACATGCTGCCGATCATCACGGTGTCACCACCTCCGGCCAGGGCCTTCACCACATCGCCAGTATAGCGGATGCCGCCATCGGCGATCACGGGCACACCGCTGCCAGCGATGGCACGTGCACATTCGTGCACGGCGGTCAGTTGTGGTACGCCCACGCCTGCAATGACACGCGTGGTGCAGATGCTGCCAGGCCCGATGCCCACTTTCACCGCGTCCGCACCGGCATCAACCAAGGCCTTTGCGGCCTCGCCCGTGGCGATGTTACCGACCACCACTTGTACACGGCCGTGCGCATCCTTCACGCGGCGTAGCATGTCCAGCACCCCGCGTGAGTGGCCGTGCGCCGTGTCGATCACAAGTGCGTCCACACCAGCCTCCACCAGTGCGGCGGCACGCTCCAGGCTGTCCGCGGCGATGCCGATGGCAGCAGCCACGCGCAGGCGGCCCAGGTGGTCCTTGCAGGCATTGGGCCGCTGCTTCAGTTTGATGATGTCCTTGTAGGTGATCAGCCCCACCAGCATGCCGGTGGTGTCCGTCACAGGCAGCTTCTCGATCTTGTGCTGCTGCAGGATCTCCTCGGCCTGCGCCATGGTGGTGTCCGGCCGTGCGGTGATGATGTGCTGGCTGGTCATCACCTCGCTCACGGGGCGGTCCATGCGTTTCTCGAAACGCAGGTCGCGGTTGGTGACAATGCCCACCAGTTTGTTGTGCGCATTCACCACGGGTATGCCACCAATGCGGTGCTCGGCCATCAAGCGCAGGGCATCACCTACGCGTGCGCCCTCCTCCAGCTTCACGGGGTCCATGATCATGCCGCTCTCACTGCGCTTCACGCGGCGTACCTCGTTGGCTTGTTCGGCCACGCTCTGGTTCTTATGGATGACCCCGATGCCCCCTTGCTGCGCAATGGCAACGGCCAACTCCCAGCCGGTCACCGTATCCATGGCGGAGCTTACCACGGGAATGTTCAGGGAGATGCCCCTGGTGAACCGGGTGCGGATGTCGACCTCGCGCGGCAGCACCTCGCTGTAGGCGGGCACCAGCAGCACATCGTCGTACGTGAATCCTTCGGTGGAGAACTTGTCACTAACGGCCAGACCGTTGGGCTGTGCGCTGTCGGCAGGTCGTGACTTGGAGGAAAGGGTAGCGGGGCGATCCATGCACAAAAGTAGGCACTGCGGCGGGATCAAAGGCTGTGGATGGATGCCTGTCGCCTTCTCCTGAGCCCAAAGCCCTACGGCCATTCGCTTCCATGCAAAGCCACCTATTCACATTCCCCACATGCTCCAATTCCAGAGATCGACCGAGATGAGCTACTCCTGGCCCCATATGAAGGTGACCGTGCCTCGCTTCTCGATGAAGTTGCCACGGCCATCCTTCACTGCACAGTAATAGGCATACACGCCTTGTGGAACGAAGTTCCCGTTCACCTGCCCCTTCCACGCCTCCTCAGGATCATTGGTGGTCCAGATGGACTGGCCCCATCGGTTGAAGATGGTGAACTCATACCCGTTCACATCGGCGAAGGCGAGCACCGGCTTGAAGGAATTGTTGTAGCCGCCGTGGATGAAAGCGTTCGGGATGAAGATCGAGAGCTCCTGCACGGCACAGGCCTCGTTGCTGCGGGCGTAGGCGTTGGCACCGAATGGATTGCCCGTTTCCACCGCTTCCACGATGTAACAGAAGCGGCCATTGGTAGTGATCAGGTCACCCACGTCATCGGTGAAGTTCCAGATGTCCTGCGGGTTCGTGGCGATGAGCGTGTAAGGATCGCCTTGCACGGACCGGTAGATGTTGTAGCCCGCCACGCCTCCATCCCATTGCATGTAGCCGTTCCAACGCAGCCTGTTCACCCCGGTGAGGTCCGCCTCGGCGAACAGGAGAATGGACGTGCCGATGTTGCTGGTGAGCGCCTCCGTACCGCAGCTGTCATCCACCACCACGCGGTATTGATAGCTGCGCTCGTTCGTGACCACATCCAGATCATTGAAGTCCACGAGCGGGCCGAGTGTGCCCGGTGCCTGGGCGATCTCCACCCAAGGCCCGCCATTATCCGACCGCTGCAAACGATAGCGCTTGGCCTGCGCGGTCATGTCCACCAGGTCCTGCACCAGAATGTGGTCCTTCTCCAACACGGTGACCGTGGCGAGGTAGTTGAACGCGGGAATGGGCGGGTAGTCCGTGAAGCGGCATGCCTTGTTGCTCAGCACGAAGGTGCCGTCCTCGCGGATCGCCTTCACCACGTAGCAACACAACGTGGATGGTGGAACACCGCTGTGAAGCGCACTGGTCACCGTGGGGCCGAAAGTGCCCAACTGGAACCACGCGCCGGTGCCCATGCGCGCATGCACCTCGTAGGTCTGCACAGGCCAGCCTACATATGGTGTCCACGATACGGTGACCTCGCCCGCGCACTTGTCATGTGTGGTGCTGGTGTAAATGGTGCGGTGCGAGGCCAGGGTGGCGCTGGTGTTGGGGCTGGGTGGGCTGCCTGTCCAGCAGGTATCGAAAGCCGCCACGGTGAACGATTCCGCCCCATTGGCCGCGTTGCTCAACAGCCAGATGTAGGTGTTGGTGAACTGCCCCCACACGGTATCGATGATGATGTTACCACCGGGTGTGGTGAGCACGATGATGTACGCATCGGTATCGCCTTCAGGGCTCGGCAACCAGGTGATGGTGGCCAGGCCCGTGGCGGTATCAACCGATGCCGTCACCACAATGGGAGAACTGGGTGGCGTGGCGTCCACGAACTCGTCACCATCCAGATTGCTGAAGGAGCTGCAGCCTTGGTCGTTGGTCAGGGAAACACGGAAGGTGAGCGAGTCCTCACAGATCGAGATGGGGTAAGAAAAGGACAGGTTCGTATTGATCGTCTGCCCCACCACCTGCCAGGTGCCAATGGGATACTCCATCCAGATATCGTACATGGCGGCAGCCGTGGACAAGGGCGGCAGGTGCTGCGCGGTCCAGGACAGTACCGCATTGCCGATCGGCGTGCTCTGGTTCACCTGCAGGTAGAGCGTGGACAGTGTGTCGCTCGGCAAACTGCTGTTCGGAGGTGCGCCGGAACTGACCGTTACCATATAGTAGTACTGTGGTCCGGACCCCGCACCTGCTCCGGCATGCAGCCAGGTGGTCTGGGCATAAGGCGCAACTGCACCAATGAGCGTGAATGGCCCACCGACCGCGTTGGCGTGGAAGATGTCGTAATGGTCGAAGTCGCCGTTGGGATCCGGTGGGATGACCCAGGTGAGCGTAACATCCCCGGCGGGATCCACAGACGCGCACCGCAGGCTAGGCGGATCGAGCACCACGGCACGCGCGGCCATGGACCCGAGCAAAAGGACCAGCACCAATAGGACACGCACGCCGGAGGAACGCATGACTGGCGGGATCGTTGCCGGAAGATAGACGTTCAAACGGGGGGACTTGTTGCCGTGGCTCACGCGTGAAGACCGGCCAAGCCGGGAAGCGATGCTGCAGTGTGGCGGAATTCATCCATGATCCGGCGAACGATCTCACCGGCAGGCAGCAGATCGTTCAAGGCGCCCGCCACCTGACCGATCTCCAATTCACCCTCCACCAGGTCGCCCTCGAACATGCCCCGCTTGGCGCGGGCGCGGCCCAGGATGGTCTTGAGCTCCTCCGCCGTAGCACAGCGGCCATAGGCCTGCTGCACCTGCTCGAAAAAAGGATTGCGGATCAGTCGTACGGGAGCCAATTCCTTCAGGGTCAGCTGTGTACCACCCTCTCCTGTCTCGATCACCTGTTGCTTGAACGCCTCATGCGCGCTGCTCTCCTGAGAGACCACGAACCGGCTGCCAACCTGCACGGCTTCCGCCCCCAGGCAGAAGGCTGCCGCCATGGCCCGGCCATCGGCGATGCCCCCGGCAGCGATGACGGGGATCTTCACCGCATCGCGCACCATGGGTACGAGCACCAAGGTGGTGGTCTCCTCGCGTCCGTTGTGGCCGCCCGCCTCAAAGCCCTCCGCCACCACCGCGTCCACACCTGCTTCTTCCGCCTTGCGGGCGAACTTCACGCTGCTCACCACATGCACCACGGTGATGCCGCGCTCCTTCAACCATCCTGCCCAGGCCGCTGGATTCCCTGCGCTGGTGAACACGATGCGTACACCCTCCTCGGCAATGATGGCCATGTGCTTGTCGATGTCCGGGTAGAGCATTGGCACGTTCACCCCGAAGGGCTTGTCAGTCGCGGCCTTGCACTTGCGAATGTGCTCCCGAAGCACTTCGGGGTACATGCTGCCGGAGCCGATCAGCCCCAGCCCACCGGCATTGCTCACGGCCGAGGCCAGCCTCCAGCCGCTGCACCAGATCATGCCGGCCTGCACCAAGGGATGCGTGCAGCCGAATAATGCGGTCACCCGGTTCCTCATCGGGCGGCGAAGGTAGATGGACCGCACGGGAGCGGATCGTGGAAAAATCCCGTACAAGCAGCACACATGAACACGCAAGGTCTTTTGTTATGTTTGCCCATCCCTGCGGGGAAGGTGCTGACCATGCGTTCCAGAATCCTTTTGCTTGTCCTAGGCGCGTTGTGCGGGTCCTCGGCTACTGCGCAGTACGCGTGGGATTTCGGTGTGCACGTGGGTGCCAGCAACTACCTGGGCGAGATGGGTGGCAAGGAGAAACCGCGCCGCGATTTCATCTGGGACATGAAGCTCAGCCAGACACGCTGGGCATTGGGTGGCTTCGCACGGCGCAAGATCAACCGTACCATCAGCCTGAACGCGGGTCTGTTGTACTTCCGCCTGCAAGGGGCGGATGCGCTCAGCACCAACCCGCCACGGGTGGGCCGCAACCTGAACTTCCGGAACGACATGTTCGAGTTCTACTTCCGGCCGGAAGTGACCATCTACCAGGATAACGACGTGGGAGGCCGCGGTCGTTACCGCACGGATTTCCGCTTGTTCGTTTACGCCGGCGCCGCCTTGTACTGGTCCAACCCACAAGGGCAGATCAACCGCCAGGGCGAGTTCCATGCGTTGCGTCCCTTGACCACGGAGATGCAGGAGTACAGCAAGGTCGGCTTCGCCATCCCTGCGGGCATCGGCTTTCATTTCACCAAGCGGCGCAAACATCGCTTCGGTTTCGATTTCGGCTGGCGCACCACCTTCAGCGATTACATCGACGATGCCAGCACCACCTACGCCAACCCGGCCGACCTGCCCAGCCAGCTGGCCGTGGACCTGGCCAACCAGACCAGCTACGTGGACGATGGTCCCGGCCCCATCCCCGACCCCATCCAGTACAGTGCGGGCCAGAAGCGAGGTGACCCCACCCACAACGACAGCTACCTGACGATGACCTTCACCTACAGCAGGGTCATCCGGGGACAGTCCAACTTCTACAAGCAGCGCTACAGTTGGATGCGCGGCAAGAAGCGCATCGGCCGTAAGAGCCGCGCGAAGTTCTAAGCGCGCTGCGGGACTCCGTTCCGTTCCGGCACCACGCTCATCCGGTAGTTCGCGTTCCGCTTTTCCCCCCTCCTTTCCAAGCGCCCCTCATTCACGGCTTGGGACAGGTCACGCGTGGCGCTCACACCGCTGAGCTCCGGAAAGAAGCGCATGTAGTCCTGGCGGCGGAAGACCTTGCCCCCTTGCTCCTTCAGGAAAATGGCGATGCGGTCGTTCGCTGCCGGGCGTGGATGCGGGGTTGCCAACAACTCCGCCAGGGCCTCGTCGATGCGCTCCATCATGTAGCGGATGAAGCCGCCACAATCCCCCTGTCGATCGGCGTAGGCGAGCGCCGCATAGTACGCAGGCTCGGTGCGCTGGATGAAGGCCTCTACGGGCAGAAAGGCGAAGACCGGCCATTGGCGCATGAGCACCTGCCGTTGCCAGAGCCTCGCCATTCGGCCGTTTCCAGCGGTGAAGGGCCGCAAGTAGACCAGCCCGAAATGCAGCACGCAACTGGTGATCAAGGTGGGCATCTCGTCATTCTCCACGAGGTAAAGCAGTTCGTCCACTTGAACAGGAAGGTGGACCGCATCCGCCACGCGGATAGGTTCGGGTTCACCATACACCACATCCATGGGCCCGGTGCGGTAGTGGCCGGCATCCAAAGCCAGGCCATGCATGAGCGTACCGTGAGCGCGGCGCAGGTCAGCTGCAGTGAAGGGGTCCAGCTCCGGTAGCAGGTCCATGGCGTGATGCGTGTTCAACACTTCCAAGGACACCTGACCGCCGGTATGCAGCGGCCGGTCTACCAACTCGGCCACCGGCAAGGTGCCCAGCATGGTGCCTTCCAACGCCAGCGTGGCCTGTACCGCGCTCACTCGATAGGCCCTTTCCAGCTCGGGCTCAGGATGTTGAAGATGCCTTGCCTGCACCTCCCCCAACCGGTGGTGGATGGAGGCCAGCAAATGCAACATGCGGCTCTGCAGGGTATAAAAGGTGTAGCCTGAATCGATCATTTATAGAACCATTTGATGCTATCAAAGGTATGAAGTCTGCCCAAGGACAGGTTTGTTACTTGACCACTACAAGGGCCGACCACGGGTGCGTGCCCTTCCCCTTGCAAGGCACTTCAAAGGCCTGTCTTTCTGAGTGTTACCATTATACACAAGCGTGCCTGGCACAGGCCTGCGGACACCACATGCACCACCCCTCAGGAATTTTCCTTCAACAGCAGTTGGTTGAAAGGTGCATTCCGCTACATTTGCAGCCCTTTTTCACCCATCTGGGCAACGAAAACGGCTGATAAACAGGACGAAACGGAGCTTTCATGCCAACGATCCAACAGTTGATCCGCAAGGGCCGTCAGAGCGCGACCTACAAGAGCAAGAGCGTGGCGCTGACGCAATGCCCGCAACGCCGTGGTGTGTGCACCAAGGTGTACACCACCACGCCGAAGAAGCCGAACTCGGCGCTTCGGAAGGTGGCCAAGGTGCGCCTTACGAACAAGTATGAGGTGATCGCCTACATCGGCGGTGAGGGCCACAACCTGCAGGAGCACAGCATCGTGTTGGTGCGTGGCGGCAGGGTGAAGGACCTACCCGGTGTGAAGTACCACATCGTGCGTGGCGTGCTCGATACCGCCGGTGTGGAAGGCCGCAACCAGCGTCGTTCGAAGTACGGCACCAAGAAGCCCAAGGAGAAGAAAGCCTGAACCCTGAAGGACCATGCGCAAGAAAGCCATCAAACGCACCACACTGCCCGACCCCCGGTTCGGCGATGAGCAGGTGACGCGCTTCGTGAACAATCTGATGTTCGAGGGCAAGAAGAACAAGGCCTTCGGCATCTTCTACAATGCCATCGACATCATCGCCGAGAAAAGCGGCGAGGATGGCCTGGAGATCTGGCGCAAGGCGTTGAGCAACGTCACCCCCCAGGTGGAGGTGCGCACCCGCCGTGTAGGTGGTGCGAACTTCCAGATCCCCCAGCAGGTTCGCGAGGACCGCAAGAAAAGCCTGGCCATGAAGTGGCTGATCGGCTACAGCCGCGGCCGCAATGAGCGCAGCATGGCCCAGAAGCTCGCCAATGAGATCATGGCCGCCGCCAAGGAAGAAGGTGCGGCCTTCAAGAAGAAAGAAGAAGTCCACAAAATGGCCGAAGCGAACAAGGCCTTCAGTCACTTCCGCTTCTAAGCCAACGCAACCAGCCACATGGCCCGCGACCTCAAATACACGCGCAACATCGGCATCATGGCGCACATTGATGCCGGCAAGACCACCACGTCCGAGCGCATCCTCTATTACACTGGCCTGGTCCACAAGATCGGCGAGGTGCACGACGGTGCCGCCACCATGGATTGGATGGAGCAGGAGCAGGAGCGCGGCATCACCATCACCAGCGCCGCCACCACCACCAGCTGGGATTACCGCGGCCAGCGTTACAAGATCAACCTGATCGACACACCGGGCCACGTGGACTTCACCGTGGAGGTGGAGCGCAGCCTGCGCGTGCTCGATGGAGCCGTGGCGCTTTTCTGCGCCGTGGGCGGTGTGGAGCCCCAGAGCGAGACCGTGTGGCGCCAGGCCAACAAGTACGAGGTGCCGCGCCTGGCCTTCGTGAACAAGATGGACCGCAGCGGTGCGGACTTCTTCAACGTGGTCAACCAGATCCGCGAGCGTTTGGGCGCCCGCCCCGTGCCACTGCAGGTGCCCATCGGCGCCGAGGCCGACTTCAAAGGCGTGGTGGACCTCATCAACAACCGGGGCATGGTATGGAACGAATCCGACCAGGGCATGACCTGGAAGGAGGTTCCCATTCCCGAGGACTTGGTCGAAACAGTGAAGGAGTGGCGTGACAAGCTCATCGAGGCCGTCGCCGAAAGCGATGACACCCTGATGGAGAAGTATTTCGCCGATCCCGACAGCCTCACCGAGGCCGAGATCATGAACGCCGTACGCATCAGCACGATCAACATGAGCATCACCCCGGTGCTCTGTGGAAGCGCCTTCAAGAACAAGGGCGTGCAGACCATGCTCGACGCGGTGATGGCCTACCTGCCCAGCCCGATGGACATCGCGGCCGTTACGGGTACGGACCCCGACTCCGGCGAAGAAGTGGTGCGCCGTCCCGATGTCAGCGAGCCCATGGCCTCGCTGGCCTTCAAGATCGCCACCGACCCCTACGTGGGCCGTCTGGCCTTCTTCCGCTGCTACAGCGGCAAGGTGGATGCCGGCAGCTACGTGATGAACATGCGTTCGGGCCGCAAGGAGCGCATCAGCCGCATCTTCCAGATGCACGCCAACAAACAGAATCCCGTGGAGGTGATCGAAGCGGGTGACATCGGCGCGGCCGTGGGCTTCAAGGATATCCGTACAGGCGACACGCTCTGTGGCGAGGACAAGCCCATCATCCTGGAGAGCATGAGCTTCCCCGAGCCCGTGATCGGACTCGCCGTGGAACCCAAGACCCAGGCGGACATGGACAAGATGGGCAACGCCCTGGCCAAACTGGCCGAGGAGGACCCCACCTTCAAAGTGCACACCGACGAGGAAACGGCCCAGACCGTGATCAGCGGCATGGGCGAATTGCACCTGGAGATCATCGTGGACCGCATGCGTCGCGAATTCAAGGTGGAATGCAACCAGGGCGCCCCGCAGGTGAAGTACAAGGAGGCCATCACCGGCACCGTGGAACACCGCGAACTGTACAAGAAGCAGACGGGTGGCCGCGGTAAGTTCGCCGACATCCACGTGCGCATCGAGCCCCAGACCGATCCGGAGAAGACCGGCCTGGAATTCATCGATGAGATCAAAGGCGGCGTGATCCCCAAGGAATTCATCCAGCCTGTGGCCAAGGGCTTCGAGGCCTCACTGAAGAACGGGGTTCTGGCCGGCTACCCGATGGAGAGCCTGAAAGTGACCCTGTACGATGGCAGCTACCACAACGTGGACTCCGACGCGCTGAGCTTCGAGATTTGCGCGAAGAGCGCCTTCCGCACCGCGCTGCCCAAGTGCAATCCTGTCCTGCTTGAGCCCATCATGAAGATCGAGGTGGTGACACCCGAGGAGAACATGGGCGACATCGTGGGCGACCTGAACCGCCGCCGCGGCACCATTGAAGGCATGGACGACCGTGCCGGTGCCAAGGCCATCAAGGGCAAGGTGCCCCTGAGCGAGATGTTCGGCTACGTGACCTCATTGCGCACGATGAGCTCGGGCCGCGCCAGCAGCACCATGGAATTCAGCCATTACCAACAAGCCCCCAACAACATCACCGAGGCCGTGCTGGCCAAGGTGCGGGGCAAAGTGTCCGCCTAAACCACCGCAGCAAGCATGAGCCAGAAGATCCGGATCAAGTTGCGGTCTTACGACCACAACCTCGTCGACAAGAGCGCCGAGAAGATCGTGAAGACCGTGAAGAGCACGGGCGCCGTGGTCAGCGGGCCCATCCCCCTGCCTACGCACAAGCGCATCTTCACCGTGCTGCGTTCGCCGCACGTCAACAAGAAGGCGCGCGAACAGTTCCAGCTGTGCAGCTACAAGCGCCTGATGGACATCTACAGCAGCAGCAGCAAGACGATCGACGCCCTGATGAAACTGGAGCTCCCCAGCGGCGTGGATGTGGAGATCAAGGTCTGACCGCCAACACGAAACAGCCATGAGCGGATTGATCGGAAAAAAGATCGGGATGACCAGCCTGTACGACACGGACGGGCAGCTGGTCGGCTGCACCGTGATCGAGGCGGCCCCCAACGTGGTGACCCACGTGAAAACACAGGAGAAGGACGGCTACGAGGCCGTTCAACTCGCCTTCGGCGAACGGCGTGAGAAAAGCACGCCATCCGCGCTGAAGGGCCACTACAAGAAGGCCGCCACCGGCCCCAAGGTGCGCGCCCACGAGTTCAAGGAGTTCGAGCAGGAACTGAAGCTCGGAGACACCATCGGAGTGGACCTCTTCGAGGAGGGCAGCTTCGTGACCGTCACCGGCAACAGCAAGGGCAAGGGCTTCCAGGGCGTGGTGAAGCGGCACGGGTTCAGCGGTGTCGGCGAGACCACGCACGGTCAGCATGACCGGTCGCGCGCCCCCGGTTCCCTGGGTGGCAGCTCCTACCCTGCCCGCGTGTTCAAAGGCCTGCGCATGGCGGGCCGCAAGGGCGGCGAACAACACACCACCGAGAACCTCAAGGTGGTGAAGGTGGACAAGGAAAGGAACCTCCTGCTCCTGCGCGGGTCCGTCCCCGGCCCCAAGGGCACTTACGTCATCATCTGGAAATAAGATGGAGCTCGAGATCTTCGGCAAGGACGGCAAGTCCACCGGCAAAAAAGCCAAGCTGAACGACGCGGTATTCGCGGTCGCACAGCCGAACGACCACGCCATCTGGCTGGACGTGAAACAGCACCTGGCCAACAAACGCCAGGGCACACACAAGACGCTTGAGAAGAGCGAGGTGAGCGGCAGCACCAAGAAGCTGCACCGCCAGAAGGGCACGGGCGGCTCCCGCAAGGGCAGCATCAAGAGCCCGCTGTTCAAGGGTGGTGCCCGTGTGTTCGGTCCCAAACCCCGCGACTACTCCTTCAAGCTCAACAAGAAGGTGAAGGACCTGGCCCGCCGCAGCGCCCTCACCTACAAGGCGAAGGATGGCGCCATCAAAGTGCTGGACAGCGTAAGCCTCGAGGCTCCCAAGACCAAGGAGATGGCCTCCATGCTGAAGGCGTTCGAGCTGGGCGCCCGCAAGGCCTTGGTGGTGGTGCCCACGCACGACGCCAACGTGCTGCTCAGCGCCCGCAACATCCCCGGCGCCCGCGTGGTGACGGCCAGCGATGTGAACACCTACGATATCATGAACTGCAACGGCGTGTTGATCGTGAAGGACGCGATCGCGCCGCTGGAAGCCACCCTTCTGTCATGAGCAAGCAGCGCGAGATCCTCATCCGGCCCATCATCTCCGAGAAGATGAGCGCCCAGGCCGAGAAGCAGGGCAACTACGGTTTCGAAGTGGCCCGCACCAGCAACAAGATCCAGATCAAGCAGGCGGTGGAAAAGGAGTACGGTGTTACGGTGACCGGCGTGCGCACCATGGTGGTGCGCGGCAAGAACCGCACCCGCTACACCAAGACCAACATCCTGCGCGGCCGCACGGCCGGTTACAAGAAGGCCATCGTGTCCCTCAAAGACGGCGATACGATCGACCTCTACAGCAGCATCTAACCCGAGGAGCGAGCCATGGGCGTCAAGAAACTCAACCCCGTTACCCCCGGCACCCGCCACCGCGTGGTGACCGACTTCGAGGGCATCACCACCAACGTGCCCGAGCGCAGCCTGCTGGCCGGCACCATGAAGAGTGGTGGCCGCAACAACCAGGGCAAAATGACCATGCGCTACATCGGCGGTGGTCACAAGCAGCGCTACCGCACCATCGACTTCAAGCGGAACAAGCACGGCATACCCGCCACGGTGAAGACGATCGAATACGATCCGAACCGCAGCGCGCGCATCGCGCTGTTGTTCTACGCCGATGGCGAGAAGCGCTACATCCTGGCCCCCAATGGCCTGAAGGTGGGCATGACCATCCTGAGCGGCACCAAGGACGTGGCACCGGAAGTGGGCAACACCCTGCCCCTGTCGGAGATCCCCCTGGGAACGTTGGTGCACAACATTGAGTTGATGCCCGGCAAGGGTGGCTCCCTGGCGCGCAGCGCAGGCACATTCGCCCAGCTGAACGCCCGCGAAGGCCGCTACGCCACCCTCAAAATGCCAAGCGGTGAGGTACGGATGGTCCTCTGCGCCTGCCTGGCCACCGTGGGTACCGTGGGGAATTCCGAGCACATGCTGCAGAAGAGTGGCAAGGCCGGCCGCAGCCGCTGGCTGGGCCGCCGCCCCCGCACGCGTGCCGTGGCCATGAACCCGGTCGATCACCCCATGGGTGGCGGCGAGGGCAAGGCCTCCGGCGGGCACCCGCGCAGCCGCAAGGGCCTCTACGCCAAAGGCAAGAAGACGCGCCATCCGAAGCGCATCTCCAACAAGTTCATTGTGGCACGCCGCAACAGCAAAGCCGCCAGCAACTGATCCTGAACCATGAGCCGTTCACTGAAGAAACCCCCGTTCGTCCACTACAAGCTGACGAAGCGCGTGACCGATACGCAGAAGTCGGGCAAGAAGGCCGTGATCAAGACCTGGTCGCGTGCCAGCACCATCACCCCCGAGTTCGTGGGGTTGACCTTCGCCGTGCACAATGGCAACAAGTTCATCCCGGTGTATGTGACCGAGAACATGGTGGGCCACAAGCTGGGCGAGTTCGCCCCCACCCGCACCTTCCGTCAGCACTCCGGTAACAAGAAAGACTGATCATGGGAGCCCGTAAGAAGCTGAGCGCAGAGAAGCGCAAGGAGGCCATGAAGACCACGGCCATCGCACGCCTGCGTGATGTTCCCACCAGCCCGCGCAAGATGCGCCAGGTGGCCGACATCATCCGCGGCATGGACGTGAACAAGGCCCTGGACGTGCTGCGCTTCAGCACACGCCACAGCAGCCGCGACCTGGAAAAACTCCTGCGTTCGGCCATTGCCAACTGGGAAACGAAGCATGAAGGGCAGAAGGCCGAGGGCGCCAGCCTGGTGGTGAAGACCATCATGGTGGACGAGAGCACGAGCCTGAAGCGCATGCTCCCCGCCCCGCAAGGCCGCGCCTACCGCATGCGCAAGCGCAGCAACCACGTCACGCTCATCGTCGACACCGCCAACTGAACAGACCGAGGACAACACCATGGGACAGAAGACACATCCGATCGGCTCGCGCCTCGGCTTCATCAAGGGCTGGGACAGCAACTGGTACGGCGGCAACAACTACGTGGACAAGCTGGTTGAGGATGAGAAGATCCGCCAATACCTCCTGGCCCGTCTGAAGAAGGCGAGCGTCAGCCGCATCATCATCGAGCGCACCCTGAAGCTCGTCACCGTCACCATCAACACGGCCCGCCCCGGCGTCATCATCGGTAAGGGAGGCACCGAGGTGGACAAGCTGCGCGAGGAGCTCAAGAAGTTCACCGGCAAGGACGTACAGATCAACATCTTCGAGATCAAACGTCCGGAGCTTGACGCCAAGTTGGTGGCCGACAGCATCGCCCGCCAGCTCGAAGGCCGCATCAGCTTCCGCCGCGCCATGAAAATGGCCGTGGCCAGCACCATGCGCATGGGTGCCGAGGGCATCAAGCTGCAGGTGGCCGGCCGCCTCAACGGCGCCGAGATCGCCCGCACCGAAGGCTACCGCGAAGGCCGTGTGCCCCTGCATACCCTGCGCGCCGACATCGACTTCGCCATCAGCGAAGCACACACCAAGATGGGCCGCATCGGCGTGAAGTGCTGGATCATGCGCGGCGAAGTGTATGGCAAGCGCGACCTGAGCCCCAACGCCGGACAGGCGAAGGGACAGGCAGGCCCCCGCATGGGCATGGGCAACGAGCGTCGAGGCCCGGGTGGTGACCGCCGCGGTGGTGACCGTCGCCCAGGTGGCGATCGCCGGGGAGGTGGCGGCGGAGAGCGTCGTGGAGGAGGTAACCGCAACAACAACTGAGCGCCATGCTGCAACCAAAGCGTTCGAAGTTCCGCAACATGCACAAGGGCCGCATGAAGGGCATGGCCCAGCGCGGCCACCGTGTGACCCTGGGCTCCTTCGGCCTGAAGGCCATGGACAGCGTATGGCTCACCAGCCGCCAGATCGAGGCCGCCCGTGTGGCCCTCACCCGCCACATGAAGCGTGAAGGCCAGGTGTGGATCAAGGTGTTCCCGGACAAGCCGGTGACCGCCAAGCCCGCCGAAGTGCGCATGGGTAAGGGTAAAGGCTCCCTGGACCATTGGGTGGCCGTATGCCACAAGGGCCGCATCATTTTCGAAGTGGACGGCGTGCCCATGAAGACCGCCCAGGAAGCCCTGCGCCTGGCGGCCGCCAAGCTGCCCATCGCCACCAAGTTCGTGATGCGCGAGGATTACGACGGCCAATAAGAAGCAGCCATGAAGAAGAAAGGAACCGAATTGAAGGACCTCACCGTGCAGGAGCTGCAGGACAAGCTGAGCGAGACCCGCCAGAACCTGCGCAAGATGCGCTTCAACCACACGGTGAGCCCCGTGGAGAACCCGATGCTCCTGCGCGGCACGCGCAAGGAGGTCGCCCGCATCCTCACCGAACTGCGCAAGCGCGAACTCAGCAACACCACCGGCAAATGAGCACCGAGACCAACACCGAAGCACGGAACCTCCGCAAGGAGCGCACCGGCATCGTCACCAGCAACAAGATGGAGAAGAGCGTGGTGGTGCTCGTGGAACGCCGCGTGATGCACCCCAAGTACGGCAAGTTCGTGAAGCGCTCCAGCAAGTTCATGGCCCACGATGAGAAGAAGGAGGCCAACGTAGGCGACACCGTGCGCATCATGGAGACCCGCCCCATCAGCAAGCTCAAGCGCTGGAGGGTGGTGGAGATCGTTGAACGCGCCAAGTAAACACCAGTCACCGCCATGATCCAACAGGAATCCCGGCTCAATGTGGCCGACAACAGCGGCGCCAAGGAGGTGCTCGTGATCCGCGTGCTCGGCGGCACCAAGCGACGCTACGCCAGCATCGGCGACACCGTGGTGGTGTCCATCAAGGACGCCCTGCCCAACGGCCAGACCAAGAAAGGCACCGTGCATAAGGCCGTGGTGGTGCGCACCCGCAAGGAGACGCGCCGCAAGGATGGCAGCTACATCCGCTTTGACGACAACGCCGTGGTGCTCCTCGACGCCGCCGGCGAGATGAAGGGCACCCGCATCTTCGGCCCCGTGGCCAAGGAGCTGCGCGAGAAGAAGTTCATGAAGATCATCTCCCTGGCGCCCGAGGTGCTCTGAACCACAGAAAGACCATGCAACAGAAACTGCACATCCGCAAAGGCGACATGGTGCGTGTGCTCACCGGCGAGAGCCGTGGCAAGGACGGCCGCGTGCTGGAGGTGGACCGCAAGACCATGAGCGCCCTGGTGGAGGGCCTCAACATGAAGGCCAAGCACAGCAAGCCCACCACGGCCAGCCCACAGGGCGGCATCACCCACAAGGAGGGCCCCATCCACCTCTCCAACCTCATGCTGCTCGATCCCAAGAGCGGCGAACCCACCCGCGTGGGCCGTTCGGAGCAGGATGGCAAATTGGTACGCACAAGCAAACGCACCGGCGAGGTGATCAAGTCATGAGCACGACCTACAGCCCCCGTCTGAAGGCGAAGTACAAGGAGGAGGTGGTTCCCGCCCTGCAGCAGGAGTTCAAGTACAAGAGCTCCATGCAGGTGCCCCGCCTCGTGAAGATCGCGATCAATCAAGGCCTCGGCAGCGCCGTGGGCGACAAGAAGATCGTGGAGAACGCCGTCACCGAACTCTCGCAGATCACCGGTCAAAAGGCCGTGGCCACCGTGAGCCGCAAGGACATCAGCAACTTCAAGTTGCGCAAAGGCATGCCCATCGGGGCGCGCGTAACGCTGCGTGGCGACAAGATGTATGACTTCCTGGACCGCCTGATCGCCGTGTCGCTGCCCCGCACCAGGGACTTCCGTGGTGTGCCTGCCAAAGGCTTCGACGGCCGCGGCAACTTCACCATGGGTGTGAAGGAGCAGATCATCTTCCCGGAGATCGACATCGACAAGGCTCCCCGCCTCCAAGGGATGGACATCACATTCGTGACCACGGCGGAGACCGACGAGGAGGCCAAGGCCCTGCTCACCGCCTTCGGGTTCCCATTCGCCAACGCCAACAAGTAAGAAGCACACACACATGGCCAAGGAAAGCATCAAGGCCCGCGAGCGCAAGCGCGCACGCATGGTGGAGAAATACGCCGCCAAACGCGCCGCGCTGAAAGCCGCCGGCGAGTGGGACAAGCTCCAGCAGTTGCCCGCCAACGGCAGTTCCGTGCGCAAGCACAACCGCTGTCAGCTCAGCGGCCGCCCCAAAGGCTACATCCGGATCTTCGGCATCAGCCGCAACATGTTCCGCCTCATGGCCCTGGAAGGCAAGATCCCGGGCGTCACCAAGGCCAGCTGGTAATAACGCATCACGACCATGACCACCGATCCCATCGCCGATTACCTCACCCGCCTGCGCAATGCCATCATGGCGCGCAAGCGCACCGTGGAGGTGCCCGCCAGCGGCCTGAAAAAGGACATCACGCGGATCCTCTATGACAAGGGTTACATCCTCAGCTACAAACTGGTGGAGGACGGCAAACAGGGCCTGATCAAGATCGCCCTGAAATACGATCCGCAGACCCGCTCCAGCGCCATCCGCGACCTGAAGCGCGTGAGCACCCCCGGCCTGCGCCAGTACGCGCATGCCACCGAGCTGCCCCGCGTGCTCAACGGCCTGGGTGTGGCCATCGTGAGCACCAGCAAGGGTGTGCTTACCGACAAGGAGGCCCGCCAGCTTGGTGTGGGTGGAGAAGTGATCTGTTACGTGAGCTGATCCGGTAAAACGAGCGAACGATGTCACGCATTGGAAAAGCACCGATCGAGGTTCCCAAAGGGGCCCAGATCACCATCAGCGACAAGAACGTGGTGACGGTGAAGGGGCCCAAGGGCACCCTCGTCCAAACCATCGACCCGGCCATTTCGGTGAAGCTGGATGGCACCACCGTGACGGTGGAACGCCCCAGCGACGCGAAGCCGCACCGCGCCATGCATGGGCTGTACCGCGCACTCCTCGCCAATATGGTGAAGGGGGTGACGGACGGTTTCGTGGTGCAACAGGAACTGGTGGGGGTGGGTTACCGCGCCACCGTAAAGGGCCAGCAACTGCAACTGGCGCTCGGCTTCAGCCACCAGGTGGCCTTCGAACTGCCGCAGGAGATCAAGGTGACCGCCGCGCAGGAGAAGGGGAAGAACCCCATCATCCGCATGGAGAGCGCTGACAAGCAGCTCCTCGGACAGGTGGCCGCCAAGATCCGCAGCCTGCGCAAGCCCGAGCCATACAAAGGCAAGGGTATCCGCTTCGTGGGTGAACAAGTACGCCGCAAGGCCGGTAAGGCTGCCGCGAGCAAATAAGCAACTGCCATGGCATTCAGCAAAACCCAGAGCCGCATCCGCATCAAGCACCGCGTTCGCCGCACGGTGAACGGCACCACGGACCGGCCACGCCTATCGGTGTACCGCAGCAACAAGGACATCTACGTCCAGATCATCAACGACGAAGAAGGCCGCACGCTGGCGAGCGCCTCTTCGCTGAAGGACCCCAAGGCGCACGGCGCCGCCGGCATGGACCAGGCGCGCGAAGTGGGCCGCGCCATCGCCGAAAAGGCGAAGGCCGCAGGCATCGAAAAGGTGGTCTTCGACCGCAACGGTTACCTCTACCATGGCCGCGTGAAGGCGCTGGCCGAAGCCGCCCGCGAGGCCGGCCTCAACTTCTGATCCGCACGCACCCATGTCTGAAACGAACGTCAACAAGGTCAAGAGCAGCGATCTCGAGCTCAAGGACAAGCTCGTCGCGCTCAACCGCGTCACCAAGGTCACCAAAGGCGGCCGCACCTTCACCTTCGCCGCCATTGTGGTGGTGGGTAACGAGAACGGTGTGGTGGGCCACGGCCTGGGCAAGGCCAAGGAAGTGCAGGAGGCCATTGCCAAGGGCATCGACGATGCCAAGAAGAACCTGGTGAAGGTGCCTGTGCGCAAAGGCACCATCCCCCACACACAGGACGGCAAGTTCGCCGGTGCCCGCGTGCTGCTGAAGCCCGCCGCCCACGGTACGGGTGTGATCGCAGGGGGTGCCATGCGCGCCGTGCTCGAGAGCGTCGGCATCACCGATGTGCTGGCCAAGAGCAAAGGCAGCAGCAACCCGCACAATGTGGTGAAGGCCACCATCGAAGCGCTCACGAACATGCGCGATGCCAGCAGTGTGGCCCGTCAACGCGGGGTGGACCTTAAGAAAGTATTCAACGGCTGAGCCGCCCAAGGCCACTGAAGCCATGAGCAAGATCATCATCACGCAGACCAGCAGCCAGATCAAGTGCCCCAAGCGCCAGAAGGACACCCTGCGTGCCCTGGGCCTGGGCCGGATCGGCAAGCGCAACGAATTGAACGCCACCCCGCAGATCCGCGGGATGGTGAAGAAAGTGGAACACCTGGTGCGGGTCGAAGAACAGGCCTGACACCCTTACAACGCATTCCGATGGACCTGAGCAACCTCAAGCCCGCCAAGGGCTCCACCAAGACGAACAAGCGCCTGGGCCGTGGCCAGGGCAGCGGCCGCGGCGGCACCAGCACGCGCGGACACAAGGGCGCCAAAAGCCGCAGCGGCTACAGCAGCAAGCGTGGCTTCGAAGGCGGCCAGATGCCCCTGGTGCGTCGCGTGCCCAAGTTCGGCTTCACCAACCCCACCCGCGTGGAGTACAAGGGCATCAACCTGGACGCCCTCCAGGCCCTGATCGACAAACGCGGAGTGAAGGCCATCGACCCCACCGTGATGCGGGAGAACGGCCTGATCGGCAAGAACGACCTGGTGAAGGTGCTGGGACGTGGCGACCTGAAGGCCGGTGTGGAGGTGAAGGCCCACGCCTTCAGCGCCACCGCCAAGGCCGCCATTGAAGCAAAAGGAGGAACGACCGAGATCGTGAACCGCTGATGAAGAGCCTGATCACCACGATCAAGAACATCTGGCGCATCGAGGAACTGCGCAACCGCATCCTCATCACGCTGGGTCTGCTGCTGATCTACCGCATCGGCAGCTTCATCGTGCTGCCCGGTGTGGACAGCGCACGCTTGGAAAGCGCCTCGAGCGCCAGCGGAGGCCTGGTGGAGCTGCTCAGCATCTTCACCGGAGGCGCCTTCACGCGTGCCAGCATCTTCGCCCTCGGCATCATGCCGTACATCAGTGCCAGCATCATCATGCAGCTGATGGGCATCGCCGTGCCCCTGGTCCAGAAGATGCAAAAGGAGGAGAGCGGACGCCGCCGCATCAACCAGTGGACGCGCTACCTCACCATCATCATCTGCATCTTCCAGGCCCCGGGCTACATCTACACCACCATCGACGAAAGCGCCCGCCAGGTGGCCAACCCGCAATTCTGGATGATCACCAGCACGGTGATCCTCACCTGCTCCACCCTCTTCGTGATGTGGCTGGGCGAGCGGATCACGGAACGTGGCCTGGGCAATGGCATCTCCCTCATCATCATGGTGGGCATTCTGGCCCGCCTGCCGCAGAGCTTCGCACAGGAAGTGGTGGGGCGTATGGGCCCCGGTGGTGGCGGCATGGTGGTGCTGCTGGTGGAGATCGTCCTCTGGCTGCTCATCATCGCCGGCTGCATCCTGCTCGTGCAGGGCACGCGCCGCATTCCGGTGCAGTTCGCCAAGCGTGTGGTGGGAAACAAGCAGTACGGCGGTGTGCGCAACTACATCCCCCTGAAGGTGAATGCCGCCGGGGTGATGCCGATCATCTTCGCGCAGGCCATCGTGCTCATCCCGCTTTATGTGTCGCAGGCCTTCGAGCAGCCCCCCCAGTGGATGCTCCAATTCAGCCGCTACGAGAGCCTGGGATACAACCTCACCCTCTTCCTCATGGTGGTGCTCTTCACCTACTTCTACACGGCCATCACGGTGAATCCGAACCAGCTGGCAGATGACATGAAGCGCAACGGCGGATTCATCCCGGGCATCAAGCCGGGCAAGCATACCGCCGATCACATCGACGAGCTCCTGAGCCGCATCACCCTGCCGGGCGCGGTGTTCCTGGGCCTCGTCGCCATCCTGCCGGCCTTCGCCATCATGGGAGGCATCAAGCAGGGCTTCGCCCAGTTCTTCGGCGGCACCTCGCTGCTGATCATGGTGGGTGTGTTGTTGGACACTTTGCAGCAGATCGAAAGTCATCTGCTGATGCGGCATTACGACGGCCTGATGAAGTCAGGCCGGATCAAGGGTAGGACAAGTGCGGCTTATGGCATGGCGGGATAGACCATGGGGAGATCCACGGTTCGTCTCAGCGATGACGAGATCGCGTTGGTGAGGGAGAGTTCTTTGCTTGTTGGAAGGACCTTGGCCGAAGTGGCACGTGCCATCGGCCCCGGAGTGCGCACCGGAGACCTGGACCGCCTGGCGGAACAGTTCATCCGCGACCACGGGGCGGTGCCGGGCTTCAAAGGCCTGTACGGCTGCCCCAGCACGCTGCTCATCAGCGTGAACGAGCAGGTGGTGCATGGATTGCCGGGCGACCGGGTGTTGCGCGATGGCGACATCGCCAGCATCGACTGCGGCGTGCTGATGAACGCGTTCTATGGCGACAGCGCCTACACCTTCATGGTGGGCGAAGTGGCCGAGCCCGTGAAGCAGCTGCTGCAGGTGACGCGCGAATGCCTCCAGCTTGGCATCGACCAGGCGGTGGCCAATAACCGCACGGGCGATATCGGGTACGCCATCCAGCACCACGCCGAAAGCAACGGTTACGGCGTGGTGCGCGAACTGGTGGGGCACGGCGTGGGGCGCAAGCTGCACGAACCGCCTGAAGTGCCCAACTACGGCCGGCGCGGACAGGGCGCCCGCCTGCACGAAGGCATGGTGATCGCCATCGAGCCCATGATCAACATGGGTGTGAAAGAGGTGGTGCAGCATGACGACGGCTGGACGATCAGCACGCGTGATGCGAAACCCAGCGCCCATTTCGAGCACACCGTTGCGGTGCGCAGCGGCCAAGCCGAGGTCCTTTCCACGTTCAGCTACATCGAAGATGTGCTGAAGGCAAGGCACATGGCGCTGGCATGAAAGGAAGGAGAACAGGACAAGTCATAAACGGAACAAGAACAGAACGAACGGAATGAGCAAGTCGGGGAACATCGAGCAGGACGGCGTCATCAAAGAGGCGCTGAGCAATGCCATGTTCCGCGTGGAGCTGGAGAACGGCCACGTCATCACGGCGCACATTTCCGGGAAGATGAGAATGAACTACATCCGGATACTGCCGGGCGACAAGGTGAAGGTGGAAATGTCCCCCTACGACCTCACCAAGGGCCGCATCAGCTTCCGGTACAAGAGCTAAAAGAACCAAGGCACCCATGAAGATCCGGGCATCCATTAAGAAGCGCTCGGCGGACTGCAAGATCGTCCGTCGCAAGGGGCGCCTTTACGTCATCAACAAGAAGAACCCGAAGTTCAAGCAGCGTCAGGGCTGATAACCGCACGACCATGGCACGTATAGCAGGTATTGACCTACCAAAGAACAAGCGCGGGGCGATAGGCCTCACGTACATCTACGGCATCGGCCGCAGCACGGCGCTGGAGATCCTGGAGAAGGCCGGCGTGGACCCGGACAAGCGCGTGGACGACTGGAGCGACGAGGAGCAGGGCCACATCCGCCAGTTCATCAACGACCATGTGAAGGTCGAGGGTGCACTACGCAGCGAGACCCAGCTGAACATCAAGCGCCTGCTGGACATTGGCTGCTACCGCGGCCAGCGCCACCGCAGCGGCATGCCCGTGCGCGGCCAGCGCACCCGCACCAACGCCCGCACCCGCAAGGGCAAGCGCAAGACCGTGGCCAACAAGAAGAAAGCGACCAAGTAAATGACTCAGTTGACAGTTGACTGTTGCCAGTGGGCAACTACTGACAACGGACAACGGACAACCGACAACTGAAAACAATGGCAAAGCAGGAGAACAAGGGCGGCGCCGCCGCCGGCAAGAAGAAGAAGAAGGTCGTGCATGTGGAGGCCTTCGGGCAGGCCCACATCCAGGCCAGCTTCAATAACATCATCGTATCCCTCACCAACAACAAGGGCGAGGTGATCAGCTGGTGCAGCGCCGGCAAGATGGGCTTCCGCGGCAGCAAGAAGAACACCCCGTATGCCGGCCAGGTGAGCGCCGAGGAGGCCGCACGCGAGGCCCACGAAATGGGGCTGCGCAAGGTGAAGGTCTACGTCCGCGGCCCTGGCAGCGGACGGGAGAGCGCCATCCGCGCCCTGCACAACAGCGGCATCGAGGTCACCGAGATCGTCGATGTCACCCCGCTTCCCCACAACGGCTGCCGTCCACCCAAAAAGCGCCGCGTATAATCAAACCCAACCGTAGGAGCGCGAAGGACGCGTGCTCCGTTGTTGGTGCGGAAAGCACAAGGCCGCACCCAAACTGAATAACCATGGCACGATACACAGGACCAAAGACCCGCATCGCCCGCAAATTCAAGGAGCCGATCCTGCGGGACGACAAGTGGATGGAGCGCAAGCCCTATTCCCCCGGCCAGCACGGCCCCAACAAGCGCCGCGGCAAGCAGAGCGAATACAGCGTGCAGCTGCAGGAAAAGCAGAAAGCGAAATACACCTATGGCATCCTGGAGCGCCAGTTCCAGAAAATGTTCGCCACGGCCGCCAGCCGCAAAGGCATCACCGGTGAGGTGCTCCTCCAGTTGTGCGAAACGCGCGTGGACAACACGGTGTACCGTCTGGGCATCGCCCCCACCCGCCGCGCCGCACGCCAGCTGGTGAGCCACGGCCACATCACTGTGAACGGTGACGTGGTGAACGTGCCCAGCTTCACCCTCCGCCCCGGTGATGTGGTGGCCGTGCGCCAGCGCAGCCGCTCCCTGGAGACCATCACCAACAGCGTGGCCACCAGCAGCAAGCGCTTCGACTGGCTCGAGTGGGATGGCTCCCAAATGTCCGGCAAGATCATCGCCCTGCCCCAGCGCGCGCAGATCCCGGAGAACATCCGCGAGCAACTCATCGTGGAACTGTACAGCAAGTAAGCTTGAAGTGTACCCGGAGGCCGTGGTCAGGCGGCACTGGGAAGATCACCGGACAAGGACCACTGACCACGAACAACGGACAACGAACAACTATCAACCCACCATGCCCATCCTTGACTTCCAGCGGCCCGACAAGGTGACGATGATCGAGAGCGACGACAAGCGCGGCTCCTTCGAATTCCGTCCCCTCGAGCCCGGCTACGGCATCACCATCGGCAACGCCCTGCGCCGCATCCTGCTCTCCAGCCTGGAGGGCTACGCCATCACCGCCCTGCGCATCGACGGGGTGGACCATGAGTTCAGCACCATCAAGGGTGTGATCGAGGACACCACGGAGATCATCCTCAACCTCAAGCAGGTGCGGTTCCGCCGCCAGCTGGAGGATGTGAGCACCGAAAAGGTCTCCTTCACCCTCACCGGCAAGGACACCTTCACCGCCGGTGACATCGGCAAGCACACCACCGGCTTTCAGGTGCTCAACCCCGAGCTCGTCATCGCCCACCTCGAGGGCAATGTGAAGCTCACCATCGAGCTCTCCGTGGGCAAGGGCCGCGGCTACGTGCCCGCCGACGAGAACAAGGTGGAGGGCGCGCCCGTGGGCACCATCTTCATCGACAGCATCTTCACGCCCATCAAGAACGTGAAGTACACCGTGGAGAACACCCGTGTGGAGCAGAAGACCGATTACGAAAAGCTCACCATCGAAGTGGTGACCGACGGTTCCATCAACCCGAAGAACGCACTGCAGGAGGCCGCCAAGATCCTCATACACCACTTCATGCTGTTCAGCGATGAACGCATCAGCCTGGAGATCGAGGAGCGGGTGCCCGAGGAGGAGTTCGACGAGACCAGCTTGCACATGCGTCAGCTCCTGAAGACCAAACTGGTGGACATGGACCTGAGCGTGCGTGCGCTGAACTGCCTGAAGGCCGCCGACATCGAGACCCTCGGCGACCTGGTGGCCTACAACAAGAACGACCTTCTGAAGTTCCGCAACTTCGGCAAGAAGAGCCTCACCGAGCTCGAGGACCTCGTGGAGAACAAGGGCCTGAGCTTCGGTATGAACGTGACCAAGTACAAGCTGGACAAGGAGTAAGGTTGATGGTTGAAGGTTGAACGGGTTGAGGGTTGAACTCCGACCCCCAACCGAGGGTCAACCACCAACCAGCAACATCGAACACTATGAGACACGGGAACAAGAACAACGCGCTCGGCCGCAAGAAGGCCCACCGCGAAGCGCTGCTGAGCAACATGGCCGCGAGCCTGATCGCACACAAGCGCATCGAGACCACCCTGGCCAAGGCCCGCGCCCTGCGCCGCTTCGTGGAGCCCATCCTCACCAAGAGCAAGACGGACAGCACCCACAGCCGCCGCATCGTCTTCAGCTACCTGCAGAACAAGGAGGCCACCGCTGTCCTGTTCCGCGACGTGGCGCCGAAGATCGCCGAACGCTCAGGAGGCTACACGCGCATCCTGAAGCTGGGCAACCGCCTGGGCGATGCCAGCGAGATGGCCCTCATCGAACTCGTCGACTTCAACGAGGTGTACAAGAAGGAGACCGGCGCCGGTGCCGAGGCGAAAAAGACCCGCCGCAGCCGCCGCAGCCCGGGTGCGAAGGCCAAAGCCACCCCTGAAGCGAAGGCGGAGGACACCGCTGAGACCAAGGGCGAATGACGCACCTTTCAACATCTGTGAAGAACGAGGCGCTGCAAGGCGCCTCTTCTTTTTTCCACAGGGATACTTTTGCCGCCGCATGCTGATCACCCAACGCCCCCCCGCCCTGCTGCTCCTGGCTGACGGCACCCTGTTCGAGGGCCGCGCCATCGGAGCGCCGGGCATCGCCACTGGCGAGATCTGCTTCAACACCGGCATGACCGGCTACCAGGAGATCTTCACCGACCCCAGCTACAAGGGCCAGATCATGACCATGGCCACCGCACACGTGGGCAACTACGGCGTGAAGGACGAGGAGGTGGAGAGCGGCGCCGTGCAGATCGCCGGGCTTGTGGTGAAGAAGTTCAGTGACACCTGGAGCCGTCCGGGCGGCAGCGGCTCGCTCAATGACTTTCTGATCAAGCACGGCATCACCGGCATCAGCGACATCGACACGCGCAAGCTGGTGCGCCACATCCGCGACCACGGCGCCCAGAACGCCCTGATCAGCAGCACCGAGATGGAACTCAAAAGGCTGAAGGAGCTCCTTGCCGTAGCGCCCGACATGGCCGGCCTGGAACTGAGCAGCACAGTGAGCACCCGTGCCCCGTACACCATGGGCGATGAAGGCGCGGCGCACCGCGTGGCGCTGGTGGACTTCGGTGTGAAGACCAACATCGTACGCTGCCTCACCGAACGCGGCTGCGTGGTGCGCGTGTTCCCCATGGTGAGCCCGCTGGCCGAAATGCTGTCCTGGAAACCGGACGGCTTCATGCTCAGCAACGGCCCCGGTGATCCCGCCGCCATGCCCACCAGCGTGAAGCTCGTGAAGGAGATCGTGGACACCGGCCTGCCCGTCTTCGGCATATGCCTGGGCCACCAGCTGCTCGCCGAAAGCCAGGGCATCGGCACCGAGAAGATGCACCACGGCCACCGCGGCATCAACCACCCGATCAAGAACCTGGTGACCGGACACAATGAAGTGACCAGCCAGAACCACGGCTTCAACGTGACCCGCGCCGACGCGGAGAAAAACAAAGGCGTGGAGATCACGCACGTGCACCTGAACGACCACAGCGTGGCCGGTATCCGCCTGAAAGGCCGCCCTGTCTTCAGCGTGCAATACCACCCCGAGGCCTCGCCCGGTCCGCTGGACGCTCGCTACCTCTTCGATCAGTTCGTTCAGCATATGAAGGAGCACCACCCGGCCGGACGGCCGAAAATGCAGCACGCCTGAGCACAGCGCGTTGCGCCTCACCGCTACGACCGGTCAACCCGCAACCCGTTCAACCTTCAACCCCCAACCCGCCCTAGTATGGGTTTGATAGCCAAGATCCAAGCCCGCGAGATCCTCGATTCACGCGGCAACCCCACCCTGGAGGTGGACGTGTTCACCGACAGCGGCCACATGGGCCGGGCGGCAGTGCCTAGTGGTGCCAGCACCGGCGCGCATGAGGCCGTTGAGCTGCGTGATGGCGACAAGAAGCGCTACGGCGGCAAAGGCGTGCATAAGGCTGCGGAGCACATCAACGAAACGCTGAACAACGAACTGCATGGCGCACTCATCACCGAGCAGGCCATGATCGACCGCGCGATGATCTCGCTGGACGGCACGCCCAACAAGGGCAACCTGGGCGCCAACGCCATTCTGGGCGTGAGCCTGGCCGTGGCCAAGGCCGCCGCCAGCGAATGCGGCCTGCCGCTGTACCGCTACGTGGGTGGCGTGGGCGCCAGCCTGCTGCCCGTGCCCATGATGAACATCCTGAACGGCGGCGCGCATGCCGACAACAAGGTGGACGTGCAGGAGTTCATGATCATGCCCGTGGGCGCCCCCAGCTTCGGCGATGGGCTGCGCATGGGCGCCGAGATCTTCCACCAGTTGAAGGCCGTGCTGAAGAGCAAGGGCCTGGTCACCAACGTGGGCGATGAAGGCGGTTTCGCACCCGACCTGAAGAGCAACGAGGAAGCGCTGAAGCTGGTGATGCAGGCCATTGAGAAGGCCGGCTACAAGCCCGGCGATGACGTGGTGATCGCCCTGGACGCCGCCAGCACCGAGTTCTACGATGCGAAGAAGAAGCGCTACAAATTGGAGAGCACCGGCGACGTGCTCACCAGCGACGACCTCGTATCGATGTGGCAGAGCTGGTGCAAAAAGTACCCGATCGTAAGCATCGAGGACGGCATGGCCGAGGATGACTGGGCCGGTTGGGCGAAGCTCACCAAGGCCTTGGGCGACAAAGTGCAACTCGTGGGCGACGACCTCTTCGTGACCAACACCAAGCGTTTGGGGAAGGGCATTGAGGAAGGCATCGCGAACAGCATACTGGTGAAGGTGAACCAGATCGGCACCCTCACCGAAACACTCGAGGCCGTGCAGATGGCTTACGCCGCCGGCTACACGGCAGTGATGAGCCACCGCAGCGGCGAGACCGAGGACAGCACCATCGCCGACCTGGCGGTGGCCACCGGCTGCGGCATGATCAAGACCGGATCGGCCTCGCGCAGTGACAGGATCGCGAAATACAACCAGCTGCTCCGCATCGAGGAACAGCTGGGCAAGGCCGCGCGCTACCCGGGCCGCGCGCTGAAGTTCGTGGGCTGAGCCTTCCCGCGGGAAGTGTTGTGAACAGGTACCGCAGCGCCGTGGGGTGGGCGCTACCTTCGCACGCATCCATGGACTATTTGAAGGCACTGAACGACGCCCAGCGCGCGGCGGTGGAGGCCACCGAAGGCCCCATGATGGTGATCGCCGGTGCGGGCAGCGGCAAGACGCGCGTGCTCACCGTGCGCATCGCCCACCTGATGGCCGCCAGGGGTGTGGACCCCTTCCGCATCCTCGCGCTCACCTTCACCAACAAGGCGGCGCGCGAAATGAAGGAGCGCATCGGCAAGCTCCTGGGACCGCACGGCAGCACCGAGGCACGCAACCTGTGGATGGGCACCTTCCACAGCGTCTTCGCCCGCATCCTGCGCGCCGAAGCGGACAAGCTGGGCTACCCGAAGGACTTCACGATCTACGACACCGACGACAGCCGCGGCGTGATCAAGACCATAGTGAAGGAGTGGCAGCTGGACGACAAGCTGTACAAGCCCAACCAGGTGCACGGCCGCATCAGCATCGCCAAGAACAACCTCATCGGTCCACTGGAATACCTCGCGAACACCGAGTTGATGGCCAGCGATGCCGCCGCCGGACGCGAGAAGCTCGGCGAACTCTACAAGGCTTACGCCGAGCGATGCTTCCGCAGTGGAGCCATGGACTTCGATGACCTGCTCTACAACACGGCCCTGCTCTTCCGCGACCATCCGGAGGCCATGTTGAAATACCAGCAGCGCTTCCAATACCTGCTGGTGGACGAGTACCAGGACACCAACCTGGTGCAATACAACATCGTGAAGACACTGGCCGCACGTCACGAGAACCTCACCGTGGTGGGCGATGACAGCCAGAGCATCTACGCCTTCCGTGGCGCGAACATCCAGAACATCCTCAACTTCCGCAGCGACTATCCGGACCACAAGCTCTTCAAGCTGGAGCAGAACTACCGCAGCACGAAGACCATCGTGGGTGCGGCCAATTCGCTCATCGAGAAGAACAAGGACCAGATCCACAAGACCATCTGGACGGACAACAGCGAGGGCGAGAAGATCCGCGTGCACCGTGCGCTCAGCGACAATGAGGAGGGCGGCTGGGTGGCGCACGGCATATTCGAAACACGCATGCGTGAGCAGGCCGCCAACAAGGCCTTCGCGATCCTGTACCGCACGAATGCACAAAGCCGCAGCATGGAGGAGGCCCTGCGCAAGCTCAACATCCCTTACCGCATCTACGGCGGCCTCAGCTTCTACCAGCGCAAGGAGATCAAGGACCTCATCGCCTACTTCCGCCTGACGTGCAACCCCCGCGATGAGGAGGCCCTGAAACGCGTGATCAACTACCCCACACGCGGCATCGGACAGACCACCATGGACAAGCTGCTGGTGGCCTCGGCGCAGCAGGAGGTGCCCATCTGGAACCTGCTCACCACGCACGCGGAAAGCCTCGACATCCACGGCGGTACACGCAAGGCGCTCGCCGATTTCGTGCTCATGATCCAGGGCTTTCAGGCCATGCTGCCCACGCACGGAGCCGGGGTGCTCGGCGAGGAGATCGCACGGCGCAGCGGCATCCTCAAGGAGCTCTTCACGGACAAGACCCCAGAGGGTGTGAGCCGCTACGAGAACATCCAGGAACTGCTGGCGGGCATGAAGGAGTTCAGTGATGCGCAGGCCGAGGGAACGGATGTGCCGCGCACCCTCAGCGACTTCCTGATCGACGTGGCCCTGCTGACCGATGCGGACAACGACGATCCGAACGACAACGACCGCGTGAGCCTGATGACCATCCACGCGGCGAAGGGCCTGGAATTCCCCTACGTGTATGTGGTGGGGCTCGAGGAGGACCTCTTCCCCAACCTGATGGCCGTGCAAAGCCGCGCCGACCTGGAGGAGGAGCGCCGCCTGTTCTACGTGGCCCTCACACGCGCCGAGAAGCGCTGCACACTGAGCTATGCCATGAGCCGCTACAAGTGGGGCAACCTCACTGCCAGCGAGCCCAGCCGTTTCATCGACGAGATCGATCCGAAATACGTGGAGCTGCCCGAGCGCGCCACACACAGCGGTTTCGGTACGGCTACGCCACCATGGGCACGCAACACCCGCCCATTCGGCCGGGCGTCCGACGGGCATGGAGCATCGCGTCCGCAATACGGCCGCGCCACCTCGGCGCCTTCACGTCCTGCCGAGCGTCCGGCACCCGCCGCGCCCGAGCCGCGCAAGAACCTCAAGCGCATCTCCAGCACCGGCTCGCCCGTGGAGGCCACCCGCACCCTGGGCACCGCAGCGTCAGAGATCGCCGAAGGGCAGACCGTGGAGCACGAACGCTTCGGCAAGGGCAAGGTGCTGAAGGTGGAGGGCAACCCGCCCGACCTGAAGGCCACGGTCTTCTTCCCCAGCGCGGGGCAGAAGCAGCTGTTGCTGCGCTTCGCAAAGCTCACGGTGGTGGAGGGGTGAGCGATCTCGGGCTATGAAGGCAGCGGGTCCGGTGGCGACTACGTCCGATGCATCCAAATGAATTCTGTATGTTTAGCGGTGTTAAAGATCGAGTTGTGAACTACTCGTGACCGCGGAACCGGTTTTGCGGGACGTGATATTGACGCGGCACTGGGTACCAAGACTAAACCAGAGATCCAAATGCGTTCAACTCATCCATCAGCAATGGCTTTGAAGATAGTTCTTGTCTGTATGGTGTTTTGCATCGTTATGCGGGCATACTCACAGGTGCTGACTTACGAATGTGAGATGCTTCCTTCCAGCGGAGTGAGCGAATCCATAGTTGTCGATCCGAGCTCATGCGGTTCCTCAGTGGAATATCGTCCGGATGAGTACACACATTTCTTCAAGGTGAAAGTGAATTTCCACTTCATGCTTGATGGCAGCGGTGGCGGCAATTTCTCAAGTTCAGGCGATAATAACGGAGGCTCATATACCGGCATGGATTATGTCAATGAACTGGTAACTCAGGCGAATTCACACCTGGCTGCGAACTGGCAGATGCACCTTCCGCCAGGGAACAGCACGGAAGTTCTTCCGTTCCGTTATGGAATCGAGAATGTTGGAGTGTATTATCATGATGATGCTTCCTTCTATACCTGGAATCAAGTCGTTGGTTCCACAGGGTCTTTGTTGACTTTGTATGGAGTGAACGTTGGTAGTGATGTGAACGTATTTTTTGTTTCGGATGAATACGTGATCGGTGCGGTTTCTAATACGGGTGGCGCCAATCCTAGTGGCAACAGATACATGTTCATCCGTGGTGCATGGCAAAACTATGTCTACAATGGTGGATTTCCGAACGCCTATCAACAAGCACGGTTATTCATCCATGAACTGGCGCACAGCCTAACACTTTACCACACACTATTGACCAGTAATGGTACAACTTGTGCCAACGTGAATGACTTTTGTTCCGATACTCCTTCATTGAATGATCTGGCCAACATCTGGGGCATGCCTGCTCCGCATGGCTGTTGCGGGTCCGATGACCCCACGTGCAGCAACAACCTGTTGGATTACAACAACCAATGGGCGCTCACCCCTGAACAGCTCGGCCGTATCCATTATTCACTTACGCATGACATGCTGCCCTATGCGGTAGACGACTATTGCGAGAAAGCGATCACTCCTCATATTGTCGCATCAGGGCAGTCAAAGGTCTGGAAGGATGCCACGATCCTGACATCGGACCTTGTCATTGAAGAGGATGCATCACTGATCGTTCAATGCTGGGTGCACCTGCCTGCCGACGCCGCTGTCATTGTGAAGCCAGGTGGGAAGCTCATACTGGATGGTGGGTACTTTACCAATATCTGCAATGATTTCTGGTCCGGCATCGAAATCTGGGGCGACAACACCAAGAACCAATGGCCCACCTCTCAACCCGCGCACCAGGGCATGGTGATCTTGAAGAACGGCGCCATCATTGAGCATGCACGTGAGGCCATCACCATGCAGCAGCCAGGTGTGTGGGGGACCTTTGGTGGTGTGGTGCAGGCGACGAACGCCAGTTTCATCAATTGCCGCCGATCCGTGGAATTCCTGGCTTATCAGAACACGTCGCCTGGTGGTGCCCCGATCGGCAACCGCAGCTTTTTCAAGGACTGTGCGTTCCGCGTGGACGACAACTACCGTGGAGTGGACGACTTTGCCACGCACGCCAGCCTCTGGAAGGTGGATGGCATCAACTTCATCGGCTGCAAGTTCGAGAATCTGCAGACCAACGTGACGGAAAGCGCCAAGCGTGGCAAGGGTATTACATCATTGGATGCTAGCTACCGCGTGCTGCCGATATGCGATGCCATCGTAGGGCTTGGGTTGCCCTGCCCACCGGGCGATACGCGCCCCTGCGAGTTCCGCGGATTGGACCATGGCATCAGCGCGCGCAATGCCGTCAGTTCCAACACCTTCACGGTGAGCCAGGCGCTCTTCGAGGACAACGTGTGCGGGGTATACGCCAACGGTGTGGTGGGCTTCACGGTGAAGAACTCCAGGTTTATGGTAGGAGGGAGTGTAGTGACGGTATTAAGCGGTGAGGTGGATGAAAAGTTCAACGGCCGTCACCGGGCTGTCTTCAGCACGGCAAGTTGGATCTTCGCGATCGATGACAATGAGGTGGAGCAGAGCGGCAACCATGCGGAGACCGAGGGCATCGTGGTCGGGTATAGCTGGGAATTCAACGACGTGGTGTTCCGGAATACGGCCACCGGGCTTGAACGCGCTTACATCGGTGAGGGGATCTGCGCGGACATCTCGACCACGGGCGATGCCTACATCAAGGGGCTCGTGTTCCTGTGCAACGGGAACGATGACAACGCTTGGAACTTCACAAGCCGACGAGTGCTTAACGATCCTGAATGGCCGCTGGAGTGGCACACCATCCGGACCAGTCAAGGCACATCCATGCGGCCGGCCGACAATACGTTCGATCAGGAGAGCGGGACTACAGATGATTCGGATTTCCTGGTGGACACGCAGTATGGGTTGATCGATTACTGGCATCGTGGAGTTGGGAACCAGGAACCGGTCGATCACACTCCAGTGCCAGGCATGCAAGCGGTGGAGGTGACCTTCATTCCTGCCAACAACTGTGCGAACAAGGTGGCGCTCACCATTCCTTATGAGCCCGGCTATCCGAGCGGCATGGCCCCAGGGCCCGTCGCGGAGTACATGCTGGAAGAGAAGCTGGCATATGGGAACACACGCTACCTCTATGACGAACTGATCGATGCCGGCAATACCGATGCCGTGGTGCAGGAGATCCAGAGCACCTGGCCGTCCGAGGCCTGGCAGTTGCATGCTTATTTGATTGGACTTTCACCGCACCTTTCCGTGGATGCGCTGCGCCAGATGGTCGCCAGCGCGATCCTGCCTGCCGCCATGGTCACGGAGGTACTTGTGGCCAATCCCGAGGCGACCCGCGCGGATGGCTTCCTCACCTGGTTGCAGGAGCAAAGCGGCCACCCGCTGCCCCAATACATGCTGGGCATGGTGGTGGCTAGCTGGGACCAGCACACCTATCGCGGAGCACTTGAGGACGAAATGGCCTTCCACCACGAAGAGATGACGCAGGCCGCCAATTTGCTGATCCATCATTATCAAACATTGCCAATTGCCGAAGATGACTCCACGGCAATTCGGATGGACAGCATACGTTGGGTATGGCGCCAGTTGCGCACACCTGCCGCCCGCTATGCCGAGGCGCTCACCTGGGTGGATCAGCTGGAGTTCGACAGTGCTGCAGCGGCCATCGCACGGATCAGTGAGGAGAATATACTTCGAGAGTATGGAGAAGTAGAACAGCAGCGCATGTTGGACCTGATCACCTTCATGAGCGCGGTATATGCAGATAGTCGCTCGGAAATGCGATTGGACAGCGTGGAGGTGCAGGGCTTGGTGGCGCTGATGGACGGTTGGTACGACCGGCCTGCCGCGTGGATCAGCAACCTGCTTTGTTTCGGGTATGGCATCTGCCGCCCGCCGCTCACCGGTGGTGGAGCCGGAGAACCGAAGTCATTGCCATATACTCGGCTGCCTGCCGTGGGTAGCAGGACGCAACCCATCCTGAAACTGCATCCCAATCCGGCGAATTCTTGGGTGGCACTTGACTACGAACTGCCCGTACCGCCAAAGGATGCCGCCTTGGTGATCCGAGACATCATGGGCCGCGAGGTGTTCCGGCTGAAGTTGAATGACCAGGTTCGGCAGGTGGTGTGGGACGTCCGCACTGCGGCGCCAGGTAGTTACACAGTGACTTTGTTGAACGGTGGCGAGCAGTTGCGTACTGAGAAGCTAACCATACGCCAATGAGAAGCAGCCCCTCTATGCTGGGGCTGTTCTTCTTAATCTCTGCCGTAGCAGCAGGACACCGAGGACGATCTCAGCAGCCACTTGATCTCGATACGTCGTTCCGCACCGCGATCGAGCGAAACTACGTCAGTTCGATACTGCCGTTGCCGGATGGGAAGCTCATTGCTTCTGGGCTTATGCGCTTCCCTGGCGAGGTGACAGCTGAGAAGGCGCTGGTGCGATTGATGCCGAACGGGGTGCGTGATGAGTCGTTCTACAATAGCGGGTTGGGCATGGGAAAACTCATGCAATGGAACACCAGTTCGTTTTATGTGGGCACATCACAGATAGTCCGGCGTATTCTCATGAATGGCACTCAGGATCCCGCCTTCATCGAGATGAACTCCGGCCCTTACTTCAGTTCATTGCAGGGCGGCGACTACTATGTATACCCCGACGGCAGGGTGTTGATGGGTGGGAGGCACGGGCTGAGCGATTCGATCCGTGGGTTCATGGGCGATCATTGCCTGATCTGGTTCAGCAACACGGGCTACCTAGACACCACCCAACACCACCGCCAATGCTCGGGTGCACTTTACCGTTTCCAGGAATTGCCCGATGGCAAGTTCATCGGTTCGGGCAGCACCAGCACCTGGGATGGCCAGCCCGCCAGCAACATCTTCCGCTTCCATGCGGATGGTGCGCTGGACACCGCCTTCCAGGCCAACGTCTGGACCGGACTGGCTTACGGCTTCCTTCCCTTGCCTGATGGCCGGGTATACGCCGCCGGGAATTTCCGCATCACCGGCAACCCCGATACCCTGCAGCTGGTGCGCTTCCTGCCGGATGGTTCGTTGGATCCCAGCTTCAATACCCAATTGGAATTCGGCACCATCGAGCTGACCGGTTTTGAAGGCGGGGCCATTCTGCGCAGCGTCTATCAACTGGATGCGGGCCGCCTGGTGGTCATGGGCCACTTCGAACTGGTGGAAGGCCAGGCCCGTCGGCACATCTGCCTAATCGATACGGCGGGCAACCTGATCGATGACCACTTCACCGGGCCGGGCTGCGGCAACAACCCGCCAAACCCGGTGGGCTGGATCTCCGGCAGCGCGGCGGGCATGGTGCAGGCCCCCGACGGCAG
Source organism: Flavobacteriales bacterium (assembly GCA_016788635.1). Taxonomy (GTDB): domain Bacteria; phylum Bacteroidota; class Bacteroidia; order Flavobacteriales_F; family PHOS-HE28; genus PHOS-HE28. The sequence continues at coordinate 39,905 of JAEUSU010000020.1, read as the reverse complement.
CTATTACATCTACGGCTCCTACCACGGCTACGGCGATGCGTCTGTGACCGATACGCTGCAACGGCAGGTGAGCCGGTTGCATGGCTTCAACGTGGGCGCACAGGAGCAAGAACCCGGGCACGAGATCATGCGGGTGTGGCCCAATCCTGCGAGCGGTATAGTGCATGTGGAAGTCCGAGGGCCAATGAAGGATGCCGGCTTGGTGCTGCGCGATGCCATGGGACGGATGATCCGCAGGCAACGCATAACCACCACGCGATCCATCGTGGAACTGAGTGGGCTTTCCCCTGGCCTGTACCTGCTGATCCTGCAACAAGGTGGTCGCAACATAGCTGCTACCAAGTTGCTACTTGAATAGTGCTGAACAACCTGCTGCGCTACGCCAGGCTGCCGGTTGTGGAGGTGTGAGCCGCGCGGTTCGTTCCTTTGGGGACGGCACATGGGCATCGGGCGGTGGATCATCCGGCAGCGCGGTTCACGCAAACGCCACCAGGGCTTCTTCGAGAAGCTGCTGCGCATGGGCGCCGCTGGACTGGGATATGGCGCTCCCATGATCACCCTGGCGCCGGAGGAGGAGGCCGTGCGCCAGACCGTTGGAAATTCCCTTGGGCCACTCACCGTGTTCGACGTGGGCGCGAATGCCGGCGACTACATCGCCCTGTTGCAACACACGCTGCCCGGCCGCGCGTTGGTCGTGCATGCCTTTGAGCCCGACCCGGACCTGTTAGCCGCGCTGGAACGCCGCTTTTCCGGACAGCCGGGCATCACCCTTATGGGTGCCGCGCTCTCGGACCACGCCGGGCGCGCCACTTTCCACCGCCACACGCACGGGCAGCTTTCCTCATTGCACGCCCAGGTACCCGGCACGTTCCGCGAAACGCAGGGCACGCACACCTTCGAGGTGGAACTGCGCACGCTGGACGAACACTGCGCCGCACACGGGATCCCGCAGATCCACCTGCTGAAGATCGACGTGGAGGGCCACGAATTATTCGTGCTTCAGGGGGCACGGCGCATGCTTGCCGAGGGTCGCATCGATCACATCCAGTTCGAGTTCTCCGATATGAACGTGGCCTCGCGCACCTTCTTCGCCGACTTCTGGCAGTTGCTGCACCCCACGCACGACCTCTTCCGCCTCTGCCTGGACGGCCTTGCCCCCATCACGCAGTACGATCCGCTGGTGCTTGAGATCTTCCACCCGGTGAACTTCATGGCCATTCGCAGGTAGGGCCTGTACCGGGCCTGCGATGGCCCCGCTGGCCTACCTTTGACGCCCATTCCCACCGCCTGCCCCATGCGTACCGTCCAGTTCCGAGAAGCCCTCTGCGAGGCCATGAGCGAAGAGATGCGCCGTGACCCGAACGTCTTCCTCATGGGCGAGGAGGTGGCCGAGTACGACGGCGCCTACAAGGTGAGCAAGGGCATGCTGGCCGAGTTCGGCGAGAAGCGTGTGATCGACACCCCGATCGCCGAGTTGGGTTTCACCGCCATCGGCGTGGGCGCCGCCATGAACGGCCTGCGCCCCATCGTGGAGTTCATGACCTGGAACTTCGCCATCCTCGCCGCCGACCAGATCATCAACCACGCGGCCAAGATGCTGCAGATGAGCGGCGGGCAGTTCCACGTGCCCATCGTGTTCCGCGGCGGCAACGGCAGCGCCGGCCAGCTGGCCGCCACGCACAGCCAGAGCTTCGAGGCCATGTACGCCAACGTGCCCGGCCTGAAGGTGATCACCCCCAGCAACCCATACGATGCCAAGGGCCTGCTGAAGGCCGCCATCCGCGACAACGACCCCGTGCTCTTCATGGAGAGCGAACGCATGTACGGCGACAAAGGCGAGATCCCCGACGGGGAATACCTGCTGCCCATCGGCGTGGCGGACATCAAGCGCGAGGGAAAGGACGTCACGATCGTCTCCTTCGGAAAGGTGATGAAGGATGCCTTGAAGGCCGCCGATGAACTGGCCACCGAGGGCATCAGCGCCGAGGTGATCGACCTGCGCACCATCCGCCCCATGGACCACGCCACCATCCTGCGCAGCGTGAAGAAGACCAACCGCCTGGTGGTGGTGGATGAGAACTGGCCCGTGGCCAGCATCAGCAGTGAGGTGGCCTACCGCGTGCAGAAGGATGCCTTCGACCACCTGGACGCCCCCGTGCTGCGCGTGAACCAGGCCGACACCCCCCTGCCCTTCAGCCCTCCCCTGATCGAGGCCTCGCTGCCCAACCCAGGCCGCATTGTGCGCGCCGTGAAGGAGGTGATGTACCTGGTGAAGTGAACGGTCCACCCTGCCGCCACGGCCGGGCCGCTGCCAAAATGACCCCGGAAACGCCCCATACCTGCCGATCCACCCAGCGGCAAGGATCTTGATCCATGCGCAATCCCTTCCGAAAGAGTAAGAAGACCATGTCCGACGCCAAACACGCGAACGCCGGTGCCGAGCCCGTGCAACCCCTCGAGGCCCTGCCCCACGACGCGGCCGATGAGCATGCCCCCGATGCACTGACCGCTGCCAGCCAGGCCGCTGCCGAACACGTGATGCACGATGCCGAGGCCGATGGGCGTGAGGATGTGCACGCCCTGACCGGTGAGTTGGATGAATCCCGCATTCGCCTGGCCGACCTCAACGACCGCCACCTGCGCCTGCAGGCCGAGTTCGACAACTTCCGCAAACGCACCGCCAAGGAACGGCTGGAGTTGGTCCAGGTCGCGGGAGAGAACGTGCTGAAGAACCTGCTACCGGTGCTGGACGATATGGAGCGCGCCATTGCCCACAACGACCGCACGGAGGACATGGCCGTGGTGAAGGAGGGTTTCCACCTGATCCGCGCCAAGCTCCTGCACATTCTCGGCGCCCAGGGCGTGAAGCCCATGGACGATGCGAAGGGCCAGCCCTTCGACACGGACCGGCACGAGGCCATCACCAAGGCTGCGGCACCCAGCGCCGACCTGAAGGGACGGGTGATCGACGTGGTGGAGAACGGCTACACCCTGCACGACAAAGTGATCCGCTACGCCAAGGTGGTGGTGGGTGAATGACCCTGGATCCATTGCTGAATACGATCCCCATTGATGCACCTGTAGCGTCGACCCATGGGGTCGACCAATGGCCATGAGCAAGAAGGATCCATACGAAGTCCTTGGTGTGGGCCGCAACGCCAGCGCCGACGAGATCAAGAAGGCCTACCGCAAGCTGGCCATCAAGTACCACCCGGACAAGAACCCGGGCGACAAGGCCGCGGAAGAGAAATTCAAGGAGGCGGCCAGTGCCTACGAGATCCTGAGCGACCCCGAGAAGAAGGCGAACTACGACCGCTTCGGGCATGCCGGCCCGCAAATGGGTGGCGGCTTCCAGGGTGGCGGCATGAACATGGAGGACATCTTCTCCCAGTTCGGCGACATCTTCGGCGATGCCTTCGGGGGCGGCGCCTTCGGCGGTTTCGGCGGCGGGCGGCGCGGTGGGCGCGTAGTGAAGGGCAGCAACCTGCGTGTAAGGCTGAAGCTTTCCCTTGAAGAGATCGCCCTCGGCACGGAACGTAAGATCAAGGTGACCAAACTGGTGCGCGGCAAGGGCAGCGAGTACGGCACCTGCACCACCTGCGGCGGCACCGGCCAGGTGCGGCGCGTGCAGAGCACCTTCATCGGCCAGATGCAGACCGTGAGCACCTGCCCGCATTGTGGCGGCATTGGCCAGACCGTGAGCAAGCGTGCGCCCGGCAGCGATGAGCATGGCCTGGTGCGCGAGGAAACCGTGGTGCCCATCCGCATCCCTGCGGGTGTGGAGGAGGGCATGCAGCTCAACATCAGCGGCATGGGCAACGAAGCCCCGGCCGGTGGCATCCCCGGCGACCTGTTGGTGGTGATCGAGGAGGAACAGCACCCCGAGCTGAAGCGCGACGGGCGCAACCTGCATTACGAGGCCTTCATCAGCATGGTGGAAGCCGCGCTGGGCACCAGCATTGAAGTGCCCTTGGTGCAGGGCAAGGCCAAGGTGAAGGTGGAACCCGGCACACAGAGCAACCACACCCTGCGCCTGCGCGGCAAGGGTCTGCCCAGCGTGAACGCGCATGGCCACGGCGACCTGTTCGTGCATGTGGCCGTGTGGACACCCACCGACCTGAGCAAGGAGGAGCGCGCGGCGCTGGAGAAGCTGCGCAGCAGCCCAGGCTTCCAGCCCAAGCCCACCGCCAAGGACAAGAACTTCTTCGAGCGCGTGAAGGAGATGTTCGGCAACTGAGCGCCCGGCATCTGGTCGAACTTCACCGTCTACATTTCGGCCCGAAACACGGACCCATGCGCCTTTCACTTTTGTGCGGCCTCCTTCTCTCGTGTGCTGCGCATGCCCAAACACCCGAAGCAACGGACAGCAGCAGCCTGGAAATGGCCGCCATGCTCGCCGAGATGGATTCGGTGGAGAACAGCTACACCTATGCCACGGGCACCATCCCCATCGGTGATGGCGTGGCCACGCCCAACATCCCCGATGGCTTCAAGTTCCTGGATGCCGCGCAGTGCCGGCAGGTGATCGTGGAGCTCTGGGGCAATCCACCGGGCGCGGCAGAGGATGTGCTGGGCATGATCCTGCCCGCCGATGCCGGCGTGCTGGACAATCCCTATGCCTTCATCGTGGAGTATGATCCCATGGGCTACGTGAGCGACAAGGACGCCGACGACATCAACTACGACGAAATGCTCCAGGAGATGAAGAGCGACAATGCCGCAGCCAACGAGATGCGCCTGGAACAGGGCTACGAAAGCCTCACTCTCATTGGCTGGGCCGCCCCACCCTACTATGACAAGGACCGCAAGGTGCTGCACTGGGCCAAGGAGCTCTACCCGGAAGGTGCCGATGGCAACACCCTGAACTACAACGTGCGTGTGCTGGGCCGCAAGGGCGTGCTGGTGCTGAACGCCGTGGCGGGCATGGAATACCTGGAAGAAGTGAAGGCGGGCATTCCCTCCGTCCTCGAGATGGCCTCCTTCAACCCGGGCCACACCTATGCCGAATTCGACAGCAAGGTGGATGAAGTGGCCGCTTGGACCGTGGGCGGCCTGGTGGCCGGCAAGGTGCTGGCCAAGGCCGGGATCTTCGCGCTGCTGCTGAAGAACATCAAACTCATCCTGATCGGCCTGGCCGCAGCCGGCGCTGCCGCATGGAAGTTCATCTCCGGCCGCCGCAAGAACGACACGCCGTCCGCATAAGCGAGGCTCAGCGCTCCAACAAGCCGGCGTTCGGTGCGTGGGCCTTCACCGAGGCCATGCCGTTCTCCATACCACGCAGATCAGCATACATCTGGCTGGTGCCGATCACCTCGCCATTGGCTGCCTTCAAGTTGAAGTGGTAGCGCTCGTCAGCCGCTATGGTACGCTCGTAGCGTGCATCGATCTGGCTGTTCACACGCACGCTCTCGATGCCGTTCAGGCACGACTCGCGCCGCGAATAGCCCTCGCTGCTCAGGATCACCTGACCATTGCCGGCCACCAGGTTGAAGCGGTACTCGCCCGCCTTGTCCGTCTTGATCTCGAAGTGCCCCTTGTGTGACATGTGCGCCGGTTTTCAGCAAGTTGCGACCTCTCCCATGCTCCGCAACTGACACCCGTCAGACCGGCGGCCATCCCACTCCGCGATACCTTCGCACCCGATGGCGATCCTGATCTTCTTCCTCTGCCACTGGTACCTCTCGCTCTTCGTGCAGACCTTCTTCCTGCACCGCTATTCGGCACACCGCATGTTCACCATGTCGCCGGGCTGGGAGCGCTTCTTCCACCTGCTCACCTACATCGCGCAGGGAAGCAGCTACCTGAGCGCCTACGGCTACGGAGTGCTGCACCGCATGCACCACGCCTTTGCCGACACGGAGAAGGATGTGCATTCGCCGAAGTACGACCCCAGTCTCTTCGCCATGATGTGGCGCACGAAGAACATCTACAGCGACATCGTGGACCGCAAGGCCGTGGTGGAGCCGCGCTTCACCGCGAACGTGCCGGACTGGCACGCCTTGGATGTGTGGGGCAGCAGCTGGGTGAGCCGCTTCATGTGGGTGGGCCTTTATACCGCCTTCTATCTCGTGTTCGCCACGGCCTGGTGGCAGTTCCTGCTGCTGCCCCTGCACTATGTGATGGGCCCGCTGCACGGTGCCATCATCAACTGGTACGCGCACAAATACGGCTACCGCAACTATGAGGTGGACGACACCAGCCGCAACATGTGGCCGATCGAGGTCCTGGTGATGGGCGAAGGCCTGCACAACAACCACCACGCGCACAGCGGCCGCGCCAACTTCGCTGCGCGCTGGTTCGAGTTCGATCCCACCTGGCCCATCATCCGCGTGCTGCACGCGCTGCACATCATCCGCCTACGGCCCGTCACCACGTGATCATGCGGGGCCTCTTCCTGATCCTCTCCGCGGCACTGCTGCACATCACATTGTGCGCACAAGGCCACGAGGAGCATGGGCATGAGGACAGCATCCCCAGTGAAGCAGAGGTACGGCGGCAGGTGGAGGCGCTCTTCACCTACCAGCATGGTGAGGTCTGGTTGGGGAATGGCATGGCCGTGCTCGAAGTCCCTGCTGGCCACAAGTTCCTCGACGCCACACAGAGCCTGCGCGTGATCCATGAGCTCTGGGGCAACACCGCCGTGGATGCGGTGCTGGGCATGCTGCTTCCCGAAGGCGACTCCCTGCTCGCGGATGATGCGCTCGCCATCGTGCTGCAGTATGAGCCCGTGGGCCGCGTGTCCTTGTCCGGCGCGGATGATCTCGACCCCGAGGTCTTGCTCGCACGCATCCAGGAACGCGAGTTGGACGACAACGCGCGACTCGCTGAACAAGGGCAGGAGCCGGCCTTCACCATGGGGTGGCCGCTACCGCCCGTGCTGGATGAAGCCCGCCACACCCTGCACTGGGGCAAGCACCTGCAGGTGGGCGAAGGGGAAGAGGCCGGCGACTTGCTGATCGCGGACGCACGGCTGCTGGGCCGCCACGGCGTGCTCATCGCGAATGCGGTCACCTCATTGGATGATGCGGACCGTGTGGGAAAGGCATTTGTGGACCTGCTGCGCGCCCTGCGCTTTGCACCCGGCCAGGACTATGCGAGCTTTGAAGAGGAGATCGACCTCGTTTCACCCTGGACCTTGAACGGGCTGCTGCTCGGCCGGCTGGAGGAACAACGACCTGAAGAACCCTTTTGGAACGGCACTCGCCGGACCGGAGCCTTGCTGATCGGTTCGCTGTTGATGCTGGCGTGGCTGTGGTTCCGGCAGCGCAAGGCGAGCGCCGGTGGATCCGTGGTACCGTAGAGCGTGCATGCGCACACGGAGACGCGGAGAGTGGTTGCCGGCCGAGCTTAATTCCGTGTCGCAATGCCTCCTTGTGCGACAACACCAACGCAAGCAGGCGCGTTTCCCGTCAACGGTCTCCCGAGAGCACGCGTGCGAACAGCGCATCCGCCTGTGCATTCAACATCTCCGGGCTCTCCCCTCGTTCACGCATTGCCTTCAGCGAAGTGGCCCCTTCCGATTTGCTGAGCTTGTGACCTTTGGCATCGCGCATCAAGGCGTGGTGTACCATGCGCTCTTGTAGGAAACCCGTTTCACCGATCAGCTCCGCGATGTGCAACTGGCATGCGCTGGAAGGCAACAAGTCCTCGCCGCGGACCAGGAAAGTGATCCGATGATCGATGTCATCCGTGAGCGAGGCGATCTGGTATGCGGGTGTGCCGAGCCGTTGGCGTACCACGGGGTCGCCCATCACCTGCGCAAGGTCCACGTGCACATCTGTACCATGCAGCGCGGGTATCCGCACCATGGTCCCGGGTTCCACCTTCAGCAGCCAGGCCGCATCAGGCGCGTTCAAGGGCAGTGCCGCATCGCGGCAGGCATGTACCGCACCTGCTTGGGCGCGTTGGGTGCGCGAACAGGTGCAGGCATACACCCGACCTGTATTCACCAAGCGCGCCAACATCTCCTCATACCGGCCGATGCGCAGCCGTTGGGAACCGCTCGTATGGAAGGTCGCCGCGTCCTGCGGGCCCTCATCCCACCGGATGCCCAGCCATTGCAGGCTGTCGAAGATGTCCTGCACATAGGCCGGGCGCATCCGTGCCGCGTCCAGGTCATCGATGCGCAGGCGCATACGGGCCTGATGATGCCGGGCCAGCCTTGCGGCGAGCAGGAAGTTGAGCGCATTCCCTGCATGCAGGAAGCCGCTGGGTGTGGGCGCTATGCGCGTGGCCTCCATCGTGCCCGGGGCGGGACTTGAACCCGCACGGCCCTTGCGGACCAAGGGATTTTAAGTCCCTCGTGTCTACCATTCCACCACCCGGGCAGGGGGGGCGGTAAATCTAACGGCTGGGTCACTCGCGCATGGCCCGTCGAAGTTCACCCATCAGGGGAACGAAGGCAGGTCCATCCTTTCCCACCCGGGCATCACCCGGCCTGCGGATCTTGCGCAGGTGGGGGGTGCTCACCGATCCCAGCGGACCGGCCAGAAATAACGAGGCAGCCGCGTGGGCTGCCTCTTCTGAGCGAGAAACGGGACTCGAACCCGCGACCCCGACCTTGGCAAGGTCGTGCTCTACCAACTGAGCTACTCTCGCTTGGGGGCGACAAAGATAGAACGCCGGAAGATCCGCACAACCCGTGGATCAGGCTTTCCGCAGCTGGGCATTCCCGGCCCCGGAGATCCGCTTGATCTCATTCAATTTGATCAGTGCCTCCACCGGGGTGAGGGTGTCGATATCGATGGCCGCGACCTCATCCCGGATGCGCTCCAGCACGGGGTCGTCCAGCTGGAATATGCTGAGCTGCGGCTCCCGGGAAATGCCCTGCACCTGGGGGCGCGAGGCGTTCGTGGGCAGTTCGCCCGGGGCTTCGCCCAGGTCACCGGCATGGCTCGCCTCCAGGTGGGCCAGCACCTTACGCGCGCGGTCGATCACCACCTTCGGCATGCCGGCCATGCGCGCCACGTGAATGCCGAAGCTACGATCACTGCCGCCCGCCACCAGCCGTCGCAGGAAGAGCACCTGGCCATCCACCTCGCGCACGGCCACGCTGGCATTGCGGATGCGGGGGTGCGTGGCGGACATCTCGTTCAACTCGTGGTAGTGTGTGGCGAACAAGGTCCGGGGCCGGTGGGCATGGTCGTGCAGGTACTCGGCAATGGCCCAGGCGATGGAAATGCCATCATAGGTGCTGGTGCCCCGGCCGATCTCGTCCAGCAGCACCAGGCTCCGCGGGCTCAGGTTGTTCAGGATGCTGGCGGTCTCGTTCATCTCCACCATGAAGGTGCTCTCGCCGGTGGATAGGTTGTCCGACGCGCCCACGCGGGTGAAAATGCGGTCCAGCACGCCCAGCCGCGCAGATCGGGCCGGTACGAATGAACCGGCCTGGGCCATGAGGGCGATGAGCGCGGTCTGCCGCAGCAGCGCCGATTTTCCGCTCATGTTCGGGCCGGTGATCATGATCAGTTGCGCTTCCTCGCTGTCCAACGCCACATCATTGGCCACATAGTGCTCGCCGGGCGGCAGCTGCTGCTCGATCACTGGATGCCGCCCCCCACGAATGTCAAAGGCATGCCCATCATGCAGTTCGGGGCGGCAATAGTCCAGTGCCAGTGCTTGCAATGCGAAGCCCCGCAGCACGTCCCACTCGGCCAGTCGCACGGCCAGGTCCTGCAGGGCACGCAGGTGCCCGACCATTTCCGCGATCAGTTGCTGATAGAGCTCGGTCTCCAGCACCAGCATGCGCTCCTCGGCACCCAGTATCTTCTCTTCCAGATCCTTCAGTTCCGCGGTGATGTAGCGTTCCGCGCCGGTAAGGGTCTGCTTGCGCACCCATTCGGGAGGCACCTTGTCGCGGTGCGTGTGGCGCACCTCCAGGTAATAGCCGAACACGTTGTTGAAGCCCACCTTCAGGCTGGTGATGCCTGTCGCCTCGGCTTCGCGCTGTTGGATCTCCAACAACATATCCTTGGCATGGGTGGCCACATGGCGCAGCTCATCCAATTCCGGGCTCACCCCCTTTCGGATCACACCACCCTTGGCGAAAGTGGCCGGTGTTCCAGGCTCGATGGTGGCCGCGATCCGATCGGCCACACCCTCGGGAGGTAACAGTCCGGGCGCATCACCCACCGTACGCGTATCCCCTGTGAGCTCATGGGACAAGGCGCGGGCAGCATCCAGCGCACGTTGCAGATGCAGCATTTCGCGCGGGCCCACCTTGGCGGCGGCCAACCGGCCCAGTACCCGCTCCACGTCACCCACCTGCTCCAAGGCGTTACCCATGGCCTCGCGCAGTTCGGCAGCGGCCATCAGCAGGGCCACGCGCTCATGGCGCCGCTCGATGCCCGCACGGTCCAGAAGGGGGAAGAGCAGCCAGCGCCGCAGCATGCGTGTGCCCATGGGCGTTACGCAGCGGTCCACGCTCTGCAGCAGGGTGCGCGCTCCTTCGTGAATGGGAGCCACCAGTTCCAGGTTGCGGATGGTGGCCCGATCGAGCGAGAGATGCTCGGCAGCGGCCAACCGGGCCATGCGGTTGATATGGGCCAGCCGGTCGTGGCGCGTCTCACCCAGGTAATGCAGGATGGCACCTGCTGAACCCTGTCCGAGCGGCAGGTCGTCAATGCCAAAGCCCTTCAGCCCCGTGGTGCCCAGCTGCCGTTGCAGCCGCTCCTTCGCCATCTCGGCATCGAACACCCAGGTATCGAGCCCGAAGCTGCTCTGGCGGCTGGTATACCGGCGAATGAAGGGGTCCTCGGACCCGCGCACGTGCAATAACTCGCTGGGGGCGTGGGCATCCAGCCATTGGCCCACCAGCTGGGCCGTGCCCTCACCAGCCAGGAACTCTCCGGTGGTCACGTCCAAAAAAGCAACACCATAGCTGGCTCCCTGCCCGTGCACAGCCGCCAGCCAGTTGTTGCTGCGGTGGTCCACCACTTGGTCACTGAAGGCCACGCCGGGTGTCACCACCTCGGTGACTCCGCGCTTTACCACGGTCTTGGCAAGCTTGGGGTCCTCCAGTTGGTCGCAGACGGCCACGCGATAGCCTGCCCGCACCAGCTTGGGCAGGTAATTCTCCAAACTATGGTGCGGAAAGCCCGCCAGATCGGTGGCAGCGGCAGCGCCGTTATTGCGCTTGGTGAGCACGATACCCAGCACACCTGCCGTGATCACCGCGTCCTCACCGAAGGTCTCGTAGAAGTCGCCGATCCGGAACAGCAACAACGCCCCTGGATATTGGGCCTTGATCTGCTGGTATTGTTTCGCCAATGGGGTATCCCCCCCGATGCCTCCACCGCTCATTCCCTGTTTCGCCCCCTTTTGGGCAGCCCGGAAAGGTATCCTTCCTTCGTGGTCCCTTTTCTTCCAAGGCCAGACACCTTTTTTCAACAGTCCGATCCCCTGCCCCATGCCGCCTGGCGACCGCAAATTGACCTTGGATGAACTGTCCGCAGGCCATCACGCCACGCGTGCGCGCGTTGGCCCGTCGCGCTTGCGTTTGGTGCTTGACGATGTGCGCAGCCGGCACAATGTGGGCGCCATGTTCCGCACCGCGGATGCCTTCGGCATGGAGGAGCTGATGTTATGCGGCTTCACCCCCACCCCGCCCCATCGCGAGATCGAGAAGACCGCCTTGGGCGCTACCCAGACCGTGCCGTGGAGCCACCGTTCGGAAGCGATCAACGCCGTGCGGGAGCTCCAGGCCTCGGGGTACCGTGTCATTGCCCTGGAACAAACCCTGCATGCCGGGGCCTTGGCGGCTACGCCCGTGCTAAGCGGCCAGCCGCTGGCGCTGGTGGTGGGGAATGAGCTTCATGGCGTAAGCGAGGCCGTGGTGGAGGCCTGTGATGCCTGCGTGGTGATCCCGCAACAGGGGGCCAAGCACTCCCTGAACGTATCCGTATGTGCGGGTATCGCCCTCTGGTGGCTTTCTGGTGGGGCACTGCCTCCCCCCCCCTGAGCCAAGGCAACCCCGCGCCCATTCACAAGTCTTTGGGGATGAATGCAAGGAGGCTATTCCTCCGGTCCGTCGCATCCTTCTATATTCGCCCACCAACCTGCTCCAGGCGTGCTCGTGTCCTTCAAGAAGCCAGCCCTTCTCACGGCCCTGCTCATCTCCCTGATGCCCAGCATTGTGGAGGCGCAGTATTTCAAGAACTCCTCGTACTGGAAGTCTCACCGCCGTGAGTTGACCGTGGGCCTGGGCATTGCCAACTTCCTGGGTGAATTGGGTGGCCGCAACCAGATCGGGTCGCCTTTTGTCTGGGACTTGGAGGTGAGCCAGACCAAACCCGCGCTAAGTGTGGGTTATCGCTACTACACCTTCGAGCGGCAGTCCATCCGCCTGAACCTGACCTACGGTGTGCTGGCAGGGAACGACAACCTGACCCAGGAGATGTTCCGGCATAACCGCAACCTGAGTTTCCGCTCGGACATCTTTGAACTGTCGCTGGTCTATGAGCTCCACCTCTTCAAGGAAATGCTCGGGCACCTTTACGACCTACGCGGGGTACAGGGACAGGGCAACACGCGCGTGGGTTTCTATTTCTTCGCGGGCATCGGCGGTTTCTGGTTCGACCCCAAAGCGAAGTACAATGGCAATTGGGTACAACTGAAGCCGCTGGGTACCGAGGGGCAGGGCCTCCCCGATGGACCGGAGGAATACCGCAACTACGAGATCTGCATCCCCATGGGCGTGGGCATCCGAAAGGCCTTCAGCAAGGTGTGGAGCGGCGGAATCGAACTGCAGTACACCAAGACCTTCACCGACTACATCGATGATGTGAGCGGGGTGTATTACGACAATGATGTGCTCGCCTCCGTGCGCGGCCCTGTGGCTGCCTTCCTGGCCGACCCCAGCCTGGGCAAGGTGCCCGGCCAGACCGCCGCAGGCCAGCAACGCGGCGACTCCAACGACCTGGACGCGTACATCTTCCTGAAGTGGCACATGCACTACAAGATCTTCAAGTACCGCACCAGCGGGAAGAAGTACCGCACGCGCATCCGCCGGCAGAAGATCGTGTTCTAAGCAACGTACCAGCACATTCCGGAACGGGCCCTTGCGGGCCCGCTCCGCATTTTATCCGCGGATCAGCCCTTCCTCTTCGATCGGGCGCCCGCCGTGCCGCCTTGCCTCATCTGCACAGGAACGGGATCATCCACGAGAGGCCACATGTGCAGCGCATTTGCGTATGCTTTGGCGACCATGTACCGTTCCCTCCTGGCCATGATGCTTCTGGTGGCTTGTGCACCGCCACTCAAAGTCCCGCAGGCTTCTTTCGATCTGAACGGTCAGCGGCGCAACGGCTGGATCAAGGACAGGCGGCCTGAATACGGTGATACCCGCAGGGATGGCTGCATCGTGCTGGATGCCATCGCGCTATCCATCACGCACGATCGAAAGAACAGTGTTTATGTTGGCCGGGTGATCGATGCGCAGGATCAAGAGCCCATCGGTTCGGCTGTGATCACCTTCTGGATGCGGCCTCCCACATCCGCTCAGCAGCTGGTCACCGATGCCGAAGGGCGCTTCACACTCAAAACGGCCGGTATCTGTGACAGCATCCATGTGCAACAGCTCGGCTGGCGCAGCCTGCGCGTTGCCATGAAGGTTCATCCCGCCCGCTGAGGTGATCTCGCACGGACCAGAAAGAGCCGATGCAGACCGGGTAAAAGCAGAAAACCCCTCGGCCAGGCCGAGGGGCTTTCGATGCCGTTGGGTTCAGCGGCTCAAAGGCCGAGCTGACCCTTGAAGTTGCGGAACTCGAGGTCCTTCATGGCTTTCTCACGCAGGCTGCCGTCCTTGGCCACCGCAGCGCCAAGATGGTTGCGTACACCATCCTCGTTGTTCGTGCGGGCAGCGATGATGGCCGCCAGGTAGTGGCCCGTGGCGCTGTCCTTGTCCGGAGCGGCATCCAGGATCCGCTGTGCACCGGCCGCATCACCACCGAGCACCTTGGCCAGTGCGGCGTTCACACTGTTCGTACCGCTCATGTTGCTGCTGGCGCTGGCGTAGTTGCCGTTCTGGATGTCGATGATGCCCATGTTGTACTTCACCTCGGGTCCGGCGCTGGTGGCCTTCTGGTAAAGGCCCATGGCCTTCTTGCGATCCCCCTTCAGGCGTGCACAAACACCCAGGTTGTTGGTGCTCACCGGGTTGTCCTTGATGCTGTTGGCCTTCTGGAACTGCGCTTCGGCATCGTTCAGCTTGTTCTGCAGCATGAGCACATACCCCACATTGTTCACGCCGCGATGGTCATCCGGGAACAGGCGCTCGGCTTCGCGGTAAATGCGGAGCTGCTCGTTCATGTCCGTGGTGAGGGTGGCGCTGTAGAGCAGTTCCTCCACGTTCAGTTTTGAAGGATCGCTCTTGCTGAGCGCGGTGATCTCCGCATCGCTCTTGCCCACACGATCGTAGCTCATTGACATTTCCGAGCGGCGCAGACCGGGCAGGATGTGCTCGGCGATCTCCGTGTAGGTCGCGGCCATGTTCTTGATCTCCTGCTCACGTTTGGTGAGGTCCGTATACATCTCCAGCACGCGCAGCACCAGGTCCTTGTCCGGTACGGAAGTGCTGTTCTGCATGGCTCGTTTGAAACCTTCCCAGTCCTCGCCACGGGGGGTGAGCTGGTAGAACGCTTCATCCTTGCCTGCGGCGATCTTGTTCCGGTTCAGGTCACCCTTGGCCCAGGCCTGAGCGCTCTTCGCACGATCACCGGCCAGGTTCTCGTTCAGGCTGATCTCGCCATCCGGTGAGGCCCATGCCTGAATGCCCAATTGCTTCATCTGGATGGTGGAGTCCTTCACTGCTGACTTGATGAAGGCGGCCATGTCCTTGATGTCCTTGTCGCTCAGTTCCGTCGGGCGCACAGCAGCCGAATTGATGAGATAATTGATCACGGCGTCCTGCGTGTGCGACGTAATGCGCTGGAACTGGTCCTTGGACATAAGCACCTTGTCATCACTTTGCACCAGGTAGGGCGTGGTGATCACACCATCCGCCAACTTGATCGGGTCGAATGCTTTTTCCTTCTTGCCCTGCTTGCCCAGGATGCGCACCATGAGCTGGCTCTCATTGGCCATGCCCGGCACGTAGGCCACACGGTCGGTGTAGGTGAAGCTCTTGCCGCTTTCATAGGAGATCACCGGGTAGTTGCCTGCGGCACCCTCACCTTGGAATCCCTGCATCTTCAACGGGGCCTCACCACCAGGATACACGATCACGGGCGTCAATTCCACCTGCGCCTTCTTGTAGAAGTACTTGCCGGGAAAATTGCCGTTGATGTTCACCATCACCGTATCACCCTGCACGATCAGGGGGTTGGGGTCCACCGTGTAGGTGATGGTGGAGGCATACTTGCTCATTTTGCCGATGCCACCGCAGCCCGCAACAAGTGCGGCGAGGGCCAGGAGGGGCAAACCTTTCCGGAAAGAAGGGTTCATGTGGAACGCGAGGGTTGGTTGATTTCGGCTGCAAGTATAACCACCGCTAGCCGCCTGATTCTCCGAGCCGTGCGCATCATTTGTTCACGATCGCACGGTGGACGGCAGCACACGCACGTGAAAGCCCGCTGCCAGCGGCTCCGACAGGACATCCAAGACGGCCTCGTAATCCGGTCCGCTGCCGCGCAGATCACCCGCACCGATATCCAGCACCAACACCCGTTGGCCAGGGAGCTTCTGCAAGTGGTCCATGTAGCCCTCCTGAAGCCTCTGTAGATAAGCATCCGTGATACCCAGCTCGAAGCTCCGGCCCCGCAGGCGGATCCGATCACGAACGAGGTCCAGGGGCGGATGCAGGTAGATCAGCAGGTCCGGCTTGGGCAGGTCGGCGAACATGATGCGGTAGAGGTCCATGAACAGCGCATGTTCATCGCCATCCAATGTAGCCTTGGCGAACACCAGGGATTTCCCCAGGGAATAATCGGCCACGGTGCAGGCATGGAAGAGATCATGCTCGGTGACCCGCTTGAGTTGATGATAGCGCTGGGCCAGGAAGGAGAGCTCCACCGAGAAGGCGTAACGCTTCGGGTCGGCATAGAACCGGGGCAGGAAAGGATTGTCATCGAACTCCTCCAGCACCAGCCGGCCGTTGAGGTCAGCTGCAAGCCGTTTGGCCAGGGTGGTCTTGCCCGCTCCGATCAGGCCTTCCAGCGCGATATAGGGGTAGCGGATCACGGTTCTGGTCGAGATCGAAGATCGTTTAACAGCTCCAACATGGTTCGCTCCAGTACAGGATGAGACCAGCCTGGTGCCACATCGGCCGCCGGGGCCAGCGCAAAGGCCCGATCCTGCAGCAAGGGATGGGGAATGTGCAGATCGGGTTCATTCACCACCTGGCTCCCAAAGAGGAGAATGTCGATGTCGATCGTGCGGGGGCCGTACTGCTGTTCCGTGCTGCGGTGCCGACCCAAAGCGCTTTCCACGCCCAGACAGGCATGCAGCAAGGCGCGGGGGCCGAGCGCGGGGGCGACGAGCAGGGCCTGATTGAGGAAATCGGGTTGCTCCACCCCACCCCAGGGAGTGGTCTGGTGAATGCGGGATCGCGACTTTACCTGCACCCCTGCGGCTTCCAGGAGGAGGGTGGCTTGCGCGAAGGTGTGCCTCACCTCCCCGACATTCCCCCCCAACAGCAGCAACGCATCCGGCATGCCGCGAAGATATCCGGGGCCTTCCGTCCACCCGCCCCACCGTCCATGTGATCTGGTCCTCGAGCGGGGCGCACCCCCGGCTATGTTCGCAGCCGATATACAGCCCCTGACCCATGAAAGACTTCCTGAAGTTCATGTTCGCCTCCATGCTGGGCACCCTGCTGGTGGGCGTGCTCCTCATCTTCCTGTTCATCGGCTTCATTGCAGCCATGAGCGCCTCCTTCGCCATGCAGGGCAAACCCGCCAAGGTGAAGGAGGATAGCGTGCTGCACATCCGCCTGGACCAGGAGATGCGCGACCGGGGCACAGCGGACGACCTGATGTTCGATTTCGGCCCCTTCAAAGGCATGTCGCCACTGGGGCTCAACCAGGTGCTTGCTGCATTGGAACATGCCAAGACCGACGATCGAATCAAGGGCGTGTTCATGGAGTTGAGCATGACCAACATGGGCATGGCCACCGCGCGCGAGATCCGAGAGAAGCTGGTGGAGTTCAAAGAAGCCAGCGGCAAACCGGTGCTCGCCTATGCCGAGTATTACACACAGGGCAGCTACTACCTGGCCAGCGCGGCGGATGAGGTTTACCTGGTCCCCGAAGGCGATCTGGACTTCCGAGGCTTGCGTGCCGAGCTCATGTTCTTCAAGGGCCTGTTCAAGAAACTGGACATCGGCATGGAGTTCATCAAGGGAAGCAACAACATCTACAAGAGCTTCGGCGAGGCCTACACCGAGGAGAAGATGACCGAGGCCAATCGAGAGCAACTGAGCACACTGATCGAAGGCCTCTGGCAGGACTATTTGAACACCATTTCTGCCAGCCGCAAGGTGGATGTGGCCAAACTGCGTGACATCGCCGACAACCTGCGGATCCGCCGCGCCCAACACGCGATGGACCTTGGTCTTGTGGATGGTGTGGAGTACAAGGATGTGGTGTTGGACCGTTTGCGCGAACGCATGGGCCTAGGGGCAGGAAAAGAGATCCGCCTGGCTCCCCTGCCACGCTATGCCCGCACCGTGGAGCCCACCCGCAAGGGTGGCCGTGTGGCCGTTGTGTATGCCGAAGGCTCGATCATGAGCGGGGAGAACGAGGACGGCACCATTGGCAGCGAAACGTTGAGCGAGGCCATCCGCAAGGCCCGGGAGGACAGTGCCGTGAAGGCCATTGTGCTGCGGGTGAACAGCCCCGGTGGCAGCGGTCTGGCCAGCGATGTGATCTGGCGGGAAATGGTGCTGGCAAAGGCCGCCAAACCCGTGGTGGTGAGCATGGGCGATGTGGCGGCCAGCGGCGGATACTACATCAGCTGCGCAGCGGACAAGATCTATGCGGACCCCGGAACCATCACCGGCAGCATCGGTGTGTTCGGCATCATCCCCAACTTCCAGGGCTTCTTCAACAACAAGCTGGGCATCACCTTCGACGGGGTGAAGACCGGCCGCTACGCGGACCTGATGAGCGTGAACCGGCCCATGCGCCCGGACGAGCGCGAGATCATTCAGGCCTGGGTGGACACCTTCTACAGCGACTTCCTGAAGCGCGTGGCCGAAGGACGCAACATGCCTGCCGAGCAGGTGAACGAGGTGGGTCGCGGCCGCGTGTGGACGGGCAGTGATGCGAAACGCATTGGCCTGGTGGACGAACTGGGCGGGCTGGAGGATGCCGTGCGCGATGCGGCGGAACGGGCGGGCCTGGGCGATGCCTACCGCGTGGTGGAATACCCCGAGCAAAAGAACTTTCTGCAGCAGCTGCAGGAAAGCTTGAACGCACAAGCCAACGCCTGGGTGGTGCAGCGCACGCTGGGCAGCGATGCCGAACTGGTGCGCACCCTGCAACAGGTCCGCGAACTGCGCCGGTCTGCCGGTGTGCAGGCCCGCATGCCCTTCGATCTGGCCATCTACTGAAAAGGGGGAAAAGCGAAGGGCCCCAGCGTTAAGCGGGACCCTTCACCCAACCCTTTCGATCAGTATCCACTGACCAAAACCCGCGCTTGTTACGCCGGGGTCCCGGGAAGGGTTTCATTCAGTTCTTCCGGCCCGGAAATAACCTCGGTCACGTAGCCGGAATGGTTGCGCACGTTGAACACGCGTCCGCCATCCCAAATAAGATACTGGCCCTTGATGCCCACGAGCCGGCCAGCAATGCCAGGCACCTTCTCGAAAGAGAGTGACCTCACCGGTCCGAGCGGCTCGTGCAAGGGGAAACGAAGCTCAAGGGGTGGCTCCGCAGGCAGGGCCCACTCCTGCAAGCGGGTAGGGAGCGCGGCCAGGGCCTGCTCCCGGGCGGCGAGCAAGCGTTCCGTGTGGGCCTCGCGCGTGCCCAACATGGCGCGCCAGTCCGTGCGGTCGGTGAAGAGCCGCTTGAGGTCCACCTCGATCAGGCCGGCGAGTTGTCGGTAGGGTGTACGGGCGATCACCACCGCTCCGGTGGCCCCCTGGTCGATCCAACGCACAGGCACCTGTGTGGACCGCGTGACGCCCACCTTCACCGCACCCGTGAAGCTCAGGTACACCACGTGCTCCTGTGCATGGTTGCGCTGTTCCCACGCCGGGTCGCGCCCCTCGCCCAAATGCGCGCGGCAGAGCTCTGGCCGCACGATGCATTCACTCGCCTCGGGCGCATCCCGCAGGCACGGATAGCACAAGCCCTGGCCGTAGAACTTTTTCACCGCCTTGCCACAGGCCATGCAGACACGCCCGCCGGTGAAACGAAGTCCGAACCGACCGCCGATGAACTCCGCCAGCGGCAGGGGCTCCAACCCGGCGCGGTCCAGGGCATAGGTCACCTCACCGCCGGCTGACGGATCAGCTGTGGCGAGCATCTTGTGCAAGGGTGCGGCTTCCGGGCTGGGCACGTTGTGTATCTTTTCGCCGCAAGTAAGCATTGCTGCGTCGTTCCCGCCCACCACCCCGACCGATGCCCGTAAACGCGCTCTTCGCATTCCTGATCAAGAAGCGGCTCCAGCAGATCGCCTTGTTCAGGGATGATCCACATGGTGCCCAGTTGGAGGTCTTCCACCGGCTGGTGCGTGCCGCGCGCTACACCGAATGGGGACGGCGATTTGACTATGAAAGCATCACAGACCCGGACGTATTCCGGCAGCGCGTACCCCTGCAGGACTATGCCGACCTGAAGCCGTGGGTGGAGCGGCTGAGAGGGGGTGAACAGAACCTGCTCTGGCCCACGGACATCAAGTGGTTCGCCAAGAGCAGCGGCACCACCAGTGATCGCAGCAAGTTCATCCCCGTGAGCCGCGAGGCCTTGGAGGAATGCCACTACAAGGGCGGCAAGGACCTGCTGGCCCTGCATGTGGAGCAGAATCCATCCAGCAGGCTCTACCTCGGCAAGACCCTGGTGGTGGGCGGCAGCAGCGCCATCGAACCGGTACGTGCCGATGCGTACAGCGGCGACCTCAGCGCCATCATCATCCGCAACCTGCCCATCTGGGTGGAGCTGCGCCGCACCCCGGCCATTGAGACCGCATTGATGGACAATTGGGAGGAGAAGATCGAGCAGATGGCCCGCGAGACCATGCGCGAGGATGTGCGGAGCATTGCCGGCGTGCCTTCCTGGACGCTCATCATCCTGCGCCGCATCCTGGAGCTCACCGGCAAGAGTGACCTCATGGAGGTGTGGCCGCAGTTGGAGCTCTTCATGCATGGCGGCGTAAGTTTCCGCCCCTACCGTGAGCAGTTCGCCGAGTTGATCCCCTCGGCATCCATGAACTACCTGGAGAGCTACAACGCGAGCGAAGGCTACTTCGCCATACAGGACCGGCGCGGAGCGGACGACATGCTGCTGATGCTCGATTACGGCATCTTTTTCGAATTCCTCCCCGAAGAGGAGCTGCACCGGGACCAGCCACGCACCGTGCTGCTCCAGGATGTGCAGCCCGGCCGCCTGTACGCGCCGGTGATCAGCACCAATGCCGGCCTGTGGCGCTACATGACAGGCGATCTGGTGCGCTTCACCAGCGTGCGCCCTTACCGCATCCAGGTGGCTGGTCGTACACGAAGCTTCATCAACGCCTTCGGTGAGGAGCTTATCGTGGACAACGCGGACAAGGCCATCGCACATGCATGCACGCTCACCGGCTGCCGTGTGCGCGAATACACCGCCGGCCCGGTGTACATGGGACAGGAGGGCCGTGGCGGACACGAGTGGCTCATCGAGTTCGAGGGGACCGCGCCGGACATGGCACGCTTCGCCGAGGCCCTGGACGAACGGCTCCGCGAACTGAACAGCGACTACGATGCCAAGCGCCGGGGTGATCGGGCACTGGTGCCTCCCGTGTTGCACGTGGCGCAGGAAGGCACCTTCTACCTATGGATGAAGCAGCGCGGCAAGCTCGGTGGCCAGCACAAGGTGCCCCGCCTGGCCAACGACCGAAGCTATCTGGACCAATTGTTGGTGAAGGCCGAGGCATGATGCGTGCATGGACCACCCTGTTGATCGGCGCCGGGTTGTCCATTCCGAGCGGTATAGCGCAGGATACAGTGACCATCAAGGGCCGATACACCGACATGGCCACGGATGAGTTCGGGCACCTTTACGCCCTGCAAGGGGATGTGCTCGAACTCTACGACCCCATGGGCCGCCTGGTCATCCGCAACAGCGTGAAGACCTTCGGCCCCATCAGCTTGATCGATGCGTTCTACTCCCTGAAACCGATGCTCTTCAGCATCGAGCAAGGGCAGCTGGCCATGTTGGACAATACGCTCAGCCTGCAGGCCAGCGTGGTCAACCTGCCACGCAACGGCTACCCGCAGGTGACCCTGGCCTGCGCCGGCGTGCAGAACTGCCTCTGGTTCTTCGATCAGCGCGACATGGCCGTGATGCGGGTGGACGCCCAGTTGCGCGAGCTCGCGCATACCGGCCGCCTGGACCAACTGCTGGGCATCAGCCCGGAGCCCGTGTTCATGCTCGAGCACGACAGCCAGTTGTTCATGAACGACCCGGCGAACGGCATCCTGGTCTTCGACCTGTTCGGCGCCTACATGCGCACCCTGCCCATCAAGGGGATCACACGCTTTGAGGTGCGCAACGGCCGTGTGTACTACCTGTCCGGCGGGGCCTTCCACGAGTATGACATGCGGAGCTTCGCCACGCGCGACATTCCCATGGCCCCCCATGGCGAGGTGCTCGATGCGCGCATTGAACGCGGCCGCCTTTACCTGCGCAGGCCGGCGGATATCCGCATCGTTCCGCTGCCCACCGGCCCCTGAACGCACCACGACTTTTCCACAACGCCCCCTGCCGTGCCAGGGTGCGGGTAAATTCGCCGCACCCCAACGCTTCCCCACATGCACATCGCGATCGCAGGAAACATCGGTTCCGGAAAGACCACGCTCACGCAGCTGCTGGCCAAACACTACAAGTGGGACATGCTCCAGGAGGCCGTGGACAACAACCCCTACCTGTTCGACTTCTACAAGGACATGCAGCGGTGGAGCTTCAACCTGCAGATCTTCTTCCTCAACTCACGCTTCGAGCAACTGCTGGACATCCGCCGCAGCGGCAGCAGCGTGGTCCAGGACCGCACGATCTATGAGGATGCCTACATCTTCGCGCCGAACCTGCACGCGATGGGGCTGATGACCACGCGCGACTTTGAGAACTACTTCCGCCTGTTCCAGAACATGGACAGCGCCATCCGGCCACCGGACCTGCTCATCTACCTGCGCGCCTCCGTGCCCAACCTGGTGAAGCAGATCTCCGAGCGCGGGCGTGAGTACGAGACCGGCATCAGCATCGACTACCTGAGCCGCTTGAACGAGCGCTACGAGGCGTGGATCAGCACCTACGACAAGGGGAAGCTGCTGGTGATCGACGTGGACGACAACGCCTTCCACACGCGTGCCGAGGACCTGGGCCGGATCATCCAGTCCATTGATGCGGAGATCCACGGGCTTTTCCCCTCGGAGGCACCCGCTGCGAACGGCCAGGAGAAGACCGGCAAGATCACGGCCAGGACGTCGGCCAAGCCTGCGGCGAAAGCGCCCGCGAAGGCAGTGGCGAAGAAGCGCTGACCCTTTGAGCATCATGCAAGAAGGGCGTCCCGTGGGACGCCCTTCTTGCATTTGCCCGCAGGGGCCCTCAAAGGCGATCGCCCAGGTCAAGCGCTGCCGCCGCGACAGGCTCGCTTCCCGGTGATACGGAGCGCATGCTGCTGCTGCTTCCACCAGGTGCATTATCGAACGGAGTAGCAGGTGCCACGGCATGGTGCCCACCCTCGTTGATGTGCGGCGCAATGATCAGCGCCACGATGCTGGTGAGCTTGATCAGGATGTTCATGCTGGGGCCGCTGGTGTCCTTGAAGGGATCGCCCACGGTGTCACCGGTCACAGCGGCCTTGTGCGGCTCGCTGCCCTTCTTGTATTCCCTGCCGTCGATCATCACCCCTTTCTCGAAGCTCTTCTTGGCATTGTCCCACGCGCCACCGGCGTTGTTCTGGAACATGCCCATGAGCACACCGCTTACCGTGATGCCGGCGAGCAGGCCGCCGAGTGCTTCGGGACCGGCCAGGAAACCGACGATGATCGGTGACAACAGGGCAAGCGCGCCAGGTGCGATCATCTCACGGATCGAGGCCTTGGTGCTGATCTCCACACACTTTTCGTACTCGGGCTGGGCCTTGCCTTCCATGATCCCCGGGATCTCGCGGAACTGGCGGCGCACCTCCTTCACCATGTCCATGGCCGCCTTGCCGACCGCACTGATGGCCAGCGAACTGAAGAAGAAGGGGATCATGCCACCCACGAAGAGCATGGCCAGCACGTCCGCCTTGTAGATGTCGATGCCGCTGATGCCGGACATGCCGACATACGCTGCGAAGAGCGCCAGTGCGGTGAGCGCTGCGGAAGCGATCGCGAAGCCCTTGCCCGTGGCGGCGGTGGTATTGCCCACGGCGTCCAGGTTGTCGGTGCGCTCACGCACCTCCTTCGGCAGGCCGCTCATCTCCGCGATGCCACCGGCGTTGTCCGCGATGGGGCCAAAGGCATCGATGGCCAGTTGCATGGCGGTGGTGGCCATCATGCCCGCTGCGGCGATCGCGACACCATACATGCCGGCGAGCGTGAACGATCCCCAGATGCCGGCCGCCAGGATGATGATCGGCAACACCGTGCTCTCCATGCCCATGGCCAGGCCCCCGATCACGTTGGTGCCGTGGCCCGTGCCACTTTTCTGCACGATGCTGTCCACCGGACGACGGCCCATGCTGGTGTAGTACTCGGTGACCATGCTCATCAGTGTGCCCACCACCAGACCAAGGATGATGGCCAGGAACACGTTCATGCTGGTGACCTCGGTGGACACGCCGTTGCGCACGAACTGCATCGTCTCGGGAAGCATCCAGTTCACCACGAAGTAGCTGCTGACGGCCACCAGGATCATCGAACCCCAATTACCGAGGTTCAGCGCCTTCATCACGCTGTCGCTGTCCTTGTTGATCTTCACGAACAAGGTGCCCACGATGCTGAACAGCACACCCAGACCGGCGATCACCATCGGGAGAAGGATCGGGGCCATGCCACCGAAATTGTCGGCGCTCACCACTTCGCGGCCGAGCACCATGGTGGCGAGCATGGTGGCCACATAGCTGCCGAACAGGTCGGCGCCCATGCCGGCCACATCGCCCACGTTGTCGCCCACGTTGTCGGCGATGGTGGCGGGGTTGCGTGCGTCATCTTCGGGAATGCCGGCCTCCACCTTGCCCACCAGATCGGCGCCCACGTCGGCGGCCTTGGTGTAGATGCCACCGCCCACCCGGGCGAAGAGCGCGATGGACTCCGCGCCGAGGGAGAAGCCCGCGAGGACCTCAAGGCACTTCATCATCTGCGCGCCGTTGGCGCCGCCATCCGTTACATACATGCCGAGGAACACGATGAAGAGCGTGCTGAGGCCCACGACGGCGAGTCCGGCCACGCCAAGGCCCATCACCGTGCCGCCGTTGAAGCTCACCTTGAGCGCCTGGGCAAGGCTGGTACGCGCCGCCTGCGTGGTGCGCACGTTGGCCTTGGTGGCGATGCTCATGCCGATCCATCCGGCAAAGGCGCTGAAGAAGGCGCCGATCAGGAAGGCGATGGCGATGACCCAGTCGCTGTTCTCATGGAGGGTGCCGCTCCAGGCGAGCATCACCGCCGCGATCACCGCGAAGATCCCGAGCACCTTCCATTCGGCCTTCAGGAATGCGCTGGCGCCACGGGCGATGTAGCCCGCAAGTTCCTTCATGTTCGCTTCACCGGCGTCCTGCTTGCTCACCCACATGGCCTTGCCGATCATCACCACCAGACCCACCAGGCCCATCAGCGGGATGTAGTACATCAGTTCACTGCCCATCGTCTTCGTTCGTTTTCGTGTGTATGGTCTTGTCCTTCAGGCAGAAGGCCTCAGACAAGGGCGGCAAAAATAGGAAAAGGGCCTTGCGGCCCTTGTTCCTTTTGTGTTACGGTCCTGAGGACCGGTCAGAGGCTCTTCACGTGCTTGTCCAATTCCTCGTGCAGGGCCATGCCCCGCAGGTTGCGCGCCACGATGATGCCATTGGGGTCCACCAGGAAGCTCGCAGGGATGGAATGCACGCCATACAGCCCGGCCGCCGCACTGCCCCAGGCCTTCAGGTCGCTCACATGGTATTTCCAGGCCAGTTTGTCGCTCTCGATGGCCTGTTTCCATGCGGCGCGGCTCTTGTCCAGGCTCACGCTGAAGATCTCAAAGCCCTTGCCCTCCTTGAACTTCGCCTTGGAGTACTTCTGAAAGGCCGCCACCACATTGGGGTTCTCGCGGCGGCAGGGCCCACACCAGCTGGCCCAGAAGTCGATGAGCACGTACTTGCCGCGCAGCTCGGATAGCTTGAGCACCTTGGTGCTGTCCGCGTTCATATAGGCCAGCTCCGGGGCGCGATCGCCAATGGAGGTGCCCACCTTGGGGTTGGCACCGCTCTGGCCTTTGCCAGCGGTGAAGCCATAAACGGCCAACAGCGCCACGGCGCCGGCCAACAGGATGCGGGTGTGGTTCATGAAGGCTCGAAGGGTCATCTGGCCGCGAAATTAGAAGGTGTGGAGAGCGCACGCCATGGCCAAGAAACGTGCCGGATCGGAAAGCCGCGAGATCAGGACTTGGTCTTCCGGCGCGGCTTGGTAGGTGAAGCCTGCTGAAGCATTGGCTTGGTCCGCGCCTGTCGCCATGCCATGACCTTGGCGGGGTCGCGCTCCAGCTGGCGCTCCAAGGCCTCGGTCAAATGGGCGCCATGCACATCAACGGCCAGGATGTTCCCCTGCCCATCGATCAAAACGTTCGTAGGGATCATGCGCACCCCGTAGCGGCTGGCCGCTGCGCTCATGCCGTCGTCCACCGATCCCACGTGCCAGGGCCAGGCGAGCGAATCGGCCTTGATGGCCGCCTGCCAGGGGGCCAGCCCTCCCTTGCGGTCCAGGCTCACGCTGAACACCGCGAAGCCATCTCCCAGCGTGAAGAGGGTGTCCTTATAGGTGCGCCAGGCACGCACCACGTTGGGGTTGTCCATGCGGCAGGGCCCGCACCAGCTGGCCCAGAAATCGATCAGCACCAGCTTGCCGCGCAGCTGGGAAAGCCGCAGCGTGTCACCAGCCGGATCCCGCATGGCGATCTCCGGCGCCACCTGCCCCACGGCCACCCCGTCAATGCGCACCTTTTGTTGCGCCATGCCGGGGAGGTACATGGCAGAAAGGAGAAGGATGGACAAGCTGCGCATGCCGCAAAGGTCAGCGTTCCGGTGCCAACCGTGTGATGTGCGCGCCGATGGCGTTCAGGCGGGCATCGATGCGCTGGTAACCGCGGTCGATCTGCTCGATGTTGTCGATGGTGCTGGTGCCCTCGGCGCTCAACGCGGCGATCAGCAAGGACACCCCGGCGCGGATGTCCGGGCTGGTCATGCGGATGGCCCGCAGCGGCCGGTCGAAGTCGCGGCCGATCACCAGCGCGCGGTGCGGATCGCAGAGCGTGATCTGGGCGCCCATCTCGATCAGCTTGTCCACGAAGAACAGGCGGCTCTCGAACATCTTCTGGTGGATGAGCACATGGCCCCGTGCCTGCGTGGCGGTCACCAGAACGATGCTCAACAGGTCCGGTGTGAAGCCCGGCCAGGGGTGATCGCTCACCACGCGGTTGCTGCCGTCGATGAAGGGCTCGATGGCGTAGTGCCCGTGCGCGGGGATGTGGATGTCATCGCCCCGGCGCTCCACGGTGATGCCCAGCTTGCGGAACACGTCGGGGATGATGCCCAGGTGCTCATAGCCCGTGCCCTTGATCGTGATCTCGCTGCGCGTCATGGCCGCCAGACCGATGAAGGAGCCGATCTCGATCATGTCCGGCAGCATGGTGTGGGTGGTGCCGCCAAGCTCCTTCACCCCGTCGATATGCAGCAGGTTGCTGCCAATGCCGCTGATGCGCGCGCCCATGCGCACGAGCATGTCGCAGAGCTGCTGGATGTACGGCTCGCACGCCGCGTTGAAGATGGTGGTGCGCCCCTCGGCCAGCACGGCGGCCATCACGATGTTGGCCGTGCCGGTCACGCTGGCCTCATCCAGCAGCATGTAGGCGCCCTTCAACTGCTTCGCCTCGGCCTTGAAGAAGCCTTCCTTGTCATCGTAGTGGAAGCTGGCGCCGAGCTTCTCGAAGCCGATGAAGTGCGTATCCAGCCGGCGCCTGCCGATCTTGTCGCCGCCGGGGGTGGGGATGTAGCCCCGGCCGAAGCGCGCGAGCGAGGGCCCCACCACCATCACACTGCCGCGCAGGCCGCCGCCCAGTTGTTTGAACTCCGGCCGCAGGAAGAACTCGATGTCCACCTCGCTGGCTGTGAAGCGCCAGCTGCCGCCGCCGAGGCCTTCCACCTGCACGCCCATGTGACGCAGCAGGTCGATCAGCTTGTTCACGTCCACGATGTCCGGCACGTTGTGGATCGTCACCGGCTCGCTGGTGAGCAGCACGGCGCAGAGGATCTGCAGCGCCTCGTTCTTGGCGCCCTGCGGCACCAGCTCACCCTTCAGGCGGTGACCACCTTCAATGCGGAAGCTTCCCATGGATCTGTGCCCGTGGCACGGCACGAAGCAACAACGCACGGCACCCCGGCCGAGGTGCGTAAGCGAAAGGGTATCAACAAGGGGGCGTCAGCAGGCACGATCATGCACTTCTCAATACCGCTTCTTATTCCTGTTGCGGTTGCGCTTGTTGCGGCGCTTGCCACCCCCGCCTTGCTGGGCCTCGTTGCGGGGGCCTGCCTGCTGGGTGCGCAACAGGTCGCTGGTGTGAGCCAGCTGTACATCCTCGCGCAGGCGCAGCGCGCCCTTGCTCAACTCACGCAGGTCCTTCAGGATCACGCCATCACCCACGCTGTCGCGGTTCCACACCAGGAACTGGCGCTTCATCAGGTTGGCGATCATCAACGTGAAGGCCTCACGTTCAGGGCCCTCCTCCATGGCGGCGCACTTGGCGATGAGGCGCTCCACCAATTTGCCGTAGTGCCCAAAGCGGATCTCGCTTTTCGGATAGGGAATGCGTTCCGGTTTGGTGTCCAACTCCTCCGGCGTGGGCATGGGGAAGGGCGCATCCACATCGAGCTTGAACTCGCTCATGATGTAGAGGTGGTCCCATAGGGTGTGGTCACCGTTCTCGCTGTTGCGCAGCATGGGGTTCAGCCGGCCGATCACCTGGATGATGGCCTTCGCCGTGCGCGTGCGCTCGGCCCGGTCCTCGATGGTCATGCAATGCTCCACCATGCGCTGCACATGCCGCCCGTACTCGGGGATGATGAGGCGCGGACGCTGCGTGTTGTAGTCGAAGGGTACGGCGGTGTTCATGCGGTGCGGAATGGGCCGGCCAAATGGTGCTCGCGCGCGCCGAAGCGGCGGACCGGCAGAGGGATGATGGCCAAAGGTAGGGGGTGAAGGTTGATGGTTGCGCTTCGACGGGCTCAGCGTGACTTGGTTGAGGGTTGCAGGTTGTAGATCGGGGGTTGCAGGTTGGGGTTGACCGAACAGCGCTTCGACCCCTCGGCTCCGCTCGGGGCCGGTTTACTCAGCGTGTCTGGGTTGGTGGTTGCGCTTCGACCCCTCGGCTCTGCTCGGGGCCGGCTTGCTCAGCATGACTTGGTTGAGGTTTGTAGGTTGGGGGTTGGTGGTTGCGCTTCGACCCCTCGGCTCTGCTCGGGGCCGGCTTGCTCAGCGTGACTTGGTTGAGGTTTGTAGGTTGGGGGTTGGTGGTTGCGCTTCGACCCCTCGGCTCTGCTCGGGGCCGGCTTGCTCAGCGTGACTTGGTTGAGGTTTGTAGGTTGGGGGTTGGGGGTTGGGGGTTGCGCTTCGACCCCTCGGCTCTGCTCGGGGCCGGCTTGCTCAGCGTGACTTGGTTGAGGTTTGTAGGTTGGGGGTTGGGGGTTGCGCTTCGACGGGCTCAGCGTGACTTGGTTGGGGGTTGACCGAACAGCGCATCGACCCCGCTGGTTACTTTCGCGCCCCCTGCCCGGCCGTGCCGCCGCAGGCCAAGCCCGCGACCGCCATGAAGATCCTTGTCCTCCTGAGCCAGGTGCCCGATACCACAGCCCGGATCGCCTTCACGAACAACAATACGCAGTACGATGCCGCCGGCGTCACCTTCATCGTAAACCCCTACGACGAGTGGTACGCCCTGGTGCGCGCGCTGGAACTGAAGGAGGCCGCCGGCAGCGGCAGCGTCACCACCATCACCGTGGGCGGCGCCGACACCGAGGCCACCATCCGCAAGGGCCTCGCCATCGGCGCAGATGAGGCCGTGCGCGTGGATGCCCAGCCCACTGACGCGCTTGGTGTGGCCCAGCAGATCGCGGCGTACGCCAGGGACAAGGGCTTCAACCTGGTGCTGGCCGGCAAGGAGACCATTGACCACAACGGCGGCGTGGTGGGCGCCATGGTGGCCGAGCTGCTGGACCTGCCCTACGTGCCCCTGGCCAGCAAGCTGGACCTGGCCGGCGACACCGCCACCGTGGAGCGCGACGTGCCCGGCGGCGTGGAAGTACTGGAAGTGAAGCTGCCCCTTGTCCTCGGCGCCGCCAAGGGCATGGCCGAGCAGCGCATACCCAACATGCGCGGCATCATGGCTGCCCGCACCAAGCCCCTCAATGTGGTGCCCGCCGCCCCTGTGGATGAGGTGGCCCGTACCGTGAAGTTCGAGCTGCCCCCGGCCAAGGGCGCCGTGAAGATGATCCCCGCCGATGAAGCCGGGAAGCTGATCGAATTATTGCATACTGAAGCGAAAGTGATCTAAGGTGGAAGGTTGAAGGTTGGAGGTTGATGTGGGTTGAGGGTTGACCTCGATCGCGGATCAGCCAGCCAGCTTGCAACCTCCGACCTGCAACCCCCAACCAGCCATCAAGAATGAGCACCATCGTATTCATCGATACCCGTGGGGAGAAGCTCCCCAAAGCCGCACAGGAAGCCGTGAGTTACGCCAGCCAGCTGGCAGGTGGACCGGTGACGGCCGTGACCTTTGGTGATGCGCAGGGACTGGAAGCCTTGGGCGCGAACGGTGCCGGCAAGGTGATCGTGGCGCGTGGGGTGAAGGCCGTGGACGGCCAGCAGCTCACGAAACTCGTGTGTGACGTGGCCGCCAGGGAAGGTGCCACCACCATCGTTTGCGTGCATGATAACACCGGCAAGGCCGTGGCCCCCCGTGTGGCCGCACGGCTGAAGGCGGGCCTGGTGGCAGGTGCCACGGGGCTGCCCGATGCTTCGACGGGCTCAGCCGGACAATTGTTCCGTCGCAATGTGTTCAGTGGGAAGGCGCGCGCCTGGGTGGAGGTGACCAGCCCCGTGAAGGTGCTGAGCGTGATGCCCAACAGCATTCCCATCACCCGTGGTGAAGGCACGGCCGCCGTGGAGGAATACAGCGGCGACATAGGCCCTGCCCGCATCACCGTGAAGGAATTGCGCAAAGCCGGCAGCGGCATCCCCCTGCCCGAAGCGGAACTGGTGGTGAGCGCCGGCCGCGGCATGAAAGGCCCCGAGCACTGGGCATCCGTGGAGGAACTGGCCCGGGAGCTGGGCGCCGCCACGGCCTGCAGCCGCCCGGTGGCCGACATGCATTGGCGCCCCCACCACGAGCATGTGGGGCAGACCGGCGTGGCCATCCGCCCCAATCTCTACATCGCCATCGGCATCAGCGGCGCAATCCAGCACCTGGCCGGGGTGAACCAGAGCAAGGTGATCTGCGTGATCAACAAGGACCCCGAGGCCCCCTTCTTCAAGGCCGCCGATTACGGTATCGTGGGTGACGCCTTCGAGGTGCTGCCCAAACTGATCGAGGCGGCGAAGAAGCTCAACGCGGAACGTTGAGGTTGGTGGTTGACCAGGGTTGAGGGTTGTCCCAACCCCCAACCTGAACTCAACCAACAACCCACAACCACAGCAAACCGTATCTTCACGGCCCGCTGAAGCGAGCATGGAGAAGGTAGAGCTGAAGTTCCTGCGCATCACGTACAGCCACACGCACGCGGGCGCCTACGCCCTTATTCTGGCCGAGACCCACGGCGACCGCCGCCTGCCGATCATCATCGGTGGCGTGGAGGCCCAGGCCATCGCCATCCAGGTGGAGAACATCAAACCCGCGCGGCCCCTCACGCACGACCTGTTCAAGAACATGTGCGACGGGCTGGGCATCACCCTGCGCGAGGTGATCATCAACGACCTGGTGGAGGGCATCTTCCACGCCAAGCTGGTGCTAGACCAGGATGGCCGGTCCGTGGAGATCGATGCCCGCAGCAGCGACGCCATCGCGCTGGCCCTGCGTTTTCAGTGCGCCATTCACACCTACGAGTTCATCCTGGGTGCCGCAGGGTTGAAAATGGCCGAGGGCGAAGAGAGTGGCGAGGGCGAACCCGTGGAAAAGGAGAGCGGCAAGCCTCCGAAGGACATCAAGACCGCCAGCATGGACGACCTGCACCGCATGCTGCAGGAAGCGCTGGATAATGAGGAGTACGAGCACGCCAGCGCCATCCGCGACGAGATCAAGCGCCGCGAGGTGAAGAACTGAACCGCACATGGGGGGCGCACTGCTGGCCGCGATCGGCTCCCCGCTTTCACCCATCCTGCTGTCGGCCGCACCCCTGCCGTTGGAAGGGCCCGGGCTCATGGGCATCCTGCGCGGAGCCTTGGGCATGGCCGTGATCATTGCCCTGGCGTGGGTGTTCAGTGCGCACCGGAACAGGGTGAACTGGAAAGTGGTGGGCATCGGGCTCGCCTTCCAACTGGCCATGGCCGTGCTGGTGCTGTACGTGCCGCCGGCGCAATGGCTCTTCGAGTTCGTGGGCCGGGGCTTCGTCAAAGTGCTGGACTTCACCAAGGCCGGCAGCACCTTCCTCTTCCGCGGCCTGATGGACGTGAACAGCTTCGGCTTCATCTTCGCCCTGCAGATCCTGCCCACCATCATCTTCTTCAGCGCGCTCACCAGCGTGCTCTTCTACCTGGGCATCATCCAGAAGGTGGTGTACGCGCTGGCCTGGGCGCTCAACAAGACCATGCGCCTCAGCGGTGCCGAGAGCCTCAGCACGGCCGGCAACATTTTTCTGGGGCAGACCGAAGCACCGCTGATGGTGAAGGCCTACCTGGACAAGATGAATCGCTCGGAGATCTTCCTGGTGATGACCGCGGGGATGGCCACCGTGGCAGGCGGTGTGCTGGCGGCTTACGTCGGCTTCCTGGGCGGTGATGATCCTGTGCAGAAGATCTTCTTCGCCAAGCACCTGCTCACCGCCAGCGTGATGGCCGCACCTGGCGCGGTGGTGGTGGCCAAGGTGCTGATGCCACAGACCGAAGCCGTGGACCACCGCATGGAGGTGAGCACCGAAGCGGTGGGCAGCAATTTCCTGGACGCCATGAGCAAGGGCACCACCGAAGGGCTGAAACTGGCTGCCAACGTGGGCGCCATGCTGCTCGTGTTCTTCGCCTTCATCGCCCTGGTGAACTTCATCTTCATCAAGACCGGTGATGCAACAGGCCTGAACGCCTGGGTGGCCAAGGTCTCGCACGGCAACTTCAAAGCCCTCTCCCTCGAGTTCATTCTCGGCTACCTCTTCGCGCCGGTGATGTGGTTGATCGGGGTGGCGGGTGAGGACATCACGCTTACCGGCCGGCTCGTGGGTGAGAAGATCATTGCCAGCGAGTTCGTGGGCTATGAAAGCCTGGCGCAGCTCAAGGCCGCGAACGCCTTCACCTACCAGCGCAGCATCGTGATGGCCACCTACATGCTTTGCGGCTTCGCCAATTTCGCCAGCATCGGCATCCAGATCGGGGGCATCGGCTCGCTGGCACCCTCAAAGCGGGCCTGGCTGAGCGAGTTCGGCATGCGGGCCCTGCTTGGCGGCACGCTCGCCTCCCTGCTGAGCGCCACCATCGTGGGCATGCTCGTGTAGGCTTTCCCCACGCATGTGTTGGTGTCCGGCCGGTATAAGGCGGCATCCGCGCGCTGCTGCTTCATTCCTTGCGCCCGTGCCGCAGGAAACCCCACCCGCACAGGAGCCCCGGCTGGACCGCATCCAGCGCACCCTGAGCAACGGCCTCGCCAGGCTTCGTGACAGCGTGCGCGACAGCCGGGCGAAGGAGCTGCTGATGCTCACGCTCCCCTACCAGCTCGCGGCCATCCTTACCGCGCTGGTGGCCGTGGGCTACGCGCTGCTCTTCGAGATGGCCGAGGAAGCCAATGCCTGGATCCTGCAGCGCGACCCCGACCTGCTCTACCTCACGGCCCCCGCCGCCTTTCTGGTGAGCTGGTGGCTGGTGTGGAAGCTGGCGCCCATGGCTGCCGGCAGCGGCATCCCCCAGCTCATGGCGGCCATCGAGGTGGCGCGCGAGAGCGAGAAGGACCGCTCGTGGCGCTTCCTTAACCTGCGCATCATACTGGTGAAGGTGGCCAGCAGCATGGCCATGGTGCTGGGCGGCGGGGCGGTGGGCCGCGAAGGGCCCACACTGCAGATCAGCGGCAGTGTGTACCGGTTGGTGCACCGCATCCTGCCCCCCTTCTGGCCCAAGGTCTCGCGCCGCGTGATGATGATCACCGGTGGTGCGGCGGGACTGGGCGCGGCCTTCAACACCCCGCTCGGCGGCATCGTGTTCGCCGTGGAGGAGCTCACCAAGACGCACATCGCGCAGTTCCGCACCGCCGTCCTCAGCGCCACCATCCTCAGCGGCATGACGGCGCAATGGCTGAACGGCCCCTACCTCGGCCCCTTCCTGGGTTATCCCAAGGTGAGCGCCGGTGGCTTTTCCTTCATGTACAAGGTGCTGACCATCGCGTTGATCGCAGGCTTGTGCGGGGCGCTCTTCTGCAAGGGGCTGCTGCTGCTCGATGGCATCCGTCGCAAATTGCGGAACGGACGCGCACTGGCCCTCTACACGTTGGCCGCCGCAGCGTTGTTCATTCTGTGCCTGAAGATCTTCGGCATGCAGGGCATGGGCAGCGGCAAGCACCTGCTGGAGCACTACCTCTTCGAGCCGCAGGTGAACCCCTCGTGGAAAGATATCCCTGCGCGCATACTGGGTTCGCTCTTCTCGGCCAGCGCGGGTGGGGCCGGCGGCATCTTCGCCCCCTCGCTCAGCAGCGGCGCAGCGGTGGGTGGTTACATCGCGCAGTTCTTCGAGGCCACGCGTTCAGAATTCAATGTGCTGGTGCTCGCCGGCATGACGGCCTTCCTCACCGGCGTATCCCGATCGCCCTTCACCAGCGCCATCCTGGTGCTGGAGATGACCGACCGTCACAGCGTGATCTTCCAGTTGATGTACGCGGCCATGATCGCCTTCCTGGTGGCCAACCTCATCGATCGCAAGAGTTTCTATGAGCGCATGAAGCTGCGCCTGCTGGCGGCATTGCCTGACTGGAAGCCTGAAGAAGGGGGCGCACCCGCCGACCCGTCACGCCACTGATCGTTCGTGATCCCTGCTTGCGGAACGAAGGCAAGCCCCCGCACCGCGATACCTTCGCCCCGCCAAACCATGAAGCAATACCACGACCTGCTCCGCCACATCCTGGACACCGGTGTGCGGAAGAGCGACCGCACCGGCACGGGCACCCTGAGCTGTTTCGGCCACCAGATGCGATTCGACCTGGCCGAGGGATTCCCGCTCGTCACCACCAAGAAGCTGCACGTGAAGAGCATCATCCACGAGCTGCTCTGGTTCCTGGCGGGAGATACCAATGTGAAATACCTGCAGGAGAACGGCGTGCGGATCTGGGATGAATGGGCCGATGCCAATGGCGACCTCGGTCCGGTCTATGGCTACCAATGGCGCAGCTGGCACACGCCCGATGGCCGCACCATCGACCAGATCGCCAACCTGGTGCAGATGATCAAGAAGAACCCGGACAGCCGCCGCTTGATCGTGACCGCATGGAACCCGGCCGATGTGGACCGCATGGCGCTGCCGCCCTGCCATACCATGTTCCAGTTCTATGTGTCCCCTTCGACGGGCTCAAGGGGACACAGGCGCTTGAGCTGCCAGCTCTACCAGCGGAGTGCGGATGTGTTCCTGGGCGTGCCCTTCAACATCGCCAGCTACGCACTGCTCACCATGATGGTGGCACAGGTGACGGGGCTGAAGCCGGGTGAGTTCGTACACACCTTCGGCGACGTGCACCTGTACAGCAACCACATCGAACAGGCGCGTCTGCAGCTCACCCGCGATCCACGCCCGCTGCCCACCATGGAAATGGACCCGACGGTGACAGACCTCTTCGCATTCAAGTACGAGCACTTCGCATTGAAGGGCTACGATCCGCACCCGCACATCAAAGCGGAGGTCGCCGTATGATCGTCAGCGCCATTGCCGCCGTGGCGGAGAACGGTGTGATCGGGCGTGATGGCGACCTGCCCTGGCACCTGCCGGACGACCTGAAGTACTTTCAACGCACCACGCGCGGACACCACGTGATCATGGGCCGGCGGAACTGGGAGAGCATCCCGCTGAAATACCGCCCCTTCAAGGACCGGGTGAACATCGTGGTGAGCCGCGACCCCGGTTACCAGGCACCAGGCGCCACGGTGGTCACCACCTTGGAAGCCGCGCTTGAACTGGCTCGTATTGCCGGAGATGAAGAGGCCTTCATCATTGGCGGCGGACAGATCTACGCCGAGGCGCTCCGGCTCGGTCTGATAGACCGCCTCTACCTCACCACGGTGCACGCCGAGATACCCGGCGACACGCACTTCCCCACCTTGGGCATGGAGTGGCGCGAGCGCTGGAGCGAACACCACCCTGCCGACGACCGGCACCGTTTTGCGTTCACCTTCCGCAAGCTGGAACAGTAGACGAACACCACACGCCGCACGGTTCCGACCGTTCCATCCTCCAGCACGCCGTTCGTCACGATCGGCTCCTAAAGCCTCACCATTCGCCCCTAGCTTGGCCCTCGGCCGGGGTATCCTGCAGGCATGGGGCGCTCCGGGTTGGCTCACCTTGCAGGAGCTCCGGCCCAAATGGATGGTCCTGTATCCCGGACGCGGGGCAGGCCCATCCAACGCTCCGGACCCGTGAACTACTTCCGCCACGTTCCCATCCGCTACCGCTCGGTGCTCATCACCGCAGGGGTCATGGCCACGCTCTTCCTGGTGCAGGCCTACATGCACCACTACGTGTACCAGGACCTGAAGGAGATGGGCGAGTTCCGCTGGCTGCGCGAGGCGCCGGTGCCCTTCCTGAACTTCTTCTTCTGGGCCCTGCTGTGCCCCCTGGTGTACTCCATCCTGCAGCGCTGGCCCTTCTCGGAACGGCCGCTATACCGCACGCTGTCCATCCACATCGGTCTCGGCCTGCTCATCGCGGCACTGCACGAGGTCGTCACCTCCACCATCTATTACGGCATCCTTCAGGCTTTAGGCGACTTCGACTTCCGTGATCCGAAGTACCGCGAATGGGCATACCACGCATTGATCCCTGCGGTCTTCTCGCGCACCATGGAGTACTGGGTGCTCATGGGCGTGTTGAGCGCACTGGAGGGCGCGAGACTGCGTCGTGAGGAACAGGAACAGCTGCTGCGCCTGCGCAACGAATTGCAGGTCACTCAACTGAACGCGTTGAAGAAACAACTGCAACCCCACTTCCTATTCAACACACTGAACACC
The DNA here is from genome assembly GCA_016788635.1 of Flavobacteriales bacterium. Lineage (GTDB taxonomy): Bacteria > Bacteroidota > Bacteroidia > Flavobacteriales_F > PHOS-HE28 > PHOS-HE28. The sequence goes on along the minus strand of JAEUSU010000020.1, from coordinate 3,146 downwards.
GTGAGCGCACTGGTGGACGAGGACGTGAAGGCGGCCCGCCGTGTGCTCAGCCGCCTGGGTGCCCTGCTGCGCATCACGCTGGACAAGGAGCAGCGCGATGTGGTCCCCCTCTCCCGTGAGCTGGAACACACCGGATACTATCTGGATATCGAGGGCGTACGCTTCAGGGACCGCCTGCGCGTGCACTATGAAGTGCCGGAGGAATTGCGCCACGCCCTGGTACCCAACATGGTGCTGCAACCGCTCGTGGAGAACGCGATCAAGCACGGGCCGGGCTTCACCAGTGATCCGGTGGACATCCACATCCGCGCCAAGCAACGCAATGGCAGCCTGGTCCTCCACGTGGAGGACAATGGACGCGGCTGCGCTGACACCATCCAGGTATCCACTAAAAGCGGCATCGGTCTGAGCAACACGCGGGAGCGTTTGCGCGTCCTGTATGGCGAGCAGGCCATCTTGAACACACATTCACCCGAAGGCAGGGGATTCCACGTGGAGATCGCCCTGCCCCTCACATTCGAACACAACGGTCATGAAACACATCCGGACCATCATCGTTGACGACGAACCCATCGCGCGTGCACGTCTCGGACGTTTGCTGGCGCAGGACCCCGAGTTGGAGCTCGTGGCCGAGTGCCGCAATGGCCAGGAGGCCGTGGACACCATCATCAAGAGCCGGCCCGACCTGCTCTTCCTCGATGTGGAGATGCCCGGCATGAACGGTTTCCAGGTGCTGGAACAACTGCACCGCCTCAATGGCCATGGCCCCGTGCCCTTTGTGGTGTTCGTCACCGCCCACGACCACTACGCGTTGAAGGCCTTCGATGTGAACGCCGTGGATTTCCTGCTGAAGCCGTACGATGATGAACGCTTCAGCGCCTCGCTCGAAAAAGCCAAACGCTGGATGGACCTGCGCACCAGCAGCAAGCTCACCGGCAAGCTCATGGACCTGGTGCGCGAGCACATGCACGCCAACAGCGAGTACACCGAGCATTTCACCATCCGCGAGAAGGGGCGCGAACACAAAGTGCGGGTGGATGACATCCTGTACCTGCGCGCCGAGGGCAACTACCTGTGCCTGCAGCTCAAGGACCGGCACCACCTGTACCGCATGACCATGAACGCCGTGGAGAGCGAGCTGGACCCCGCGCGTTTCCTGCGCATCCACCGCAGCTACATCGTGAACACGGTGCATGTGCGCAACACCCGCTACAGCGGCAACAACGAGTTCATCTTCACCATGGCCAACAACGAGCGCATCGTGAGCGGCCGCAGCTACAAGGAACAAATCGCCAAGGTGCTGCAGGAGGAGTCGGTGTAGCACGCTTCCGGCCCTCGGCTGCTGGCAACCCGAGCTATCGGTGACGAGTCTGCTCCATGGCTGGATGCCAATGGCCAGCAGCACGTTCTACCTTGGCCCCATGCACTTCAGCCCTTACCGCGCACTGCACCTTTTCGCGGTCGCCCTTTTCCATATTTCGGCTTTCACCTTTCCGCTTTCCGCCCAACGCCCCCCCGCACAGCCCAACGCCGCCGAGATCCTGCACCGCATGCAGAAGCTCAACGTGCTGGGCAGCGTGCTCTACATCGTGGCCCACCCCGATGATGAGAACACCCGCCTGATCGCCTGGCTGGCCAACGGCAAGAAGGTGCGCACCGGCAACCTCAGCCTCACTCGCGGCGACGGCGGACAGAACCTCATCGGTCCCGAACTGGGCGATGCGCTCGGTATCATCCGCACGCAGGAGTTGATGGAAGCACGGCGCATCGATGGCGGTGAGCAGTTCTTCACCCGCGCGGTGGATTTCGGCTACAGCAAGAACGCCGCCGAGAGCTTTGAGAAGTGGGGCAAGCAGGAAGTGCTGAGCGATGTGGTGCGCGTGATCCGCATGTTCCGGCCCGATGTGATCATCACCCGTTTCGCGCCCGACCGCAGCGCGGGGCATGGCCACCACGAGGCCAGCGCGATCCTCGCCGAAGAAGCCTTCGACCTGGCCGGCGACCCCAAGGCCTTTCCGGAGCAGTTGGAGCAAGGGCTGGAGGTGTGGCAGCCGCGCCGCCTCTTCTTCAACGGCAGCACGTGGTGGAAGAAGGACCTGGCCGAGATCGCGAAGAGCGACCCGGATTGGTTCAGCGTGGACGTGGGCGGCTACGACCCCCTGCTGGGCCTGAGCTACACCGAGATCGCCGGGCGCAGCCGCAGCATGCACAAGAGCCAGGGCTTCGGCGCGGCGGAAACGCGGGGGGAGATGCTGGAGTACCTGAAGCTGGTGAAGGGCGACCGGCCCAAGACGAAGGACATCTTCGAGGGGATCGATATGACGTGGGGGCGGGTGAAGGGAGGAAGTCAGATCGGGCAGATGATTGATAGAATGATCGCTTCCTATGACTTGACCCAACCGGCAAAGAGCCTTGATCAACTGAGGAAAGTCGGCTACGAAATGGATGAGACCCTTGGAGGAGATGACAAGCCCTTTTCAATGATGAGGTTTTGGGAGCAGAAGCGAGGCGACCAGCAAATGCAACTCGAACTGGACTGCATGGGTGCGGTATTCGAAGTACTTGCTGATGCTACGATGTTCAGTGAGGCAGACTCCATTAGGCTAACCACCACAGCCATTCAAAGGAGCATCCCATTGCCCAATATGACGCTGGCAGTACACCCTCTTACAGATAACCTAGATAAGGCAGGACTCGAGTTCCAAACATCAAAGCGCTTGGTGTTGAAGCCTTCCAGATGGGTAAGTGAACCATTCTGGTTGTCCAAACCTCACCATAATCTGCACGTTATCCCAGCCATCGACGTTGGGAACCCAAATCAGAAGGCTCTTTCAGTTTCTATTGCACCAGCCAACTTCACACCAACTGAGGACTGGATCTTCAACGGTGTGTTGATGTATAAATGGGTCGACCGCGTGGCTGGCGAGCGCATCCGTCCGGTGTACGTCACACCCGTGGCCTCGGTGATCCCGAAGAGCGATGTGCTCATTGCGCGTGGTGGTCCGCAGACCGTCACCGTGGAAGTGGAGGCGCTCACCGACAGCCTTACCGGTCAACTGAACGTGATGTTGCCCGAAGGTTGGGCCACCACCAAGGACCTGAAGCTGGTGAACATCGCCAAGCGTAACGAGCGGCAGAGCTTCACC
>JAEUSU010000008.1 GCA_016788635.1 Flavobacteriales bacterium | reverse complement strand
GTATGTGCAATTGGAGTCGCTGCGCATGCCCGGTCTGCAGTTCGAAGTGGAAGCGGACCGCGAGCTGGTGGATGAAGAGGCCGAACTACCCGCCTTGCTGGTGCAGCCATTCGTGGAGAACGCGCTTTGGCATGGCCTCGCTGGCAAGGAAGGCACGCGGCAGCTCAACATCCGGTTCAGTGCTACGGAAAAAGGCTTGCGTTGTGCTGTGCGCGACAATGGCGTGGGCCGCAACGGCGCGCAGGCCAAAGCCAATGGCCACCGCTCCCTGGGCAGCGAGCTCACCAACGAGCGCCTGCAGCTCCTCACCCACCGCCTGCAGCAGAAGGGCTCCTTCACCATCACCGACCTGAAGGACCCCCATGGGCAACCCGCTGGCACCGAGGTGGTGATCGATCTGGAGGAGAAAGCCTGACCAGTTCATCTTTCCCCGCTCGCTTTCCTTCCCGAACTTTCCACCATGATCCGGACATTGATCGTGGATGATGAGGCCGATGCCAGGAGCTACCTGCGCGGCCTGCTCGCCGATGCACATCCGGAGGTGGAGGTCAGTGGCGAAGCAGCGAACATCACTGAGGCTAGGCGTATGATCGCCGAACTGAAGCCCGCCTTGGTGTTCCTGGATGTGGAAATGCCCGGAGGAAGCGGTTTTGACCTGCTACGCGAGATGAAGCGTTGGGACTTCGAGGTCATTTTCGTCACGGGCTTTCAGCGATATGCCATTCAGGCCATCCGGTTCAGCGCGCTGGACTACCTGCCCAAGCCCGCCCAGCCCGATGAGATGGCCTTTGCATTGGAGCGTTTCCAGGAGCGCCACGCCGCCGCATTGGACCGCGAAAAGGTGCAGGACCAGTTCCTGGCCAACATTGCGCAGCCCCAAGTGGAGACATTCCGCCTGACCATCCCGCACGGTGACCGCACCTTCTTCGTGGCCCCCACCGAGGTGGAGCGCTGCATGGCCGACCGCAACTACACGTGGGTGCATCTGGTGCATGATCGCCGCTACCTGCTGGCTCGCACGCTGAAGGAATTCGAGGAGATGTTGACACCCTTCGGCTTCCTGCGCATCAACCGCAGCGCCTTGGTGCGCAAGGACACCATTTTGCGACTGCACGATGGACACGCCGAGCTGAAGGACGGCGAGAAGCTGGAAGTGAGCCGTCGGCGCTGGCCGGAGCTGAAGCGGATGTGGGCTGCCTAACGCACCGCTGGATCACCCTCGCCACCACCGGATAGGTAGCCTTGGGAACAGGGCCACCCATGCGCCCACCTTGGTGGTTGAAAATCCTTATCCATGCGCGCACTGTACACTCTTGCTGCCTCCCTCCTACTCCTTATTGCCCAGGCCCAGTGGCCCACCGACCCCAACGCTCCGTTGGTGATCTGCAACGAAGCCAGCGACCAAACCGATACGCGGCTGGTGCCCGATGGTGATGGCGGTTGGTACGTGCTGTGGCGCGACAACAGGCTCAGCGGGAACCGTTATGGGGTGTTCGGCCAACGCCTGGATGCACAAGGCAACATACTCTGGGAACCCAGCGGCCGATTGATCCAAGAGGTGCCGGGGCGAAGCATCAACTACATCGGAGCTTCCCGCTTCACGAACAACAACCTCTTCCTCGCATACATCTCCGGCGCGGATCCCACCTCGGGCGATACCGTGCGTGCCATGGCCTATGACGGCGAGGGGGACCCGGTCTGGGCCGAACCCACTCTGCTGGCCTATCCGGGTCTGTTGCCTGGCGGCGGAACATCGGGTGGCAACTACTACCCGCGCGTGACCGCTGTGCTCGGCGGCATCTATGTGGGTTGGGGAACGAACCCCATGGGCGCTGCCGATTACATCCACATCGCCCGCTTGAAGCCCGATGGCACCACCGACATGCCTGAGCAAGGTGTAGAGGTGACCACCATGAACAACCCGATCACCGCAGGGCCATGGACCTTCCGGCACGACCTCGTGGGCGGCCTTATGATCGAGCGCCGATGGGGAAACGGAGCCGGTGCACCGCTGCGCGCTCAACGTGTGGACAGCATGGGTGTGCAGCTCTGGCCCACTTTCCTGGAAGTGAGCGCGAACAGCAGCGGGCTCGGCTATGAATGGAGCATTGCGATGGCCTCCACAGGACGTTTGAACGCCGTTTGGGGGTATGGCTACGATCTGCGCATGTCCATCTACGACACCACAGGTGTGCTCATCAACACCACTGCGGCCATCGACGTGTGCCTGCAGGCCGACATACAGGAGAACCCCTTCGTGGTGCAGTCGGAACTGGAGACCACGGTATTCTGGGCGGACAACCGCAGTTCGGCAGGTAACGGTCGACAGGTCTTCATGCAGCGCTACGATGCGAACGGCACTCCGTTGTTGGCCTCCGATGGCGTGCTGGCGTTGCAGGTGAACGGCAATGTCAATGGGTTCCCGCGTGCCATCGTTGCGGAGGACAACAGCCACATCGTCGCAATGGTGACACCCTTCGCCAACAATGGCGCTACGCCGGGCTTCCGCGTGGGGCGCATCACCCTCACCGGCAGCAACCTATGGAGCGACACCACGCGATTCACTACCGGCCCGCTTGGCCCCAATGGCGGCACCGATTACAGCATGGTATCCGATGGCGATGGCGGCGTGATGGCTGTCTGGTTCAATTGGCAGAATAATGCCATCTATGCCGCCCGGCTGGACCGCTGGGGCCGCATGGGCGACTTCACGGGCGTGGTCGAGCTGGAGCGAAGCAACATCGACCTCTACCCCAATCCTACCACCGACCGCATCACCGTGCAAAGCCGCGATGGTGGACCGTTGGGCGAAGTGCGCATCCTGAGCGCGGATGGACGCATCGCGAAGCAGATCAGCGTGCCACAACAGGACCGCTTGGATGTCGACCTGACGGACCTCCCAGCAGGCCTCTACACCCTGACGGCCTGGAACAACGCCCAGCGCAGTGCCACGCGCTTGGTGAAACACTGATCATTCCCCCATGACACGCAGCCACACGCTCCTTCTAACCGGCGTGCTCATGCACGCAGCGACCGCACAGGTACTCGACCAGTCGCAAGCGGTGCCGCCGTATGGCACTTACAGCCATGACCGGTACGTGGGTGATGCCTTCGGATCCATGTTGGATACCGTCGGCACAGGGCTCACTTGGAACATCAGCGCGATCGGTTGGACAGCGGACGCCCCGGTGACCTACACGGTGATGGACGCCGCCGCGAACCCCTTCGCCGCGCTGGCGCCCACCGCCAACGCCACGCTCATCGAATCCACGCCCGGCCAGGGCGATCTGCACTGGTTCTACCGCAACACCCCCACCGAGCTGGAAAGCGTGGGCGTGGTGGTGGACATCCCCGGCTTCCCCGCCACGCTGGAACCGGATTGCCCAGGGTTGCTCCTCACCTATCCGGCACCACTGGGCACCTTGGTGCTTCCTGGTCTTGCAGGATGCAACATGGACATCGACGCGGTGGAGCGAAAAGTGCTGGCATCCGGCACGCTCCAGACCCCATCGGGCACCTACCCGGACATGGTGCTCATCCGCACCACGATCTGCGGGCTCGATCCCGGGGGCAAAGGAGAGACCCTCTGCGACCACCGCTACGAGTGGTACAAGCTGGACAACCTGCTGAAGCCCCTGCTCATCGTCTTCCTCGTTGACCAGGAATGGGGAACGGCGATCCTGCTCACGCCCACCGGCTTCCTGGCCGTGGAGGAGATCGCGGAAGCATCATCGCTGACCATCCACCCCAACCCGGCCATCGATCGGCTCATCGTGGAGCACCGCTCAGGCCTGCTGCTGGGCGAAGTGGCCCTGTACGCCCCGGATGGGCGCCTTCTACTGAGCGAACAAACCACTGCGGACCGCCTGGTGCTGGATGTCCAGGACCTGGCACCGGGGCTGTACAGCGTGAGCCGCACCGCGAAAGAGAAGCGGTTGGTGGTGCGGTTCGTGAAGGAGTAGTTCCGCACCTACTTTCGACGAAGAAGCGCGGCTGGGAAAGGCCGCGCTTCTTCATTAGGAGAAAAGCCATGGACCTATGATGGACTGGGATGGACGCCCGCCACGCGGCGTCCATCCCAGTCCATTGTCGTCCAACTGAAGTGCTGCGGAACTACCACTGCACCCCCACCTCCCGGCTCGGCCCGCTTTCGGCACCCGTGGCGGCCACACTGCGCACGAAGTAGAAGTTGAGCTGGCCGCGCGTGGCGTTGGCATCTTCCAACCGCAAGGGCTTGCCCGTTGGCACGCTGCCCACCTTCACCGGATCGCTGCCGCGTGTGTAGCGGTACAATTCGTAGCGCTGCACCGCCTCGCCCACCGGTGCTTCCCAAGCCACCTGCACCTTGCCACCCATGGCATGAGCCACCACGCCGGATGGCGCTGCCGGCAGCCGCACGTTCGCTTTCGCCGAAACCGCCGGTGAGGGCATGCTGTTAAGGCCGAGAACACTGGCGCTGATCACCCGGTAGCTGGTGGGTTTGCCGGCCGCATCCAGGGTGTCCACGAGGAAGTTGGTGGTGCGGTACACGGTGTCCACGCGGTTGCCCGGACGGGTGCGCACCACCTTGTAGAGCATCCACAGCGGATCGATGCTCTGGTCCTCCCAGATCACGGTGGCGGTCTCGGCCTCCACCTTCACGGTGAGCTCGCGCGGTGCGGTGGGCATGGGCGCATTGGTCACGGGCACCACGGCGACGGTGTCGCTGGCGCGGCCTTCCACATGGCTGGTGCTGATGGCGCGCACGTGGTAGCGGTAGGTGCGCCCGGCCTGCAGGCTGCGCGTAGTGTCCAGGTAGCTGTGCAGGTCGGCATCGGCCACGGCCAGGCGCGGGCTGGCGAGTTGCGCGGGTCCATCGCCTTCGGCGCGGTAGATCTGGAAGCCCAGCGTTTCGCGTGCGGGGTGCAGCCAGGTGAGCCGCACGCCCTTGTCCTTGGGTTCCGCGTTCAGTTCCTGCGGGGCATCGGGTGGCAGAGGATCGTAGGCCACAGCACCGAAGCTCACGCCACGCATGGGCACGTGGGTGGCCTTGTGCTCCAGGGCGAAGCGGTAGAAGTACGAGGTGGCCGGCCGCACATCCTCATCCACGAAGCCGGTGCGATCGGCGCTCAGCTCGGCGATGGGCTCGAAGCCGTCCACGCTGTTGGTGCTGCGCAGCAGGGTCACCTGTTTCACCAGCGGGGCGTTGTCCAACTTCCAACGCACGTTCACGCGGCGCCCGCTGCTATCGCCCGTGGCATGCAGGTCGTAGGGCATGGGCATCTGGCTGGCATCGAGGCTGGCGGTATACAGCGTATCGCAGGGCGGCATGGCGTTGCCGAAGAGGTCCCAGCCCTTCAGCACGTAGCGGTACACGCGGTTGCGAACCACGGTGGTGTCGCCGAACTGGTACCACACACTGTCGGTGCCACGGCGCTCCACCCGCACGGTGGGCTTAATCACTTCGAAGGGGTCCTTGTCCATGCTGCGGCTCACTTCCACGGCAACGGGACGATGGTCGCCCACCACGGTCCAGAACGCGTTGAGTGTGCGCTGGTGCTCGTAGTAGCGTGTGTGCAGCGGCATCAGCTTGTCCACCGCAGGCCGCTCGGCGGGGTTGATGAAGCGCGAGAGCAACTGGTTCTCCGCACCTGCGAGCGTGATGCGGTACTGGTAGAGAGTACCGGACTTCACGTCGGTATCGCACCAGGCGGCGCCCACCGCGAGGAGCACGGATATGTTGCTGCTCATGGCGCCCAGTTGCTCGCGCGTGCCATGGCGTTGCATCCGGGCCCAGATGCTGTCCGTGCGGTGGCCTTCGAGCTCGATCGGATAGGGCAGCACGCCCGCCGCCTTGTCGATGCCCTTCTGGATGTCCTTGGCGCTCTCCACGGGCTTCAGGTCTGCTACGCGCTTCCATTCACCCTGCTCGCCCGCGCGCCGCTCGATGCGGATGCCCGTGACGGGACCACCTGTGCGCATGAGCTGTTCGCCGGTGAATACGAAGACCCCCTTAGCGCCCGCCTGCACCAGGTTCGGGTTCGGCTTCTGGGCCATGGCCACGAGGGGCAGCAGGGCCAGGCCCGCGATGATCGTTCGCAGCGTTCGCATGTCAGTTCTCTTGCGGCGGCGGATCGCTCCGCTGGTTGTTGGTGCTGTTGCTGCCCATGGTGAACTCAAAGTTGGAGCCGCTGTTGCTGATGTTGGCCAGCATGCCCAAACCGATGGAACCACCCACGCTGAAATGCAGGCAGGTGAGGTCGTTGCAATAACTTGAAGTGCATGCACCGCCTCCCACGGTCACGTTACCCGACAGTTCCACATTGCCACTGCCGGTGATGGTGTAGTTGCCATTGCTCTGGAACACGCCATCGAGGCCCACGCTCAGGAAAAGACCGATCCGGCCATACACGCAGATGAGCCCCGCGTTCACACCGCCGCCCATGTAAATGTCCACGAAGGTGTCGAAGCCCACGCCGTAGGTACCACTACCGAAGTTGGCCCCGAAGCGCACGTCGATACCCCCATCGCAGCCCATTTCCAGGGTCACCACGGGCTGGCAGTCGATGCTGAAGCTGGGGATAACCGGCAGCGGGATCTGCGCCCCCGCATTGAAGTAGAAGCCGTTGAACTCGCCCGTGCCGAAGAGCCCTTCATAGGTGGGCGGGAACAGGTCCGGAATGGCGGAGAGCGCCATTTGCATCGCCAACTGCGGGTTCTGGGTGGCAAGCTGCTGCACCACCGTCTGGATCACGGGATGCATGCGCCGTTCGATCTTCTTCTGCACGTGCAGGCTGTACTGCATCAGCAAAGCGTCCATCTCCGGCGTACGCGACTTGTAGTCGCCCAGCAGCACGAAGGCATAGCCGGTGATGTTGGGGCTGCTCAAGTTCACATTGAGGCCGCTCATGAAGTAGAAGCCGTCGCGGTCGATCACGATAGCCGCCGCACCGCTCATGCTGGGCCCGTTGCTCACGCCGTGCGACACGTTCACCGAGCCGCTCAGGCGATGGTGCTGCATGTCGTACACCATGTTGATGTTGCCGAAGGGCGTCTCAATGTCCTTCAGCTTCACCTGCTGGTTCTCCACCGCCAGGTCGCCGCGCACCTCGAAGCGCATGCGCTGCGGCTGGCCGTTCTGCGCCTCGAAGCCCATCTCCTGCGGCATGTTGCCCTTGATGTAGAAGGTGTTCCACTCGGGGCCGTTGCTGCCGTTCACCACGGTCATCTCCCCTTCCACATCGGTCATCAGGATGCGGCTGCCGGGATTGTCGCCGCCCAGTCGCACGCTCTGCTGCGGGCTGCGGTCCACCACCAGCTTGGTGAGCTGCGGGGTCTTCGTGAGCGTGTAAGCGAGGTTCTTGAACACGTTGGGGTCCTGGTCGCTTATCACACCCTTGATGGTGAGCTGGCCCTGCGCGAAAGCGATGCAGTGCTGGTTGCCCGCCACGCCGAAGCTGCCCTTCTGCGTGCCCTTGTTGAAGGCGAGCTGCACGCCGTTGAGGCCCACGGGCGGCATGGCGAAGTCCTGCAGGGTGTAGCCGGAGATCCCATTGGGCGTTTTGTTGTAGAGCAGCGCCGTGGTGAAGGTGGGTATGCCCGGCACTCCCAGGTCCAGTTCACCGCTGAGCGTGAGCACAGTGGGGCCGATGAGCATGCTCTGCAAGTGGAACTGGGTGATGTTGAAGAAGTCGTACCCCGGAATGCCATTGCGCAGCGCGACCTCCTGCGCGCCATTGCTGTAGAGCCAGATCGAGGTGATGGGCACTTCGCGGCTATCGGGTATGCCATCGAGGTGCTGGCCGCTGATGGTTGCGGCGGCCACGTTCTCATCCCGGCTGGTCACCACCACGTACCAGGCCGGTTGCGGACGTACGGCATCGTAGCCGAACTCGGCAGGGCGCGTGGCATTCACGGGGATCGACCCCATGAGTTTCATGTTGCTGGTCGTCATCTCGCCGAGCAGGAAGCGGTGCGGCTCCAGGGTGCCATTCTCCACATGCAGCTCCATTCCGCTCGCGCTCAACACACCCGTGAAGCCAAAGCCGCTGTTGTTCATGCTGATCTCAGTGCCCTGCAGGCTGAACTGCCCCAGCGGCACGTTGAAGTTCCTTGCGCCATTGAAGGGTTGTAGCTGGCCACCCGTCATGCGGATACGCCCGATGGGGAGGTCGAGGTCGTTGTCCGGCGCTGGGATGTGCTCCAGCTCCGTGTGGATGCGCGTATCGAGCACGAGCGAATCCCTGTACATATAACTGCTGGCCGTTATGCTGCTCGCTTGGAAGCCGTGCAGTTCATAATTGAAGGGCTGCCCTTCACCATTGGCCACGTTCAACGGTTCACCAGGGGGGTACCAGCTCCGTGCATCGCTGGCGAAAGCCGCGAGACGCATGCCACCCTGCGGTGCGACCAGGCTGATGGCGGCATCGGCCAGGGCGAAGTTGTTATCCGTGAATGAAGCTGCGGCCACGCGAACACCAGCCATTACCGCACCGCGCATGTCGTTGCCCGCCGGACGATCCAGCGCGATGCCCTGCTGCGTGTCGCGCAACGACCCGTGGTAGGTAAAGGCCTGCTCGCCGGTGGTGGGGTACACGCCGATGGCCACCTCGTTAGATCCGAGCGACATGGGCAGGCTCACGGGCTTCGTGGGCGAAACGGTCTCGTTGCCAAGCGTGTAAGAATTGGCTTCGTCCTTCTCCACCACGGTATTGAAGAAGCGCACGCTGCGCAGGCTGCTGCCATCCGCCGCGGTCTGGTTGATGCGGAACAACGCGTTCGCCGAGTCGCGCACGCTGATCCAACCGCCGATCCGTGCCCGGTTCCCCGGCTCCTCCGCGAAGGCGGTCACTTCCAGCGGGAAGCCCAGGATGCTGCTGAAGTCCATGCCCGCGTAAATGCGCAGCTGGAAATCGATCGTAACCTCCATGTTCTGGGTGCCGCTGAAGGAGATGCCCGACAGGACCGCTGTCCCGTATGCGTTGCTGTTCGTCTGGGCCTCATCCCACTCCATGCCAGCATAGGGCGCCTTGGCAGCGCTGAAGCGCGTGAGGCTGCGCGGCACGTTGGTGAGGGTGTATTCGCCTTGGGCGTTGGTGATGGTCTCCCCCACCAGAGAGCCGTTCTCCCAGCGCACCTTGGCGCCCGCCACCGCCGCACTGTCTATGGTGACCTTGCCACGCACGGTGCGGCCCAACCCCAATTGCACGTTCTTCACCTGCCAGCGCTTGCCCGGTAATGAACTCACGATCATCTCCCTCGTCACGTGCGCGCCACCGGCCGGCGTCATCACACGGAAGGTGAAACTCTCTCCGGCCGATGCCTTGAAGGCAAAGTCCACGCGGCCCTGACTATCGGTGAGACGCTCGTACACGTTGCCCGCCACAGATGCGGCTGCACCGCCAGGGCTGGTATCCGGGTGCTTCTCGGTGGGGTACATCTGGGCATTGGTGCCCACCAGCACCACACGTGCATTCGCGATGCGCGATCCCGCCGTTTCGGGGTCCTGACCCGGCAGCAGCGCCACCGAAGGGCCAGGCTCCTCGCGCACTACGAAATGGATCCGGTGCAAGCGGTAGGGCACCGTCACCGTGTGGCTCACGGCCGCGCCAACCGGCACGCTTACCAGGATGGTATCGCGCTGGTAGAGATCACTGTTGTTCGGGATAACCACAACGCGCAATTGTGTGAGCGGCGAACCGGGCACCTGCATCACCCGGCGTTCCCGACGGGGGTTGAGCAGCGTTTGTGACTCCGCCATCACGCCTTCCACACCCAGGACTTGGTCCCAGTAGTAACTGTTGCACTTCACAGGCTGGCCTGCTGGATCGATGAAGGTGAGCGTGAGTGTCGAAGTAGGGTCCATCCACAACTCGCCTTGGTTGTACTGGGACCCTCGGCGCAGCATGCTCACATCGCCCGTTGCAGGCGCCGTGTTTCCCGCGCTCGGGGACGGGCTGCCCGTACTGATATTCCCGAGGATGCCCGTGAGGTTCGGCAGCGATCCAACCTGGCTCACATTCACCTGTGACCCTGCTCCGGTCACGATGCGATTCGCCACATGGATCTTGCGGCGGAAGCCCTGCTTCTGGAGGTCGAGCACATAGAAGTTGCCGATCTGCTCGCCACTGCTGTTCATCTGCACCGGCAGGAAGCTACTGTGGATGCGCCCGTCGCCGCCAGTGCTGCCCATCTCCTGAAGCACCATGGCATGGCCAGCGTTGGCGAGCATGTTCTGCGCCATGATGAAACCGTCGGGCTGGTAACCTTCCAGCATGGCACCCCAGTTCGTGTTGCCGTTCTTCAGCTGATCGGCACCCGCGCGGTTGATCCGCCACAAGCGCCAGGTGACGCCCGGTTCGTTCATGGCCAAGCCCGACTGCGTACCCGCCGCATTGTTCTTCACCTGTGCGGTCACTTTCGGGTTCTGCGCCACCACGCGGTTCACATTGTAAAGCCACTGGTCCTGTCCCTTGTAGGCTCGCGCATGGGCCGCTGAAGCCGTGCTGAACCCATCGCGGTCGGTGAGGTTGCACTTCATGCAGGCCGCCGCGATGCTGCCCATGGACGGGTTATAGCACGCCGAGCTGCCCCAATCGCTCTGGTACATGTAGTTCACCGGCTGCGGTGTGTTGTGCACGCTATGCTGGGTGAAGAATTCGTCCGCCGGCTTCGACCAGAGGTAGTAGAGGTTGTTGCTGCTGGTGCTGGAGCAATCGAAGCGCACCAGGTCCCGGAACTGGGCCATGCCCTGCGCGTCGGTGATGGCGGAATCGAGCACTTCGTACTGCACCAGGTTCACGGATATCACGCGCTTGGCGCTCAGGTTGCCGCGCTTTCCTTCATCCATTGGGACCAGGCTTGGCTTGGTGTTGGCCTTGCGCAGAAGGTGCACGCGCAAGCCGGCCTTCTTGATGGAAAGGTCCTGCCGCTCGGCCACCAGCACCTTGGTATCGAAGCTCTTCACTTGGGCGTGGAAGAGACCGAGGTCGCCGTTGGCAGGCAACGCAGCATTGTACTGCACCGGCTGCGCGTAATACGTGCGCGCCGGGTTGCCCACGCGCACCATGAGCACGCGGCGGAAGGTGCCGGTGTAACTGTTGTTGAACTCGCCGCTGTAAGCCGCCGTGGTACTCACCGTGCCTTGCTTCCAGCTGAGATCGAGGGCCTGCACATTCGGAACGTTGAACACGAAATTCCCTTGCGCATCAGTTGTGGCTGTGGCCAGCACCGGCAAACTCATGCCTGGCTGGCCCTGCACATGTGCGCTCGTCCCTTCTGGCTGAAGGATGAGCCCTGGCAGCAAAGGCGCTGCGATGGGACCCATTGAAGGAGCGCTCTGGAATTGCAGTGCCTGCACCAGTTGAACGGTCACTCCCGCCAGAGGCGATTGCGTGAAGCCGCTGAAACCAACACGATTGCCATCGTTCGCGGGCGCTGCCTGCGAGACGAGGTTCGTCGCATTGATGGAGCCCATGGCGCCTGTATTGAGCGCTCCGCCGCTGCTCGATGCCGAAGTCGCACCGTGATCGCTCGGGTTGTGCCAGAAGTAATGGATCTTGCCGGTAAGCGTACTGGCCAGGAATGCCGGCGAGATGCCCGGATCGATGATGGGCCCCGAAGGCGCCGTGCCGCTGTAAGGGATCACCGGCGCATCCGCGGTTCCCACGGTGAACACGCTGATCTCGCTCCTTCCCAGGTTGCTGATGCCCACCACGCCGTTGCGGTCGCGCGCGGTGACCAGCATGGCGTACTGCTGGCCCTGCTCGAAGGCCAGGTCGAACACCTGCCGCACATATATGTTGGCCGGAAGCCCCTCTTTGACGAGCACGGGCTGCCCACGCTGGTAGGTGCGCGCGGCGATGATGGCATCGTTGGGGTCCTGCCCGGGGAACACCGGCGTCACCACCAGATCATATTCGATGAGGGCGCCGGCGAGGTTGCCCAGTGGTGGTGTCCAGGTGAACACCGGATTGGTCATGTGCGCACTGAGCACCGAGCCGTTCACTGGCTGGGTGATCAGGGGCGGGTTCGCGAAGTAGAGCGCGAAGGTGAAGCAGCCGGTGCCGGGTGAGCTCAGAAGCGTGGGACCGTTGTAGTCGTAGGCGGCCACGCACAGCTCATAAATGCCTTCCGGGAGCTGGCCGGTCTGGGTGATGGCGCGCTGCACGGACTCATCCGCGTTGGTGGAGACATTGCCCCCATCGAAGAAGTCGAAGACCCCGGGTTGTGTACTGAGCACCACCACACCGCCGGGAGGCAGCACGATGGGCGAAGGCCCGCGATGGCCAGGGTTGGTGCGCACGAAGAGGCCCGCGCTGGTGTTGGTGAGACTGCCTTCCAGGCGCACCTGCTGGGTGCTGCGTGTGGTGTTGGTGAGGGTGATGATGGCCTGACCGGTCAGGTCATTGTAGTCGTACGCATAGGCGGAGTATGGTGGAATGAGGTTCACCGTGACGATGACCGAGCCGAATCGTTGTTGCGCCTTGCCATCAGCTACGGCAAAAAGGGCCATCAAAGTGGCCAGCAGCAGCGGGAACGTTGGTGGCCAGTAGCGTACGGTGGATCGGGTGGTCATGCCTTCAGAAGTTCAGTCCGTAGCTGATGCGTGAGATGGTCTCGTCGAAGGAGCGGAACACGGCCTCGTCGGTGGCCCTGTTCATGGTGTGCACCACCTGCAGGCCGAGCCTGCCACGCTTGTGCACGGTGATGCCCAGGTCGGCCATGGCGTTCATGGTGTGGCCGTTGGCGGTGCCGTTGAAGCGGTTGCCGTTGTACATGCCGTTCACGCCCAGTTGCAGGCGGCGCTTCCACACCGGAAGGCTTACGCCTACCCCTGCGCCGGTGGATCCCACATCGCCCTGGTCGAGCACCGTGTTGTTGTGGTTCACCGAGCCCATGAGGCTTATCCCACGCGCCATCCAGGTGTGGCTGTAAACAAGGGCGCCCACCAGGGTATGCTGGTCCGGTGGTGCGTTGAGAGTGGCCACCGGGCTGTTGAGCGATTGGTACACGGCCACCACCTGCACGGTGCGCATCACCTTTTCGCCCTGTAGGTTGAGGAAGGGTACCAGCGTGTAGTTGTTGGAGACCTGCTTGAAGAGCTCGGCATCCGGCGATACGCGTGTGGGGTTCTGGGTGACCCCGAAGTTGCTCCAGCTCGCGCTCACACCGAAGCGTGGAGTGGGGTTCCAGTTCAGGTTCACATTGCCGATCAGGCGTTCGCTGGTCACGAAGCGCTGGCCGAAGAGGTTGTCGCGCTGCATGCCGAAGCTGGTGTTGATGTTCACCCGCCCGCTGTCCAGACGCAGGCTTGGGGTCACCGTCACCTGCTGGATGTCGTTCTGGAAGAAGTAGGCCCCCATGCTGCGGTACTCGGGGTCCACACGTTTGTAGGCCACACCGATGCCCCCGCCTCGGCCTTCATAGTTCAGGCTGGTCTCACCTGCCATAAGGTACTGGGTGCTGATGCGGGCATCGAGCCAGTCGGTGACCACGTTCTGCACGATGGCCGGTGACCCCTCCACATCCACGGGCCGCTGGCGGTCGTCCAGGGTGTAGACGCTCACACCCAGATCAGCCTTCCAATACAGGCGGCGCTGGGCTTTTTGGTACAGGTTCTTGCGCCAGGATATGCCGAAGGCCGTGTTGCGCTGCGGGGCCACGCTGTCGCGCAGGGCGGGTTCCAACGAGCTTTCCACGTCCCAGCCCTGCAGGTAAGTGAGGTCCACAAAGCCCTGGTCGTGCCCCACTCCTACCTTGATGGCATAGGCCATGCGCGTATAGCTGGGCAGGGGGCGGTAGGCGAGCGGGTTGGCGAACTGCGCACTGTCCAGCGCGGTGCTGCGGTTCAGGCGTCCGTACATCACCCCCAGCCGCAGGCCGCTTCTCCCTTCACCCTTGTAAGCGGTGTTGATCTCCACGCCCCCACCCAGCATGCGGTAGCCTGCCAGGGTGAAAGGCGAGAAATTCACATTTCGGTAACCCGCGTGCACCGTGAGCCAGCGGTAGCGCGGACTGATGCCGTACTGGTTGAAGGGCTGGAAGTAGCGGTTCTCGAAGTTGCCCAGCAGGACTTGGAAGGGCATCACCACCCCGAGCACCGTAAGGGTGGGCGCCCCGCTCAGGGTCCAAGTGAAGGGCTGGCGGCGCGCGGGGATACCACTTACCGAATACCCTTCCATGGCGATGTTCAGGCTGCCATTCAACTGCACCGGCCGCTTCAGGTCGATCTGCTCGATGTCCTGCGCAGGGGATGCCAAGGTGATGAGAGCCAAGCCGATCGCCGCCAGCCAACAGCTTGCGGATGTTGGTCGGGCGACCCCATGGGTACGGCAGGCAACGGGCACGGAGCAAGGCTACCCCGAAGCGCCCTTGCTGTTCCAGTACCTCTGATCGACTGGTCAGCCAGCTTATCCGGTGGTCGATCCACAGGTTGGGGTATGCTCCCGCCCGGTCGCCCACCACAGACCCACCTTGGCTTTGGCATGGCGCGGCCGCATGAGCCGCGGATCACCCCGGTGGGATCACCACCCGTATTGGGGACCGCGCGCGCTCACGGAGTGGCAGCGACCTAGCTGGTACCTTGCCCAATAGTTCCATCCGGACCATGCAGCGCAACTACTTCATCGACAGGACCGAGGCCGGGGCCTTGCTGGCGAAAGAACTGGAAGCCTACCGGAGTACGGATGCGCTGGTGTTGGCCATACCGCGTGGCGGCGTGGCGGTGGGTCATGCCGTGGCCATCGCATTGGACCTTCCACTGGACATCGTCCTCGCCAAGAAGATCGGGCACCCGATGAACCCCGAGTACGCCATCGGGGCAGTATCACCGGAAGCGGTGAGTGTGGAACAGCTCCCCGACGTACCGGCTTCGTATGTGGAGCATGAAGTGACACGCATACGTGCGCAAATGCAGGAACGCGCGCACCAATACCGGGGCCAACGGCCCCCACCCCGGATGAAGGACCGCACATTGATCGTGGTAGACGATGGAGTGGCCACGGGCCATACGTTGCTGGCCATACTGGGTTTGTTGCGCAAGCAGCAACCCGCGCGCATCGTGGTGGCCATGCCCGTGGTTCCCGCTTCGTTCGTGCGGAAGGCCCGCATCCACGCAGACGAGTTCGTGTGCCTTCTGGCACCGCACAACTTCAGGGCCGTTGGGCAGTTCTATGAGGATTTCATGCCCGTGGAGAACGATGAGGTGGTTCACCTGTTGAACCATGCGTGGCGCGAACGGCCATCGTGAGCCAATCGCGGTCAGTTCCTGCGTACCACATCCACCTGCATGCGGCTGAGCTTTTCATAAAGCTTGCGTCGGTGGCGGAGTGGCCACCAGTCGTACAGATACAACTCCATGGGTCGCCACATGGCCACCCAGCCGGCAATGGAGAGGCTTTCGCGCAGGATCTTGGCCCACGCTTGCTCCATATCCCCCAGCAGGTAGTGGCTGGTGAGAAGGCACAGGGCCAGGAATGACAAGCCGATGGCCAGGCTGCCTCGTGCTTGTCGCATCAGCTGGCTGAATTCCCTTCCAATAAGTTCTGTACGATACGCGAAATGGTGCCTTACGGCTGCCGGGATCGAGGTGGCTGACTCATCGCCTGGCCATTCTTCCAGCTGCACCTGAAGGGCGACCCGGTCGCCAAGCGGGAATTTCAAAGCCCAACCCACGATGAAATCCTCAGCCGCGGCATCCAGGTCCTTCTCATGGAAGGGCGAGGGGTCCATGGAGTTGAACAAGGCGTTGATGTTGCGCAAGCGCACTTCAATAAGGTGCGCGTCCGATCCCGATCCCGTCCCTTTCATGCGACAAAGGTGGCCATGCGACCATCACACACCCACTGCTTAATCCACTTCCACGACCACCTCGGGGGTGTCCACTTTACGAGAGCCCTTCAACTCGGTCTCATAGGTGAGCCCTTCCAGCACCTCGATGTTCAGACCATCGCTGAGCCCGGTGCGGATCGGCGTGCGCTTCCACCCTTCCACTTGTTTCACCTGCACCCACGCACTGTCGCCCTTGGCATTGAACTCCACAATGGCCTCGGGTACGGTCATCACGCTGTCCCGCCGTTCCAGCACAATGTCCGCATTGGCGCTGTAGCCCGCGCGCAAGGTCATGCCCTCCTTCACCTTCACGGCGGCGCGGATCTCGAACTGCACAGCGCCGCTCTCCTCCACCCCTTTTGGTGCGATGTACTCCAGTTCTGCATCCCATGAGGCGTTCTCCACCGCCCCCACGGTGAGCACCACGGGCATGCCCAGCCGCACTTTGCCCACCTCGCTCTCATCCACCTTGCCCTGGAAGATCAGGTCATTCATGTCCGCCACCAGTGCGATGGTGGTGCCTTCGTTGAAATTGTTCCGCTCGATGACGCTGCTTCCAAGCTTGATGGGCACATCGAGCACCATGCCGGTGACGGTGCTGCGCACCAGGGTGTTGGCCACGCCACGGGTGCTTTTGCTGATGCCATCACGCACCACTTGAAGCGCGTCCTGCGCTGCATCCAATTCCTGCTTCGCGCTGCGCAAGGCGATCTCGAAGGTCTGCATCTCCGCCGCCGCGATCACGCCCTTGTCGAAGAGTGGTTTGTTGCGATCGAAGTTCATCTGGGCGTTCTGCACATTGATCTCCGCGTTGCGCACGCGGTTCTCCGCATTGCTCAGGCTGAGCATGTCCGGCACCACCTGGATGCGGGCCAGCACGTCACCCTGCTTCACTTGTTGTCCGGCCTCCACCAGCAGCTCGGTCACGATGCCGCTGACCACGGGCTTGATCGCGATCTCGCGCCGCGGCACCACCTTGCCGTTGGCCACGGTCTTCTTCACGATGTTCTCCTTGCGCGGCTTCTCTGCAGTGAACTCCTCAGGTTTCTTCGCGCCCTTGTTGTAAAGGAACCAGAATGACCAAAGGACCACCGCAATGGCCACCAGGATGAGGATCGGCTTGAGGATGCGTTTCATGCTACGGCCCCGGTTGAGGGTTGAGGGTTGATGGTTGATGTGCGGTTGAGGGTTGTCAACAGGCTATTCCGCGCGCAGAGCGTCCACAGGGTTGATGGCCAGGGCGCGGCGGGCGGGCAGGTAACCAGCGAAAAGTCCACTGAGGATAAGTACGCCCAGTGCGATGAGCGCCACGGTGAGATCGATCTCGGGGCGGGCGAAGAACTCACTATCCATGCCTGCTGAGCTGATGGCCTCCAGAATGAGCATACCGACCAGCAGGCCGAGGTAACCGGCGATGACCGTAAGCGTGAGCGACTCCAGAACGATCTGGGAAGTGATGCTGCCCGGTGTGGCCCCAATGCTTCGGCGAATGCCGATCTCCTTGGTGCGCTCCCGGATGATGACCAGCATGATGTTGCTGACACCGATGGCACCCGCAAGCAGCGTCAGCACGCCCACGAACCAGCCCAGCCCCGTGATGGCCTTGAACAGGTTGTTGGTCATGTCGAACATCTCCTCCACATTGAAGCTGCCAAAGGCGAGATCGTCATCCGGATGAACACGGTGCTTAACGGCCAGTACACGCTTCACATCGGCCTGCACCTGCGAGGCTGGAGTGCCTTCATGCGCGGTGATGGCGAACCAGTGCACCCGGTTCAAGGCGTTGAAGGCGCGCTGGAAGGTGGTGAATGGCACATGCACCACGGCGCTTTGGTCGCCACCCATGTTGGCCGAGGCCTTGGGGCGGTGCACCCCCACCACTTGGAAGTACACTCCCTGGATCTTGATCCATGTGCCCAACGGCTCCTCATCCTTCTCGTACAGCACCTCCACCAGGCGGGTGCCGATCACTGCCACTTTCCTGTTCTCATGCAGGTCGCGTTCGTTCAGGAAACGCCCCTTCACCACCTCGGTACCCTGGATGCGCAGTACGTCCGGCACATCGCCGTTCACCGAGAAGGGCCCGGTCTTGCCCCGATACTCCACGTTGTTGCCGCCCCGCCAACCACCGAGTTGCAAACGTGGCGCCAGTGCGTCCACACCCTTCACCTTGTGGCGGATCAGGGCGATGTCCTCATTGTCGAAACTGAACCACCGGCCGCGGGGGAATCCTTGGTATGGCAGCGAAGTGGTCTGTGCCCAGACGTAGCAGGAGTTGCTGGCCCAACCTGCGAACGCCTGGTTGACGCCGTTGCTCAATCCGTTGCCGGCCCCCAGCATCACAATGAGCATGAAGATGCCCCAGCCCACCCCGAAGGCGGTGAGGAAACTCCGGAGCTTGTTGCGGCTCAAGGTTACCCAGATCTCGTTCCAGCGGTCACGGTCGAACATGGGGTCCTCGTTGTCCGTTGTTGGTTGCCGGCACGCGATCGCAAGTTGACGGTGTGGACCACTGACAACTGTCAACTGACAACCGTTTGGTCCACCTACTCATCACGCAAGGCTTCAATGGGACGGATGCGGGCCGCATGCCGCGCAGGGATGAGACCGGCCAGCGTGCCGGTGACAATGAGCAGGACCAAGGCCTGCACGGCGATACCGACATTGACCTCGGGGTCGCGGAACATGGGCCCGCCGGGCAGCAGGGTGGCGATGCTTTCCAGTGTGCCAATGCCAAGCAGAAGGCCACCATATCCAGCCAATGCGGTGATCACCAACGCCTCCATCATCACCTGGCCGGTGACCGAGGCCGGCGTGGCGCCGATGGCCTTGCGGATGCCGATCTCGCGGGTGCGTTCCTTCACCACGATGAGCATGATGTTGCTTACGCCCATGATGCCGGCGATGATGGTGCCGATGCCCATGATCCAGATGAAGGCGTTGATGGCACCGAAAATGCCGGCGAACTTCACGTAGTTCTCCAATTGGTTCTCGATCCAGACGGCCCGCAGGTCGCCGGGGTCGAAATTGTGCCGGCCCGCTATGAGGCTTCGAATGCGGTCGGCGATCAGGATGCTTTCCTCCACGGTGGCATCGCCCAGGGTCAGATAGATCTCGTCCAGGTCGGTGTATGCGCCGAAGACCCTTTGGGCCGTGCTCAGCGGAATGAACACGCGGCTGCGCTGGTTCTGGCCCTGATTGCTTTCGAACTTGTACACCCCCACCACCTCAAAGGGCACACCGTTCACCTGGATCCATTCGTGCAGCGGATCCGACTTGCCGAAGAGCTTGTCGCGGGCATCATCCGCGATCACGATCACTTTGCGCCCTTCGACTTGATCAGGCCCGTTGATGTAGCGCCCCGCGAGCATCACCTGGGTCTCCACGTGCCAGTAGTCCGGCTCGATGCCCTGAATGGTATAGTTCCCGTATTTCTCCTTGAAGTTGAGTACGCTGTTCCCCCTCCACAACCAATACTCGCCGCTGCTGTACTGAATGCCCGGCACGCTGCGGCGTATGGCTTCCAGATCGCGGTTGGTCAGGGTTATGCGCCGGTTGGGCGGCATCCCTTTCCACGGACGCATGGTCATGCCACCCCGCAGGTTGATCACGTTCTTGGCATTGTTCCGGTAGCCATGTTCAAACCCATTGCGCAGGCCGCGGCCCATGCCGAGCAGCATGATGAGCATGAAAATGCCCGTGAAGACACTGACACCCGTGAGCACCGCACGCAGCTTGTTCTTGCCGATGCTCTCGAATACCTCACCCCATTTCTCTCGGTCGAACATGTTCCGATCGCAGGTTGTGGGTTATGGGCTGCAGGTTGAAGGTTCCTGGGGTCCGGTCTTAGCGCACGTGCTCCACCAGGGAGGCGGGATCGACATGGGCGTTCTCGATCAACCCATCCTTCAGGCGTATCACGCGTTGGGTCATGGCGGCGATGTCATGCTCATGGGTGACGATCACCACTGTGAGGCCCAGGTCCCGGTTCACCTGGAGCAACAGGTCCATCACCTCCTTGCTGGTGGTGGTATCCAGGGCACCCGTGGGTTCGTCGGCAAGAATGAGCCTGGGGCCCGATACCAATGCCCGCGCAATGGCCACCCGTTGTTTCTGCCCCCCGCTCAGCTCGTTGGGCAGGTGGTGCGCCCAATCGCGCAAACCCACATTCCCCAGCATATCCATGGCAAGCTCATGCCGCTTTTTGCGGCCCATGCCTTGGTAGTACAAGGGCAGCGCCACATTCTCCGCCGCGTTCTTGTAGCTGATCAGGTTGAAGCTCTGGAAGACGAAGCCGATGTACTTCGAGCGCAACTCGGCAGCCCTGGTCTCCGACAGGTCCTTGATCAGCGTTTCCCCCAGCCTGTACTCGCCGGCATCCGCATTGTCCAGGATCCCGACGATGTTGAGCAAGGTGCTTTTACCCGAGCCGGAGCTGCCCATGATGCTCACGAGCTCACCGGCCCCCACATGCAGATCGATGCCCTTGAGCACCTGCAGAATGTTACTTCCTGTGCGGTAAGCTTTGCGAATGCCCTTCAGGTCGATCATGGAATGGACTTGGGCACAACGCCCGTGCACCGCCGAAAAGTACCAGTGGCCCTTGGAATGCCCCCGGTGGCCTACATGAGCGGTGGGAAGCCGGGAGGAATGGAACGGCGTGCATAACAAAGGTCCTTTGCCTCGATATTCGTGGCATGAGAACCGTTCGCCTTTGGTTGATCAGCTGGCTGCTCGCCGGTCCTGCCATTGCCTTTACCCAGGAGCCACTGGATACCACCGCATTGCACGCCTACATCACCGACGCCGTGGTGAAATTCGACCAGCCGGGACTGGCGGTGGGTATCGTGAAGGAAGGCCGGTTGATCTGGAGCAAGGGCTACGGCAAGCTCGATCTGGCCAAGCCGGACCCGGTCACCCCGAACTCCATCTTCTATTGCGCCAGCATCAGCAAAGCGTTCACGGCTTGTGCCATCGGCCTGCTCGCGGATGAAGGCAAGCTGAGCTTTGATGACCCGGTGCGCAAGCATCTGCCCGAGTTCCGGACCCCGGATGCCTACCGGACCGATCAGATGACCGTGGCGGACCTGCTCTGCCATCGCAGCGGTTGGGACACCTTCGACGGCGACCTGCTGTGGTACGGCACGGGGTACAGCCAGGATGAGATCCTGGCGCGGCATGCGCAGGAGCCCTTCACCTACGGGTTCCGCACCGATTTTGGCTACAGCAACCTCATGTACATCGCCGCCGCACGGGTGATCGAACGCGTGAGCGGCATGAGCTGGGACCAGTTCATCACCACGCGCATCTTCCAACCGCTGGGCATGGACCGCAGCCGGGTGGAAACCGCGGACCTGGCCAGCATGCCGGACGTGGCCCTGCCCCACGTGCGCAAAGGGCAGGACCCGAAGGCTGTACAGAAGAGCATGGCCTACCAGCCGCTTCAAGGTGCGGACGGTGCCTGCGGGGTGCTCAGCACGGTGACCGACCTGGCCAAGTGGGATGCCATGTGGGCCAACGAAGGCAAGGTGGGCGACAAGGTCTTCCTGAAGCCCGGGACATTCCGCAAGCTCACGAGCACGCACCTGGCCATGGGTGGCCGGCGTGATGGGGCGGCCTTGGGCTGGTTCGTGGAGGACAACAAAGGCAACAAGGTGATCACCCACAGCGGGGGCATGCCCGGTTTCATCCTGAACCATGCCGTGGTGCCGGACAAGGACCTGGCGGTGATCTGCCTGGGCAATGGCGAGAGCTACAGCGTCTTCGCGGTCACCAACAAGATCCTGGACCTGTACCTCGGCGATGGAAAGGCCGACCCCGTGACCATGATGCTGCCCCGCATTCAGACCAACAAGGATGCGGACACGAAGCGAGTGGCTGACCGGCAGGCCGCACGTGTGCAGAAGACCAAGCCCACGCTGCCGCTTTCCAGTTACACAGGCACGTATTCGGACAAGATCTACGGGCAGGCGATGATCACTGAGCAAGCCGGGCGCCTAGTGCTGGTGCTCAAGCCTGCCCCTGAACTCTTTACCGGTGAGCTGGCACACTGGCATTTCGACACCTTCCAGTGGCAGCACGCGGACCCTTTCCTGGAGCCCGGCTACATCACCTTCACATTTGATGCGGACCACAAGGTCACAGGCTTCCTGATCGACCTCCACAGTCCGGACTTCCACTTCCACAAGCTGGACTTTCAGATGCAATAGGTCAGGGTGACACAAGCAGGCTGCGAACGGAGATCCGTCCGTTCGAAATGATCTGCATGCGGTACAGACCAGCAGGGACACCGGAAAGATCAGCTGAGTAGCGCGTCTGCCCACCTGCCAGGTAATATGACCGTATCTCGCGGCCTGCAGGATCGATAAGCACGAGGGAAACACCTTCTTCCAGCGCTTCGGGGAAGGAGAAATGGACTATGCCTTGAGCGGGATTGGGGAATAAGACCGGCTCTGCGGTGCTGGTATTGCGCAGGTCTACGGTGGCCATGTCACTCAACGTGCTCGTCCCATCCAGGTCCGTTTGCCGCAGACGGTAGTAAAGGAACTCCCGGGGGGGCGCTTCATCCATGGCCCAGTAGCTCAATTGTTCCTGACTGTTCCCCGCACCCACCACCTGTACCACGGGGTTCCAGGTGTCCAGGTCAAGGCTGCGTTCAACGGTGAAGAACGCATTGTCCCGTTCAGTTGCGGTAACCCACTCCAACCGAACAGCCTGGTTGCCCATAACTAGTGCCTTGAAGGAAAGCAGTTCTACCGGAAGCGGCCCGGGTGCATCGGGTATGATACCAGCTCCATTGGACCCTGCCCCTGGCTGTGCCGTCATGGACGTGCAAGGTGAGGTATTGTTGTCGCAACCCGAGGTTCCGTTGATCGCCTGTGTGGTGATGTTCGTGGTGGGCTGGGCGATCGAGTACAGCACAACCCCTTGTCCACCGCCGCCCCCACCACCATGTGCTGCAGATGTGTTGACAGCGCCTCCGTTCCCGCCATTGGCTCGAACGGTAAGCTGACAACCACCGGCAATGTTGTATGCCGGCACACTTAGGTAGATCGAACCGCCAGCACCTCCACCACCTGCGCCATCGTTTCCCGTTGCGTTCGGAGCGTTCACCCCATTGGCGGAAATGACACGCCCACCGCCACAGCTGCCGCTTGTCCTTATCGCGTTCGCTTTAATGAGGATGATGCCCCCGCCATTGCCCCCATCAGAGGCCACGCTGTTGTTGCCCTCACCTCCTCCCCCTCCGCCGCCCATAAAAAGCCGACTGGCGGCGATCTGGCCGGAAAGGTCAATACCACCTATACCACCCGCAGGGGTGGATGAACACCCCCAGCCGTTCCCACCATTCCCACCAGCTCTGAAATTACCACCTCCACCACCACCCGCATTGTGGCTGTTCCCTCCCCCGCCGCCATTCAACACTTTACCTCGTGCTTTGCGGTAGTCATCATTGTTGATGCGGTAGATCCCTTCTCCCTTGGTGGCTTCCGTGGTTGAAGATATGTTCGAACGGAACGTGGTGTTATTACAGCTTCCTCCACCGCCCGTGGTCCTTGCTCCCCCACGGAAGCCAGCGCCATCTGCAATGATGTTATGCGCCAGGGTAAGTATCCCGGTCACTTCAAAAGCCACCACCCCTCCCACGTTGCCGTTCCATGCCAGGGCGTCGATCTGGGCCGTGGTGGTAAAGTCCGAACCGCCGCCCAAGCGCTCATAGGTGATGACCTGCACCCTTCGGGTATTGCCAAAATTGAAGGTCATGCCTGGAGAGCTGGTCAATGTGATGGTGGTCAACGTGCCACTGCTCCGGGTTACTGATGCGATCTCACGGATCACATACCGGCCAGCCATCTCGATGTTGGATAGATCCCCGAAGCTGGCGTTGTTCGCCGTGTTAGACCCGATTACATTGTCCTGCATCTGCATGATGACCACGCGTTTTCCAGCTGTAAAGCTGGCTGCGGTCTCATTGGGGTTGGCAATGTCCAGCGTATTCCCCGCAATATCCGTGACGCGTGCATAGCCGTTGATGACCACGGCACCGCTGTGTAAGGAGGCCAGAACGAGAATTAGGGCTGCAGGTTGACGCATGAGGTCGCTTTAATGCGCCCTCGGAACGTTTGCATCTTGAGATTGGTTTCAACCGGCACAAGCGCCTTTCAACAGAGCGAGGCCCTATGTTAGGAGACGGCCCCTTCAAACCAGGGCTCACCCATTGATCGTGTGGCGAGATCACCGCCGCATCCCCTGCGCCTGCTGCATCTGCCGCATCATGTTCTGCATCTTGGTCTTATCCCCCATCATCTTCATCATCTTACGGGTCTCCTCGAACTGCTTCATGAGCTTGTTCACCTCGGGCACATCGCGCCCGCTGCCGCTTGCGATACGCTGACGGCGGCTGCCGTTGATGATGGAGGGGCTGCGGCGCTCCTCCGGGGTCATGCTCTTGATGATGGCCTCGATGTGCTTGAACGCATCATCCGGGATGTCGAGGTCCTTCAGCGCTTTGCCGGCGCCGGGCAGCATGCCCAGCAGGTCCTTCATGCTGCCCATCTTCTTCACCTGCTGGATCTGGTCCAGGAAGTCGTCGAAGCCGAATTGGTCCTTGGCCAGCTTTTTCTGAATGCGGCGGGCCTGCTCCTCGTCGAACTGTTCCTGCGCCTTCTCCACCAGGCTCACCACGTCGCCCATGCCCAGGATGCGACCGGCCATGCGGTCCGGGTGGAACTCGTCCAGCGCCTCCATCTTCTCACCCGTACCGATGAACTTGATGGGCTTGTCCACCACACTGCGGATGCTTAGTGCGGCACCGCCACGTGCATCGCCATCGAGCTTCGTGAGCACCACTCCATCGATGTCCAGCCGTTCGTTGAAAGCCTTTGCCGTGTTCACCGCGTCCTGACCGGTCATGGCATCCACCACGAAGAGCGTCTCCTGCGGAGCGATCGCCTTCTTCACGCGGGCGATCTCGTCCATCATCTGCGCATCGATCGCCAGACGGCCGGCGGTATCGATGATCACGGCGGTGAAGCCGTGGGTCTTCGCATACTCCACCCCCTTCTTCGCGATGCTCACCGGGTCTTTGTTCTCCCGGTCACTGAACACCACCACGTCCAGTTGCTTGCCCAGGGTCTCCAACTGGTCGATGGCCGCAGGCCGGTAAACGTCACAAGCCACCAACAGGGGCTTCTTTCCCTTCTTGCGCAGATAGCCCGCCAGCTTGCCGCTGAAGGTGGTCTTGCCCGAACCCTGCAGGCCGCTCATGAGCACCACCGTGGGGTTGCCGCCCAGGTTGATGCCCATACTCTGCCCGCCCATCAGTTGGGCCAGTTCGTCATGGGTGATCTTGGTGAGCAACTGCCCGGGGCTCACACTGGTCAACACGTTCTGGCCCAGCGCCTTGGCTTTCACACGGTCGGTGAAATCCTTGGCCGTCTTGAAGTTCACGTCGGCATCCAGCAGTGCCTTGCGGATCTCCTTGGTGGTCTCGGCCACGTTGATCTCCGTGATCTGGCCCTGGCCCTTCAGGACCTTGAAGGCTCTTTCGAGCTTTTCGTTCAGGTTCTCGAACATGTGTCTTTGGCTAGTGGCATCTGAGCACCCCGCCGGTCCACCCGCGGAAAGGCTATGGATATCAGGGCCGCGAAGGTAGAATGAGCCAGTGTTTGGATCGCGTTCCAATGGTAAGCTGGGGCAGCGACCGGTCCATATTTGATCAGTATTGCGGCCGCACACCACGGCTTGGGTGCAATGACCTGTTCCAACCGGCTCTGCGGAACCCCCTGTGCGCATTCCCGTTTGAGCCGTTTGGGGGCCAAGGCCCTTGATCGACCCGTAGCCATCATTCCCCATGTCACCCGACACTCGGATCAGTTGGTCCACACTGCTGCTCTTCCTCGCACCGCTGTTGGGCTTCGGGCAGTGCGACCCTACCGTACCGACGCTGGCCGTGGACCTTAGCGCTTCGCCTTCAGCCACATGGATCAGTCCACCCATGCAGCGTCAGGACAATTGTTGCGGGACCACCGCTCCGGACCGTTGCATCCGATTCATCGTCACGCTGCATCCGCAAGCCCAGGGTATCCTCTTCAACATTTGTGCTGGGGCCGTTCCACCTGGCGCCTTGTACTACCAGATCAACTGCGGCCCAGCCACGGCCGTTGGTGCACCGATCTGCCTGAACGGGCCGGGACCGCATGAGCTCACTTTTTGCAAGCCGGGCAACAACAGCAACCAGTATTGCATATCCTCTATTCCTGCGCCGTCCGCAGGACCAGATATAGCGGTGAATGAAGGCTGTACTGGCCAGATCACGTCCTCCGGCTTCGCCCCTGGTACGGTGCAATGGAACTCGGTATTTCCCGGTCCAACCGCAACCTATAACACCTATCTCAGCTGCTCCACCTGCGCCAGCACCAACGTCAATGGCCAGCCGGGGTACCCGCCCTATGTGGATTACCAGGTCTGTGGCCAGGCTATCAGTCCCTGTACCGGTGCATTCTATTGCGATACGGTGCGCGTGTACTTCAACTCCACGCTCACTGCGGGCATCGCACCCACCAACCCCACGATCTGCTTTGGAGCAGGCAACGCGATCATTGTGGCGGGTGGTGGCGGTGGAACACCACCCTATTCCTTCCTATGGAGCACGGGAGCCACCACTGCGGCGATCTCCGTTGGCCCAGGCACCTACACTGTGCAGGTGAGCGATACATCCCAGTGCCCGCCCGCTACAGCCATCATTTCGGTTACGCAGTTCATCATGCCCATTCAGGCATTGGCAGGTGCGGACATCACCTCGTGTGACGGTTCCGGAGTGAATTTGAATGGCGTGGTCTCAGGGGCTCCTGGTGGCCAGTGGATCACCGGGGCCGGGCAGTTCCTTCCGGGCAATACGGGCTTGAACGCCACATACGTGCCCACTGCTTCGGAATTGGCTACCGGACATGTGGACCTGGTGCTTGCCACTACGGGCAATGGCACATGCCCGGGCGACCTGGACACTGTGCGTGTGTGGTTCAGCGGGCAGTTCGCGCAACCACTGCTCAGCGCAACGGATGTGCTGTGCGCAGGAGGGAGTACCGGTTCCATATCCGTAAGTCCGATCCAATCGGGGGGCACTTATCAATGGAACGATCCCATGGTACAATCAGGTCCCCTGGCCACGGGTTTGCCCGCCGGGACCTACACGGTGACCATCACCGACGCGCTGGGATGCGATACCGCGATCACCGCCATCGTGAGCGAGCCGCCACCGTTGCAAGTCAACGGCCCGGTGCTGACCCCGGTGACCTGTGCCGGGCTGAACAATGGAACTGCGACTTTTCAGGTGACCGGAGGCACACCGCCCCTTGCCATGCAGTGGAGCACGGGTGCCATTGGTCCCGTCCTGACGGCAGGGGCAGGCACTTACACCTTCACCACCATGGATGCGAATGGTTGCAGCATTCAAGGCTCCGCCACCGTCACAGCGCCCGCTCCACTCACCCTTACAGCCGTTGTTCCGGATACGGTTTGCGAGAACGCACCTGTGGTGCTTGTCGCTCAAACCAGCGGCGGAACGCAGCCCTATGGTATCAACTGGTCAGGTATCGGGGTAGGAAGCCCATTGACCCACTCATTCTCCACATCACAGACGGTGCAGGTGACCGTAACCGATGCTGCTGGTTGCCAGGGCCCCACACTGAGCATGCCGGTGGTCGTGCTCGACCTGTCCACCGCAGTGCTAACAGCCACGGGAGACACTTCTGTATGTCCCGGTGGTTCGGCCACGCTTGGTGCCACGCTCACCGGGTACAACGCAGCGGTCATTTGGTCCTGGCCCCAACTGGGATATCAGCAGCCGGGTCCGATCACGCTACCTGTAACCCAGAGCGGCACCTACGCAGTGCAGGTGATCAACGTGTGTGGCCAGACCTTGATCGACAGCGTTGAGATCGTCCTTGAAACGCCACCTGCCCTGCAGCTCCCCGCTCTGATAGCCGAAGGCTGTGCGCCGCTCAATGTCCAATTCACAGACATGGGCCTGGCCGGACCGCTCGCGTACCTCTGGAATTTTGGTGATGGTACCACGAGCGCGCAGCCAGCCCCAATGCATACCTACGCGGTGGGCACCTTCTCTGTGAGCCTTACCGTTTCAACGCCCGCAGGCTGCACCGCCACTTCACCTACCAGTGGGCTGGTCATTGTTCACCCACCACCCACTGCAGCGTTCACTGCATCCCCATGGATCACCGACATCGACCACCCCACAGTCTCCTTCACTGACCAGAGCACACCTAACGCAGTGCTTTGGAACTGGTCCTTTGGCGATGGTGGTCAAAGCACTGCGCAGCACCCCCTCCATCAGTTCGATAGCATTGGCGTGCACACAGTGACCCTGGTGGTACAGGATGGGAATGGCTGCGAAGCACAAGTCTCGCAAACCGTGGTGGTGACCCCCGTTTACGACGTAACCATCCCCAACGCGTTCAGTCCTGCTGGGGGAGCTGGCGGCGGAAACTGGATCCCCGGTGATCTGAGCAATGATGTGTTCTACCCATTTGTGCGTTTTGTGAAGGAGTTCCGCATGCGGATCTACAACCGTTGGGGTGAGCTCATCTTCGAAACGGATGATGTGGCCCGTGGATGGGATGGTCGTTACCGCGACCAACTAAGCCCCCAGGATGCCTACGTATACCAGGTATGGGTGCGCTTCGTGGATGACCACGTGGTGGAGCGGTTGGGCGATGTGACGCTCTTTCGATGATCGCTCCACTCTGCGAAGAAAGGCAGACTTGTGCTGCAACTAGAACCCCGGCCATCACGTAGGAGTGTAACAGGAAAAGTACCCATGCTCCGGTACCTGAATAGAACCCTTCTGCCGCTTCTTCTCACGCTTTCCGGCACGTTCATGAGCCGGGATGCTGCCGCTACCCACATTGCTGGTGGCGAGATCTATTGGGATTGCCTTGGTGGCAACCAATACCGGATCACGCTGGTGATCTATCGCGACTGTTTCGGGATCAACCTGAACACGAGCTATGTGCTGAACCTCACGAGCCCGTGTGGCAACCAGACGCTTACTGTTACCACGGCGGGTGGTGTGGAGATCTCGCAGCTGTGCCAGCCGGAGATCGGGAACAGCACCTGCAATGGTGGCACCCTGCCGGGGATCCAGCAATATGTGTACACCGGCATCGCCACGCTTCCACCTTGTGACTATTGGACCATCAGCTGGCAGGCCAATTACCGGAATGCGGCCATTCAGAACCTGGTGAACCCAGGTGCATCCCCCACTTACATCCAGGCCACCTTGAACAATCTGGCCGCGGGTTGCGAGGATTCCCCACAGTTCACCAACATCGCCATACCCTACGTGTGTGCCGGTTATCCGATCAATTACAGCTATGGCGTTTTCGACAATGAGGGTGACTCGCTAGTGTACTCACTGGTCACGGCAATGGGCAACGGTGGTGTGCCCGTGACTTACCAACCACCGTACACCCCTACACTACCCATACCCGGGCTTACACTGGACCCCTTGACCGGGCAGCTCAGCTTCACGCTGAACGTGGCAGGCAACTGGGTGGTGGTGGTACAGGTGGACATCTACCAGAACGGCGTGCACATCGGCACGGTGATGCGGGAGATGCAATTCATCGCCTACCCCTGTACCAACGCCCCGCCAGACCCCAACACTGGTACCATTCAGAACCCCACCGGACCGAACGCGGTACTTGGGCCCTATGCGCTGCAGGTGTGTGAGTCCGGAGCCTTCTGTTTCGACGTGGTCATCTCCGACCCGAACCTCTCGGATGTGCTCACAGCCACCACCAACGTGCAGCAGAACCTGCCCGGAGCCACCTTCACCTATACGGGCACGAATCCGATCACGGGAACAGTGTGTTGGACCGCCGCACCAGGCACCAGTGGCTTCTTCCCATTCATCATCACAGTGAGCGATGGCGCCTGCCCCATTCAGGCATTCCAAACCTATGTGTACTCCATCCAGGTGCTTCCAGGCCTGCATGTGGACATTGTGACTACGGACGAATCATGCCTGGGCGTGGGTGACGGCACGGCCACGGTGAACGTACTTGTGGGCACTGCCCCTTACACCTTCCTCTGGAATACCGGGGATACAACGAACAGCATCACCGGCACCGCCGGCAACTACAGCGTATTGGCGAATGATGCGAACGGATGTTCCAACCTGACCTACCCCGTGACGATCAACGCCATGATGCTGCCGAGCACGGCCATTGCTGGCGCGGACGTCGTGGTGTGCCCCGGAACGGATACCGTGCAGCTGCAAGGGGTGGCGGTCAACTCCACCGGCTTCAACTGGTCGGGGGGCACCGGTTCGTTCATCGGGTCCGGACTGAACCCGCAATACCTCGCCTCGCCTGGCGAACTGGCCAATGGCGGCGTGGACCTCTACCTGACCACGCTGGGAGACCCAGCCTGCACACCCGACGTGGATACTGTGCACGTGAGCCTGTCCACCAGTTTCGACAATGCTGTTCTGACCGCCGGTCCCATCAGTTGCCACGGCGTACAGGACGGGTCGGTCGGTTTCTCACCCGTGAACAGCACCTTCAACTATGTGTGGAACATACCCGGCCAGAGCGGACCATTACTCACCGGACTTGGTCCAGGGTTCTATGCCATCACCGTTTCAGACACGTTGGGTTGTGATACCACGATGACCGTGGTGCTTCAACAACCCGCCCCTTTGGTGGTAGACCTCGTTGCGACCGTTCCGGTGACCTGTCCGAACGGCAGCGATGGCTCCATTACCGTAACAGCCTCCGGCGGTACACTTCCCTACTCGATCAACTGGCCCAATGGTCAGACAGGCATGTCGGCCACGGGTCTGCAGGGAGGCATTCACATGTTCGTGGTGACCGATGCCCATGGCTGCACCGTGAACGGGGCCACGAACCTGCAAGCACCCATGCCCATAGGGCTTGTGGCACAAGTACCGGACACGGTGTGCGTGAACGCCCCGGTCATGCTCACCGCCCAGGGCAGCGGCGGCCAGGGTGGCTATGTGTTCACCTGGGGCGGCGTGACCACGGGCGACACGGTGACGTTTTCCTTCCCCTTCAGCCAGATGGTGAGCGTTTCCGTGACAGACATGGCCGGTTGCCCCGGACCCACCGTGCAAGTACCCATCTATGTGCTTGACCTGAGCACCGCCACCCTTTCCGCCTGGAGCGATACCACCGTGTGTGTTGGCGCCAAGGTGGAGGTGGGGGCCGCGTTGCTGGGCTATCCGGGTGCATATGAGATCGTCTGGCCTTCCATGGGCATCACCGGTCCCGGTCCTCATTCCGTGGACGTATGGGGCAACATGGTCATTCCCGTATCGGCCATTGATGCCTGTGGCAACAACATCAGCACCATGATCACCATCAATGCCGAGCAGGCGCCGGTGGTCACACTTCCGCCTTTCATAGCTGAAGGCTGCGCGCCTTTGGATGTAACGATCACCAGCCCTGTGACGGGCCCTGGCTACACCTACCTCTGGAACCTGGGCAACGGCACCACATCCACTTCGCCCACCGCGCAGGTCACCTATGGCCCAGGCACCTTCGCTGTATCGCTCACAGTTACCAGTGCGATCGGCTGTTCGGGCACCAGCCCCACCACCGGGATGGTCACCGCCCATCCGGGCCCGAACGCCGCTTTCACGGCCAACACATGGGTGACCAATACCAACGCGCCTGACATCCAGTTCACCAACGGTTCCACCGGCTCGATCACCTCTTATGCCTGGACGTTCGGCAACGGTGGCGCCAGCAATGCTGTTGACCCGGCCACCACCTATGCTGCGGTTGGCACCTACCCGGTGACCCTGGTGGTCACGGATGCCAATGGATGTATCGATGAAGCCACCGGCTACATCACCGTAACGCCAGTGTACGATGTGGTGATGCCCAATGCCTTCACCCCTGATCCGAATGGATCCAGTGGTGGCATGTTCGATCCCTGGGCACTGAATAACGACGTGTTCTACCCCTTCGTGAAGGACGCTGACGAAGTGCGCATGTGGATCTTCAACCGTTGGGGCGAATTGATCTTCGAGTCGGACGACATGCGCGTGGGCTGGGATGGCTACTACCGTGGACAGTTGAGCCCGCAGGATGTGTATGTGTACAAGCTGAAGGTGCGCTTCGTGGACAACACGGTGATCGAAAGGACCGGTGATCTGACCCTGATCCGATGAAGGCACGTCTACTCATATTGGTTGTGTTCTGCATGGGTGTGCAGCAGGTGATGCGTGCGCAGGACCCGCAACTGTCGCAGTTCTATGCGGCGCCGATCTACCTGAACCCCGCCCTCACGGGAAATACCCAGCAGGATCGCGTGATCATGAACTACCGCCTGCAGTGGGCCGGCATTCCACCAGGGTTCAACACCTATGCCGTGGCCTACGACCACCGGGCTCCTTCGCTGAACAGTGGCTTCGGAGGCTACGTGATGCGTGATGTGGCCGGTACGAACCGGCTGGCCTTCACCCAAGCTGCCTTCGCCTATGCCTATGAGGCAAGGCTGAGCCACAAGAGCGGCATCCGCGCCGGTTTGCGGCTCGGCTATACGCACCGGTCCTATGACCCCAGCAAATTGCTCTTTGCCGACCAGATCATCCGCGACAATGCCGGCACCAGTATTGAACCGGGACTGACCGACCGCGTCGGTTACATGGATGCCAGCGCCGGCGCCATGTACTACACCCGGCAGTTCTGGGCAGGCGCCTCTTTCAACCACCTCAACCGCCCGCAGCAGACCTTCTACTTCGTAGGGAATACACGCCTTCCCGTTCGTACCAGCATTCATACGGGCTACAAATTCCCGCTGGACGGGCGCTCGTTCACGAAGAGTGATGTGCTGATGACCTTGACCGCGCACTACAAAGCGCAGGATAAATGGGACCAGCTGGACCTGGGCGGCTACATTGAATACCGCAACCTCACAGGTGGTTTGTGGTATCGTGGTCTTCCGGGCCTGAAGGCTTACCAACCGGGTTACCCGAACCACGAGGCAGTGATCTTGATGGTCGGCGTGGAGACCCTCAGCAACATTCGCTTTGTGTACAGCTACGATATCACCATCTCATGGCTGGGGCTGGGCAGCGGTGGCGCACACGAGGTAAGCCTCGCCTATGAATGGCCCAAACAGAAAGGCCGTAAGCACAAATCCGTTCCCTGTCCGAAGTTCTGACCGTGATCAGGTATATCAGAGGCGTGCGCTGATGGTCAGAAAAGCATTGCGACCCATTCCTGGCAACACTCCAGGCCCAGGGTAGCCACCCGCCCGGCGCGTGGCGTAGCGTTCATCCAGCATGTTGTTTACGCCAGCGGTCAACGCGATGCCTTTGGGTAATGACCAGGTCGCGCTCGCATCCACCACCGTGTAGCCCGGCAGCCAGCCGGCAGTCGCTGAAGCGTTCGGAGCCTCGGTGTTGCTCGCATCGGTGTAGATGCCGTCGATCACATTGAACTGCACCGTAGCAGACAGCCGCTTGTCGCGATAGGTCAACCCGGTGCGGACCTGGTCTTTAGGTGCGTATTCCACCCGTTTGCCTGCCACCGAAAGTGCCGGGTTGTCCGCGATCGCAGGGTTGTTCCACCGGGTGTACTGTGCATCCGTGAACGCATACGAGATGAAGATGCTCATGTGCGTACCATGCCCCGGTGCCAGCAGGCCATGCAAAAGGTCGGCTTCCACATAGGCCTCCACACCCTTGCTCACCGAGGTGCCGATGTTGGTCCGGTAGTTATTCCCGTTCTGTTGAATGGTGCCGATGCGGTCATTGTAGTGCACGAGGAAGCCACCCACATCAAAGAAGAGCCAGTTGCTGAGCGTTCCACGGTAACCCCCATCCAGGTTGTGCCCGGAGGCATCGCGCAGGTCCGGGTCGATCACGTCGGTGGTGGCCGAAGGGGTGAGATCGCTGTAAAGCACGGGGCGATACGCCTGGCTGAAGTTGGCATAGAACTGCCTGGAAGGCCCCGTGAGATAGCGCGCACCGATGCCAAGCAGGATGCGCTGGCGCGTCCTTACGCCGCTGTCCACCACTCCACTCCCGGCGGTGTTGATGCGACCATTCACCCGCGAAACGATATGCTCCAGCCGCGCACCGGGAACAATGGCCAGGCGGTCCGTGAGGGGCAGCAAGCTCTCGGCATAGAATGCCGCGTTGCGCGTGGCCAGGTCCAACTCGCGACCAAAGCTTCCTTGAACGGTCATGTCCGGATCGGTGCCGGTGGTGCCTGTGCCCAGTTGCCTGCGGGTGTTATCCGCGCCGTAACCGCGCAGGCCGATCGACAGAACGGCCTGCCGCGAGAAGAACCTCCATTGGCGTCTCCCCCGCACCTCCAGGCCCAAGTTCATATAGGCATCCGTGTCCACCTGACGAGGTGCATACTGGCCGGTGGCCCTATCGATGGTGTCCGGCTGGGTGATGGCCTTCATGAAACCCACGCTGTTCCGCTCCGCCAGCGTCCCGAAGAGCTTCACCTCCACCAGTGTGTGTTCATCCGGCCGGTGCTCCAGGGTGATGGCCGCCACATTCCAGGGGAGTGTCATCCAGTTGCGTTCACGCACCGATCGCCGCGCATCCTCATGGAACTGGACATCCGTCAGGCCACCGGGCTGTTGCTGTTCTATGGACGCATGGGTGTAGGAAAGCCCAAGCGAGGTGCGCCTGCCAAGGGTGTATTGTGCGTTCACATGCGCTGTGGTGGTGCCATACCGGCTGTTCTGCCGCCAACTTTGCGCGTTGCGGTGGTGCAGGAAGGTCTGGTAACGCACCTTCCCTTTCGTACCACCCAGCCCCACATAGGAATCGAAAAGGCCATAAGAGCCCATGGTCTGGCGCACCTCCGCGCCGAGCTCGCGGTCCGAGGGTCCGCGCTTCATGATGAAATTCACCAGCCCCCCGAACTGGGGTCCATAGGCCAGCGAAGCCGCCCCCCGCACCACGTCTATCCGCTCCACCCCTTCCATGGGTGGCGTGTAGTAGGCCTCAGGGTACCCGAACGCATCCGCGCTGATGTCGGCCCCGTCCTGCCGCATGTTGAACTCCCAGGACCTATTTGGACTGAGGCCGCGGGCAGCTATGGCCAGTTGGATGCCCGAGCCATCGTTCTCCCAAACGGTCACTCCGGGCACCTTGCCGAACACCTGGCGGGCGTGGTTCAAGGAGAGGTCCGCATCCAATGCGGCCAGCGTGATGGATTCGGTGCGCTTGCCCGCCAGGATCACTGGTCCCAAGGTGTCCCCAAGTGCGCGCACACCGGTGCGGAAGGGCCCGACCACCTCTGCTGCCCGCAGATCGATGGTGCGCAGGGAGTCGCGCTGCTGCGCATTGGCGAACAAGGGGATGGTGAACAGGCACACCCATGCGCAACGGGTAGGGAAGGTCGGCACTTCGAACATGGGCGCAAATCACCCCTTCCGGCTTCGAGGGGGCAATACACCGATCGTGGTATTCGCCTTGCCGAAAGTCAACGACCCACCGATCACATCCGCTCGGGGACATCGATCCCCAGGCACCACATGGCCCGGCGTGTGGTCGAAGCCACCACCTTGCTCAGTGCGAGGCGGAATGCCCGTTTGTCGGCATCCTCTTCCTTCAGCACGGGAATGGCCTGGTAGAAGGAGTTGTAGGCCTTCACCACTTCATAGGCATGGTTCGCCAGGGATGAGGGATCCAGGCGGGTCTCCGCTTCATGCAGCACGGCGGGGAAATGGTGCAGCAGCTTCAGCACCTGCTTCTCCTCTGGAAGCAATGCATGGGTGTCCGTTGCCCCTGGTCCGTGGTCCCCGGACAACAGTTCGGCCTTGCGCAGCAAGCTTTGTATGCGCGCATAGGTGTATTGGATGAAAGGCCCGGTATGCCCCTGCAGATCGATGCTTGCCGCCGGATCGAAGAGCATGCGCTTCTTCGCATCCACTTTCAGCAGGTAGTACTTCAAGGCGGCCAGACCGATCATCTCATACAGCGCTGCCTTTTCCCCGGCACTGAAGCCGTCCAGCTTGCTGAGCTCCTCGCCCATGCTGCGTGCCTCTGACACCACTTCGTCGACCAGGTCATCGGCATCCACTACAGTGCCTTCCCGGCTCTTCATTTTCCCGCTGGGCAGGTCCACCATGCCATAGCTCAGGTGGAAGAGCTCGCTGGCCCAGGCGAAGCCAAGCTTCCTGAGGATGATGAACAGCACCTTGAAGTGGTAGTCCTGTTCATTGCCCACGGTGTAGATCAGCTTGCTCAGCCCGGGGTATTCCTCGAACCGCTTGATGGCCGTGCCGATGTCCTGCGTCATGTACACGCTGGTGCCATCGCGCCTCAGCAACACTTTCTCATCCAAACCCTCCGGGGTGTTGTCCACCCACACCGCACCGTCCTTCTCATAGAACACGCCCTTTTTCAGGCCCTCGCGCACGTCGTTCTTGCCCAGCACGTAGGTCTGGCTCTCGTAATAGTTCTTATCGAAGGTGACACCGAGGCGGGCATAGGTGGCATTGAAGCCGTCGTACACCCAGCCATTCATTTTCTCCCAAAGGGCGCGCACCTCAGGGTCTCCGGCCTCCCACAAGCGCAACATGTCCTGGGCCTCGAGCAAAAGGGGGGCTTGCTTCTCCGCCTCATCCTTGGACAGGCCGCTGGCTACCAGGCCCTCCACCTCGGCACGGTAGGCTTTGTCGAAGGCCACATAATACCTACCCACCAGCTTGTCTCCCTTCATGCCGCTGCTCTCAGGAGTTTCTCCCTGCCCGAACTTCCGCCAGGCCAGCATGCTCTTGCAGATGTGGATGCCACGGTCATTGACCACCTGCACCTTGATCACTTCGTTTCCTGCGGCTTCCAGGATGCGGCTCACGCTCCAACCGAGGAAGATGTTGCGCAGGTGACCCAGATGCAACGGCTTGTTGGTGTTCGGACTGGCATACTCCACCATCACCTTTTTCCCGGTGGAAGGGAAAACGAGTAGGTCGTGCGCTTGAGCCGCCTTCAGAAAACCGGTCCAATAGGCATCTGCAATGACCAGGTTGAGAAACCCCTTGATCACATTGAAGCGCTGCACGATGGGCAGTTCACGTATGAGGAACTCGCCAATGAGCGTGGCGGTCTGCTCCGGACCTTTCCCGCTCAGCTTCAGGAACGGGAACACGTTGAGGGTGACATCCCCTTCAAACTCCGGCCGCGTGGCTTGAAAGGAGACCGATCGGCCGTCAAGCTGTTGCTGAAAAAGTTCTGTGAAGGCCCGTTCCACTGCGGGCAACAGTTGGGCTTGAAGGCGGTCCTGGAACATATGTGGCGCTGGGCTTTGCCCTCTCGCAAGACCGTGGTCTAAGCGGGACGGGGGCGCAAAGGAAGAAAGTTCTCCGCGAGCATGCACCGCACGCTTCCGCCGCCGACCGCCTCTATGGTGGGCACTTCTACGGGAACCAATTGACCGTGCCTTTCCAGCATGCTCCGCTGCTCGGGTTTCAAAACGTTGAACGCCGTTCCTGAAAGGAAAATGTAACGCGCACCATCCCTTCCGATCAGTTGCAGCATGTTGCCCACGTAGGCATGCATCTGATCCAGGCTGATGGGGACCACCTCAACTCCACCTCGCTCCAATTCAGCCTGTACATCATCCCGATCCACGGGGTACGGCATGGCATCCAGGCAAACTGCCGCGAACCGCTCGCCCACGCTCATGAGCACATTGGTGTGGTAGACCGGCTGGCCGGTAAGCGTGCCGTCCATGGTGGCCGTGAAGGGCACCGGGTACCCTTGCATGGCTACGCACCAATAGATCAAGCCCCTTTCACTGGTGCGGGGCGAAAGGCAGGCATAGGCCATGTGCCGCTGCCGGTCGAGCACCAGGCTGCCGGTGCCCTCCAAGTAGCGGTCATCGAGCTCCAATGACGAAAGGTCCACCAGCCGGCGAACGCGGAAACCGTGCTCCTCCAACACCAGGTCGATCTCGCGGTCACGTTCGCGCCGGCGTGAAGGGGTGCGCATGGGATACACCATCACGGTCCCATCCGCATGCGTGCTGAACCAGTTGTTCGGGAATACGCCGTTCGGCGCACCCTGGTCCGCCGGATCGAGCACGGTGACCCCCACTCCGCACCGGTCCAAAGCGCCGAGCAGACCATCGAACTCCGCCTCAGCGGCAGCGCGTAGATCACGATCAGAAATGCGCACTTGAAAGGGGTTCGTATCGGCGGTCTCCGGGTCGAAGCCGAAACCTGTGGGGCGGATGAGGATGACCCGTTCCGCGATACGCTGTTCTGCAGTGGTGCTCACCGGGCACGAAGAATGGGGAACAGCGGTTCCAGTATGGAAAGGACCGCTTCGGCCATGGCATTGTTGGTATCCAAGGCAGGATTGATCTCCACCACATCCAAGGTGACGGTGCGCGGATCGGAACAGAGGCCGGCCAACAGGTCCTTGGCCTCGGGTAGCAGCAGCCCATCGGCCACCGGGGTGCCTGTGCCGACAGAGATGCTCGGGTCCAGGCTGTCCACATCAAAACTGACATGGACTCGCTCACAGGCGGAGAGGTAGGCCAAGGTTTCAGCCACCACACCCGAGGCGCCTTTCTTACGCAAGTCACTCACGGTGATCACCTTGATGCGATGCTCCTCGATAATGGCGAGTTCTTCCGGCTCGTAATCGCGCAAGGCAATGAATACCAGGTCGACTGGTGCCAATTTCGGCCCACTGATGCCGATCTTCCGTAGGTGGTCCCATGTGTCCATCGTGAACACACGGGGACGGTTGCGGCCTTTCTTTTCAATGTGCATCAGCAAGGCCAGAGGCATTCCATGCACATTTCCGCTCGGAGTGGTCCAGGGGCTGTGCAGGTCGGCATGCGCATCGATCCACACCACCCCCAGACGTTCTGTCGGGTATGCCATACGCGTCCCAGATACGGAGCCGATTGCGATCGAATGGTCACCTCCGATCACAATAGGGAACATATTGTTCCTAAGGAACTTGTACACCTCATAAGCCAAATCGGACTCGAAGCGGATGAGGCCGTCGATATGGTGGGCGTTCGGTGTGCGATCGTCCTCGTAGAGCACGTCGTTCTCGTCCCGTAGGATGCTCTCTTCTGCGTGCCCGAACAATTCACTACCCAGCTTCCAAGCCGCTACGCGAAGGGCTGCCATGCCCATGCTGGCCCCGCGCTTGCCGGCCCCTATCTCCGATGCCGCTTCGATCAATCTCACTTCCATGGGTCGCGGTGCGTTGAATGACCGGCCAAAGGTACTCGCCGGTCTTCCTCGGCCGCAGCCAGCTGCCAGGAGCCATGGCCACGGCATGGTTGGCGCAACCCGTTCCGCTGCTCTGCGTAGACAAGATCCGGAACCTGCTCCATGCATCTGCCTATCAGGGCGATAGCCCTATCCATTCTGCTGACATCAATGCTCCTGAACAGCTGTGGCAAGGGCATTTTTGCCGGCCGCATCACCGAAGGCGTCATTGAGTACGCCTTGAGCTTTCCGGACATTGAACCGGACGGCATCATGAGCGGCATGTTGCCGGAACGCACGTACCTGTACTTCGACAAGGACCGACAGGTGGCCGAACTGAGCGCTGGCATGGGCCTGTTCAAGACCACGGTGATCGCTGACAACGATGAGCGCAAGTTGGATTACCACCTGGCCATCATGGGGAAACGCCTCGTGGCCCACATGGGCGAAGGCGATGTGCGGCATATGGCCCCGCAAGACAACCGCATGACCTTGGTGTGGACCAACGAATTCGACACCATTTCGGGCATGCATTGCCGCAAAGCGGTTGCGATCTACGACGATATCGCACTGCCGGAAGTGGAGCTGTACTATACGGATCAGATACAAATGGGCTCGCCCAACTGGTTCGGTCCCTATAGTGAGATCCCGGGCGTACTCTTGCGCTACGAGATGGTGCAGAACGGCATTCGCATGCGACTGAACGCGGTGGCTGTAAAGCCCGGGCCCGTGGAGCGCTCACGCTTCAGTCCTTTGCCGGACCATACCCCCGTAGGGGTGGAGCAGCTCAGCGCCGAACTGGCCTCGGTCCTATCCGCGTTCTCACAGTAACGCGGGGGTTTCCACCGCAAGCGTGTTGAAAATAGGCGGGCTGGTCCGCCCGTTAGCCTTTTCCCACCCGGGTACTTTTGACCAGAACCTTGGGGCCAATCGGCTCCATTCCCTATTTCCCAGCCCGTGTCCACAGAACGCAGGAACCGCATCCGCGAAACCGCCGAGGAGGAAACCGAGGAGGTTACCCCCAAGAGCAAACGTGCTCCGCGGCGTAAACCCGCACAGGACAGCTGGGGTGCCCGTGTGCGTGGACTTCTGGCCGATGATCGCTTTCACAAGGTGTTGGGGCTTGGGCTGGTGCTGGCCTCCATATTCCTGCTAGTGGCCTTCACCTCCTTCCTTTTCACCTGGCGCACGGACCAGGACCTGATGATGCGCTCCTGGGGCGAGATACTCAGCAAGCAAACCCGAGCGGAGAACTGGCTGGGCAAGTTCGGCGCGGTGCTGGCCCACCGCTTCATGCATGTCTGGTTCGGCCTTGGTGCCTTTACCGTGGTATGCTGGACCTTCCTTACCGGCGTACGCATCCTATTGGGCACCTGGCTTCTGCCCGTACAGCGGACACTGGCATGGTCCGCCATGGCCATGATCTGGCTGCCTTCCGTCCTGGCCTTCATCAGCCATGGTCACTCCGAACTGCAATGGCTGGGCGGTGGCATCGGCTTCCTCGTGGACCAGCACCTGCGTGGCCTGGTCGGTGGCTTTGGTGCGGCCGCGTTGATCCTGTTCGCCGCCGGTGGCTTCGTGGTGACCACCTTCAACCCATCCTTCGCAGGGCTTGCAACGCTCTTCGAACGCAAGGCCGTTGAAGAGCCTGCGGCCGAGCCTGAAGTGGATGCCGATGGATTCACCCATGTGAGCGGAGGCGTGCGAGCGCGGGATCGGGAAACGCAAGTGGTGGATGTCCCCGGTCCTACAGCGGTCACCTTGGACCTGGAGACTGACTTGGCAGTGACAGAGCAGGTGCCTGGATCAGAAGAGGAAGAAGAAACGGCTGAGGAAGAGGAGGTGGAAGACGAAAGTCCTGAACTGGAACTGGAGACCTCCGGGATGGATATCACTCCGCCCCTTGCGGAATTGGGGACGGACCTCAACGGCATGAGCGTGGTGTCCGCACCGGTGGAGAAGCTGCTCACCGAGGACCAGATCGAAGAAAAGCTGCGTGAGTTCGGCGAGTATGACCCCAAACTGGACCTGAGCAGCTACGAACTGCCTCCCTTGGACCTTTTGGTGGACCACGGCACCGGCGAGGTGACCGTGACCAAGGAGGAGTTGGAGATGAACAAGGATCGTATCGTTGAGACGCTCGGGCACTACAACATC
Organism: Flavobacteriales bacterium; assembly: GCA_016788635.1. GTDB lineage: Bacteria > Bacteroidota > Bacteroidia > Flavobacteriales_F > PHOS-HE28 > PHOS-HE28. The sequence goes on along the minus strand of JAEUSU010000008.1, from coordinate 395,295 downwards.
GGCATCGACAAGATCAAAGCGACGATCGGGCCCACGGTCACACTCTACGAGATCATTCCGCAGGCGGGGGTGCGCATCAGCAAGATCAAGAACCTGGAGGACGACATCGCTTTGAGCCTGGCCGCGCTGGGCATCCGCATCATTGCACCCATTCCAGGCAAAGGCACCATAGGCATTGAAGTGCCCAACAGCAAGCCGCAGGTGGTGGGCATGCGCGCTGTGGTGGCCAGTGAGAAGTTCCAGCACAGCACGGCCGATCTGCCCATTGTGCTGGGCAAGACCATCAGCAACGAGACCTTCGTGACCGACCTGGCCAAGATGCCGCACCTGTTGATGGCCGGCGCCACGGGCCAGGGCAAGTCGGTAGGCTTGAACGCGATCCTGGTCAGCCTGCTCTATAAGAAGCACCCCAGCCAGATCAAGTTCGTGCTCGTTGATCCGAAGAAGGTGGAACTCACCCTCTTCAACAAGATCGAGCGTCACTTCCTGGCCAAACTGCCTGGTGATAGCGATGCCATCATCACCGACACCAAGAAGGTGGTGGCCACATTGAACAGCCTGTGTATTGAGATGGACGAGCGGTACGAACTGCTCAAGGATGCCCAGGTACGGAACATCAAGGAGTACAACGCCAAGTTCATCCAGCGCCGGCTGAACCCGGAGAACGGCCACCGCTACCTCCCCTACATCGTGCTGGTGGTGGATGAGTTCGCGGACCTGATCATGACCGCCGGACGCGAAGTGGAAACGCCCATCGCCCGCCTGGCCCAGCTGGCTCGCGCCATCGGCATCCACCTCATCATCGCCACGCAGCGCCCCAGTGTCAACATCATCACCGGCACCATCAAGGCCAACTTCCCGGCGCGCATCGCCTTCCGTGTCACCAGCAAGATCGACAGTCGTACGATCCTTGACAGCGGTGGCGCCGAACAGCTCATCGGCCGTGGGGATATGCTCCTGAGCACCGGCAACGACCTGATCCGCATCCAATGCGCCTTTGTGGATACACCGGAGGTGGACGAGATCACGGCTTTCATCGGAGGCCAGCGCGGTTACCCCGAGGCCTTGATCCTGCCCGACGTGCCCACCGAGGAGGGAGAAGGTGGTAGCGACCTGGATGATGGTGAGCGCGACAGCATGTTCGAGGAGGCGGCGAGGCTGGTGGTTCAAACGCAGCAAGGAAGCACGTCCCTCATCCAACGCAAGCTCAAGTTGGGGTACAACCGCGCAGGTCGCATCGTGGACCAATTGGAGAGCGCTGGCATTCTCGGGCCCTTTGAAGGTTCCAAGGCCCGCCGCGTAATGATCGCGAACGAGGCGGCGTTGCACGCGCATTTGAACAGCGGTGTGCCGGCCGGACCGGGGATGGGAGGGTTCTGACCACTGGCATTCCGATCACTCTGAACGGGCGAGGCCCCCGGAATGACCGGGAGCCTCGCGCATATGCATATTGATCGCTTGGCTCAGAACTGCACAGCCGTGTTCCGGCGTGCCTGGGTCAGTTTGTAGGTGTGGGCGACCGCCAGACAGCCCCCACCCTGTTCAAAGCCGATGTTGCCCAGTGGACCGGCGTAGGTGAAGCCGGCCATATGGCGCTCCTCCTCCAACACTACAGCGAATTGGATGTAGCGCGTGCGCTCGCCGAAACTCCCGTCCTGGGCATGGTGCGTATCCACGACCACCACCTTGGGCAGATGGCCTGGATGTTCGAACCGAAGGGTGGCCTGTGTGTTCGCAGGAAGTTTGAGTTGCACGCGGCCCGATCGCGAGATGCCCGGATAGCAAACATCACCATTCACTTCGATGGAGACCGTGGCGAGGTCGTAGCTGTGGTCGGCCACCTGGAGCCAGGCGGTGAGCACCACGGTCTTGGTGGTGTTGTCCGCGGCGGGTGGACCCTCGGCCATACAGGGCGACAGGGAGAGCGCGAATAGGGCGGTCAGGCAGGATACTCGGAAGGCAGGCTTACGGGGCTGCATCAGTTCGTTGGTTTTGGTGACTGGTTACGCGGCCACCGCACCCTTGTTCGGCTGAATAGACGAAAGGCAGGTCGCCTTCGCTGAAAGGGAAACTTGCTTCGCCGAAAAAGGCCTGATGCTTGAGGCCGTCAACTCTTCCTGCGCAGGCGGCCGCAGCATGCAGAACCCATTGGCCCGGCATCAAACACCCATCTCCTCAGCACCCCAAAACATGCCGCAGGTATCCATACTTGCGGATTGACCCATCGGTTGAGGTTGTCACCTAATGCCACGCCCCAATGATGGCCCCCTGCAGGGCGAGAAAGCACACCTGGTAGCCGGCATCAATGGCCCAGAGGGCAAATGACTTCCGCTGATACAGGTAGTTGATGCCCGTACTGGTGGCCACGAAACACAGGCCGATGAAAAGGCCATGCAGGAGGCCCACGCTCCACGTGAGCTTCTCGGGGTCCTCGGTGTGCCAGAGCAAGGCCAGGCCCAGGCCCATTACAAAGGTCAGCAGCAGGGTACTGCCGAAGATCCTGCCCATGTTGGCGCCTTTCTTCAGCTCCTCCTCGGTGAAGCCGAGTTCCTTCATCCAGCGCTTGCCGAAAAGGAAGCTGTACCAGACAAAACCTAGAAAGAAGGCGCCTACACTGGCGACCAGCACGGCCAGGAAGTTCACATTGCTGAGGTCCATGGGAGATGTTTTAGGTTCCTCGAACCTACAGATCGGTCCGCACAGTCCATCCCTGCACCTCTCTAAGGCCAGACCCCCAGTTCGCGTAGCACCTCCTTGGCTATGGCGATGCGCGCCTCTGCGAAAGTGGCGTGGGTGGTATCGCTGGTGAGAACGCGGTTGGCGAAGAACCAGGGTCCTCCATGCGGCGCTTCCACCCAGCCCACATACCAACCGATGCTACCCTGATCGCCTGCGGCCCAGCCGGTCTTCGCACGCATCACATGGCTGAGTGTATCCTCACGCACCATGATGTCCTTCACGATGGCATAGGTGCGCGGGCTGAAGGGCAGCTCCTCGCGGTGCACCTGCTCCAGAAAGCGGATCTGCTCACGCGGGGTGATCCGCAGCCCACCCCTCACCCAGCACCGATCATATCCACCGCTTGTATCCGCATTGCCGTAATGCACCGTATCCAGCCAGCGTTTGAACACCTCCGGCCCGGCGCGCCGAACAACCTCGCGGTAGTACCAGTAGACGCTGGCATCGTAGGCGCTCCGCAGGTCCTGGTCGCGGTTGGCCACGGGACGGCCATAGTCGTTGCCGTCCCACACGATCACATGCTCCGCATCGGGCACGGCACCCGTCTCCAACGCGAACAGGCTGCCGAAGATCTTGAAGGTGCTGGCCGGCAGGGTGGCCACGTCGGCCTGGCTGCTGTCGATGTAGACCCAGTGGTCGCGCGCCGCATCATGCAGGATGAAGGAGCCTGAAAGTTGGTGTTGGGCGTAGATCCTCGAGAGGTCCTGCCGGGCTTCATGGGTGCTGGTTGTCCGCTGCTCCTCTGGCACGGTGCTCGTGCATGCCGTGGCAAGAATGGACAGTACCACCCCATGCAGCAAATGCACGGTGTGAAACCGCCCATACCCGCTCAAAGCGCATTCGAGTTTCACTGCCCCGGCAGGCTCGCCTTCTTCAACCCGTCCTCGATCATGCCATAGAACTGATCGAGCTTTGGCAGGATCACAATGCGGATGCGGCGGTTGGTGCTGCGGCCCTCGGCGGTGTCATTGGGCACCTTGGGCACGAACTCGCTACGTCCGGCAGCCGTGATGCGCGAAGGGTCCACCTTCAGTTGATCCTGCAACACCCGCGTAATGGTGACGGCACGCGCCGTGCTCAGGTCCCAATTGTCCCTGAGGCAGTCCCTCCTGATGGGCACATTGTCCGTGTGGCCTTCCACCAACACCTCTTGATCGGGCTTGTCGTTCAGTACGGTGGCCACCTTGCTCAACACCTCCAGGGCCCGGGGCGATAGGTCCGTGCTTCCGCTGCGGAAGAGCATCTTGTCGCTGAGCTCGATGAACACCACGCTCTTCTCCACGTTCACCACCACATCCGTATCGTTCAGGTTCCCCAGGGAGCTCTTCAGGCTTACCACCAGGGCCAGCGTCACGCTGTCCTTCTTGGTCAGCGCTTCCTGCAAGGTGCGGATGCGCAGGTCCTGCTCACGGATCTGTTCGAGCGACTTCTCGAGGTTGGTGGCTTCCTGCTTGGAGAGCGTGGCCATGGTGTTCACGCTGTTCAGCAACTGGGCATTTGTGTTGTTCAGTTGCGCCACCTGGTCCTTCAGGTGCTGGTTCTTGTTCTCGAGTTCCGCCAGGCGTGCGTCCAGCACCGACTTTTCCCCACGGCAGGCATCCAGTCCACGGTTGCACTCATCCAGCTTGCCAAGCAGGGTCTGGTTGGAAAGTTGAAGCGAGGTGTACTTCTTCTTGGAAACACAGGATGTGCCCAGAAGGAGCAGCATGCACAAGCTGGCGGCGATGCGGGTGCTGAGGGTCATGAGCGAGGGGTTTGGGTGCGAATCTAGCCCTGTGGCTGCCATTTGCGAATGACGTGGTCAGTGCTTCACCAATGCGGTACGCCACACGCTTTCTCCATCCTTCACCTCCACCACGAACAGCCCTGCGGAGAGTCCTGCAAGGTCCATGCGTGCCTGGTTTCCCGAAGCTCGAAGGCTGCGCACCGTTCGGCCGGTGGCATCCAGCAAGATCACATCAACGGGCCCTTGCGATGTGTGGCCCCAACGCACGAACACCTCCTCGCTGGCCGGGTTTGGGAAGAGCACCAGCGCTTGTGCGGGGCGATCGGCGAAGGAACTGATACCCGGCGCGCTCAGGTTGATGTTGTCCACGTAGATGGCATTGCCCCAATGGCCGCGGTTTTGAAAGGCCACCAGCACCTCATCGGCACCATCGAAACCGCTCAGGCTGATGCTATCCCTTCGCCATTGGGTGGCAGTGGGTGTGAACAGCGATTGGTTGGCCGGTGCGGTGGACAGCTGCGCACCACCTTTGAGGTACATCTGTGACCAGGTGGCCCCGCAATCGGTGCTTACGCGAACGGCCAGTGTATCGCTGTAGATCCCACCATAGGGCGCGTAGGCCACGTCGAAGGCCACATAGCCGTTGGTGACTCCCGTGAAGCTGGTCTTCTTCAGCCACACGTCCTCGCGCCCACCCTGGATGTCGATGTCGTAGTTGTTGAACCACATGCTATTGGCGCTCTGACCGAAGCCACCGGCGGTGTTGGTGATGGCCCATGCACTGGTGGTGCCAGCCGCCGAACGGAAGGTCCACCCCTCTGGGAAACCGCCGCTCTCGAATCCTTCGACCACTGGTGGCAATCCACCTGGCGTGTCGCTGATGAAGGCGGTCTTGGTCACGGTGCTGGTCAGGCCCCCCTGGGTAATGGTGAGCGTGATGTCATAGGATCCCGGTGCACTGTATACCACGGCGGGATATGGATCGGTGCTGGTGCTCGGAGTGCCGCCGGGAAAGCTCCATTCATGTGTGGCGGTCGGCCCGGCCACGCTGTGGTCCACGAAACGCACGGTGTCGCCGGGGCAGAAGAAGAGCCCGAAGGCGGCCGCGAATTCCGCCTTGATCGCACTGGGTTCATAGAGCCCACGCTCCCACACGCCCAGGTTCCAGGTGGCCAGGCGCACCTTTTCGCCCTTGTAGAAAGGTGCAATGCGGATGGGTTCCGTGGAAACGGGAAGGCCATTGCCCCAGGCATCCCAGTCCGGCATGCTGTTGTTGCGGTAATAGACCCCGCCGTTGCGCATGGCCAGGTACACGCCGCCATCGGTTCTGAATTGTGCGGCCACCCCCCAGATGCGTTCGTTGTTCAGCGCAGCGGTGGTGAGGTTGGACCATGAGGCACCGCCGTCGGTGCTCTTGTAGATCTTGTTGCCGTTGCTGCCGTTGGTGAAGCCGAGCCACAGGGTTTGCGGGTCCTCGCCCCCTAAGGAGAAGTAGATCTCGCGTTGGCTCAAGGGCAGGGTGAGCATGGTCCAGGTGGCACCACCGTCCGCAGTGCGCCACAAGCGGCTCACGCTGCCCTGCACCTGCTGCACCACCATCACCTGGGGATCGGCATAACTCTGCTCGAACCAGAGCACACGGTGGCTCACGTTGGTACCGAAAGTGTGCAGCATGCTCCAGCTGCCGCCGCCGTTCTCGCTCCGGTACAGCTTGTTGTCGCGCCCCATGTAGGCCACGTTGTAGTACTGCTGATCGAAGGCGATGCGTGAGCTGTTGTTCACGAAGTAGCTCTCGTTGGGCCAGAGCCCCACGCCGAAGGACTGCGGCGTACCGCTGAGCGTGGTGGGCAGTACGCGCCCGCCGATGTCGCTGTGGTACACCTTGCGCTCGTTACTGAAGTTCACATAACCCGTGGGCGATTCGGCGCCGCCCAACGCCAGGAACTCACCGGCAGGATAGCCTTCGTAGTAGGCCATGTTGCCGTTGTGGTAGCGGCCGCCCACCATGATGTCCTCGTTCCAGCCTTGATCGTAGCCCCAGAGGTTCACGGCGCGGATACCCTTGCACAGGATATCGTGCGTGTCCATGAAGGTGGTGCTGCGGTGGATGCCCCCATCGTTGCTCAGCCACACCTCTTCCGTGGCGGGGCCGGTGCGGTAGATGCGGAGTTCCTGCATGTCCACATGGATGCCTTGCACAGTACCCACGTATCCGGCCTTCGCGGTGTAGCTCAAGCATCCGTTGTTGCTCTGCCAGAGGTTCAGGCCGCCGATCAGCACCTTGTCCGCATCCAACTGGCTGGCGCAGATGGTGGTGTTATAGTGGATCTGCGTGTACGTGCCGTCGTCACCCTGGAAGTTCATCAGGTTTGGATGACTGGTGTTGTAAGGCGCGCCCACCACCCCATGCGGATGGTACCAGTTAAGGCCACCGTCGTTGCTGCGCCATACACCCACATAGCCGTTGGTGGTGATGCTGGCGCCGGTCTGCTGGTAGCCTACAAGCAAGGCGTAGATGCGCTCGGGATCTGCTTCGCTTACGGCGAGCCTTCCCCCCTCAATGGCGTACAGGCCCTGTTCACCGGTGGGTGGGGAGAACCAGCCCTGATCATACATGGTCCAAGTGGCACCCTGATCGAGGCTGCGCTGGAACTTGCAGAGGTTGAGCGTGGGCTCGAAGTGCAGCGTGTACCACACGTCGGGCTCGAAGGGCTTGTGCACGATGGACATGCACTCGTTGGGCAGCACCTCGGTCCAGTTGTCGCCGCCGTCGGTACTACGGAACATGCCCAGATTGCAGGCCGCGAGGATGATCTGGGGGTCAAGGGGATGGAAGGCGAATTCCCACGCGCTTATGTTCAATGAAACGAAGGATGGCTGCCCGATCACGGCCCAGTTCGCACCGCCATCAATGGACCGCCACAACTCGTTCTCCGCGCTCATGAGCACGATGTCCGGATCGGCCGGGTGGATACGCACGGCGCTCACCGCTCCTACGATGAGCTGGCTGGATACATGGCTCCAGGTCTGCCCCTGGTCTACGCTCTTGTACAGGCCACCGCTCTCGGTGCCCGCGAACAGGATGTTAGGATCGGTGGCACTGCGGTCGTGGCAGTACACATTGGCGTGGTCCGCTTCACGCTGCAAGGATCCGTCGGCGCGGTAATGGATCTCCGGACCGGCGTAGGTCCATCCACCGCCACCCCGCTCCTGCCTGCGCGCCATGACTTCCAGAGTGCGTTGCTCCCGTTCCGCAGCGGTCCACTGCTCCAGGCGTCCATCCGTCCCCAACTTGTTCTGCACACTGGTGATCCACCGCTTGAAGTATTGTGTGTACACCGTCTTCTGGGACGGATGTGTGCGGCACCACTCCTCGTAGGCGGCCACCACAACGGGTACGTCAGGGTCCTCACCCACCATCAGGTCGAACCAGGACGGAGGCGCCTCATTGGTGCGTAGCGGCTTCAGGTGAGTTTGTGCCTGTGAAGCGTGAACCATAAGAAGGAGAGCAAGCGATGAAAGAATGCGCATGGGGCGAGGGTCGGGGGCGCAAATATCGCCACCCGGGCATGGCGGGCAGGTGGATCCAATGGGCCAAGCTGTGGCCACGCTGGGGATCACGACCGCTTGAACACACAGCGCACTGTTCACATAGCATGCGCCATGAGCGGCCACGTTGTCGCATGCACGCCTGTACTTTGTTTCCATGGCCCTCAGTCGTTTCTGGACCTTTATTCTGCTGCTTTCCATAGCCTATGTGCTTGTCATGCTGGCCATCGGCAGGCAGTACACGTTAGGCAGTTTGGTGAATGGGAAACAAGGCGAGCCGCTGGTGGTGGCCGAACAGGACAGCAGCAGCCTGAGCGGCACGCCATTGCTGCAGGACCTGCGCGTGGCCGGCATGACCGGCGTGCAGCGCGGCGACACCACCATCGTGCTGAACGGAACGGGCGTGGTGAAATACTACCAGGGCCGCCAACCCGCTGATGGCCTGCTGACCACCTGCCGGGTCACCATCACTGACCTGTGGCTGCCCTTGATCGGTTACCTCACCTTCTTCTGCGGCCTATTGAACCTGCTGATCGATTCGCGTGCCATGGAAAAGGTGGCCCGCTTCCTCTCCCCCGTCTTCCACCGCGTCTTTCCCAGCCTGCGCAAGGATCACCCCGCGTACGGTTTCATGACACTGAACTTCGCTGCCAATTTTCTCGGCCTGGACAGTGCCGCCACACCCTTCGGGTTGAAGGCCATGGAGAGCATGCAGGAGGACAACCCGCAGAAGGACCGCGCCACCGATGCCCAGATCATGTTCCTATGCCTGCACGCCGCCGGGCTCACCCTGCTGCCCACCAGCATCATAGGCTATCGGGCCGCACAGGGCGCGGCCAACCCGGCGGACATCATGATCCCCACGATCATCACCTCCTTCGTGGGCACGCTGGCAGCCTTGTTCATGGTGGCCGCACGGCAGCGCATCAACCTGTTCAACCTGCCGGTGATGGCCACGGTCCTGGGCATCAGCGTGGTCATCGGTGGCCTCATGGCCTACATCGGCGGGCTGGCCGGTGTCGCTAAGTTTCATTTCACGGACAACCTGAGCAACGGCATGCTGCTCACCATCATCGCGCTCATCGTGGGCTATGCCTTCCTCGTGGAGCGCTACTTCCGCGAGAAGGGGACCAATCTGTTCGACAGCTTCGTGCATGGCGCTAAGGACGGCTTCACCACAGGTCTGCGCGTGCTGCCCTACATGCTGGCCATGCTGGCCGCGCTCAGCATCTTCCGCAACAGCGGGCTCATGGGCATTGTCATGGATGGCCTCTCCTTCCTTCTGGCCCAGGTGGGTGTGAGCAAGGAGGTGATCGATGCCATCCCGGTGGCGCTCATGCGTCCGTTCAGTGCGGGTGGCTCGCGCGGCTTCATGCTGGACGCCATGAAGACCTACGGACCGGACAGCATCACCGGTCAATTGAGCTGCCTGTTCCAGGGCGCGGCCGAGACCACCTTCTATGTGGTGGCCCTGTACTTTGGAGCGGTGAACGTGAAGGACAGCCGCTACACATTGGGCATCATGCTCCTGGCCGATCTGGTGTGTGTGGTCACTGCGGTGTTCGTGGTGCGGCTCTATTTCTGATCGCGCGAGCGCGTACTTTCGCGGCCCGTCAGATCAACCCATCATGAAGATCGTCCGCAAGCGTTCCAAGATCCATGGCAACGGTGTATTCACCACAGCGCCCATCAAGAAGTCCGAAGAGGTGGTGGAGTACAGAGGCCGATTGATGACGCATGAGGAAGCAGATGAGGAGTACGGCGGTCTGGATTCAGGACACACCTTCCTCTTCAGCCTCAACGACCAGTATGTGATCGATGCCAACGTACGGGGCAACGTGGCCAAGTGGATCAACCACAGCTGCGCTCCCAATTGCAAGGCCTATGTGATCGAGGATGAAGGGGGCGACCCGCGGAAGGACCGCGTGGTGGTGGAGGCCCTTCGCAACATCTCCCCCGGCGAGGAGATCACCTACGACTATGGCATTGTGGTGGACGAGCCGATAACCCGCGAGGAGCGACGTCTCTGGGCCTGCCGTTGCGGCGCGCCCAAGTGCAAGGGCAGCCTGCTCACCTACAAACCGGTGGTGAAGAAGCGCGCCAAAGCCGTGGCACGCGTGGCCGCATGATCTCTGGCATGCCTGTTGCCAAGGGTCGCCGTTACCTTTGATCTCCATGAGGACCATCATTACCTGCCTGCTCTTCGGCCTGCTGTTCACCCGTGCGGCCGCGCAGGATGACCCCAAGAGCCGCGCCATCATCGATCGGCTGATCGAGAAGAGCAAGGGCTACACCAGTTTCGAGGCTGCGTTCAGCAGCAGGCTGCAAAGCACCAAGGACAAATTGGACGTGCAGCAGGTGGGCACCGTGAAGGTGAAGGGCAAACGCTTCCGGCTGCAGATGGACGACCACACCATCATCAACGATGGCAAGGCCATGTGGACGTACAGCAAGAAGAGCAACGAGGTCACCATCACCGATCCGGCGGAGATGGACCAGGACCTTGACCCGAGCAAGATCTTCACCGTGTATGAGAAAGGCTTCAAGAGCCAGCTGGTGGAAGAGAAGACCGAAGGAGGTGTGGTGGTGCAGGTGGTGAAGCTCTTCCCCCTGGAAGCAGGCAAGAAGCCCTACCACACCATCATCCTTACCGTGGACAAGGCGAAGAACGAACCGCGCAGCATTCAGGTGCTGTACAAGGATGGGAACATCGCCACCTACACCGTGAAGAGCTTCACCGCCAACCCGGAATTGGCCGATGCCTTGTTCATCTTCGACAAGACAAAGTTCCCGGGCGTGGAAGTGAACGACATGCGCTGACACCATCTAACACTCATTGGGAAGGGCCGCCTGCCAGGGCGGCCTTTTCTTTGTAGTCCCACCATGGTGAGGCTCGCTCTTTCCACCCTGCTGTTCTATGGGCTGCATAGCGTGCTGGCCATGGAGCGCATCAAGGGGTGGGTCGGCCATTCTCCGGTGATCGCGCGCTGGTACAGGCTCTTCTACAGCCTGAGCTCCCTGGCGCTGGTCGTCCTGGTGGCATTCCGGTACACGCATGTTCCAGCCCTCCGTGCCTTCCCCTCAACCCCATTGCCCACCATCCTTGGCTGGTTGCTGGTGTGGTCTGGAACTGCGCTCATTAGTGTCGCACTTCGGCAGACCGGGCTGTGGTCGTTCATCGGTCTTCGACCCGACCGGGTTACCGGACTGCTTCGCAACGGACCCTATCGGTGGGTGCGGCATCCCATCTACACCGGTGTGATCTCCATGGCATTGGGATGGTGCCTTCTCTGTCCCACCCTGCCTACGGCCTTGGTCTGCCTGATCACCTTATTGTACCTGCCGTTCGGTATCCGGCACGAGGAATCGAGGCTTGTTCAGCAGTTCGGGGAGGCCTATCGCAACTACCAGCACGAAGTACCCGCGCTTTGGCCTCGTTTCTGAACAAACATTCGCCAACTTGGTCACATGGAGCAAACCAGTCATCGCAGCGTTTCGGCCACTTTGGAAGGTGCGCCCTATACCACCCGGCTCACCACCCGCGGATTGGACCTGGTCGCGGATGAGCCCGCCGATCATGGTGGCCAGGACAAAGGCTTCCGTCCGCATGAGCTTCTGCTCAGCGCCCTGGCCTCCTGCACGGCCATCACCCTGCGCATGTATGCGGACCGTAAAGAATGGAATGTGGGCAGGATCACGGTGGAAGCCCGGTTGGAGCGGAAGCAGAATGGGGCTGTGATCGTCTCCCGTATAGACCTGGCGATCGGCTTCAGTGGTGAGCTGACGGATGAGCAACGCGACCGATTGCTCCAGATCGGCAAGGCCTGCCCCGTGCACCGTACCTTGGAGAACCCGATCCAGATCACATCCGCTTTACATCCATGAGCAAGGAGCACACCTACACCAATGGAGAGGTCACCATTGTTTGGAAGAAGGAGCTATGCAGCCACAGCAAACGATGCTGGACGGGCCTTCCCGGTGTATTCAAGCCGGGTGAGCGGCCATGGATAAGGCCGGAAGGGGCCAGCACGGAAGCTATTGTGGCCCAAGTGGCCCAATGCCCCAGTGGTGCCCTCAGCATCAGGCCGAATGGCCCCACGCCGGAAGCGCAACCTGACCTTGTGCGCGTGGAACTGAGCGCCAACGGACCGCTGCTGGTGAAGGGCACGGTCGTGGTGCAGCACGCGGATGGACGGGTGGAGACACGCGAAGGATCATGCGCCCTTTGCCGCTGCGGTTCTTCCGCGAACAAGCCCTATTGCGACGGTTCCCACCGCAAGGCCGGATTCATCGGGTGACTGGATAAACAGCATTCCAAGCCACCAGCGGGGCTTCATGCGCGTCCTCCCATGGGTCGGCGGTAACTTTCGGTCCGCTTTTGAACGCTTCGTCCTGAACTGCTCCACCATACCATGTTGCGTCCTTTCCATTCTCTTACGCTGAGCGCCTTGGTGCTTGCGTTGCCCATTCAAGCGCAGATCGCCTTCGGTGGCAAACCCCATGGCCTGCAGAAGGAGAACCTGGCTTTGCCTGCTCCTCCCGTGGCCAAAATGCCTGCCGTGAACGTGGATGCACTGATGGCGGAGGACGCAGCGAACCTGACAGCCGGGATCAAAGGTCCCTGGCGCTTCGGCTTCAACCATGCGGTGGACCTGAACACAGGGAACAGCGGCCGTTGGGACCTGCTTCCCAATGGCGACCGGATCTGGCGCATCGTGCTGCACAGCCCCGGTGCCTTCAGCATCAACTTCGAGTTCCATGCGTTCATCGTTCCTGAGGGTGGTGAAGTATTCGTGTACAATGAAGCGGGCGAGTGGCTCGGCGCGTTCACCGGGGAGAGCGCCGGTGGACTGACCGTGTTGGGCGTGGACCTGCTGGCCGGTGACAAGGTGACCGTTGAATACCTCGAGCCGTCGGCCAGGGCCGGCGAAGGGCACTTGCAGATCGGTCAGGTCACCCACGCCTACCGCGATGTGCTTGGACTTGCCAAGGGATTTGGCGACAGCGGCCCCTGTAACAACAACGTGATCTGCCCCGAAGGCGATGACTGGCGCGACCAGATCCGGAGCGTGGCCATGATCGTGGCCGGTGGAGGGGGCATGTGTACCGGACAGCTGATCAACAATTGCGCGGAGGATGGCATTCCCTATTTCCTGACGGCACGCCACTGTACGCAAGGCTCCAATGTGGGCACATGGGTGTTCCGCTTCAACTGGGACAGCCCCACCTGCACCCCCACCACCAACGCGCCCACCACCCAGACCGTGTCCGGCTCCACATTGCTGGTGCAGAACGCTGGTAGCGACGTGGCCCTGCTGCAGCTCAACACGCCGCCCCCATCCGGCTACAACGTATTCTTCACGGGTTGGGACAAGAGCGGCACCGCCCCCACCAGCTCCACCGCCATCCATCATCCTTCAGGTGACATGAAGAAGATCTCCTTCGACAACGACGCGGCGGTGAGTGGCACGTTCAATGGCGCACAATGCTGGCGGATCATGGCATGGGATGATGGCACCACGGAGCCCGCGAGCAGCGGCAGTGGTCTGTGGGATCAGAACGGCAGGCTCATCGGTCAGCTCTTTGGTGGATCAGCGTCGTGCACCAGCATCACCAGCGACTACTATGGCAAGTTCAATGTGTCCTACCCCTTCCTGGAACCCTGGCTGGGCAACTGTGGGAATACGCTGGACGGCTATCCGGCAAGCGTGCCACTTGCGCTTGATGCGTCCGTGCAGTCCATACAGAACGTACCGGCCAGCCTGTGCAATGAGAACGTCATCAACCCGCAGGTCACCATCAAGAACCTGGGCAGCACCACGCTCACTTCACTCACCCTCCTGTACAACCTGAATGGCGCCCCGGATCAAAGCCTGCCCTGGACCGGAAGCCTTGCCACCGGAGCCACAGCTGCAGTGAACCTTCCAGCCATTACTGCCGGCAACGGGTCGCAAATGCTTACCGTGCGCTGCACCGCGCCCAACGGTGGCACGGACCTGAACCCGGGTAACGACCAGAAGACGCGCAGTTTCAATGTGGCCTTTCCCGGACAGACCATCACCTTGCGCATCACACTAGATGGCTATGGCAGCGAAACCACTTGGCAGCTTGCACAGGATGGTGGCGGCATACTCTTTACGGGAGGTCCATATAGCGATGGTGCGGGTGGCACCGTGGTTACAAGCGACTGGTGCCTGGGCAACGCGTGCTACACCTTCACCATCTTCGATTCCTATGGGGATGGGATCTGTTGCGATTACGGCAATGGCAGCTACTTGATCGAGGACGCGTTCGGCACCGATCTGGCCACCAGCAACGGTCAATTCACCGATTCACAAACCCGGAACTTCTGCCTGACCAATACCGGTGTCACCGACCTGCCATCACCAGGAGCACTGGCCATTTGGCCGAACCCGGGTGATGGGCTTTTCACGCTTCGTTGGGAAGGTACGCTGACAGCGCAAGCGATCGTGACCGATGCGCTCGGCCGCCAGGTGCTGGTACAGCCATTGAACACACCGCACGGACAAAGCACGCTGGACCTGCGCGCCCTGGCGGATGGGGTATACAACGTCTCGGTACAGGATGGCACCCGGCGCATGAGCCAACGCGTGGTCGTGAAGCGCTGAGGCTTTGCTCAATACTTGAGCAAGTAGTAGCCCAGCTTCACGTACTCGTTGTTCACCATGAGCAGGCCCTCCTCGTACCTCCACCAGCGGGCCATGTCATATCGGGCGGTGGGTGCACCATGCAGGATCACCGTCACGCCTGCCTTCTTGAACTTGCTGCGGAACACATAGGCCATCCTGCGCAGGTGAAAAGGAGTGGACACCAGTATGAGCGTGTCCTGCCCAAGCGACAGTGCATATTCCAGTATGGCATCCGCCTCCTCCTTGGTGCTGGTGGCTTTCCGCAGGGCAATGGCCGCGGACTCCGGCACGCCGTGCTGTACCAGCACCATGCGGGCAAGTTCCGCTTCGCTCAGGTCCAGGCCGAGGGCTTGCAGGTCCTGCGGTACGTTCTCACTGGTGCACACCACCCTATCCGCATACCCTTCCTTGAACAGCCGGGCGCCTTCCAAAGGCCGTTCCCATGATGCACCACCCAGCACGTGGATGGCATCGGCATGATGGAGCGCATCCTCCGCCACCAGGAACGCGCCCATTGCGCTCAACAACGGGATCCGCAACAAGAGCAAGCCGATCAGGATGAGCGCGCACCAGACCAGCGGATGGCACCACCACCGTCGGCGGGCTTTAGGGGAAGGCGGATCGCCGGCCATGTGCGGAATGCCGTTCAATAGGAGCCGTGCCAGCGGCGCAAGCCCCATTCCAGGGTAAGCAAGGCTAGCAGGATGAAGAAAGGCCAGCGCAGGTCCACCAGATCGGTGAAAGCCACGTGGGCGTATGACCGGGCCACCAGGTCCTTGCGCTGCTCCAGTTCATCTGCGATGCGGCCCAGTTCTCCAGGCCTCACGGCGGTGCCACCGGTGCGCACAGCCATATCCGTCAGCACGGAGTGGTCGGCCACGGTATTCATTCGCTCCATGGCCATCTCATTCACAAGGAACTCGCCTGTGGCAGTGAAGTGCTCTTTGCCCAGGTCAGTACGTGCCGTATAGCTGTACCGGCCGGCCGCAAGACCGGCAAGGCTCAGGCGGTAGGCATCCGTGGTGCGGCTGAAGGTGAGTTCACGCTCGCGGCCCTCCTCATCCTTCAGGACAAGGTCCACATCAGGTGTGTTGATCAGCGCGAACGCCGGATCGTATAGTTCGGCGCCCAGCTGCACCACCTCATTCTCTTGGAACTCGGTGGCGTGATCCACCCGGAAGCGGCGCTCCTCCGCCTTCAACGCCAGGAACTGCACGAGTTTCCGGAGAAAGCCATCGAAGTGGGCTGTGGAGCCGTTCTGCAGTTGATCGGCCAGCCGCCATCGCCAGACCCCTTCACCTGCCACCAGCCCCACATGCCGCTCTCCCTGCCGGTCCACGGCCACAAGCGGGTAGCTGGTGCGCACGGCACCCACGCGTTGGCCGAACAAGATACTGGCTCCGCCACCGGCGGACAATTGACCAAATGGTACTTGCAAGGGGGGCATGCGTTCAATGGCGCGCTCAGTCTCCGGCGCCAGGCGGAAAAGTCCGAAGGAAAGAGCCGTGAATGCCTGTGCATCGGTATGCGTGCGCTGCCCACCGGATGCGAAGTTGAAGCCGATATCCATCGCGTTGAACCGCGCCAGGTCCGTCAAGCCACCCAGGATCATCAAGAGCGGGACACGCCTGGCCGTTGCCTTCGTTAACACGGCATCAAGGGTGTGGCGGGATGAGGGTAGCTGGTGCAGAACGAGAAGGTCCACATCATCCAAGTTACCCGTATAGTCCGCTGCCGTATTGAACTCCACCGTGTATCCTTCCAAGTCGGCCAGGGCAGACCTGATGGCGGCCACATCCGGATGCGGCGCGTGTGCCAGGATCAGCACCTTGCGCCGGTCATCCAAGACCTGCACATAGGCGGACATGGCATTGTTGGTCACCGTGGCTTCACCCGTGACCGGAACCACTCTCACCGTGAATCGCTGCAGACCGGGTCGCCTGGCCTTCACCAGGAACGGCACTTCCGCGAACTGGGCCATCCCTGCCACTGTTAGGTCGGCAGCGGCAAGCTCCTGGCCATCCTGTTCCACCACCACGCGCGAGCGCGCCCCGGTCAGGTGCCGTGCCGCCACATGAGCGACCAACGGAAATTCATTTCCCAAGAAGGCAATGCGGTTGTGGTCCACCCGACGGAGCACCAGGTCCGGATGAACGGTCGTGTCACCCAGCAGCACCGCATGCACAGGAACGCCGAGCTGTGCGGCAGCCAGTCGCGGATCACGGCCCCGGTTGAATATCCCATCACCATCGAGGATCACGGCACCCAGCTCCGGGCCTGCATGGCGGTCCTGTACTTCACGCAACAGTTCATCCACATCCGTCAACGGATCAGACTGGTCGAACGATAAGCCATCACGAACACGGCTTCCATAGGTATAAGAGCGCACATCGAAACGGTTGCTGAGCCGGGTGGTCAGCTCCTCCAATGCCGTCCGGTATGGGCCACGCAGCCAAGCGGTATCACCTGCCGCCACCAGGGAGCCGGACCCATCATGCGCCACCACCACGATCGGCTTGCGTACTTCACGCTCCCAATTGCGCACCATGGGCTCCAGGAGCAGGAAGGCCAGGAAAGCCACAGCTACACCACGTGCCATGGCAAGCACCAGGTGAACAATAGGGCCCCAGTCCTTGCGTGAGCGCTGCGCGGCATACAACCCGATGGCATAGGCCGCACCGGCCAGCAAGCAAAGGGCGATCAGCCAGGGGGAATGGGCGAAGCTCATGGACATGGGACCGCAAAGCAACGGCATCCGAGGGCTTCCTCGTTCAACCTGCGGTCTCTTGCGATGATCCGAAAATGACGAACGGCGCGGATGGCCGCGCCGTTCGGTTTGAGCGTATTCAACTCAACGGACAAGGATCACCTGCTCGGTCCGCACCCATTGTTCGGTGACCAGACGAACGAGATAATTGCCGTTCTGGAGGTTGCCCATATCCAGGGTCAGCGTGTTGCGGCCAGCACCACCCGTCACGTTGTACGGATGCTCCTGAACCATGCGCCCCAAGGGATCCATCAACTGCACGCTCACGGCCCCGCTCCACTCCTCACTCAACTCCAGGTAAAGCAGGCCATCGGTCGGGTTCGGGTACGTGCGGAAGGCACCAGGCTGTGTCTCATCCAATCCCACCAGCCCGCAGCCAACGGTCCATTGCAGCGGTACCGTTACCGCTCCATCCGAGCAGCTGCCCGTGGAATTGCTCAGCACACGCATGGCAAGGTAGTTCCCAGCGTTCGAGCTGCTGACCGCCAGGCCGGCCAGGTTGCCGCCTTGATTGCCGTTGTAAATGACCGCCGCGAAATCGTTCAGGCCATTGTAGATCACCACTTTGTCGTTAGTGAGCATCTGGCCCGCGTCGAAGCTTATGGTGAGCGGATTACTACCAACGGACTGGTACACCCACCACGCATCATCATTGTTCGTGTAGCAATAGGTGTAAGGGTCAGGACCGCACCCCACAATGATGCAGTCGTTCGAATTGTAGTTGAAGTTCGGGCTGTAGATCCTACATAGCGGATTGTCGCCGTTCAACACAGCGAGTTGCACATTCTGGTCCATCGGGAAGGGCCCAATGGTATGCGTGCCGACCGCAAGCCCAGTGACCGTGGCGGAATTGAACGTGTTCGTCACATTGGCGGTGGTCGCGGTACCCGTGCTGGTCAGATTCATCTGGATCGAGTAGGTCCGATGAATGCAATCCGGCACCACCACGAAGGTGGCCTGCGGGTTGGTGCAGTCCAGGCAAGACACGGTAAAGTCCCACGGCACGAAACCGCCGCCGCCCGCACAGCTCGTGAACGCATCCGACTGCACATGCATCGTAAGCGCATTGTTCGGGTTGGTGGACACGAAGAGCAGACCGGTCAATGTGCCGCCATTGTTACCGGTAAAGAGGACGGGTGCGCTGGAATCAAAGCCATCGTATATGGTGATGGCATCCCCGAAGGTGTACATGGTGCCCGCATTGAACACCAGGGCGATCGGGAAGGTGCTGGCGGATTGATAGACGAAGTAGGTGTTCTCGTTGTCACCGTAACAATAGGTGTAGTTGTCCGGCCCACAACTCACGATCGGACAGGGGAAGTTGGTGATGGCCACCGAGTAGAAATCACAGCCGGGCTGTGAGTTGTTCTCCAAGGTGTACTGGACCGAAGTGCCCAAAGGGAATGGGCCGATGGTATGCGTGCCCAGGCCGACATTGGTAATGGTGGCCGCACCCGCGTTGTTCGTGATGTTCGCCGTGGCCGCAGTGCCCATGGCGTTGATGGTGACATCGATGAAGAACTGGCTGTTCGCGCAATCCAGGTTCACCACCTGGGTGGCTTGCGGGGCACCCGCGCAATTGAAGACCAGGTCCCAGAAGAAGCTCTGCGTGGTCCAGCGGTCATCCCACTGGATGTAGTAGTTCTGCCCGGCCGTAACGGGCACGCTCTGGATCTGGCTGGCGAAAAAGGCTCCGCCCGGGGAGGTCTCACAATCATCATCACCCTGGCCAATGCAGGTCAACGTACCACATGAACCCGTGAACATGGACACACGCGTATCGGTGCCGTATCCGCAGGAGCGCGCTGTGATGGTGCCGTTGGCCATGGGGGTGAACACGTACCAATCCGCATTGATGGCGGTGCCGGCGCCCCAGCAGAGCCCATCAAAACCAGCGCCTGCGCTGGGCCCATCGGCCAGATAGGTGCCGGGGGTGATGACCTGAGCTGTGGCACATGTGTTCCCTTGGGAGTATCCCTTCAAGGACCACAAGCTGCTCAGTGCCACAACAGTAAGCAGTCGGAATGCGGAACGAAAGTTCATGCGGTTGGGCTGGACATTCCCTGGTGGAATGAACGGCCCGAATATAAGAAGGTGAATGACGCTTGAAAGCCCCCCTCAGGTCCAGTTATCAAGGCGCGTCCCTCATCCCATTGAGCCCATAAGCCGACTGCACACTGAACATGACGGGTTTCCAGTTGCCCGTGTAGTCCACGGCACTCCACGAGGGGCCTGGCCAGCAGTCGTTCAGCTGCCAGAAAAGGGTACCCATGCAACGGGGATAGGCAGCCAGGTGCGCGGAAATGGCCTGGTGGTATGCGCTGGCCTGCGCCTGCTGGCTGAGCGCAATGAACCGGCCCAGTGTGGTGGGGTTCTCACCAAATTCGTGTTGAATGGCGGCCAGTATCGCCTTGTCCGTCTTGTAGCTGAGCTGGCGTCGGGCGAGTTCAGGCGAACCCAGCCACAAGGCGGAGGCTGGAAGATAGCGCGCCAACAAGGCACTGTCCGGCCAGCTTTGGAACCCGTACTCACTTACGAACCTTCCCACATTGTTGCGGAACGAACTGAATGCTGAATCGCCGTGCCATACCCCCCAGTAGTGCAGGTCACCGTTCCGCAATCCGGCCTGGCTTCCCCAGTTGCTTACCGGCGAGGTGGGCACATAGGCGTGTTCGGGGTCGAGGTCCTGGAGCCAACCCTGAAGGTCCCAATGGAACAACTGCTGGTAGTCATTCCACATCTGCAGGGAGTCCTCCTGTGAAATGGAATAACTGCCCTGCCACCCCCAGTTCTTCCAAGCCACATCCACCTCGTTGTTCCCGCACCAAACGGCCAGCGAAGGGTGATGGGCCAGGCGGAAAACCTGATCGGTGACCTCCGCGAGCACATTGGAGCGGAAGGCATCATTGCCCGGCACCATGGTATTGGCGAACATCAGGTCCTGCCAGACGAGAATACCGGCTGTGTCGCAAGCGGTAAAGAAGGCGTCCGGAGGGTAGACCCCCCCACCCCACACACGCACCATGTTCATATGGGCTCGTTGCATGTCGCGCACCAACCGCACCCATGTGCTGTCACCCGCGCGCGGCAGGAACATATCCGGTGGCACCAGGTTGCAGCCTTTCATGAAGACAGGCTTGCCATTCACTCGGAACGTGAACGCCTCCCCGATGCTATCCACCCGCTGATCCAACTCCACATCAACCAACCCCAAGGCACCTTCCCATGTGCTCCATTCGCCTGCAGCATCGCCTGCCGTGATACGCAGTTGATGCATGGGCCGGGCACCCGAACCAGCCGGCCACCAACGAGCCGTATCCATGAGTTCAAATGACAACGGTACAGTCTGCGGACCTCTGCCATCGGGAAAAACCGTGCGGGTTGCCACACGGGCGCCATCGCACCATGCCTGCACCTGCACCGGTCCTTCACCGGTCATCCACACGATGGCGTCCACATGGATCGCGCCCCCGCCCTTGCCGTGGTGTTGCCGGACCAATGCACCTTCAATACGGGCACGGTCCCAGCCATGCAATCGCACGGGCTTCCAAATGCCGCATGTCAGCAGGCGAGGTGCGAAGTCCCATCCGAAATGGTACCCTGCCTTGCGAACGAACGGGCTCACTTTCACCGCGCCCTGGTCATTGTCCGCAGGCAGGCTACGGCCATAGGCGCTTAATGCTTCCCGTCCTTCCTTCTCCGGCGAACGGAACACCACCTGAAGGGTGTTGGTGCCGGACCGTAGCAGTCGACGCACATCATATCGCCAGGTCCGGAACATGTTGTTCGCACGGCCCAACAGGCTGTCATTCAGGTAGACCTCTGCAAAGGTGTCCAGTCCATCGAACACCAGATCGATGTGTTCGCGTTCCAACAGCCCGGGAGTCACCTCGAAGTCTAAAACGTAAGACCAATCGCGTTCACCCACCCATTGCACACTGTCCACGTTCATGCCCACGAAGGGATCGGGGATCATTCCGTGACGCATCAGGTCCGTATGCACCGTGCCCGGAACGTCGGCGTCATGGCTGGTCATGCTTCCAAGCTCGTGAAAGCGCCAGCCTTCATCGAGCATCATGAATTCCTCTTCCGCAGGGCGTTGATGCACACATCCCGATAGGAAAGGAATAGCGAATATCCAGGACCACGAGGACCTCATCGCAGACCTGCCTTGGCGAGCGCGTTCAACACACCTTCGATCTTGGCCTCGTCCGGCGTTGTAAAGAGCCCGGCGGCCGGTGGTGCGGTGCTCAACGCCACCTGTGGTGCATGGGGCAGTTCGCGTTGCGCAGCGAAATGGACCTCCTGAACACCCGTGCGTTCCACCAGCTCCACCACGGTCTCCGGAGTAATGCCACCTGCAGCGGCCACGGCCACGCGGGCATCCGCCCGACGAACGAATTCCGCAAGGGTTCCGGCTCCTTCAATGGCCTTTGAACACCCACCCGAGGTAAGCACACGGGGAACGTGCATGGCCATCAGCAGTTCGAAGCCGCGTAAAGGGTCGGTGCAAAGATCAAGGGCCCTGTGAAAGGTGAATTCGCGGCCGGCCGATGCAAGTAGCATAGCTTTCACCAGGCCCACATCCGGATCGCCCTGGGCATCCAGTCCACCGCTGACGATCCCGCAATGAGGATCGCCCACTCCTGCGATCATCATATCGCGCAACAACACCTGGCGCTCCACATCCGTGTACTGGAACCCTCCTGGTGTGGGTCGCACCAATACGCGCTTGCGTATCGGGCATTGCTCTTGAAGCACATTGAGCAGACCGAAGCTGGGGGTAACCCCACCGGAAGCCAGCCAGGAACAGACCTCCACCGTATCCACCCCGGCACGTTGAGCAAATAGCGCCTCCTCCACACTGGTCACGCAAACCTCGACCGCCACACGCATTTCAGCAATGGTCTAGGGTTCGCGCGCCTTCAACAAACGCTCAATGGCAGGCAACACGGCCAGTACGACCTCTGCCTCTTTCGGTCTGGCCTGTGCCAGCAACGCTGCATCATCCAGCGAGGGGGGCCGCGTATTGGGGTCCGATCGACCGGGCCCCAGCCGCGTGACAAGTTCGCTGAACGCAAGCAGCTGTTGTTGTTCGGCGACGGACATGCGCGAAGTGATCTCCGTACGACCGAGCAACTCACCCACCGCAGCGCCCCAACTGTCCAAAGTGGCATCCAGCTTCGTGCGATCGCGCGTGCGCAGGTACTCATCCACGATCTGTTCGAAGCGGTTGGCTGCCAAGGGATCAGGCACGGCCGCATCCACCAACCGTGTGAGCGGTGTGGCGGTGGAGTACCCCCCGGGACGGATGGAATGCCGCTGGTACCCTTGCACGGGGCTCAGCAGGTCCACATATCGCTTCAGGGCGTCCACCTCCTCCGTTCCTGCAAAAAGGCGCAACAACTCCATCTGTGCGCTTCGGTGGCGAAGGCCCACGTTCTCCAATTGACCGGTGACCTGTTCCAGCCTAAGAAAAAGGTCCTGCACGTCCTTCACATGCGCGGGGCTCCACAAACGTTCAGCGATGGCCGCCGTCCTTGGCCAGATGCGGGTGTCCACATTGCGGGCGTTCACCAGTTCGCTCCACATGGTGGCCTCGCCCCCCAATACCCGTTTACGCTCTATGGGAGACAGGCCGATGTCATCGGGAAGCGGGTCGTTCGCATAGTGATATGCCGTCGGCTGGCACAGGTCGATGTACCAGCCATTGCTGAGGACCACATCACGCCCTGCACGTGCGGCCGATATCAGCCCTTCCTTTCCGCGCCAGCTTTGAATGGTGACATCCTGAGGTAATGCGCCCTCAGCGATCTCGTCCCACCCGATCATGCGCTTGCCGTGCCTGGTGAGGATCTCATATAAACGGCCATTGAAGTAAGCCTGCAAGTCGTGTGCATCCTTCAAGCCCCGCTCCTTCATGAACGCCTGAATGGCCAGGTTGGCCGCCCATTGCTTGCCGTTGTTCTCATCCCCTCCTATGTGCATGTAGGCATCCGGGAACAGCGCGGCCATCTCGCCCAGGAAACGGTCGAGGAACAGGTAGACCTCCTCGCGCGTGGGGTCGAACGTGGGGTCGATCACACCGAACCGTTTCTCGATGGCATAGGGGCCGGGCGCGCTGGCGAGTTCCGGATGGCTCACGAACCAGCTGGTGGCATGGCCTGGAAGGTCGAACTCAGGTATGACGCGGATGCCACGCTTGTCCGCTTCCTCAATGATGTAGCGAACATCCTCCTGGGTAAAGAACTGCCCGTTGCTACCCGATCGGTGCAATTCAGGGAAAATCTTGCTCTCCACACGGAAGCCCTGGTCCTCTGTTAGGTGCAGATGAAGCACGTTCATCTTCACCAGTTCCATGCCTTCCAACTGCCGCAGGACCACATCACGGGGCATCCAATGACGGCACACATCCAGCAGCAGGCCACGCCAGGGGAACCGCGGCTGATCCTTCACCACCAACGCAGGGAAGTACCACTCGCCGCCATCAAAGGCCAGGCACTGGTACAGCGTGCTCAAGCCTCTGAGAATGCCCAGGTCAGTGGTGGCCTGCACTTCCACGCGGGCAGGCGTTATGGTAAGTGAATAGGTCTCGTCCTCTCCCAACACCAGACGCCCGGTACGTTCCCAGCGAATGAAGAGCTTGACCTCTTCGGCATTCCCATCACTCCTCCATTCATTCCCGGTGCGCTCAGCCAGCCGCATCTGGAACCTTTCCAATGCAGGCCCCACGCGATGACCGGGCAGCCCGTTGGCAGGCAAAAGGAGTGCCCTGAAAGGAACTTCCATCACATGGCGCCCATCGCGCAGCCCGATGTCCGCCGGCAATGGCATGAGCGCCGGCCGCTGGGCCCATGCTGCATAACCCAGCCACCATGCCAATGCGACAAGGATCGAACGTGCCATGCGGCCAATATAGCCCCGCAACCTGCTGCCGTGCATCTGCGTATGGATGGCCTATTCCGAAGCTGCGAATGCGCCCCATACATATTCTGCTGCTCTGCACCGTGGCCGCCTCACCGGCGGTGCATGCATCACGCACGACAGATACCCTTCAAGTCTTGTTGGAGGCTGCGCGCAGCATGCAGGATCGTGCGGATGTCCTGCTTACGCTGGCTGCTGATATGGCAGAAAGACCAGTGGGCGACCGGATGAAGCATGCCCGCAACGCCCTGGACCTGGCCACACAGTGCGGCGACCTTACGCGTCAGCACAAGGCCATATACATTATCCGGGAACAGGAGTTCAAAGCAGGGGCGTTGGAAGGCTTCATGCGGTCGGCTATCCGGGCCATGGAGATCGCCGAGCGGATGGGCAGCGCGGACATCATGGCCGACGACCTGATCTGGTTGGGTCGTGGTTATACCATGAACGGCTTGCATGAGAAGGCCGTGGAGATGGCCCGGAAGTCCCTGGCATTGCGCATGGCATCCGGTGATCCAGCAGCGGTGGCCAATGCACGCCTGCATTGGCTGAATGCCCTGAGGGAAGCAGGCCACGTGGATGTGCTTATGCGCGAATGGGATGCCACGCACGAGCTCTTCCGGAAACTGGGTGATGCCACTGGTTCGGCCAGGGGATTGATCCTGAAGGCCAAAGTGTTCATGGACAGAGGCAAGCCAGCGGATGCACTGACCGTGCTGTATGAGGCCCGGGAAGTCTGCGGAACAACCATTCCTGCGGCGGTCCAACTTGACCTCTCGCTTCAAATGACACGAGCCGAACTGGCGTTGGGCCGACTGGAGATGGCGCGACACCGATCACGTGAAGCTTGGGCTCTTGTTGAGGAGGTTGCTGAACATGCACAACAGATCGAACTCCTTGAACTGGATTCGCGCCTTGCGGAAGCCCGGGGCGACCTGGCTGCCGCATTGCGTGCTGAACGCCAACGGGCCACCATGAAGGAGTCCTACACCACTGCACGCGCCCTTGCCCAGGTGGCAGACCTTCAGGTACTGTACCAAGTTGGTCAGAAAGATCGTGACATCGCACAGATGCGCACGACCATGGAAGAGAGCGAACGGTTGATGGCCGTCACAAAAGCCCGGCAACGGTTGCAGGGTGCGTTGGTCCTTTGCCTGGGGCTCGCACTGGTCCTAAGCGTATCCGCCCTGCTCACCCGCCGGCGCATGCTTCGTCGCATTCAAGCCAGCAAGAAGTTGATCCAAGAACAGGCCGAAACGTTGCAGGCCAAGAACATAGAGCTGGAAAGGCAGCAGTTAAGGCTCCGGGAGACCCTCATCAGCGAGGAGGAAAAGAATGTGCTGCTCAAGGAGATCCACCACCGCGTAAAGAACAACCTGCAGATCGTGAGCTCCATGCTCGGCCTTCAGGCCACTCATGCACAGGGCACGCCGGTGGCAGAGATCCTCATGGATAGCCTCGGCCGCGTAAAGGCCATGGGTTTGGTGCATGAGAACACCTACCGCCATGGTGATCTCTCCCGCGTGGATGTGGCCGGCCACCTCACCCGCCTGGCCAAGGAGGTGCTATCCGTGCATGGCGTGCAAAACCGCCTGTCCATTACCATAGATGCCGAAGTCCCACCTGCCACCATCGATACGCTCATTCCGCTGAGCCTGCTTTTGAACGAGCTGATGACGAACTCGATCAAACATGCCTATCCGCCTGGTGCAAGGGGGGTTATCCGCATTCATCTGACCGTGGAACAGGCCGAAATGAAGTTGACCTATTCCGATGATGGCACTCCGAGCCCTGTCCAGCATTCCAGCAATGGTGTTGGACGCCAGCTCATCGAGGCACTGACCAAACAACTGGAAGGATCATTCCGCATGCTGAATGGGGATGGCACCACATATCTCTTCAGCTTTCCAGCATCCAGCCCGTTCCTACGGAAGGCATCCTGAAGACCGCCTACTTTCGCGCCGCGCGGACCACCCTTGGCCGCCCGACCCATCGTGCCCCAGACCATCTCCCCTGCCAACGGCTTCAGCGATCTAGGCCTTAGCGCTCCTGTGCTTGAAGGTATCCTCGCCATGGGGTACAAGAATGCCACCCCCATTCAGCAACAGGCCATTCCAGCCGTCATCGAAGGCCGTGACCTGATCGCCTGTGCACAGACCGGCACTGGAAAGACCGCCGCATTCCTGCTCCCCATTCTGGACATCATCACCTCTTACAGGCCCAAGACCGAGGGTAGCATCCGTGCCATGGTCATCGTACCCACGCGGGAACTGGCCCTGCAGATCGATCAGCAGTTGCAGGGCATGGCCTATTACACCCCGATCACCTCCATGCCGATCTACGGGGGTACCGACGGGGCATCCTTCGACCAGCAGAAACAAGCATTGACCGGCGGTACCGAGGTGGTCATTGCCACCCCCGGAAAACTCCTCAGCCACCTGAACCTGGGCTACGTGCCATTGGCCGGCCTGGAGTTCCTGGTGCTCGATGAGGCGGACCGCATGCTGGACATGGGGTTCATCGAGGACATTCAGCGCATCATCGGTTTCCTGCCGAAAGACCGCCAGACCCTGATGTTCAGTGCCACCATGCCCCCGGCGATCCGCGCGCTTGCGAAGGACGTGCTGCACGACCCGATGGAGATCACCATCGCCTTGAGCAAACCTGCCGAGGGCGTGACCCAACAGGCCTATGTGGTCCATGAGAAACAGAAGGGGCCGGTGATCGAGCATCTGCTGAACCATACCGAAGCGCAGAGCATACTGGTCTTCACCGGGCGCAAGCACACCGCCCGCGACCTGGCGCGCCAGTTGAAGCGGCGCGGCTTCAACGCCGCTGCCATGCACAGCGACCTGGAACAAAGCGAACGCGAGGAGGTGATGCTGGCTTTCCGCAACCGCAGGCTCCGGATCCTTGTAGCCACCGATGTGGTGAGCCGGGGTATCGACATTGATGACATCGACATCGTGATCAATTGGGACACACCCCAGGACCCCGAGGATTATGTGCATCGTGTGGGCCGCACGGCGCGGGCCGCACGCAAAGGCACGGCCATCACCTTCATTACAGGCCCTGAGATGCGCGGGTTCGGCCGGATCGAAAAGCTGATCGGTTACGAGGTCGTGAAGATGCCCATGCCAGCAGGCTTCGAACCCGGGCCCGAATACCGGCCTGATGAGCGCCAGCCGAGGGGACGCAGCGGCCCGTCCAGCAATGGCAGAGGGCGGCCACAAGGGCGCGGCAACCGTACCGGTGGTGGGCCCCGACGTTAACGGGAACGGAAGCGGCCCGCGTTGGCTTCAAGCACCGCCACGGGGTCGAAAGCCTCTGCCGCAGCGCCCACGCGAACAATGCGCACGCTGGTCATCTGGTCGCCCTGGGCGATGGCGTTCACCACGTCCTGGCCTTTCACCACCCGGCCGAACACGGTATGCATGCCATCCAGCCATGGAGTGGCCTTGTGGGTGATGAAGAACTGACTGCCATTGGTGCCGGGGCCTGCATTGGCCATGCTGAGCACCCCTGGACCATCGTGCCGCAAGCTGCCCACGATCTCGTCGTCGAACGCATAACCAGGGCCTCCACGGCCGGTGCCGGTGGGATCGCCACCCTGCACCATGAAGTCCGCAATGACGCGGTGGAATGTGAGCCCGTCGAAGTAGGGTTCACCCTGGCCACGGGCCGCGTTCTTCACACGGCCTTCGGCCAGACCCACGAAGTTGGCCACGGTAAGGGGCGTTTCCTGATAGGTGAGGCGGCAGGTGATGCTGCCCTTCGAGGTGGTGAACTCTGCGTAAAGGCCGTCGGTAAGTTGGTCGCTCATGGCGGATGGTCCCGTGTGTTCGCCAGTTGTGGGTTCCGGTGGGGAAGCACCACCACACCCCGCCAGCACAATGGCGGCGGTAGTAAGCGTGGAAAGGAATGGAAGGCGACGCATGGGCCGCGAAAGTATCACAGCGGCATTCACCACAAGGCCTCCTCCAGGGCATCCAGCTTCTGTAGCGCGTAGGCACCCTGTTCGCGGTGGACTATGCGTCCTTCAGCGTCCAGCACCAGGAAGTAGGCGGTGTTCTCGCGTTCCAGTCCGAGCGCCTGGCGCACATCATTCTCCACCTTGCAGAACAGGACCAGATCGGCCACCTCGGGCGTGGCGCTCTTTCGGAACTGCTTCAAGCTGGGTTCATAGGCCGCTTTGTTCAGGCCCACGAACAGTGGCACGAACAGTACCTGCGCGTTGCTGGAACCGGCAAAGAGCCCGTGTTTGGCCACGAACCGCAAGTAGGCGGGTTCATACCACGACTCCAACTGACCTTGGGCGGCTTTTCCGAAGGCCAGGCCGATCACGGCCGGGCGGCCCTTCAAGCCGGCAGGCAGCACCATGGTCCGGCCATCCGCGAATTCGCCTTGCAACTCGGCCATGGGCTGCTGGGCCGCCAACAAGAGCGTGCAACAAAGGGTGGTGAGGAGGGCAATGGTCCTTTTCATGCTGTTTTGGGGGGAACGGCCTTCGCAGGGCGGTTCTTGCCTGAGAACTGACTGAAATAGTCCATCATCCATTGCACGTCGCGGTCCACATCGCCGCTGGGCACGAAGGGCTCACGGAAGGTGACCACACGCGGGCCATAATCAATGCTGGCCATGATCAAGGGGACGCCAGCTTGCACGGCGATGTGGTAGAACCCGGTCTTCCATTTATCCACGTGGCGACGTGTTCCTTCCGGTGTAATGGCAATGGTGAACCCTGGTACCTCTTTGAAATACTGGACCACCTGCCCCACCACATCGCTTCGTTTGGAGCGGTCCACAGGATATCCACCCAGGATCCGGAACAGCCATCCAAAAGGTGGGCGGAACAATTCCTTCTTGGCGAGGTACCGTACGTGGCCCAACCGGGCAATGCTGCGCGCCAGCAGCCCGATGATGAAGTCCCAATTACTGCTGTGGGGCGCCACCACGTAAATGCACGACCCGAGGTCCTGGGGGCGATGGTCCACCACGCGCCAGCCCATCAGGCGGAACAGGACCTGGGCGAAGGGTCTGAACATGATGCTAAGATGCACAGGAAGCTGATCGGGGCATTGGTCCGTGGGAAACCCGGAGCATCCCGGGGGCGTATCACGGCCCGCATGAGCGCCGCCCCTTTCGCCATCATGGATGTGGAAACGACCCATGGTGACCCCCGGCAGGGGCGCATCATGGAGGTGGCCATTGTATTGCACGATGGCCGGAGCGCCGTGGACCGCTGGCATTCGTTGATCGACCCAAGGGAGCCCATACCGCCCTTCATCCGCCAGCTCACCGGCCTGCGCGAGCACATGCTGAAAGGGGCACCCACCTTTGCCCGCATCGCCCGCATGATCGATGGGTTCACCCGCGACCGCATCGTGGTGGCCCACAACACGCGCTATGACCTTACCGCCCTGGACCACGAGTTCGCACGGACCGGGCTCCGGTACGACCGCGATACGCTATGTACCGAGCAGCTTTGCCGCCGATTGCTGCCGCAATTGGCACACCACAACCTGGGCAGTATGTGCCGCTACTTCGGCATACCCTTCGAGGTGGCCCACCGGGCCATGAGTGATGCCGAGGCCACGGCCGCCCTGCTGGGCGCCTTGATGAACCGCTTTGGTGCCGCTGAGTTACTGGGGCCACACCGCCGCTTGCGCCTTAGCGCGTGAACCGCATCAGCTCAACAACACGTTGCTGGCCCACAATATCCACATCAGTGTGGAAAGACACGCCCCCACGAGGGCCAGCCGGTATCCTTTCTGCGATCGGGTGAGGCTCACCGCCGTGTAGCCGCCCTTGCGGGCACTCCGCTTTCGGCCCCACGCATGGAAGGCGAGCGCGAGCAATGCCATGATCAGCGCAGGCACACACAATTGCGCAAGGAAGGCGAGCGGAATACTGAGGACCCCGAAGACCAGGGTCACCGTGCTCAGCGGAAGGTCGCGCTCCGTGCTCATGTCCGGCCCATCAAGCGTTCATGTAACGACAGTACCTGGGGGATCACCAGCGTTCGGCCATCGTTCACGATGAGGGTGTCCGCCACCGCCTTGCGCTGTGCATCGGTAGCCTGATGGCGTATGCGTGCGCGCACGTGCGCGGCATCCGCACCATCACGTCCCATCACACGGCGAACGCGTTCATCCTCGGGTGCGGTGACCACCACCAGATGGTCCAGGGCCTTGTGGCCACCAGTCTCCACGAGAATGGCTGCTTCCATCACCACGTAGGGTTCCCGGGCATGCTGCACGCAGAAGCGCTTGAACCGCTCCCGCACGGCAGGGTGCACGATCTCGTTGAGCCGGCGCAGGGCGTCAGGGTCACCGAACACCCGTTCCGCAAGCGCCTTTCTGTTCAATGCGCCATTTTCGAAGAACTTCTCTCCGAACGCGTCCACCATGCGGCGTCGCACCTCAGGATCATCGTCCTGCACCTGCCTCGCCTCATCATCGGCATGGAAGACCGGCGCACCGAGCACCGCAAGCACCTCGCACACGGTGGTCTTCCCGCTGCCGATACCGCCCGTGACGCCCACCCGGAGCATGTTTGGTCAGGCTTCTTGGCGTCGCACATCCATGCGACCGTAGATCATCACTTGGCGGCCTTCACGGCCTCCTCGGTCAACTGTTGCGTGCTGTCCAGCGCGATGGCGCTCTTCTCGAAGCGCAACTTCACGTTGCTGTCCACTTCCACCAGCACGGTCTTGTCATTCACCTCCAACACCTTGCCATGGATGCCTCCAATGGTGACCACGCGTGCACCCTTCTGTAGGTTCTCGCGGAATTTGCGGGCCTCCTTGGCCTTCTTCTGCTGGGGCCGGATCATGAAGAAGTAGAACACCACGAACATGAGGCCGAACATGATGATGGTCGGCATGGGGCTTTGCTCGCCAGTGGCGGCTTGCAGAAGGATGAAGGCAGGTTGCATTTTCAGGGTATTGCTTGGGGTGCGGGTGAGGATGAAGGGGCCACCACATCACCGTGCAGGAAAAGGACCGTGGTGGGTGGACGTGTATTTGCGATGACACTGATGGTCTTCTCCTGGCGGCCTTCACGGCCACCACTATCGAAGCTTACGGTAATGGTCCCACCCTCGCCTGGACGGACCGGGTTACGGGGCCAATCCTTGCCCACCGTGCAGCCGCATGAGCCGCGTACGTTGGCGATGACAAGATCGGTACGACCTGCATTGGTGAAATGGTACTGCCGTTCCACCAGGCTGCCTTGCGAAATGGTACCGAAGCTGCGGGTGAGCGAATCGAACTCGAAACGCGGCAACTCGCTGGTGTCCTGCGCCAGTGATGTGGCGGGGTTCAGATGGCCGGTGTTCACCTCATCCTCACG
Organism: Flavobacteriales bacterium; assembly: GCA_016788635.1. Classification (GTDB taxonomy): domain Bacteria; phylum Bacteroidota; class Bacteroidia; order Flavobacteriales_F; family PHOS-HE28; genus PHOS-HE28. The sequence continues at coordinate 363,588 of JAEUSU010000008.1, read as the reverse complement.
CTGGTCCGTGATGCGGCATGCGGCCAGGGTGACGATCATGGCCAGCAGGACCATCACCTGCGCGGTGCCACCTCGGGGGAACGTGAACGTAGGCGTGCCTGCCATTTCCCGATCAGCTTTCGAGCAGGCCCCGACCCACCTTTCTGATGGTGCCATTCTCCCGCATTTCGGCAAAGAGCTTGTCCAGGATGCCGTTGATGAAATTCTTGCTCTTGGGCGTGCTGTAAGCCTTGGCGATCTCGATGTATTCGTTGAGCGTCACCTTCACGGGGATCTCCTCGAAGGTGCGCGCCTCGCTCAGGGCCATTTTCATGAGGATCATATCGCTCAATGCGATGCGGTCGCTTTCCCAATTGCTCGCCTTCGCCGCGATGGCCTGCTCATGCGACTCGCTCTGCTCGATCACCGCGCGGAAAAGCGTACGCACGAACTGCTGCTCCTCGGCAGGGTCTCGGACCAGGTCACCCATGGCCTCCTCGGCCCCTTCGCCATCGCGCAGGCCTGATATGGTGCGCTTCACCAATGCACAGGCCAGGTCAAGGTCCTCCAGCCAGTAGATGCTGCGCTGCTCGAACATGTCGTGGAGCGGCTCGAACTGGGCGATGTGGTCCAGAAAAAGGTGTAACAGGATGTGCTGTCCACCACGTGCCTTTTCGGTGGTGGCCTCCATCAAGCGCTGGTATTCCGTGCTTGCCTCGAACTGCTTCAACAGGCGCTGCACCAGGTCACCCTGCCCCACCCAGCTGATGCGGCGCTTGGCGGCCTCCGCCTGTAACAGGGGGCTTTCAGCCAGGGCCACCAGCACCGGGTCGTCCACAAAGCGGCGGTCGGCACTAAGGTCATGCGCAGTGGGCAGCTTCTTGTTGCGGCGTTCCTCAAGGCGCCGCTCTGCGGCATGGCGCACCTCACCGAAAAGCATCATGAGCGACACGTACATGTCGAAGGTGCGTTCGATGCTCACGAACAACTCCTTCTCGATGCGCGCGGCGCTGCCGCCGTCGCTCTGAAAGAACGCGTACAGGGCCTGGTAGACCTTGATCCGGAGATAGCGACGGTTTAGCATGTGGTTCTCCGCGATCAGAAGGCCAGGCCCGCCTCGGCCATCGAACGCACGCGCTGCTCGGCCATGCGGTTGGCCGCCAGGTAGGTGGGGATGTGCTCCTCCGCGCTCATGCGAAGAATGGTCAACGTGGTGTCGTGAATGCCCTCGGTCTGCGTGAGCGCCGCCTTGCGGTCGTAGCCCTTGCGTTCCCAGGCACAATTGATGATGCCACCGGCGTTTATGAGGAAGTCGGGCACGTACAGGATACCGCGCTCCATGACCGCCTGGCCATGCACCTCCTCATCAGCAAGCTGGTTGTTGGCCGCACCGGCGATCACCGCGCAGCGCAACCGAGGGAGCGTATCATCATTCACGGTGGCGCCCAATGCACAAGGGCTGTAGATGTCCATGTCCACATCGTAGATGGCGTCCGGGGCCACCAGTTCAACCGCGGCATGTTCGGCTTTGATGGCGGCCAGCTTGTCATCATGGATGTCGGTGAGGAAGACCTTCGCACCCTCCTGCACCAGGTGGCCGATCAGGTGCCGGCCCACATTGCCCGCGCCCTGCACGGCTACTTTCAAGCCGGAGAGGCTTTCCTTGCCGAAGGCTTTCATTGCAGCGGCCTTCATACCGCAATACACCCCATAGGCGGTGAAGGGGCTCGGATCTCCGCTGCCGCCCATTTCCTCGGGCAACCCGGCCACATGCTTCGTTTCCTTTCGGATGTTCACCATGTCCGCTGTGCTCATGCCCACGTCCTCGGCCGTGATGTACCGGCCGTTCAGGCTGTCCACGAAGCGGCCAAAGCGGCGGAACATGGCCTCGGTCTTCTGCGTTCGCGCGTCACCGATGATGACGGCCTTGCCACCGCCCAGGTCCAGACCGGCCAAGGCGCTCTTGTAGGTCATGCCCCGGCTCAACCGGAGCACATCATGCAACGCCTCGGCCTCGCTGGCGTAAGGCCACATGCGCGTGCCCCCAAGGGCGGGGCCCAAGGTGGTGTTGTGCACGGCGATGATGGCGCGCAGGCCGGTGACACGGTCCTGGCAGAAGAGCACTTCCTCGTGCCCAAGCTCGGCCATGCGTTCGGTGATGCTTTGGGATCGTGGGGGGGTGGCGGTCAAGGTGGCCATGGTGGAGCGGTTCGTTGATCCCGGAAGGTAGGAACGCATGCGGAAAAAGCCGTGCCCGAACACCGGGCCACCCACCCCTACCTTTGGACCGCGCAACGTGTACGGCCCATCCGTTCCTCTTCCGGGCGCGCAAAAGTAGCAAGTTCCCCCACCCCGCATGCGCGCGCTTGCAACGCTGAATCCCTATTTCTGGCATTACCGCTGGAGGTTCCTATTGGGCATCGGCTTCATCGTGCTCAGCAACCTGTTCGGGGTGTACGCCCCACGTGTGGTGCGTGAGGCCATTGACCTGATGGCCGCAGCCGTGCGCTTGCACGATGGGGCCTCTGGCGCAACGGCTCCAGAACTGCCGCCCATGCTGCACGACTGGCTCGGGTGGACCGGCCTTGACCTGAACGGTCTGGTGGCCGGACTTGCCACACCGGTTGGCGTGGTGCGCAACGCCACCGCATTGGCCGCCCTGCTCGCCGGGCTCTACCTCGCCTTTGCATTGCTGCGCGGGCTTTTCACCTTTTTCATGCGGCAGACCATCATTGTGATGAGCCGCCTGATCGAGTACGACCTGAAGAACTCCATCTTCGACCACTACCAGCGCCTGGACCGCGCCTTCTACAAGCGCAACAGCACCGGCGATTTGATGAACCGCATCAGCGAGGATGTGAGCCAGGTGCGCATGTACCTCGGTCCTGCCGTGATGTACACCATCAACCTGGTGGTCCTCTTCGTGCTTTGCATCGCCTTCATGTTGCACGTGAACCCGCGCCTGACGCTCTGGACGCTGCTCCCCCTGCCGGTGATGAGCGTGCTGATCTACCTGGTGAGCGACCTGGTGAACCGCCGCAGCATGGCGGTGCAGGAACAACAAAGCCGGTTGAGCACCCTGGCACAGGAGACCTTCAGTGGCATACGCGTGCTGAAGGCCTATGCGCGCGAAAGCGTGGCCGCCGACCGGTATGCTGATGCGGCCAGGGAGTACCGCAAGCGCAGTCTGGACCAGGCCCGCGTGGACGCCCTCTTCATGCCGGCCATCATGCTGCTCATCGGGCTCAGCACCACGCTCACCATCTTCATCGGCGGCATGATGGTGGTGAATGGCGACCCGACCGTTACCGTGGGGAACATCGCCGAGTTCGTGATCTATGTGAACATGCTCACCTGGCCTTTTGCCTCGGTGGGCTGGGTCACCAGCCTCACCCAGCATGCGGCCGCGTCCATGCAGCGCATCAACGAATTCCTCGCGCAGGAGCCCGCCATTCGGGATGAGCAGCCCGTGCCGCACGAGGTACGAGGGGCCATCACCTTCGACCAGGTCAGCTTCACCTATCCGGATACCGGCATCAAGGCCCTGGACCGCGTGAGCTTCCAGGTTCCGGTGGGCTCCACGCTGGCCATCACCGGGCATACGGGCAGCGGCAAGAGCACCATCGCGGAGCTCATCGCCCGTTTTCACGATGCCACCGGTGGCGAGGTCCGCATCGATGGGCTGCCCATCCGAAGCATCCCGCTCACCGCGCTGCGGCGCGCCATTGGCTACGTTCCGCAGGATGTGTTCCTCTTCAGTGACAGCATCTCCGGGAACATCGCTTTCGGCACCCATGGTGCGTCTCCCGACCCGGCACAGGTACAACGGGCAGCCATGGCCGCCCAGGTGCACGCCAACATCACCACCTTCCCCGAAGGGTACGATACCGTACTGGGCGAGCGCGGCATCACCCTCAGCGGTGGACAGAAACAGCGGGTGAGCATTGCCCGTGCGCTGATCGGCCGCCCGCGCATCCTGCTGTTCGACGATCCACTGAGCGCCGTGGACACCGCCACCGAAGAGGCCATCCTGAACGAGTTGAAGCGCGAGATGCAGGGACGCACCACGGTGATCATCAGTCATCGCATCAGCGCCGTGCAACGGGCGGACCACATCCTGGTGCTGGAGCATGGCCGCGTGGTGGAAGAGGGCCGGCATGAAGAACTGCTGGCACGTGAAGGGCACTACGCCCAATTGCACGCCCAGCAATTGCTGGAGGAGCACCGTACAGGTATGGAATGACCCCGCCCGCCCCCCCTTTGGCGGTTCAAGCCCACCTGCTATATTTGACTGGCCTTGAAGCGTGAAGAGGGCCCCAGCATGGCGGATGAGCGTGAAGATGTCTACAGCAAAGCCGTAAGGGCCGGCAAGCGCACGTACTTCTTCGATGTGAAGAGCACCCGCGGCCGCGACCTCTTCCTCACCATCACGGAGAGCAAGAAACACACGCACGAGGACGGCACCGCCTCCTACGAGAAGCACAAGATCTTCCTTTACAAAGAGGACTTCGAGAAGTTCCTCGAAGGCCTGCAGGATACCCTGGCCGAGATCGACCGCCTGCGATCTACCGGAGACTACCAGAGCGCCGCGCCGCGCGAGCCTCGTCCGGATGAGCCCCCGGCCTCCGACCGGTCACGGGATATCGACTTCGAGGACCTGGACCGGAAGGACATCTGAGCAAGACTCAAGTCACAAGACTCAAATCACAAGGGGTCAAGGTGTACTTCATGTCGATCGAGTGCGGCCGCCTGTGAGTCGCGTCCCATGCCATCTATCCCGCCGACTATCAACACCCGTTGATAACCCTTTTCAACGGCGGCGGTCCGCCATAGGCGCGGGTTGTGGGTCGGCCATCAACAGGCTTTCCCACCACGCGGACAGCGCCGTGTTCAAAAGTGGCGACCAGCGCGACCCGTCCCCGTCGTGCGCCCCCCGGTACTTTTAGCGGCGTTCCACGGCACGCGTTCCACGGCTGGCGCGCACCCAAGGACGAACACCGAACATGGCCAAGATCATCTCCATTGTGAACCAAAAGGGCGGCGTGGGCAAGACCACCACCGCCATCAACCTGGCGGCCTGCCTGGGTGCCCTGGAGCGGCGTACCCTGCTGGTGGACGCCGACCCCCAGGCCAACGCCACCAGCGGCACGGGCTACGACCCCCGCGAGGTGAAGGCCAGCATCTACGAGTGCATCATCAACGGCACGCCGCCGCAGGAAGTGATCCAAGGCACGGACAACCCGAACCTGGACCTGCTCCCCGGCCACATCGACCTGGTGGGCGCCGAGATCGAGATGATCGACCTGCCCGAGCGCGAGAAGCGCATGAAAGCCGTGCTGGACCCGCTGCGCGACCAATACGACTTCATCATCATCGATTGCTCGCCTTCGCTGGGCCTGGTGACGGTGAACTCCCTCACCGCTGCGGACAGCGTGATCATCCCCGTGCAGTGCGAGTATTTCGCCCTGGAAGGCCTGGGCAAACTGTTGAACACGATCAAGATCGTGCAGCAGCGCCTCAATCCCGAACTGGACATCGAGGGCATGCTGCTCACCATGTACGACAGCCGCCTGCGCCTGGCCAACCAGGTGGTGGAAGAGGTGAAGACCCACTTCCAGCAGCTCGTCTTCGACACGGTGATCCACCGCAACGTGGCCCTGGGCGAAGCGCCGAGCCACGGGCAGACCATCATCATGCACGACGCCAGCTGCAAGGGCGCGGTGAACTACCTGAACCTGGCGCGCGAGATCCTGCAGAAGAACAGCCTCACGCGCATCCCTGAGCACGAACGCACCATTGCGGTGGAGGAGGAATTGCCATGACCAAGAAACGCGGCCTGGGGCGCGGCCTGAGCGCCCTGTTGGATGAACCGGCCACCGACCTGGGCCCCCGCCCCACCCTGGCCGCCCCGCGCAGCGTGGGTGCCGTGGCCGAGCTGCCCATCGCAGAGATCGAGCCGAACCCCTTCCAGCCCCGCACCACCTTCAACAACGAGGCCCTCGTGGAGCTGGCCACCAGCATCCGCAACCTCGGCGTCATCCAGCCCGTCACCGTGCGCCGCGTGGCGCCCGACCGCTACCAGCTGATCAGCGGCGAGCGCCGTTTCCGCGCCGCACAGGCCGCCGGCCTCACGCAGATCCCCGCCTACATCCGCGTGGCCAACGATGAGGCCATGCTGGAGATGGCCCTCGTGGAGAACATCCAGCGCGAGGATCTCGATGCCATCGAGGTGGCCATCAGCTTCAAGCGACTCACGGACGAAGTAGGCCTTACGCAGGAACAACTCAGCGAAAAGGTGGGCAAGGACCGCACGACGGTGACCAACTACCTGCGGCTGCTGAAGCTGCCGGCCGAGATCCAACTGGGCATCCGCCAGCGGCAGATCAGCATGGGCCATGCGCGTGCCCTCATCACCATCGCGGACCCTGCGCGCCAACTGGAACTTTACCGCCGCATCGTGGAAAGTCAGCTCAGCGTGCGGCAGGTGGAAGAGCTCGCGCGCCACATGCCTTCGCGCCACCCGCGCCCTTCCAACCCCACCGCCCCCCGCACCCGTACGGACATCGGCCATCAACTGGGCGAGCGCCTGGGCAGCAAAGTGGTGGTGAAGCAGGACAACATCGGCAAAGGCCGCATCGAGATCGCCTTCACCAGCGAAGAGGATCTGCAGCGCCTGGTGAGCCGCCTGGCGTAAGCCATGGAGCAGGTCTCCGTGGAACAGGCCTTGCGCAGGGGCAGGCTCCTGCTGCAGCTTATTCCACTTCTCTTGTTCATCATCTGCTTCATCGCGCCCATGCTCTTGGTCGCGACAGAAAAGATCAGCCCAGTGTGGCTCGTTGGGGCTGGCTTTGCCACGGGGCTTGCGCTCGCCTGGCTTTGGTGGGCGGTCGCCATCACCCATTGGCGGATCTGGTCTCTGGGGCGTGTGCGGAACATTCATGAATTGCATGCGGTGGCGGTGCAGGAGAAGCTCATCTGGCGCAAGGGCCATTGGGCCGAACGCACCGAGATCCGCACCCGGGCCCAACGCGAAACGCTGATGGCCCTGAAAGCCCGGCTGGCCATACCGGATGAGCGCTTGGACGACCCGGGCGTACCCGCCACCACAGCCGTGGGGTATTCCAAAGGCCAGTCGGTCTTTCTGTGCGTGTTCGGTGGTGTGCTGATCGGTTTTGCGGCCAAAAATTTCAGGGTCAGCAAGGGCAACGAATGGGTGGTTGCGATCATGGCGGCCGTTGGTGCGTGGCTGTTGATCGATGGCCTGCGGAAACTCCTGCACCGATCGCCGGTCCTCGTGGTGGACCAGCAGGGGATCACCTTACGGTCGAAGCGTTTCCATGCCTGGGGCGGCATCCACAACGAGCGTGTGATCGTGAAAGGCTCCGGGCGCAGCACCCGGCACCTGCTGGTATTCGATCATCCGGGTGGTGAAGCGGAGCTCGACATCGGGCCGCTCGCCATTTCAAAGGGCGCGCTCCGCCATGCCCTGAAGATCCATCGGCTGCGCTGGGAGAAGGGCCGAACCACCCTTTGATGCCACCTTTGCACCATGCCGGTGCGCCTGATCTTGCTGTTGGTGACCCTTGCGGGGCAATTCCATGCCGGTGCCCAAACGGGCGGCCCTGTTGTGGATACACTGGACTGGCGCTACCGCCACAGCCCCAAACGCGCGGCGATCTATTCCGCCCTGCTGCCCGGCGCGGGCCAGGTGTACAACCGCAAGTATTGGAAGGTACCCATCGTGTGGGGCGGGCTGGGCCTCAGCTACTACTTCATCCGTGAGAACAGCAGCCAGTACCAGCGATACCGGGATGCGTACATCGCCGTGAGCGACAACGACCCCAACACCACGGACGAGTTCAACGGGCAGTACAGCGCTTCCTCGCTCTTTGAAACAGCCGAGACCTACCGGCGCTGGCGCGACCTGAGCTACATCGCCATCGGCCTGGTGTACGCCCTGAACGTGATGGACGCCACGGTGGACGCACACTTCGTGCGCTTTGATGTGGGCAGCGACCTGAGCCTGAAGCTGGGCCCTTCCCTGCCGCTGGCCTCGCGGGGGACCTTGGGCCTGTCGGTGCGCATGGACCTGTGAGCCGGGAGCGTGAAGGGGACATGGCGGATGATGCATCTTCGCTGTGGCTCCTGAACGTAAACACATGAATATCGCACTCCTCGGCTACGGCAAGATGGGCCGCGCCATCGAAGCAGTCGCGCAAACACGCGGCCACCAAGTGGCGCTGAAGGTCGGTTCCACGAACGCAGGCACCGCGCCCTCCGGTGCGGATGTGGCCATCGAGTTCAGCCGGCCCGAACATGCCCTGGCCAACATGCGGCTATGCCTGGAAGCGGGCGTGCCCGTGGTGGTGGGCACCACCGGCTGGTATGACCACCTGGAGCAGGTGAAGGCGCTGGTACAGGAGCACCGTGGTGCCTTGTTGTGGGCCAGCAACTTCAGCATCGGCGTCAACCTCTTCTTCCGCCTGAACCGCCAGCTGGCCCTGCTGATGGACCAGCAGCCGCGCTACACCGTGCACATCGACGAGATCCACCACATCCACAAGCTCGACGCCCCCAGCGGCACGGCCATCACCACGGCCAGGGACATCGACCTGCGCGTGCAACGCTACAGTGGTTGGGAACTTCGTTCTAATGCGGGTCACGCTGAGCCCGTCAAAGCGCAAGCCTCAACCGGTGCCAACCCTCAACCTTCAACCCCTGTCATCCCCATCCACAGCGAACGCACGGGCGAGGTCCCCGGCAAGCACAGCGTCACCTGGCGCAGCCCCGAGGACCGGATCACCCTGACGCACGAGGCCTTTGGCCGCCAGGGCTTCGCCACCGGTGCGGTGATCGCCGCCGAATGGCTGAAAGGGCGCACCGGGCTCTTCACCATGGACGACGTCCTGGACAACCACTGACCACCTTTTGACCTGGACGTTGGTACTTGAGCCTTGATACTTGAGCCTTGTGACTTGAGTCTTGTGTCTTGAGTCTTGCCCATTTGACCTGTCTTCACAGCCTTTCACACCATCCGGGTTGGCCTGTTCCTCCTGAAGCCTGACCTTCGCACCCGACCGCCTCAAGGCCCTTAGCCCAACACATGCTGCCCTACCTCTTCCTCATCCTCTATTTCCTCGTCGTATTCGCCAGCCTGTGGAAGGTCTTCCAGAAGGCGGGCAAACCGGCGTGGGCGGGCTTCGTGCCGGGCTACAACATTCTGGTGTGGCTGAAGATCAGCGGCAAGCCCTGGTGGTGGATCTTCCTCTTCCTGGTACCGGGCGTGAACCTGCTCATGTTCATCATCATGAACGTGAACACCTCGATCATCCTGGGTGAACGCGCTTTCAAGGATCATGTGCTGATGACCTTTCTGCCCTGGTGGCGCCTGCCGCGCATCGCCTACGCACCGGCGGCCACCTACGTGGGGCCCGTGCCGGTGGACCAGCGCAAGCGGGGTATGCTCGGCCAATGGGGCGATGCCATCCTCTTCGCGGTGATCGTGGCCACGGTGTTCCGCACATTGACCTTCGAGGCCTTCACCATCCCCACCCCTTCCATGGAGAAGAGCCTGCTGGTGGGCGACTACCTCTTCGTGAGCAAGCTGAGCTACGGGCCGCGCATGCCCATGACACCCATCACCTTCCCCTTCACCCACCACACGCTGCCCCTCACCACCAGCACGCCCAGCTTCGTCAACTGGTTCAGCCAGCCCTACCGCAGGTTGCCGGGCTTCGGAAGGCCGCAGCGCGGCGATGCCGTGGTGTTCAACTTCCCCGAGGGCGATACGGTGGTGGCGAACTTCCAGAACCAGAGCTATTACCAGCTGGTGCGCGACTTTGGCCGCGACAAGGTGCAGGACCCCAACTTCCGCATGTGGAACCTGGTGGATGGCCAGCCCCGCAAGATCCCCGGGGGTGGCATCCTGGTGCGGCCGGTGGACAAGAAGGAGAACTACATCAAGCGCTGCGTGGCCGTGGCCGGGGATACGCTCGAAGTGCGCAACGGGCTTGTATGGCTGAACGGCAGGCAGCAGGAACTGCCGCCCATGGCCCAGTACGCCTACGAGTTCGAATTGAAGGAGCGCTTCAATGAGAAAGTGCTGAAGGAGCGGTACGATGTGAGCCCCGACGATGTGCAGATGATCGCGCCGAACACCGCCAGCATCCCCCTTACCGAAGCGAACGCCGAGCAGTTGAAGACCTTCGGCAACGTGGTGTCCATGCACCGGCAGGACCATCCGCGCGGCTACAGCAGCGAGTACCACACGCTGCCCTACTTTCCCAACCACGCGAACTTCAACTGGAGCGAGGACAACTACGGCCCGATCTGGATCCCCAAGGCCGGCGCCACGGTAACGCTCACCTTGGAGAACCTGCCGCTCTTCGAGCGTGTGATCCGCGTGTACGAGGGCCACGAGCTGCAGGTGAAGGATGGCGCGATCATGATCGACGGCGTGAAGGCCGACACCTACACCTTCCAGCAGGACTACTACTGGCTGATGGGTGACAACCGGCACCGCTCGCAGGACAGCCGCTTTTGGGGCTATGTGCCGCATGACCACGTGGTGGGCAAGGCCGTGCTCGTGTGGTTCACCAAGGACCCCTACACCGGCATCCGCTGGAAGCGCTTGTTCACAAGGGTGAGGTAGATGAACCCTGTGAAAATGACGGTGGTGGTGAGTGACGAGTAGCGAGTGGCGAGTGATGCCCGCAGATGCATCACTCGCCACTCATCACTCACCACTCGCAACTCACGGAGAACACTATCGCCCATGCAGCGCTTGCAGCGGATCTTGACCAATGAGTGGTTCCGCGCAGGGGGCCTTGCGGTGGCGATCCTTTTGCTGAACCATCTCTTCATCCTGCGTTTCGTGCGTGTGGAAAGCACGAGCATGTTCGCCACATTGCTGCCGGGCGATCTGATGGGTGTGACGCGCTGGGCCACATGGACCGGCTTGCGCAGTGGGGACATCGCCGTGTTCCGCGACCCCTTGCAGGACGACCGGTCCCGATGGCAGAGGCAATTGCTGGTGAAGCGCGTGGCCGGCGCGCCCGGAGACCGCGTGGAATTGCGCAAGGGCCGGCTCTTCGTGAATGACAAGGAGGTCCTTACCCCCACTGCCACATGGAGCCACCTGGTGCGCTTGCGCAGCGATACCTCCCCAACCTTGGTCCACCGCGCGCTCGGTCTTCCACCGATCCCCACAGGCCGAAGCTTCATTGAGGCCCCCTTGAATGACAGTTTGCGCAGGCAGGTGGCCGCTCTGACCGGTGTGGGCACTGTGGAACCCATGGGCATGGCCGGTGGTACACCTCGTCACATCTTCCCCTTCAGCCCGAACTACCCCTGGAACGGGGACACCTACGGCCCCATCCGGGTGCCGCGCAAGGGCGATACCCTGAAGGTGACCATGGCCAACCTGCCCCTCTACGACCGTTTGCTTTCGCACTACGAAGGCCACGCGCTGGCCCATGCGGGCAACGTCCTGCTCATTGATGATCAACCTGGCGGCACCGTGGTGCTGGACCAGGACTACTACTTCGTGCTGGGCGACAGCCGGCACTTCAGTGCGGACTCCCGCTACTGGGGTTTTGTGCCTGCCGACCATGTGGTGGGGCGGGCGGACTTCGTGGTGGTCGGCAAGGACCTGCGAACGGTGCCCTGGAACGGGAAACGGTGGTTCCGGGCCCTGGACTGAGGACTACCTTCGCCCACATGCGCCGGTACTCCTGGCTTCTACTGTTGCTCTTGCTGGCTGCATGCTCCCCTTCCACCGGAGACCGCTGCAAGCGCTTTTTCGAGCCCTACCCCGACCTTGTGGGCGACCGCCCGCGTACCGCCCGCAACGCACCACTTCTCGATGGCATGGCGCAGTACCGTGCCGGCCGGTATGCCGAAGCCATTCCTGACCTACAGGCCTATGCCGAAACCGATCCCGAACGCAGGGACGTCGCCTACCTCTACCTCACCTCCTGCTACCTGGCGCTGGACAAGCCCTTCGATGCGGAGCTGCAGCTGGATTATCTGAAACAGCACCACCAGCGCAACTACCGCGATGAAGTGGAATGGTACTATGCCCTGTGCTGGCTGTGCAGCGACCAAGCGGACCGCGCGCTGGCACAGGCCAGGCGCATTGCGGACAGTGGCAGGCACACGTATGCCGTCCAGGCCGCTGCCTTGGTGAAGGAACTGAGCCGATGAACCTTTCCTGGCCCGAAGACCTGCCCGAACGCTTGCGACGCGCGATCGCGGGACCGCTGCCCGGCCACGATGACTTCCGTGAGGTGAGCGGCTACCAACGCCCGGACATCGGCCGGATCCTGCAGCAGGATCCGCCACCCAAGGAGAGCGCCGTGCTGGCATTGCTCTATCCGGAAGGCGGAACGTGGCATACCCTGCTCATGCTGCGCCCCACTTATACCGGTGTGCACAGCGGCCAGGTGGGCTTTCCGGGCGGGCACCGCGAACCGCATGATCCGGATCTGCGGGCCACGGCCATGCGCGAGTTCGCTGAGGAGACCGGTGCGGATACGAGCGACTTTCACGTGCTGGGGGAAATGAGCCGGGTGTACATCCCACCGAGCCGCGCCTTGGTGACCCCCGTGCTGGCTGTGGCTCCCCGCCTCGGCGAAGTGCGGCCCGATCCGAATGAAGTGGCGGCGCTGCTCCCCGTGCCCCTTGATGACCTGATGCGCGACGACATTCTGAAAAAGCGCATCCTGCATGTGCAGGCCGTGCAGCGCGAACTGGAAGTGGCCTATTGGGACCTCGCCGGCCAGGTGGTCTGGGGGGCCACTGGATTGATGATCGCCGAACTCCGGCAACTGCTGGCGCGCAGCCGTGCCTGACCGGTCAGGAGACCGCTTCAGCCTCCTTCACGCCCACTTCCGTCATGAAGCGCGCATTGGGCAAAGTGCCTTCCGCATCTGCGCTGAACTCCGGCCGGATGCGGCGCACGAAGTACATGTCGATCTGGCCCTTGTTCTTGGCGTCCACCTTGCCGCGGTGCTCGCATTCGAAGCGGTCCTTCACCATCTCATGGGTGGCGCCACTGATGTTGATCTCGCCCGGTGAACCGCTGCTCTCCATGCGGCTGGCGGTGTTCACCGTGTCACCCCAAATGTCATAGGCGAATTTGCGCTTGCCCACCACGCCCGCCACCACCGGACCGCTGTGCAGACCGATGCGCAACACCCAGGGCTGCTGCCCGGAAGCCTCCTTCTCCCGCTGCCAGCGGCGCATCTCCTCACGCACCTCCATGGCCGCCAGGAGCATTTTGTGCGCATGGTGCGGCTCGGGCGAAGGCACCCCGCACGCGCACATGTAGCTGTCGCCAATGGTCTTGATCTTTTCGATGCCATACCGGCCGATGATGTCATCAAAGCGGATGAAGCAATCGTCCAGCTCGTTCACCAGCTCCTCGGGTGTCATGCGCTCGGCCACTTGCGTGAAGCCCTTCATGTCCGTGAACATCACCGTGACACCATCGTGGTGGCGCGCGGTGGCGCGGCCGTTGTTCCGCAATTCCTCACTGATCCGCTTGGGCAGGATGTTGAGCAGCAGGTTCTCGATCTGCACCTTCTGCCCGGCGATCTCCTCGCTCTGGCGCACCACCTCCGCCGTGCGCTCCTGCACCCTGCGCTCCAGAATGAGGTTGCGTGCCCGCAACTGACGTTCGCGCACCTTGATGTAGCTGAAGAGCACGACGGCCACGAACACGGCCACGGCCGCATAGAACCACCAGCTCTGCCACCAGGGCGGCAGAATGGTGAAGCGCAGCTCGGCTGGCGGTTCGCTCCACACGCCGGCATGGTTGATGGCCTTCACCTTGAAGGTGTAGCGGCCCGGCGGCAGCGTGGGATAATGCACGTCCGCCTCGTAGGTCACGGGCTGCCACTCCTGGTCCAGACCGGCCAGCATGAACTGGTAACGCACGGCCGCAGGATCGCTCAGGCTCACGCAGCCGTACTCGATGCGCACGTTGCGGTCCGTGTGGGGCAGGGAGATGTTCTCGCCGGGCACGCGGTCCTCCAGGTTCACCTTCAGGCCCCGTATCGCGATGAGCGGCGGCACAAGCGACTCCTTGGTGCTGCTGCGGCCCACGCGGGTAGCCCCGTTGGCCGTGCCGAACCACAGGTCACCCTCGCGCGTCACACGAACCGCACCGGGCTTGGCCTCGATGCCGGTGAAGCCGCTGCGTTCGGTGTACGCCACGAAACCCTTCTCCTTGCCACGCCATACGTTCAAACCCTTGTTCGTACCGATCCACACCAGGCCTTCATTGTCCAGCGCAAGCGACCGGATGCTGTTGCTGAGCAATCCAGCCTCCACATCGAGCTCGTCCACCACCTTGCCGTCCTTCACCAGCAGAATGCCCTGCCCCTCGGTACCCACCCAGAGCAGGCCCGACTTGTCGCTTACAAAGCAGGTCGCCGAAAAGGCCCGGCCAAGATCTACGGCTTTCACTTTGCCATCGTCCACGCGCGACACACCACGCATGGTGCTGCCCACCCAGAGCACACCATCCGGGTCGCGGTACAAGGCCATCACGTGGTTGCTGGCCAGTCCATCGTCCACCGTGAACCGCGTGGGCAGCTGACCGGGCACGTGCTTCACCAGGCCATTGATGGTGCCCACCCACACCTCACCGTTCCGGCCCATCTCCAATGCGGTCACCTTGTTCTCCGCGATGCTGCCCATCAACTCCACTTCATAGCGGAAGCGGAAGGTGGCCGGGTCGAATTCGATCAAGCCTCCATCCTCGGTGCCGATCCACATGCGGCCGCGCGCATCCTCACGCAAACAGCGCACCCGGTTGCTGGTGAGCTCGCCTTGCTGGGTGCTCAGGTTCCGCACGCGGGAGGTGCTGGTTAGCGAGGGATCGAGGATGCTGATGCCTCCGTTGGTGCCGAACCACACGCGGCCCTTCTGGTCCTCGGCCAGGGCCCATACCTGGGGCTCCACCAGTCCATCCGCCTCGCCGAAGGTGATGAAGCGGTCGCCTTTGTAGATGTCCAGCCCATTATCCGTGGTGCCGATGAGCATGTTGCCCTCGCGGTCCTTCACCAGGCAACGTATGGCAATGCTGTGCAGGCCGTTATGCGGAGCGAAGGTGCGGATGCCCTTGGGCTCGATGCGTGCCACGCCGCCATCCCATGTGCCCACCCATACACGGCCTTCCGCATCCTCGCCAAAGCAGAACACGAAGTTGCTGGGCATGCCGCTCTGGATGTCGAAGGTGCTCACCCTTCCTGAAGCGGCTTCCACGCGGATGGCACCACCTGTGAAGGTCCCGAACCACACGTCGCCGTTATCGGCCTGGTAAAGCGCGGTCACGCGGGCATCCTCTGGCACACCCGCAGGCCGATAGGGCGCGAAGCCCTTATTCCAGCGCTTGATGGTCCCGCTCGCCTCCAGAAAGAGCAGGCTGCCATCCTTCAGCTGCAAGCCCCCCACCAGCTTGTCCGCCACACCCTGTGCCTCCCCAAAACGCTCGGTGGTCAACGCACCATCCGAAATGGCCGGTATCCGCACCGCGCCATTGCCGAAGGTGAGCAGCCAGATGGCACCCTCACCATCCTCGATGATGGCTGTGACATCGCTGTTCAGCGGCTTGTCCAGCTCGATCCTCCTGAACTGGCGCCGTTCGCGTATGGAAACCCCGCCACCGAGGTGACCCGCCCAAAGGCGGCCCTTGCTGTCCAGCAGCAGACTGTACACGCCATTCTGCGCCAGGCCCGCTGCACTGCCCAAGCTGCGCACGGTGTTGCCATCGTAGCTGGCCAGCCCGGCTTCTGTACCCAGCCATACCATGCCCGTGGCATCCTGCAGCACGGTGTACACCTTGCTGGCCGGCAGGCCTTGTTGCACCGAGAGATTCTCGAAGTAGAAGCGCTGGGCATGACCGGCCAGCGCATACAGAAGCCAGAGAAGGGTGAATAGCAGACGGGCCATGCGAAAAACGACGGCCCAAGTTAGCCCTGGCCGCCACATGGCCGATCAACGGGTGAGCTCATAGAAGCTGGGGTCCGATCCGGCCGCGTCGCTCACCACCAGGGTGCGGGTCACGCTCTCGCTGTAGTTCTCCAGCAACGACTTCAGCGGGCCGTAGTTGTAGTAGGAATAAATGTCGTCCTTCTTCCCATCCACGGGCACCCAGTAGGTCTTGCCGGAAACGGTGCGGCCATGGCCGGTATACCAGACGAGTATCGTACTCACTTTGTTGGTACGCACCAGGTCACGCAGCTCAATGCTGAAGAAGCGCTCCAACTGCGCACGCGACATGTTCTTCTTGGTGATGGTGCGCTGCACATTGTACTTGGCGAAGGTCTTCTGCATCTTGGCCATGTCCGTAGCGGTGTTCTGCAGGGCGGGGAAGGCGGCATACTGGCTGTTCTCGATATAGACCACCCAGGTGATGCCCGTGCTTGAGGCTGGTGCCGCCCCTCCGCTGCCGGATGCCTGCCCCCCGCCTGCCGGGGTTGGTGCAGCCTGTACTACAGGGGAGTCCGCCTTTCGCGTGATGCGGTAACTGTGTTCCGTGGCATTTCCGAATTGGTCCTCGGCCCGCACGGTGACCTTTTCCTTTCCCTTGATCGGCAGCTTGATGCTGAAATCGGTGGCGGTGGTATCCGGAATGAAGCTGGCGAAGACGCCATCCACGGTGATGGACCGGATGCGGCTGGCGTCCGAAGCATGGCCTTCGATGAAGAGGTCCTCCTTCGACGCACCTACGGTGATGTCGCCTTCGCCACCGGGTTGTGGGGCGGTAAGCACCAACGCCGGCGGAATGCCCTCCGTGCGTTCCACGCGCAGCACCACCTGCGCCAGGTTGTCGTACACGTCCACCGCTTCCACACGGATCTCCGTCGCTGATGCACCCAACGGCACTGTGGCCCTGAACTCGGGATCCTTCTCGTCCCTGGCGAAGTCGGCTGGCATGCCGTTCACCTGGACCTGCTTCACCAGATTGCGATCGCGCACGTGCCCGCTCACGCGCACATTGGCCAGCGCACTGGAGACCTGCACCACATCCCCCGCGCGGAAGGGCTCGACGACGGTGATCAGTGGCGGGTCCTCCTCACGGTTCATCTCGAACAGTTGCTTGGCGATGCGTTCGCGCTGGGCCGCCACGCGTTTGCGGTCATCCGCAGTGAAGGAGTCCACCCCTTCGGCGGCCTTCAGCAAGGCATCCAGGTCGCGCGTGGCGCCTTCGAGGTCCAGGTTGGCCTCGCGGCAATCCGCCCGCATCTGGATGGCCACAAGGTCCTTGGGCTGGGCGAGCAGCACACGGTTCAGGTCGTTGATGGCATTCTGGTACTGGCCGAAACCCTGGTAGTACCCGGCACGCTGCAGGAAGACCTCGGCATCCTCCCGGCCAAGGGCCATGCATCGGCTCACATCATCAATGGCCTTGCTGTAATCTTTCTGGTACGCAAAGGCCTTGCTGCGTGTGAACAAGGCGGCGGTGCTTTGAGGATTCAGTTCCAAGGCGCGCGAACATTTCTCCACCGCCTTGTCCAGGGTGCGCATCTGCATGGTGGGGCCGCTGTACTGGCGGTACAAGGCCAGTTGTGTCTCGGCCAGGGCCACGTAGGCGTCCTCATACAGGTAGTTCCATTCGATCACCTTCTCCAGATCGAACTCGGCGGTCTTGTAGTCGCGCGCGGCCATGCGTGCAAGGCCATGGAGGTAATAGGTGTCCGTGGTGGCCTTCATGGCCAGGGCCTTGTCCGCTGCGGCGGTCGCGCAATCGATATCCTCCATGGCCAGGCACACACGCACCTTCACCTGCCAGGCGTCCATGCGCTTGGGGTCCGAAGCCAGGGCCTGTTCGCAAAGCTGCCGTGCCTCGGGGTACTCCTTGATGTCCAGGCTGGCCTTGGCCGCCTCCACCGCCAGGCTGGCGTCCTTGGGTAATAGACCGGCCACGGTGCGCAGGTCGTGGGCGCATTCCACGGCCAGGCCCAATGCACGGTATGTCTCGGCGCGGGCCTGCCAGGCTTTCACCAGACCCGGTTCCACTTGAACGGCGAGGGTGTACTTCTCCAGCGCCTTTTCCAACTGCTGCTCCTTCCGCAGGGCGTCACCTTCCTTCAGAAAGGCCTTGCCACTTTGTGTCCATGCCTCGAACGGCACGAATACGATCAGACAGACCACCGTCAACCAGGGAAGTAGTGAGCACAGGCGCATAAGCAGGACGCACCGCCTCTGGCGATGCCCCGCCTAAACTACAAGAACCCGGCCTTACACGCGGAAACGCAGGAAGCCCAACACGGCGGAAAGGTGCGGGTTGTTCTGCGAAACGAGCGTGATGGAGTCGCGGGTGTGCACACCGCCCTCCCAGCTGCCCGAGGGCGAACGGAACGTGACACCCAGCGGTAGACGGGTGGCCATGTTGCCACCATTGACCACACCGGCCGAAAGCACCAGCCAGGGCGCGGCGAACCATTGGCCACCGGCCGCCATCACGGCCTTCTCGTAATTCCCGGCCGCGTCGTTGGTGGGGATGATGACGTCGAGGCCCACCTCGGCCACCTGCTTGATGGCGAAGCTGGCACCGGTGCGCAACTGCGACGGCGTGGACATCTTCTGCTCCTTCAATCCCGTCCAGTTGAACACCCCGTTCTCCGCCTGGATCAATTCAGCCTCGTTGAAGATGTTGTAGGTGTTGAAGCCGGGGCTGTCCAGGCTGTACAGGGTGTCGTCCTTCGCCTCGTACACATTGCCATCCCAGGTGATGGAACCGATGTTGGTGTAGGAGATGCCCACTTTGGCCACCTTGGCGATGAGCGTGCTGAAACCGATGTCGCCGGAAAAGCCTGTACCCACGGGAGAATAACTGTCCCCGGTGACGGTGCTGGGGTTCTTCTTACCCGCTTCACCGTAGTCAATGTCGAAGCCCGGGCTTAAGGCTGTGAAGGCCTCCCAATCGGACCCATCGCTGCGGACCATGGAATAGGCCAGCCCTGTGAGGTAGCGTGCACCCACCCCACCGAACCATTCAACCACGCCGGTAGTGCCCATGGGATAGCCCCAGGAAAGGGCATATTCCCGCACCCAGCTCTGGGAGATCACACCATCCTTGTAAATGCGGCTGATACGCTCCCCCTGCCCCGGCAGGTTGAATCCGCGCACCACCTGGTCACGCACGTTGGCCGGCAGGTTCGGGTCGTTGGCGATGATGCTGCCATCGCTCAGTTCGAGATTCTGGAAGTAGGGTGCCATGCGGCCGAGGAAGAGGATCTCCGCAGAAGCCTGGTTGAAGGTGCTGAACCACTGGTAGCGGTCGGCAATGTGAAAGGCAAAGCCCCCGGCCTTGGCGGTGGCGATGGAGAAGCCCACGGCCCGTACGTCGCCGTTCATGGCCAGTGCCGTGTTGGTGAAATTCTTCGCGGCTTGTTGCTTCTCGGCGAACGTGAATTTGTCCGCCTCGGCACCCAACAGGGGCTTCACAAAATCACTGCGGAGGGCGTCCTTGGTGAAGGCATCCGAATAGATGGAGTAGCCCACTTCCGCCACGCCGAAGGTGATCTTCTTGAGCTCGAACTGGCCGGCCCAGCCCAGGTTGCTCGGATTGATGCCGATGCACTGGTAGTCCGTGGCGAAGGTGGTGGCGGCCCCGCTGCCGGTGAGGTTGAACGCGGCACCTTCGGTCTGGGACCACGCGAATGGCGCTGCTGTCGCGAAGGACAGCACGCCCAGCGTACGCAAGAATTTCATGGTCAAGGGGTTTTGGTGGGATGAATCTATCCCCTCGACATTCAGAAAGCAAATCCGGGGTGCCCCGGCCTACGCGCCCATGAACCGGGCCATCACCTCATGGGAGACCCCCGTGGTGCTGAACCCGCCATCATGGTAGAGGTTCTGCATGGTGAGGTAACGGGTATGGTCACTGAAGAGGGCCACGCAGAAGCGGGCACAATCCTCGGCGGGGGCATTGCCCAAGGGGCTCATTTCCTGCGCGAACCCGAAAAAGCCGTCAAAGCCTTTGATGCCGCTGCCGGCCGTGGTCATGGTGGGGCTCTGGCTCACGGTGTTCACACGCACTTTTTTGGCCCGGCCCAAGTGGTAGCCCCAGCCGCGGGCGATGCTCTCCAAAAGGGCCTTGGCATCGGCCATGTCCCCATAGTCAGGGAATACACGCTGGGCGGCGATGTAGCTGAGCCCCACCACGCTGCCCCATTCGTTGAAGGCATCCAGCTTGCTGGCGGCCTGCAGCATGCGGTGCAGGCTCATCGCGCTGATGTCCAGGGTCTGCTTGTACCACTCGTAGTTCACCTCGTTGTACTTGCGGCCCTTGCGCACATTGGGGCTCATGCCGATGCTGTGCAGGACGAAGTCGGCTTTGCCGCCGAAGTGCTCCATGCTGCCCGCGAAGAGCTTCTCCAGGTCGGCATCCACGGTGGCGTCGGCGGGGATCACCGGCGCGTTGATGGCTTCAGCCAGCTTGTTGATCTCGCCCATGCGCATGGCCACCGGTGCGTTGGTGAGGACGATACGCGCCCCTTCGGCATGGGCCAGCTGCGCCACTTTCCAGGCGATGCTCTGGTCGTTCAACGCTCCGGTGATGATGCCGCATTTGCCGGCGAGCAGTCCATGGGCCATGATACGTGAGGTTTGGGGCGGGCAAGATATCACCCCCGCCTCAGCTCAGGCGCCTTTCAGCAGTTCGCGGGCCTGCTCCAAAGCGGCGGCCGTGGTGCGGCGGCCGCTGAGCATGCGTGCGATGGCCTGCACGCGGCGCTCGCTGTCCAAGGTGTCAATGGCGGTGCGCACCCGGTCCGCTTCCGCGTTCTTGGAAACAAGCAGGTGGGCCTTCGCCTTGCTGGCGATCTGAGGCAGGTGGGTGATGGCGATGACCTGGCGGCGTTGGGCCATCTGGCGCAGCAGTTCACCCACGCGGTCGGCCACTTCGCCGCTCACACCGGTGTCTATCTCATCAAATACCACGGTGGGCAGGCCCAGGCTCTCGGCGCTCAAGCCGATCAAGGCCAGCATCACGCGGCTGAGCTCGCCCCCGCTGGCCACCTTGTCCAGCGGCTCCGGCGCGCGGTCCTTGTTGGCGCTGAACAGGGCGCGCACTGCATCCATGCCATCCGGACCGGGCTCTGCCGTACGGTGGTCGAATAAGAACCGGTTATGCGGCATCCCCAGCTTCTTCAGCATCACCTCCACTTCCAGGGCGAGTCCAGGCATGGCTTTCTGCCGTGCGGCGCTGATGCGGTCCGCCTCGGCCACAACATGCTGGCGCATGACCGCTTCCTGCGCCTCCAACGCAGCGATCCGGTCGGAGAGCGTGGCCATATGATGCGTGCGTTCGCGCAAACTGGTGATCAGCTCCAGCAAGGCGGCGGCATCCTTCACCCGGTGCTTCTGTTGCAGGCGGATGATGACGTCCAGCCGTTCGCGCATGCGTTCTGCCTCGCGCGGGTCCAGCTGCATGCCAGCGGCGCGGCGAGCAGCCTCCTCCGCCACGTCCTTCAACTCAATGGAAACGGTGTTCAGTCGATCATGCAGTTCCTGCACAGTGGCATCATGCCGTGCCATGCGGGCCAGTTGCTGACGCAGCACAGCCAGCCCACCGACCATGCCTCGGTCCCCGTTGATG
The DNA here is from genome assembly GCA_016788635.1 of Flavobacteriales bacterium. Classification (GTDB taxonomy): domain Bacteria; phylum Bacteroidota; class Bacteroidia; order Flavobacteriales_F; family PHOS-HE28; genus PHOS-HE28. Next base: position 341,996 of record JAEUSU010000008.1, on the reverse strand, counting down.
ACCATTTCAGTCGCCTCCAAGCCCTGCCGGATCTCCCCGGCATGTTCGGCACGTTGAAGGGCCTGCTCCAACTCCTCCTGCTCCCCTTCCCGCAAAGCGGCCTGGTCCAGCTCGTCCAACTGGAAGCGCAGGTAGTCCTGTTCCGCACGCGAGCGCTCCTCTTCTTCTCGCACACGCCGTAATTCCTCAGCCACAGCGCGCCACGCGTTGTGGTCTTTGCGGTATGCCGCGACCACCTTGGCATGCCCTGCGGCATGGTCCACCAGGCCCAACTGGAAGCGGGGGTCGTGAAGCAACAAGGTGTGGTGCTGGCTGTGCACGTGCACGAGCCGCTCGCCCAGCTCACGCAGTTGTTCCAACCGTACAGGTGTGTCGTTCACGAAGGCGCGTGAGCGGCCACCGGGCCCGCCTGCCGTGGCAGGGTCCACCTGTCTGCGCAGGATGAAGGGCTCTTCATAGGGCACACCGGCGGTTTCGCACCACGTGGCCAACCCCAAGCCCTTTACATCCACCTCCAGTTCGATCACGCAGCGCTGCGACGTGTCGCGTGCCATGCCCGCATCCGCGCGGTCGCCCATGGCAAGGCCCAATGCACCAATAAGGATGCTCTTGCCGCTGCCTGTTTCCCCGGTGATGGCGGTGAAGCCACCGGACAGGTCAAGTTCCAGCCGGTCGATCAGCAGGTAGTTGGAAATGGAAAGCCGCTTGAGCATGCGGCGAAGTTGCGAAGCCGGGACGAGCGGGAGAAACGGCAGTTATCAAGAGCCCCGCATCATGCCCTGGTACTTGCTGATGTTCGCCGGGTCGATGATCTGCAGGGTGTTGTACAGCTTGGTCTTGTCCTGCGGTGGCACGGGTTTGTACAGCTCCACCAGCTCGTTCGCCTTGGCATAAAAGAACACCTGCAGGGTGTAACTCGCCGGGCGGGCTTGGTGTATCGGCTTCAATTTCTCAATGCTTGAAGAGATGTTCTTCAAGCCTTCGGCCATGTCCGTATGCAGCAGGTCCATGCCCTGGCGGTGGTAGGTGTACAAACACTCACGGAAAGGTCTGAACAGGGCCTGCAGCTGGTTGTCGATCAGCCAGAAGCGGTTGCGCGTGCCTTCAAAGCCCTTCCACCCGGCCTCGGGTGAATTCTGCGCGTTGTTCACGACCTGCTGGGCCAGGTTATAGGCATCCGTGCCGCCGAGCGGTGCATACGTGTCGCCATCCAGCCCCAGCACGAAATAGGCATAGAAACCCACGATGCTGGCCAGGTTGCTGATGAACCGGTCGGGAGCGAACTCCACCACGGTATTGTCCAGGTAATTGAACCTGACATCATTGTCCACCAGGTCGATCACCGGCGAGGAGTAGCCGGTTCCGAACACGGGCCGGGTATAGGTCACCTGAAGGGTGCCCTCAAAACGATCCAAGCTGGGTTGGTTCTGAATGGTGAAGAGCAGGTTCAGGTCAATGCGCTCCTGGGGGGCGTAGTTGCGCCCGGTCCATCGACGGCTGTTCATGAACTCCTTCACGGTATTCTCCAGGTTCTTCCAGATGCGCGGCTCGCCAATGGCCACCTGCGGTGCAATGACCGTAACGGAACAGTTGAACTCCTGCGCCCGCAAAGGGGACAGGCAGGCCAACCAGAACAGGATGAGACAGGTCCTAAGCATCGGGGATCATCTTCTCTGCGCGGTCCAAGATAGCTGCTGCCACACGGGCCTTGCTCATCAACGGTAGTGCTTCAGGATCCGTGTGCCGGTGCAGCAAGGTCACCCGGTTGGTATCGTGCCCGAAACCGGCACCAGCTTCCCGCAGTGAGTTCATCACGATGAGGTCGGCGTTCTTGCGTTCCAGCTTGCCCCGGGCATTGGCCAGTTCATTGTCGGTCTCCAAGGCAAATCCGACCAGCACCTGTCCCCCTCGTTTGGTGCGTCCGCACCAGGCCAGAATGTCCTCGGTGGGTTCCAGCTCCAGGGGCAGGGGCCCGTCCACTTTCTTCAGCTTGCTGCTGCCGGGCCTGGCCATGCGCCAGTCGGCCACCGCCGCACTAAGAATGGCCAGCTCGCAGGTGGGGAACGCCGCCTGGCAGGCTTCGTACATCTGGGCAGCCGTCTGCACATCGATGCGTGTGATACCCGGTCGATCAATTCCCAGGCTGACCGGACCGGCCACCAGGGTGACCTGCGCTCCGCGCAGCGCGGCCTCCTCCGCAAGCGCAAAGCCCATGCGACCAGTGGAGCGGTTGCCGATGAAGCGGACAGGGTCGATGGGCTCGTGCGTGGGCCCAGCCGTGATGAGCACCTGCCGACCTTTCAACGGCGAGAGGGGCAGCAGGTGCGCGGCCAGAAAAGCAGCGATCTCTGCCGGCTCGGTCATACGGCCTTCACCGTTGAGCCCGCTGGCCAATTCGCCATGTGCCGGGCCAATGGTGACCACGCCTCGGCTGCGCAAAAGATCCAGATTGGCCTGTGTGGCGGGGTCGCGGTACATCTCCAGGTCCATGGCCGGCGCCACGAATACGGGGGTGCGTCCGCCTTCCGCGTTGTCCTCCATGCTGAGGTAGCAGGCCAGCAAGAGATTGTCGCAGAGGCCATGGGCCATCTTGGCCAGGGTGTTGGCCGTTGCCGGGGCTATCAGCAGGGCATCCGCCCAGCGGGCCAGGTGCACATGGTCGTTCCAGGTACCGTCCCCGGCCCTATCCACCAGGTCGGTAAGCACCGGCCGCCCGCTCAGCGTGGCAAGTGTCAATGGCGTTATAAAATCATGTGCGCCGGGGGTCATGATGACCTGTACCTCAGCGCCCGCTTTCACCAGCTCACGTAACAGGAAAGCGGTCTTGTACGCCGCAATACCACCGCTCACCCCAAGCAGGATGCGGCGGGGCAGATGCAGCGTCCCGGACGCCATGGCGAAAGGCGAATGGATCAGGCTTCCGGAGCCGTGGCCGGATCTTGGTCCGGACGGCGGAAACCGACGCGGTGCTCAAGCATCTCCTGTACGGCCATGGCCGAAGGCTTGGGCATGCGCTCGTAGTGCTTGCTCACTTCGATCTGCTCACGGTTCTCGTACACCTCTTCGAGGTTCTCACCCACCACGGCGAACTCCTCCAGCTTGGCGCTGAGTTCCTCCTTCATGGACTGGGCGATCTGGTTCGCACGCTTGCCCAGGACGGACACAGCCTCGTAAATGTTGCCGGTCTCCTTGTCCAGAAGGTCCACGTCGCGGGTCACCGTGGTCTTGGCCGCGTTCAATTGGGTGGGGGTCATGGTTGCTGCTTTCCGATGCGATGTGCGTGGGTCTCGAGATCTTTGAGCTTTCGGGTGGCCTCTGCCAGGTAGGCACTGTTCCCGAAAGCGTCCGCGAAGTTATGATAAGCCCGGTACGCGTCTTTGACACGTTCCGCTTTCTTCTCTTCCACGCTGTTACGGGCCAGGTAATAGGCGCTTTCGAACTGGGTGTACATGGCCACCTCGCGGTACTTCGAGTTGGGCCAATTCTGAACGAAGCTCTCCAAGGCCACTTGGGCCGCCTGATAATTGCGCAGCTTGTAATACTGCATCCCGTTATTGTATTCCTTCAACTCCAACTTGGCTCTTAGCTTGTCCACCAGCGTATTACACGAATCGCGCAAACTGCTGTTCGGGTAGCGGACCAGGAACAATTGCAGGTCGTTGATGGCCGAATAGGTGTCCGTCTGGTCCAATTCGTACCCGGGGGAATTGCGGTAGAAACAATAGGCGCTCAAGTAGGCGCATTCTTCGGCGAACTCGCTGGTGGGGAACGTACGGCTGAAGTTGGCCAGGTAGTAGCTGGCCAGCATGTAGTCCTTGGAACCGAAGATGCTTTTGGCGTGCAGGTAGTACACGCATTCGCTCAGCTCGGTACCCCGGGTAAGGGAGACCAGCTCCTCAAGCAGGGGAATGGCCCGCTCGTACTCCTTGTCGATGTAGTAGTTGTGCGCGACCATGAACTTGTAGTCCAGGTTGGTGCTTTTGATCGCACGCTGATAGTCGCTGCAGCCAGCCAGGATGAGGACCAGGCCCACGAGGGCGGAAGATTGGCGCATCGGCGGAAGGGCGGCGAAGATAGGTATGTGAACGGGCCGTTGCCGCCGCCCTGCGTGGGTCCCCCATATGATCGCGTCGGGAACGGATGGAAAACACTTGGTTACCTTCGCGGCGGCTTCAGCAAGCCACCCCATGAACGATATCTTCGACAAGGTCCGTAGGGACCTCGGGCCCATTGGGCGCCATGCCAAGGACAGCCACGGCTATTTCTCCTTTCCCAAACTGGAGGGCGAATTGGGTGCCCACATGACCTTCCGTGGCAAACCCGTGCTGGTCTGGAGCCTGAACAACTACCTGGGGCTTGCGAACCATCCCGAGGTGCGTGCCGTGGATGCCCAAGCCGCCAAGGACTGGGGCATGGCCTACCCCATGGGGGCCCGCATGATGAGCGGCCAGACCAAGTACCACGAGCAACTGGAGGATGAGCTCAGCGCCTTCATGGGCAAGGAGGACACCTTCCTGCTGAACTACGGATACCAAGGCTGCATGAGCGCCATCGAGGCGCTCCTCTCCCGCCATGATGTGCTGGTGTACGACAGTGAGTGCCACGCCTGCATGATCGATGGGGCGCGCCTGCACATGGGCAAGCGCTTCGTTTTCCAGCACAATGACATGGCCAGCCTGGACAAACAGCTGGACAACGCCCGCAAGGTGACCGAACAGACCGGTGGCGGCATCATGGTGATGACCGAGGGTGTCTTTGGCATGGCTGGCGACCAGGGCAAACTGAAGGAGATCTGCGAGCGCAAGGCGAAGTACAACTTCCGCCTCTTCGTGGACGATGCGCATGGCTTCGGCATGATGGGACGCGATGGCCGTGGCACCGCAGATGCCCAAGGAGTACAGGACCAGGTGGATATCTACTTCGGGACCTTCGCCAAGGCGATGGCCAGCATAGGTGCCTTCATCAGCGGTCCGGAGGACATCATGTTGTACATGAGGTACAACATGCGCAGCCAGACCTTTGCCAAGAGCCTGCCCATGCCGGTGGTGATCGGCGCGCTGAAGCGCCTGGAGATGATCCGGACCCAGCCCGAACTGAGCCAGAAGTTGTGGTCCATCACCAAGGCCCTGCAGAGCGGTTTGAAGAACGCCGGATTGGACATCGGCAAGACCAACAGTTGTGTGACGCCCGTGCACATGAAAGGCGGTGTGCCTGAGGCCACGAACGTGGTGATAGACCTGCGTGAGAATTTTGGCATTTTCTGCAGCATCGTGGTGTACCCGGTGATCCCCAAAGACGAGATCCTGCTGCGCCTGATCCCCACTGCCGTGCATACGCTGGAGGATGTGGAACGCACCATCAACAGCTTCAAGGAGGTGAAAAAGAAGCTGGAGGCCGGTGTATACAAGGCGGACAAGGTGGCGGCGATGTAAGGTCGTCCTTCAAGCACACGTGAAGAAGCCCCGGCGTGGGGCTTCTTTATTGATAGCGGGATCGGGGTCGGATCAGCGAGCCCGGTACCGTTCCAACAGCTGGCCCGCTTCCGGGAAGTCCGGCCGCAGCCGCAGGGCCTGCTCCAGATCGCTGCGGGCGCCGGCAGTGTCGCCGGTGAGCTGCCGGGCTTGCGCGCGGTAGAAGAAATTGTTGGGGTCCAAATGCCCGCCTTCGATGGCCTGATCGTAGTCCGCCACTGCTTCGGCATACCGGCCCAGGAGCAACAGGCAGTAGCCACGCCGGGCCCGGATGCCAGGGCGCCGTGCGATACCCTCAAGCTCCAGGGCCTTGTCGAAGTCGGCGATGGCCGCCTCGTACTTCTGCTGGGAAAGCCTTGAGGTGCCCCGGTTCAAGTAGTAGCTGCCGCGCAGGGGCTCGGCGGCCAGCGCCCGGGTGAACATCTCCTCGGCCCGCGCATGATCGCCCTTGGTGCCATAGGCGTTGCCCAAGCCCTCGAACACGGCGCCGTGTGATGCGCCGTCCTGCACGGCTTGCTCAAAACACACGATGGCCTCATCAATGCGGCCGGTCTTGCCATAGTGGTTGCCCAGGTTCACCCGGGCCTGCACCGCCTTGGGGTACAGCTCCAGCACCCTGCCCCACAACGCTTCAGAATCCTGCCAGGTATCCACCTGCCGGCGCGTGAGCCCAACGAGCATCAACAGGAATAGCACCGACCCGGCCCCCACCGCGTACCGAAGGCTGGCACCGCGCCGGGCCAGCCGATCGAGCAGCACCGCCAGCAGCAGCGAAAGCCCGATGTACGGCAGGTAGGTGTAGCGATCGGCCATGATCACCTGCCCCACCGGGACCAGCTGCAACACAAGCAGCACCGTGGCCAGGTAGAAGCCCGATCCGAACAACCAGAGCCTGTCCCGGCGCACGGCCCAGAAGGCCCCCATGATCGCCGCGCACATCACGAGCGTTTCCGCCAGGAAGACGAGCCCCGTACCACTGCGCAGATCAACGGCCGATGGGTACGGATGATACGTGCATAGCCTGGTAGGCACCAGGAAGCGGATGATGTACTGCGTGAACCCGTGCCCGGCGAAAGTGATGCGGTCCCACCAGCCGAAGGGGTCCACCTCGGTGATCGCGTTCGCACGGGCCGAGGTAAGTGTGAGCAACCCATGGAAGTCACCACCACGCTGCACGTCCAACGCCAGCAGACCGAAAAAAATGGCGGCTGCCACGAAGGGCAGCTTTTCGGCAAGGAGGCCCGCATGCCACCTTCTTCGCTGCCAGAAGTCAATGAGGAACAGCACGGGTACCAACGAAACGGCCATGGCCTTGCTGAGGCAGGCGGCCAGGAATAGAACAAAGGCCAGCAGCAACCAGGGCCAGTAGCCCACGTTGCGTTCGCGTTGCGCGGTGTACCGCACATAGGCCATGGCGGCCATCAGCCAGAACAGGGCGTGCAACACATCCTTGCGCTCGCTCACCCAGGCCACACTTTCCACATGCATGGGGTGCACGGCGAAGACCAATGCCGCGAACAGCGCTACAAAAGCGTTGCCGGGCACCAGCATGCCTGCAAGCACCAGCACCAGTAGCGCGTTGAGGGTATGCAGCACCAGGTTGGTGCGGATGAAGGGTGCGGCTTTCACGGTGCCATCCGGCTGCCGTGCGCGGTTGGCATCCCACACGAGCGACTTCATGGTGAGCGGGTGGTAGTTCAACGAGACCGGTGTGCGCCAGAGCAGTGCATCGTGCACATCGGTCCGTTCCAGCACCAGTTTGTTCTCAGTGACGTATTCCGGATCGTCCCACGCCACAAAGTCGTTGTCCAATGCCGGCGCGAACGCGGACCAGGTGGCCACCACCACCACCAGCGCCGCTAAGCCCCACGCCCAAGGTGGAACAGGAGCAGGTCGCCTGGGTAGCGCAGGAGCTGACCCTCCTTTCTCCTGACCATCTCCTGGCTTTCGGTGTGTGTGCCGGGAAGACATGCACCACGAGATTAAGCGATCAGCAGATCTTCCGCCCTGTAAAGGACACCAAAAGGGCTACCCTTACTTTCGTCCGCATGACGGACACGGGAGGCAAAATGCCGCGCAACCTGTTGATCGCCATGGCCGTGGTCAGCATCCTCTATGTGGGGCGCAACGTGCTGATCCCCCTCGCCTACAGCCTGCTTGTGGCGCTCATTCTCTACCCCATTGTGGCGCGCCTGGAGCGCAACCGTGTGCCGCGCCCGTTGGCGATCACCATCGGCCTGCTGCTGGTGGCCGTGGTGTTCGGTGGACTGGTGTGGGTCTTGCTGGCGCAGGTGAACGGTTTCCTAGCCCAATTGCCTCAACTCACCGGCGGCCGGCAGAACGGATTTCTGGCCTTGTGGACGTGGATAACGGAATGGCTGAACGACCTGGGTGATGATCACATCGGGACCTGGTGGGGCCCCTTGGTGGAGGCTCTTCCGGGCAAAATGGCACCCTATACAGGAACCGCGCTGAACGCCCTGTTCGGGATGCTTTTCAACCTGTTCATCATACCGGTCTTTACAGCGCTGCTGCTTTACCATCGTCGCACGTACATCAAGGTCCTCACCTCCTTCGTTCAGCCCGAATGGCGACCGCACCTGCCCGATCTGCTTCAAAAAGTGGTCACCAACTACGCGCGGTTCATCCTCGGCATGGTTCAGGTCTACCTCATCGTGGGCACCTTGAACAGCGTTGGTTTCCTGCTCCTGGGCGTGCCCAACGCCATCCTTTTCGGCATGCTCACCGCCGTGGCCACCATGATCCCCTATGCGGGCATCCTGTTCAGCTCGCTGCTGCCCATCACCCTGGCATGGACCACCACGGGCGACCTCTGGATGCCTGTGGGTGTGATCGCCGTGCTGGCCGTGGTGCAGTACCTGGAGGCCAACCTCATCTTCCCCAAGGTGGTGGGCGGCAAACTCGGTCTCAATACGCTCGCCTCGCTTGTCATCATCTTCTCCGGGGCCATGCTGTGGGGCATGGCGGGCATGATCCTGCTGCTGCCCATGGCCTCCATTCTGAAGTTGGTGAGCGAGGAGATCCCCGAATGGGAGGGTGTGCGCCTGCTGTTGGGCGGTGAGGACAAGCCGTGAGCCATGCCCAAGGTCCTGGTCGTTCTTGCCCATCCCCGGCTCGAGAAGAGCCGCGCCAACCGCGCGCTGCTGCAACGCTTTCCGCAACACAAGGACATCACCTTGCACGACCTGTACGAGCGGTATCCAGACTTCAACGTGGACATCCCGGAGGAGCAGCGGCTGCTGGAAATGCATGACCTCGTCGTGCTGCACCACCCCATCTTCTGGTACAGCGTGCCACCGCTGCTGAAACAGTGGATCGACATGGTCTACGCCTTCGGCTGGGCTTATGGGCCTGGTGGTGTGGCGTTGAAAGGCCGGACCTGCTTCCATGTGGTCACCACGGGTGGGAATGCGCAAGCCTACACGGTAGACGGTTTTCATGGGCACACCCTGAACGAGTTCATGCTGCCGCTGAAGCGCACGGCCACGCTGTGTGGGATGCAATGGCTGCCTCCTTTCGCCGTGCAGGGTACCAACCGCATGGGCAATGCGGAACTGGAGCGCATGGCCGATGCCTACAGCCGCATGCTGACCGGCTTTGCCGATGGCACCATCACGGCACAGCAGGTCCATGGGCAAGGGCTCCTCAACGAAGTGGTGATCAACATGCCCATGCCATGAGCGGTTTCCTTGCGAACGCGGTCGTTTATCTGGCCACCGCCGTGGTGTGCGTGCCCATTGCCAAGCGCCTGGGGCTGGGTAGCGTGCTGGGCTACCTGCTCGCCGGCATCGTGATCGGGCCGTACGCGCTCGGTTTCATCGGCGAGGAAGGCAAGGACATCATGCACTTCGCCGAATTCGGCGTGGTGATGATGCTCTTCCTGGTGGGCCTTGAACTGGAGCCTGCGCTCTTCTGGCGCATGCGCAGGCAGGTGCTGGGCATGGGTGGCGCACAGGTGCTCCTGACCGCGCTGGTGCTTGCCGCAACTTCGACCGCCATGGGGTTCACGTGGCAGGCGGGCCTGGCCGCGGGGCTCGCCTTCGCCATGAGCTCCACGGCCATCGCGCTGCAATCGCTCAAGGAGAAGGGCCTTATGCACACCGCTGCGGGCCAGGGCTCCTTCGCGGTACTGCTTTTCCAGGACATCGCCGTGATCCCCATTCTGGCCTTGCTTCCCCTGCTGGCCACCGCACCCGCAGACCTCTCGGGTGAACAACATTGGATAGAGACCCTGCCGGGCTGGCAACGCACCCTGGCCGTGCTGGCGGCTGTAGGCACCGTGGTGGCGTTGGGCCGATATGTGGCCGTGCCGTTCCTCCGCATCGTGGCGCGCACCCGCCTGCGCGAGCTTTTCGTGGCCTCCTCCCTGTTGCTCGTGGTGGGCATCGCGCTGTTGATGGAGACCGTGGGGCTGAGCCCCGCACTGGGCACCTTCCTGGCGGGTGTGGTGTTGGCCAACAGCGAGTACAAGCATGAACTGGAAAGTGATCTGGACCCCTTCAAAGGCCTGTTGCTCGGCCTCTTCTTCATGGCGGTGGGCGCGTCCATCAACTTCGACCTCATCACCCGTGCGCCCGGCACCATCATCGGCCTCACGCTGGCGGTGATGGCCTTGAAGCTGGGGATCCTGCTGGTGGTGGGCCGGCGCGCCGGGTTCTCGTTCGACCAGAACCTGCTCTTCAGTGTGGGGCTCGCACAGGTGGGCGAGTTCGCCTTCGTGCTGCTGGCCTTCATCGCCCAGCTTGCCCTGCTGAACAATGAATGGACGGATACCCTCATGGCCATCACCGCCATCAGCATGACCCTCACACCACTCTTCATGCTGTTGAATGAGAAGCTCATCCTTCCGCGCTTCGGCACCACTGAGCGTCCTGCACGGGAAGCGGATGCGATCGATGAAAAGCACAGGGTGATCATCGCCGGTTTTGGCCATTTCGGAAGCACATTGGGCCGCCTGCTGCGGGCCAATGGGGTGCGGGCCACCATTCTGGACAACGACAGCGACCAGGTGGACCTCTTGAGAAGGATGGGCTTCCAGGTGTTCTATGGCGACGCCACACGGCATGAACTGCTGGAAGCGGCAGGCGCGCATGAGGCCGAATTGCTCATCTGCGCCATTGCACCGGAAAGCGCCCTGTTGCTCACCGAAACCGTGCACAAGCACTTCCCGCACCTGAAGCTGATGGTACGGGCCCGCAACCGCTTCGATGCCTATGAACTGATGGACCAGGGCGTGATGCACATCCACCGGGAGACGCTGCACAGTTCCGTGGCCATGGGTGTGGATGCCTTGAAGGAGTTGGGCTTCCGCCACTACACCGCCCATCGCGCAGGGCAGAACTTCCTGCGCTACGATGAACAGTCGCTGAAGGAACTGGCCTCCAAGCGCGGTGACAAGGCGGACTATATCAGCAGCATTCGGGAGAAGATCGCCGAGCAGGAGGAACTGCTCACGCGCGACCTGCTGCACGACCCTTCCGCGAACGACCATGCGTGGGACAGTGATGGGCTTCGGCACCAGCCCAAGGCATAAGGGGGCCTTCCGCAGCCTGCAGCCGCTTTAGACCTCGGTCCAGCTTCACCCATCAGTATGAACGAACGGCGCGCGATCCGGCATCGTTCCTTCCTGCCATGGAATGTCTATGGACCGGCATTGTCGGATGACGGGTCAGGGTACCGAAGGCACGGTATCCTCGGGCTTGCGCCTTACCGGCACATAGCCTCGCAGGGCCTTTTCATAAGCGAGCATGGTGCGCGCTACGCGAGGCCGCATGGCTTCGGTGTAATCCACGTTCCAACTGAGGTTGCGTACGCTGTGGCGATAGGTGGCCAGGGCCACCGGCTCATCGAACACCGAGAGGTCCAGGCTGTCCCGCCATTCGAAGAAGGTGATCTGCAGGTCCATCTCGTAGTAGGGCACGTCGGGTACGAGCGGGATGGCGGTGGCATCGATGCGCACGTGCTTGGTGATCCAACCGGGCTTGTAGAACCAGATGGAGTAGTCGTAGCCACGTTCCAGGTAGAACTCATAACGCCCGTTCGCCTTGGTGCGCATGGTCTCCCGTTCAATGCTGTCCTTCACCATGCGCACCTGCACCTCGCCCATGGGGTCACCGGTGAAATGGTGGGTGACCATGCCATGCAGGTGGATGTAGAACGCCTGCACGGTATGCTGCCCAGCAAGCAGCACCACGAAAAGAGAAAGGCTGCGCACCACTGGCCAAAAGTAGACCGGTGCCCACCCGTCCGCAAGGCGCAGCCACTCCACCGCGACCCGGCAGCCAAGTGCCATCAGGCCAATGGCACACCTGCCTCACTGGTGCTCAGCCGTTCATCTTTGCCGTAGAATACACGACCATGACGCCTTCCATTCGCAATGCGGAGAACTACCACATCATCCTCTGGCTAGTGAAGGACCTGTGCTGGGTGCAGGACTGGAAGCTGGCCGGCGCCTTCATGATCCTGCCCACGCTGTCCATGGCGCTGTGGATCACGTGGCGGTGCCGTGGGGATGTGAAGGAGTTCCTTCACGCCCTGGCAGTGGTGCTGTGGATAGCCGCCAACGCGACCTGGATGGTGGGTGAGTTCTTCTTCGAGGACCGTACCCGGCCGCTGGCCACCCTCTTCTTCCTGCTGGGTCTTGCGTGCATCGCCTGGTTCTACCTGTTCCATGCCCCACGCGCCAGGCATGCTGGTAACATTAAGGAAACAGCTGGATGATGTTCCGGACAGATCCGGACGCAACGGTCCGGTACCTTTGCGGCTGATCACGCGACCCCGGCCTTCTACATTCCTGCGCTTCCCGATCATGTCATTGCCCCACACACGGACCCAACGTCGGGTCAGGCGCACCTTGCGCATCGCCTTGATCTGGGGCATCGCCGGACTGCTGGCCGCATTGTTCGAGCGGAACATCCTGGCTGGCCATGGCATACCCATCGCCTTTTCAGATCTGGCGCTTGGCAATCTGGCGGAGTACTTTCTGGTGGGCCTGATCGCTGGAGGACTTTACAGCTTCGTGCTCCGGGACCATCTGCGGAAGCTGCCCTTCATCCAGGCCTTTCCGCGCGCCGCGGCGGTCATTTTTCTCATCGTCACCTGCACCCATGCCGCGCTGCCCGTATGGATGGGCCAGGTGGAAGCGGACGCGGCCGGCATTTTGGGCCGCTTGTTCAGCCTTCGCTTTCTGGGGCAGTACTTGTTCTGGTCGCTGCTCATGGGCGCCACCATGCTCATGGTGCGCTACAACGACCAGTATGGCGTGGGCGGTTGGGGCCATCTGGTGGGGCGCTACCACAAGCCGCGCGAGGAGCTTCGCATCTTCCTGTTCCTGGACATGCGCTCATCCACGGCCATTGCCGAGGAATTGGGCCACGTACGCTACTTCCAGCTGCTGAATGAGGTTTATGCCGACATCACCGACCCCGTACTGGACAGTGGCGGCGAGATCTATCAGTACGTGGGCGATGAGGTGAGCGTGTCCTGGTTATTGCGCAAAGGCATCAAGCAGCAGCGCTGCCTGCGCTGTTTCTTCGCCATACAGGACCGCATAAAGGCGAAAGCAGCACACTACCAGCAGCGTTACGGGCATGCACCCATTTTCAAGGCCGGGCTGCATTACGGACCGGTTACCGCAGGCGAGGTGGGCTTGGTGAAGAAGCAGGTGATCTTCAGCGGCGACCCGGTGATCACCGCTGCGCACATCCAGTCCGTCTGCAACCAGTTCGGGGTGGAACTGCTGATGAGCGAGGAGATGCTCGACCAGCTGCGGCTCCCGGAGCACCAATACGAACGCCGCAGCGTGGGCGAGATCCCCCTGAAGAGCCGCAAGCGCACGGTACGGTTGTGGACGGTGGACCGCAAGGGCACCAGACCGGGTGGCAAGACCGCTGGTCCTTCAGCTACTGCCGAGGCGGCCACCAGCAGCACTGCGGCTCAATAGCTGTAAAGCCTGCCGTTCCACCACACGTGCGCCATGTCGTCCGCATCGCGGAAGAGCACGGCATCGCCCCGTAGGGTGAACATTCGCACGCCTGATCGTTTCCAGATCACCTCCTCCTGCCCACTGACCACGCGCCGTAGATCGCGGTCCAGGCCCAAATAGACCAGGGTGGCCCCACGCACATCCCAGGTTTCGGGAATGAAGGGGATCTCCGCTTGCACCGTGTGCCCGCGGAGCACATGCAATGTCCCCTGGTCCACCCATACCAGCAGGCTGTCATGCTGCCCGAAGGTGGTGGGCGGATGATCCAATACAGGATATGCTACGCCATCCTCCCACACCTTGAAGCTGCCCGCAGCGCTCACATAGGCCACGTTGCCCTGCCCTGCCTGGAAACGCATGGGGCGAAGGTCCTCCACATCGTGCACGCCGGCAGGGGTCCACACGCGGAACAGGTGCGCACCCAGGTCCATCCACGCGGCGATGTCCCCTCCGGCGGAGACGATCCCGGCATCGTTGCTGTCGCTCAATACAGTGACCAGGCCGCGGTGGAACAGCTTCAAACGACCACCCTTGCGCTCGTGCCAGAGCACGGTATTGCTGCCTGCGGCCCATTGGGCCGTGTCTGAAGCACGTGTGAGGGTGGCTAGCTCATGGGTGTTCCCTTTCCAGCGGACCATCAGCATCTCCTGCTGGCGATCGTGGTAGGCGATCAGGCTGTCACGCAGGGTGAACAGTCCGCCATCCTGCGCGAGCAGGACGGGACCGGAAGTGGTGAGCCGGTACCAGACGTGGTGTACGCGCAACAACACCTGCCCCGCATCCGCGACCAAATGACCTTCGGGCTCCTGAGCGAGGTGGTCCAGCCGTCCCGCTTCATAACGCTTCACGGTGCCCTCGGTGGTCATGTAAATGAGCGCATCGCCGGCAAGGTGCACTTCCGGTGGTGTGCGGGGCTCCAGTTCCTTGAACCTGCCTTGGTCGAAGACCACGAAGCGGCCCGCCGGTGAAGTGAACCATGCCAGGCCCTGCGCGTGGCTGAAAGACGGGGGAGCCACGCAAAGCACGTATAGCCACGCGTTCTGAAGCATGCGCAACACGTGTTTCATGCGGGCTTCACCAAACGCTCCGCCGCATGCACCCGCACCTCGCGCCGGCGGCCCCGTACAGGTACGATGTGCTCAGGGCCGATCTTGAAACGCTCGTTCACGTTCGGTATGCGGGCAAGCAGCGCGCTGCTCACCAGCAGGTCGGCATCCAGCTGCTTGCACAGGCCGAGCATGCGCGACACGCTGTTCATGACATCCCCGCTGAAATCGATGGCGCGCTTGATGTGGCCGATGCGCGCCGTGATGACCCAACCACCATGGATGGCCGCACGGAACCGGGGCACCACGCCGAACTCGCGCAACAGGTCGCTCTCGTTGGCGGCGATGCGGTCGCGGATGTCGAAGTACAGGTCCAGGCAGTTCTGCTGCGCCAGCCCGCGCCGCATGCGCCAGGTGAAAATGACCTCGTCGCCGATGTACTTGTGGATGTAAGCCTCGTTGCGGAGCACCGCATCGGTCATCAGCGAGTGGGTCTTGTTCAGAAACCGGAAGTAACGCAGATCGCCGAGCCGCTCAGCCAGGGCTGTGGAACCCACCAGGTCCATACTGAGCACAATGCGCTCCTCGGCCTTGGGCTTCTCGTAGGCGCCAAAAAGGAAACTGAGGAACATGCGCCGGCCCATGAGCTCCTCCACCTGCACCACCAGCAGCGCGATGGAGGTGACCACCACCACCCGCACCAGGAAGCGGTAGAAGGAGATCTGCGAAAGCAGCTGGGCCACGGTCTCCGATCCGGAACTGGGTACCGGCAGCCAGTGCTCCCTTCCCACCTTCCACGCCAGCAGAAAGAGCACCAGGGAGAGCAGGTTGATGGCCAGCACCTTGCCCAGGAACTGCAGCGGCAGGGCCAGTGTGCGGAAACGGCGGCCGAAGAGGAACTCCTCCAGCACACCGGTCCAAAGGCCCAGCAGCAGCCAGGCCAGTTGTTTCGCTTCGAAATACTCCCCGCTGAAGATGTTGAAGACCCAGGCCACAGCAAAGGTGACCAGCGCATACTTCAACAGTTTGCGCAGCTTGTACCGGGTGATGGCCGAGCGCATGCGGCCACGAAATTAGCCGACCCGGTGCCCGGCGGCCGATCAACAAGGAAATGAGATCGTCAAGGTCACGCGGATCAGGGAGCTGAATGCTCCGCGAACCCGGGATCCTGGTACAGGAAGCGCCCTGCATCGATCCGGAAGTAGGCGAGCTTATCACCCTGCTCCACGCGCAACGTGCGCTCGTCCATGAAGGCCACTCCCGTGTAACGGAAGGGTAACACCTCCTGTCCGGTGCGTGCGTTCAGTGCGCCGTGGAAGCCATCGCGTTCGGCGGCCACGATGCCGGACCGCACCTGTTGCAATGCGCTGTACCGCACGGGCACCACCTCGCGTCCGGTGCTGTCCACCAGCCCATACGAATTTCCATTCCGCACGCGCGCCAGGCCCTCGTTCATCTCCCAGGCCATATCGTACTTCTCGGCCACCACGTAGGTGTTCCTGCGGTCCACAAAACCCCATTTCGTCTTTTTCCGCACGGGTATCAAATACCCTGACGGCAAGCCGATCTCCGCGAACTGGCAGGGCAGCACGCGCGTGCCGCGCCGGTCTACCAGGCAGAACTTCCCGCTGGAACGCACGCGCGCCGCTCCATTGTGGAAGTCGCCCCATGCGGCCACACCATCCGGTGCGTCGTAATCGGCAGGTATCACCCATCGGCCGGCCATGTCCACGTAGCCACACCTGGCGCCCGTCACCGCCAGTGCCAGGCTGTCGCGGAAGGGCCCCAGGAAGTTGAGCGTACAGGGGATCAGCTGGTCGCCGAAAGGACTGATGAGGCCGGACAGCCCATCGCGCCTCACGCGGGACACGGCCAGATCGAAGCCCTCCACCCAGTCATACTCCAACGGCACAGTGACGCGGCCACGCGTATCGATCACCCCGCTGCGGCCATCCTTCTCCACCACCGCCAGTCCGTTCCGGAAGCTGGTGACCATGGTGAATTCCGCCGGTATGCGCAGCTCGCCGTGGACATCGACATAGCCGTACCTGCCGTTCACTCGGGCATAGGCCAGGCCACCGGAGAACTCACCCAGTTCCTCAAAGCGCAAGGGGATCACTTCCACGCCGCGCAGGTCCACCGCCCCCATCCGGCCACCACCTTCCACCACCGCCAGTCCTTCGGAGAGGTCGTTCACGTGCTCGTACTGCACGGGCACCACCTCCTTTCCGGCCTTGTTGATGGTGCCTTCCTGATCGTTCAAACCCACCAATGCCTGCGCCTTTGAAAAGGGCTCCACCCAGTCGTAGTAAGCTTTGATGCGCTCCACTCCCTTGTCATCGATAAAGCCCCACTTGCCTTCCCGCTGGAACGGGTAGAGCACCAGGCTTGCGGTCTTGTAATCCTCCAGTAGTTCGTCGATGTATGGGTAGTCCGGGTTCTCCTTCAGAAAGGCCGTGATGGCCTGCGCGCTCAGGTCCTTCGTGCTCACGGTGTACAGGTCGCGCCAGGCATCATCGATGCGGTGGTTGCCGGGATGCTCGCGAATGAAGCGGCGGTAGCTCGCCGGGGTGCGGGGTTGGGTCACCAGTGCGTACACGTCGTCCTCGGCCTGCCGCACATAAGGATTCTCCGGGTGGCGCTTGATGAAGACCATGTACTGCTCTACCGTACGGTCCGGCACCGCCTCGCGGTATTGCGCTTCCTCAAAACGGTTGCGCGCCTCATACACCTCGCGCGCACTGGGATAGCGGGCCATGAAATCCGCGTACGCCTGAGCGGAGTTCACGTTCCTTGCCTCCAGAAAAGCAAGCTGGTCGCGCAACAGCCGTGCTTCCGCAGCCTGCTCACTACGTGGGAAACGTTCCAGGTAATCCGCATAGGCAGCGATGTCGCCCTGCTTCTGCGCGCGCTCCCAGGCCACCGCATGCACGTGGACCGTCTGGGCACGAATGGCCTCCTCATCCACCCCGTAGCGCTTCAGGTATATGCGTTGCTTATCGGGTGTAACGGTGTAGGACGCATCGGCGCGCAGGATGCAGGCATGCGCTGAATCGATCTGATAAAAGGGATTGTCGTTCCGCCCGGCGATGACACTGAGCCCGTACCAGGACGCCGCGGGGTACTTGCGCACCTGTTTCTGGAAGATCTCGCGCGCCAGAAAGTAGTTGTGGACCCGGAGCGCCTCGAACGCCTTGTCCAATGGACCTGCCACAGCCCGGTCGAATGGGGACAGTGCGAGCAGAACAAGCAGACCCCGCAGAACGTTGCGCATCGGCGGCCAAAGGTAACCGCATCGCCTTCCGTGCCCGACCTTCGCCGCAGCCTGTGATACCCCCCGCTCCCCGTCCGCTCGTCGACCGCATTGAACGCACGTTGACCCCGCGCAACGCGCGCCTGATCATTGCCGTGCTTGCGGGCATCACGCTGGTCTTCGCAGCCGCCTTGCGGCTTGTGCGGTTGGATTATGACTTCGAGCGTTTCTTCCCCACTGGTGATCCGGAACTGGAGCGCTACCTGGACTTCCGCGAACGCTTCGGCGACGACAACGAGTTCCTTCTCGTTGGCCTCGAAGGCAGTCCGCATGTCTTCACCACTGCCTTCCTCGGTCGGGTGGACAGCTTGACCGGGGCTCTGGAAGCGTTACCCGATGTACGGCGGGTGGACAGCCCCACCCGGATGACCGAGCCGCGTGTGACCCCTGCCGGGGTGTTCCAGGTCCCCTGGCTGCGCTGGCACGAGGACAGCCTGCTGCAAGCCGATTCAGCCCGCGTGCTGCGCGATGCCCGCATGCGTGACCTGTTCGCCACCGAGGGCGACGCCTTGCTCCTCGTGGTCCACACCGCACCGGGACTATCGAAGGTGAAAAGCGACAGCCTGCTGCTGCGCATCGAACATGTACTGGCCACCCAAGGCTTCGCCGATGCACCCCTGGCCGGGCGCATACACGGGCAGTACCACTACATCGAGAAGATGAAGGTGGAGCTCGCCGTCTTCTTCTCCAGTTCCGTGGTGATGCTCTCGCTATTTCTGTGGATCGCTTTCCGGCGGAGCTGGGCGGTGGCCGTGCCCATCGGCGTGGTGGCCCTCACCGTGCTCTGGCAGGTGGGCCTTATGACCCTGCTGGGCAAGCCGCTCACCGTGCTCACCATGCTGCTGCCCACCATCCTCTTCGTGGTGGGCATGAGCGATGTGGTGCACATCCTGGAGCGCTACCTCGAAGGGCTGCGCAATGGCCTGCCGCGCATCAGGGCGCTGGCCGTCACGCTGCATGAAGTGGGGCTGGCCACCTTCCTTACCTCGCTCACCACAGGCATCGGCTTCGCCACCTTGCTCACCAGCCGCATCCAGCCCATCCGCGAGTTCGGCATCTATACGGCCATCGGTGTGCTGCTCGCCTATGCGATCGCCTTCACGCTGCTGCCCGCCATCCTGGTGCTGCTTCCCGTGGAGCGTTCCATGCCCGCACATGGCCAGGGGGACCGCTGGACGCCCTGGCTGCAAGGCCTGTTCCGGTGGACGCTCCGGCACCGCCGGCACATCGTCTGGGGCTTCAGCGGGCTCACCGTGCTTGCCGCATTGCTGGCCACACGCATCAAGGTGGACAACTTCCTGCTGGAGGACTGGGCCGATGACGATCCGCACCGCATGGCCTTCGTTTGGTTCGAGGACCATTTCGGCGGTGTGCGGCCCTTTGAGATGGAAGTGACCGCGGATGCGCCATTGAAGGTGAGCTCCCCACAAGTCCTGTGGGCCATGGAGCGCATGCAGGACTATTTGCGCGATGGATACGGTGTGGGGCGCCTCACCTCACCGGTCACCGTTCTTCAAGCCGTGAACAAGGCGATGAACGGCGGGGCCGAAGGCTTTGACCGGCTGCCCACGGACAGCATTGAACTGAAGCGTCTGTGGCGCAACGCCCAGGCTACGCTGGGCGGCGAGGTGTGGGCACGGCTGGTGGACGAGGAACAGCGGTATGCGCGCATCAGCGGCAGCATGCGCGACCAGGGCGGCTACGTGCACCGTGGCCTGAACGCGGAACTGGCGGACTTCATCGTGCAGGAACAGGCACCCGGCATCCACTACCGCCAGACCGGCATGGCCTTCCTGATCGACCTGAACAACGAAACGCTGAGCGCGCAGTTGCTCAAGGGCCTCAGCATCGCCTTCCTCCTCATCGCCGCCATCCTGGCCTGGGTGTTCCGCGACTTGCGCATGACCCTGGTGGCCCTGATCCCGAACGTGATCCCACTGATCCTCGTGGCGGGCATCATGGGCGCCACAGGCATCGACCTGAAGGTCTCCACCAGCATCATCTTCACCATTGCCTTCGGCATTGCCGTGGATGACACCATCCATCTGCTTGGTAAACTGCGCATTGAACGGAGCAAGAGCCGTGGGCTGGCGTTGGCCACACGCCGTTCCATGCTTTCGGCAGGCAAGGCGGTCATCATTACCAGCCTCATGCTCTATGCGGGTTTCGCCACGTTGGTGCTCTCCAACTTCGCCAGCGTGTACTACATGGGGCTGCTGGTGGGCCTCACGCTTGTGTTCGCCCTGCTCACGGACCTCACCCTGCTCCCCTTGCTGGTGCTTGGCCTGCTGCGGCGCAAGCGCAGGAGGTGATCGGACGGCGGAGAGCGCATCGGTTGTTACCTTGGGGCAAAGCTCCCCGCCATGCAACTGCTCTGGCCCGCGATGATGGTGGCCGTTCTGGTGATGATCGGTGCCTACCTCCGCAAACGGTATCGCCCAAAGGGCAAAAAGAAGAAACGGGCCTGAGCGGCCCGTTCTTCCATGTCATCGCACTTCGCGCTCAGCGGAGGTCGTCCAAGGCGTTCTTGAAGTCGGCCTCACCATCGAAATGGCCGGCACCCAGGCGGATGGTGGCCCGCGCGGAATCACGTTGTCCCTTTGCACCCAGATGTTCCGAGTAGCGGATCAGTGCGTTCTTCAACAATTTCCGCTGGTCGGCTGGCAGGCGCGAGATGTCCGGGATGGCCAGGTAGGCCTTGCGGAACTCCTTCACGCTCATATCGCCCTCCTTCTGCAGGTTGGTCTTGTACTGGCACAGCGCGAGCATGAGCCAGGCTCCGGGGTTCTCCGGGTAGTAGGATGACATGCTGTCGAAGAAGGGTTTCGCCTTGCTGAAAGCCCCCTCATCGAAGAGGTTCTCACCCTGGTCCTGGGCCATGGTGTTCAAGGCCGCCCAGAAATCCTCGTAGTTGTCGAAGAACTCCCTGTTCTTGTCCTTTTTGCGGTACTTCTCCGCCCACTTCAGTGCGTCCCGGGAAGCCTTGGGATAGTCCGTCTGGTACTGCTCCTTCTTGCTCATCTCAAAGAGGCACATGCTCATATAGAGGTAGGGCAAGGGATCCTTCTTGGTGGCCTCCTTCAAGGTGTAATCCTCCGCTTTTGCGAGGCACTTCTCGTATTTCTCGTCCACGTAGAGAACCAGCAGGTCCTCATACACACCCTTTTGGGCGAAGGAGAAACTGTTGGCCAGGACGAAGAGGGAGGCGTACAGGATGCGTTGCATGGCTCGGTGTTATGTGTACGTGGCCCCTGCGCAGGCAAGGATGGTGCCGAAGGTAAAGATCTGCGGAAAGCAGGGAAACCATGGTCCCGGCCACGATGCCCGGTCGCAGGACAAGCTATTTCATGCCCCGCTGCTCGCGGATGCGCTCATAGGCCTCCTGCACCTTGCGGAACTTCTCGGCGGCCGCCTTCTGCACCTCCTCGCCCAACTGGGCCACCTTGTCGGGGTGGTACTTGATGGCCATACGGCGGTAGGCCTTCTTCACCTCCTCATCCGTGGCGGTGGGCTCCAGTTCCAGGATCTGGTAGGCGGTGGAACTGCTGGGCCTGCGGAACATGGCGTGCATGGAGGCGAGGACGCTCTCGCGGATGCCCAGTCCGGCGGCCACCTGCTCCAGCATGCGGCGCTCGGTGGCATGCACCTCGCCATCGGCATGTGCCAGCCCGATCAAGTAGTGCATGAGCTGCAGCCGCGCGGGATGCGGCATGTGCTGGCGGATCTGGCGGCACACCTCATGTACCGGCACTTCGCGCTTCAGCACATCGCGAAGCACCAGGAGCAGCTGTTGCGCACGTGCCTCCCCGAATTGCTGGAGCAGGAACCGCCGCACGTGGTCCAGCTCGGCACGGGTCACGGCACCGTCGGCCTTCATCATGGCGGCAATAAGCACGATGAGGCTCAGCTCCAGATCACCCGCTGTGGTGGCTTGCTGCCGGGGCGGGGGGATGTAACGTGTCTCCGAGGCTTCCCCCCCACGCATGCCGTCCATCAGGGCACCGAGGGCAAAGCCCACCAGGCCGCCGATGGGACCACCAAAGGCCCAACCCAGGCTACCACCGATCCATTTACCGTAGCTCAAAATGTGGAATTGTGAGGATGTGGGAATGTGGTGATCGGCAGAA
The DNA here is from genome assembly GCA_016788635.1 of Flavobacteriales bacterium. Classification (GTDB taxonomy): domain Bacteria; phylum Bacteroidota; class Bacteroidia; order Flavobacteriales_F; family PHOS-HE28; genus PHOS-HE28. Next base: position 320,034 of record JAEUSU010000008.1, on the reverse strand, counting down.
CAGAACAGACCGGAGTGCGAAAATGGGGAATGTGGCCTTGCTCAAGACTACCATCGCCCGCCGGCGCCACCGCCACCAAAGCCTCCCCCACCGAAGCCTCCGAATCCGCCGCCGCCACCGAAGCCTCCTCCTCCAGAAAAGCCACCCCAGCTGCCGCGGTGCTTCTTCTGCATCTGGCTCATCAACCACAGCGCGGTCCACAGGTCCACCTTGTTGGTGCGGGCGTATTTCCGGGCACCGGCAATGGAACCGAAGATCATGAATGCGACGAAGACCAGCAGGAAGAGGAGCGCCGGCCAGGGCACATCCTTTTTACCGTAGCTCTTGTGATCGAATTCCCCTTTCGCCAGCTTCATCAGCACCGTGGTGGCGCGTTCAAGGCCAACGTAAGGGCGCCCTTCGCGGAAATGCGGAATGATCTCGTTCTCGATGATGCGCCGACAGGTGAGGTCCGGGATCGCGCCCTCCAAGCCATAGCCCACCGCAATGAAGACCTCGCGCCTACCTGCGGCACCCGTGGGCTTGATGAGCACCACCACACCGTTGTCGAACTTCTTGTCGCCGATGCCCCATGCCTCGCCGAGCTGAAAGGCGAAGTCCGATGCGGGCAGGCCGCAGAGCGTATCCACCACCACCACGGCGATGCGATTGCTGGTCTCACGCGCAAAGGCCGTGAGCTTGGCGTCCAGCCGCCGCTCCTCATCCGCGCTCAGGAAAGGGGTGAACTGCCACACCAGACGGGTCTCGTCCTTGGGCCGGGGGGGCATGCAGTCATCCTTCGCCTGCGTGGGAAGCAGCGCGGCCAAAACCCCGAAAAGCAACAGCAGCCGCTTCATGACGTGCTGATGGTGTTGGGCAGTTCGTCGCGGTCGTCGGCGCGGCGGGGGAAATGCGCGGCGAGCTTCTCCCCCACCCGCAGCACGGCCGCGCTGAGGCCTTCCGCGTGGCGGCCCTCACGGAAGGCGTTGCGCAACAGGTCCAGCACATCGTTCCAGAAGCCGGCGGGCACCACGGCGTTGATGCCGGCATCGCCCAGCACGGCCAGGCCATGGTCCGCCACGCTCACATAGATGAGCACGCCATTGCGCTCGCGCGTGCGCTGCATGCCGAGCTCGCTGAAGAGGAAGGCAGCGTGGTCCAGCACGTCCTCGGGGCACTGGTCCTCCAGGTGCACGCGGATCTCGCCGCTGGTGAGCCGCTCGGCCTCACCAATGGCCGCCTCCACGTGTCGGCGTACCTCCGTGCTCAGAAAGTCAGCTGCGGTAAGGATGCTCACTTGAAGGACACGTCGGGTGCCACGTCAGTGCCTTCCTTGGCCTGGAAGTAGCCCTTCTCGGCGAAGCCGAAGAGGCCTGCGAAGAGGTTGCCGGGGAACATCTTGATGCGGGTGTTGTATGCCCGCGCCTCGTCGTTGTACTTGCGGCGTTCCACGCCGATGCGGTTTTCCATGCCTTCGTATTGGGCCTGGAAATCGCGGAAGGCCTCGGTGGCCTTCAGTTCGGGGTAGCGCTCAATGGTGACGAGCAGGCGGGAGAGCGCACCACTGAACTGCTGCTGGGCCTGTTCGAAGGCCTGGATGTTCTCCGGGCTCAGGTCGCCGGCGTTCACGTTCACGCTGGTGGCCTTGGCGCGGGCCTCCACTACTTGCGTCAGCGTGGTCTGCTCGAAATCGGCGGCGCCTTTCACGATCTCCACCAGGTTCTTGGTCTTGTCCGCGCGGAGCTGGTACGCGTTCTCCACGTTGCTCCACTGGGCGGTCACGCGTTCGCCGGCTGCAACGGTGCCGCGCTGGAAGAAAAAGGCATAGCCGCCCACCAGGACGAGAATGCCGATCAGGATCATGGTACTGCGTTTCATGTGCGCAAAAGGGGTTGGTCCGCAAAGATGCAGCAGCCGGATGACCGTATCGCGAAGCGCGGATGAACGGCGCTCCAGTGGGATGGACCGCTCCCCTACTTCACGAGTGCCTCGGCCTGAGCGAAGCCGGGCACATCGTTGCAGTGCCATTGGGCCACCACGGTGCCTTTGCGCAACAGCACCACACCGGGGTTGCTGCGGATCATGGTCTTCAGGTTGGTCTCGTCACCGCGCAGGTAGTCGAAGGGGTTCTGGTGCGCGTGGCGGAACTCTTCGATGGCCTCGTAGCCGCTGCCGGTAACGCCGTACACATACCAGCCCTTGTCGTAGGCGGCCTGTGCCAATGCGTTGATGGCGGGCTGGCAATGCGTGGCGGCGGTGCGCACGTTGCGGCTCACGATCAGCAGCACGGGTTGTTCCTCTTCCAGGATGTAGCTGGTCACGTCCACTTCATCGGCATCGGTGAGCGTGAAGTCGTGGATGGGCGGATGGTAGCCGGCCTTGATGAGCTTGTTGGTGGTCTTCACCCACTCCCAGCTCTCGTCCTGCCAGGGGTAGTTCTCCTTGGTGAAGTCTTTTTCCTCACCGGTGTTCTTGTTGCGGTAGCGCAGGATGGTCTCGTACACGTCGGGCTCGGCACCTTCGGGCATGGCCATGCCCTCGGCGATGTTCTTGCCCACAGCGAAGGGCCGGTAGTCGCGCGCGGGCAGGTGCTGCAGGCAGTACCACGTGAAGGCGAAGGCCACGGCGGTGACCCATCCAGCGGTGACCCACTCCGCCGGGGGCGCTTTCACCACCCGCTTGATCAGCACGTAGCCGGCAAAGACACCGATCGACAGCCCCAGCGGGAACCACCAGTCGAAGACCCAGCAGTAGAAGGCCAGCAGTGCCACGGCGGCGGGCAGCAGCACCTTGTCGTCCGCATCGGTATTCCACGTGATGCGCTTACGGAAGAGGAAGATCGGCAATACGAAGACCAGCAGCACCATGTCCTTGCTGAAGCTCTCCCACGGGGTGAGGCTGCGGCCCAGGGAGCCCTTCATGGCATCGCCGAAGCAGCCGCAATCGGTCACGCAGGTCACGGTCTTCTCCACCTCCACGCCGTTCTCCACCACGGTGTAGGTGCCCTGCGGATCGCATGTGGCAGTGTAGGCCGTGAGCCAGCCGAAGAAGAGCGTGAGCGCCAACAGGGCACCCGTGGCCAGTTTCATGCGTCCGCCGAAGAGCACGGCGAAGCCCAATACCACCTCGGCCACGCAGGCCAGCATGGCCAGCGCCAATGCATAGGGCTCCAGGAAGGGCAGGTTCAGGGCGCTCTCGGCGAAATACTCCTCCAGCTTGTAGCTGAAGCCGAGCGGGTCGTTGGCCTTCACCAGGCCGCTGATGATGAAGGTGGCGCCGACCAAGAGGCGGCTGAGGAGAAGCAGTGGGCGCATGGGGTTCCGACTTGTGCGGGCAAGTTATCCGCCAATGCCCAAGCGGCGGGGGACGTTCACGATCCGTTAACGAACCTTCACGGCAACCGCATCCCCGTGCGGCGCAACGGCAGCACATCCACCGGCTCGCGTTGGGCGAGTGCGGCACGGCGGCGGTCGTATTCGGCCATGATGGCCTCGGTGCGCGGCTCGATCCAGGCCTGGTAGGCCTTGTCCCAGGTGACCAGTCCCGTGGCGGGCTGGAATCGGAGCATGCCCAGGGGCATGTCGAAGAAGCCGAGGTCCATGCCGGGGTCGTTCTCGATCATCTCCACGGTCACCGACAGGTCCTTGCGCTTGTCCTCCCCTTCCCAAACCAGGCCGTGCGTGTCCACACCGAAGCACTTGGTGACGAAACCCGGTGCCGAGCAACGTACCACGTAATCCGCCCCGTTGTCCAACACCACGCTGAAACGTCCCGTGGCCGAGGTCTCCAGTACATGCTGCTTCACGCCGTTCTTGTACACGCGCACCAGCACCTTGTGCATGGGTTGGGTGGTGCTGCGCTGGTCCACCTGGCCCTGGATGCGCAGGTTGTACGCGGCCGCGGGCGCGGAGAGCATCAGGAAAAGCACGATCGGCGCGAGTTTCTGCAGCATGCGCGCAAAACTACCCGCATCTACAGGGGGGATCCAAGCGTTTTCGGCGCGATCTTCAGGGATCGATCAACAGGGGATTGTGAACAGCATGGCTCACACGGAGGCACAGAGACACGGGGAATTCAATGGATCAGTGAGATCCCGATCGGTCGCCTCCGTGTGCTGTCATGTATGAAGCGCGCGTGATCCACAGCTTCAATACCTTCACCGGCACAAGCCCGACCATGCCCTATCGCTGGTCCCTCATCGCACTGTTTTTCCTGGTCGGGGTCGCGCTCTGCGCCCAGGCCCCCAAGGGTGTTCCCGCGTGGAAACGCTGGAAGGGTTCCGGCTGCACGCTCACCTACCCTTCCGCATGGTCCGTGGCCGAGGCTGCGGCCGAACACGTCTCGGTGGTGTTCCGTGCGCCACTGGATAGTGGCGACACCTTTCAGGAGAACCTCAACCTGATCGTTCAAGACGTGGGCGAGGTGACCATGGATGAGTACGTGCGCACCACACATGCGCAGATCGCGCAGTTCCTTCAACAGGCCAGGGTGCTCTCATCGGCGCCGGGCCGTTCGGCGGACAGCCATGTGTTCGAGTACAGCGGCACCTATGAAGGGCGCGCATTGCATTGGCTTCAACACGTGTACCTGCGCAACGGCAAGGCCTACCTGATCACCTTCACGGCGGAAGCGGACATGTTCGAAGAGTACCGCTACCTGGCCGAGGCGGCGATGGACTCCTTCACGCACCCGTGATCACAGGCCCAGGTCGAAGGCGGTGGCGGGCAGGCCTTTGTTGACGGCGATCTCCTTCACCACGAACTCCAGGTCCATGCCCATGTGCTGGGTGACCATGTGCGGGAACAACACACCGCCCACAGGCTTGTAGTCCGCGTACTTGGTGGTGATGGTCATGTTGCCCTCGGGAGTGTACTTCGGTTCCACGCGGCGCAGCTTCAGGCCGGTGGTGACATCGTAGTACTCATAGGCCACGTTGCCGTTCTCCGTGGAGATGGTGAGCTTGTAGGCCTTGGTGCCGTCCACGTCCACAATGCCGTTGAGGAAGACCTTGTGGTGGTACTTGCTCTGGTAGTGCATCTCCGGGAAGGGATAGGCGTTTTGCGCCATGTCCTCCAACTCCTCGGCTTCCAGTTCGCGCTTGCCTTCGGCGCCCTGGGAGAATCCGCGCTGGCCGTCATACGCCACTTTCTGGACGGTGATGGGTCCGCTGCGCATCTCCATGGAGTACTTGTGCGGCTGCGCGAATAGTTGCGTCATGTCGATCTGCTGGCCCATGATGCTCGCGCTCATCTCAATGCGCAGGTCGCGGATGCCCTCGATGGCCTTGCGCCCACCACAGGCCTTGAAGTAGGCCTCCAGCACGGCTTCGGACGTGAGGCCTTCAGGCGCCTTCTCGAAGGCTTCGCGAAAGGGTTCGCCGTTGGCATCGAAGAAGGCCACGCCGCCCTGCGCGGAGAACTGCACGAGCTTGTTGGCCACACGGTCCTTGTCGCCCACCACCAGGATCACGGCATTGTCCGGGAAGAGGAAGTCCTGCGCGGCACTGTAAACGGAAGCGGCGCTCACGGTGTCCAGCCGCTGCAGGTAGGTGCTGTAGTGGTCCTTCTTCAAGTTGTTGAGGTAGGTGCTGAGGGCGAAGCGGGCCACGGTGCGGGGGTCCTCCAGGCTGCGCGCGAAGCTGCCGGCCAGGTAGCTCTTGGCCAGGGTGAGCTCGCCCAGGGTCACGCGCTCATCACGGATGAGCTCGAGCTCGTTGAGGATCTCGGCCACCGCGCTGTCGGTCACCTCGGTGCGCACGCTGGCGCCTGCACTGAAGCGGCCGGCGTAGCGGTCCGATTCGAGGTTCGAATAACACCCGTAGGTGTAGCCTTTGTCTTCGCGCAGGTTCTGCATGAGGCGGGCGTTGAACACGCCGCCACCCAGGATGGTGTTGAGCACCTGCGCACTGGTGGCCCGCATGTCGCCTGGCTTCAAGCGCACAGGGAAGATCACACGCACCACGCTCTGCGGCGCACCCGGGCGGTCCACAAAGGCCACGCGGCGCACGCCGGAAGCGGCAGGACCTTCACCGGCAAGGCGGATGGCGCCCAGGCCATCCACGGTCTCCACACCATCGGCACCCACGGTGCTTTTCACCTCAGCTGCGGTCCAGTCGTTGAAGAGCCGCTCAGCGATGGTCTTCGCCTGCGCCTCGGTGATGTCGCCCACGAACACCAGGTAGCCATCCTGCGGGCGGAAGAAGCGCTGGTAGTAGGTGAAGACATGCGCACGGTTGATCATGTTCAAGGTCCGCTCGGTCTCCACCTCTCCGTATGGGTGCCCTTTGCCGAAGGTGAGCGCGTTGGCCACCACATCGGCTATGGCATCGGGGCTGTCCTCGCGGCTCTTGATGGCGGACAGCATGCGCTTCTTCGCCTTCTCGAACTCATCCGGGGGGAAGGTGGCGCTGGTGACGATCTCGTAAACCAGGTCCATCAAGGCGGGCAGGTTGCGCGAGAGCGTTTGCGCGTAGAGGCCGTCCGATGCGGTGGAGAGCGAGGCACCCAGCTTGTCCACGGCCTCATCGATCTGGGCCTTGGTCTTGCGGCGCGTGCCGCTAGCCAGCAGTTCACCGGCGAGGTCGGTCATGCCGGCCTTTTCAGCCTGGCGGAAGAGCGGCACGTCGAAGCGCACCTGCACGCTCACGAGCGGCACCTTGTGGTTCTCCACCACGATCACGCGCATGCCATTGGCCAGGGTGAAGGACTTGTGGTCGCCCACGCGCACTTTGGGTGCGGGGCCGGGGTTGGGGGCTTTGCTGCGTTCGGCTTGCGCGTTCATGGCATGGGGAAGGGCGAGCGCGGCCAGCACGAGCAGCGCACCCGGAATGGGGTTCTGGATGGAACGGAACATGGTCATTGTGCTTGGTTCAGCGGCAGGTAGTGCAGCACGACCCGGTTGGTGTTGACGAAATAGGCGCGGGCCGCGGCTTGCAGATCCTCTGCCGTGAGGGCGAGGTAGCGCTCCAGCTCCTTGTTGGCCAGCGAGGCATCGCCCAAAAAGGTGTAGGCCGTGGCCAGGTTGCTGGCCACACCGGCGATGCGGCTGTTGTCGCTCACGTACTCGGCCTCCAGCTGCACCTTCAGTTTCTCCAGCTCGGCCGCAGGGATGGGCTCCTCACGCAGGCGTTGGATCTGGCGGTCCATGGATGCTTCCAGGCTGTCCGGCGACACGCCCACATTGGCCACCGCGAAGGCCAGTGCCAGTCCGGGATCCTCGAATGGCAGGCTGAAGGCCCCCACGTACATGGCCTTCTGCTCCTGGTCCTTCACGGCCATCTGCAGGCGCGAGGAATTGCCTTGGGAGAGCAGCCGGTTCAGCATGTCCACCGCATAGAAGTCCTTGGTACCATAAGCCGGGGTGCGGTAGGCCATGACCACCGCCGGCAGCTGGACCTTGTCGCGCACCACATCGCGCACCTCGGCCTTCATCGGGGGTTCCACCACCTTGGGACGAGGCACTTCCCTGCCTCGGGGAATGCCCCCGAAGTATTTCTCGATCTCCTTGCGCGCCTGTGCGGGATCGAAGTCGCCAGCCACCACGAGTACTGCGTTGTTGGGCACGTAATAGGTCTTGTAGAAATTCTGGTAGTCCGATTCCGTGGCGGCGTTGAGGTCCTCCATGAAGCCGATGGTGGGCCACTGATAGGGGTGCACGGTGTAGGCACGCTTCAGCACCTCGATCAACAAGCTGCCGTAGGGCTGGTTCTCGTATCGCTGGCGGCGCTCCTCCTTCACCACTTCACGTTGTGTGTCGATGCCCTTCTGGTCCACCGTGGCGTGAAGCATGCGCTCGCTCTCCAGCCACAGGCCCAGGGCCAGCTGGTTGCTGGGCAGCACTTCGTAGTAGTAGGTGCGGTCGCCCGTGGTGTTGGCGTTGAGCACACCGCCGGCCTTTTCGACATGCTTGGCGAACTCCCCCCGGCCGATGTTCTTGGAGCCTTCAAAGAGCAGGTGCTCGAAGAAATGCGCGAAGCCGCGCCGGTCCGAAGCCTCGTCCTTGCTGCCCACATGGTACATCACGCTCACTGCCACAATGGGCGTGCTGCGGTCCTCATGCAGGATCACGTGAAGCCCGTTCTTCAATTCGAACTCGGTGTAGGCCAGGGGGCGCTGTTGGGCGCTGGTGCTCAATGCAGTGGTAAGCATCAGAAAGGGTATCGTGAAGGTCCTCATCACGGGCTCCGCTTTTTTCGCGAAGGGCGCCGAAGTTAAGGGAAGACGGGGGGTGCTCCCTGTCCAGCCCATCCCCCGTTAATTTCGTGACGAATGCAAGCCGCTCCGCTCCCGCTCATCCGGAACCGCCTTCACTGGCGTGCCCTTCGTTACGCCCTTTCGCTCGCAGGACCGCTCTTCGGCTGGCTGGCCTTCACGCAATATGGTCTGCACACTTGGGGCATGGTGCTGTTCAGTTTCGTGCTGGTGCCCGTGCTGGACCTGTTGCTACGCCCAGACCATGGGAACTTAAGCCAATTGGAAGCAGAGATGGCCGTGAAGGAACCCCTGTTCGACCTGCTCCTTTATGTGCTGGTACCGGTCCATTGGGCGCTGCTGCTGCTCTTCCTGAGCGGCATGGACGACCCCTTGCTTGCGCCGTTGGATCGCGCCGGGCGCATCGCCACCATGGGCCTGCTGTGCGGCATCTACGGCATCAACCTGGCGCACGAACTGGGACACCGTGCGAACCGGTGGGAACGCGACCTGGCCCGCGTGCTCCTGCTCAGTTCGCTCTACATGCATTTCATCATCGAGCACAACCGCGGCCACCATCGGCGCGTGGCCACGCCGGAAGATCCCGCCTCCGCGTGCTTTGGCGAATCGGTTTATGCCTTCTGGGTGCGCAGCATTGTGTTCAGCGCGGCTTCGGCGTGGCGCATTGAACGCGAGCGGATGCTGAAGGCGGGGCTGTCCACCTGGCACTGGCGCAATGAGATGTTGCAGGCGATCCTCATCCAGGTGACGCTCCTCGCTTTCATCGCGGCGGTGTTCGGCCTGTTCCCGTTGGGGGCCTTCGTGGGCGCTGCGCTCATCGGTATCCTGCTGCTGGAAACAGTGAACTACATTGAACACTACGGGCTGCGGCGCACCAAGGGCGCCCAAGGCGGCTACGGCAGGGTGCGCCACTGGCACAGCTGGAACAGCGATCATCCGGTGGGCCGGCTGATGCTCTTCGAGCTCACGCGCCACAGCGATCACCACTACAAGGCCAGCAAGAAGTACCAGGTACTGGAGAGCCACGATGAAGCACCCGAGCTGCCCACGGGCTACCCCGGCATGATGCTCCTGAGCCTTGTGCCGCCACTCTGGCGTGCGGTGGTGCATCCGCGATTGGAGAAGCTCGTGGCCATGCATGACGACCTCGAACTGGCCGTGTGAATCCCCTTCACCTGCCGCCGCTATCTTGGCCCGCAGCATGAGCGCAGGTTGGATCAGCACCACGGAGCGATTGCCGCAGGATGGGCAACGCGTGCTCTGCTGGCTGCCGGACAATAAGGTGTACCTGCCGGGAAAGACCGGCGCCACGGAAACACGGCACGTGGTGATCCTGAAGTTCGCCGAGGACTTCTTCGTGAAGAACCCCAGCAGGACCGGTCAGCCCAACAACCCGCATTTCTGGCTTGGCGAAGGCAGCAGCAACCACTTCTTTGAAGCGGTCACCCACTGGATGCCGTTACCGGAAAAGCCCTGATCAGCGGCCCTGCTCCTGTGCAGGGAGCACGTCCAGCAGGTCCACCTCGAAGATGAGGGTGCTGTAAGGAGGCAGCTTGCCACCCGGCCCTTTGGAAGCGCCGTAGGCCAGGTCTGCCGGTATGTAGAGCTTCCAACGCGAGCCTTTGGGCATGAGCATGAGCGCCTCGGTCCATCCGGGGATCACCATGTCCACGCCGAACTCGGCCGGCTGGCCACGCTTGTAGGAGCTGTCGAACTCCGTGCCGTCGATCAGGGTGCCGCGGTAGTCCACGCGCACGCCCTGGCCGTTGGCGGGTTTCGGGCCGGTGCCCATCTGAAGCACTTCGTACTGCAGGCCGGACGCGGTGGTGGTCACACCCGCGCGTTTGCCGTTCTCCAGCAGGAAGGCCTCACCCGCCTGCAGGTTCACCTCGGCCAGTTGCTGTTCCTTGGCCATGAGCCGCTTCTGCGCCTCGATCTGGTAGTTCTGTACCAGCTTGCGCACTTGATCGGAAGGGATGCGCTCGTTGCTGTCCAGTGCATCGCGCATGCCCATGGCAATGGCGTCCACGTTCAGGCTGTCCAGGCTGGCCATACGCAGCGAGTTGCCGATGTCCGTGCCAATGCCGTAGCTCACGGAATCGATCATGGTGACAAGCGGGGCATTGCGGCCTTTCTGGCCGGTAACGTCGTTGGAGCAGGCGGCCAACATGAGGAGGGCGGCCAGTGCGCTGGGGGTGCGGAAGGTCATGGGTGGTTCAATGGGCGGCGAAGGTAGCGTTCCTCGCCGTGCGCGGCGAGGTCCAGCGCTTCACGCAGGCGGCTGCGGTAGCGGGCGAAGCGCCCAAGGTCACTGTGCCCCCCGTTCGGGAAGGTGACCAGCTCGCGCACCACACCGGATGGAATGGCCGCATAGAGCTTCAGTGCGCTCGTATAGGGCACCACCGTATCGCGCTTCCCATGGAAGATCCACACCGGGCAACGCACCGCACGAATGCTGAGGTCGTTCCGGAAGCGGTACTGAAGGAGCCATCGGTACGGCAAGATCGGCAGGTAATGGCGGGCCACGTCGAGCAGGTCTGCGAAAGGGGTTTCCAGCAACAGCGCGGCCGGGCTGTTCACCGCGGCCACCGGGGTGGCGAGCCCGCTGCCCAAGGAACGGCCGTACACCACGATGTGGGCTTCCGCATAATGGCGCGCCAGCATCGCGTACCACCTCCGCGCGTCGTCGATCAAGGCGGCCTCGGAAAGTTCACCCCGACTTTTGCCATACCCCCTCGGGTCGGGCATGAGCACGTCGAATCCCAAAGCCGTGAACCGCTGTGCGAACCTTCCCCAACGCCGCAGTGAACCCGTATTCCCATGAAGATAGAGGACCACGCCGCGCGCCTCGGGAACAATGAAGTGCAGCGCATGCAGGCGGGCACCATCCGGCGCCTTCAACCAGCGCTCGCGGAAGGGCGCTTCGAAATGGAACCGGTACTTGCGCCCCACGCGGAACCGCACGAAGATGAGCCGCTCCTGTGCCAGGTAGTAGAACAGGCATAGCCCGCCGTACGCGAGCAGCAGGATGACCAGCAGCGAGGTGGTGAGCACACCTCAAAGGTACCGCGATGGCCCGCCGCAGTCATCTTTGTGCCATGGGCCGTGTGTTGGTGGTGGCGATCCTTTGCATGGCCGGTGCCCATGCCGCAGTGGCCCAGGACAGCACGCGCACCGTGCAACGGCGCAATTTGCTGATGCACTTCGGGTTCGGTTCGGGGCTCGCCAGTTTGCGCACCAGCGACGGGCATATCCCCAACGAGGAGAAACTGGGCCCTGCGTTCGAGATCGCGGCGTTCTACACGCTGTCGAACAAATGGTCTGTGGGGCTCCAGTTCGCGCGCATCGGCGAATTGGGCCAGCAGGAGGGCGAAGCCGGGCGGATGAACGGCCTTCATTTCTGCCTCGCACGCAGGGTGTACAACACACCCCGGTGGTACGGCGATGCATCGCTGGGCCTGGGCCTGTTCGGGGCCGCACTGTGGAACAATGGAGCGCGGCTGCCGGAAGAATCGAATTGGGGTGGTTGGATGATCGGCTTCCGAACGGGACGCATGTGGAGCAATGTCGTAGGCACGCATGCCAGCCTGCAATGGTGGCCCACAGGAACGGGAAGATTGACCCAGGCCGGCTCACCTGTGCTCAGCCAGACCGGGGATGAGGTGCGCCTTTACGCCCAGGGTGCCGTGCTCTGCCTGGGTGTCTTCACCCGCTTCTGAACGGATCACGGCCGCTTGTCACGCGCGAACACCCACTCGTGCTCTGTGCTCCAGGCCGGCATGTAATGGTAGCCATCGATCACCAGGTCCTTCAGGTCCTCCGCGTTCGTCAGCCTTTGCCGCACGATCGCATCACCCATGCGCCCGCGCATGCGCTTCGCAAAGAGCATGAGCATGCGGTAACCACCGGGTGTGCGGTCCTTGAAAACAGGCGTGATCACCGGCACCCCAAGCGCAGCCTTGTCCACTGCTTTGGTATACTCCTGTGAGGCGAGGTCGACCACCGGACCACCGGCCTTGTCCAGGGCAGCGCTCAAGCTTGTCGTGACGTGCTTGCGCCAGTGCGCGTACAGATCCTTAACGCGGGGCGCGGGGGACCAGCCACAGCCCATCTCCAGCCGGTAGGCCTCCACCCCATCCAGGGGCCGCAGCGCACCGTAAAGCCCGCTCAAGATCCGCAGGTGGTCCTGCGCGAAGGTGCGATCGGCGGCCTTCCACCCCGCGGCGTTCAGGCCCTTGTACACCTCACCGTTGAAGGCCCATGCGGCAGGCTTCACGGCACCGCCACGACCCCATTGCTGGAAGCGCTCCTGGTTCAACGTGGCCAGCTTGGGGCTCAGGTCCATGAGGTTCGCAAGCTGCCGGGCGGAAAGCTTGCGAAGCCGTTCCACCATGGCCCCGGTGGCATCCATGAACTCCGGTGTGGTCGCTCCGAGCCCCTTCACGGGTGTCATGTCCATGTCCTTGGCAGGCGAGAGTAGCACCAACATGTGCGCATTTGCCCCTCGGTTCGTGGAGCGGGCGTGCAAAGGTGCGATCGCAACCCGCGCCGTTGCGCACCTTTGCCCCATGAGCACGCGTTTGCGGATCGACATCCTTACCGCCCTGCCTCGCCTGTTCGATGGCTGGTTCGGCGAGAGCATCCTGAAACGTGCGCAGGACAAGGGATTGGTGGAGGTGTATGTACACGACTTACGGAACTGGGCAACCGACAAGCACAAACGCCTGGACGACTATGCCTTCGGGGGAGGTGCGGGCATGGTGATGCTGGTGAAGCCCATCCATCGCGCCATCACCGCGCTGAAAAGCGAACGGACGTACGACGAGGTGATCTACATGAGCCCGGACGGCGAACTGCTCGACCAGCCCCTGGCCAACGGCCTGAGCACAGCGCGCAACCTGCTGATGCTTTGCGGCCACTACAAGGGCGTGGACGAGCGGGTGCGGCAGCACCTCATCACCCGTGAAGTGAGCATCGGCGACTATGTGCTGAGCGGCGGAGAGTTGGCAGCTGCCGTCCTTTCGGACGCCATCATCCGGTTGGTGCCCGGGGTGCTGGGCAACGAGACCTCGGCCCTTTCGGACAGCTTTCAAGATGGGATGGTGGCCCCACCGGTGTATACCCGGCCCGCGAACTATGAAGACTGGGAGGTGCCGCCCGTGCTGCTCAGCGGAGACCAGGCCGCCATTGACGCCTGGCGGCATGAGCAGGCCGTGGAACGCACCCGGACCCGCAGGCCGGGCATGTTGGACACGTTTGGTGAAGGCTAATGCTTCGCGGACCGATCAACATTCCGTAATATTGCGGCCCATTTCGCGGGTGCTACCCGCACAACCCGCTGAGCGCCATGGACAAGATCAAGCAACTCGAGAAGGAGATCGCCCCGCTGAAACAGTACCCTGATTTCAAGGCAGGTGACACCGTGACCATCCACTACCGCATCAGCGAAGGGAACAAGGAACGCATCCAGCAGTTCCAAGGCGTGGTCATCCAACGCAAGGGCAGCGGCAGCACCGCCACCTTCACTGTGCGGAAGATCAGCAACAACGTGGGCGTGGAACGCATCTTCCCGGTGCTCTCCCCCTTCATTGAGCAGATCGACGTGAACAAGCGCGGCCAGGTGCGCCGGGCCCGCATCTTCTACCTGCGCGAGCTGCGTGGCAAGAGCGCCCGGATCCAGGAGAAGCGCCAGCCCTTGGAGGCCGCCGCCAAGTAAGCCACACGACCAGGACCCCGCGAAAGCCCTGCCACATGTGCAGGGCTTTCTTCTTTTCCCCGGTTTCCAATTCCACGTTCGAACTTCGCGGCCATGACCAGCAAGTCCACCATCGGTGTCATTGGCGCCGGCACCATGGGCAGCGGAATTGCACAGGTGGCTGCAGCAGCAGGCCATCCCGTGCGCCTGCTCGATACCCGGCCCGAGGCTGTTGATAAGGCATTGGCCAGCCTGGAGAAGACCCTTCAACGCCTGGTGGAGAAGGGCACGCTGAAAGATGATGCTGCCAGGGCTTTGCGCGACCGTATTACCCCGGCGCGTGTGGTGGAGGACCTGGCGGGTTGCGACCTGGTCATCGAAGCGATCATTGAGGATCTCGGTGTGAAGAAGGCCCTTTTCCAGAAAGTGGAGGCTGCCGTGCCTGTGGATGCCCTGCTGGCCACCAACACCAGTTCGCTGAGCGTTACAGCTATCGCAGCGGCATGTGCGCGACCCGAGCGATTCCTCTGTCTGCACTTCTTCAACCCCGCCCCCCTGCTACCCTTGGTGGAGGTGGTGCCCGGTCTTGCAACGGACATGGCGCACATTACGGCCGCTGCGGACCTCATGCGTGCCTGGGGGAAGACCCCTGTGGTTTGCAAGGACACCCCGGGCTTCATTGTGAACCGCGTGGCACGTCCGTTCTATGGCGAGAGCATCCGCATTTACGAGGAAGGACTGGCCGATATGCCTGTGATCGACGAGGCCCTGCGCAGTGCCGGCGGTTTCCGCATGGGCCCTTTCGAGCTCATGGACCTCATTGGCAACGACATCAACTTCACCGTGACCCGCACGGTGTGGGAGGCATTCTTCTACGACCCCCGCTACAAGCCCAGCTTCACCCAGCAGCGGCAGGTGGAAAGCGGGCGGCTGGGCCGCAAGACGGGCCGTGGCTACTACACTTACGCGGATGCAGCAGGCGTGGCAAAACCCACGGTGGAGCCCGCAATTGCGGAGCAGATCGTGGAACGCGTGCTGGCCATGTTGATCAATGAGGCGGCCGATGCGGTGTTCTGGGGGGTGGCCAGTGCGGCGGATATTGACCTGGCGATGACCAAGGGAGTGAATTACCCCAAAGGCCTGCTGGCATGGGCCGATGAGCGCGGCGCGGCACACTGGCTCCAGGTGCTTGAGGCCTTGCAGCATGCCTACGGGGAGGACCGCTACCGTCCATCCCCCCTGTTGCGGCGCGCGGCTGAACAGGGAACCTCGTTGTACGGTAGGCGCTGAACACCACGCGCCTCATCATTTTTCATGGCCAATAGGTACCATGGAAAATAACTGATATACATTTGCCCCCCACAAAACCATTCGCCCCCATCGACCCATGAAGAAGAACGCATTTTTCCTTTCCGCTGCAACAGCCATTCTGCTTGTTGCATGTGGCCCATCTGAAGCTGAAATGCAGGCCGCGCGTGAAAAAGCCGTTGCCGACAGCCTCGCAGCGGTGGCCGCTGCCGAACACAACTACACTGTCGACGCAGCCGGCAGCACCGTGAACTGGCGCGGCACCATGCTGGGCATCAAGAGCCATCACGGCGTGGTCGCTCTGGCGGAAGGCAAACTATCCGTGCAAGGCGGCCTGCTGAAGAGCGGCACCTTCACGGTGGATATGAAGTCCATCGCAGCACAGGACTCCGCCTACGCCCCTGACAATGCCAAGCAGGGCACGCGTGCCATGCTGTTGGGCCACCTCACCAGCCCGGATTTCTTCGCTGTGGACAGCTTCCCCACCGCCACCTTCGAAGTAACGAGCGTGTCCGGCAATGAGGCCACCGGAAAGCTGACGGTTCGCGGACGCAGCAACGAGGAGAAGGTGACCGGCCTGGTGATCACCGAGGAAGGTGACGCCGTGAAGGCCACCGGCAACCTGGTGTTCGACCGCCAGAAGTACGGCGTGAAGTGGAGCAGCGGTTCCAAGGATGCGGTCCTCAACGACAACATCGAGCTCAAGATCAGCCTCACGGGCATGAAGTCCGCCAGCTGAGCGCAAGCCATCGAAGTTCAAGAACGCCCGCCTCTCCGGCGGGCGTTCTTCATTTGATGCGGATCAACGCGCCATCAGGAAGTCGTTCAATGGACGCATGGCGGCGTAGTGC
Source organism: Flavobacteriales bacterium (assembly GCA_016788635.1). Taxonomy (GTDB): domain Bacteria; phylum Bacteroidota; class Bacteroidia; order Flavobacteriales_F; family PHOS-HE28; genus PHOS-HE28. The sequence goes on along the minus strand of JAEUSU010000008.1, from coordinate 303,991 downwards.
TCCATCAGGATGTCCGCCAGACGCGGATCTGTGACCTTGCCAGCGGGTAAGCCGGCCATGAAATAGAACTGCTTGTTGAACAGCAACGGCTCCTTTTCCGCAGCGGTTTTGAACTCGGCAGGGATCACCTTGTTCCTGTCTCCCTGCACCACGCCGAAGTGCTTCACGAAGGCAGGTGCATTGCACAAGGTCTTGAACTTCTTCAGGTCGCCCGAAATGCGCGACCGGATGCGTTTAAGCTCCGGGCCATCCGGCATGTAGCTTCCACCATAAAATGCCACCTTCTCGGGGCCCAGCTCGAAATAGATGCCAGGTACTCCATGGTCCTTGCGGCCCGCGGGTGAAACGATGGCCGCACAGTGCAGCTTGTAGGGCGCCTTGTCCTTGCTGAACCGCACATCCTTGTTGATCCGGAAGATGGCCTCCTTCGGGGTGATGCGAACACGTTTGTCCTCACGACCCACCCGATCGATCACCTCGGCCACGAAAGCCTCGAAGGGTTCCTTCACCGAGCGCAGGTAACGGCCCCTGTTCGCATCGAACCACTCCTTGTTGTTGTGGGCGGCCAGCTCCTTGAAGAAGCGGTTGAAGTCGGTGGTGAACCAGGCCATGGCGGATACCTTTGGTGGTCACCAAATTGGGAATACTTGCGTGATGGGCATCGTCCAACCCGAACTGTTCAGCCCGCTTCCGGTACGCGCGGTGGACTCACCGCTGGGCCGCATCTGGCTGGAATGTGACGGCGAACGAATGACACGCCTTTCCTTTACCGCAATAGGCCGCCAGAGCGCACGACCGCCGCAGGTGTTGCACGAGGCGGTGCGGCAGTTGGAACAGTATTTTAATGGGACACGCCAAAGGTTCGACCTGCCCCTGACCAACGCTGGTTCGCCCTTCCGGCGCAAGGTGTTGAAAGACCTCCTGTCCATCTCATACGGCAGGGTGCGCAGCTACCAGGAGATCGCCGAACGTGTGGGGGGAAACGCCCGCGCCGTGGGTGGTGCCTGCGCATGGAACCCACTGCCCATCCTTATTCCCTGCCACCGCGTGGTGAGCGCCAATGGCCTCCTGACCGGCTACATTGGAGGGCTATGGCGCAAGCGTTGGTTGCTGGAGCATGAACGTGCCATCCCTGAACAAGCCCCATGAGCGATACGATCGACCTGGCCCACCGCGTGGTGGACCGCATGTATGACCACGACCCCTTCAGCCAATGGCTGGGCATAGAGCGCCTCGTGGTGGAACCCGGGCGGTGCGTGCTGCGCATGACCGTGCGCACGGAAATGCTGAACGGTTTTGACATCGCACATGGGGGTATCACCTATTCGCTCGCGGACAGCTGCCTCGCCTTCGCATCCAACAGTCATGGGATACGATCAGTGAGCGTGGAGACCTCCATCAGCCACACGAAGCCAGTCCAGGCGGACGACGTGCTCACAGCCAGCAGTGAGGAGAAAAATCTTTCACGCAGCATCGGCATCTACTACATCACCGTTACGAACCAGCGCAACGAGCAGGTGGCTTTGTTCAAGGGCACGGTTTACCGCACCGGCAAACCTTGGTTCGACGATCAGCTACCATGAACCTCCCTGCACTGCTCTTCCCGCTCGCACTTCTTTTCGCTGCGTTCGATCCGCTCGCGGCCCAGGTGCGCATCACCGGACCGATGCCGGGCCATGCGGACATGTTGGAGTCCACGATCTGGCTTCAGTGCGATCGGGCCGCTTCCGTGCTCCTGGAATATTGGGCCATGGAAATGCCCGACAGCATCCTGCGCACCCAGGAACTCCGCGCAGCTGCGGAAGAGGCATTCGTGCTGAAATTCCGCATGGCCCCGGTGGTGCCGGGCAACACGTATGGCTACCGCGTGGTCGCCAACGGCCAGCCGCTTGATCTCGGCCCTTTGCAGTTCCGGACCCAGCCTCTCTGGCGGTTCCGCACCGACCCACCCGACATGGTCATTGCCATGGGCAGCTGCACCTATGTGAACGAACCCGCTTATGACCGCCCGGGCAAACCCTATGGTGATGGCTACCGCATATTCGACCGCATCGCCGACCAAAAGCCTGACCTGATGCTCTGGCTGGGCGACAACATCTACCTGCGCGAACCGGATTGGGGCTCCTGGTCGGGCATCTTGCATCGCTACACCCACACGCGGTCCCTGCCCGAGATGCAACGCCTGCTCCGCAGCACCCATCACTACGCCATCTGGGACGATCATGACTTCGGGCACAACGATGCGGTAGGCACCTTCGCGAACGCACACCTCACGCGGCGTGCCTTCGACCTGTTCTGGGCCAACCCCACCAGCGGTGTGCCTGGTGCGGACGGGATCACCACCATGTTCAACTGGAGCGATGTGGACTTCTTCCTGCTGGACGACCGCACCTTCCGCACCCTGCCCAACCTGCGCACCAGCGAACCGGCCTTGCTCGGGCAGGCCCAGTTGGATTGGCTCATCCAGTCCCTGGTGGCCAGCAGCGCCACCTTCAAGGTGGTGGCCATGGGAAGCCAGTTCCTGAACACGGCCAGGGTCTTCGAGAACTACGCGCAGCATGCCCTCGAGCGTCAGCAGCTCATCGACCGCATTGATCAGGAAGGGATCACCGGCGTGATCTTCGTCACCGGCGACAGGCATTTCACCGAGCTCAGCGAGCTGAAGCTGCCGGATGGCCGGTCGATCTACGACCTCACCACGTCCCCACTTACATCAGGTACGCACCAGCCCAGCGAAACGAACGCCCTGGCCATGCCGGATACCCGGGTGGTGGAGCGCAATTTCGCAGTGCTGCGCGTCTCGGGACCACGCCATGCGCGCAAGCTCGTGATCGAGATCAGGGACAGCGAGGGCGGATTGAAGTGGACACGCGAGATCACAACCCCGCAGAAGAGATGAGCACCGATCACTCCACAGGAGCCACATCGTAGGTTCGGATGCCATCCAGAGGCCTGCGTGCACTGCGGTTGCGTTCGCGGTCGCGCAGGTTCTCAGGCAGGTCATCCGGTGTTCCAGGCCAGCCGATCACGACCACGGTGACCAGATCGAACTTGTCGGGCACCTGAAAAACCTCACGCGCGGCAGCCGCATTGAAGCCGCCCATCTGGTGCAGACCAAGACCCATTTCGGTGGCTTGCGCGGCCAGGTTGCCCACGGCCAGGCCCACATCATGCCACGCATGGTGGTTCGCCGACCCGTCGCGATCGAAATGACGTTTGGCCAGCACCAGCACCAAGGCCCCGCCAAGTTGCGCCCATATTGAATTGGACGTGTTCAAGATGCCGAGCATGCGGTCGAAGGCCGGGGAGCCTTTGCGGGAGACCACAAAACGCCAGGGTTGCTCGTTGCGCGAGCTGGATGCCCATCGCGCAGCCTCGAACAAGAGGTCAAGTTGCTCGTTGGTCACTGGATCCGCGCGGAAAGCACGGGGACTGTAACGCCTGCCGAGGTTGGCGGCAATGGGCAGGTCACTGCGATGTTGGTCCATGGTGGTTCTACTGAAATGCAATGGCTCCGATAACACATCGGAGCGCAGGGCTGTTCACCCGCGCAATTTGTCCAGGAGCCGGTTCAGCGTGCGGGCTTCATTCGCGCTCAGCCGCTCATACTCCTCCTTGAAATGGCCCCACACCTCCTGGTCCATCCGCTTCAACAGGTCCAGCCCCTTGGGGGTGATGCGCACATAGACCACACGCCGGTCCTCCTCACAACGCTCGCGCTCCATGAGCCCCTTGGCCAGCAGCTTGTCCGCCAGCCGCGTGGCGTTGGGCGAGCGATCGATCATGCGGCACTTCACGTCCTGCATGCTCATCAAGGTCCCCTTCGCTCCCCGCAGGATGCGCAGAATGTTGAACTGCTGTGGAGAAAGACCGTAGGGTGCCATGTCCGCCGTGTGGCCGCTCTTCAGCCATCCAGCGGTGAACATCACGTTCACCACGGCCTTGTGCTGTTCACTATCGAACTTACCCTTGACCTCTTCCTCGATCCCCGGCATGGTGCGAAGATATGTGCGCATGCGGAAATATTCACCATGGAAATATATGTGCGCCGGGACTTTTCGTCGCCCTGCATACGACCCTACATTAGCGCTCCCGAAAAATGACCTTCACCATGCGCCTTCGCTTTTTGCTGATATCCCTGCCATTGTTCATTACCTCGTGCACCTGCAACAAACCCGGGCCCGAAGGTGGCAGCGAAGGGTCGGACGCGAATGTCCATGGCCAGACCGGTGGCACGGAACCGGGAAGCTCCGGTGGAAAACCCACCTCACCTGCGGACCCCCGCGATGGCTGGATGGCCACTGAGACCGTTTTCGAAGTGGTCGGGGGAGTCAAGGGGAGGACGATCGTGGACCTCTTTGCCGGCGATGGATACTACGCTTTCAAATTGGTGGACGCCGGAGCGAACGTGATCGCCATTGACACCGACCCGACCAAGCTGGCAGCCATCGAGGAATTGCGGAAGTCCCGTGGCATCCCTGAGGAACGACTGCGCACACGCCTCACCAAAGCGGGTGAGCCCGGCCTACTGCCCCGAGAGGCGGACATGGCCTTTTGCGTGCACCGCTACACCACGCTTGGGGACCGGGCCCGCTTCTTTGCCAACGTGCGCAGCGGCCTGAAGTCGCCCGCACCGGTGATCATCATCGAATTCCTCATGACCCAGACCCCGGTGGGGCCGCCCTTGGAGCAGCGCATCAACGAGAACCAGCTCATGGACGAACTGGATCCCGCGGGTTTCTCGGATATCGGTGTCTACACCCAGAAGATCCCTTACCAGTATATCGCCATCGCACAGGACTTTGTGCCAGGACCCGGCTCAGCGGACGATGCCGTGGTGACGCCCTGACCTGACGGTCACCCCAAGACCTTTCGGTCCTTGCCTTTGTAGGAGAAGAACATATTCGCCCAGAGGATCTTGGACAGGGCGTAGAACCAGGGTGCAGCCAGCACCATGACCCCTGCTATTGCGCCCACCTGCCACCCCAGCGGTGTTGCCGGGGCCAGCACCAGGAAGGCCACCCAGAGGCTGACACACACCGCCACCCCAATGGCGTAGGACACGTACATGGCGCCGTAATAAAAGCCGGGTTCGCGGCTGTACTTCTCCTGGCACACCGGGCAGGCAGCCAGCAGATCGCCTGCATGAGCCAGATCATAAGGATGACTGACGAAGAACTGGCCTTCGTGGCAGAACGGACATTTCGAATGGACGATGCTGTAAAGCTTGGTGCCTTTGGCCGGGAACATGGCACAAAGGAAGGTGAACCCGGCCGCATCCCCGCGTGACTTCCATCACGTCAGGCGGATCACTTCTGCTCCTTCACCTCTTTCAAGGAGATCTTGTCGATGTAGTAGTAGGCGTACTTGTTGTCGAGGCCTTCGATCATGCGCTTGGTCTCGAAGCCCACGAAGGGATAAACGCCGATCAGGATGAAGCGCTCACCACCATCCGCCTTGAACGTGCCATGGACCTCCCTCCATTCACTGCGTGCATCGATGATCGAATCCTGGAACACCTGGGGTGCTTCGCGAAGGAAACGGCGATGCGGTTGGTCCAGCCGGTTCGGGGCCAGGTAGGCGCCAATGCCGGAAACGGCACGATCACTGTTGCCGGACAAGGCCACATGGAAGCTCAGTTCATAGGTGCGGCCCTCCACCAAGGGCTCCACCAGTTCACTTTGCAGATACTCCGAATACGAGTTCCATCCTGGCTTGAAGGGCTCCTCGGGGTCGCTGCTCCAACTCTTTCGCTCATCATCCTTCCACGCGAAGAAGCCGGCGTACTTCTCCCCTTCCAGAGGCTTCATGGTGCCGTATTCGTTGGTGGGAATGCCCACGGTCTTTACGGTCGCTTCCGGGGAAAAGACCTCGGAGATGCCGATGGTGGCATTGGACCAGCCTTGCGCCAGCTTCAACTGGTCGAAGGTGTAGACCTTGCCTTCGGTCCATTCGAACCCGCCGTTGCGGATCAATTCTTTGGCCGCTCCGCCCTGAAAGGCGGCCAGCAGCCCCATGGAACCCATTACAAGGATGGTGTGGCGCTTCTTCATCAGCATCTTGGATGGTTGAGTGCCATCCGCTGGCAAAATAGGGGCCACGGACCGATCAGCGCTCCAGTTTCTCCGCGAACACCTTGCGGAACTTCTCCAGTTTCGGGCGGATCACGTAGCGGCAATAGCCCTGATCCGGGTTCTGCGCATAGTAATCCTGGTGGTAGTTCTCCGCTGGGTAGAACACCTCGGCAGGCACGATCTCCGTCACGATCGGCGCGGGGTAAGCGGCACTTTCGTCCAATTTCTGCTTGTAGGCCCGGGCCTTGTCCATCTGTTCCTGGGAATGGGTGAAGATGACCGACCGGTACTGGGTGCCCACATCGTTGCCTTGACGGTTAAGCGTGGTCGGATCATGCGTCAACCAGAACACCTCGAGCAACTCATCAAAGCTGATCACCTTCGGATCATAGATGATACGTGCCACTTCGGCGTGCCCGGTGGTGCCGGTGCACACCCGCTTGTAGTCGGGGTCCTTCACGTGGCCGCCCATGTAGCCTGAAGTCACGGACCGCACCCCCTTGAGCTCCGTGAAAACCGCTTCCACGCACCAGAAGCATCCGGCTCCCAAGGTGGCGGTGTCCAGCAAGGCGGTGGTATCAATGGTCTCGCTGGGTGCATCGGTCATGGCGGACGGAGGATGGCTGGTGGCATCAAGGCCACAGCTCGTGGCCAGGGTGAGCATCAGGGTGGAGTGCAGTGGAGCGAAAGCGGTCATGCGGTGGATGGAACACCCATCGGAGCTGAAAAGTGCGACGAGACCGTCTGAGGCGAACCTCCCCTGCCGGGGACCTGAGCGGGAAACGGGACTCGAACCCGCGACCTACGGCTTGGGAAGCCGACGCTCTACCAACTGAGCTACTCCCGCTTGCGCTGCGAAAGTAAGCAGGGAGCTGCGGGGGAGGCTTAACCTATTTTTACGCAGGACTTAACATGATGGGCAGCGGCGAAGGCTCAGCTTTGCACCACTTTCAAAACCGACCAGATGTCCGCCAAAACCATGCAGAAGGTACTGTTGGTCGATGATGAGACGGACATCCTGGAACTGCTCAAGTACAACCTGGAGCGGGAAGGCGTCAATGTTTTGACCGCTCAGAACGGCAAGGACGCCCTGAAACTGGCCAAGGCCGAGCACCCTGAGCTCATCGTGCTGGACATCATGATGCCCGGAATGGATGGCGTGGAGGTCTGTTCACAATTGCGCCAGATGCCGGACATGAAGAACGTGCTGATCGCCTTCCTGACCGCGCGTGGTGAGGATTACTCGCAGATCGCAGGCTTCGAGGCCGGGGCGGACGATTACATCACCAAGCCGGTGAAACCCAAGGTGTTCGTGAGCAAGGTGAAGGCCATGCTGAAGCGCACCGGCGGCGACCGCACCGACAGCCCGATCATGGAAGTGAACGGCATCCGGGTGGATACCGAAAAGGTGTTGGTGTACCAGGATGGCGTGGAGATGCAGCTGCCCAAGAAGGAATTCGAGTTGCTTGTGCTGCTCATGAGCAAACCAGGCAAGGTGTTCAAGCGTGAAGAGATCTATGCCCAGATCTGGGGCTCGGACCTGTTCGTGGGTGACCGCACCATCGATGTGCACATCCGCAAGCTTCGCGAGAAGCTGGGTGATCACATCATCAAGACCATCAAGGGCGTGGGCTACAAGTTCGACGCCTGACCCCGCCCCCAGCGGACCATCCTTCTATATTTGCCGCCCTGCTGATGCACGGGGTGTAGCTCAGCCCGGTTAGAGCGCTACGTTCGGGACGTAGAGGCCGGTGGTTCGAATCCACTCACCCCGACCAGACCAAGCCCTGGTGACGGAGTCACCGGGGCTTTTTCATGCCCGAGCGAGCCAGGCGCAGCTTGTGCGCGTGAGGTCACCCTGGTCGAAAAGCCGGTTCCCCATAGCCCGGCCATGCCTCACCGGACCATGGCGAATTCAAGCCGGTCCCCGATCCGCCCCCCCTGGGAGGCATCCCTTTCCCCCCGAGGTCCGTCTTCTTTCCGGAACCATGACACGCTCCTATAAAATAGCGCTCATCCTGAAGTGCAAAAGCAGCCTTCCGGTGTATCGCGATCTGGACAAGCTGAGCGACCGTGAACTGGATGAACAGGTGGAACGCGTGTTCAGCCGGATGCGTCGCAATGAAAGCGCCGTGATCGCCCGGATGATGCTGCGGCAGCCGACCTTCAGTATGAACTAGTTGCCTGCACGCGAGGCGGGGAATTGGGCAGGATTATATTTGCCCAACCCTGAACATCATGAGCGCGCATCACCACGAAGGTCATTTTCCCGAGGAGGCTGAACAGAACGAGATCGGCGGCCCGGTCCTATTCGCCCTGATCTGTGTCGCGATGGCCGTGCTGCTCATCTGGGCGGCCAGCTGATCCGGCACCGCTACGGGCACTGCTATCACCCGACCGCTCCAGGTATTCATCCCGCCGCACGAGCATGAACCAGTTCTCACTGAGTTCCAGATAGCCCTGCTCGAAACAGAAGATGTACGTGTTGCCCATGCGCGTGCGATGCACGTGCGTGTGGTACATGAAGTTGAACCCGTGCTCCAACAGGCGGTCCCGATGCACCTTGGTCTTCCCTTCGGGTCCGTTGTTCAATTCAGCCAGCACCCGGCGGTTCCTCTTCAAGGCGTTCACTACGTTGCGCACGTAGTTGATGGGCGCGTTGTTGATCCGGTAGTGATGCAGGTTCCGGCAGCCGTCTGAACAAAAACGCTTGTCGGTCCTTCCTCGCAAGGGCTCACCACACTCCAGGCATCGCTTTTCCTCGGTAGCGGGCATGCCCCGAAGGTACGTGGCACCATGCAAGCAGGAAAGCGGTCTCAAAGGCCATTACCTTGTTGAAGTGGGATCGACGACTTTGTTGACATTCACTCCCAAGGGCATTTACTGCCCATACGCTGACGTATACATCGACCCATGGCGCGGGGTCGATCGGGCCATCGTTACCCATGCCCACAGCGACCATGCGCGCGGGGGAAGCCGGCAATACCTGGCCACCCCGGTCACCAAGGCATTGATGCACGCACGCATGGGCATAGACCTGAACATCGAAGCCGTCGGATACGGCGAGCCGATCACCATCAACGGTGTGCGCTTCAGCCTGCATCCTGCAGGGCATATCCCCGGCAGCGCGCAAGTGCACGTGGAGCACAAAGGCGAAGTGTGGGTGGCCACTGGCGACTACAAGCGACAGGAGGACGGCATCAGCACCCCGTTCGAGCCGGTGCGCTGCCATACGCTCATCACCGAATGCACCTTCGGACTTCCCATCTACCGGTGGAAGGAGCCACGTGAGGTCTTCGCGGAGCTCAACGCATGGTGGCGCGGCAATGCGGCCAACGGCATATGCTCCGTGATCAGCGCCTACAGCCTGGGCAAGGCGCAGCGCGTGATGACGGGCGTGGACCGCAGCATCGGTCCCATCCTGGTGCATGGCGCGGTGGCCAACATGAACACGGTTCTTCAGGAATGCGGCCTGGAGCTGCCTCGGTGGGAGCACATTACCAAGGACACACCCAAGGAGCGCTTCCGCAACGCGCTGGTGATCACCCCAGGCTCTGCGTTGGACACCACGTGGGCTAACCGCATGAAGCCCTTCAGCAGCGCCATGGCGAGCGGTTGGATGCAGCTGCGCGGCTGGCGGCGGCGCGCAAACATCGAAAAAGGCTTCGTCCTCAGCGACCACGCCGACTGGGACGGGCTGCTGCACACCGTGCGGGAGAGCGGCGCCGAGCGCGTGATCGCCACACACGGCTATACGGACCTGTTCAGCCAATACCTGCGGAGCGTTGGATCGGATGCGGCGGCGGAGACGACGGAGTTCGTGGGTGAAGCGGGTGCCGACTTACAGGAGGGCACCCGTAGCGTCGACCCACCGGGTCGACCCGCAACACCAGCCGAATGAATCGCGAAGCAGCATTGTTCGACCAGCTGGACGCAACCACCAGCACCACCGCCAAGGTGGATGCCCTGGCCACGTATTTCCGCGAAGCGGACGATGCCGACAAGCTGTGGGTGATCGCGCTGCTGAGCGGACGCCGGCCAAAGCGCCCCGTGACCAGCACGCAATTGCGCCGGTGGGCCGCCGAGGTGAGCGGCATCCCCGACTGGCTCTTCGAGGCCAGCTACCACGTGGTGGGCGACTTCGCGGAGACCGTGACGCACATTGCCACGCTGGAGGAGCGCATCACGAAGCGCCTGTCAGAATGGGTGCGCTACGTGGAGGACCTGAAGGACCTGCCTGAGGAGGACAAGGCCACGCGCGTGAAAGCCGCGTGGGCCGGGCTGGAGGGCATGGAGCTCTTCGTGTTCAACAAGATCATCACCGGCGGGTTCCGCATCGGCGTGAGCCAGAAGGTGATGGTGAAAGGCCTGAGCAAGGCCACCGGCGTGGGCGACGATGTGCTGGCGCACCGCCTCATGGGCAACTGGTCACCCCACGGCAGCAGCTTCGAGGAGCTCGTGTTCGGCGCCAACGCGGGAGATGACCACAGCCGCCCCTACCCGTTCTACCTCGCCTATGGCATCGAAGGCCCCGAAGGCACGGCCGCCGGCGCGGGGTTGAACGACCTCTTACCCTTGGGTGATCCGCGCGAATGGCAGGCCGAGCATAAGTGGGACGGCATCCGCGGGCAAGTGATCATGCGCGGCGGTCAGCGCTTTCTGTGGAGCCGTGGCGAGGAGCTGGTCACCGACAAGTACCCCGAACTCGCCGCGCTGCGCGACGCCCTGCCGAATGGCACCGTGCTCGATGGTGAGATCCTCGCCTGGAAGGACGACGCGGCGCTGCCCTTCGCCGAGCTGCAGAAGCGCATCGGCCGCAAGAGCGTGGGCAAAAAACTGCTGGCCGACGTGCCGGTGATCTTCATGGCCTACGACGTGATGGAGCACGAGGGCGAGGACATCCGCCAGCGCCCCCTGAGCGAACGGCGCCAACGTCTGGAAGCGCTGGTGGCGGCGGCACGGCATCCCGCACTGGCCCTCTCGCCCACCCTGCCCTTCCGCACGTGGGAGGAGATCGTGGCGCACCGCGAGCACGCGCGCAGCAGCAGCATCGAGGGCCTCATGCTGAAGCGCCTGAACAGCACCTACGAGGTGGGCCGCCGCCGCGGCGACTGGTGGAAGTGGAAGGTGGACCCGCTGCGCATCGATGCCGTGCTCACCTTCAGCATGCAGGGCCATGGCCGCCGCGCCGACCTGTACACCGACCACACCTTCGGGCTGTGGCACAACGGCGAGCTGGTCACCTTCGCGAAAGCATACAGCGGCCTCACCGATGCCGAGATGAAGGAGGTGGACGCCTTCGTGAAAAAGAACACGCTGGAGCGATTCGGGCCGGTGCGGCAGGTGAAGGCTGAGCTGGTCTTCGAGATCGCCTTCGAGGGCATCAGCGCCAGCACGCGCCACAAGAGCGGCGTGGCCGTGCGGTTCCCGCGCATCGCGCGATGGCGAAAGGACAAGAAGGCCGAGGATGCGAATACGCTGGATGATCTGAAGTCGATGATCCGATGAAGGTTCCGGCGCCACAGCTAGATGCCTGGTTCTCCGCCCAAGACTGGACCGCGCAACCCTTTCAGCGCGAAGTGTGGGCGCACATGGCCGAAGGGCACAGCGGATTGCTGAACGCACCCACGGGCACCGGCAAGACCTACGCGGTATGGGGCGGTGTGGTGAACCATGCACTTCTCGCGACTCCGGCTCAGGGCCGGAGTGACAACCGTGGCTTGAAAGCGATCTGGATCACACCCCTGCGCGCCCTGGCCGGCGAGATCGCCGAGAGCGCCCAGCGGATGTGTGATGGCCTGGGGCTGAACTGGACCGTGGGCGTCCGCACCGGCGACACGAGCGCGAAGGAGCGCGCGGCGCAGAAGAAGGCGCTGCCGCAGCTGCTCGTGACCACGCCCGAGAGCCTGCATGTGCTGCTGGCCACCAAGGGCTACGCGGAGTTATTCAAGCACCTCGATTGGTTCATCGCCGACGAGTGGCACGAGCTGCTGGGCAGCAAGCGCGGGGTGCAGGTGGAGCTGGCCCTGAGCCGGCTGAAGGCCCTGCGCCCCGATCTGGGCATCTGGGGCATCAGCGCGACGATAGGGAACCTGGAAGAGGCGATGACGGTGCTGCACGGCTCCGCGCCCGTGGACCGCACCCGTAGCGTCGACCCACCGGGTCGACCGAACGGTGCGGGACGACCTGCGCCGGTATTGGTGCGATCCACCATCAAGAAGCCCATCGAGGTCCGCAGCATCATCCCCGAGGAGGTGGAGCGCTACCCGTGGGCGGGACATCTGGGGTTGAAGCTGGCGCACCGACTGCTGCCCATCATCGAAGAGAGCACCAGCACGTTGATCTTCACCAACACCCGCGCGCAGAGCGAGATCTGGTACCACCACCTGCTGGATAGCGCGCCGGAGTTGGCGGGAACCATCGCGCTGCACCACGGCAGCCTGGACCGTGACGTGCGCGAGTGGGTGGAGAAAGCGCTGGACGAAGGACGACTAAAGGCTGTGGTGTGTACCAGCAGCCTCGACCTGGGCGTGGACTTCCGTCCGGTGGAGAGCGTGGTGCAGATCGGCGGGCCGAAAGGAGTTGCGCGTTTCGTGCAACGCGCCGGGCGCAGCGGCCACCGCCCCGATGCCGTGAGCCGCATCTGGTTCCTGCCCACCCATGCGCTGGAACTGGTGGAGGCCGCCGCGCTGCGTCATGCCGCCGAGGAAGGCAGTATCGAGGCGCGTCAGCCGCTGTTCCGCTGCTTCGACGTGCTGGCGCAATACTTGGTGACGCTGGCCGTGAGCGACGGCTTCTCCCCTGCCGCGCTCTACGACGAGGTGCGCACCACCTGGTGCTTCAAGGACATCACGCCCGAAGAGTGGGACTGGCTGCTCACCTTCATCACCACCGGCGGCAAGAGCCTCACCGCCTACGATGAGTTCCGCAAGGCCGTGGTGGACCCGGACGGCATGATCCGCGTGCACGACCGGCGCGTGGCGCTGCGGCACAAGTTGAGCATCGGCACCATCGTGGGCAGCGAGAGCTACGCCGTGAAGCTGATTGGCGGCGGGCGCATCGGCACGGTGGAGGAATGGTTCATCAACCAGCTGAAGCCGGGCGACGTGTTCTGGTTCGCTGGGCGCAGCCTGGAGTTCGTGCGCGTGCAGGGGCTGGTGGCGCAGGTGCGCAAGAGCCGCGAACAGAAGGGTAAGATCCCCAGCTGGCAGGGCGGGCGCATGCCGCTGACCAGCTACATGGCCAAGGTGCTGCGCGCCCAGCTCACAACGCCGGAACGCAATGAGGAGATGAACGCCGTGCAGCCGATCCTGGCGCGGCAGCGCGAAACGAGCATCGTACCCACGGAGGACGAACTGCTCATCGAGCGCTTCGAGAGCCGCGAGGGCCACCACGTGGTGATCTACCCCTTCGAGGGGCGGTTGGTGCACGAGGCCATGGGCTCGCTCCTCGCTTTCCGCATGAGCCTGCTGAAGCCCATCACCTTCAGCATCGCCATGAACGACTACGGCTTCGAGCTGCTCAGCGACCAGCCCATCCCCATCGAGGAGGCGCTGGACAACGACCTGTTCAGTCCGCAGGACCTGCTGAGCGACCTGCAGCGCAGCCTCAACGCCACCGAAATGGCGCGCCGCAAGTTCCGCGACATCGCCAGCATCGCGGGGCTGGTGTTCAAGGGCATGCCCGGGCGTCCGTTGAAGGAGCGGCACATGCGGGCCAACAGCGGCCTCTTCTTCGATGTGTTCCGGGAGCATGAGCCCGAGCACCTGCTGCTACGCCAGGCCTACGACGAGGCCTTCGATGTGCAGATGGAACTGCCGCGCATGCGCGAGGCCCTGGAGCGTATCGGCCGCCAGCGCAAGGTGCTGAAGGATCCCGGCCGCTTCACGCCCTTCGCCTTCCCCATCTTGGTGGACCGGCTGCGCGAGAAGCTGACGAGCGAGCAGCTGGAGGACCGGATCCGGAAAATGACCTTGCGCTTGGAGAAGGCGTGAGGATAGCTTTGATGCCGTATCCGAGACGCACCCCGCACGTGAAGCAAGCAAGCTCCTTCATCGGAACGGCACTGGGTCTCTGCCTTATCATCGCCTGCGTGCCGAAGCAGAGCGCGACCTCAACGACGTGCAAAACGCATCATTCGGAGCAGCTGATCATCAACCGCATCGGCGAGCACAGCCTCATCCACACGTCCTACCACCAAACGGAGGACTTCGGCAACGTGCCCTGCAACATCCTCGTCGTGCACAACGATGGGCAGGCCATCATCTTCGACACACCCACCAACGACGCGGCCGCGGAGGAGCTGATCCGCTGGGTGAAGGACAGCTTGAAGTGCACCATCATGGCTGTTGTGCCCACGCACTTCCACGTGGATTGCCTGGGCGGGCTTGGTGCTTTCCATGTGCAGAGGATCCCTTCCTACGCGCATGCGAAGACCATGGCGCTCGCGTCAGCCGCTGGAACAGCTGCACCTCAGCATGCGTTCAACGACACCATTCGCTTCACCTTGGGCGACGAGCAGGTGGAAGCCCGGTTCTTCGGCGAAGGCCATACCGCCGATAACGTGGTGGGTTACTTCCCCGCCGAATGTGTGCTGTTCAGCGGATGCCTGATCAAGGAGCTGGATGCGTCGAAGGGCTACCTCGGCGATGCCAACGTGGCCGCCTGGTCAGGCACTGTGGAGCGCGTGAAACAGGCCTACCCCCAAGTGAAGCTCATAGTGCCCGGCCATGGCGCGCACGGCGATGGGAGATTGCTGGACTACACGATCGGGCTGTTCCGTTAGGTCGTACCCCAGCACGGGTTGCGGCTAGGGATCATCAGTCAATGGGGCGCTATTGGCGCTTGCATGAAATGGGCCCATCGAACTCTTCGCGGACTAATTTGGCGGCGATGATCTCCTTCTGCAAGTTCATCAGTCCACTTCTCGCGATCGCCCTGCTCTCTGCCTGCGGCACACCCGAGACCCTCGTCTTCGAGAGCGGACCGGTCACGCTCACTGCGGAAGGCCCCTTGTTCGAGGGTTCCAACACCGCGCAAGGCACCTGGGCACCGGGGCTTGATGAATTTCTACAAGCGCATGGGGCTGCACTCGACCAGGTCCGCGCTGCCAAGGTGGTGGCTGCCCATTTGGACGCCTTCGAGGGCGGTAACTTGAACGGCATTCGCAGTGCAAGCCTGAGCGTGGCCAGCGAGGCTGGTGACATGGAGCAGGTGGCGGTGCTCAATCCCGTGCCGCCGGACCAACAGCGGGTGACGCTCACCACCGCTACTGGGCAGAAGGCGCTCGCAGCGCACCTCAAGCAAACGTCCGTCACCGTTGTGGCTGATCTGGACCTGGATGCCGACAGCGAGGATGATCGGCACGTGATCGGCACTTTCACCATTGAACTTCAATTGGCACGATGATGCGCTCCCTTACCCTCACCCTGTTGCTCCCGCTGCTCCTTATCCAGCCCTTCCCTCCCTCCCCGAATGCCCCTGCGAATGAGGGCGACAACCTGATCGGGGTGTGGGAACCCAGCAATGGCAGGGCACGTGTGAAGGTGGAGAAGATCGGCGCCAAGTACTACGGCAAGATCGTGTGGCTTCGTGAACCCAACGACCCCGTGACCGGCGCTCCCAAAGTGGACAAGAACAACCCGGACGAAGCCCTGCGCAGCACACCCTTGCGGGGCTATCGCATATTGAAGGATTTCGTTCACACGGGAAAGAACGAATGGAGCGAAGGCACCATCTATGACCCCGAGAATGGCAGCACCTACAGTTGCGTGATCACCATGAAGGACGATAACACCCTGGACATCCGCGGCTACATCGGGGTGAAGGCCCTGGGCCGCACCGACGTGTGGAAGCGGCTACAGACAAAGGGGCAGTAAGCGCATGCACGCGCACCACATACTGCTGTTGCTGATGCTGGTGTTCGCATCTACGCTGCACGCGCAGCAGGACACCCTGCCTGCACCAAATGATGAAGAGGACTACAGCCAGTACGACGACCTGGACTTCGCCGATCAGAAGGCCAGGGGATTCTGCAGCCAGAAGATCTTTGGACAAAGTCCGATGCGGTTCATTTCCGTGATGTGGGACGCCCAGGGCCCCTACGACCTGCGTCTATCACCGATCGGAGAATGGCCTGTGGATGCCGATGCTCCGGTGGCAGAGGAAGGGCGGGCCACATACACCGGCGGGCTGCGCTTGATGGCCAACATCCCGGTGGTGTCGCGCAACAACATCATCTGGCAGCTGGGCGCCACCTACTGGGATACGCGCTACTCCATCTCGCCCACCTCCACCATGCAGGATGCCGCCGGCCTGATGCCCATCCTTGCCGGCCGCGGTCTGCGCACCACGGGGCTCAACACCACCATCTTCAAACCGCTCAACGAAACCCACTTCCTCATTTTTCAAGGTATCGCCGACCTCAGTGGGGACTACTTCCTGGACGACATGCAGAGCCTGCAGTACCTGCGCTACGGTGTGGCGTTGGTCTGGGGCAAACGCCCGCACGACCGCCTGCAATGGGGTGTGGGCCTGAGCCGCACCTACCGGGCGGGTGCGATCAACTACCTGCCGGTGGTGCAGTACAACTATACTTCAGCGGACCGCAGGTGGGGCTTGGAGTTCCTGCTTCCTGCCCGCGCACACTACCGGCGCACCTTCAACCCGCGGAGCCTGCTGTTGGCTGGTTATGAACTGGAAGGGCAGAGCTACCGCATTGCGGAGCTGAGCACGAACGGCAACAGCCTGGAGGTCCGCCGGGGTGAACTGCGCCTGCGGCTGGAACACCAGCGCCAGTTGGTGGGCTTCGTCTGGCTGAGCATGCAGGCCGGTTACCGGTACGACTGGTCCTTTGATGCCGATGAACTGCCCGGTGGCAGGGACTTCTTCCGTGGCATCTTCGGAAGCCAGCCCTTCGCCATGTTGAACAACCTGGGCGGTGCGCTCTACGGCCAGGTGGGTGTGCATCTGGTGAGCCCCTGAGCCGCGACCAACCCAACCTGCGTTCTCTACATTCGGTGCAATGCTTTCTGCCGAGGTCTCTGTCGCCGGCGAGCGCCTGCTGCTCCACCCGCACCGCGCGCTCTTCTGGCCGCGCAGGGGCTGGCTTGTGGTAAGCGACCTGCACCTGGGCAAAGCCACACACCTCAGGAAGGGCGGTGCGGCATTGCCCGAGGGAAGTGATGCCCGCACGCTTGAACGCCTCGACGAGGTGATCGCCACCTTCCGCCCCCAGCGCATCGTTCTCCTGGGGGACCTGTTCCACAGCAGCTTGAACACCGCATGGGACCGAGTGGCGGATTGGTCCCTTCGGCAGGATGCCCCCCTGCACCTTGTGCCCGGCAACCACGACATGCTGGCGGACCGGCGTTATGCGGAAGCGGGCATCCATGTTTGCGATGAAGCCGTCAAGGAAGGCCCCTTCGTGTTCACGCACGAGGCAGAGGAACACCATGGCAGCTACGTGATCAGTGGCCATGTTCATCCTGGCGTCCTGCTCGCCGGAAGAGGCAGGCAAAAGCTGCGGCTGCCCTGCTTCCGGTTCGGTGTGCGAACGGGGATCCTACCGGCATTCGGCCTGCCCACGGGACTGCATTGTGAGGGACTCCGACCAGGCATTCGCACGTTCGCCTGCACGCCGAACGCGGTGATCGACGTGAGTTCCAATAGCACCGCGCTGGTGGCACCAGAACAGACACGGCCAGGCCATGGCCGCACGCGATGAAGCGTATTTTGCGGCCATGAAGCTCCGCACCGTCCTTCTTTTTGCCGGCCTTGCCGCTGTGCACCTGACCAGCGCCCAGGTACGTACGGGTCCGCGCATCGGGCTGGGGCTTGCCACACAATCCGTGGGTGGCTTCTTTCAGAACATGAGCAACCTGCTGCCACGCCCCATTTTCGGCTGGGCGTGGGAGATCCATGTGCATCCCCAGGTGATCATCCAACCGGAGATCACGTTGGTGAGCAAGGGCTTCACGAACCGCAACCCGGAGCTGGCCACACGTGACCGGGCCGTCTTCAAATTCATCGAGGTTCCCCTGATGGCGATGTTCCAAACGGACCAAAGTGTGGATGGGCTGTTCGTTTCCGCCGGACTTGTCACGGGTTACAAGGTGTCGGGCAAGTACACCCAATGGACCAATGGGGATGTGACCCAGGACATCAAATACGACCTCAGCGGCACGTCCAACCGCTGGGACTTCGGGCCTGCCGTGGGCCTGGGTGTGGTGTGGCACGAATGGACCTTCGAGGCACGCGCCCAGACCAGCCTGGCCCTTACCGAACCCATGGTCCAGGTGCGCAACATCCTGTACGGCTTCAACTTCACCTACCTCTTCACGCCAAAGTCCCAGAAAGGCTGAGCGATCAGCGTGCCGTGCGCACGTTCGCCCATGGCTTCACCTGCCACACGATGGTGCCGGTGGCCAGGTGGTGGCCATCCACATCGTGCACCTCCACGGTGCTCTGGTACTCCACCCGGTCATCCGTTCTCAGCGGCTCCACCACCTGCTCCCGGATCACCGCGCCATCGGGGCGGCATTCCGCAAAGGCCGCACGCTTCGCCTGGAAATGATAGTCCATGTGCAGGCTGCGCATGATCAACCGGTATTGCCGCGGGTCCAGATGCTCCAGCACCGAAAGGCCGCTGCACATTTCCGCCGCCGTGGCCAGCGCACAGGCATGGATGCCCCTGATGTGATTGAAGTTCACCCGCCAGTAGGGAATGTGCACACGGATGCCACCTTCCGGCAAGGGGCGCACACGGTAGCCATGCGGCCGGTTGAAGGGGATGGCGAAGGGCAGCATCAGGTCGAGCTTCAGCCGTGCGGAACGGGAACGTCGGGCCGCCTGCAACAACACGGGAATGTTCATTGCGCAATGATGGACGCGATGTCCGGCTTGAAATAGAGTTCGCTCTTAAGCACCTTGCCGTCCTCCCGGTAGATGGGCCGTCCGTTGGCGTCCAGCTTGCTCATGTTGCTGCGCTGGATCTCGCGGAACACCTCATCGATCTTGTGCTGAAGGCCGTGCTTGAGCAGGGTACCACAGAGGATGTAGAGGATGTCTCCCAATGCATCGGCCACCTCCACCAGGTCACCGCGCAGGGCGGCATCGAGGTATTCCTCGTTCTCCTCGCGGATCAACTTGTAGCGCAGCAAGGCCTCGCGGTCGCCGATGGCTCCGGCGGGCGCTTCGGCGTTGCCTATGCCGAAGGACTCGTGAAAGGTGCGCACGTGGCCGATGGCCTCTTGAAGGGTAAGCGGGGATGTGGGCTGTGACATGGTGCCGAAGGTAGCCGCTGGCTTGGGGCGAATGGTTAACACACTTTAACTGCGGGCCTTCCTTTCCGGCATGCCCGTCCCGAGCAACTTTGCATGCCTTGAACAGCCGTTCATCGTACTGACCCCCAAGCGCATGGAAACCACCACATCCGCGACCGTTACAGCCGACAGCATCCGCCAGTTGAACGACCGCATCCAGCAGGCCAGCGGCTTCGTGGACCTGATCGACCACGAGATGGAAAAGGCCATCGTGGGCCAGAAGGACATGGTGCACCGCCTGCTGGTGGCCCTGCTGGCCGATGGACACATCCTGCTTGAAGGCGTACCCGGACTGGCAAAGACCATGGCCATCAAGGCGCTGGCCCAAACGGTGAACGTGGCCTTCAGCCGCATCCAATTCACGCCGGACCTGCTGCCTGCGGACCTCATCGGCACGCTCATCTACAGCCAGCGCAACGAGGAGTTCACCGTGCGCAAGGGTCCCCTTTTCAGCAATTTCGTGCTGGCGGACGAGATCAACCGCGCACCGGCCAAGGTGCAGAGCGCCCTGTTGGAGGCCATGCAGGAGCGGCAGGTCACCATCGGGCAGACTACGCATACCCTGCCGGAGCCCTTCCTGGTGCTGGCCACCATGAACCCCATTGAACAGGAAGGCACCTACCCCCTGCCCGAGGCGCAGACCGACCGCTTCATGTTGAAGGTGGTGCTCGACTATCCCCGCAAGGAGGAGGAGAAGCTCATCATCCGCCGCAACGTGCGGCCAGAGGGCATGGCCACCCCGCAGCATGTGATGGGCCCGGCCGAGATCCTGGAAGCCCGCAAGCTGGTGCGCGAGGTGTACATGGATGAGAAGATCGAACAGTACATCGTGGACCTGGTGCATGCCACGCGCCGGCCGGAGACCTACAAGCTGGCGGACCTGAAACCCCTTATCGCCTTTGGCGGCAGCCCGCGCGCCAGTATCTGGATGGCCATGGCGGCGAAAGCACTGGCCTTTACCAAGCGCCGCGGCTACGTGATACCCGAGGATGTGCGCGCCGTGTGCCATGATGTGTTGCGCCACCGCATCGGGCTCACCTACGAGGCGGAGGCCGAGAACGTGACCGTGAACGAGCTGATCGACCGCGTGCTGAACACCGTGGAAGTACCCTGAAGCAGCAGGCCGGACGGAGCACCTGCCTCCGCCAACCGCCTCCTGACCGCCAATGGACACCGCCCAGCACACCAAGGAGCTTCTGAAGAAGGTGCGCCGCATCGAACTGAAGACGCGCGGCCTCACCGACCACATTTTTGGTGGCGAGTACCACAGCGCCTTCAAGGGGCGCGGCATGGCCTTCAGCGAAGTGCGCGAATACGTGGCAGGGGACGAGGTGCGCACCATCGATTGGAACGTGACCGCACGCTTCGGCCATCCCTTTGTGAAGGTGTTCGAGGAGGAGCGCGAGCTCACCGTGATGCTCGTGGCCGACCTGAGCGCCTCGGAGGACTTCGGCACACAGGACATCACCAAGCGCGAGCTCATCACCGAGGTGTGCGCCACCATCGCCTTCAGCGCCATCCAGAACAACGACAAGGTGGGCCTGCTGCTCTTCACGGACCGCGTGGAGAAGTTCATCCCCCCGAAGAAGGGCCGCAGCCATATCCTGCGCATCGTGCGCGAATTGATCGAGTTCCGACCGGAGGGTCGCGGCACCGCTTTGGGCGCAGCACTGGGCTACCTGAACAACGTGATGAAGAAGCGCTGCATCGCGTTCGTGTTGAGCGACCTGATGGACCATGGCTACGAGCAGGCGCTGCGCATTGCGAACCGGAGGCATGATGTGGTGGTGTTGCGCACCGGTGACCCGCGCGAGGAGGAATTGCCGCGCATGGGTTTGATGCGGTTCACGGACCCCGAGACCGGGGCCGCCCGCTGGCTGGACACGAGCAACAGCCGCGTGCGGCAGGCCTACCGTGCCCAGGCTTTGAAACATCAAGCCACCACACGCGAGACCCTGCGCCGCGCCGGCGTGGACCATGCCGTGATCGGCACGCGAGAAGGTTATGTGCGCCCGTTGATGCAACTGTTCCGCCAACGTGACTGATGCGTGGCCTGCTGATCCATATCGCCCTGTTGTCCTCCGCCCCGGTCGTGCAAGCGCAGGAGGTGCGCGCCCAACTGGACACCGCCATCATCCGCCTGGGCGAACGCGCCCATTTGATCATGGACGTGAGCAACACCGGTGATGCGATCCCCACGGTGACCTGGCCCGTGGTGGGTGACACGCTCCGCGCACAGGTGGAGGTGGTGGAGCGGCACGGCCCGGACACGATCACACGTGATGGCCGCGCCATGCTGCGCATGACCTACGGCCTCACCTCCTTCGAAGCGGGCTTCTGGGCGCTTTCTCCCCTCCCGCTGGTGGTGGATGGCAGGTCCATGGAGACCGAAGCCATGGTGCTGGAAGTACGCACGGTTGAAGCCGATCCCGGGAATTCATTACGGCCCCCGAAACCGGTGATCGGCCCGCGCATGCCCGCCTGGCTGCTGTGGGTGGAAGAACATGCGCTGCACCTGAGCGCCGGGGCGCTGCTTCTCGTCGCGCTGCTCTTCCTGCTCCTGCGCAAGCGCAAACCCGCTTCCGCCATGCCACCTCCTCTGGACGGGCCCGCACCTGGACTGCACGAACGCACCCTGGCCGCACTGGCATCCGTGCGCGAACGCCAGCTCTGGCAGCAAGGCATGGTGAAGCAGCACCACGCCGAGACCACCGACATCCTGCGCGCGTTCATTGAAGAGCGTTACCGGGTGCCCGCATTGGAGCGCACCACGGACGAGCTGCTCCGCCAGCTTCGCCTCAGCAGCATGCCTGCCGACCACCGTGAACGCCTGCGCAACATGCTGCAGCTTGCGGACATGGTGAAATTCGCCAAGTGGATGCCCGGCGCACTGGAAAATGAAGAGGTGCTGAACGGAGCCATCCAGTTCGTGAAGGATACCCCTGAACCCACCCCGGCCACGGATGCGCATTGACCGTGACATAGTGGACCTGCTGCTCTGGTTGGCACTGGTGGTGCTGGCCGTGGGTGGCCTGGGCTACCTGATGCACCAGCGGTACGAACTCGCGGAACCTCGCATGGCCTGGACGCTGCTCGCGCTTCCCCTGCTGGTGGCCGCACGGCTGCTCACCATGCACGGCAGGGCAAAAGCCGTGAAACTCCCCACCCTGCCCTTCCTGGAACGCGCCACCGGCGGCTGGCGGGTTCGGCTCCGTCACCTGCCCCTGGCCCTGGGCTGGCTCGGGCTTGGCCTCCTGCTCCTCTCCCTCACACGGCCGCAAAGCCGCGACAGCTGGCAGGATGTGACCACCGAAGGCATCGATATCATCCTTGCGCTTGACGTGTCGGCGAGCATGCTGGCGAGGGACTTTGATCCGGACCGGTTGGAGGCCGCCAAGAACGTGGGCATGCGCTTCATCGATGGCCGGCCCAACGACCGTATCGGGCTGGTGTTGTTCGAGGGCGAAGCCTTCACGCAATGTCCGCTCACCACCGACCATGCCGTTCTGAAGGACCTGCTGCGGCAGGCCCGCAGCGGCCTCATGCAAGGCGGTACAGCCATTGGCATGGGCCTGGCCACATCCCTCAACCGCCTGCGCGAGAGCGAGGCCAAAAGCAAGGTGGTGATCCTGCTGACCGACGGCGTGAACAACGCCGGATCCGTGCAGCCGTTGGACGCTGCGGCCATTGCACGGGACATGGGCATCCGTGCTTACACCATCGGTTGCGGCACCCGCGGAAAGGCCTTGTCACCCGTGGCCATCTACCCCAACGGCCAGTACAAGTTCGACATGGTGCAGGTGGACATTGATGATGACATGCTCACCGAAGTGGCCACCCTGACCGGTGGCAGCTACTACCGCGCCACCAACACCAGCCAGTTGCGCGAGGTGTTCAAGGAGATCGATGAGTTGGAACGCACCCGCTTCAAGGTGACCGAGCACAGCCGACGGCATGAGGAGTACCTGCCGCTGGTGCTGCTTGGTGGTGGTGCCCTGCTCCTGGGCTTCATGCTGGACCGCAGCCTGCTACGCACCCTGCCATGAAGCACACCGCCCGCTATCCCTTGGGCCCAATGGCCCTGGTGGTGCTCCTGGTGGAGCTCCTTGCCGGCGGTGCCTTGGTCTTCGCCGGGTGGTTCATGGACCGCCATGTACCGGCCTTCAGTCTCGAGAGGCCGCATTACCCGTGGGCCCTTGCAGCTCTGCCGGTGCTGACGGTGCTCTACCTCCTGGACCTCGCGCTGCGCAACCGTCGCGTACGGCTCTTCGCGATCGACCGCACCGCTGCACGCATGATGCCCGCGCCCTCGGCATGGCGTTCCGTAGTGCGTTTTCTGCTTGTGCGGCACGGGCTCTCGTTGGTGGCGGTCGCTGCGGCAGGGCCGCGCCTGGGAACCGGCCTGGAAGAGGTCCGCTCCACTGGCATGGACGTGGTGATCGCGGTGGACGTGAGCAACAGCATGCTCTGCCAGGACCTGAAGCCCGACCGCATGACCGCAGCGAAGCGCGCGCTGGCCCGCTTCATCGATGGCCTGCAGGGCGACCGGCTGGGGCTGGTGGTCTTCGCCGGTGAAGCCTATGTGCAGCTGCCCCTTACCGTGGACCGCAGTGCCGCACGGCTCTTTCTCAACTCCATCGGCCCGAACATGGTGGCCACCCAGGGCACCAGCATCGGCGCGGCCATCCGAACCGCGCTATCGGGCTTCGGTGAACAGAGCACCGGGTCCAAAGCCATCCTTGTCATCACTGACGGTGAGGACCATGAGGAGGAGGCGCTCGACGCCGCGCGCGAAGCTGCCGCACAAGGTGTGGTGGTGAGCACCATCGGCATGGGCACGGTGCAGGGTGGCCCCATCCCTGTGATGCGCGACAACGTGATCGCCGGCTTCCGCAAGGACCGGAGTGGCAGCGTGGTGATGACCCGATTGAATGAGGAGGTGTTGCGCGGTGTGGCCGAGGCAGGAGGTGGGCGCTTCGTGCGCGCCACCAGTACGGATGCCGGTCTTGGCCCCTTGCTTGACGACCTGCGCGGCATGGAACGCACTGAGGTGGGCACCTTCCAGTACTCCGGTCACGAGGATCGCGCGCATCTCTTCATTGCTCTTGCATGTGTGTTCTTCTTCGCAGCTGCATGGCTGGGTGAGCACCGTGTAGCGTTCCCAGGCTTCAAGCTGCGCCCAGAGCGTACCGCCCTGTGGGGCATGCTGCCTGCATTGCTGCTTGTTTCCTGCGGTGACATTGCGGATCGCTCCCTGCGCCGGGGCAACACCCTGCTCGATGCGGGTGACCTGTCCGGTGCCATTGCCGCCTATGGCCGGGTGCCGGAGGACGGCCTGCTGCGCTACAACCTGGGCACCACTGAACTTATGCGCGACAGTCTGGCATCCGCCATTGAGGCCCTGCAAGTGGCGGCCACCTTGAGCGGGGATACGGGACTGCTGCGTGCATTCACATGGCACAACCTGGGGCATGCGATGACACGAGGCGCCTGGCAGGCGGACAGTCTGGCCCTTGTGCTCAGCACGCCACCACAAGTGGAAGGTGGAAGCATAGCCGAACGCGTGCGACAGGCTGTCCGGACCGACTCCATGCTTACGGCACGGCGCAACCTCATGCAGACCAGTGATTCCTTGCTCAACAGCGCACTTGTCGCGTACAAGCAGGCCCTGCGCCGGGCACCTACTGACGAGGACAGCCGCGCCGATCTTGCCCTGGTGATGCACCAATTGGAACAACGCCGCCGCAATGGCCGGGGAGGCGGAGGTGGCAACACCCCACGTACGCCGCACAGCGCTTTCGCCGCGCAGATCATCGCTCGCGTGGACAGTTTGGTGGACCAATACCACTATGACGAGGCCCTGCAGCTGCTCCAGCAAGGCCTGCAACTCGACACCACCTTGAAACAGGATGCCGAGTACGCCAAGAAGCTGGACGTGGTGACCCAAGCCGCACAAGCCCAATGACACGCCTGCTGCTCCCCTTACTCGCCTGCCTGTTCCTCCATCCCCTGATGGCGCAGACGGACACTGCGGCCACGGGCCTCTTCAACCAGGCCGCGCACCGCTATGTGAAGCAGGACCGGCTTGCCGCCCTGCGCACCCTGGACGAGGCCTTGCGCAAGCACCCGGATGATCCGCGCCTGCTAAAGCTGGCCGAGGAACTGCTCAAGGAGCAACAGCAACAACAGCAGCAGCAACAACAAGACCAGCAGAAGCAGGACCAACAGAAGCAGGACCAGCAAAAGCAGGAGCAACAGCAGCAGGACCAACAGCAACAGAAACAAGACCAGAAGAAGCAGAACGAACAACCGGGCCAGCGCACCGACCCACGCGAGGCCCAGCGGCTGCTGGATGCATTGGAGCAGCAGGAAAAGGGTGTTCAGGAGAAAGTGCGGCTCAAGCAACGACCTGCGAAACGGGCCCTCATCGAACGGGATTGGTGACATGCGACCGACCATGCGACATTTCCTCCCATTCATACTACTGCTGACCAGTCTGCCGCTGGTCGCTCAGCAGATCACCTTCACCGCCACGGTTGATCGGAACAACATTGCGGTTGGTGAACAGGTCAAGCTCACCATCACGCTCACCAATGGTCAGGGGGGCTTCACCCACCCGAACCTCGGCGGTTTGGAAGTGCTGGCCGGGCCCATGGAAAGCAGCAGCATGAACATCATCAACGGAAGGATGTCCACTTCCGTAAGTCGCACCTTCATCCTTACCGCCACGCGTCCCGGAGACTACACCATCGGTCCGGCGGAAACGCGTGTGGGCAACAACGTGATCCAGACGGACCCGATCCGGATCAAGGCGGAGAAGGGCAGCGGTGCCCCCACGGACCGCCAGCTCGATCAGGCGCAGCAAGCCAACCGGGACTTGTTCGTCACCCTGAACCTGAGCCGTGAGAAGGTCTATGTGGGCGAACAGGTGGTGGCCACGTATACGCTCTACTCCCGCCACGCCAACATTGAGATCACGGAACAGAAGGTACCCGCGCTCACCGGCTTCTGGGCCGAAGAGGTGGACCTTGGCCGCAACACCTGGGACGATGGATTGAAAGTGGTGAACGGCCTTCAGTACCGAACGGCCACGCTCAAACGCCAGGTGTTGTTCCCGCAGCGTGCGGGCCGCATGCGCATTGAACCGGTCACCCTTGCCCTGGTGGTGAACCGCAACGCGTTCAACCCCTTCTGGAGCGGATCTCGCCTTGACATAAAAAGCAACGCGGTGGAATTGCAGGTGCTGGAGCTGCCGACCGGACAACCTGCGGGGTTCAGTGGTGGCGTGGGTGATCTGCAATTGGGTGTGCGCACGGACCGCACCACCGTGCCCGCGAACGAGGCCATCACCGTGAAGGTGAAGGTGAGCGGACGCAGCAACCTGAAACTGCTGGAGGCCCCGCGATTGGACCTGCCCACGGATATGGATACCTACGAACCGAAGGTGACGGACCGCATCACCGTGAACGCATCGGGCATGTCTGGCGAGCGCGAGTTCGAGTACCTGGTGATCCCCCGGCATGAAGGTCTGTATCAATTGCCGCCGGTCACCTTCAGCTATTTCGACACCAAGAGCGGCAGCTACCGTACGCTTCGAAGCGACAGCCTGCGGATCGAGGTCACACGCGGAACAGGTGGTGGCGTGGCCGGCGCACCGCAGGACCCTGCCGTGCAACGGAGTGATGTGCGGGCCTTGGGTCAGGACATCCGGTACATCCGCACCGGCGATCTGAAGCTTCGGCCACGCGGCGAATTCCTTTACGGTTCGGGGGCTTACTATGTAGGACTGGCGGCCCCCGCCTTCATCTTCCTGATCCTCCTGGGCTGGCGCAGAAAGCAATTGCGCGAGGCTGCTGATGGGCCCGGCCAAAGGCGCCGCAGGGCGGAACGTGTGGCACGCCAGCGGTTGCATGCCGCCTCTGCTGCCTTGAAGAACAGTGATCGCACCGCGTTCCACGATGCGCTCGCCAAGGCGCTGGAAGGCTATTTTGCCGACCGTTTCAACCTGGGACCTGCACAGGTCACCGATGAACGCGTGCGGCAGGAACTCTCCGCCATCGCGAACGGTGAACTGGCCGATGCGTTCATCCGCCTGAAACGGGAAGCGGAGATGGCCCGGTTCGCACCTGTGGCCGCCGCGCCCAGTCAGGCATTGTATGATGAGGCAGCAACGCTCATCCAACGCATTGAAACAAGCGACCGATGAGCACAAGGACCCTGCTTCTCCCCTTCGTTATCGCCGCAGGGCTCTGCACGGTCAAGGCGGCAATGGCACCGGACAGCCTGGTCAAACGTGCTGCGGAAGCCTATGCCGCCGGCGACCATGCCACCGCCCTTGCGCTCTTCGACAGCGTGGCGCTTACCCACACGTCGGCCGCGCTGGAGTACAACATCGCGCACTGCCACTATCGCCTGGGCCATATCGGGCCGGCCGTGCTGCACTACGAACGTGCGCTTCTGTTCGCCCCAGGTGATGAGGCCATCCGGGCAGACCTTGAACTGGCGCGGCAACGCGTGCTGGACCGCATGCCCACCCTGCCCGCATCGCCCTTGCGCTCCCTGTGGGACCGACTGCGTGGTGGGCAGGACCCCGACCAATGGGCATGGCGCTCGATACTGCTCGTTCTCGGGTTCTTCCTGTTGCTCTCCTTGTCGCTTTTCATCCGTACGCGTGGACCTAGGCTCACTGCGATGGTCGCTGCGTTTTTACTGTTGCCATTCGCGTTGGGTGCCATCGTGCTGGCCAGGGTGCGCCATGGCGAGCTTACCGGACGGGGCGCAGCCATCATCATGGCTCCGCGTGTGGACGTGCTCAGTGAACCCCGGAACGGAGCCACCAAACTCTATTTGTTGCATGAAGGCACGCGCGTGCTACTGCGCCAGCGGAATGCCGATTGGTACGAAGTGCGGCTGGACAATGGCGGCGTAGGCTGGCTGGCCGCAGAAAGGCTGGAGCCGATCTAGTCTTGCCCCATTAAGGCACCTGCTCGATGCGTACGGCGGTAAGTGCAGCACCACCGATCACCACGAGCACCTGGTCGCGGTCATTTCCCGGACCGGAGTATTTCACCCAGCCATCCATGTTCAGGTCCATGTTGGAATAACCGCTCACCGCTTGTGTGGCAACTCCACCAATGTAGGCCAGGATCGGGTCTCTGTCATTGGCCACTCCGGTATAGCGCACCACATTGTCATCGACTGCATTGGCCTGCCAAAGCATGCGCCTGGTGCCATCGGAGAACATCGCATCCGTACCATACAATGCCGTGGTGAGACTGGTGTAGTCCACCAAGCCACCATTCGAGGCCAACGGAGAAGCGGTCATTGCACCCAGGTGATTGCGATGCAGTACGACAAGGTGCTTTCCCTGAGCCGTAACGCTGAACGGCAGGCTGGTTGCGCCATCCGGCGTGATCACTTCGCCATCCCGGCAAACCAGGGCCACACGGCGTTCTGCCAGGCTGTAAGCGGCATCGGTGTTGCGCAGTTCAAGCAACACCCAGTCCACCACGGTCTGCAAGCCTGTTCGCAGCTGTGCGGCCGTGCTGAAGGCGGCGCCTGCGTTGGCCAGGCTGTAGCCCATGGCCGTGTATGGTTCGGTGAGAGGTACCAGGTTCAAAGGGCGCAGGTCTGCACGCATGGTTCCGGTGCTTGAGCTGATGGCGCCGCGCAGCAGTACCTTGGCGAACACACTGCCACTTGGCGCGGGTACGCCGCCACCGGCGCATGGTGAGGTGGACGTGCGGTAGAATACCCGGGAGCGATAGGGCTGCACGTCAATGGTACCGGTGTACGAAGCGCCTTCCACCTCCTTCCAGCAACCCGCCGGAAGCGTGAAGGACTGCACCGCGCCATTGGGATTCTCCATGAGGATATGCTCCAAGGTGGGATCCAGGACCTGCACCTGCACACGATGCAGTTCCACATTGTCGATCCAATACGTGGGCTCGGTGTGGTGGTTCACGAACTGGGCCATGGCCTGGTCAGTGAGGTTCCCCTGGAAGATCAACTCCAAATCGCGCCGTACCGGGCTGAACGGATAGGCACGCGAGTGGATGGTGGCGCCGCTGCTCAACTGGGCCTGCCCCTTCAGGCCGGCGTCCACCTCGCCCAGACCACTGCTCTGTATGGCGAACTTCAGCCGATACCAATGGCCATTGGTCACGGATGCCGTGTTGGAGCGCGTGTAGAGGCTGGTGTAGAGCGAGGCGTTCGGCAGGTTCACACGCATGGAACCCGCATCCAGGTATGCAGTGCTTTGCGTAAGCTGGCCATTGCCCGGCCAGCAGGTCCAGCCGCTCACGTTCGTATCGAAGGTGCCGTTGGCCACCAGATTGCCTCCGATCACACCGGTCACACCCATGGCGTTCAAGCGCTGGGGGCTCGCAGTAGACCCCGCATCCTCGGTGCGCTCCACCTGCCAACGCTCCAGCGTATAGCGCCTGCGCGAATTGGTCACCATGTTCACCACACGAATGCTCAGCTCCTCGTATGGACTGTAGTACCTGTTGTTGGCGAATGTGCCAAAATCCACGGGTGAGGTGGACCATACGTTGTACATGTCCATGCACAGCTGTTCCATGTTGAGGCTGTACATAATGTTGCCCTCATACACCGTGTTGAAGGCGGCCACCTGATAGGGTGCCACCGCACCCGGACCCACATTGTTGGACAGGTCCGAAATGCTCATCTGCACCTTGTTGTTGAAGAGCACGTTATCCTTCACATGGTTGCCACTGTTGATCATGGTGTGATCAACATGAATGCCACTGCCCTTGCAATCACGGACCGTGTTGTGCCGGAACCAGCTGTTGGTGATCCCATCGTTGCCGAAATAGATGCCGTGTGCGATGGGATAGTGTGCTGCATTGGTGCTGGCGGCACTGGCCAGGTCCCCGTGAACCCCGCTGATGATATTGTCCACCACCGAGAGCGCATCCACCCGGTCGATAACGATGGCACCACCGTCATTCAATATCTTCAGGGCGTCACGGATCACATTGCGCTCCACCAGCACATTGTTCCCTTTGATGAAGAGGCCCGAGTATCCTGTGCCTGTTATCTGGTTGTTGCGGATGATGTTGTTGTTGCCCATCATTTCCACACCAAAGTGGCTCCAATTGGTCACACCTGATCCCGGTACCAGACCGATCTGGTCCATCGTGTTCCCACTGAACGTGGTGGTATGGTCGATCAACAAGGCGCCGCTCGCGTAGCACTCCATGAACTCATTTCCCAGGTAGCTGTTTGAATTGCCGTAACTGCGGATTCCATAGAAATTCCGCAGGAAACGGCAGCCTTGCACGGTCAGCGAGTATCCCCCGTCGTTATGGATCCCGGCCAGCTGCTGATGGCGCAACTCTATTTCTGCGATGTTGATGTGGCGCTGCTGATAACCCACCTTGATACCGGCCTGGAACGTGGATGCTTCCACGGACAATGTGGATGGCGACACCCCGCCCGGCGCCCAGAAGTAAAGGATGCCCGTGTTGCCATCATGGTACCACTCGCCCGGTGAATCCAGCTCACTGAGCTTGTTGCACAGGAAGTAGCCCCAATTGTCATTGCCCAGACCATGCTGAATGGCGGGGAAGGACAGGGTTCCACTGTTGAAGGAAGTGATCGTGGGCATCTCGTAACACCAGCCGGTGCTTCGGATCACTGCGGTGGCACCGGTCCAATAGCCTGCGGATTGGGTGAGCGCATTGTCGTACAGCGTGCTCGTTGAACCAGCATCGTTGCGCAACCACCCGGCGTTGGGGTACCTCGCCAGGGTCTGTAACTGGCCGTTGCTGAACAACATCTTGACCGAGCGCGCAAGCTGAGCCCGCCAGATCTGTCCGGCATGCACGGTCCATCCGGTGACCAATTCGCTTCCTGTAATGATGGGGCGGTTACCCGAGCCGTAGGCACCGATGATGATCGGGGCGGAGGAGGTACCCGAGGAATTAACCTGCACTTCTCCCCGATATGTACCACCCCTTTCGAAATAGATCCGGTCACCGGGCTGAAGACTGCCGGTCACCAGGTTCAAGCGGTCTATGGTCCGCCATGGCGAGGACTGCGAAGTACCATTATTGGCATCATTACCCGATGGGGAGAGGTAATAGGTAACACCGTGCACCTGCAAAGGCAGGCCCAAGAGCAGACCAAGGGCGGCGCGTATGAAGGCTTTGGTTCGCATGGCAGATCGGTTGCGGAGCGGTCGACGCGAAAGTGGAAGGTTCCTTGCCACGCCCCCCCGGGCGTCAAGCCCATGTCGCCCACATTTCGACCAGCACCAAGGGCATGCCGACCAAGTCTACCTGAATGGCGCTGTACCGCGTGCTTTAGCAGCCGTGCTAGGGCGTGAGCACCAGATCGTTAACTCATTCGTCGGCCAACAGTGCACTTTCGTCGGAACTGTCCCTCTCGAGACCAGCTCGGAAGCTCGGTTAGTGCCGTGCAAGGATGATCGCGAATGCGCTTCCTGCGATCCCGGTTGGACTCGAACCAACGACATCCTGCTTAGAAGGCAGGTGCTCTATCCAGCTGAGCTACGGGACCGGATCGTGCAAAGGTGGCGAACGTAGGCTGGTCGGTCGTTGAGAGGCACCATTCCGATCAGGTTCCCCTGAGGGACCTGGCCGGGCGCCCCTTTTGGACTCGAACCAACGGCCTTCCCGCCCAGCGGGCGGGATGCTCTATCCAGCTGAGCTACGGGACCAATGATGCAAAGGTCGCTTCGCGCAAGCGATACGCTTCTGGAGCGAGAGTTGGGGCCTGTCCAAAATGAAAGATCCCGCCAGTTGGCGGGATCCTGTCATTCGTCGGGGTGGCAGGATTCGAACCTGCGACCCCCTGGTCCCAAACCAGGTGCGCTACCGGACTGCGCTACACCCCGAACAAAACGATGAAGGCCCGGATCCGGGCCTTCGCGGAGAGGGGGGGATTCGAACCCCCGGTACCGGTTGACCCAGTACGGCAGTTTAGCAAACTGCTGGTTTAAGCCACTCACCCACCTCTCCAATGGTGGCAGAAAAGAACGCCCGAGCCGAAGCAGGGGCGGCAAAGATAGAAGGGTGAGGCGAACGTGTACCACTTCCCCACTCGGCTACCTTTGCAGCCCTTCAAACCCATCAATCCGATCACCGACATGTCCCGCGAAGTCGTCATCGTTTCCGCCGTGCGCACACCCATTGGCTCCTTCGGGGGCAGCCTGGCCGAAGTGCCCGCCACACAGCTGGGCGCCACCGCCGTGAAAGCCGCTGTGGAGCGGGCCGGGGTGAAGCCGGAACAAGTGAATGAGGTGATCATGGGCAGCGTGCTGCAGGCCAACCTGGGCCAGGCGCCCTCCCGCCAGGCCGCCAAGTTCGCCGGCCTGCCCAACGAGGTGGCCTGCACCACGGTGAACAAGGTGTGCGCCAGTGGCATGAAGGCGATCATGATGGCCACACAGGACATCAAGCTGGGCGATGCCGAGATCGTGGTTGCCGGTGGCATGGAGAGCATGAGCCGCACTCCGTTCTACCTGGAACAGGCCCGCTACGGCTACCGTTTCGGCAATGGGCAGCTCATCGACGGCATCGGCAAGGACGGCCTCACCGACGTGTACCATCAGACCGCCATGGGTGTGAGCGCCGACAACACCGCGAAGGAGCACGGGATCACGCGCGAGGAACAGGACGCCTTCGCCATCGAAAGCTACAAGCGAAGCGCTGCCGCATGGGCCGCGGGAAAATTCAAGGATGAAGTGGTTCCCGTGACCGTGAAGACCCGCAAGGGCGATGTGGTGGTGAGCGAGGACGAGGAATACAAGAACGTGAGCTTCGACAAGATACCCGGGCTGAAACCCGTGTTCACCAAGGAAGGCACGGTGACGGCGGCCAATGCCAGCACCATCAACGACGGCGCCGCAGCGCTGGTGCTGATGAGCGCCGACA
Source organism: Flavobacteriales bacterium (assembly GCA_016788635.1). Lineage (GTDB taxonomy): Bacteria > Bacteroidota > Bacteroidia > Flavobacteriales_F > PHOS-HE28 > PHOS-HE28. Next base: position 270,673 of record JAEUSU010000008.1, on the reverse strand, counting down.
AGGCGAAGGAACTGGGCCTGAAGCCGCTGGCGCGCGTGCTGAGCTACGCCGATGCCGAGCAGGCCCCCGAGTGGTTCACCACCACCCCGGCCAAGGCCGTGCCCCGCGCCGTGGAGAAGGCCGGATTGAAGATGAGCGACATCGCCTTCGTGGAGTTGAACGAGGCCTTCAGCGTGGTGGGCATCGCCAACACCAAGCTCATGGGCCTGGACCCGAATAAGGTGAACGTGAACGGCGGCGCCGTGAGCCTGGGCCACCCGCTGGGCTGCAGTGGCGCACGCATCATCGTCACCCTCATCAACGTGCTGAAGCAGAACGGCGGCAAATACGGCGCGGCCGGCATCTGCAACGGTGGCGGCGGAGCGAGCGCGATGGTGATCGAAGCCCTCTGAACCTTGCACCGGCTCGCTCGCGTTGCGCGTTGACGCGTCCCGAGTTGCGGATCACACGACCGTGTAACGGAACGCGCAACCTCCCAACACACCACAGAAAATGCAAGCGGTCATCTGCCCCCTCTCCCTGGTGCCCGTTCGGCGCGAGCCGGATGACCGTGCGGAGATGGTCACGCAGTGGCTGTTCGGCGAGACCGCCCGCCTGCTGGACCGGCTGCCCAAGTGGGTGAAGATCCAGTTCGATCACGACGGGTATGAGGGCTGGGTGGACGTAAAGCAGGCGTTGGAGACAGAGTCGGCTGTGCCCGCCACCGTGCGCTCCATCGAACCCATGGAGGTGGTCCAAACCGAGCAAGGCTTGTTGCGCATTCCGTTGGGGGGAGTACTTCCGCACTATGCCCGCCGGACCTTCCAATGGCAGGGGCGCACGTTGCCTTTTGAAGGGCGCACCTCACTGGGGGTGCTCGGTTCACCTGCCAAATGTCTGCTGGCCATGCAGGACCTTTTCCTGGGCGCGCCTTACCTCTGGGGTGGCCGCAGTCCGTATGGCATCGACTGTTCGGGGCTTACCCAGATGCTCTTCGCCTTGTGCGGCCACAGCCTTCCACGCGATGCCTGGCAGCAGGCGGAGCGCGGTGAGCACGTGGCCTTTGTGGACCTCGCCACCACCGGCGACCTGGCCTTCTTCGACAACCCGGAGGGGCGCATCATCCACGTGGGCATCGTGCTGGCGGACGAAGCTTTGGGCCGCGGTGTAAAGCGCATCCTGCACGCCAGCGGCCAGGTCCGCATCGATCATCTGGACCAGCACGGCATCTTCAATGCTGGTACCGGGCGGTACACGCACACGCTGAGGATGGTGCGGCGCGTTTGGTGATCCAGCGACCGCGACTAGTAGAATCCCAATTGGTTCCGCACCGCTGTGGGGTTCGCACCGCCGATGTTCTGCAGGATCGGGTCGCGGTCATTGTCCGCACCGGTATACTTGATCACCCCATCCATGTTCACGTCCTCACGCGCGTAAACGCCGGAGACCATTTGCGTGGGCACTGTGCCGCCAATGGCCGTAAGGATGGGGTCGCGGTCGTTTCCTGAGCCGATGTACTTCACCTGATGGTTGTAGTTGACATCGCCGCGCCACAATTGTCTTTCATCGGCGATAAGACTGTCCCCATGCATGGCCCCTCCCTGGCACGCCGTGGCTGAGTAGCGTGTGAAGTCCACCGTAAGCATGGTGGAGGACAGACCTTGTGGCTGGGTGGTGATGGCCCCCAGGTGGTTGCGATGCCGCACGGCCACACGGTAGGAACCGTGCGGAGTATTCATGACCAGCGGCCAGGAGCCATCCAAGCCCACCACGTCCCCATCGCGTTGCACAAAGGCCGGGCGGCTGTATGGCGTGGCATCATCCGCCAGACTGCCGGTGAAATAGGGGGTCAACTCCACCACGATCCAATCCACAATGGCGTTCGGTCCAGTGGTGGAATACACAGTGGAGCTGAATACATCCGGCCAGCCGCTGCCCGCGTAGCTCACCCCCAGTGTGGGATAGGGATCCACATGCGGTAGCAACCCCTGTGCACGAAGGTCGTCGCGCATTTGTACGGCAACCGCATCATAGGGCCCCTGAAGGAACACCCGCAGGTCCAGTGAGGGCGTGGCCATGTAACAGGGCGAGGATGCACCGCACACCACCGGAGTGAAACCGAAGTTGGCCGCGCTCATCACCAGGTTGGGCGGCTGGTTGGGGATGCAGTTGATGGGGCTGTTCGCGCAATAGAGGTTCACCAAGGGAAAGTGCAGATACGGAAGGCAGGGCAGCTGGGTGTTGTTCACGCGGAGCGTCTGCAGTTTGAAGCTTGTTCCGGAGATACCCAGCGTGAGTGGATTGAAGCTCAGGTCCACGCTCTTCGCGTTGCCCAGACCGGGCACCTGTTGGATGGCATTGTGACTGAGGTCCGCTTCGAAGTTGAAGTTGTTACCGCTCAGCTGGGACACATTCGTGATCTGGTTCCAGCTCGCACCCAGGAACGTGAGGCTGCTACCGCCGGCAGGCACGGCCGTGAAGTTGTTGTGGCTGATTTCCAAGTACTGCAGGAAGGGGCTGCCCGACGCCACACCGATGGAGGTGAGCTGGTTGTAGCTCAGATCCACCCAGCCGGGCACCACGCCCCACGACACGCTGGTGATCTGGTTGTGGTGCGCGATCAACGTGCTAAGGCTGCTGGAGGAATAGATCACCAGTGAAGTGATCGCGTTGTTGGAGATGTTCACATAGGTGAGCGGGAAGGGTATGAAAAAGGTGCCCGTGACCCCGCAGTTGCTCGCGCCGAGCTGGCTGATGAAGAGCGGATAGTCCCACACCGTGATCGGGTTGTTGCTCACGTTCATCCCCGTGGCGCTCGCAAAGGCCTCCACCCCGGTGAGGTTGGTGATGTTGCTCTGAAAACTGAGGTCCACCATGCCCGCCGACTGGACGCCGGGGTGGTTCTCATCGATGTAGTTGCCCGAAATGCAGCCCGGGAACTGGTTGTTGGCCCAATTGCGCAGGTTCGCATCGGGCATCCAGGTAAGGGCGTGGGCGCTGGATAACGCAAACCCCAGGGTTAAGAGCAACGGTAGCCGCATGCTGTGAAGTTAGACGGATGACGCTTCCGTGGCCTATCAGTTGCCCGCCATCGCGTCAGATCCGCAAGAGCATTCCTTCGAGCCCATGTGTACCGGCCATGCTCAGAACCGCAGCGTGTATTGCAATACCGGCAGGATCGCCAGCTGGTCCACGCTCTTCAAGGTCTCGGTGCGGCGGTCGAAGTAGTAGTACACGGGCGTCTGCGCGTTCAGCACGTTCTGCACGTCGGCCTTGAACTCGTGGCTCACTTTCGCACGGCCCACGCGGTAGGCCAGCACCATGTCCAGCTTGTGGATGGGTTCGCCCTTCACGCTCATGAGCGGGCTGCCTTCCTTTTGCATGCCTGCATCGATGCTGGCCTGCAGGTCCAACGGGGTCTGCCACTGGCCACCCTGCACGCTGTACCGTACCCCGGTGAGGATCACCTTGTTCTTGGTGGCGGCACCCACCTTCCACTCCTTACCCGCCAGCACGTTGCCCACGGCGCCCAGTCCGAAGCGGGCGTTGTACCAGGTGCCGTCCATGGCGCGGTAGCGGCTGTCGAACGCGGACAGGGTGACCAGGCCGTGCCAGCCACGCGTGAAGAATTTCTCCAGGCCCACTTCCACCCCGGCATTGTACCCCTTGCCCGCGTTCACCAGGTCCTTGGTGGTGAACCACTCCTGCATGTTGCCCAGCCAGAAGGCGCTACCAGGCGCGTTCTCCACGGGTTGGTCGTACAGGTACTGGTAGTACACCTCAGCTTTGAACTGGATGTCCTCGGCCAGCATCTGCTCGTAGCCGAACACCGCGTGCAAGGCCTTGGACAGGTCCATGTCGCGGTTCGGCTGGGTGATATTCCCCGCCGCATCGGTGGTCTGCGCCAGGTAGTTCATCAGGCTCTCGGTCTTGCTGTGCAGGCCTGCACCGAGCGTGAAGGCCCGCGCGGGTGTGGCCTGGTACCGCAGTGCGGCGCGTGGCTCCACACTTGTTGCACCGTTCAGCGCATAGTGAAGTACGTGCATTCCGCTGGTCAGGCTCCATTGTTCGTTCCAGCGCCACTTCCAGCTGGTGAAGGCCTGCAGGGTGGTGGCCTCGCCGCGCTGATCGAGCTCCACCTTCATCGCATCATCCTCGCGGTCGAAGCTGTTGGAGAAGGTGCGGAAACGGTCCACCGAAACGATGATGCCCGAACGAAGCTTGTGGTTGGCATTGATGCGCGTGTTGAGCGTGCTGGTGACGCGCAGGGTCCAGCGGGCCATGTCATCCTCATGCCGGAGCACGATGGGTGTTTCACCGGGCGCGTCGGTCTCGTTGAAGTCGGTGCTGCTGCCGTTGCCATTCAGGCTGACGGTGCTGTAGAGGTAGTTGTTGGCGCTCAGCAGCAGCGTATGAGAAAGGCCCAGCACGCCCATGCGCGAGCCGTATTCGGCGGTGGCGAAGAGCGTGTCGCCGGTGGTGCCCTCATCGCGCTGGCTGATGCTGCTGAGGCCGCCGATGCCGAAAAGGGAGAAGGTGCCCGCCTTCGCGGTGGGCATCTTCAGCTTGAAGGCGGCGTCCGTGTACTTGGGCACGCCCTGGTAATCCACGATGCCCGCGCCATCCAACAGTGCCAGGGTGCTGTAGCGGAAGTTGGCCAGGTAGCTGCCGCCGTTCAAGCCGGGCAGCGGCCCTTCAGCGGTCAGGTCGGTGCCGAGCACACCGGCCTTCAGTGTGTATTCACGCTGGCGGTCATTGCCGTCGCGCAGCTTCATGTCGAACACGGCGCTGGTGACGTTGCCATACTCCGCCGCGAAGGCTCCGGTGTAGAAATCGCTGTTGTCCACCACGTCGCTGTTCAGCACGTTGATGGGACCGCCCGTGGTGCCGTCATCGGCAAAGTGGTTGGGGTTGGGGATCTCCATGCCCTCCAGGCGCCAGAGCACGCCCTTGGGGCTGTTGCCGCGCACAATGATGGTGTTGTTGCCGGTGGGGTCGCCCGCCACGCCGGGGAACACGGTGACCATGCGCGCGGGGTCGTTGATGCCACCGGCGATGCGTGAGGTCTCCTCCACGCTGATCTTGCGGGCACTGATCACGGCCATGTCATTGCGCACCTCGCCGTGACCCTTCTTTCCGCTCACCACCACTTCCTGCAGCTGCGCGATGGACTCCTGCATGCGGATGTCGAGCACCAGTTCCTTGGCGGAGTTCACGAGCAGGTTGGCCAGGGTCTGTTCCTCATAGCCGAGCATACGCACCTGAAGGGCCACCCGGCCCACGGGCACCTGTTCCAGGGTGAAGCGGCCGTCCACATCGGTGGTGGAACCGATCAGCGGGTCGGACCCGACCACCACCACGGTGGCGCCGAAGAGCGGCTGGCGCGTATCGGCATCGGCAACGGTGCCGCGCACGGTCTGCCGTTGGCCCTGTGCGGCCATGGGACCGGCCAGCAGGAAGAGCGGAGCGAAGAGCAATGAACGCATGATCGGAGAGCGCATGAGCTTGGTCTTGTTTCCCCTGTGACAGCGACCGGTATGAATACCCCTACTCCCCCCTTCACCTTTCGTCACTTGACCGGTCTTTGCCTTAGGGCGGCGCGAAAGTGCCGCTCGGCGCATGCGCATCACATGGCGATCGCAACGAGCAGGTATAATTCCAACATGGAATGGAAAGGACCTGACACGCAGGCGTCAGCGCAGCAGCATCACATGCCCGGCGAGCTGCCGCGCATGGTTGGGCTCCGCCAGCGACCGTGCTTCCACCAGTACGGTATAGGGGCCTGGTGGCGCACCGGCCCCATCCCATTCCACCCCTTCCTGTGCTGTGAACACGGTCATTCCCCAGCGGTCGTACACGGTGAAGCTCACGCTCCACACGCGTCGGTCATACACGGGCGCGAAGCGGTCGTTATGGCCGTTGCCATCCGGGGTGAAGGCGTTGGGCATGTAGATGATGTCCGGACAGGAGTCGGCGAACACATCCACCGCATCGCTCGCGGTGCCACAGGCGTTGGTGGCGGTGGCGGCATAGCGGCCGGGCCATTCCACCATGCGGCCGATCACCGGTGCACCATCCTGCCAGGTGAGCACGCTGGCAGAGTCCATGTCGGGAAGGATCAGGAGACGCTGCCCCGGACAAAGCAGCAGGTCCGGCCCCAGGTCCAGGAAGGGCTCGGGCACCACACGCACCACCACGGTGTCATGCAAAAAGCAACCGCCCAGGTTCACGGCAACGCTGAAGGTGCCGGCAGTGGATACGGTGCGCACGGCGGCAGTGGACCCATCGTTCCAAAGTACGCTCGTGGCTCCGGGCACGCTGGCATCGAGCACCACGGAACCGCCTGTGCAGAACGCGGTGTCCGGACCCAGGTCCAGGTCATCCGGGATCGGCTCCAGGCTCACGTCATCCACCAGCAGATAGGCCTGCCCCTGGTACCACACGCCAGGGTTCACCAATTGGATGGTGGTCTGCACATCGGTGCGGAAGTTGCCGATGGTGAGGTGGTCCTCCCCACCCACAGCGGTGTACACGCCGTTCACCTCCGTCCAGCCTACCGTGTCAGTAATGAGCTGCCCGATGGGGTGTTCGATCTGCGGGGTCACTGGAAGCAGGTATACGGTCTGCACAATGAGCGGGCCGGTGCTGAAGTGCACACCGATGGCATCGCAGGCAAGCTCAAAGTCGTCCGGCATGTTCACATACATGCGGAACTGGTAGCAGGTGCCCGCCTGCAGGGGTTGCAACAAGGGCACGGCGATGTACTCGCGCACGTTCGGATAGCCCAGCTTGTAGGTGTACAAGCCCGCGAAGCCCTGGCCCGTGCGGGGCATTTGGAAACCACCTGAACTGTTGGCCGGTACCCCGGCATAGCTTCCGCTGCCTGCGCAGGCGTGGTACAACTCAGGCGTTCCCTGCGTGGGATTGAACCATGGTGCGGCGTGGCCCAACTGGCTGGCGAATGTGGGGCAGGTGGTGACGGTCTCGAAGCTCGGGTTCGGCACCAGCTGCTGCGCCATGGCCGTGGCGGCCAATAGGCAGGCGAGCGTGCCGATCACTGGTCGGAGAGCCATCGACTTCATGACTTGAAGTCACGGCCGATCGTTGCCTCGCCGGGATAATTCGTTCAGAATCGGCCCACCTTGATGCTCATACCGGCATTGAAGCCATGCAGGGCATCCTTGGCCGTGCCGGGAATGTCCAGATCGCTGGTGTAGCGGTAGGAAACGCCCAAGCCGATACGCAGCAGGGGGATGAGGTTCAGCTCCAGGTCCAGGCCGGGCTCGAACACAAAGAAGGCCTGGCCATCGGTCTTGTAGGTGAGCGGGTCGAAGTCTGGAGGAGGAGGACCGCTGTAGCTGTATCCCGCGCCGCCTGCACCAATGATGATCGGGAGGCTCACATGAATGGGAGAACGGTACGCAATGATGGGCTCCAACAACAAGCCCCCGTAGCCGAGGAAGAGACGGCTCTTGTCCGTAAGCGTCTGTCCCTGGCTGATCAGGTGCTGGTCGTACGCGGCATTGTGCACCTGGGTCACCAGCCCATGACCGGCAAGCCCCAGGGTGAAACGGTGGTTGATGATCCAGCCGCCACGTGCGCCGAGCAACAACGCGTCCTGGTCCATGATGCGGGTATAAAATCCCGTGGGTGCGCCCCAGCCACCGTGATGCAGGTTGTCGGCGTTACCCAGCAGGGTCTGCGGGCGCTGGTCGTCCTGGCCGCGCAGCAGGTTGGGCAGGGCGGCGAGCAGAAAGGCGATGAAGGCGGTGATGAGCTGGCGCATGGTCATGTTCCGGGGTTGTTTGGTCCTGTGACATCACCTGCGGCGGATACCCCTATCCCCTGTCTGAAATTCTTTCGCTCGTGGCTGACGTCCGCAGGTGGTGCGAAAGTGCCCGGATGCCATCCACCCGGACGAGCGCGGTGGCATGGACCGGAAGAATGGGGGTATGAACCGGGATCGGAGATGTGGAAATGAAATGCATGTGAAAATGTGGCCGGGGCACCCAGAAGCCACAAGGCAATGGGAACACGATGATCAACCGCGCGTTTGGAATGCCTTGATCAGCCGATGCGGTCGAGCATGTTCACAGGGGTGGCCAGCACGCTCAGAACCTCCAGCCCAATGTGGCCTTCCAGCCCAGCCAGCCGGAGATGGCCAGGTCGCCGGAGCTTCCCTGGATCATGGGCTTTGCGGGTGGCAATGCGCTCAGGTAGGTGCCGGTGTCCGGATCGCGCCAGTCGCTGAAGAGCACGTTCAGCAGAGGGCCCGCGGACAACGCGAAGCGGCCGTGCAGATCGACGCCATAGCTCACGCTCAGCCGCCCGAGGATGTTGGCCGCCTCCACCCAGTCCCGCTGTTCCACCACCTGCTCGGCGGTGAGGTCGATGTTCATGAACCCGCTTTCGCCCAGACGCGGCTCGGTGCCCACGCCGTAGAGAAAGCCCCAGCGCTGGTCGGGGGTGACGCGTGGTGAATAGCCCAGGATGTTGTGGAAGAGCCGGGTGCCCGTGCGGAAGTGGATGCTCAGGGCCATCTCATCACCGGTGGAAAGGTCCACGCGGTGGTATCCCGTACGCGAAAAGGTGAACAAGCCCACGGCGCCGCCGGAGAGCGTATCGCTGAAGTTGAACAGGCCCACCTGACCGCCATAGGCCCGCCGTGCGAAGTTGAACAGCCCGACCTGTCCGCCATCCACCGTGCCCGGCACCACGTTCAGCACCACGCCCACCTGCCCACCGCTCACGTTGCCCGCGTAGTTCACCAGCACGCCCACCTGTCCGCCGCTCACGCTGTCCAACACCACGTTCAGGCACACACCCGCCTGCCCACCGGTTACGCTCTGCGCGAAACAGCCGAGCACACCCACCTGCCCACCGCTCACCTCATCCCGTGCGATGCTCACCCCTGCAGAGACCTGACCGCCACCCACCGACCGGGCGTAGTTGCCCAGCGCGCCCACCTGCGCACCGCCCACGTCACCGGGTGTCACGTTCACACCGGCCGAGACCTGGGCACCTTCCACACGTTCGGCGTAGTTACCCAGCCCGCTCACCTGCACCTTGTTCACCGCCCGGCGTGTAATGTTCACTCCGCCCGCCACCTGCACCCCATCCAGCGCGCCCCAGCTTATGTTGGCCAGTCCGCTTACCTGCGTGCCGGTCATGCCGTTCTTCACCACGCTCACGCCGCCTGCTATCTGCACACCCGCAAGCGTATCCCATACGGTGTTGGCCAGCCCGGCCAGTTGCAGGCCTTCCAGTGAGCGCATGGTGTGGTTGATGGCGCCGCCGATCTGCATGCCTTTGGTTCGGCCGCCCACCAGGTTGGCCAGCCCGGCGATCTGCATGCCGCTCACGTCGTGGCTCTCGATGTTCACCGCACCACCGATCTCGAAGCCCTCCAACCCGCGTGCATAGCCGCCCAGCAGATTAACGGAGAAGTGGTTGATCACCGAACCGCTGATCGGACCGTTGGTGCTGATGGTGGGAAGCAGGGAAAGTTGGAACGGCCGCTTGTCCACGAACACCAGGTTGGCGCTCTGATCCATCTGCGCACTGGGCACCAGCAGGCGTGCCACGCCGAGGTCCTCCACACCGCAACGCTCGTACAGGCAGATGGGCGCGACAAATTCCAACGAATCGAGCGGACGAAGTGCCACACGCCCCACCTGCCCCTCGCGGCCCACAAAGACCACCGTATCCCGGTAGCCTTTGCGGGAAATGAGCAACGGCGTGCGGTCCAGCTCCCCGCTCAGCTCCAAGCGGAAATGGCCCTGCTCATCAGTGCTGCCGGCATTGGTGCGTCGCACCTCCAGCACGGATGCGCGCGCTATCGGTGCACGGGTGGCACCATCCACCACGCTGCCCTCCGCGTTGAAGCGTTGCTTCGGCCCCACCGCTCCGGTGATGATCAGGTGCTGACCGCTCTCCTTCCAACGCACACCCGGGGGCAGCAGCTGCTTCAATACCTGGTCCACACGCTCGTCGCTGGCACGCACGTTCACCAGGCTGTCCGCCGGCACCACGGCGGCATTGTAGCTCAGCTTGAACTGCGCTTCGCGCGCCAGCAGGTTCAACGCGGTGGCCAGCCGCACCTGCTCGGCCTGGATGGTGACGCGGCGCTGCAGGATGGATTGCGCGCACAGCGCGTGTACCATGACGGCCAGTCCCAGGCAGGTCAGCAGTCGTAACCTATGCCGCTCAACACCCATCGCCTGAAAGCATGTAGCGTTGTTCCGACTCCTTCAACAGTTCCAACCCGAAGGTCTCCGCGATGATGCGCAGCACGGTCTCCACGGGTTCGTCATCGAACTCGGTGGTGAGGCGGCAGCGGCCGATGGACTCGTCACTGAAGGCGACCTGCACGCCGTAGATGCGCTGCAGCTGAGCGACCACCAGCGAAAGGGGCGCGTTCTCGAACTGCAGCACACGTACGCCCCACACCTCGGCGGGGGGTGCGGCACGGCGCTCCAGCACATGCCGTGTGCGATCATAGATGGCGTGCTGACCGGCGGTGAGGGTCGCCGTGTCGCCGGCGGCCACCACGCGCACAAGGCCACTGCGTACGCGTACCTCCACGATCGCGGACGAGTCGTAGGCGCTCACCACGAAGGCCGTGCCCAGCACGCTCACCTGCACGGCGCCGGCATCCACTACGAAAGGCCGCAACGTATCGCGCTGCACCTCGAAGTAGGCTTCGCCCTGCAAACGCACTTCGCGTGTGCGGCCCATGCGGGCGGTGAGCTGTGTGCCGGCGGAGAGCACCACGGCACTGTTGTCCGCGAGCACGGCCTCGGTGGGTGCAGTGGTGGCCAGGAACTCCTGCTCCTTGGGCTGCATGAACCAGCGGACGGCGAATACGATGCCCGCCACCGCCGCCGCAGCCGCCAGCCAGCGCAGCCGGTCCGTGCGGCGATGGATGGGGATCACGCGGCCACGGCCTTCATGTGCAGCGATGCGTGCCTGCACCTTGTCCCAGGCCCGGTCCTCCATCAGCCGGGCGCGTGCCTCAGCCGCTGCGCCCGTTGCCCATGCGCGTTCCTCCGCCTCCTTTGCCCTGGCCATCGCTTCGGCCCCGATGGCCCAGGCCCGCATTTCAGCCGCGAACGCGGTGGAGCCCGCATCGGCGGTGATGGACCAGATGCGCTGCATGCGGTCCAGCTCCTCTGCGTTCGCCGGGCCCAGCGCCACCCAGGTCTCCACTTGTGCGCGTTGCCACGGATCCGCCTCCCCGGCCACGTACCGGGCCAGCAGGTCGCTATCGATGCCGTTCTGATCCATGTATCCTGTTGATGACAACCGACCTGACAAATACCCCTATCCTCCCCTTTCCCCCCACCAGAAGAGCCAGGGCAGCAGGGGCACCAGGTCCTTCAGGTCCGCGCGCAGGGTCTTGAGCGCACTGCCCATCTGGTTCTCCACGGTCTTTACGCTGATGCCGAGCCGCTCGGCGATCTCGTGATATTTCAGACCCTCGTAGCGGCTCAGCTTGAAGACCTTCCGCCGCTCCTCGGGCAGCGACTCGATGGCGGCCTGTACACGGGCGATGCGCTCGGCGTGCTCATCCTCGCTGCGTTCCGGTGCTTCCTGCAGCTCCTCCACCTCCTCGTTCAGCGCACGCACCCGGCCACCCGCTTTCACCGCGTTCAGGCAGCGGTTGCGCACCGCCGCGTACAGATAGGCCTTCACGCTGGTGGTCACCTTCACCTTTTCACGGTCCAGCCACAGGCGGAAAAACAGGTCTTGCACAAGGTCCTCGGCCTGGTCCATGTCCTTTACATAGCCCGCCGCGAACGCACAGAGCGCGCGGTAGTGCAGGCGGAAGAGCGCCTCAAAGGCGGCCCGGTCACCGGCGGCGATGGGTGCGAAGTCCATGAGGCGCGATGGCGGCGCCAAAGTAGGCCGCTGCGACCAGTCGGACCTTCACTACCGGTTCAACTGGAAGTATCCCGCCTGCTCGTGCCGTTCCCCGCTCACGCGCAGCAGGTCCACGATGTAGTAGTAGACCCCTTCCGTGAGGGGTTCCAACGAAACGTAATGGATGCCATTGAACGGCTTGCGCTGGGGATCGCCTTCGTAGACCTTCTGCCCCCAGCGGTTGAAGATGACCATGTGCGCTTCCGCGATCCGCACCCCCGTCATCGACCAGGTATCATTCATGCCGTCGCCATTGGGGGTGAAGATGTTGGGGATGACGAGCTCGCAATCGATCTCGATCACCTGCACTTCGGCACGTACGGAGCAACCGTTGATGTCCAGCGCATCCACCTCATACAAGCCGGGGCTCTGTACGAAGATGGCAGCGGTGGTGGCACCAGTGCTCCAGATGGGCGATGTGTAGGCGGGTGGTATTTGGAGCACCACCGTGCCACCCGAGCAATACTCCACATCGGGCCCCAGGGAGAAGGGGATCGGCACGTGCACCGTGATGTTCGTTTGCTGCGGCACGCCGGAACAATTCCCCAATTGGGTGTAAGCGGTATAGGTCCCTTGGTCGGCCAGGCTCACCGGATCGATCAACAGGCTGGAGCCCGTGAAAGCACCCGAAGGCGTGGTCCATGTGGTGGAGACACCCGGGCCGGCGGAAAGCGTGAGCAACAATGCTTCACCCACACACGCCTCGCCCGGCGAATTCAGCACCAGGCCGGTGGGAACGGGATCCACCAACACCTGCACGGGCAGTGCAGGCAACATACACACGCTGTCGCTCTGCACCAGATAGAAGGTGGCAGCCACGGATACCGCGGGCACCAGCAGCGAATCTCCCGTGGCAAGCCATTGCGTGGCCGCCGGATCGGCATACCAGTTCAAGGTGCTCCCATTGCTCACCAGCCAGGCGTCATCACCCGCGCACACGGTCACATCCGCAGGGGCGGCCAGTGGGCCCATGTCGTGTTGCGCGACCACCACAACGGCGGATGTGTCTGAACAACCGTACGCATCAAAGGCCACCACCTGGTAACTGCCGGGCTGTGACACTTCAAGCTGCGGGCCGGGCACCGCACCGGGTTGCCAGATGTAGCTGCTCATGCCCGGCTGCGCTTCGAGCAACACCGTATCGTAGGGGCATATCGTGAAGGGACCTGGCGTCAGCAGCGCGGCATTCACGTTGGATGCCAGCACTTCCACGGACAGCACCGTGGTGATGCCGCACGCCTGCACCTGGCAGGTGTACACACCGGGCTGCGTGACCACCTGCGTGAGCGCGGCACCGCTCAGCGGAGCCCACCAGACGGGCGGATTCAACGCCGAGGTGCTCACTTGCAGCACCACCGAGTCGTTCACCGGGCACAACCACGCATCGGGCAGCACGCTGAGGAAGGGCGTGGCATAATTGGAGATGGTGAGCGATGTGGTGTAATGCGTGCAGCCGTGGAGGTCGGTCATGAAAAGGAAGTACTCACCCGGTTCCGTGGTGCTGTAGCTGTTGCTGGTGGTGGTATCCGCACCGAAGGGTCCATACCACACGTACTGCGAGCCGGGGAGCGTGGTCCATAAGGTGGCGCTGGAATCGGGACAGATGACCCCGTACGGCGGAGTGACGAAGAGGGACGGCGTGGGAGGTATCTGCAGGTTGTGCGTCGCAGTCTGCGAGAACGTGCACCCATTGGTGTCGGTCAGGTAAACGGTCAGCGAGCGGACGCCAGTGGTGTTCACCCACACCGAATCATAGAAGTTCGCCACAATGCCGGCCCCTCCCCAGGTCATGCTGGTACAGCCCACACAAGACCCGAGCAAGGTGGCCGTATCGCCCGTACAGAGGTATGGCGGCCCTTGGATGGTCGCGCTCAATAAGGAAGGCGGATGGAGCACCACGAACACACTGTCCAATGCGGTGAAGTAGAGCGTGTCCCCCAAGCAGGGGGCATTCGTCACCATCACTTCCAGATCATCCACGTGCCAGCCCCCGGTGGTCACTGAAATGAAATTGACCTGCGTACCACCCGTTGCAGGCGGTGACCAGAACGGCGAATTGTGCCAGCGGTAACGGACCACCAATCCCGGCGGCAACGGGGATGGCAGACCATCGATGTACCAGGTGGGGTCATATCGGTGCATCAACGCATCCCCGGGGCATAGTGCCACGGTATCGTTCAGGTCCGTGTCCTGTGGATAGCTGATCAACAGATCAGCCGTCAGATCGGGCATGGGCACCACCGGATGAAAGTGGACGGACACATTATTGTTGCGCGTGCAGCCCTCGGGCGAGGTGAACAGCACGTGATATGCCCCCGCCGCGTTGGCCAACAAACTGTCATTGTTCACCACACCGGACACCCCGTCCCACTGAACCGTATGACCGGCAGGCAGGTTCGTTGTCCAGAGCCATGCTGAGTCCGGTGGGCACAGATAGATCGGAGAGGTCACGAGCGCGTTGGTATTCACCACCACATCATCCGAGATGCGCGGCACCGGCGGAAGGGGGTTGATGATCACGTGGATGGTATCCGCCCATTGCAGACAGCCGTTGGCGGTGGAGACCTGCACGGAGTAGGTCCCCGAGGCAGTGACGCCCAATACATCCGTGGTGGCACCGGTGGACCACAGGTAGGACAGCTGCGGCCCGGCAGGCACACTGCCGATGCCGACGTGGGAGAACTCCGTGAGGATGGCAATGCTCCCCGGCCCGCACCGCACCAGGCTGTCCAGGCAGGACCCGGTGAATGAGCTCTGCCAGATGCACAGCCCCAGCGTATCATACAGGCACAGCGCATCGGTGTGGTTGAACCAGTCATAGGGCGAACGAACCCGTACATATCCCCGCGCGATGAAGCCATCGCGCTGCCCCATGCCTATATCCGCAGCAAAGGATCCATGGAACGCATCGCCGCAGTAATCACTGGAGACACCTGGCATGGTCAACCCCGCAGGGAAATCATCCGCTGCGAACTGGTCACGGCAAGGGTAGAGCAGTGTCTCCTCGAAGGAACCGCAGAACACCAGATCACCAGCGGCCAACGAGGCGATCTGCCCCGCCAACTTGGGCTTCTGCCCACCGAACTGCTGGGCATCCATGAGCGCGAGCGACAGCCGGGCGTGGCGCGCTACAAAAAGGTCCTGGTCGCCCGTGGCCATGAAGAGCGCGGGGGCATTGTAGTGGTCCGCCAGCGCATCGAAGCGGCACGCGAAGGCGCCAAGCACGGCCACGGTATCGGCGCGTTGGTCCAGGCCACGGACGGTCACGTGGCTTTGTGAACCCCATGCTCCCTGCGCTACCAACTCGCCAGTGGGATCCACGCGCAGCAGATAGTAGGCATAGGGCGCCGGGCCATTGATGAAGTCCGGCACGTTATCGATGAAGACCATGTTGCCCTGCAGGTCGCCGGTAAGCACCAAGCCGTCCGGAGTGGTCCACTGCATGTCGCGCACCTGGTTCAAGGTGGCGCCGCCGAAACGCCGGAACCACTGCTCGTTGCCGGCAGCGTCCAACTTCAATAGGAAGCTCGCGTTGTTCAGGTCGTTGTAGTGTACGGCATCGAAGGTGATGGTGTCGCTGAACTGGCCGCAGACGTAGATGTTGCCCAGCGGGTCGTGCACCACGTCCACGGCATGGTCGTAATACTTCGCAGCGCCCTGCTTCACCCACAACTCGGCACCGCTGGTGGAATAGCATGCGATGAAGACGTCCGCGCTGGGCAAGCCGGAGCCGGGATCTGTCGTGCTGGTGAGTGAGAGGCCACCCCATTGTGCCGTTCCGCGGAACTCACCCGCCACGGTCACCTGGCCATTGGGGGCGACAGAAACACCATAGGGTTTGTCCGCACCAGTCGCACCACCCGCCCGACGGATCCACTGCACCTGGCCGTTCACCGCATCGAGCACGGCCACAAATACGTCCACTCCCCCACCGGCGGATGTGATGATATTCCCCTGGAAGTTGGCCGAGCCCATGAACTCACCCACCACGGCCAAAGCGCTGCCCGGCCCCCGGCACAACCGCACCCCGCGATCGATGCCTATGCCACCCCCCTGCGTGAACCAGGCCAGCGTGCCATCGGCGTTCACCTTGGCCACGAAGGCATCCGCTGCACCGGAAGAGGTGAAGGTCTGGCCCATGAAGGTCACCGTTCCGAAGAACTCGCCCGTCACATAGAGGGCACCCGTCGCATCCACCTTTACATCGGCCACGTGCTCGTTGCCACTGCCACCAATGTTGCGGCTCCAATAGGGTTGAGCGCTCATTCGCACCGCAGCCGCACACACCACGGCGAAGGCCAGCGCAAAGCGGCAGAGAGCGGTGGCACGAATGGAGTGTGGGCCGTACACGATGGGCAAGGGTGATCTCCCGCTCCGCCACCATCCTCTCTTCTGTGAATGTATGACGGGCAAATTCGGTGCGGCGCTGCCTGAACACCACAGCAGGGGCGTTCTTAACGGCTCCACCACCCTACAACACATGCACGTAACCGGTAAGCACCAATGCGCTGCCGTTCACACGTTCACCGCGCACCTCGTAATAGTACACGCCATCGGGCACGCGGGTGCCGTTGCTGCGCCCATCCCAGCGCACCTGGCGGCCTTCAGCCTCATGCACGGTCTGGCCCCAGCGGTTGAAGATGCGCATCACCAGCGGCGCGGCCGAGGGGCTCCACAACTCCACCAGGTCGTTCCGGCCATCACCGTTCGGGGTGATCACGTTCGGCATGAAGGGGTCACACTCCACCAGCCCGAAGTACACCGTGTCGGTCACCAGGCATCCGTTCGCATCCTGTGCGGTGAACCAGTAACTGCCAGGCAGGGTGACCAATGCGGTGGGGCCGGTATCGCCTGTGCTCCATGAAATGTTGTTGAACTCGGCGGGCACGACCAGCGGGAAGGGTTGCGCCGGGCACACCAGGCTGTCCGGGCCCAACCAATAGGCGGCGGGCACCACCGTGGTGAGCGTGACGGAAACAGTGCCGCCGATGCAGGGGCCGATGCCCGCCGTGCCGGTGTACGTGCCGGCGTTCGCCACGGTCACCGGATCAATGACCAGGGGATTCCCCCAGAACGGCCCGGCGGGCGTGCTCCAGTTCACCTCGGGCGTGGGCGTTCCGCTCACGAAGAGCATCGCTTCCTGGCCCAGGCACAGCGCGGCCGGTGCGTTCAGCAAAAGACCAGTGGGCGTGGGCAGTACCCACACCTGCACCTGCACCGTTGCCGAGATGCAGCCGTTCTCCTCCTGCGTGGCGAAGAAGACCTGGTCCTGCGGGGGCGAAGGGACGACCAAGGTGGCGCCGGTGGCCATCAATTGCGTGAGCGCGGCATCCGCATACCAGCGGATCACACCCGAACCAGTGGCGATCAACACGGCATCTTCCCCGAGGCACACCGTGACATCATTCGCCTGCAGCGGTGTTGTAAAGTTGTTCATGTTCACCACCACCACCGCGCTGGTGTCCATGCAACCGTATTCATCCACCACCACGGCCTGGAAAGCGCCTCCATCCCCCACCACCAGGTGCATGCCGGGCAGCTCCCAGGGCAGCCACACATAGTCCGCTGCACCGGGGTAGGCCATCAGCACCACGGTATCGCCGGGGCACAACTCGAAGGGGCCTGGTGTGGCCAGTTCCACGTTCGGCTGGCTGCCATACACCGGTATGGTGAAGGGGTACGGGATGCCGCAGGAGGTGACCACCACCGTGTACACGCCGGGGGAGCTCACCGTTTGCACGGCACTGCCGCCCGTGAGCGGTGGTGCCCACGCGATGGTCACCGGTCCCTCGGCGAATACTTCGATCTGCGCGCTTTCGCCCGGGCACAGGAAGACCTCAGGAAAGATGTCCACCAAGGGCGATCCGTACTGGTCCAAAGGCTCGGATATGCCCGTGACCACGCAGTTGTTGGTGTCCAGCATGGTAAGCTGGTACACGCCGAAGGCGTTCGCATACACGGTGGGACCTGTGCCGGAAAGAGGCCCCAGCGGACCGGTCCATTGGTAGTTGGACCCTGGCAGGTTGGTGGAAAGCAGCACGCTGTCCCCCGGGCACATCTGCTCGCTGGCCAAAAACACTTCAGGCGCGGTAGGTGGCAGTACGAAATGATGTTCCGTCACCGGACAACTTACCCCGTTCATTTCGGTGAAGGAGGAGGCCGAGAACTGTCCACCGAGCACGGTACGCATGCTGTCCCCTGCCGAGCTGATCCAGATGATGCCCGGCCCCATCCAGGTGAGCGGTGCGCAACCGGGGCATGACGCCGTGAGCAGCACGGTATCCCCCGGGCAGATGAAGGAAGGCCCGAACAGCTGAAGGTCCGGCGTGGGAACGATCTCCAGGTAAATGCTGTCGGTAACGTTGAAGGCCACCTGCTGTGTGGCGCAGCCCATGATGCCATTGTTCACGGTAAGCGCCACGGTGAAGGTGTTCCAACCAGGTTGCGGTGCGTACACGGCGAAGGGGAAAGGCTGGTCCGGCGGGGCATACAACAAGCCCGCCGGTGGCGGTCCGCAATCCACCGTGGTGGTCAGGCCCAGTTCGCCTGTGAGCACGGTGGGCACCCCATTCACGAACCAGGTGGCCGTACCGTACCAGCCCGACATATAGCCACAGGGCATGGGGCAGATGGTGGCGCTGTCCGGCTGAAAGTCCACCTCCACGCCGGTGATGTTCGGCAGTGGTTCGCCACTGCCCCAGATGAACACCTGGATGAAGTTGAAGTTAATGCAGCCGTTCGGGCCCACCGCGTGAATGATGTAGATGCCGTTGGTATCCGCAAGGATGCTGTCACCGGGATACGCCACACCGCTCTCATACCAGATGTACTGGTAGCCTGGTAATGGATCGCTGACCCAGATCCATTCCGGACCGGAACAGAGGAAGAGCGGCGTGGTGAAGGCCGCGTTCACGTTGGCACCGGTGGCATCGCTGATGTGCGGCAGGGGCGGCACCGGGCCCACGGTCACGTGGATGGAATCGGTCCACGACCAGCAGCCATTGGTGGTGCTCACCGTACACCAGTACCAACCGGTGGTGGTCGCCAGGGTCTGTCGCGTAAGCGAACCATCGCTCCATAGGAACTCCAGGTCGGGCCCGGTGTAGGCCGCGCTGTCGCAGACGAAGGTGGGCCAGGACTCATCCTCCAGCCAGCTGATCGGGCTGATGAAGGAGGACCAGTCGCGCCCCATCACACGCAGGGGCAGCGGCTCGCACACCACGGAGGAGTCCGGGCACTGACGGTAGACCCCTTCAAAGGTCTCGATGCAGGGCTCGATCACGCCCCGCCCGCAATCCGTTGGGTCCGCGCGTCGCCAGAAGTCGTAGGCCGATCGCCCGTTCACATAACCCCGCGCGATGAAACCGTCGCGCTGGCCATCGCTGCGGTCGGCCACGAAGCGGCCGTGGTGGGGGTCGCCGCACCAGGTCACCGCAGGGGAATTGAAGTTCACGAAGGAGCAGTTCATGACCCCGGAGCTGAGGTCGGCCCACGTGGAGGCATCGGAGGGGAAGGTCAACAACTGGGAGAAGGACCCGCAGAAGATCAATGCACCGTTGGGCAGCGAGGCGATCTGCCCGGCGCGTTTGCCCTTCTGCCCGCCGAACTGCTGGCCTTCGAGCAGCGCCAGGTCACTGAAGCGGTGCTTGTTGACAAAGAGGTCCTGTGTGCCGGTGGCCATGAAGAGGCCCTCGCCACCGTACAGGTCACTGAGGCCGGTGAACCGGCAGCGGAACTCGCCCACCACCGCCACGGTGTCGGCACGCTGGTCGATGCCGCGCAGGGTCACCGGGTTGTCCGAGCCGGTGGTGGATGCACCGATGAACTCACCGGAAAGGCTTACACGCAGCAGGAAAATGGCGTATGGTGCGCCGGCCGCAAGGGTGTTCGGCGCGGCATCGAACCAGGTCATGGTGCCGCGCAGGTCACCGGCCAGCAACAACTCACCCATTGCAGACCATTGCATGTCGCGCAGCGCGTTCAACTGGGCACCCCCACCCTTGCGGAACCAGACCTCGTCGCCGGCCGCGTCCAGCTTCAAAAGAAAGATGGCATTGAACAAGGTGTTCGCGTAGGTCTGCGAGAAGGTGAGCGTGTCGCTGAACTGCCCACCCACGTACAGGTCACCCGAAGCATCGTGCACCACGTCCACGGCGCGGTCGGTGAACATGCCCGCACCGTGCTTCAGCCAGAGCAAGGCGCCCGACGCGTTGTAGCTGGCGATGAACACGTCGATGCCGGGATCCATGGTGAAGGTGTCCGGCATGCTGGTGATGCTCACCGTGCCGAAGGTGGCCGTGCCACGGAACTCACCCGCCACCGTGGTGTGGCCGTTGGGTGCGAGCGTCACCCCATTGGGGCGCGTCACCCCCACCGCACCACCGCCTGTGCGCACCCATTGTGTGGCGCCGTCGCTCGTGTTCAGCCGTGCGGTGAAGGCATCCTGCGCAGGGCCCAGGCTGGTGAATGTGCTGCCGAAGAGGTCCGCTGTGCCCATCCATTGCCCCACCACCACCACCGCATTGCCCTCGACCGCCAGCCGGATCCCGCGGTCGGCCGAGGCGCCTCCCGCCTGTCTCATCCACAACACGTTGCCCGCCGCGTCCAGCTTCGCCACAAAGCAGTCCGTGGCACCATAGGACACCATGCTCTGCGTGCCCAGAAAGACCACGTTGCTGAACTCGCCCGTCGCGTAGATGAAACCGTCCGCGCCCACCTTCACATCGCTCACGTGCTCCGCACCCAGGCCCCGCAACGGGGTGTCCCAAGGACCTTGCGCGTGCACACCCGCGAACACCCCTGCCAGCGCCATCGCCAGCATCGTTCGCAGGATGTGTTCCCTGGCGCGCATCTGCAACAAGGTAACCATCCGTAAGACTTTCCGGCAGCCCGCTCCGTTCCCAACGGTAGAAAGGTCAGCCCCACTCCTTCCATCCCGACTTTCCGTCAGAAAAAACCCACCGGCTTGGATGTTGAGCGGGGCGAACCGTCGTTCGTTGTCAGTCGCACGATCGCACACGCGGATGCTGCGCCAGACCAACAAATGACAACTGACAACCGATAACCACCGAGGAAACCAACCCTCAACTTCGTCAACCTGCTACCCTCAACAGTCCTTTTCAAATGGACCTCAACAAATTCACCATCCGCTCCCAGCAGGCCATCCAACAGGCGCAGACCATCGCCACCGGATACGGCCAGCAGCTACTCGAGAACGGCCACCTGCTCAAGGGCATCCTGGAAGTGGACCCCGACGTGACGCCCTTCCTGCTGAAGAAGCTCAACGTGAATGTGTCCGCGATGACGCAGGCGCTGGACCGCATCGTGCAAGGCTATCCGAAGGTGAGTGGCGGGCAGATCAGCCTTTCGCGCTACAGCAGCGATGCGCTCACAAAAGCATTGGCTGCATTGAAAGAGTTCGGCGATGAGTTCGCCAGCGTGGAGCACATGCTGATCGGCATCCTGGACAGCGGTGACACCGTGAGCCAGTTGCTGAAGGACAATGGCGTCACCAAGAAGGACCTGATCGCTGCCATCAAGGACCTGCGCAAAGGCAGCAAGGTCACCAGCCAGAGCCAGGAGGAGACCTACAACGCGCTGAACAAGTACGCGAAGAACCTCAACCAGCTCGCCAAGGACAACAAGCTCGATCCGGTGATCGGCCGCGACGAGGAGATCCGGCGCGTGCTGCAGATCCTCAGCCGCCGCACCAAGAACAACCCGATCCTGATCGGTGAACCCGGCGTGGGCAAGACCGCCATCGCCGAGGGCATCGCCCAGCGCATCGTCAGCGGCGACATCCCCGAGGACCTCAAAGGCAAACAGGTGTACAGCCTGGACATTTCCGCGCTGATCGCCGGCGCGAAGTACAAAGGCGAATTCGAGGAGCGCCTGAAGGCCGTGGTGAAGGAGGTGATCAGCGCCGAGGGCAGCATCATCCTCTTCATCGACGAGATCCACACCCTGGTGGGTGCCGGTGGTGGCGAAGGCGCCATGGACGCCGCGAACATCCTCAAACCCGCACTCGCACGCGGCGAACTGCGCAGCATCGGCGCCACCACGCTCAACGAGTACCAGAAGTACTTCGAGAAGGACAAGGCCTTGGAGCGCCGCTTCCAGAAAGTGATGGTCGATGAGCCCAGCCGCGAGGACGCCATCTCCATCCTGCGCGGTCTGAAGGAGAAGTACGAGAGCCACCACAAGGTGCTGATCAAGGACGCCGCGATCATCGCCGCCGTGGAACTGAGCACGCGCTACATCGCCGACCGCTTTCTGCCGGACAAGGCCATCGACCTCATCGACGAGGCCGCGAGCAAATTGCGCATGGAGATCAACTCCAAGCCCGAGGAACTCGACGAGATCGACCGCCGCATCATGCAGCTGGAGATCGAGCGCGAGGCCATCAAGCGCGAGAACGACGAGGCCAAGCTCGCCGAGCTGAACAAGGAACTCGCGGAGCTCAGCGGTCAGCGCGACGGCTTCAAGGCCCGCTGGGAGAGCGAGCGCGCGCTGGTGGAGCGCATCAACAGCGCCAAGGACCAGATCGAGAACCTCAAGCACCAGGCCGCGCAGTACGAGCGCGAAGGCGACTTCGGCAAAGTGGCCGAGATCCGCTACGGCCGCATCCAGGAGACCGAGAAGGAATTGCTCGCCGCCAAGGATGAATTGCTCCTGCTCCAGAGCGAAAGCAAGATGATCAAGGAGGAGGTGGACGTGGAGGAGATCGCCGCTGTGGTGAGCCGCTGGACCGGCGTGCCCGTAACGCGCATGCTCGAAGCCGAACGCGTGAAGCTCCTGAAACTGGAGGACGAATTGCACAAGCGCGTGATCGGTCAGGACGAGGCCGTGCGCGCCGTGGCCGACGCCGTGCGCCGCAACCGCGCGGGCATGGGCGATGAGAAACGGCCCATCGGCTCCTTCATCTTCCTGGGCACCACCGGTGTCGGTAAGACCGAATTGGCGAAAGCGCTCAGCGAGATCCTCTTCAACGACGAGCACGCCATGACGCGCATCGACATGAGCGAGTACCAGGAGCGCCACAGCGTGAGCCGCCTGGTGGGCGCGCCCCCGGGCTACGTGGGCTACGATGAGGGCGGCCAGCTCACCGAGGCCGTGCGCCGCAAGCCTTACAGCGTGGTGCTGCTGGACGAGATCGAGAAGGCCCACCCCGACGTATGGAACATCCTGTTGCAGGTGCTCGACGACGGCCGCCTCACCGACAACAAGGGCCGGGTGGTGAACTTCAAGAATACCCTCATCATCATGACGAGCAACATCGGCTCGCACATCATCCAGGAGAATTTCGAGGGCCTCGAACGCAAGAACCTTGAAGAGGTGATCGAGAAGACCCAGCGCGAAGTGATGGAACTCCTGCGCAAGACCGTGCGCCCCGAGTTCCTCAACCGCGTGGACGAGCTGATCATGTTCCGTCCGCTGAGCCAGGGGGATATAAGGGAGATCGTGAAGCTGCAGCTACACATGCTCCTGCAGAAACTGGAGGAGAAGGACATCCACCTCATCCCCAGCGAGGAGCTCATCGCGCACATCAGCACGCAAGGCTTCGACCCGCAATTCGGCGCGCGCCCCATCAAGCGCATGATCCAGAAGGAGCTGCTGAATGAGCTCAGCAAGCAGATCATCGCAGGCACATTGGAGACCGGCAAACCGCAGGTGATCGATGTGTTCGATGGGAAGATCGTGCTGCGGAAGCCGATCGACGAGAAGGAGAAGAGCAACGGGAATGGGGCGAGCAAGCCCAAGAAGGCGAAGGCTGGGGCGTAAGAGAAGGGACGAACTTCCTGATAGAAGGAGGGTGTTAGGGCGTGCCCCCGGCTCAAATGCAGCCGGGGTCGCGCTCTTCGCTTTTACTCCTCGCTCGTTCCTCGCTGCGGGGTAACCGCTTCGATCGCTCACGCGCCCCCCTCAAAACACCTGCCCGATCCCGAAGAACATCAAGCGGTCTTCCGTGGAGACGCCGTAGTCGAGGAAGATGATGGTGGACTGGTTCCACGCGATGCGCAGGCCGGCGCCGAAGGCTGTGCGGGTGTGGGCGAGGTCGAGGTCCTGCCAACGGTCGCGCACGGTGCCGGCATCGAAGAAGGGTGCGGCGGCGAAGGCGAAGCGCTGCTTGCCCAGAAGGGTCTCGGCGAAGCGGAAGCGCAGTTCCAGGTTGGTGAACCACATGGAACGGGCGAGGAAGCGGTTGGCGCGGAAACCGCGCAGCGAAGCCCTTCCGCCCAGGGCATTGATGCTTCCATCGGGGCTCCATTGGTCCTGGAACTCGAAGAAGGGCGCCTCGCTCCCGAAGATGTTGCCGGCCCCCACGCGGGCGGCCAGCACGGTGCGCGGACCCACCGGTAGTTTCTGGTAGCCGCGCCACTGCACGAAGAGCTTGTTGAAGGTGAACTGCGATCCGATGGCAGGCGCGGAGTACTCGTTGGCGACCTCGAAGTAGTGGCCCTTCGTGGGATCGGGCTCGAAGTCCCGCGTGTCGTACATCAGGGCCGTTTGAAAGATGGAGACCCAGCCGCCATCGAGGCCGGAGATCAGGCCCTGCTCGAAATCGCGCCGCAACAAGGAAAGCCCGTTCGGCGCGGTGAGTTCTTCGCCGGTGAGCGGGTCGATCGCTTCGGCATCGGTGCCCTCGAAGGTGGCATAGCTCAGGTGCTGGATCTCGTAGCCGCCCATCACACGCCACTTGCCGTTGCCCAGGGCGTAGTCGGCCTTCAGGTTCAGCATGTACTCAGTCTCCATGAAGCGGTTGGAGAGCGCATCCGTCACCAGGTCCGCTTCACCGGGGCCGCCGGGGCGCAGCGTTCTCCGCGACCGATCGAAGGCGGAATAGGTGGCATAGGTGGGCCCACCGCTGGGCGTGGACGGCAAACGCAGCGGACCGAGCGTGGCTTCGGTGAGCCCGAAGTACAGGTTGGCGGGGTTCTGCTGGGCCTTCAGGTCCACCTTGAAGCGCCAGCGTGTGCCCTTGTAGTACGGCACATCCAGCGACAGCACCAGCTCGCGCGCGTTGCTGGTGTAGTAGGCCGCGTTCGCCTTGAGCTTGGCGAGGTAGGGTGTGTAGGGAAAGAGCGGGTTGTTGCGGTCGCCGTTCCAGTACACGTTGCTGCGGATGCCGAATCCGAAGCCCGTCACCGGATCGCTGGAGAGGTCGGGGATGCCGGTGAGGAAGGTGCCTTCGCGCTTCTTGGCGAGGTCGGCATCGGACATCCGTTTGGAGCGGATGAACGAAAGGGAGTCGGGGCCGTCCTGTGCGAACAGCAACGGCGTGGCACAGAGCAGGAGTACGAACGAGAGGATCTTCTTCATGGTGCAAGGCCGCATCCTGCTGGCGAGGAGCGGCGCCCGCAAAGCACCCACGCGATCCGGAAGAGAAACCGAAGGCTCAATCCCTCAGCCTTTCGGCCTGTGCACGAAACGTATGCTTGCCGTCGATGAATGTGTAGGTGAGCGACCAGCCGTGCCGTTCGCACACGCGTCGCGCGATGGCCAGACCAAGGCCCAGGCCCTTGCCCGATCCGCTGAAGCGCTTGAACACACGCGCCGGATCCAGCGCCTGCGCCGCACCGGTGTTGGTGATCACCAGGGATGTTGGGGCGATGCGGATGCGGATGCTTCCGCACGGCACGTTGTAGCGGATGGAATTGCCGATGAGGTTGCCCAGGAGGATCTCCGCCATCGCCGCATCCATGGGCCACGCGACCGTGCCCCCTGCTTCCGTGGTGACCGATAGACCCAGTGCGGCCACGCGTTCCGCAGCATGCTCCAACTGGACCTTCACGATGGCGTTCGGGTCGCAATGCGCAAGCTCCGGCGCGGGGGCGTTGTCCAGCCGCGCCAGCAGCAGCAGTCCTTCGTGCAGGCGGTGCATGCGGGTGAGCAACGTGTTGGCCTGCTCCAGCAGCTCCGCCTGTTCCTGCGTGAGGCCATCCGTTTGGAACAGGCGCTCCAGCTTGCCTTGCAAGAGGGCGATGGGCGTACGCAACTCGTGCGCAGCGTTCTCCGTGAATCGCCGTTGCTCGGCATAGATGGCCATGTTGCGGCGGGTGAGCCGCTCCAGCTCATGTTCCAGCTCATCGAACTCGGTGATGCCTGTGGGCGCAGCTTGGAACGCATCTGGCCCATCCACCTTGAACCGTTTCAAGGCCTCGAGGATCCGCCGGAAGGGCGCCCACAAGCGGCGTGCGTGGATGCGGTCCAGCAGGAGCATGCCGCCGAAGAGCAGCAGCAGGGACACCAATGCGACCAATGCAATGGCCGCCACCAGTTCCTCGGTCTCCTCGATCACCCGTTCCACGGTGATCGCGTATTTCCTTCCGTTGATCCGTATCGTGCTCTCGTAGGTTCTGAATGGCTCGTCGTGGCCGTGAAATTCATCGTGCCGCACAACGGTTTGGTAGCGGTCCGTGATGAGGCTATCCCGCTCCGCCAGCGTCAGTTGAACGCCCACATCCAGCGCATTGAGGTGAGCGATCGCCTCGGCGAGCTCATCATCCGGGAGCTTCCGCGCATTGAACCCCAGCTCAACCTTGCGCTTCTGCACTTCGAGGTCCTGATCGATGTCGGCCAGCCACACTCGGTCCAGGATCAGGTAGTAGGCCGGCACGCTCAGCAGGAGCACCACCGTGGCGTAGGTCCAGAAGGGCCGTCGGGTGCGGTGCAGTAACTTGCTCATGCCTTGGTGGTGAAGCGGTACCCGATGCCGTACACGGTGTGGATGCGGTCGGCCGCACCTGCCTCGGCCAGCTTGCGCTTCAGGTTCTTCATGTGCGCGTACACGAGTTCGATGGCGCGTTCATCATCGGCATGGTCCTCAGTGAGGTGCTCGGCGATCACGGCACGCGGCAACACGCGGTCCTTCGAGGCGGTGAGCAGGCGCAGCAGGCGGAATTCGGTGGGTGTGAGCGATACCGGTGCGCCGTTCACCTCGGCCCTGAGAGCGGGCAGGTCGATCACCAGCTCATCGAAACGCAGCAGGTCGCGGCCACCGAAGCGGGCACGGCGAACAGTGGCCTGCACGCGCACGGCCAGCTCGGCCAGATGGAAGGGCTTCACGATGTAGTCGTCCGCGCCGATGCGCAAGCCCTCGAGCCGGTCCTCCAGCGCATCCTTCGCCGACACGATCACCACCCCATCGGTCCGCTCCTGCCCTTTCAATGCCCGCAGGACCTCCAGCCCATTGCCATCGGGCAGGCCGAGATCGAGGATGATGCAGTCGAAGGACATGCCGAGCAGCTGGTCCATGGCCTCCCGCACGGTACCGGCGATGCGGCAGCGCACATCGGGGCCTTCGAGGTAGGCACGGATGTCCTCGGCCAACGAGCGTTCGTCCTCTACGATCAGCAATTCCACGTGTCGAATATCCGCGTTTCCGGCGGTGAAGGCGCGAAGGAGGGTGATGAAGCTGAAGGGAAGCTGAAGGGAATGGTCGCATCCACGACAACAAGGGCCGCGTGGTGAACTTCAAGAACACGATCATCATCATGACGAGCAACATCGGCTCGCACGACCTGTCCCGCCATAGCGGGATCATCCAGGAGAACTTCGAGGGCCTCGAACGCAAGAACCTCGAAGAGGTGATCGAGAAGATGCGCGCGAAGTGATGGACCTCCTCCGCAAGACCGTGCGCCCCGAGTTCCTCAACCGCGTGGACGAGCTGATCATGTTCCGTCCGCCTGTTCAACCCATTCCTTGCCCACGCCTACCTTGGCTACGCTTTCATCGGGCACACCTCAGGTCGTGCACCAACAGCACATGAGCAAGATCTCCATCCGCTTCTTCGACGACCGGGAGGTGCGCGCCGTGTGGGACGAGGAGCACGCCAAGTGGTGGTTCTCGGTGGTTGATATCGTCGGTGTGCTCAATGAAGAAGACGACCACACCAAGGCGGGCAACTACTGGCGTTGGCTCAAACGCAAGCTCCTGAAGGAGAACGTCCAGTTCGTGAGTGGCACTCACAGACTGAAATTGACCGCATCGGACGGGAAGAAGTACCTGACCGACACGCTTGACAGCGATGGCATCGTCGCATTGGCCAAGCACTTCCCGAACACCCGGGCAACGCGATTCCTCGACTGGTTCCTGTACAGTGAGAACAGCCTCGACGGGCAAAGCAGAAAGAAAGCCTACGCGCTATTCGAAGGCGGACTCATCGACAGCATCGAGGTGGGCACCGCAAAAGGCCTGCAGCAGATCCACGCGTACCTGTTCGGGGGCCTCTACCCCTTCGCCGGGCAGATCCGGCAGAAGAACATCTCCAAGGGCGGATTCCAATTCGCCACATCGCACTTCCTCGGGGCCACGCTCAAGCAGATCGACGCGATGCCCGAGGACACCTTCGACCAGATCGTGGCCAAGTACGTGGAGATGAACGTGGCGCATCCGTTCATGGAAGGCAACGGCCGCAGCACACGCATCTGGCTGGACCTGATCCTGAAGAAGCGCATGAAGCGATGCGTTGATTGGAGCCGGATCGGCAAGAAGGAATACATGAACGCGATGATGCAGAGCGCGGTGAGCGCCGCCCCGCTCAAGAAACTGCTGAAGAACGCGCTGACCGACCAGATCGACAGCCGGGAGATGTACATGAAGGGCATCGATCACTCGTACTACTACGAGGAGGAGTGAGCGGGATCGGTCGTTGCAACAGCCATTGGTACGTGGCCCGCAATTCGGCGCGCGCCCCATAGCGCCACGCCTACGCAAGGGCTTCGGCGGGCAGGCATGATCCAGAAGGAACTGCTCAACGAGCTGAGCAGCGCCGATCATCGCGGGCACCTTGGAGACCGGCAAGCCGCAGGTGATCGATGTGTTCGATGGGAAGATCGTGCTGCGGAAGCCGATCGATGAGAAGGAGCAGAGCAACGGGAACGGGAAGGCGAAGAAGAGCAAGGCGGAGTTGTGAGCGCGCTGCCCGTATCTTCGTCATGTCATGCACGCCTCAGAGCATAACCTACCCGTCTCTATCAGCCAAGTGCTGTTATGGATACGCCAATGCTCCATCCAGGAGAAGAAGGTGCTGCTGAAAGAACTGCTCGATGACACGGCAGCACTGACCATCGCCAGCGAACCGAGCCTGAGCAAGGACTGGGACGACGCGGAGGAGGACCAAGCGTGGACCGGGCTATGAAAGGCGATGTCGTCGTCATTCCCTTTCCGTTCTCTGACCTGAGCGGCAGTAAGCGTCGTCCAGCACTCGATATCGCCGATTGGGGTGGCGATGATGTCATGCTCTGCCAGATCACCAGCCAGGCCAAGCGCGACGGGCTGGAGGTGCCGCTGCTGGAAGGCGACTTCGCATCCGGTCGTCTACCCATCGCCAGCCACATCCGGCCGAACAAGGTGTTCACGGCGGACCGGCGGATCATTCAGTATGTAGCAGGGAAGGTCAGCGCTGGGAAGTACCGTGAAGTGGCCGCGCGTATTGCGGAGTTGGTCTCCTGATAGTTCCGGATGGAGGGCCGATCATCTGATCGTCCGGTCGCTGAACAATCTGGTCGGCATTTGGGCGTGCACCTTCCCTCGCGCAGCCTGACCCGTGAGTCGGCTTGGAGCGAGGGAAGGGGTACGCCCAAAACAAACCCATCGAACAGGAGCCGTAAGACCCTGCGCCCCGTCTTCTTCACCTTTGCGCAGCCGCTTCGGCGGAGCAAGGGCTGAAGCTTCGGAGGATGCGACCCGAGTTCCTCCTCGGCATGATCGAGCCGGTCGTGGTCGGTCCGTTCTCCACTCAGTAAGAAAATCTGAGTAACCTTTCCTTACCGATCCATCGATGGTGAAATTTCCCAGGTCAGCGAGCACCGCCCCTAAAACGACAAGTCAGTGTATGCGCCCTACAACCCGTTCCTGGCCGCGTGGTTCAAGTACCGGTGACGCGAAGCCGCAGCGCACCAGTGATACCACTCCATGCCCGCACCCATGTCCCGCACCACGCTCCTGATCTTTCTCCTTGCCGCTGCCTTGGTGTTCTCCGACCTCATCACCGTGGTCCGCGTGGATGCCTGTCCGGATGAGCGCCTGCCATCCTTGATCGGCCTGCCGCTCCCCTACCGCACCAGCGTCCCCTGGGTGAACAGCATGAGCGGTGTGCTCTATGGAGCAGGGATCTTCGTTGACCTGACCTTCTGGGCACTGCTGCTGACCCTTGCCCGCCTGGTGCTGCGCAGAGTGCTCCCGGATGCGTTCCGGACCAGTAGGCTGGCCAGGCTGTTCATGTGGTCCGCATGGGCGCTATCCGGCATGGTGGTCGCATTCAGGTTCTTCGCGATCGAATGGCAATGGCAATGGGCTCCTGATATGCCGTTCCGGTGCCCTGCCTGGTCCCTGCAGTGGCTGGTGGGCACCTGAACTGCCTTTCCGCCATGCAGGAACATGGTCCCATCGCCATACCATGCGAGGGACCGCTGACCCGTTCATGCAGCGCGTGATCCGTTCATGGCGGCCTGCTTCAAACACCGGTGTACCGCGCAATACTTCTTTGTCCTTTTGATGACCTTACCAACCATGACCTGCAACAGTGGAACACATAGTGCACCCCACTAGCTTCGCCTCGTGCTGCGCCCCACCCTTATCACCCTACACTTCCTTTCCCTCTTCCTTCTCCCCCTTTCTCCCGCCCTTACCCAGACCAATGCCCCCTCACCCAAGCTGGGCCTTGTTCTCAGTGGCGGCGGCGCCAAGGGCCTCGCCCATATCGGCGTGCTGAAGGTGCTGGAAGAGGAGGGCATCCGGCCGGACATCATCACGGGCACGAGCATGGGCTCGTTGATCGGCGGGCTTTACGCATGCGGCTACAGCGCGGCACAGCTCGAAGAGTTGGTGTTGGGAATGCATTGGGACGACATCCTCACGAACAAGATCCCGTTGGACCGTATCGCCATGGAGGAGAAGGCCTACTACGGCCGCTTCCTGGTGGAGCTGCCATTTGATGGGCTGAAGCCGAAGCTGCCTTCGGGGCTGATCCGCGGCCAGAAGATCGATGAACTGATCCGCCGGCAAACGCTCCCTTTCCACGGCACGCGCGACTTCCACCAGTTGCCCATCCCCTTTGCGTGCATCGCCACCGATGTGGGCAACGGCCGTGACTTTGTGCAGCACGGCGGTGTGCTGCCCGATGCCATGCGCGCCAGCATGTCCATCCCCACGGTGTTCGCACCCCTGGTACAGGACAGCCTGCTGCTGGTGGACGGCGGCGCCATGCGCAACTTCCCTGTGAGCGATGCGCGCGAGATGGGCGCGGACCTGATCATCGGTGTGCAGGTGGGCGATGGGCTGGTGGCCGCCAAGGACCTGCACACGGCCGTGGACATCCTGATGCAGGCCTCCATGTTCCGCAGCCTGCTGGACGATGCACGTCAGACCGCGTTGTGCGACGTGTACCTGCGTCCGGACCTTACCGGCTACAGCACAGGAAGCTTCTATGAGGAAGCCGTGCCGGTCTTGATCGCGCGCGGCTATGCCGTGGCCGATGCGCAGCGCGAGGCGATCCGGGCGCTGGCCGCTCAACTGCCGGCCGCACGTCGGAACATGCCACCACCTACGGGTGTGCGCATTCCGGACAGCCTGCGCGTGGACCGTCTGGTGGTCCACACGAACGAGCCAAGTGTCCGCACGCTGGTGGAGCGGCGCCTGCGCACGGATGGGCACATCGGTGTGGGTGAACTGGAACAGCGGATCGACCTGCTGGTAGGCACCCTCAACTTCGACCTGGTGAACTACCGCGTGGACCCCTCGCAGGGCGACAGCGCGCTGGTGGTGAAAGCCATTGCCGCACCGCGTGAGCGTATGGGCCTCTCGCTGAACTTCGACAGCTTCAACCAGGCCAGCCTGGGCGTGCTGGTGGTCTCGCGTGACCGTATCATGCCGGGCTCGCGACTCCTGGGCGAAGTGTACATCGGCCGTTTCCCTCAGGCGGACCTGAGCTTCCTGAAGTACATCGGCGAGCGGCGGCGCTGGGCGGGACTGCTCGGTGGCTACTACTCACGCACGCCCTTCTTCATCCGCGCACCGGGCGAAGTGGAGAAGCAGGGCAGCTTGCGCCTGGACCGCTATGGCTGGTACGGCCGCCTGCAGGCAGCCAGCACCGACCACCTGACCTACGGCCTGATGATGGGCCAGGAGTTCACCTTCGAGAAGCCGCAGGTGGCCAGCATCATCGAAGTGCCGACCGAGGCGGGAAGCCTCTTCCTTGACCTGGGTGACATCGACCACTTCAAGAGCGACCGCTGGGCCGCACGTGCCTTCTTCGGCTTCGACAACATGGACAGGCCGATCTATCCGCGACGCGGCACACGGCTGCTGGCGCAGGTGGGCCACCTCTGGAACGCGGTGACCTCCGTTCGATTCACCAAGGAAGCATTGGCCGACATGCCCGAGGAGATCCGCCAGGAACTACAAGGCGAGGTGCGCGTGAACGACTACGACGAGTTCCAGCGGCTGCAGGTGCAGGCCACCACACTGCTGCCCTTGACAAGACGCTTCAGCGCGATGGGCACCGGCGTGCTCTCCCTGGCCAGCACATTGGACCTTTCCGGCGGCGACCAGTGGCTGGTGGGTGGCATGAAGAGCAACGGCCGGGAGAGCGTGGCCTTCTGGGGCCTGCCCGAGTATGATGAGGGGCTCGCCGAATTC
Organism: Flavobacteriales bacterium; assembly: GCA_016788635.1. Classification (GTDB taxonomy): domain Bacteria; phylum Bacteroidota; class Bacteroidia; order Flavobacteriales_F; family PHOS-HE28; genus PHOS-HE28. The sequence continues at coordinate 238,132 of JAEUSU010000008.1, read as the reverse complement.
GCCATGGTGCGGGCCGGCTTCCAGTGGGAATTGATGAAGGACCTCTTCTGGCAGCTGCAGGGCAACGGGCTCTTCACTGCACTACGCCCCGGTTTCGAAACGCTGGACACCGGCGATGACACCCTCTGGGGCTTCGGCAGCACCGTGGGCATGCGCACGCCGCTGGGCGTGGTGCAGTTCGGTGTGGCCACCAACACCACGGACAATAATGTGCTCGGCTACTTCAATTTCGGGTACCGCCTGTAAGGAAGTACTGGCCGCACGCGCACATTCCATCCGAGTTCGAGGCGGTGCATACGCCGATCGAACCCACCTCGCGCTGCTTTCAACGTGTTCGTTGGCCGGTCGGCCCCCAGGCCGATCCGCAGTACGCGCCGCAGCCCCGATGCCAGACACCGGGGCTGCGGCGACCACGCGTTACACTGGTCATGATCCAAGTCGCAACCGCAGGCCGGCACGCATACCCCATGTGCTCATGGGCAGCCGCTGCCGAAGCTCCTTGTCCTGATCGTTCCAGTCCAGCTCCGTCACATACTCGGTGGAACCCGATTCAGACACGGTGCTGCTGCCTGCTCCGTTGGTCGTGGTCTCCGTCCTGGACCACGTGCTTTCTTTCGGAGCCCAGGTCTGCGCGGTGAATTGCACCTCCATGAAGAAGTTCACCGGCCCTCTGCCGAAGAGCACGCCGAACGCACCGAAGCCACCCAGCCCGATGCCGCCGGTGTACTCCTCCTTCCAGGTAAAGGTGCTGCCTCCGAACGGGGCGCCAGATGTATACTCATCCTTCTCTTCAGTGATCAGACGTGGCATGGCAACGAACGAGGGGCCCACTGCCACATAGGCCCGTGTGCCCTCGCCGCCTGAAGTGAAACGCAGCGCCGGCTCGATGCGCAGATACCGTGAGCGAAGGCTGTTCTCAGAATTGCTGCTCATGCCATCATAGGATACCACGCTCTCCTTGCCACTGATGTAGGTAAGGCGTGCCTCCCAGCCCACAGCGCCGGAGAGTGTTCCGCCAAGGGTGAGCCCCCCGCCCACGCCCCTGCCCCCATTGTACAGGCCGGATGTGCCCGAGAGACCGAAGGAAGTATTGTTGTAGGTATTCATATCCAGGCCGCCTACAGGCAGCAGGAAGTTGCCGTGCGCCTCCAGGAAGAGTTGCGCGCGGGTAGTGGTGGCGAGCACCAAGGCTGCGCCGAGGAAAAGGATCGTGCGTGTCATGGTCGTTCGTTGTTTGGGTTGATGTGTGTTGCCGATCGGTGGCACAAGTCTCCGGCGCGCCGAAAGGCAACTGTTGGCATGGATCACGGGCACCCGCGATGCCGGTGGCAGGGATCGCCGATCGGCACACCCGTCCGCTCACGCATGGGAAAATGTGCCCCCGACGAGCACCGCCGGGCCCGGAAATAGGAATAAGCTGACGAGAAAAGACCGCGCTTCGGGATGACTTGCGAAAAGTGATCCAGCGCGGGCGCCTGGGCACCCGATCGGCCGATGGCTGCGCTACCGGACCGCTGCCTTCAGATCGCTCCGCGTGCCATCCGCATGGGCCCATGCCGCCGCCACGCGTTCAGCCACCGCATCCGCCTCCTTCTGCTTCCCTTGCGCCAGCAGCGCATCACGCAGGCCTTCCAGCGCGAATCCGTTCTCCGGCCAGTAGAGCAGGTCCTGGCGGTAGACCGCTTCAGCCTCCTTCGCGCGGCCGGCCTTCAACAGCATGCCGCCCAGGTCATGCCGCACGGGGAAACTCCAGTCCGGCGGTTCCTGGTACTGCAGTGCATCCTCCGCGGCCACCGCCTTTTCCAGCTCCGCGATGCCGCCCGACAGATCGCCTTGCGCAGCCAGGATCTCGCCCTGCAGCAGGTGCTCCGCCACGGCCAATACACCCGTCACGGGATTGATGCCCCAGATGGTGAGCTGGTTCACCGTAGTGTCGGCTATGCCTGCGCGCAGGGATGAAAGTTCGATCTGGGCCCCCTGCACATCACCGGTGCGCACCTTGCGCATGCCCTGCGCGTAGTGCCAGAGCGTGCGCAGGTAGGTGAGCCCGCTGTCCGGGAAGGCCTCGGCCTCCAGCTCCTTCCACATGCCCTGCTTGATGGCCACCTGCCAGGCGTAGGCGTGGTAGTGCTGCAGCGTGGCGAAGTCGGGGATGTGCATGAGGTCCTTCGCGAGGTGTTCCTGCAAGTCCACCGCGCTCTTCCACGCCTGGGCACGCTCGCCGCTCATCACGGCGCAGGCGCTCAGGAAGTGGATGTTGTGCGGGAAGTAGGCGATCGGGTATACGCCGTAGGCATGACTTCCAGCGATGTAAGCGCTGTCCACGCTCACCGAGCGGCGGTTGGCGAGCACGCCCTTGTGGTAGTGGCCCGTGCGGATGTAGATGTGCGAGGGCATGTGCACCAGGTGACCGCTCAGGGGCACGGCATCGGTGAGGAAGTCGGCGCTGACCAGCCCGCGATCCGGCGTGCGCGAGGCCTCCACGGCGTGGATGTACAGGTGGTGCGCACCCGGATGCGTGGGGAAACGCTTCATGCCGCGCTCCAACGTGGCGATGATCTCAGGTGTCCACGGCTTCTCGCGGCCGTCCTTCTCCCACAGGTCCCAAGGGTGCTGGTCCATGAGCGACTCGGCGAAGAGCGTGGCCACGTCCGGATCATCCGCATAGCGCGCGGCCACCGGGCGCAATGCTTCGCAATAGGCCAGGTCCAACGCGCTGCGGTCCTCCACGGGCTCGGCGGTGTAGCGTTGCGCCATGGCCTCGATCAGATCGCGCTCCTTGGGCGTGCAACGCTCCTTCAGGGCCACGGCCTTGGTGGCTGCCGCATGGGCGCGGGCGTAATTGTCCGGCTCCATGCCCGCGTTGTAGTTGGGCCCCAGCACGTAGGCGAAGCCCCACCACGCCATGGCGCAGGTGCTGTCCAAACGTGTGGCCTGCCAGAAGCAGCGCGCCGCCTCGGCATGGTTGAAGCCGTAGGCCAGCAGCAGCCCCTGATCGAAGTAGCGCTGGATGCTGTCGCGGCGGCCCTGAGCCAGGGCCGGATCGATGGAGATGGCGAAGTGCAACTGGTCCAGGCCGGCGAACAGCGGCTGTACCTTGCCGCTCGCATACCAGTCCTGGTCGTGCACCAGCGTGGGCGCGCAGCCGCGCGAGGCGGTGACCACCGGTGCTCCGATGGGTGCGGGACTTTCCGAACAGGCCACAAGCAGCGCGGCCAGCACAAAGGGTGAAGGGTGGTTGTGCATGGGTACCGGAGTTGGAGGCCGAAGCTAGTCCGGTATGCCCGGAAATGATCTGCGGGATCTGCAAGCCCGCCGTATGGATCCTGCAAAATGGCCCCTGCTAACCACCTAAGTGGGCCACCCTGTCACCTTTGGTCACTCGCGCTCCTCCGCCTCGCTTTCCCCACCCGGTCCGCCTTCTCCCCCGCTCACCCCATTGAACCAGGTGATGAGCTGCTGTTGCTGGGCAGCCGTGAGCTTGCCGTGGCCATGCATGAACCGGTAGTAGCCCGGTGGCATCTCCCCTTCCTGGATCGTTTCCCCGCTCTCACCCGCAGCCTCGCCGCCCGCGTACCGGTCCCACAGCGAGAAATTCAGCACCTCACGCCCCTCGTTGATGTGGTCCTGCATGATGAAGTTCAGCGGCGTCAACCGGCCGTACCACGGGTAGGTGGTCTGGTAGCTGTGGCAGTCGTAGCACGCTCCGATCACCAATTGCCGGATATCCGATGGGGCATTGGTGGCCAACAGCAGGTCATTGGCGGGATCGAACGCCGGCACAGACCGGTCCGGCTGAATGAATTGCGCGGCGACCAGGATACCGAGCACGACAAAAAGAACCCTCTTTCGCATGGGGCGAGGCTTTTCATACAAGGTCCAACCAAACCACTTCTCCGCACATGACGCCGGTCAGTGTGCTGGGAGCGATCTTGCAGCCGGTCTTGCGATCCTCAACACCCCCGCCTTGACGGAGAACCCCTTCCCCTTCACCGGCCTCTCCTCTGCCGAGGTGGAAGCCGCGCGCGCCGCCCACGGCACCAACGCGCTCGACGGCAAGGAAGGCGGCGGCTTCTGGAAGGCCCTGCGCACGGCCGTTACCGAGCCCATGTTCCTGCTGCTGCTCGCGGCGGCCACCATCTACTTCGTGCTCGGCGAGCTCAGCGAGGCCTTCTTCATGGTCGGCGCCATCGTGCTCATCAGCGCCATCTCCTTCTACCAGGACCACCGCAGCCGCCGCGCGCTGGAGGCGCTCGAGCAGTTCACCCATCCGCAGGCGCGCGTCATCCGCGGCAACGCCGTCATCGACATCCCCTCCGACGACATCGTGCTGGGCGACCTCGTGGTGGTGCAGGAAGGCGAGCTGCTGCCTGCCGACGGCCAGGTGATCCACGCTAACGACTTCTCGGTGAACGAGTCCATCCTCACCGGCGAGGCGTTCTCCGTGCCCAAGGAAGTGAGCGACGACAAGCCCGGACGCGTGTATCGCGGCACCCAGGCCGTGGGCGGGCTCGCCGTGGTGCGCGTCGCCGCCGTGGGCAAGGCCACCGAGATCGGCCGCATCGGCACTTCGCTGGCCGCCATCGAGGAAGGGCGCTCGCCACTGGAACGCCAGATCCAACGCTTCGTGCGCAACATGGCCATCGTGGGCGCGCTCTTCTTCCTCATCGTGTGGGGCCTCAACTTCATGCACTCGCGCGACTGGCTGGACAGCCTCTTGAAAGGCCTCACGCTCGCCATGAGCATCCTGCCCGAGGAGATCCCCGTGGCCTTCACCACCTTCATGGCCCTGGGCGCCTGGCGCATGATGCGCGCCGGAGTGCTGGTGAAGCACGCCAAGACCGTGGAGACCCTCGGCGCCGCCACCGTGATCTGCACCGACAAGACCGGCACCATCACCGAGAACCGCATGGAGTTGGTGGCGCTGCAACTGCGCCACGATGCCACGCCGCGCACGCCGGAGCAGTGGTCATCGCCCGAGGTGCAGCACCTGATCGCCACCGCCATGTGGGCCAGCGAGCCCGTGCCCTTCGACCCCATGGAGACCGCGCTGCACGCCGCCTACGCGCACAGCACTGACACGGATCGTCGTCCCGCCTTCCGCATGGTACACGAGTACCCGCTCAGCGGCAAGCCGCCCATGATGACGCACGTCTTCGCCAACAACGCGGGCGAACGCATCATCGCCGCCAAGGGCGCGCCCGAGGCCATCCTCGCCTGCAGCGACCTGGATGAAGCCGAGCGGCAAGGTGTGATCCGCAACACGGATGCCCTCGCCACGCAGGGCTACCGCATCCTGGCCGTGGGCGAGACCACCCTGCAGGGCAACGACTGGCCCAAAGAGCAGCAGCACTTCACCTTTACCTACCTCGGGCTGGTGGCCTTCCACGATCCGCCGAAGAAGAACATCGAGCAGGTGTTCCGCAGCTTCACCGAGGCCGGCATCCGCACCGTCATCATCACCGGCGACAACCCCGTCACCGCCAAGGCCATCGCGCGGCAGGTCCACTTCCCCATCGCCGGCGAACCCGTGCAGGGCGATGCCATCCAAGCCATGGACGACTCCGCGCTGGCCACCACCGTGCGCACCAGCAACCTCTTCACCCGCATGTTCCCCGAGGCCAAGTTGCGCGTGGTGAAGGCCCTCAAAGCGCAGGGCGAAGTGGTGGCCATGACGGGCGATGGCGTCAATGATGGTCCCGCGTTGAAGGCCGCGCACATCGGCATCGCCATGGGCCAACGCGGCAGCGAGCTGGCCAAGGAAGCCGCCGCGCTGGTGCTGCTGGACGATGACCTGGGCCGCATGGTGGACGCCGTGGCGCAGGGCCGCCGCATCTACGGCAACCTCAAGAAGGCCATCCAGTACATCATCAGCATCCACATCCCCATCATCCTCACCGTGGCGTTACCGCTGCTGCTCGGCTGGCTCTACCCCAACATCTTCACGCCGGTGCATGTCATCTTCCTGGAGCTGCTCATGGGCCCCACGTGCAGCATCGCCTACGAGAGCGAACCGCCCGAACCCGGCAGCATGCGCCGCCGCCCGCGCCGCCGCGAGCTCACCTTCCTCTCCTGGACCGAGCTGCGCACCAGCCTCGCCCAGGGCCTGCTCATCACCGCCGGCACGCTCTTCTGCTACCAGTACGCTGTACAAAACAACCTCGGCGAGCACCTCACGCGCACCCTCGTCTTCACCGCCCTGGTGGTGGCCAACATCGCCCTCACGCTCGTCAACCGCTCCTTCGAGCATTCCCTGCTCGACACCCTGCGCTACCCCAACGCCCTGCTGCGCGGCATCCTCGCCGGCACGGTGGTCATGCTGCTCGCCCTGCTCTACGTGCCGCTCTTCCGCGACTTCTTCCAACTCGCCTCGCCGGACATCGGCCTGTTGGCGCTGGCCAGCGGCGTGGGCCTGGCGAGCGTGCTGTGGTACGAAGGGGTGAAGTTGGTCCGTCGAAGTAGTACGTGAGCCAGTTCTTGTTTCGCACAGGGAGACGCGGAGATCACTGAGGCGGTCCTGTATGGCGCTGAATGCGTGCATGCGAACACCGGCTGCCGCACATTCAACGCCGTCCAAAACGATCCATGCTTCAACGAATGGGAAGGCCCCTGCCCGCCGGTTGGAAAAAGACCGTGCATCTGATCGGGTTTCACCGCGCCGCCGTGTCTCCGTGTGAGCCTTCCCCGCTCCCCGCATCACAACTTTTCCACAGATCGTTGGATCCCACTGGACGCCGGGAAGGGCCTCCTCTATTTTGGTCGCACCGAGTTCCAGTAATGCCCGCACACCCACACATCCACGCTTCCGATCCCGCCATCAGCGAACCCGAGGTACTTGTTGCACCAGCGGTGGACCCGGCCTTGCGCGAGGCCTTGTTGACGCAGGTGGAGGAGCGCGGACAGGTCACGGTGCATTGCCGCATCAGCACCGACGAAGGCGACATGGTGCGCATCTGGCCGCACACCTACCTGGTGTGCAAGCGCACGAGGCACCGCAGTGAGCTGCTGCATGCGGAGGGCATTCCGTTCGCACCGCATTGGATGCCGGTGCTGCCCGGGCACACGGCCACCTTCACACTGGTGTTCGCCGCCCTGCCGGATGAGTGCATGGCCTTCGACCTGGTGGAGGAGATCCCCGAGCCCGGGGGCTTCCACGTGGCCGGCATCCCGCGCAACGGCCGCGACCTGTACAACGTGGAACTCTGAGGCCTACGGCCCCAAGGTCGGTCCGTGCAGGTAGAGGCTCGCATCCGGTCCGCACACCCGTGGGCAGGGCGCCACGCACACCACCACATCGCCCGCTGTGCCCACCGGGTAGGCCACACCACCGGCATACTTCACCGGGGCCAGCTCAAAGGTGGGATCACCTGCCGAGGTGGTGCGCTCGGTGAAGCCGATGCCCATGCAGTCGCGCACGGCGAGCAAGCGGTTCAACGCCTCCTTGGAAAGGTTCACCGAGAAGTTCTTCCTGCCGGCATCGCGCACATGAAGCACGTGGACGGTGGCATCGTCCCAGGAGAGATCGCCCACTTCCACACCACGTGCCGTAAGCGCCTTGAACATGCTGAATCGCACCGTACCGGATGCGTCCGGCAGGTGCTTACCGGTGGCATCCACCGCCCCGGCCACCACCGTGGCCGTGGCGGCATCCGTGGTGATCTGCGCGTTGTAGAAGCGCACGCTGTCCGTATCAACTGCTGGCATCATTTTGAACAGTTGTTCCTTGGAGAGGTGGCTCGAATAGGAAGGCGGAGGTGGTAGCTCCTTCTTCATCATCATGACCGAAAAGGTGTAGGTGAGGCCGGCGCCGAAGAGGATGCCGAGCAGGAACCAGAGGAAGGATCGCCTTTTGTGGTCCGCGGAAATGATCTTGGTGTCCATGGGAAAAGGGTTTGCTGAAGGAAAGCTACGCTTCCACCAGCAAAGCAGGCGGGAACGCATGTCCTATCTTTCGTTCCATGGCCTCCCCGGGTTCCCTGCGTTCATTGCTGAAGTACGCCGTGTGCGCGGGGCTTGTCTGGGTGTGCTGCCCGGAGCTGGTGGGGCAGACGCGCGAGTCGCGGTTCCAGGCCTGCCTGGACAGTTGCCATACGGCCATGCAGGATGGGTCGTACGCGGATGCCATGCGCCACTGGAACGAGGCGTGGTCCATAGCCGAAGCCGGAGGGGATACGGCGGCCATGGGCGACCTGCTGGTGCGGCGCAGCAACATGGAACAAATGCAGGGCGACTACAACAAGGCCCTCTCTGACCTGTACGCGGCGCAGCGCATTTTTGAAGCACAGCGGCATGAGGAGGGCCTTGCGGATGTGTACAATGCCATCGGTGCCATCCACCATTACGACCGCAACTATGGCAAGGCGCGGCAGTATTACGCCCAGAGCATGGCCATCCGTGAACGCCTGGGGTCCGAGCAGGACCTGGCCATCCTTTACGGCAACATCGGTTCCCTGCTGGAGGAGATGGGGAGGCCGGACAGCGCCCTGGCCTACCACCGGCGCAACCTCGGCATCCGCACGGCCGTGGGTGAACCCAAGTGGATCGCGGTGGCCTGTTCCAACCTGGGCTGGTGCCATGACAAGCTGGGCGCGTTCGACAGTGCGCGGCACTACCTGGAGCGCAGCATGGCCATTGTGGAGCGCGAGGGCAGCCGCTTCCTGAAGAGCCACACCGGCTGCCTGCTGGGACTGGTGCTCATCCATGGCGGTGAGGTGCGCCCGGGCGTGCAGCGCTGCCAGGCCGCGTTGCAGCTCGCGGATGCCATGAAGAACCTGCCGCTACAGGAGCAATGCTACGACTGTCTGTTCCAGGGGTACGAGGCCCTGGGTGATCACACCCGCGCATTGAACATGCACAAACGCCATGTGGCCGCGCGGGACAGCATGTTCGGCCAGGCTCGCGCGAAGGAGTTGCTGCGCATCGAGCTCACGTACAATTTCGAACGGCAGCTGCTGGCCGACAGCCTGGCGCGGCTGGATGCCGCCCGGCAGGCCGAGTTCGCCTACCAGCAACGCATTGGCAGGGAGCGCGACCAGAAACGCCTCTTCCTTTATGGCGGCATCGGCGTGCTGCTGCTTGCCGGCGGGCTCTGGAGCCGCCTGCGTTACATGCGCCGCTCGCGCAACCTGGTGCAGCGCGAACGCGACCGCAGCGACCGGCTGCTGCTCAACATCCTGCCGCGCCCCATCGCCGAAGAGCTCAAGGAGCACGGCCGCGCCAAAGCGCGTGAGGTGGACCAGGCCTCCATCCTCTTCACCGATTTCGACGACTTCACCCAGCTCAGCGAGCACATGAACGCGCAAGAGCTCGTCACGGAGATCGATGCCTGCTTCAGTGCCTTCGATGCCATCGTGGTGCGCTACGGCCTGGAGAAGATCAAGACCATCGGCGATGCCTACATGTGCGCCGGTGGGCTGCCCGCACCACGCGAAGGCAGCGCGCGTGACACTGTACTTGCCGCGCTGGAGATGCAGGAATGGCTGACGGCCCGTGCACGGGAGCGCCAGGCCGCCGGCAGACCCTTCTTCACCATGCGGGCAGGCATTCATACAGGCCCGGTCATCGCCGGCATTGTGGGCGACACCAAGTTCCAGTATGATGTGTGGGGTGACACCGTGAACATCGCGGCGCGCATGGAGAGCGGCGGTGAAGTGGGCAAGGTGAACATCAGCGAGGCCACCTGTGAGCTGGTGAAAGAACAGGCTGGCACCTCGACGCCGCTCGGTGTGACACGCCTGTTCGACTTCACCCCGCGCGGAAAAGTGCAGGCGAAGGGCAAGGGGGAACTGGAGATGTACTTCGTACGCCGAAGCAGCGAAGCTTCGTCCGTGGACTTTGTCCGCCGTAGCTCCGAAGGAGCGTAGGCGGACTTCGTTCAACTTGGCTCCGAAGGAGCGTAGGCGGACTTCGGTGAACCAAGTGACCACCGTCAGCGCAAGCGACCCGCATCACGACCACCTTTGTGTACCATCCCCAGCCGCCATGATCCGCCAACTTCCCCTTCTGCTCCTGTTCGGCACTGGATCGATCCTGCAGGCCCAGCAGGCACCGGAAACGCGCTACCTCTTTGCTGGCCCGCTGCACGTGAGCGGTGCCGGGGGCCTGCTGATGCAGGGCGGCTCCATCGACGCGTTCAGCGGCATCTCCGGCTTCATGGGCGGCGGTGGTGGTGTGCTCTTCAGCCAGCGGCTGCTCGTGGGCGGCTACGGCATGGGCCTCACCACCCAGGTGGAGCGCAACATCTTCTTCACGGACAGGGACCGGGCACTGAAGGCCGAGCTTTCCTTCGGCCACGGCGGCTTCTGGTTCCAATACAGCGCCATGCCGCACAAACCCGTGCACCCCGTGGTGGGGCTGCAGCTCGGTTGGGGCGCCGCCACCTGGGACTTCGATGATGACCAGTTCCACACCCAGGACAACCCGGCGGTGCGTGACATCGAGGACCGCGTGTTCGTCATCACCCCCACATTGGGCTGCGACCTCAACATCACGCCCTGGTTCCGTCCGACGATCCTGGCGGGCTACCGCTATGTGGACGGGCTGTCGCTGCCACAGACCGATGCGGACGAGCTCGACGGTTTCTTCCTGAGCATCGCGCTGCTCTTCGGGGGCTTCGGCGGCCGCTGATCCCGGTCATTCCTCTTCCGCCAGCCGGAAACAGTCACACCCGAGCGCCTCATCCACAAAGGTCTTCAACGCGCGCATGGCGTCCTGTGAACGGCGCTTGCCTTCCTGCGCCAGCAACCAAAGCACCAGTGCGATGAACGGTGTGGGGGCCACCAGCAGGTAGCCCCATACCGGTGCACCCACGATGCCCTGCGCCACACCGATGGAGATGCCCAGCAGGGCCAGCACCACGCAGCCCAGGTAGCCTCCCACGAACAACATCCAGATGGATGGCGACGGACCGATGAGGCAGCGCACACGTGTGCGCCCCTCCTCCACCTCCACGTCCAGGTCCATCTGCGGCGTCCATGAGCGCTGGCTATTCACCGGGAACTGGAGGATGAGGTGATGGCCCGTGCCTTTCAGTTGGAGGCCCAGTGCGTTGTCATCCACCACATGCGCAGCGATCCGTCGCTTCACCTCATCGGCCGCCAGCGGGGTGAAGAAGTGGAAGCGTGGGCGGAACTCAAGTTCGGTCATTGATGCATGGCACCCAAGGCTCCGGTGCGTTCAAGCAAGGTGCACCCGCCGTTCCAATGCGGGGCTGATGAATGTCAGACCCTATTGAAGGCGCTGAAAAAGCGCGGAGTGCCTCAGCACCCCGCGCCCATCCACGTTCCACGGATCCGACCAGGGGTCCGCGAACTCAATCGATCTTGATCTCGCGCCCCTTCACCTCGGGCACGGCCTTCACCTTGTTCAAGGTCAGCTTCAGCACGCCATCGGCGAACGTGGCCTTCAAGCTGTCCGGATCGGTGTGCTCCGGCAGCACGAAGGAGCGGCTGAAGGATACATAACTCCACTCCTTGCGGGTGTATCCCTTCTTCTCCTCCTCGCTCTCCTGCTTCCGTTCGCTGGAGATGGTGAGCACACCATCCTTCACGTTCACCTTCAGGTCATCCTTTTTGTAGCCCGGAGCGGCAAGCTCGATGGCGAAGTGATCGGAATTATCCTTGATGTTCACGGCGGGGAGGTTCGCGTCCTTGAAGAACGGTCGGTCGAACAAGCGCGCAGGCTTGAAGCGCTCATCATCGAGAAAGCCCTCGGGAAAACCAAAGGCATCATCGTCGAAGAAACGTGAGAGCAAAGACTTGCGGGATGGAACGAGCGTTGACATGGCAGTGTGTTTTACTGGTTCACGATACAAAGTGACCATTGCAATAGAGCGTCATCAATGACGTGCGTCACATTCCTGGCTGTTCGGGCACCGGGCGGCCGATCGTGGGATCGATCGTGGATAACGCCTCGGCCCACCTGTTGTCCGGCATGCCATTGGGGTATACGTTGCCGCCGCTGAACGAACCGTGCCGCGATGACCTTCACCGACCAACTGGACCACCTGACAGCGACCCTGCGCCAGACTCGCTCACGCCTGCTGGCCCCGCTGGACCTCAATCAATACCAGCTTCCGCGCGACCCTTCCATCTTCGTGGAGGACGTGCTCCACTTCGTGCTCGACCAATGGGCCACCGACCTGAGCCGGGAAGGCCACGTGCTGGAGCATGACGAGGGCTGGTACGACCCGGCCACGCCCTATCCACTCTACCGCCTGCGGCTCGCGGGCGGCGAAATGCTGCACCTGCGCTTCCAGGGTGAATACCCGCGTGAGCTGTTGCTGGAGATCAGCCGCAATTCACCGGCAGTGGGCGCGGCCACCGAAGGCAAGCGCGCGTTGCTGGAGCTGCCCATCACCACGGAGGCCAACCTGGTGCTGAACGGCCTGCTGGACGGATTGAAGCGCTGGGGAAGGCTTTGACCATGCACCATGAAAACGCTCTACCTCTGCCGCCATGCGAAGAGCGACCGGAGCGTTCCCACCCTGGATGACTTCGACCGTCCGCTGAACACACGCGGTGAGCGCAATGCACCTTTCATGGCGCGCGTGTTCAAGGAGCGCGGCGAGCCGGTGGACCTGCTGGTGAGCAGCCCGGCCAACCGTGCGATCACCACGGCGCGTGCGTTCGCACAGGCCATGGACATCGCAGAGAAGGACATCCTGCAGGACCGCTCCATCTACCTGGCGGACCACCGCGTATTGCTGCACGTGGTGAACGTGTTGCCGCCCACTGCCGACCGGGTGATGCTGTTCGGGCACAACCCGGGCTTTACCGAACTGGTGGAATACCTCAGTAGTGAAGACATCGGCAACCTGCCCACCTGCGGCATCGTGCGCATCGACTTTCCGGTGAAGGAGTGGGCCGCCGTGACGCGTGACCTGGGCACACTGGTCTGGTTCGACCATCCGAAGCGGCATCAGGGGCAGTCCTGAACGCGAAGGCCAACACCTGCCATGTTCGCCGGGGGACCTGATCGCCTACCTTTCCTGTGCCTGATGGCCTTTTCGCAGGCCATCAAGGCCCGAACACATACTGCGCACCACCATGCACACCCCGGCCGATCCATACAGCCTGCTGGGTGTGCCGCGTGATGCGGATGACGAAGCGGTGCGGCGGGCCTGGCGTGAAAAGGCCAAGCGCTTCCATCCGGATGTGAACCCATCGCCCCACGCGGCGGAAGCGTTCAAACGTGCAAGACTGGCCTATGAACTGCTGAGTGATGCACGCCTGCGCGCCTGGGTGGACGAGCGCCTGCGTGAACGGAGCCGATCATCAGCATCCACAAAGCCTACCACACACCGTCACCAGCGTCGCGTCCTGCGCATCGACCCCGGTATCCCGCGCTTCGCCTACCTGGGGCTGCACCTTACCGGCCTGTGCTTCGGGCTTGTGCTGGTGGCCGGCACCACCTGGCAGGTCTTGATGGATGGATGGCCTGCGGCCATGCTCTTCGCCTGCATACCGGGCATCGCCGTGCTGCCCGACAGCATGGCCGGCCTGATGCACCCTCCGGAAAAAGCGAAGGCCGGACATTGAGCCCGGCCTTCACGCGAGGATCGTTCGTTACGCCACGTTGACCAGCCAGCCGCGCGTATCAGCCACGGCGCCACGCCGGATCTCATCCAGCTTGCGGCCCAGATGCACCGAATGTGAGCTGTCTGTGAGCGCCGGCAGGTCGAAGACCTCCTCGCCCAGCGCAATGGTCTGGATGTGGGCGATGGTGGCCGCCGTGCCGGTGCCGAAGGCCTCGTGCAGGGTGGCGTTGCGCAACCCCGCCACGATCTCCGCCACGGTGATCGGTCGCTCCTCCACGGTGATGCCCTCCGCCCTGGCCATTTCGATGATGCTGTCCCGCGTGATGCCGTCGAGGATGGTCCCGCTCAATGCAGGGGTCACCAATTTGTCACCCAGATGGAAGAAGATGTTCATGGTGCCGCTCTCCTCGATGAAGCGGTGCTCCTTGGCGTCCGTCCATACGAGCTGATGGAATCCCTTGTCCTGGCCCAGCTTGGCGGGGTACAGCGCACCGGCATAGTTGCCGCCGCACTTGGCCGTGCCGGTGCCACCGGGGAAGGCACGGCTGTACTCCGTCTCGATCTTCACGCGCACCGCCTCCTTGTAGTAGCCGCGCACCGGGCAGGTGAAGATCATGAAGCGGTAGCTCTCGCTGGGGCGCACACCGATATACTCATCGCTGGCGAACATGAAGGGACGTATGTACATGGCCGCCTCCTCGCCCTGTGGGATCCAATCCTTGTCCAGCCGCACGAGCTCCACCAGCGCTTCAAGGAACACGTCCTCAGGGATGTGCGGCATGCACATGCGGTGCGTACTGCGGTTCATGCGCGCGATGTTCGCCTGCGGGCGGAAGAGGTTCACCTGGCCGCCTTCGCCCTTGTACGCCTTCAGCCCTTCGAAGATGGTCTGGCTGTAATGCAGCACCAGCGTGGCGGGCGACATGCGCAGATCGCCGAAAGGAACGATGGTGGGTGCCTGCCAGGCGCCATCACGATAGTCCATCACCACCATGTGGTCGCTGAACGTGCGCCCGAACTTGATCTGGTCGAGGTCCGTCTCCGGAAGCCGTGACTTCGTGGTGCGCTGTATGGCTATCTTTTGCCCGGTTGTGATCATGCGCGGTCCGTATTGGTACGGCCAAATGTAGTGCACCCGGCCACCTGTGCCCCTACCGGCCGCCATTCATCACCACCTTCCCGTTCGCTTCCATGAAGGACATCCATGCCGTGCTGCGCGACACGTGGGGCCATGCGGACTTCAGGCCCCTGCAGGAGCGCGTGATCCGCTCGGTACTCGAGGGCCGCGACACGCTCGCGCTGCTGCCCACTGGCGGCGGTAAGAGCCTCTGCTTTCAAGTGCCTGCGCTGGCCATGGAGCGCATGTGCCTGGTGGTGTCGCCGCTCATCGCGCTCATGAAGGACCAGGTGGAACGCCTGCGTGAAAAGGGCATCCTGGCCGTGTCCATCACCTCCGGCATGTCACGCACCGAAGTGGACCATGCGCTGGAAAGTTGTGCGGCCGGCAAGCGCGCTTTTCTCTATGTGTCACCGGAGCGGCTACAGACCGACTTGTTCCGTGCCCGCCTTGCACACCTGCCCATCGGCCTCATCGCGGTGGACGAGGCGCATTGCATCTCACAATGGGGCTATGACTTCCGCCCCTCCTACCTGCGCATCACCACCCTGCGGGAGACCTTCCCACAGGTGCCCATCGTGGCCCTTACCGCCACGGCCACCCCCGAAGTGGCGGGTGACATCATGGAGAAGCTCGCCTTCCGCGCACCGAACCTGTTGCGCGGCGACTTCGCGCGGCCCGAGCTCACCTGGTGGGTGACCCATGGCGAGGACCGCAGTGGACGGCTGCTGCGCCTGGCCCAACGCACCACGGGTACAGCCATCGTATACGTGCGCGAGCGCAAGAGCACCGTGCGCGTGGCCGACCTGCTGCGCCATCACGGGTTCACGGCAGCGCCCTACCATGCCGGTCTGGACCATGCCGAGCGCGATCGCGTGCAAAAGGCGTGGTCCAGCGATGCGGTGCGTTTCGTGGTGGCCACCACCGCTTTCGGCATGGGCATCGACAAGGCCGATGTGCGGCTCGTGGTGCACTGGACACCTCCGCAGGACATCGAGAGCTACTACCAGGAAGCCGGCCGCGCCGGGCGCGACCGCCTACCCGCCCTGGCGGTGTTGCTGAATGCCCCAGGTGACGCCGAACGCCTGCTGGAAAAGGCCGAGGCGTCCTTTCCACCACTGGCCGATGTGCGCCGCGTGTACCAGGCCTTTGCCGACCTGCATCGCATAGCCCTGGGTTCCGGTGCGCATGAAGCCTACCGGTTGGACCTTCAGGAACTCGCGCGGCGCACCGACCTGCCGGTGGTGCAGGTGGCCAATGCCATGAAGGCGCTGGAGCTCGATGGTCTCGTGGCCCTGAGCGAGGGGGTGCATGATCCCTCACGCGCGATCATCACCGCACCGCACCGCACGGTGTATGACATCCGTGTGCGCGACCAACGGCTGGGGCCGTTGGTGGAAGTGCTGCTGCGCATGCACGGCGGTCTGTTCGAGGAGCCGGTGCGCATTGATGAGGAGCGTGCCGCGCAGCACCTCAAGTGGTCGGTGGACCGCGTGCGGAAGGCCTTGCATGAGCTGCACCGCATGGGCGTGCTCCACTACCGCGAGCGGACGGACGATCCGCTGGTGACCCTCCTCTGCCCCCGGTTGGACGCCACACGCATCCTGCTCTCACCAGAGGCGCTGGCCGATCGCCTTTCGCGCGCGCGTACGCGCGCGCGTACCATGTGTGACTATCTCAACCTGGGCGCAGGCTGCCGTGAGCGCCACCTGCGCACCTACTTCGGCGATGCCGATGGCGCCGACTGCGGACGCTGCGACCTCTGCCGCGCTCGCGCAACAGCCACCGCCCCTGATGGAAGCATGGTATCGGAACCGCTGGCCGCGCGCTGGGCCGCCGATGCACCACCGGGCGAAGGAAGCTCCTGAGCGCATGCCGCACGACCCACTGCCCCGCGCGTTCTACATGCATCACGATGTGGTGCGCCTCTCGCGCGAACTGCTCGGCAAGGTGCTGGTCACGCAGCTTGATGGGCGGCGCACATCCGGCATCATCACCGAGACCGAGGCATACGCAGGTATCACCGACCGGGCCTCGCATGCCTTTGGTGGCCGGCACACCAAGCGGAACGCGTCCATGTACGCACCGGGCGGAACGGCCTACGTCTTCCTCTGCTATGGCATCCATCACCTCTTCAATGTGGTGACGCATGAAGCGGGCGTGCCCCATGCGGTGCTCGTGCGTGCGCTGGCCCCCTTGGAAGGGCTTGCGGAAATGAAGGTCCGTCGCGGCGGGCGCGCTGTGCTCACCACATCCGGCCCGGGCAACGTGTCGCAGGCGCTGGGTATCACACATGCGCTCGATGGTGCGGACCTGCTCGGTGACCGGGTATGGATCGAGGACCGCAGCATCCGCATACCTGATCGCGATGTGGTGAGTGGTCCACGGGTCGGAGTGGACTACGCCGGGGCCGATGCGTTGCTGCCCTATCGCTTCCACATCGCGCCCGATCTCGTTGCTTCGCTGCCGTGAACGAACGCTCCATCCTCTTCATGGGCACGCCACCCTTCGCGGTGCGCTCGCTCGATGCGCTCCATGCGGCGGGCATTCCCATCGCCGGTGTGGTCACGGCACCGGACCGGCCGGCCGGGCGCGGGCTCCAATTGCGGCCATCCGCCGTGAAGCAGCGCGCCCTGGAGCTTTCCCTTCCCGTGCTGCAACCCGAACGGATGGATGATCCCGGGTTCATCACCGCGTTGAGCACCCTGGCGCCTGCGGTCATTGTGGTGGTGGCCTTCCGCAAGCTGCCCCGTGCGGTGTACACTTCGCCCCCGCTCGGCACCATCAACCTGCACGCCTCGCTCCTGCCGGACTACCGCGGTGCGGCGCCGATCAATTGGGCGGTGATCAACGGCGAGGTCCGCACCGGGGTCACCACCTTTTACATCACCGAGCGCATCGACACGGGGGATGTCATCCACCAGGACGCCATCGACATCGGTGCGGACGACACGGCCGGGGAGGTGCACGACCGCCTGGCAGCAACCGGTGCCACGCTCGTGGTGCGCACGGTCAGGGAGGTCCTTGCCGGCACTGCACCGCGCAGGGGGCAGCAGGACATGTCGCATGCCGGCACCCTGCATGCCGCACCCAAGCTAACAGCGGACAACAGCCGCATTGCATGGGACCGCCCCATGCAACAGGTGCATGATCACATCCGCGGCCTCAGTCCGCACCCGGGTGCATGGACCACCTGGCAGGAAGGGGACCGCCCCGTGCAGCACTTCAAAGTGCTGCGCACACAACGCACCGACCAGGCTTTGTTCGGGGGGCCGGGGGTGGTCCGCATGCGGAATGACGACCTCACGGTGTGCTGCGCGGATGGCGTGCTGCGCCTGTTGGAGGTGCAGCTTGAAGGCCGGCGGCGTATGGCCGCCTCCGAGTTCGTTCGGGGGCAGGGCGAGCGACCCGATGTGCACCTGGGGTGACCTGACGGGGTGTCCGATCGGCGCGTTTACCCCGGCATGCGTATTGCGGCGAGCGCCACTTCCGGAAACCCTTGCTGGTAGCGGGATACAGGCGCACTTATCAACAAACCCCCAGATTTTTCAACATTTTCCGGCCGAACCACGGGAAACCCTTGACGGGCCTGCGTTTGCGGATACATTTGTCCACGAGTTCCTAAACAAACAACTCAAAACCAAACTACCATGGGCTTGAACAAAGCTGAACTGATCGAGTCGATCGCCGCTGAAGCGAAGATCTCCAAGGCGGATGCGAAGCGTGCACTGGACGCCTTCGTGAACAACACCACCAAGGCCCTGAAGAAGGGTGAGCGCGTGGCCCTCGTGGGCTTCGGCACCTTCAGCATCACCAAGCGTGCTGCTCGCAAAGGCCGCAACCCCCAGACCGGTAAGGAGATCAAGATCGCTGCCAAGAAGGTCGTGAAGTTCAAGGCCGGTGCCGATCTCTCCAACAAGGTGAAGTGATCCCCTCACCCCACCAATGAACTGGAAGTCCCTCGCAAGAGGGACTTCCTTTTTTTGTGCCATTCCCCTCCCCCATGACCGACGACGAACTCTACGAGGCGCTCACCCGCTACATCTCTCCCCACAAGCGCGAACTCTTCGACCGGCTGGCCCCGTTGCGCACCCGGCACCTCACCGTGGTGCTGGAGGACATCTACCAGCCGCACAATGCCAGTGCCGTGGTGCGCACCTGCGATCTGGTCGGCGTGCAGGACATGCACGTGATCGAGAACCGGAACGCGTACACCCTCAACCCCGAAGTCTCGCTTGGTGCTTCCAAGTGGGTGGACATACACCGTTACCGGAAGGACGCCGACAACACCACCTCCTGCATTGAAGGATTGCGCGCACGTGGCTACCGCATCATCGTCACCTCGCCGCATGGAACAAGTGATACACCCTCCACGCTCGACCTGTCCTCTCCTGTGGCCATCTGCTTCGGCACCGAGCTCACCGGCGCGAGCGACACGCTGATGCGCCTCGCCGATGGCACGCTGCGCATCCCCATGTACGGCTTCACGGAGAGCTTCAACATTTCAGTATCCGCCGCACTTGTGCTCTACACACTGAGCGAACGCATGCGCATGCTCGACCCGCATGCGCACTGCCTGGATGCGGATGCCGTGCGTGCATTGAAGCTCGCGTGGGCGCGCAAACAACTGCGCGATGCACCGCTGATCGAAGAGCGGTTGCGCGCAGGAACATTGGATGGTTGAACGCGTGCATCGATCACTGCTGCGCATGCATCACACACATCGATGACATCATGGATCACGTCCTTCGATCACCTCATCGATCGATCGCGTTCATCACTATCAACATTCATCAGTTGACAATTGAAACCTACATACAGGGTCATTCGTAAACGCCATCCCGATACATTTGGGTCAAAC
Source organism: Flavobacteriales bacterium (assembly GCA_016788635.1). Lineage (GTDB taxonomy): Bacteria > Bacteroidota > Bacteroidia > Flavobacteriales_F > PHOS-HE28 > PHOS-HE28. The sequence goes on along the minus strand of JAEUSU010000008.1, from coordinate 218,617 downwards.
CTTAAACACTCCACACAATGGGAAAAGGTGATAAGAAGACGAAGAAAGGTAAGCGTACCGCTGGCAGCCGAGGCAAAGCCCGTCCGTCCAAGCGCGTAGCCGCTGCCAAGAAGGCCACCGCCAAGAAGGCTGCCCCGAAGAAGAAGGCTGCCAAGAAGGCGACCAAGAAGAAGGCTGCGCCGAAGAAGAAGGCTGCTGCCAAGAAGAAGAAGTAAGGCCTGACCACTGCAAGCGAAAGACCCTCCGGCAACGGAGGGTCTTCTGCTTTTGTGCCCTAGCGTGATCAGGGCTGCAGCCTCACACGCTCCCACGTGCGTTCCTGCGCATGGAACAGAAAGAGGAGACGATCATGCAACCGGTCCGGCCTGCCCTGCCAGAACTCAATGCGTGTGGGATGCACGCGATAGCCGCCCCAATGCGCGGGACGCGGTACGTCATCGGCCCCGAACCGGTCCTTCCAACGTACATATCGATCATCGAGCGCATCGCGACTTTCCACGGGGCGGCTCTGATCGCTGGCCCATGCACCGATGCGGCTTTCACGCGGGCGTGAAGCGAAATAGGCATCGGACTCCTCCGCTTCCACCTTGGCGATCACCCCCTCCACGCGCACCTGCCGTTCGATCTGCGGCCAGAAGAACAACAACGCGGCACGCGCATCGTGTTCCAGGTCCATCGCCTTGCGACTGTTGTAATTGGTGTAGAACGTGAACCCGCGCGGGTCCACCGTGCGCAGCAACACGATGCGTGCCGAGGGCCCCAACGCGCCGTTCGTTGCCAGGGTCATGGCATGCGGTTCCGGTACACCGGCACTTTCGGCCTGCTCCAGCCACCGCGCGAACAAGCGTATGGGGTCCGTGCCCGCAAGCTCCTCGGTGAGCAGACCGGTGTCATATTGTTTGCGGTGATGAATGTGCTTCTGCATGATGCGCCAGGTTGCGTGCGAAGTTATCCCGTACCCATGCCCATGAACTGTTCCCTGTCATCTCCACCACACGATCGCCTTAACTTGCTGGCACGAACGATGTCGCGCGACTTCCTGGACCTGGACCCGCAGAACCGCCTTGACCCGAAGCGAGGCCGGCTGCTCGTCTCCGAACCATTCCTATCAGACCCCTACTTCCGCCGCACCGTGGTGCTGCTGTGCGAGCACAACCAGGAGGGCTCCTTCGGCTTCGTGCTGAACCGGTACCTGGACATGGACATCGGCGACCTCATGGAGAACATGCCGCCCATCCGCACCCGCATTGGCATCGGCGGGCCCGTGCAAAGCGGCAACCTCTACTACCTGCACACCATTGGTGCACGCGTGGAGGGCAGCCTTGAAGTGGTGGACGGGGTGTTCATGGGCGGCGACTTTGAGCAGCTCCGTGACCTGTTGAACACTGAACAGCGGCTGGGTGACAAGGTCCGGTTCTTCGTGGGCTACAGCGGATGGAGTGAGGACCAGCTGGACCGCGAACTGAGCGAGCGGTCGTGGCTGGTGGCTGAGGCCAAGCGACGCCACATCATGGACACGCGCCTGAATGATATATGGGGCGATACGCTCCGGCACATGGGACGGGAGTATGCGCCACTGGCCAACTTCCCGGACGACCCCACGCTCAACTGACGCCCTCCACCAGCATGGCAGTGATGCGCTGTGCCATGCGCTGGGTGTAACGTTTGGTGCGGTACGCAGCGGCCCATGTAATACCGCGCGCCGCATTGGTGAAGAAGACCTCATCGGCCGCCAGCAGATTCTGCGGGTTCAATGAGCATTCGTACACTTTGATGCCACCGGCCAGCGCCAGGTTGATCACGCGCATGCGCATCACCCCCCCCACACAGCCATCGGTCAACGCGGGTGTGTAGAGTACGCTGTTGCTCACCATGAACAGGTTGCCGCTGCTGCTCTCGATGATGTTGCCGCGATCGTTCTGCAGCAGGCAGTCATCCAATCCGCGGCCCTTGGCCCACAAACTCGCCATCACATAAAGCAGTGCGTTCAGGGTCTTGTGCACGGCCAGTTGGTTCACCGGCTTGCGCATGTCCGGGTAGATGTCCACCATCACCCCTTGCTCATTCAGGGTGTAGGTCATCTCCGCCAGTGGCTCGTACTCGAGGGTGAAAGCACCTGCATCTGCATCGGGACGGTAGAAACCCGGCGCATCGCGGTACACGGTGAGGCGTGCACGGCCACCCGCTCCGCCACCGCGTTGTGCCAGGTCGCTCACATAGCGGTCCAGCAACTCGGCCGTGAGCTTCTCCGGCATGCGTATGCCGAGCACCGCAAGGCTGGCCGCAAGACGTGCCCAATGGGCTTCGAGCAACTGCCCTCTGCCACCGATCACCCGGATCGTCTCGAAGACCCCATCGCCATAGTGGAAGGCGCGGTTATCCACAGGCATCAGAGGGGGATCACCCTCCACCAGCCTGCCGTTGAGAATGACCTGTCGCATCATGGCAGAAGTCCGTGCTCACTCAGCACGGGCAGAAGCGGAGCGTTGGCTGGTATAAGGATGCCGCGCACACCCACTGCGGTAGCGGCGTCGGTGTCGCGGTCACGGTCACCGATCATCACGGACCGGTCCGGGGCAATGCCATGCCGCGCGATGGCGCGCTCCAGCATGAGCGAACCGGGCTTGCGACAGAGGCAGCGGCCCTTCGAGGGATGGTGCGGGCAGTAGTACACGTCGTCAAAACCGGCCCCCAGGGGGTCCAGGCGTTCGTGAAGATAGGCATGCACCTGTTCCACATCCGCGTGGCCGTAGAGCCCCAGGCCGATGCCGCTCTGGTTGGTGATGAGGATGATGAGGTGACCGGTGCGGCGCAGGGCGAGCAATGCCTCGGGTACTCCCGGCAACAACTCCACATCAGCCAGCAGCCAGGTGTGCTCCCCGCGTTCGCGGATGATCACGCCATCGCGGTCGAGGAACACACAGGAACGGCCGTTCATGGTTCAGAGCTGCAGATGGAGAAGCCTGGTGACCAGCGAGGGTTGCAGGATGGCCGTGAAAAGCAGGCCGAAAAAGGCACCGTGCAGGTGGGCATCGTGCGCCACCCGGCCGCCGCCCCGCTTGTCCATGTACCACTCGAAGACCATGTACAGGATGCCGAAGATGAAGGCGGGGATGTGCAGGCCAGGGAGAAAGAGCATGCCGATGCCGTCCATGGGCCTGATGAGGATGTGCGCGAAGAGCACCGCACTAACGGCACCCGAAGCGCCCACCGCACGGTATTCCGGGTTGAAGCGGTGCTTGCGATAGCCCGGCAAACTGCTCCACAGGATGCCTCCGAGATACAATGCCAGAAAAGGCAGCCGGCCACTGCCGTCGGTGAAGTCCATGAAGGCGCGTTCCACACCGGGGCCGAAGATGTAGAGCACGTACATGTTCACCAGCAGGTGGGGCACATCGGCATGCACGAAAGCGTGGGAGATGAAACGTGTCCAGTCCCGCCGCTCCCGGATGGTCCATGGATGGAAAAGGAGCGCTTCGAACACGCGGCGATCGCCGAAGGCGAACAGCGAGAGCACGCTGGTGGCGGCGATGAGTATGAGCGTCATCGGGTCGGTGCCAAGATAGGCGGCCGTTCAATGGCTGTGGTCGCGGGCGATGCGCCAACCTTCACCACCCTTTGTCCACAAGAGGGTGAAGCCGCCGGCGAGCGTGTCTGCCGTGCGCTCCAACCTCCAGGTGCCGGTAAGCCAGGCATGGTGCGCATCCACAGGCAGCAGTTCCGTTACGCCGAAGCTGAGCCTGCCCATGGCCACCCGGTCCGGGTAACCCTTGCGGTAGTTCGCCGTCACCGCTTCCCTGCCGCAGGTGAGCCCGCTGCGGCCGATGAAGCAGACCGTATCCACGTATCCTGCCATGAAGCCAGCAAGATCGCCGGCGTTCCAAGCCACCTCCTGTGCCTGCATCACCGACTTGATGGCCTCCCTATCCGTGGAAGTAAAGCGCGGGCCGCATCCGGTCATCATGCAGGTGAACAGGATGAGACCCGCTGCCACCACTATCACATAGGTTGAGTTGCCCGCCTGAAGCATGATGCGCCTACTGTTTCACCAGACGTGCCGTATGCCTGGCGCCACGGGTGTCTATGGCGACGATGAGATAAACGCCGGCTGCGACCCCCGCAAGGTCCATCACCTCACCCCTTGCCATACGGAGATCCCGCCCATGCAGATCAAAGATGCGGAGCTCGCGCACCATGCCGCCGGAAAGGGCGCCACGCACGTGTTCCAATGCGGGGTTCGGCACGAGTTGAAGCAATGCCTGCGGTGTGTTGTGGTCCGGCATGCCCACAAAGAAGGGGTTCATGTACACACGCCAATGCGGGGCGGTGGATTGATCAAACGTGATGTGCTTGCCGTTCGCAGCGCGCGCGCTGTTCACCACCAGGTCGGGTGTGCCGCTGCCGTCCAGGTCGATCAATTCAAACGCTTCACTTCCGGTATCGGTCACGGCGCTGGGGGTGACCAAGGGACTGGCGAAACCACCTGCGAGTCCCTCATCCAGAACTCCGCCATTGGGAATAAGCCATGGCTCGTAGACCTGGGCGAAGCCGGTATCGGCCGCCGTATGCAGCTTCCAGTAACGGGGTACCGCCGCACTGAAATCGCTGGTGTATGGCGCACCGGCGAAAGCACGCTCACCCATCACCAGCAGATCCTCGAAACGGTCGCCATCCAAATCCGCCAGCGTCCAGGTATCGCTGCCCATGTCGTACACCGCGCCACCATTGTGCCCGGTAGTGTTGAAGCCCAGGTGCAGGGAACTGCGGATCATGCCGCCTTCCGGCATCCACCATTGGTTGGGCGTGGCATCGAAGCCACCAAGACCGCCCCAATGCACCTTCCAATAGCCATCACTGCCCTGGAAGAAACTGGAATAATCCATGTTGGTCACCTTCCTGCCGATCACAAGAAGGTCCTGCCATCCATCCCCGTTCAGGTCGCGCATGGCCCAGCAGTCCGATGCGATGTCCGCGCTGGGGTCGAAGGCGTAGAGCGCAAAGAAGCCGTTGAGCACACCGTTGCGCACATTTCCACCTGCAGGAAGCGCTTGCTGGTAAGGTGTGGTGAGAAAGCTGGAGCCCGTGTTCATGAACACCTTCCAGAAACTGTTGATGGTGACATCGAACGCGCTGGGAAAACTGCTGAGCCCTTGAAGTGTATGAGCACCGGTGACCACCAGGTCCGGCTTGCCATCGTTGTTCATGTCGGCCAGCCGCCAGATATAGGTGCCATCGTCACAATTCGTCTGCACGATGCCCACCACATGGTGGAAGCCGTAGTCCACACCGCCGGCCTGGAAGCCACCCGGTGGAACAGGCCAGGTCACTGGCGAGGTGTTGAAGCCACTGCCGTTGTTCAGATACACCTTCCAGTGAGCACCCGGGCCGGGGTTGAAACCGGAGTATGGCGAGGTATCCGTGAGCCGCTCGCCGGTCACCACCAGGTCCGGCCGGCCGTCACCGTTCAGGTCCTCCAGGCCCCATGTGCGGCTGCCGGCAACGTAGTTCACCAAGCCACCGTGCATGGGCATGATGTAGCCCAAGGTATCGTTGCTCATGACCACCCCGCCGCCTGGAAGGGACCAGTTGATGGCCGTTGATGAGAAGCCCGCTCCCGTATTGAGGTGCACCCGCCAATGGGGGCCGGAGCCTGTGTTGAAGGTGCGATGCCGGGCCAGCGATCCGGACACGGCAAGCACCAGAAGGTCCGGGCGTGTGTCGCCATCCATGTCGCGCAGGGCCCAGCGGTTCGATCCGGCTTCACCAAAGCTGGTGAGGTCGTTGGTGGTATTGAAGCCGCAGGTGGTGCCGTCGCTGATCAGGCCTCCGGATGGCAAAGGCCATGGAGTGTATGACGATGGGAAGCTCTGCGCGGCGGACGAGAATGCGATGGTCGCGGGCAGGAACACAAGGAATCTATGTAGCCGCATGGGTCGCGTTGACCACCTGGGTGGTCATCTGCGGGAAAAGTACATCAGGCCCGGCAGCAGTGCGCCGGGCTCCTGCGCGCGGCTCATGGTCCGATGAACACCTGTGACCGGGATGCCAAGACCTCATCCTCAGCGCCAAAACAAAGACCCCCACCTTGCGGCGGGGGTCCTTTGCTCCGGGTCGAAGCTGGTGTGCTCCGGTACCGATCTTCGATCCCTGGTTGTGGCACTGCTCCGGACAAGCCGGAAAGCGCTGGACAAAAGTGCCTTGGGTGTGGGGCTCCCACAATCACCCGTTCGGGTGATATTCAGGACCGGTCAGCGTTGGCGCAATTTGTTCACAGCCTCCACCCGGCTGCGCACGTGCAGCTTCTCGTAGATGTGGCGGATGTGGGTGCGTACAGTGTTGGAGCTCACATGGGTGCGATCGGCGATCTCCTTCACAGTGAGGCCTTCGGCGATGAGACCGAGGACCTCCTGCTCGCGCTGGGTGAGAGGCTCCTGTGCACGGGGGGCGTGCCGGTGGAAGGTGCTCACCACCTTGCGGGCGATGCCTGCGCTCATGGGTGATCCACCGGTATGCACCTGGCGGATGGCGTCCAGCAACTCCTCGATCGGGGCCTGCTTCACCACGTAACCCGTGGCACCCGCCTCCAGGGCCCTGAAGATCTTGTCATCATCCTCGAACACCGTGCACATCATCACCTGGGTGGCCGGCCACTGCTCCCTGATCACCCGGGTACACTGGATGCCGTTCAAGCCCGGCAGGTCAATGTCCATGACCACCACCGGAAAGGAACGCTGCTCCAGGATGCGCAGCGCCTCCTCCGCATTGGGGCAGGTGGTGCATTGCATGTCGGTGGTGGAACCGATCAAGGAGGCCAGTGCCGCGCGGTAACTGGAGTTATCCTCCACGACCAGCACATCGAGCTTGGGGTCAGCGGTCATGCGAGCGGGCGAAGCTACAGGTGAAAGGCGGCCTTGTCATCACCCGTTCGGGCGAGCCTGCTCCAGTGGAAGCTGCAGGTGGACGCGTGTACCATGCGGCCGTGCCTCGGAAAGGGTGAGGGAACCACCCAATGCATTGGCGCGAGCGACCATGTTGCGCAAGCCATGGCCCATGCCATCGGCAAGGCTTGCGGTGCCACCCTTGCCATCATCGGTGAAGGTCAAGTGCAGGGCGCCATCGCGCAGCACGGCAGCCATGGTGAAGCGGCTTGCGTTGCCGTGTTTCAGCACGTTGTTGAGCGCCTCCTTGGCAATGAGGTACAATTCGCGGCGCATGCCGGCGGACAGCTCCAGATCGGGCAGCTCGGGCGGCAAACTGGTGCGCACCTGCAGGCCGTGGCGTGCGCAGATGTGGAGCACGTGGCGTTGAATGAAGGTGAGCGTGGCCTCGATGGTATCCAGCTTGGGGTCCGTGCTCCAGATCACCTCCTTCACCTTGTCCGTCAGCTGGCCCACCACCTGTTCCACGCGCTGCAGGCTTTGCGGACCAGGATGCTCGCGTTCCATACGGGTCATCAGGAGCAGGCTGCTGAGCTCCGCACCCAGGTCGTCATGAAGGTCCATGGCAATGCGTTCGCGCTCGCGCACAAGGTGCTCGCGCTGGTGGATGCGCTCCATGCGCAGGCGATACCGGCGCAGAAGGAAGGCGCGCACACTGGTATAGACGATGATCGCTCCGGCCAGGGCCAGCAGGCCGATGAACCAGGTGCGTTCCCAAACGGGCGGCACCACAAGCAACCCGATCTCCACCGGTGTGGACCACGCTCCGTCCGCTAGCGCGGCGCGAACCTGCACCAGGTGATCGCCCGCCGAAACGGCCGCGAGGTCCAGCCAGGGGCCCACCAGCCGCTGCCAGGAGGCCTCGCGGTCCAGACGGTACTCCATGCGTACCTCATCCGGCCGGTCGAAATGCACCGCGCCCAGTTCCAGCTGCAACTGGTCGCGGCCACGGTGCATGGTGATGGTACCGTGCACGCGCAGCAGGGTGTCGTTGCGCAGCACATGACGGATGTAGGGTAGCGGGATCTGCGGACGTTCGGCGGCCTGCTGGCGGGGCAGCTGGCAGAGGCCATCGGCCACCAGCACATAGGCCGAGGTGCTGTCAGCCGCCACATCGCGTACATCGTGCAGGCCGCCGAGCAGGCCCGCATCGTAGCGGTGCACGCGTGGTGCGGTCCATGGGCCGGTCACCCGATCGGCTCCGCGCTCCGTGGCCACGAACAACTCTCCCCCGTCTGCGAACAAGTGGTACACGTGGCCGGACGAAAGTCCGTCGCGCTCATCCAGGACCGTCACCACATTCCCTGCATGCATCACCAGCACGCCTTCTCCGTTCGTGGCCAGAAAGAGCGTGTCACCCCAAGAGGTGATGTCGGCAATGCGCAGCCCCGGGCTCACCTTCAGGTCCGGGTGCCGCCGCAAGCCTTGCTTTCCCAACGCGTACAGTTCATGCTGGTCCTCGAACCACAAGGTGCCCCGGGCATCCAAGTGCGGGGCGTAGATGCGGACGCTGGGTATGTCCTTGTCCATCGCGCGACGGAAAGCGGTGGATGAGGCGTTCAAGGAATACACCCCATACATGGTGGCCACCACCCGGCCATCGCGTCCAGTGGCCAGGGCCTTCATGCCCCCTCCGCTGCGAACGCCGGGTTTGAAAGCATGCTCCGTGGGAATGTCCTGATGAACGATGCCCGCAGACGTGAAGGTGGAGCGGAAAACATTGCCGTACGTGGAGGTCCACAACGCATTATCCGTTGAGCGGATGCAACTGACCCTGACGAACTGCGGTCCCTCCGGGGGCAGGTCCACGAGGTCCAACTTGCGGCCCAGCCTATACAGGTCGCCCTGGTTGGTGCCGCACCAGACACCCAGCACCGGGTCGGCATGCACGCGCAGGAACTCCTCCTCACGCCCGCGGCCACCCTTGTAGAAAGAAGTCCGCGCTGCACGTGCAGTGAACATGATCACTCCGCCATAATCCGTGCACACCCATACGTTGCCCTCCCGGTCACGCATCACATTGTTCACCAGGTCCTCCTTGAACATGGCATTCCGCACGGGCACCCATGCAGCGCCCTTGCGCACCAACCACACCACTCCGCCACCCCAAAGGGTCACCCACAACTCATCATCGCCCAGGGGATAGGCGTGATGAAAGCCACTTTGGCCGGGAAGCATGTTGGTGTCCAGCAACACCACCCATTCGTTCCCATTCCATTCGCGTACAGCGGATGGCTCCGTGTGGAAGATGCGCCCACCCGCGTGCGCCTGCACCATATGCGTGGTGCCGCGCGTACTGGACAGGTCGGCCATGGGAACGACCGGCCGTCCCAGGGGGGTGAGGTTGTTGAAGACCACGGCGGAGCCGTCCGGCCTGCCGGCAATGGTGACATGGCCGGCGAACATGCCATCGCTCAGTGTGTCGATCACGCGGTCGTTCACGCGGCCATCGGGATGCAGCACCACCACCTCGCCCTTGAGCCCTCCGAACCAGAGCGCGCCCGCCGAATCCTCGTACATGGAGCGTATGCCGGTGCGCGACCATACCCGGGCCAGCACACTGTCATTGCCGGGGCTGTGTACGCCACGTTCATCATGAAAGGATGGTCGGCCATTGCCTGTGAGGAACCAGATGCGGCCTTTGGAGTCCATCTTCACACCAAAGACCTCCTCATCGCTCAGCCCCTTGGCCACATCGAAACGGTCCAGGTGGGTGCCATCGAAGCGCACCGCGCCGGCATCGGTGCCGAACCAGATGAAACCCTGTTTGTCTTGTACCGCCTGGTACACCGTATTGGACGGCATACCTTCCATGGTGGAGAACCGCCTGAAAAGCGGGTCCTGCGCGAACGCCGCCCAGGCTGTACCGGCCAGCCCTACGAGCACCGCGCACCGGAGCACCATGCCTGAAAGGTAAGTTGGCGGACGTGGACCGCTATGCATCGGTCAAGCCGCAGTACGCTCGCCTGCCCTCAGCGGCTTCACCATGGCCAATGCGGCCGCCACATCATTGGCATCCAGGAAATGGGCCCTCAATTCCGGGGTGGGCACGCGGCAGGTCTCACGCTTGCCGAAAAGCCGGTAGCGGCTGGCGGCCACGGCACGGTAAACGATATCGCGCAACGGAGCAGGGACCCAAACGAACGGTGGCCACGCCCATCGCCAGGGACCTTGCAGCGTGCGCGCCACACGCAACACGGCGGTGCTGCGCACAAAGGCCCGGCCCTGTTCCACCACCACGATCGTGCTCAGCGGCACCTCCCCCACTCCGGCTGCTTTCAAGAGCGCCTCACCTGCAGCACTCTGCAATGGCAGGAATCGCATGCGGCACAGCGGGTCACGGTCGATCACCCAGGTGACCCAGGCATTGCATAGGTCGCACACCCCGTCGAAGAGCACCACCAATGGCTTTTCACCTACGCTTGTCGAGGGCGTGGGCAGGCTCATGCCGCAAGTTAGGCAGACCTCCCCTGCGTTCTTGTGCGATCATCGGTAATGGCATTCACCACCGCACCACCAGCTTGCCCAAGGTGCCTCCCGCCCCCAAGGCCTCGATCGCTGCGGGCAGGTCAGTGTGTGGGTACTCCTGATGCACATGCGGACGCAGCCAGCCTTCGGCGTGCGCCTTCACCACCGCCTGCAGGCAGGCAGCCAACACCTGCGGATGATGCTCGCCGATGCGCAGCATGTTCACCCCGATCAAGCTCTTGCTTTTCATCATGAGCAGGATGGGCACCACCAGGCCCATCTGCCAGACAAAACGCAAGGTGGGCAGCATGCCCGTGCCCGCTGTGCTGCGCGCACTGCCACCGTAGAGGACCATTGCGCCGCCGCTGCCCAGCAGCTTCATATCCTGCGGGAAGGTGCGGCCACCCACCGCGTTAAAGCTCACATCCAGTCGCTCGCTGCCGAGCAGGCGCGCAAGCTGCGGCGCGTGGTCCCCTCGCGCGCGATCGATCACGTGGTGCGCGCCCAGCGCGCGCAACCGCTCCAGCTTGGCGGCACCCGAGGCCACGGCGTACACGGTGCAGCCCTGCTTCAAGGCGATCTGCACCAGCAGCTGCCCCACCCCGCCGGCCGCAGCATGCACCAGCACGCGCTGCCCGGCGCGCAGGGGGCATGCCAGGCGGGCCATGTACCAGGCCGTGCAGCCCTGCGTGGCCAGTGCGGCGGCCTCGCCCAGGGGTATCGCGTCCGGTATCACCGCCAGTGCCCGGTGGTCCGTCACCACGCGTTCAGCATAGCCTCCAAACCGCGTCATTGCCACAACGCGCCTGCCCACCAGGTCACGCGGCACTTCGGCACCCGCTTCCTCCACGCGCCCCACTACTTCATAGCCCAGTACACAGGGCACGGGTGGCGCATCGCGGTACAGGCCTTTCACGGCCATCACATCGGCGTAGTTCAGGCCGAAGCCCTCCACGCGCAAAGCCACCTGACGCGGGCCGGGCACCGGATCGGGCCATTCCTGCAAGGTCAACACCCGTGGTGGCGCTCCATGCGCGGTCATTACCCAGGCTCGCATGGCACAAGGTTAAGGCCTCAGGTGTGCGGCACCACACGGAAGATCACCACGCACGCTCACCTTTGCTCCCTGCGTTCGCATGTCCACCCTCACCGCCTTCGACATCGCCTGGCACATGCGCCTCTTCGCCCAGGGGCTGCGCCACCAGTTCATCACGCCCAACGTGAACTACTACGACTGGGAGAGCGACCTGCTCACCGTGACGCCCGAAGGCCATGTGTGCGAAGTGGAGATCAAGATCAGCCGCAACGACCTGCTGAACGACCTGCTGAAACCCAAGCACTGCGAGGGCATCCTGCTGAACGGCTCCCTCACCCATGAGGCCGCGAAACGCGGCAGGTCACCCGCACTTGCACGCCGCCCCAACTACTTCTGCTTCGCCATGCCGTGTGAAGTGTTCCGGCGCCCGAAGCCGCCCGTGCTTCCCCCTTATGCCGGCGTCTTCACCGTGGACGACCAGGGCCGTGTGTTCGAGGAGAAGCGCCCGATCCAACTTCACGGCGCGCGCATTTCCCAAGAGGACCTGCTGGACCTGGCCCGCCGCATCCACCACCGCTACTGGCATGAGCTGCGCCACGCCAGGCACTTGGGGGAGGTATAGTGCAGGGGCCGGATGGGTGGGTGCGAATGGGCACCTCCAACGATCACATCGTCGCTCATCTCACACGGAGCCACGGAGCACACGCTGAATGCGGGGGATCATCTGTCATTCCACTCCGTGCCTCCGAGTCTCTGTGTGCGCTCATGCGTCAGTGCTACATTCACGCAAGGGAACATACCCACGTCCATACCTCCATTGCATCCTCTGTGTCGCTGTTGTTCTCCTGAACTCAATTGGTCCACACCGCATATCCCTTCCTGCGGAGCTCCAGTGCCAGCCCCTTCTCCACATCCAGCGCCTCCGCCCGGCTCAAGGGCCCGATGTCCTGGTACAGGCTGGGGCGCAGGTAACGCCCGTACTTCTTCACGATGGCACTGCTGAGGTCATGGCCCTTCTTACTCAGCGCACCCGTCTTGTGCTGCAGGAAGCGCTCCTTCGGCGTCTTGCTGGTCATGCCCACGTACAGGCATTCCAGCACGCCGTTGTACTGCGGGTTCGCATCCCGGAAACGACGGTCCTCGGTGAACACCTTCCGGGCCAGTTCGATGACGTAGACGGTGTAGGCGGTGGGCATGAGGCCAAGCGGCGAGGCGAGTATACACTTGAACATCTGCAGGTCACTGAACTCCCCCGCGAGTATGTCCACTTGCAGTAGCTTCAGGTCCGTGGCCTCCTGGTGCATGGACGGCGGATCGCGTTAGTGCCGGTCTGTTCGCTTCAAGATCACCTTCAGCCTGGCCCGCACACTCTCCTTGATCGTACATGCGCAGGGGCTTGATCGAGGCCCACCATGATCACAAACCACCCCCTGCTGCCAGGAATGGCCTTTCGTAGCGCGGGAGAGACTTGAACTCTCGACCTCAGGATTATGAATCCTGCGCTCTAACCAGCTGAGCTACCGCGCCAGAACTTCAATTCGGGCCGCGAAGATAGAAGCAGCGGGAACATGCGCTGAGGAATGAACACCGCGACGGCTTGGGGCGCCCCCTGGCTGATCGCCTCATGGGCTGATCGGCCACTTCCCGTGATCCTTGCACGGTTCCCACCTTTTTCTACCTTGGCCCACAGCCATGGCCACGAAGAAGAAGCCCGCCAAAGCCCACGCCCGCAAAGGCAGGGGCACGCCCAAGCGCAAGCCGGCCGTGAAGAAGAAATCCGTGGCACAGAAGAAGGCACCGGTGAAGAAGAAGGCTGTGGTGAAGAAGAAGGCACCGGTGAAAAAGAAAGCTGCGCCGAAGAAGAAGGCGGCCGCGAAGAAGAAGGTGGTGGTGAAAAAGAAGGCCGTGCAAAAGGCTCCGGTTCGCAAGAAGGTCAGCCCGAAGAAGAAGAAGGCCGCCCTCTTGAAGGTGGTGCCGAAGAAGGCCGCAGGCAAGGCCGCAACCAAACCGGCGCCAACGAAGGCCCGCCTTGTGGTGGTGAAGGAGGCCGTGACGAAGGCCGCGCCCAAACCGGTGGCCAAACCGTCCCCTGCGAAGCTGGCCGCAGTGAAGCCTGCACTGGCGCCCCCACCGGCTCCAGAGCAGCCCAAACCTGCAACGGCGGTGCCGAAGGCGCCCTTCGGCAAGAGCCCCGCACCTCCGCCCAAGCCCAAGCCCGTGGTGCAAGCCGTAATGATGGGTGCCGACCCGCTCGGCGGCCCGGCACCGGTGCTGAAGCGCCCATTGAAGGAACGCTTCACGTTGGAGTTCCCCCTGCGCTCGGCGCCCGGGGTGCTTTTCGAGGCCATCAGCAGCCCGAGCGGACTAAGCGAGTGGTTCTGCGATGATGTGGACCCACGCGGTGAGGAGTTCACCTTCCACTGGGGCGATGATGAGCAGACCGCACAGGTGATCGGCCATCGCCATGGCGAGCTGATCCGCATGCGGTGGATGGACGACGAGGACCCGGGCGCCTACTTTGAGCTGCGCATCCGCATAGACCCCATGACCAACGATGTGGTGCTGGTGGTAACCGACCATGCCTGGCCGGCCGAGATGGAAAAGGCCCGGCAATTGTGGGAGGCCCAGGTGGGCAACCTGCAGCGCGTGCTGGGGGCCTGAGCCCCGCGCACCGCCAAACGCCATGAAGCGCCTGCACCGCCTGATGATCGGCGCCTACTACGGCCCGCTCGCGCTCACCTTCCTCATCGTGCTCTTCATCCTGAGCATGCAATTCCTGTGGAAGTACGTGGATGACCTGATGGGCAAGGGCCTGCCATGGTACACCCTCACCGAACTGATGCTCTACGCCACGGCCAGCTTCGTGCCGCTGGCCATCCCGCTGGGCGTGCTGCTCAGCAGCATCATGACGCTGGGCGCCCTGGGCGAGAACAGTGAGCTGACCCCCCTGCGCAGCGCGGGATTGGGCCTCTTCCGCATCCTGTGGCCCCTGATCGTGTTCGTGACACTGCTGGCCGGCGCCTCCTTCCTCTTCAGCAACAACGTGCTGCCCATCGCCAACCTGAAGTTCCACAGCCTGCTCTGGGATGTGACCCAGAAAAAGCCCGCCTTGAACATTCGGCCCGGCGTGTTCTACAACGGCATCGAGGGTTTCAGCATCCGCGTGATGGAGAAGGACGACGACACTGGCCTGCTGCACGATGTGTTGATCTACGACCACCGGCGCGAGTTCACCGGTGCGCGCACCGTGCTGCGCGCCCGCCAGGGCACCATGCGCCGCAGTACGGACGGCCGTTACCTGGTGCTTACCCTTGAGGATGGCCATTTCTATGACGAGCGCAGCCCCACCGGCGGGGAACGCGGCCGCGACCCGCTGGTGCGCGGCACCTTCGTGCGCGACGAGATGCGTTTTGACCTGACCGGGCTGGGCCTCGCGCGCGTGGACGAAGACCTCTTCAAGGACCACTACAAGATGCTGACGCTGGGCCAGCTGCAACACGCTGAGGACAGCCTGGAGCAGCAGTTCATGCACCGTTCCGTCGAGCAGGAGCGGCACATGCGCAATGCGCTGGCCGTGCTTCGCGACAGTGTGCAACGCGGCACGGAACCGCAGCGGGCCCTCTCCAGCACCGCCTTCCTGCGCGGCCTCAACCGTGATCAGCGCGACAACATCTTCGAGATCGCCCGCAATATGGTGCGCAACCAACTCTCCTTCCTGGAGCGCGTGATCGAGGAGCGCGACGGCCGCGCCCAGCACCTGGCCCGCTTCCGGGTGGAATGGCACCGCAAGCTTACGCTCGCCGCCGCCTGCCTCATCTTCTTCTTCATCGGCGCTCCCCTGGGCGCCATCGTGCGCAAGGGCGGGCTGGGCCTGCCCACGGTATTCGCCATCGTCTTCTTCCTCATCTTCCACATCATCTCCTACTCCACCGAACGGTTGGTGATCGCCGGCCGGCTGCCCGCCTGGCCTGGCATGTGGACGGGCACCTTCGTGCTGCTCCCCATTGGCATCTGGCTGACCTGGAAGGCGGCCACCGACAGCCCCCTGCTGGACAGGGATGCGTATTATCGCGCCATCGACCGGTTCCGGTCCTTCCTGCGCCAGCGGCGCCATGCGGATCCTACAGCTGTGCAATAAGCCCCCCTACCCGCCCATCGACGGCGGCGCCATGGCCATGCACAACGTTACGCGCGGGCTGCTGGCCGCAGGCCACACCATGAAGGTGCTGTGCATTGCCACGCCCAAGCACCCGCTGGACCTGGAGAGCATGCCCCGCGCCTACCGCCGCGCCACCCGCATCGAAGGCGTGTTCGTGGACACCTCCATCAACCTGGTGGATGCCTTCACCGACCTGGTGACGGCCGACAACTACAACATCAGCCGCTTCTTCTCGCCGGACATGGACATCCGGCTCATCCGCCTGCTGAGCGAGGAACGTTTCGATGTGGTGCAGCTGGAGAGCCTCTTCATGACGCCTTACATCCCCACCATCCGCCGCTACAGCGATGCCCGGATCGTGCTGCGTGCCCACAACCTGGAGCACCTGGTGCAGGAGCGCATCGCCGCCGGGGAGCGCAACCCGCTGAAGAAGCCGTACCGCCGTTTCCTGGCCCGCCAGCTGAAGGAATATGAGACCGGGGTGCTGCAACGCGTGGACGGCGTGGCGGCCATCGCCCCGGCCGATGCGGCTTTCTTCCACACCCAAGCGCCCAAACTGCCGGTGGCTGTGGTTCCCTTCGGTGTGGACCCCGCAGAGTACCCCACGGACAAAGCCCAGGGCCATACGGTCTTCTTCCACCTCGGAAGCATGGACTGGCTGCCCAATGAGGAAGGGGTGCGTTGGCTGCTCGCACAGGTATGGCCCCGCGTGCTGAAGGCCCACCCGAACGCGCGCCTGCACCTGGCCGGCAACCGTATGCCCAGGGACCTCATGCAGCTGGAGGCGCGCGGTGTCACCATCTCCGGGCGTGTGCGCAACGCCATGAAGTACATGACCGCCCGCCATGTGATGCTGGTGCCGCTGCTGAGCGGCGGCGGCATGCGCGTGAAGCTCATCGAAGGCATGGCCATGGGCCGCGCGGTGGTGAGCACGCCGCTGGGCGCCGAAGGCGTGAACTGCACCGATGGGCACGATATTCTGCTGGGCCGGACACCCACCGAGTTCGCCGAACGCATGGGGCGCCTGCTGGACGACCCTGCTCTCGTGGCCAAACTCGGCCAGCACGCCCGCCGCTTGGTGGAGACCCACTACAGCGACGGCCATGTCATCGCCACGCTCACCGCCTTCTATCGCAGCCTGGCCAGATGAAGCTCTTCATCCTGCTCTCCCGCGTTCCCTACCCCTTAGAAAAGGGTGACAAGCTGCGTGCGCACGAATTGGTGAAACGCCTGGCCCGACGGCACGAGGTCTTTCTGTGCTGCCTGAGCGACCAGCCCATCGCCCCGGAGTACGTCGAACACCTCCGCACCATCTGCCACCACCTGCAGGTGATCCGGCTGGCCCGCTGGCGCATCCTTTCCAAATTGGTGCGCGCCACTTTCAGCCGCATGCCCTACCAGGTGGCCTACTTCCACCACCGCCACGCCCAGCGCCAGGTGGATGAAGCCCTGGTCCGCTTCCAGCCGGACCATGTGCTCTGCCAGCTGGTCCGTACCACCGAGTATGTGCGCCACCGTTACACCCTGCCGAAGACGCTCGACTACATGGACACCCTGAGCAAGGGCACCGAGCGCCGCCGCGAGACCGCCCCCTTCTACCTGCGCCCCGTATGGCGCGTGGAGACACGCCGCCTGATCGCCTATGAGAACCTCATGTTCGACCTGTTCGACAACCGCGTGATCATCTCGGCACAGGACCGCGACTACCTCTACCACCCCCTGCGCGATCACATGGCGGTGATCCCCAACGGTGTGGACACCTCGTACTTCCAACCCCGCCCTGGCGAGGCCACGCACGACCTGCTCTTCACGGGCAATATGAACTACCCGCCCAACATAGACAGTGTGCTCTTCCTGGTGCAACGTGTGCTGCCGCTCGTGCGGCAGGTGCGCCCGGGCACCAGCGTGCTCATCAGCGGCGTGGACCCCAGCCCACGCGTGCGTGAACTGGCGCGGCAGGACCCGCTGGTGACCGTGACCGGATGGGTGCCGGACATCCGCGCCAGCTATGCGGCCGCCCGCATCTTCGCCGCGCCCATGCAGATCGGCACCGGCCTGCAGAACAAGTTGCTGGAGGCCATGGCCATGCGCATGCCTTGTGTGACCAGCGAGCTGGCCAACAATGCAGTGGGTGCGAAACCGGGAAGTGAGATCCTCATTGGCAGCGAACCACAGGACTATGCCGACCACATCCTGCGCCTGCTGGACGACCCTGCCGAACGTGAGCGCATAGCAGCCAACGGCCATGCCTTCGTGCACCGCCAGTTCGACTGGGACCGCGCCGCCGAAGCGCTGGACGCGCTCATCTGCAGGAACGACCCGCGAGACTGAACAGCGATCTGGTGGAACGAACGATCCGCCATCATGACAACATCCTGTTCATCATTTCCTCACACCCCCATGACCGGCCCTGGCCTGCTGGTTACTTTCGCAGAAGTGGTTGCCAGGCCCACGCTGCCTGTTGTAGCGCCTTGTGCACGAACAACGGACAACGAATTACTGACAGCTGCGCAGGGGGCACGCGGGGGGATAAACGACACGCATGACACCAAAAGGCAAGCTTATCGCCATTGGCGGGAACGAGGACAAAGGCGCGCAACCCGAGGGTGGCCACCACACCAAGGTCTTCACCCACAACTTCATCGAGGACGGCATTTTGAAGCGCGTGATGGACGAGGTGGGCGGCAAAGACGCCCGCATCGCCGTGATCACCAGTGCCAGCAACATTCCCCGCGAGGTGGGTGAGAACTACATCGAGGCCTTCGGCAAGCTGGGCATGGCACAGGTGGATGTGCTTGACATACGAGACCGCAAGGATGTGACGCCCGAGATGGTGAAGCGCCTGGAACAGGCCGATGGCGTGATGATGAGCGGTGGCAACCAACTGCGCCTCACCACCATTTTCGGCGGCACGGCCTTTCTGGACCTGATGAAGCGTCGATACCTGGAGGAGGACGGCTTCGTGATCGCCGGCACCAGCGCGGGCGCCATGTGCATGAGCAACACCATGATCTACCAGGGCCACAGCAGCAGCGGCCTCATAAAAGGCGGGGTGAAGATGACCACCGGTCTTTCGCTCGTGGCCGATGTGATCATTGACAGCCACTTCGTGGAACGCGGCCGCTTCAGCCGCCTCACCCAGTGCATCTCCGGCAACCCCACGGCCATCGGCATCGGACTTGGTGAGGACACCGGCGTGGTGATCACCGGCGGCGAGATGCTCGAGACCATCGGCAGCGGCCAGGTGATGATCTTCGACGGGCACGACATCTCCTACAGCGACCTGGCCGATGTGGAGGAGGGCCAGCCGTTCAGCATCGAGGGCATGCGCGTGCACATCATCAGCAAGGGCCACAGCTACAGCGTGAAACAACGGCAGTTCACCGCGGTGCGCGTGCCGGTGAAGCAGTGAGGGACGCGTGCCGTCCCACCCGACCGGTCAGGACCGGCAGGACCTGATGCCCGCTGCTTGGAACAACATCCCGCATGTGATCTTTGCACCATGTCCCACGCCCCCATCCTCAACCGCTTTCGCACCATTGCCCGCGCCGAGGGCGTGAGCTTCTTGGTGCTGCTGTTCATTGCCATGCCGTTGAAACACATCTGGGACATGCCGCTGGCCGTGAAATACGTGGGCTGGGCGCACGGACTGCTCTTCATGGGCTACTGGGTCGCCGCTGTACCGTTGTTCACCAGACTGAAGTGGGACACCGACCGCATCCTGGGCCTGGGCGCCGCTTCCGTGCTGCCCTTCGGCACCTTCGTGATGGAGCGGAAGTGGCTGAACGGTCAGTCCTGATCGGCCTTCCCCTTCTCGCCCACGAACTGGTCCTCCTTGTCCTCGAACAGGATGTTGAAGGTGGTCATGCTGCCGTAGCAGCGCGTCACATACTGCTGCATATCCACCTTGTCCTGATCGCTGAGCCGGGGGTGCGCGTTCACCTTCTGCTCCAGCACCCGGAGCCGGTCGCGCATCATCACGATCTTGTGGAAGAAGGCCTCGATGGGCACCTCCTTGCTCTTCAACCCGGCATCCTTGGGCCGCATTTCCAACATTCCGCCCTCCCAGCGCCGGGCAAGCTCCACCGGCCGTTCCAAGGCGTTGGCCTCGTCCAGCACCTGGCGCAAGGCCTCCTTCACCGCGTCCAGGTCCAGTTCAGGTGCATCCACGGCCAGGTCCGGACCGGGAGCGAGGGTCTGAAGCCCCTCGAACGAACGTGCGATGGGCTTTTCACCATGCTCACGGAAGAAGATGTGGTAGGTATGTGCGTCCATATCATACACCACACCCATGCCGAGCACAGGGTGTTTCACACGTGCGCCGATGCCCGGCTCATACAATTCACCAAGCATCAGAACAATTCGTTGAT
This sequence comes from Flavobacteriales bacterium, assembly GCA_016788635.1. Classification (GTDB taxonomy): domain Bacteria; phylum Bacteroidota; class Bacteroidia; order Flavobacteriales_F; family PHOS-HE28; genus PHOS-HE28. The sequence continues at coordinate 198,646 of JAEUSU010000008.1, read as the reverse complement.
GGTGTAAGTGACCCCATTGAAGGTGAGCGAATCGCCCTTGTGCTTGCCCTGCATGGCTTGAAAGAGCGGGGCCATGGGGCTGATGCCGAGGTAAGAACGGCCACCGGCCTGGAACTCCTCGATGCCGGCCACCACAATGAAGTCGCGCGTGGTGGTGTGCACCACCGATCCGAACGCCACCTTCTCCTGCAGCTGATGGGGGTCCATGCCATCCAGCAGCGCGATCTCCCGCAGGATGTGCTCGCGCTGCTCACCCAGGGAGTTCATCAGGTCCACATCCGAGCCGCGGGTGGATTCGGTCTGGCTGGCGCTTTCTGCGTTATCATCACCAATGGTGACAGCCTTCAGATCTGCGATGCGTTCACGCAGTTGCGCTTCGGTCACCAACAGACGGGCCTTGGCGGCGCTCAGCACGAGCGCCTTCTGGTTCGCGAGGTCCATGCAGGTCGGGGGTCTTGGGTCGGGGACAAGATATTAAACCAACCGCCTTTAGGGAATGACCCTGAGCATGTTCCGGACCTCACTACGGCACGCGGAACACGGGCTGTAGGCGGTAGGCCTCCTCGGCCCAAGGGGAGCGATCGAATATGAACTGCAACTGGGCATGGGCGTCAGCCGCAAAGTCCGTGTCGGCCTGGCGGCGTGCCTCCAACGCCAGGCGCAAGGCCTCATCCCGCTGCAGGAGTTCAGCCGCCCGGTCCTCGAACACGTAGTCGGAGAAGCCTTCCTTGCGCTGCAGCACGGTGTCGAAGAAACCCCAGGCGAAGAAGCTGTCCTCGCCGCGTGGGTCCAACATGCTCACCACATAGCGGTCTGTCGGATGGCCCATGGGAAAAAGCACATCGCCCACCCGGAACGTGCGCTCCACGGTGCGGATATCCACTTCCACCTGGCGGTGCAGGGTGCGACCTTCCACCGGCCCCCGGCTGCTGAGGTAGTTGGAGATGCTCATTTCCTCCACTGTCATCACCGAATCACGCGCGAGCACACGGCTGGGCGCGCCCGACTCACGAAGACGCGCGATCACTTCCGGCCAAGCCTGCGGCACCAGGTAGGCGGCTGGCTTTTCCACCACCACACGTGGTGCAATGCGGTCCATCCATTTCACCTGCAGATCCACCGGTCGCGAAGCATCATACTTCAAGCGCGGCAAACCGCTCACCGCACTGGGCTCGTAGGTGAAGGCATAGCCTGCGAAAGGCAGTTCTTCCACGGCCGAGGTGTCGAATTGATGGTCCAGCCCATAGCGCGCAGTGGTGGAAGTGCGCAAGCGGGCCGCCGCACGCGTGGCCATGAGCAGGTCGGCATGGCGGTCCATGGTGATGAGTACAGCCACCAAAGTCTCACGCGTGGCGGCCACGCGCGCGGGCCAGGGCTTCAGCATGTGGCTTTCGGTCATCAGGCCCAGCCGGTCGAACAGGGCGTTGAAGCCGGTGCTGTACCGTGGACTGTCGATGAAACCCGTGAGGCCGCTGTCCGGCACCTCGCCCATCAGCTCAAAATAGGGGAAGGTGTGGATGCCTTTCTCGCCCAAACGGTCGTGGATGGTGGGCAGCAGGACCCCGCCAAGAAAGGCGGCCAACCCTTTGTCCAATTTATCCGGATGGGTGGTGAGCAACTCCATGTGGTAGGTATGGTCCGCGCCATTGGTCACGTGGGTCTCCACATACAGGTCGGGGTCCCAGAAGGTGAGTGCCTGGACCAGGTCGCGGGCATTGCGCGAATCACGTTTGGCGAAGTCGCGGTTCAGGTCCAGGTTGCGTGCCGTGGTACGCACACCGTGGCCCACGGGCCCGTTTTGATCGGGCCGGCTGGGGCGGCCAGTGGCCAGGGCACCGCTCACATTGTATGTGGGCACCACACACACCGCTGTCCGTGAAAGCAACCCCATCAACTGATCGTTGTCCAACAGGGCTTGCACCAGTTGCATGGTGGCCACCACACCATCCGGCTCTCCAGGGTGAATGCCGTTGGTGATCCAGAGGATGTTCTTGTCCTGCGCACGGATGCTGTCCGGATGGCAGGGGCTTCCATCCGCCAGTACAAAAAGATGAAGGGCTTGCCCCCCATCATCGTGGCCCAACTCCAGTAGATGGGCCCCGTGTCGCTCGCGGGCCAGGTGCTCATAAAAGGCAATGGTCTCCTGCCAGGTGGGGAGCGTATCGGGCGGTGCGGCAGGGAACTGGGCCTGGGAGGCCAGTGGAACAAGTACAGGAAGAAGGTGGATCAAGGTTCTCCGAAGCACGGCCGCGAAGGTCGCAACTGCGGGCGCAGTTGAAGAGCCTGTACGCTTCTACCCGTTCAATTCTTCGATCGAAGGCAGGAGCAGCGGCGGGGCCTGTTCGATCGTGCGTTCGATGGCTGCGGGCATTCCCTGGGGTTGATCCGCCGCGAAGAGCTGCTCTTCATGCGTGAGTTGGAGCAGAAGGGTGAGGGTCATTACGGGCCACATGAGGACTTGGGGTGCTGTGGTCCCAGCTGTTGGGGGAATGGCTGGCGACGGCACAAAAGTGGCCGGGAACGCCTCCGTATGTCAAGACGAATAGCCGATATTCATCGACCAAGCATCAAATACATTCGACTAAATTGATAATCTCAAGATTGATCAGAGGCCTTTAATGTGTTGACCAACAGGCTTGTAATGGTCATTGGGCCCACCCCGCCGGGCACCGGCGTGATCCACGTGCATTTCGGCGCCACCTTGGCGAAGTGAACATCGCCTAGCAATCGGAAGCCACTCGAACGCGTGTCATCCGCGATGCGATGGATGCCGACATCCACAACGATCGCACCTTCCTTCACCATGTCGGCCGTAATGAACTCCGGTTTGCCGATGGCCACCACGAGCAGATCGGCCTGGCGGGTAATGGCAGCCAGGTCTTGCGTGCGGCTGTGGGCCAGGGTCACAGTGCAGTTGCCAGGGTCGGCGTTGCGGCTGAGCAGGATGCTCATGGGTGTACCCACGATGTGGCTGCGCCCCACCACCACAGCATGCATCCCTGCGGTCTTGATGCCATACTGGGCGAGCAATTGCATGATGCCACTGGGCGTGGCCGGCAGAAAGCCCGGCTGGCCCAGCACCATGCGGCCCAGGTTCTCCGGGTGGAATCCATCCACATCCTTGCGTGGGTCAATGGCCAGGGTGACCTTCTCCGCATTGATATGAGCGGGCAGCGGCAGCTGCACGATATACCCGTCGAGTTCCGGGTCCGCGTTCAGTTGAGCCACCAGGGCCAGCAATTCCGCTTCGGTGGTGGCGGCGGGCCTACGGATAAGCGTGCTGCGAAAACCCACGGCTTCGCAAGCCTTCACCTTGCTGGTGACGTAAGTGAGGCTGGCCCCGTCGTCACCTACAAGCACTGCGGCCAGGTGCGGCGCGCGGCCGCGTTGTGCGCGCACCCTGGCCGCGCCTTCTGCAATGCGCCCGCGAATGGCCTCCGAGGCCGCACGTCCGTCCAGTCTCTGGTAGCTCACTGCCGTGGGGTTCATGCCTTCAAACCTACGCGCTGCCCGCCTACTGGCCAAGCCGCCTGAACTGGCCCGGGGGCACCATATTTGTCCATCCCGATCACGCCCATGTCACCCCTTCGCCTGCTGATCCTTCTTCCGCTGCTCTCCTGCATTGTGCAGCATAGCTCCGCCCAGGAGCCGAAAGTGATCCATGCCTATGCCGTCGGAAACTGGCGCAATGGCCCCGTGGTCTACATCACGCCTCTGTTCGCCACCACCGAGGCCTTCACAACGCCCATGCTCCTCGCCCGGGTGCGGCAGGACTACCCCGAGTTCAAGGACATCACGGACATTGAAGTACAACGCTTCGCCACTGCGGAAGAAGGCGAGCTGTCGCGCCGTGAATTGAAGGCCAAATACAGGGTACGCCAATTGGAAGTGCGCATGGTGGAGGCCCCACCAACCAGACCGTAGGCTCCTACTTGAAGGAAATACGGTCGATGGCGAAGCGCCCACTGCCGCAAAGCAGGATGGTGGCGAACGCGATCAGGAAAATGAAGGATAGCTCGCCCTTGCCGGCGATATCCCCGCCGTGGCTTGCGAAGGCGGCCACAGCCATGCCGATCAGGAGTGGTATGGTGGACGCGCGGGTCCAGAGACCCAAGGCCACCAAGGATGCACAGATGGTCTCGGCGAAGGTGATCAACGCCAGCGATACGGCCGGGCCCAGTCCGAGGGGGTCGCCAAAACTGTCCATCCGTTCGGTGAAATGGATGAGCTTGGACCAGCCGTGGGACCAGACCATGGTGCCACCGGCGCCCAAGCGAAGGAGCAAAAGGCCCAGGTCCTCGGCGAGCGGTTCAGAGTTCAGTAGCATGGATGTTTTGCTTGGGCGAACTTACCGGAGAACCAAGCGGCCCAATGCCGCCCTGCCGACCAGTTATTCACGCGCTGATGGCGGATCAATGCGAGCCATGGCGCCCCATGGGTTGTGGGCCCCGGGGCTATCTTGCGCCTGAAAAGTTCTACCCCCGAACAACCGAGCGCACCCCGCGTTCGTCATTCGAGCAAGAATCCATCCATGCGCGCCACCCGAATCCTTGTCCTGCTCTTCGGAGCCTTCCTGTTCACCCAGGTGAACGCACAGGAGATCTGCAACAACGGTTTCGATGATGATGGCAATGGACTTGCGGACCTGAACGACGTGGCCCAATGCCCATGTGTTCAATCCCAGGATACGCTTACCGTGCCTTCGGTGATCCCCAATCCGAGCTTCGAACAAACGAACTGCTGCCCCAACGGCATCAGCCAGCTCAATTGCGCGCAGACCTGGGTGCAGGCCACCACGCCCACCACGGACTACTTCAATTCCTGTAATTACTTCCCACCGATCATGCCGATGCCTTTGCCCGACGGCAATGCTGCTGTGGGCACCTTCGTGGTGGACGGCTGGCAGGAGTATATCGGGGCCTGCCTCCCCACGCCCCTCACGGGAGGCACATCCTACACCTTGAGCATGCAGGTGGCCGCCTCAGCGGTGGATGGCAGCGTCATGAGCAACTCAGCGATCTTCTTTCCTCCCTTTGATATCGTGATCTATGGATTGCCCAACTGTGTACCATTGCCTATTTCCACCACCGGATGCCCCACGGGCAATGGCTGGATCGAGCTGGGCTCCGTGACCTACACGCCCACATTCGCCTGGAATACCGTCACCATCACCTTCAGCTATCCGGTGGATATCGCCACCATCATGATCGGCTCACAGTGCAACCTGGACCCGGCCGCGTTCGCATGGATCGGTGGCTTTGGCCCTTACCTGTTCTGGGACGCGTTGAACCTGAACCAGTCATCGTTCTTCAACAGTTCCAACATCACCAGCATTGGGTCCATTTGTGATGGCGACCTGACCCTGATCGCATCGCCCGATACGATCCTGCCGGCCTACCAGTGGTTCTACGAAGGCTACTCTATCACCGGTGCCATTGACACGATCCTCGAAGCCGCCGGTGTGTATGGGTTTGGGGAGGGCACCTACCAGTTCGTGATGGGCGACCCCGGTGGGGCGTTCTGTAACTACTCGCAGATCACCATCCAGCCCCCCACCTATCCAGCGGTGGACTTCATCCCCTCCGCCACCAACGGCTGTGCACCCTTCACGGTCACCTTCAACAACATCACCACCCCACCAGCGGCGATAGGAACATGCTTCTGGGACTTTGGGGATGGAACGACCAGTACCGACCCCAGCCCTCAACACACCTACTTGAATCCTGGTGTGTACACCGTGCAACTCACCGTGTATTCGCCAGACAACTGCTTCGGCAATGCCTATTACCAGGACCTGATCACCGTGGGCGCCTCACCCACCGCGAGCTTCACGTTGGATACCCTGGCCGGGTGCGGCCCCCTCACGGTCGGGTTCACCAACACGTCCCTGCCCGGAACGTTCGTGAGCTGCGCCTGGAGCATCGGTACCGGGCCCGCACTGGGCACGTGTGACTTCAGCTATACCTACACCGTTCCCGGCACCTACCCGGTAAGCCTGGTAGTTACCGCAGCGAACGGATGTCCTTCCATTCCCGCTGGCCCGGTCAACGTAACGGTTTACCCGGACCCCAACACCCAGTTCACCAGCAACGTGGTGAGCGGTTGTGAACCACTGACCGTGCAGTTCCAGAACACGACCAACCCCGCGTTGATCGGCACCTGCGATTGGGACCTCGGCAACGGCACCCTCACCACGGATTGTGCCCCTTCCGGCTACTACCCCACCCCCGGCCAGTACGGCGTTTCCCTCACTGTGGTGTCCCCCCAGGGCTGCACCGCGTCCATCACCATGCCCATGTATGTGACCGTGTACCCCATACCGGAGCCCATCATCATGGCTGTGCCGGATAGTGGATGCTACCCGCTGGAAGTGCAGTTCACGAACCTGACAGACCCCGCCACCGTGAATACCTGCTCGTGGTCCTTCGGCAATGGCGCCACCTCATTGCAATGCGACCCGACCTACATCTACCAGGACCCCGGAATCTATGATGTGACTCTTACCGTGGTGAGCCCACAAGGCTGTGCTGGCGATACCACCATGCCCGCGCTGATCGAAGTGTTCGACCACCCCGTGGCCGCCTTCACCATGTCCCCACAACCCACGGACATCTACCAGGCGGAGATCCAGTTCACGGATGGGTCCACACCGGATGTGGTGCTTTGGGATTGGGACTTCGGCTTCATGGGTGGCCTGGGTAACTCCGACGAGCAGAACCCCCTGTTCCAATTCCCCGACCAGAACCCAGGTCAATACCCTGTCACCCTGATCGTGACCAACTACCATGGCTGCAAGGACACGGTGGAATCCGTTGTTTACATCAACCCCTACTTCACGGTCTACGTGCCCAACACCTTCACCCCCGACGGGGACGGCGTGAACGACTACTTCTTCCCCTACATCGTGGACGATGACATGACGGCCTACAAGCTGTACATCTTTGACCGGTGGGGAGGCAAGGTGTTCGAGAGCACCGATCGGTGGAACGTGTGGAACGGTGGTTACATGAACAGTGGAGAGATCCTTCCCCAGGGCGTTTATGTCTGGCGCCTGATCAGTGCCGCCGAACAGGACCGTGTGCGTAAGGAGTACATGGGCCATGTGACCCTGCTGAAATAGTCCCGTCCCGAAGCCCTGCAGTGCAACGCGGACCCGGCCAGATGGCCGGGTTCGCTACTTTTGCGGCCCCGTTGGCGGCCCCTCGTACAGGTGCCAGCGCGCACACATGATCAAAGTAACCCTGCCGGACGGTGCCGTCCGGGAATATGCGGAAGGCAGTTCCGCGATGGACGTGGCCCGCAGCATCAGTGAAGGGCTGGCCCGCAACGTGCTCGCCGCCAAAGTGAACGGCGAAGTGCGGGAAGCCGGCCGCCCCCTGCCCGGCGATTGCTCCGTGAGCCTGCTCACCTGGAACGACACCGAAGGCAAGAACACCTTCTGGCACAGCAGCGCCCACCTGCTGGCCGAAGCCCTGGAGGCCCTTTACCCGGGGGTCAAATTCGGCATCGGCCCGCCCATTGAGAACGGCTTCTACTACGATGTGGACCTGGGCGACCGCACCATTGGCGATGGCGACTTCGCCGCCATCGAGGCCAAGATGAAGGAACTGGCGGGCAGGAAAAGTGCCTTCGTCCGCCAGGAAGTGAGCAAGGCCGAGGCCATCCGTTACTTCACCACCAAGGGCGACGAGTACAAACTGGAGCTGATCGACGGCCTGAACGATGGCGAGATCACCTTCTACCAGCAGGGTGATTTCGTGGACCTCTGCCGCGGGCCCCACATCCCGGACACCTCCTTCATCAAGGCCGCCAAGGTGATGAGCGTGGCGGGTGCCTATTGGCGTGGGGATGAAAAGCGCAAGCAGCTCACGCGCATATACGGCATCACCTTCCCCAAGCAGAAGGAACTGGACGAATACCTCGTACTGCTGGAGGAGGCGAAGAAGCGCGACCACCGTAAGCTGGGCCGGGAGCTGGACCTCTTCACCTTCAGTGAGCGGGTAGGCGCCGGCCTGCCCCTCTGGCTCCCCAAAGGTGCCGCGTTGCGCGAGCGGCTCATCAACTTCATGAAGGAGGCCCAGGAAAAGGCCGGCTACGTGCAAGTGGCCACCCCGCATATCGGCGGCAAATCGCTGTACGAGACCAGCGGCCACTGGGAGAAATACGGCAAGGACAGCTTCCAGCCCATCAGCACCCCGCAGGAAGGCGAGCTCTTCATGCTGAAGCCCATGAACTGCCCGCACCACTGCGAGATCTTCGCCAGCAGGCCGCGCAGCTACAAGGACCTGCCGCTGCGCTTTGCGGAATTCGGGACGGTCTACCGCTACGAGCAGAGCGGCGAGCTGCATGGCCTGGCACGCGTGCGGGGCTTCACGCAGGACGATGCCCACCTCTTCTGCCGGCCGGACCAGGTGCAGGAGGAGTTCATGAAGGTGATCGACCTGGTGCTGCTGGTGTTGCGCGCGCTGGGGCTTGAACAGTTCGAGGCACAGGTGAGCCTGCGCGACCAGGTGGACCGCAGCAAGTACATCGGCAGCGAGGAGAACTGGCAGAAGGCCGAGCAGGCCATCATTGATGCGGCCGCCCAGAGCGGGCTGAAGACCGTGGTGGAATATGGCGAGGCGGCCTTCTACGGCCCCAAGCTGGACTTCATGGTGCGCGATGCCCTGGGCCGACGCTGGCAGCTGGGCACCATCCAGGTGGACTACAACCTGCCCGAACGCTTTGAGCTGGAGTACGTGGGCAGCGACAACCAACGGCACCGGCCCGTGATGATCCACCGGGCACCCTTTGGCAGCCTGGAGCGCTTCATCGCCCTCATCATCGAGCACACCGCCGGGCGCTTCCCCCTGTGGCTCACCCCGGAGCAGGCCATCATCCTGCCCATCAGCGACAAGTACATCGATGCCGCACAGCAAGTCGCTGGGAACCTGAAAGATTCCGATATTCGCGCCTCCGTTGACGAGCGCAGCGAGAAGATCGGCCGAAAGATCCGCGATGCGGAGCTCTCCAAGGTCCCCTTCATGCTCATCATCGGCGAAAAAGAAGAAGAGACCAACACCGTGAGCGTGCGTGAACAAGGCAAGGGCGATCTGGGCGCCATGGACCTGGACGGTTTCCGCCGCCTGGTGAACGAACGCATACAGGCCAGCCTCGGCACGCACTGACCCCATTCCAGCAACCAATCCACCTTTCCCGCTTGGCGACACGCCCCCCCTTTTCCGGTCCACGCCCCCCGCAAGGCCCCCGCGGCCCCCGCGGTCCACGGCGCGTCATCAAAGAGGATCCGCACCGGATCAACGAGCGCATTCGCGGCGTGTACGAGGTGCGCGTGGTGGGCGAGAACGTGGAGCAGGGCGTCTATTCCTATGACAAGGCGTTGGCCATGGCACAGGAACTTGGACTGGACCTGGTGGAGATCAGCCCCACGGCCGTGCCGCCGGTATGCCGCATCACGGACTACAAGAAGTTCCTCTACGACCTCAAGAAGAAGCAGAAGGAGATCAAGGCCAAGCAGGCCAATGTGGAGATGAAGGAGATCCGTTTCGGCCCCAACACGGACGAGCACGACCTCAACTTCAAGCTCAACCATGCCAAGAAGTTCCTGGCCGAGGGCGCCAAAGTGAAGGCCTACGTCTTCTTCCGCGGCCGCACCATCGTGTTCAAGGAGCGTGGCGAGATCCTGCTGTTGAAGTTCGCGCAAGCCTTGGAGGACGTGGGCCTGGTGGAGGCCATGCCCAAGCTCGAAGGCAAGCGCATGATCATGATGATCATCCCCAAGAAAAAGAAATAAGCCCCATCCGATAACATAGCGGCCATGCCCAAGACGAAGTCAAAGTCCGGTGCCAAAAAGCGGTTCAAGCTCACCGCATCCGGCAAGGTGAAGCGCAAGCACGCCTTCAAGAACCACATCCTGACCAAGAAGCACAAGAAGCGCAAGCGCAACCTGGCCAAGATGGCCACGGTGAACAAGCGCGACGAGAAGAACATCCTCGCCCTGCTCGCCTGATCAGAAGCCCAAGCTCTCCGGCTAATAGGTGGAGTTAACCAGGACGTGCAGCCCCCAAGATCCCCGATCGCATCGGTGACGCTCACGCCCGAAAACCGAAACAACAATGCCCCGCAGTAAGAACAAAGTCGCCAGCCGCGCCCGTCGGAAAAAGACACTGGAGCTGGCCAAAGGCAACTTCGGCCGCCGCAAGAACGTGTGGACCGTTGCCAAGAACACCGTTGAAAAAGGCCTGCAGCACGCCTTCGTGGGCCGCAAGATCAAGAAGCGCGACTTCCGCAGCCTGTGGATCCAGCGCATCAACGCCGCCACGCGCGAGCACGGCCTGAGCTACAGCGTGTTCATGAGCGGCCTCAAGAAGCACAACATCGACCTGGACCGCAAGGCCCTGGCCGAGATCGCCTACAGCGACCCCGAGGCCTTCAAGGCCATCGTGCAGAAAGTGAAATAAGTCCCAATTCGGATGGGGACAGCGCAAGGGGGGCTTCGGTCCCCCTTGTTCGTTCAGTACCCGGCCACCACCGGAATGAACTTGCCGCCCGGGGTGCGCTGGCCTTGCGGGCCGAGGCTGCCTGTGCCCAGCCGGATGCCGTTCAGGAATCGTCCGATATCCGCCGCGCCATGTCTTTCCGTGGCGCGCAGCACCAATTCCGCAGTGGCCGCGCTGTCATCGCCCGCACGATGGTGGCGGAACGCGATGCCGTGCTCGGCGCACAGGACCCCCAGCCCGTAGCTGCGCTTTCCCGGCCATACGCGCCGCGCCATGGACACGCTGCAGAAGTAGCGCAGCTCAGGCAGCGGTATCCGCGCGGAAGTCAACGAAGCGCGCAACACACCCATGTCGAACGCCGCGTTGTGCGCCACCAGCACCTGGTTCACCAGCATGGGCGCCACTTCGGCCCACACCCCGGCGAAGTCCGGCGCGTTGGCCACATGCTCCGGCCGGATGCCGTGCACGGCCACGTTGAACGGCGAGAACCACGGGTGGCATGCCGGCTTGATCAACCACGAGCGGGCTTCGCGTACCACCCCGCCACGCACGATCGCCAGCCCCAGCTCGCACGGGCTGTCCGGGCGCGTGTCGGCGGTCTCGAAGTCAATGGCGATGAAGTCCATGGGGCGTTCAGGCATCGAAGATGTGCGTTCCAGCGATCCAACCGGTGGTCCACGCCGCCTGGAAGTTGAAGCCGCCGGTGATGCCGTCGATATCCAGCACTTCCCCGGCAAAGGAGAGGTTGGGAAGCCTCAGGCTGCGCATGGAATGTGGATCCACTTGCGCAAGGTCAACCCCGCCGGCGGTGACGAACTCCTCTTTGAAGGTGGTCTTGCCACGCGCCTCATAGCGGTCGTTGGTGAGCACGTCGAGCAGGCGGTCCATTTGGCGCGGGCCCACTTCGCCGAGCGGCTTATCCGGGGCCAGATCGGCCTTGTGCAACAGGAAGGTCCACAGCCGTTGTGGAAGTGGCAAAGCTTCCAGGTTGCCACATTGGCGTTTCGGATGCGCCGATGCTTCTTCGGCGATGCGCGCACGGGCTTCCTTCGCTTCCAAGGGCCGGAGCCAATCCACGCGAACGGTGAACGCGTATTGCCTTCCGTTCAGCCAGCGCGCGCCCCACGCGCTCAGCCGCAGCACCGCCGGTCCGCTGAGGCCCCAATGCGTGATCAGGAGCGGTCCTTCTGCTTCGAGGTCCGTACCCGGTAACCAAACGCGCGCAGGGTCAACCGACACGCCCATCAATGTCCGGATCGGATCATCGGGCAGGTTGAAGGTGAAGAGCGAGGGCACGGGATCCACGATGGTGTGGCCCAGGTCCGCGAGCCATTGCAGGCCCTGCCGCGAAGGGGAACCGCCGCTGCACACGATCACATGATCGGCCTGGAGGGTGCCGTCTCGCAAGTGCACCTTCCAGCCCATGGCAGTGCGTTCCAGCGCCATCACCGGACAGCGGAGCTTCAGTTCCACGCCGGACGCATGCGCCGCGTGCATGAGCGCATCCATCACGGTGCCGGAATCGTCCGTCACCGGGAACATGCGGCCATCCGCTTCGGTCTTCAGCCGCACGCCCTGCGTCGCGAACCAGGCCACGGTATCCTTCACGCTCCATTGCGCGAAGGCCTTGCGCAGGAAGGCGCCGCCACGCGGATAATGCTTCGCAAGCTTGCGGTCGTCGAAGCAGGCGTGGGTCACATTGCAGCGTCCACCACCGCTGATGCGCACCTTGGCCAGGGGCTTGTCGCTCTTTTCCAGCAAGGTGACACGGGCCGCCGGGTGGTGCAGGCGTGCGCTGATGGCCGCGAAGAAGCCCGCTGCGCCACCGCCGATCACCACCACGTGCATGGGGCAAAGGTGGTGGAAGAATGAAATGTGGAAATGTGGCAAATGGGTGAATGTGGCATCTGGTTAAACCTCACACGGAGACACGGAGGCACGGGGGGATCGGCGATGGGGGAACTGCATTCTCCGTGTTCTCCGTGTCTCCGTGTGAGAATTCCCACCCTACCGCTTCTCCATATGCCTTCGATACCTTCGCGGCATGCGCCCTGTGCTCCTGCTGCTGACCTGCCTGCGGGTCGCTGTGGCGCTGGGCCAGCCGCCGCCGGGCTATTACAATGCCGCCAGTGGGCTCAGCGGTGCACCCTTGAAGCAGGCCCTCTACACCATCATCAGCGGCCACACGGTGCTGGCCAACAGCGCGCTCTGGGATGCCTTCGCCGCCTGCGATGCACGGCCCGATGGCTATGTGTGGGACATCTACAGCGACCAGCCGGGCGGCACACCGGCGTACCTGTACAGCTTCGTGGTGGACCAGTGTGGCACCTACAACAGCGAGGGCGACTGCTTCAACCGCGAACACACCTTCCCATTGAGCTGGTTCAACAGTGCCGCGCCCATGAGCACGGACGTGCACCACATCCACCCCACCGATGCGTGGGTGAACCAGCGGCGCGCGAACTGGCCGTATGGCACCGTGGCCAGCCCCACGTGGTCGAGCACCAATGGCGGCAAGCTCGGCCCGTGCAGCTGGCCCGGTTGCAGCGGTACGGCCTTCGAGCCCATCGATGCCTACAAGGGCGATCTGGCACGCGCCTACTTCTACATGATGACGCGCTACCTGCCCTTTGTGATCGCATGGAGCGGCCCCATGACCCAGGGCGATGACCTGGCCCCGTGGGCGGAAAGCCTGCTGCTGGACTGGCACCTGGGCGATCCCGTGAGCCCCAAGGAGGTTGCGCGCAACAACGCGGTGTACGCCCTGCAGAACAACCGCAACCCTTACATCGACAACCCCCTATGGGTGGAGGCCATCTGGGGGCCGAACGCTTCGGCTGGCGAGCCCCCTTCATCCGCCGTGCGCATGTGGGTTGCGGATGGCCGCTTGTACACGAACGGGATCGCAGCGGGCACGTCCGTTCAGGTAAGCGATGCGCTGGGCCGCGTGGTGTTGACCGTCACGGTGACTTCCGAAGGTGGAAGCGTGGAGTTGCCCTTGCTCAATGGCCTCTACTTCGCCACATGTGTTGGCGAGGCGGGTGTGGTGGTGGTGCGGTTCGTGCGTTGAACGCTGGAAGGTCTATCGCACCACGACGATCCCATGCGAAGGCAGGACGTCCAACGCGCGCATGATAGCCGGTATAAGTGGTGAGAGCACCTCCAAGGTGTTATCGGCCGCGTCCTATACCACCACCGGCAGATCATAACGCGCCAGGTTCTGTTGGTACTGGAGGTTCTTGTCAAACGTGATCAATACGGTGAACCCTTCTGCTTTCATCAACTGCAGGAGGTCACCGTTGCTCCTTCCGCTCCATCCCATTTCGCGCACGGTACGCACCTCGCAGGGTGCCAGGAGCGCCTTCAGTCGCTTGGGCAGGTTCTCGTCAAGCAGCAGCCTCATACAACTTGGCGATCTTCTCCGGGCTGAACAAGCCGCCGATGAACTCGAGCACACCTACGGCCTGTTCCTTCGTTACGGATGGGAAATCATCCAGGAAAGTATCCAATGTGGCGCCTTTTCCAGATGCCAGATCAGCGACTCCACCGGCACGCGCGTGCCCTTGAAGACCGGTCTGCCACCCAGCACCTGGTCGTTGATCGTGATCAGCTCCTGCGGTCTCATGGGCATGATGCACCGAAGTTAAGCAGTTGATCAAGGATCGAAGATCCTGTCACGCCCCTTCATCCATCCTGATCAGCGCGAAGACCCCGTAGTTGATGATGTCGAGGAAGTTGGCGTCGATGCCTTCGGACACGAGCGTGCGGCCGGCGTTGTCCTCGATGCTCTTGATGCGCAGCAATTTCATAAGGATCAGGTCCACGAGGGAACTCACGCGCATGCTGCGCCAGGCCTCACCGTAGTCGTGGTTCTTGCGGGTCATGAGGTCGCGCGCCTGTTGGATGCGTTGCTGCACTTCGGCACACGCTTCATCGGCACTAAGGTCCGGGGCGTCCACCACGCCGCGTGCCAGTTGTACCAGGGCCATGGCGGCATAGTTCACGATACCCACCAGCTCGGGCCGCACGCCTTCTCCCACGTGGCTCTCCCCTATTTCCTGAAGGGTGCGGATACGTTGCGCCTTGATCAGGATCTGGTCCGTGAGCGAGGGCACACGCAGCACGCGCCAGGCGGTGCCGTAGTCCTGCGCTTTCTTGGTGAAGAGCGCCAGGCATTCGGCGGTGGCGGCATCGTATTGCTGCAGGGTGCGGTCCATGGTGCGGGCGCGCCATCTTTGGCGCATGAACGGCGGCGAAGGTATCACGTGGCGCGTGCGCGACCGGCTTATTCAACCGCGCTTCCCGCTGGTGATGGGCATCCTGAACGCCACGCCGGATTCCTTCCACGCCGCCAGCCGGGTGGAGGTGGACGCGGCCCTGCGCCTGGCGGAACGCATGCTGGAGGAAGGCGCGACGATCCTGGACATCGGCGGGGCCAGCACACGGCCGGGAGCGCAGGAGGTGCCCTTGAACGAGGAACTGGGCCGCGTGCTCCCAGTACTCGAGGCCGTGCACCAGCGCTTCCCCGAAGCCCTGCTGAGCATCGACACCTACCGCGCGGCCGTGGCGCAGGCCGCCGTGGAGGCCGGCGCGGGGCTGGTGAACGACATCGGTGCGGGACTTCTCGATGAAGCCATGCCATCCACCGTGGCGCGGCTGGGCGTCCCCTACATCGCCATGCACATGCAGGGCACACCGCGCACCATGCAGCAGGCGCCGCACTACACCGATGTGGCCGCCGAGGTCACGCTTTTCCTGAGCCAGCGCCTGCACGCCGCCCACGAAACGGGCATCGCCGATGTGGTGTTGGACCCCGGCTTCGGCTTCGGCAAGACCACCGACCACAACTACGCCTTGCTACGTGCACTACCCCACCTGAAGGCCCTGGGCACACCAGTGCTGGTGGGCCTCTCGCGCAAGCGCATGATCAACGAAGTGCTTGGCACCATGCCCGAAGCAGCACTGAACGGCACCACCGCTTTGAACACCATCGCCCTATTGAACGGCGCGGACATCCTGCGCGTGCACGATGTGCGCGAGGCGGTGCAATGCCTGAAGCTGGTGGAGCGCTACCGCACGGCCTGAGCGGCAGGCACGGGGACGAAGATGCGCTTGAGCACGCCCACCACATGCTCCACTTCATCAGCCGTGTTGTAGCGGCTGAAGGAGAAGCGGATGTTGGCGCCGGGCCGCTCAGGGTACAAGGCATGCATCACGTGGCTGCCCGCGTTGCTGCCGCTGCTGCAGGCGCTGCCGCCGCTGCACGCGATGCCTTCGATGTCCAGGTTGTAGATCAGCATCTCGCCCTTGCCGTCATCGGGGAAGCGTACGTTGAGCACGGTGTACAGGCTATCGGTGCTGGTGTCGCCGTTGAAGCCCACGCCGGGGATCTCCTCTTTCAGGCGGCGCATCATCCGGTCCTTCAATCCCTGGATGTGGTGCTGGTGCTCATCCATGTCGCGGCAACAGAGCTCCAGCGCCTTGGCCAGACCCACCATGCCGTAGATGTTCTCGGTGCCGGCGCGCGTGTTGCGTTCCTGTGAGCCGCCCAGGATCAAGGGCTTCAGCACGGCGCCGCTGCGCATGTACAGGAAGCCGATGCCTTTGGGGCCATGGAATTTGTGCGCGCTGGCGGAAAGGAAATCCACCGGCAGCGTGGACAGGTCGAAAGGATAATGCCCCATGGTCTGCACGGTGTCGCTGTGGAAGAGCGCGCCGTAGCGGTGGCAGAGTTCGCCCACGGCCTGCAGGTCGATGCGGGTGCCGATCTCGTTGTTGGCGTGCATCAGGCTCACGAGGGCCTTGGGGTGCGCGGCCAGCAACTCTTCCAGATGCTTCAAGTCCGGGCGGCCCACGGCGTCCAGCTTCACCCAGTGCACCTGCGCATCACCGTTCCTGCCGATGGCGTGCGCGGTGAGTTCCACCGCGTGGTGCTCGATGGGCGAGGTGATGATGTGTTCCACACCCAGGTCACGCACAGCGCAATGCAGCACCATGTTGTCCGCCTCGGTGCCGCCGCTGGTGAAGACGATCTCGCCGGGCGCGCAATGCAGCAACTCGGCCACCTTGCGCCGGGCTTTCTCCACGGCTGCCCGCGTGCGCCGGCCAAACCCGTGGATGGCGCTGGGGTTGCCGAAGTGATCGGTAAGGTAGGGCATCATCGCCTGCACGACCTCGGGGTCGATGGGCGTGGTGGCGGCGTTGTCGAGGTAGATGTGGCGCATGGGGGCCGGTGGCCGGGGTGAATGGTCCGCGAATTTACCGGGACTTGGCCGGACTACCCGCCAGTTCCGCCATTTCGCTCATGATCCTGCGGGCCAGGGCCTCGGCCTTCTCGGGGGATTCGCTCTCGGCATAAATGCGCACGATGGGCTCGGTATTGCTGCGGCGCAGGTGCACCCACTCGCGCCCGAACTCAATGCGCAGGCCGTCCACCGTGCTGTGGGGCTGCGAAGCGTGGCGGGCTTGCATGGCATCCACCAAGCCCTGCACGTCCATGCCGGGCTTCAGTTCGATCTTGTTCTTGCTGATGAAGTAGTCCGGGTAGCTGCGGCGCAGCTCCAGGCAGGTACCGCCACGGCGGGCCAGCAGCGTGAGGAAGAGGGCGATGCCCACGAGCGCGTCGCGGCCGTAGTGCAGCTCGCCGAGGATCACGCCACCATTGCCTTCGCCGCCGATGGGTGCCTTCATCTGGCGCATCAACTCCACCACGTTCACCTCGCCCACTGCGCTGGCGTGGCGCTTCCGGCCATGGCGTTCGGCCACGTCGTTGAGGGCGCGCGTGCTGCTGAGGTTGCTCACCGTATCGCCGGGGCGGTGCGCCAGCACATGGTCCGCGCAGGCCACCAGGGTGTACTCTTCGCCGAAGAGGCTGCCGTCCTCGCACACCAGCGCCAGCCGGTCCACGTCGGGGTCCACGCATATGCCGAGGTGGGCCTTGTGCTTCACCACTTCGGCGCAGAGGTCGGTGAGGTGCTCGGGCAGCGGCTCGGGGTTGTGCGGGAAATGGCCGGTGGGCTCGCAATAGAGCTTCACCACCTCCACGCCGAGCGCTTCCAGCAGCTGCGGCACGGCCACGCCGCCCACGCTGTTCACCGCATCCACCACCACCTTGAACCTGCGCGCGGCGATGGCCTTCGCATCCACGAGGTCCAGCTTCAGGATGGTGTCGATGTGCTTCTTCGTCCACGTGGCGTCCGTGCGCACCGAACCCAGCTGGTCCACGTCCACGAAACGGTAGGCATCGGTCTCCGCCAGGCGCAGCACCTCTTCCCCATCGGCCGCACTGATGAACTCACCCTTGGCGTTGAGCAGCTTCAGCGCGTTCCACTGCTTGGGGTTATGGCTGGCGGTGAGGATGATGCCAGCGTCGGCGCCTTCACCGGGCACGGCCATCTCCACAGTGGGCGTGGTGGCCAGCCCCAGGTCGATCACCTCAAAGCCCAGGCCCACGAGCGTGCCGCGCACCAGGTCGGCCACCATGGGGCCGCTGAGGCGCGCATCGCGGCCCAGCACCAGCTTCGGTGAGGCCTTGCCACTTCGCTTCGCCATGAGCGTACCGAAGGCCGCCGTGTAGCGTACCACATCGAGGGGTGAAAGGCCTTCGCCCGGCGCGCCGCCGATGGTGCCGCGGATGCCGGAGATGGAGCGAATGAGGGTCATCGGAAGGAAGGTTGGAATGGCGGCAAAGCTATTCGTGGTGGCGGCCGGTCGATCTGTGCCGGTAAACGCCCTTGGTCCCCTCACTGCCTTGCGGTGGCGCACGGGATCACCAGCACACGAACGCCCGGACCAAGGACCGGGCGTTCGTGTCATTCCATAAAAGCAGTGGTAGCGGCTTGCTCAGAGCTTCACCGCCTTCTTCGTCACCACCTCGCCGTCGAGCAGCAGGGTCACGTAGTACATGCCGGAACTGAGCGCGCCGGTCTCCCATTCTTAGGTGTAGCTCCCCGCTTCGGCCGCGCCTTCGCGCAGCACCTGCACCTGGCGGCCCGTGGCTGTGTTAACGACCAACAACAGCTGGCCGCTCCGCTCCAGCGTGTAACTCACCGTTGTGCGGTCCATGATCGGGTTGGGCTGGATGGTGAGCTTCGTCTCGTTGGGTGTCAGACCTGGAGTTGGACCATTCAAACTTCGCGGTCCGCTGCCTTCAGGCGTAATGGAACAACAGTTCATGACGATCGACTGAAGCGTATTGATCTGTTGCTGCTGCTCTTTGATCGCGCCGATCAAATACGGGATCAGACCGGTGTAGTTCAGACCCATGTACTGAATGGATGGGTTCAGGATCGCGCCACTGCTATCCACTTCCGCCGGCACGGTGAAGGTCTTCGTCAATCCAGGCACCACCATGTCCACCTGCTGCGCAATGAGACCGGCTTGATCACCTGAAGGCAGGTTGAGCCCGGGATGCAGCCCTTGAATGAAGCTGTAGGTCTTGGGTTCCAGCTGCTGCACCACGGCCATGGCATTGGACAGGGGGGCCACGTTCTGCTTAAGACCCGCATCGGAAGTGGGGTAAGACCCGCTCACGGTCAGGTCTCCCGTGATGTGTACATCGCCCACGAAATAGCCGGCATAGGTGCTTGTTCCGGCTTGGTGGGCCACGCCCATCACCCCGGCAGCGAAGTAGGACCCGTAATCCACATTCACTACTCCGCGAACGCCCTCCAAGGCATTGATGGATTGAGCGGAACTCCCGGTGGCGATCCCTTCCACACCTGCGATGTAGTTGGAGTTGGAAGCTCCGGTGGACAAGTATCCATATCCCGTTACGCCCACATTGAACACCGTTCCATCATACGCAGAACCGGACACCGCTTTGGCAGCATAGATCTGTCCCGTGTTCTGGCTGGCTTCCACTTGCAGCGTGTAGTTGCAGGAATTCGTGCTGCCGGCAGCGGCCTTCGAGATCATCACGCAGGCCGTGTTGTTCCCGCCTCCATCCGGAATGGCGTCCATTACATGCAATTTGTGCGCTGGTGTGGCAGTGCCTATGCCCACGAACTCATTCTCGTCCGGGCAATCCGGATCGGCTGCGCCCACAGCCGTGTACACGTGGTTGGGGCTGCTGGTGTTCATGGTCCATTCACATCCGTTGGCCGAAACAAAATCCGCGAATGGCCGCCAATGCACAACGCCATCGTCATCCACCACCATCACCTTGTCGTCATCGGTATCCGGATCGGTGGGCAACTGCCTGATGCGAACCCTGCCGTTCACGATGTCCAGGCGCTCCTCCGGCTCCACGATGGTCGGGTCGTAGTAGTTGGCCGCGTACCAATCCCCCAATCCGATGAACACCTCATCGAAGTTGTGGGGATACAGGCGCATGGCCTCCAATCCCTCCCATGAAGTGGCCCCTGTGAAGGTCTGTGCATCGTACTCCGAAGTGAAGAGAAAACGATACCGGTCCGGTGAATTGGCCCGGCCGGGGTTGTCACTCCAGTGGGCGATCATATCGGTGAGGTCCTCGCCACGGTATTTCAAGCCATGGTAGGTGTGATCGAAGTTCCCCGTAAGTGTCAATCCGATGCGCATCCATTCCCGGAAGCTCAATGACTGGTCCGCATACTGGTCGTCCGCCAGGTGCAGCAGGGTGTATGGGCCAGGACGTGTGCTCAGGAAAGTGCCCACCTTCGGGCTGAGCAAGGCGTAGCCATTGGCCACGATGTTGGTGAAGTTGCCCAGGTTGGCATACGTCGCATCCGGCAGCAGCCGGAAGCGATGCACATCGCTGGTGGATAGGTCTATCGGTAACGCAGGGATCGTACGCAGGTGCAGGGGTTCCGAGCTATTCACATCACAGCCCAAATAGTCGGTTCCCAAACTCACGGTATTGCCTCCCAGGTTCCAGTCAATTTGAGCCCAACCAGTCATGGTGCTGAATAGCCCCATGTAAAGGCCAAATATTCTGTTCGTCTTCATCATCTTCAAGGTTGTAATGTTCCTTGAAGACCGGACCGTTCATGGTGGACCTGCTCAATCAGGCCGCCATTCGTTAGTGCATCACGACAAAACGCATGGTCAGCTTCTTCTCACCCACCGTGCGCAACACGTATTGACCATTCGGCCAACCTAACACATCCAGCACTGCCACTTCCTTTTTCAACCACCCTTGGCACACTCTCCGACCCAGCATGTCCAACACCTCGAACTGGCTTTCCGCACCTCTTACCTGGATGTGGTCCGACGCAGGATTCGGCCAAATGTTCAAACAGGTTGCCGTTTCCTGACGAAAACCTGTAGTGAAGGGGCAACCCTCCAGACCAGCAGTAACACATACGCCATCAATGAAGTAGTATGCCGCTGAAGACGCCGGTCCAGCCACATGCACAGTGTCTGTCACGGCATCCTCGAAGAAGTTGCCCAACACCAAATAACGGTAGGCACTGTCCGCCACGAAGGTGCCGCTCACCAAGGTCCAGTTCGCCGTGTCCGTGATCACTGCTGTGCTGTGTAGGTGCGCATAGTTCCGAAAGGAGAAGGGTGGCCCGGAAAGCCCAGTCCAGATGTTGTGCTCCATGGTGAAGAGCATGCCAAGGTTGTTACTGGCCCATCTCGGATTCCAATAGGTCCCTCCGGTGGCCATGTTCGCATAGAAGCTCAGGTTATACGACTGCCCAACCATCAGTGGCTCTAACAACTCGCAGCCCACGTACTCCCGAAAATCCTCCTTGTAGGTAGCTATGCCGACATATGCATCCCCATCCAATGGATACTGGAAGCCCATGCCGTTCAACGGGACACTAATGAGCGAATCACCAGATCCTAACGTGCCGGCGCATGCATGGAAGTACTCTGGAGAGTTAAGCCACTTCTCCCAGTTCAGAGGCTTGGAATTCGCGGTGAATCCGGGTTGCATGGGGCAGTTCAAATTCTCCTCGAAGCTCGCATTGGGCACCAAATTGCCTTGGGCATCAACATTCAGGGTAGCGACGAACAACAGGCAGCAACCCACCAGTCTTGCGACCTTGGGGCGCCACCTGTTGTTCATCGCATGAAGAAGCATCGTTTGCGCATTCGTGATGCACGGTGGGTGCATCGGTCCGGTCTTCTTCCGCTGGAGATAATGCCTTCGTCCGTCGCGGTTTCCGTCAAGGCATCCCAATATACCGCTTGGGGGGCGTGAGCGCTGCCCAGCGCTGCCGGGGAGACGATCTAGCTTTGTGTTGCTCTGTTCTGTTTACCTGTTCCAGCTGGTTGAGTGGGACATAGCGACCAAAGCCCCTGCTGCTCCAACAGTGGGGGCTTTCTCATTGCGCCGGAAAGGCGCGTCAGTGTGTAGAGAGAGAGAGAGAGAGAGCAGACCTCTTCCTGCCGGGGTTCTCCGGCACGCACGGTCCGCTATGGGTCAGGGCGCTCCCATTTGCTGGGTGAATATACCCATGTGGCTGACCAATGCGCTGGACTGTTGAAAAAATGAGAATGGGTTCTCATGGCCCATGTAAGGCACCCGGAAGCCATCACGCAGACCTTGCACTATCGCCCCCTATGGCAAAGCCCCGTCGCGCGATCGTGGTTGACTGTGTTCTCTCCGCATGGACCCGGGATCCCTTATGTCACGGTGTGCGCTTCCCGGCGAATACCCCATTCACCGATATGATCGATGATCAAATCTCAACTACACCAGTCGCGGGGATGTGTAGTGGGGGAGCCACCCGGCCGGTCCTCCCCTGCGCGCTACCTTTGGCGGCGATGCGTCCGTCCACCTTCACCTCCATGTTCTCGCTGTTCCGGCAGCGCGGACCGAGAGGTTTCGACCTGCCCACGCGCTACTACGATGCGGAGCAGGAGCGCCGCGCGGAACGCCGCCAGCGGATGGATGGCGCCCCGGTGGTGGACCGCGAGACGTTGCGCGCGCGCATGCGCCACGGCTGGGGCCGGCAGCGCGCGGACCATGGCCGTACCATGCGGCTGGTGGCCATGATGGTCGCCTCTGTGGTGGCCCTGTACCTGATCATGAAGCGTTACCTGCCAGCAGAGGGATGGGGGATCTGATACGTCTGCTGCCCGACCACGTGGCCAACCAGATCGCCGCCGGTGAGGTGGTGCAACGGCCGGCCAGCATGGTGAAGGAACTGCTGGAGAACAGCGTGGACGCTGGTGCGGGCCGCATCATCCTGGTGGTGAAGGACGCCGGTCGCAGCCTGGTGCAGGTGACGGACGATGGCCGCGGCATGAGCATGATGGACGCGCGCATGTGCTTCGAGCGGCACGCCACCAGCAAGATCCGCGTGGCGCACGACCTGCAGGCCGTGCGCACCAAAGGCTTCCGCGGTGAAGCGCTCGCCAGCATCGCCGCCATCGCCCAAGTGGAACTGAAGACCCGTCCGCACGCGGACGAGGTGGGCACCCGCGTGCTGATCGAAGGCAGCCGCCTGGTGGCGCAGGAGCCGGTGGCCTGTCCGCCGGGCACCACGCTGGCCGTGCGCAACCTCTTCTTCAACACCCCCGCGCGCCGCCAGTTCCTGAAGAGCGACCAGGTGGAGATGAAGCACGTGCTGGACGAGTTCCAACGCGTGGCGCTGGCCCATCCGGAGATCGCCTTCCAGCTGACGCACAACGGGCAGGAGGTGCACCAGCTGCCCGCCGCGCAGGGGCAGACACCCGGCGCCCTGCTGCGCCAGCGCGTGGTGCACCTCTTCGGCCGCCGCTACGATGAACGCCTGGTGCCCGTGGAGGAATCCGCCGGCGACCTGCACATCACCGGCTTCGTGGGCAAGCCCGAGTTCGCCCGCCGCTCGCGCGGAGAGCAGTTCTTCTTCGTGAACCAGCGCTTCATCCGCAGCAGCTACCTGGAGCACGCCGTGCGCGCCGCCTTCGAGGAGCTGGTGGCGCGCGACCAGTATCCCAGCTGGTTCCTGTACATCGACCTGGACCCCGCACGCATCGACATCAACATCCACCCGACCAAGACGGAGATCAAGTTCCGCGACGACCGGTCGGTGTACGCCATTGTGCACGCGGCCGTGCGCCGCGCCCTTGGCCGCTTCAACGTGGCGCCCAGCATCGACTTCGAGCCCGAGCCCGCCCTGCTGGCCGCCAGCATGCCGTCCACGCCCGGCCCGGCCGCCAAGGCCTGGCGCCCGCAGGACCTGGGGATGGCCCCGCCGCCCGTTCCCAGCGGCTGGCAGCGCCTCTTCGACCTGCCCGATGCCCCGGCGGTGGACAGCCCCACGGACAGCCCATTGGTGATGCCCTCGCGCGAGCATGAAGGCCCGCCCGGTGCGCGGCCCGTATTCCAGCTGCACGGCACCTACATTCTGGCGCAGGTGCGCAGCGGCGTGGTGGTGGTGGACCAGCAACGCGCGCGTGAACGCATCGTGTACGAGCAGGCCCTGCGCACCCTGGAGCAGGGCGCCGGGCACAGCCAGCAGCAACTCTTCCCGCGCAATGTGGAGCTATCTCCCGGCGATCACGCACTGCTTACACAGGTGCTGCCGGAACTGCGTGCGCTCGGCTTCGACCTGGAGCCGCTCGGTGGCCGCACCATCGTGGTGAACGGCATGCCTGCGGAGGCGGCGGACGAGGATCCCGTGGCCTTGCTGGAGAGCTTTCTGGAGCAGCTGCAGCTGGAACAGGGCACCCTGCGCAACGCCCGCCACACCGCGCTGGCCCGCAGCATGGCGCGCAGCCTGGCGCCACGCTCCACCCGCAAATTGGAGAATGCCGAGATGCACGAGCTGATCGACCGCCTGTTCGCGTGCGAGATGCCCTATGTGACGCCCTCGGGCCGGCCCACGCTCCTCACCTTCACCCTGGACGAACTCAACGAACGCTTCGGCAACTGATGCGCGGATACGGATCGCCCATGAGCGGCAGCCTGCCCCCGGTGGTGCTGAACCTCATGATCATCAATGGGCTACTGCTGCTGCTGAAGCTCTCCATGGACAGTGACGAGCTCGGACGCAACACCCTGGACACCCTGCTGGGCCTGCATGTGATCGGCTCGCCGGACTTCAAGCCCTGGCAGTTCATCACCCACATGTTCATGCACGCCGGGCCCGGCAGCGAAGGCTGGTTCCTGCACATCGGCATGAACATGTTCGCCCTCTTCATGTTCGGTGCTCCGGTGGAACGGCTCTGGGGCGGCAAGCGCTTTCTGCAGTACTACCTGCTCTGCGGCCTGGGTGCCGCCGCGCTGCACCTGGGCGTGAACTACCTGGAAGTGACGGCGCATGTAAACGCCTTCCAGGCGGCAGGCGGCGACCTGCAGGCGGTGAAGCAGGCCGTGACCGTCTCGCATACCTCTTTGGCCGAAGCGAACAAGGTGATGAACGACATGCTGGTGCGCGATGGCGTGCCGATGGAACTGGCCACGCAGGTCTTCTTCGATTACTCCGGCGTGATGGTGGGCGCCAGTGGGGCGGTGTTCGGCATCCTGCTCGCCTTCGGGATGATGTTCCCCAACGTGGAGCTCATGCTCCTCTTCTTCCCCTTCCCCATCAAGGCGAAGTACTTCGTGGTGCTCTACGGCCTGTTCGAGCTCTTCGCCGGCCTGCAGCAGCGCGCGGGCGACAACGTGGCGCATTTCGCGCACCTGGGCGGCATGATCTTCGGCTTCTTCATGATCCGCCATTGGAAACGGAGGATGGAGCTCTGGTGACACCCGCCGCCAGTGAAGTCCTTCGCGATCTTTGCAGAAGAACAAGCGTTATGCGGACATGGGCATGAGGGATGAGTTGGAGCGCCTGTGGCGCAGCGGGGGCACCCTGGTGCGGCTGGTGATGGTGAACGTGGGGCTCTTCGCCCTGCTGCTCCTGGCCGACCTGGTGATCCTGTTGACGAGCGACAGCCGCGCGGAGGCCGACGCCACCTTCCACCTGGGCGTACTGAAATGGCTGGCCGCCACCTGGGTGGGGCGCGACATGCTCATGCGCCCATGGACCGCCATCACCTACATGTTCACGCACCGCGACCTGCTGCATGTGCTGTTCAACATGATCATGCTCTGGTTCGCGGGCCGCATCTACCAGGACCTGCTGGGCGGGCGCCGCCTGCTGGGCACCTACCTGCTGGGCGGCCTCAGTGGCCTGCTGCTGTACGCGCTCAGCTACAACTTCCTGCCCTTCTTCCGGCACTACGCCTCGGGCCCCACCATCATCGGCGCCAGCGCCAGCGTGATGGCGGTGCTGGTAGGCATCGCGGCCTACCGCCCGCAGCTGGTGGTGCATCTGATCCTGATCGGCCCCGTGCGCCTGATCTGGGTGGCGGTGGTGCTCCTGCTGCTGGACCTGGTGAGCATCCGCACCGGCAGCAACAGCGGCGGACACATCGCGCACCTGGGTGGGGCGCTCTACGGCTACCTGGCAGCGCGGGCCATGGCGCGCGGGCAGGACTGGTCGCTGGCCGTGGGCGAAGCGGTGGAAAAACTCCTTGCCTGGCGCCCGCTGGCCAAGCGCGCACGCATGAAGGTGGCCGCTCGCGGACGCGGCTTCCGCAGCCAGGATGAGGCCTTTCAGGCCGACAAGCGGGCCCGGCAGGAACGCATCGATGCCATCCTGGACAAGATCTCGCGCAGCGGCTACGACAGCCTCAGCAAGGATGAGAAGGACATCCTCTTCCGCGCGAGCAAGGACAACTGAGCCATGAGCGCCGAGGAACGACGACGCCCCTCGCGCCTGCACCTGCCCATGTGGTGGGCCACGCTGAGCGTTGCATTACTGCTGCTCCTCACCTACCTCAGCGTGCGCATCAGCCCGGTGCGCTTCTGGCCCGCCGCCTTTCTGGGCATCGCCTTCCCCTACCTCGCGCTCCTCAACTTCATTGCACTCGCGTACTGGGCCGTGTTCCGCCGCAAGCGCATGCTGGTACCGGTGGCCGTGCTGCTCATCGGCTGGGCGCACCATGGTGATTTTCTGCGGCTGGTACCCGACCGCAAAGGCCCGGCACCCATCGAAGGGCGCACTGACTTCTCCGTGATGTCCTACAACGTGCGGCTCTTCGACCTGTACAACTGGAGCGGCAACATCCGCACGCGCAACGAGATCTTCGACCTCTTCGCCACGGAAGCGCCGGACGTGCTCTGCCTGCAGGAGTTCTACCGCAGTTCGGAGAAGGGTTTCTTCAACACCCGCGACACACTGCTGAAGCACTTCCATTGGCGCCACCTGCACGAGGAGTACACCCAAGAGCGGCAGCAGCACCACTTCGGCATGGCCACGTACAGCACCTTCCCCATCGTGGGCAAGGGCGTGATCCACTTCCCGGACGACCTCAACAACCTCTGCATCTGGACGGACCTGGCCGTGGGCCACGATACCATCCGCGTGTACAACGCGCACATCGCCTCGTTGCGCTTCGGCGATGAGGACTACCGCTTCATGCAGTCGCTGGACCGGAGCGTGCCGCGCGACAGCTTGAAGCAGGCCGGCAAACGCATCCTGCAGCGCCTGCGCAACGGCTTCATCCGCCGGGCGCCAGAGGTGGAGCGCATCGCCACCCACATGCGCCAGAGCCCGCACCCGGTGGTGTTCTGCGGCGACCTGAACGACACGCCCATGAGCTACGGTTATCGCACCCTGCGCGGCCCCTTGAAGGACGCGTTCGTGGAAAGTGGCAGCGGCCTGGGCCACACTTACGTGGGGGCCTTTCCCAGCTTCCGCATCGATCACATCCTGCACGCCGCACCCATCCGCTCCTGGGCGTTCCGCACGCTGCCGGATGAACTGAGCGATCACCGCCCCATCACCTGCCGGATGCGCGTGGAACGCTGAGCCGGACCTCAGCCTTGCTCCTTCGCCAACAGGCGTTGGAAAATTCTTCCGGGCAGGAGCTGCTTGATCCACACTGACCAGCGCGGGATGCCTTTCGCTGCGATGTGCAACGGTGCGGGGCGTGGGTCATTGAGTATCCGCTCCACCAAAGCGGCCACAGCCTCGGGGCCCCGTGCCTTGGCTACGGAGCGATCGGCCTGGGCCAGGGTGGCGTCATACCGTGCCTGGTAATGCGCACTGATGGATCCCGGCATGGCGCGGCCTTCCGCGATGGACGTGCGCACATCGCCCGGCTCCACCACCACCACCTCGATGCCGAAGGGACGCACCTCCAAGGCCAGCGCCTCGCTCATGCGCTCCAAGGCGGCCTTGCCCGCGCTGTAGAAACCGCGGAAGGGCAGCCCGAAATTGGCCGCCAGGCTGGAGATCATCACCACGTGGCCGCCACCGGCCGCGCGCAGGTGTGGCAGGGACGCGCGCACCACGCGGTGCGGGCCGGACACGTTCACATTGAAATGGCGCTGGGCCAGTTCCGGGCTGATGTCCTCCACCGCCCCCATGATGCCCACGCCCGCGTTGTTCACCACGGCATCCAGCCGGCCGGCACGGGCCACCACCTCTTCCACTGCCCTCCGCACCGAATCCTCGTCCGTCACATCCATGCGCACCAAGGTGTAGCCCCCTTCCGTCACGCCCTCCCGCTGGCGGCTGGTGCCGAACACGGTCCAGCCCCCGGCCACCAACCGGGTACAAATGGCCCGGCCGATGCCTTGGGCGCCACCCGTAACGAGGACCACTTTGCTCATGGTGCAAAAAAGAGGGGCAAGCTCCCCGTATCGCGCCGCTACAACCGCCTACCCTTGCTTCCTTCCGGACCTGGGGGGTTCAGCGGGAGCTGGCCGTACAGGACTTGCCCCGGGCGCGAAAGTACGCTTTCGGAGCGGTCGCTCCGACCCTGAACTTTCGCCACCTTCGCGACCGGTCATGGACGTCTCTGTTGTCATCCCCCTGTTCAACGAGCGGGAATCGCTCGGCGAACTGGTCGCGCAGCTGCACCAGGTGTGCGGTTCCCAAGGTTGGACCTACGAAGTGCTGCTGATCGATGATGGCAGCACGGACGGCTCCTGGGCGGAGATCGAGCGGCTGGCCGCCACGGACGGACGCGTGAAGGGCATCCGTTTCGGGCGCAACTACGGCAAGAGCCCCGCCCTGAACGTGGGCTTCGCGGCCACCCATGGCCAGGTGGTGGTCACCATGGACGCCGACCTGCAGGACGACCCCAACGAACTGCCCGAACTGGTGCGGATGGTCCGCGTGGATGGCTTCGACCTGGTGAGCGGCTGGAAGCAGAAACGCCACGATCCGCTCAGCAAGACCATCCCCACCAAGCTCTTCAACTGGGCCACCCGCCGCGTGAGCGGGGTGAAGCTGCACGACTTCAACTGCGGGCTGAAGGCCTACCGGGCGGATGTGGTGAAAGCCATCGAGGTGTACGGTGAGATGCACCGCTACATCCCCTACATCGCGCACAAGGAGGGCTTCCGCCGCATCGGCGAGAAGGTGGTGCAACACCATGCCCGCAAATACGGCCGCAGCAAGTTCGGGCTGGACCGCTTCATCAACGGTTTCCTGGACCTGCTCACCATCCACTTCGTACACCGCTTCGGGCGCAAACCCATGCACTTCTTCGGTGCCTTCGGCACGCTCATGTTCGTGGTGGGCTTTCTTTCCGCTGCATGGGTCATCGGGGAGAAACTCTGGCACGTGTATGTGATGAAGCAGCCCGCCCCGCGCGTATCCGACCAGGGCCTCTTCTTTGTGGCGCTCACGTCCATGATCATCGGGGTGCAGCTCTTCACCGCCGGTTTCGTGGCCCAGCTGGTAAGCCGCAATGCCGCTGACCGCGACCATTACCGGATCACCGGCAAGGTGGGGCTCTGAAGCCCCTCGACCTCATTCTGCGTGCGCCAGGTCAGGCACCGGCGGAGAGAATAGTTCAGCCGCCATGCGCGCGTCGTGGCCGTACACGTCGTCACGGAAATTCAGGCTGCCCTGGCGATCCACCCATGCGGTGAAATAGCCGATCACCACCGGCACCTTCTCCTGCAGGTTCACATTCACCTCCTTGCCGCCGTTCATCGCTTTGCGAATGGCCGCCGGGGTCCAGGTGCTGTCGTTCCGCAGCAGATACTCCGCCAGTCCGGGGGGATCGCTCAAGCGGATGCATCCATGGCTGAAGGCGCGGCGGTCGGCCTGGAATTTTTCCTTGGCCGGCGTGTCGTGCATGTAGATGCTGTATGGGTTCGGGAAGAGGAACTTCACCAGCCCCAGGGAATTCGATGGCCCGGGCTTCTGGCGCACCGCGTAGGGTATCCCTTTCGTGTACTTGTCCCAGTCCACCGAACCAGGTGGCACCACGCGTCCGCTGGCATCCACCAGTTCCATGTTCTTGCGGGCCAGGTACCCACTGTTCTTCTTCAAGGCCGGCAGGATCTCGCCCCGAACGATGCTCGTGGGCACCGTCCACGTGGGGCTGAACACGATGCGCGACAAGGAATCGCTGAAGATCACGGTACGGGTGGCCGTGGAGCCCACCACCACATCCATGCTGAAGGTGATCGTATCGGCACTGTACACATGCAGGCGGAACTCGGGGATGTTCACCAGCAGCAGGTCGGAAGGCTGCTCCGGAGCCACCCACCGCAGGCGTTCCATGTTCACCAACAAGGTGCGCAGGCGCTCGGCGGGGGGAATGTTCACCTGTTTGATGAAGTCCTTCCCCACCACCCCATCCGGCTTCAGCCCATGCCGCAGCTGGAAGTTGACCACACCTGCGTACAGAACACTATCGAAACGTGCCGAGGATGTGGTGTCCACCACATCGCCCAACAACTGCAGTCGGTGACGCAATGCGGCAATGCCGGCGCCCGTATCATTCAGCACCCATTTGCGCTTGTCCGCAAGGTCCAGCATGGGCCATTCGGCATCGGCCATTTCGTAATACCGCTTCAGGTGGTCCTTGAGCAGTTTGTATTGTGGGTGCAACGGCTCCACAGGTGACAGGTCCATGCGTCCAGTGACGAGGGAGTCCAGCAGACGGTCCACATCCTTCTTGCGCCGGGGAATGAGCCAGCTGAGGTCCTTGAGGTCGCTGCGGATGAAACCGCCGTACTTGAGTTCCGCGAAGCGGTAGAAGCTGCCCGTCAGGCGCAGTTCAATGTCGCGCCGCTGGGCCTCACCAAGCTCGCGGCCACGCCCATTGTCCAGCAGGTCGCGCACCGTATGGTAAAGCTCCCCGCGCAGATCGGCGGCCACGCGCAGGTTGGTATCCACGGACGAGACCAGGTCGAAGAAGCTCACCGCGCTTTGCGCCAGTGTATCGCCGATGAACCAGGCATACTGGAAATCGCGGCGGGCGTAGAAGGCGCGGATCGCCGTGCTGTCCGCTTGGAACTCAGGATGGACGCTGAGGAACTCCTCCACGAGCGAACTGTCCAAGCGGTGCGTGGAATACAGGGCCTCGGTCTCAAAAACCTCATTGATCTCCGCCACCGGATCCACGGCTACCTCGGTGACCGGTGCTGGCTCCTTGCAGGAAATGAGACCACTGAGCAAGCCAACGAAGGCACAGGTACGGTACATGGCGGATGATCTTCCGCAAAGGAAAGGGGCCCGGACTTACCGCCCGTGGATGTAGAGCACGTCGCCTTCGGCCAGCAGGTCGGCCAGTACGACCATGTCCTTGCGCTGTACCGCGGGACAACCCCAACTGCGGCCCAGACGGCCTTCCTGCGCGATGAATTCCGGGCTCACGTAGTCGGCGCCGTGCATGATGATCTCGCGCTGCAGGGCCCTGTCATTCAGGCCGGGTTCAAGGCCATGCAGGAGCAGGGCATTGCCATGCTTGGGGCTTATGATGCGCGTCCCCACCCGGTAAAGGCCGAGGCTTGTGCAGAGCGAGCCCTCCACGTTGCTGAACCGTTCGGCCATCAACTCACCTGTTCCCCGGCCGTGGGCCACCCAGGTGCGCAACACCAGGCGGCGCTCGTGCAGGTCGATCACATACAGCCGTTTCGCCGAACTGGGCTGGGTCATGTCCGCAATGGCCAGCACCCGCGGGTGCGTGTCCCGTTCACAGGCCCGGTACCACGCCTCACGGAACACGGCTTCATCCAACACCTCTTCCAGGTCCAGCTCAAAGTGCAGGCGGGATACCTCATCCAACTTCTCAGCCCCAGGTGTGGACGGCAGCGGCGCATCCGGGCTTCCGAAGAACAGTCCAAGAATGATCGGCAGGAAGAGCATTCCGTTGCAGGTTCAGGTTCAGGTCGTTCTGGTCAGAGAGCTTCCCAGTGCGAAGGTAACCCTCCTGACCTTCATGTTTTTACGCATTCACAAACCATTAAGTTTTCCACCTTCGGTATCCTTGTTGCTAAGCCCGGCATAGAACCGAACGCCATGCGCACCCCTCTTCTTCTGTTGCTCATACCCATGCTGGGAGCCTGTGCCAAAGAGGACAGCAGCGACCTGCCTGACAACACGCCGATCTACCAGGACCTGAAGGTGGTCTTCGACAAGCCGGAGAACAAGACCCGGGCCTTCGCCACCTTCCGCAAGAACAACAGCACGGGCACCCGCCTGCAGCTCACGGGCGGCTCCTCGATCACCTTCAACGGGAATTCCTGGAGCAGCTACACCGAATTGGACCATTACTTCTACCGCTGGAACACCAACGGCATGGAGGACGTGCAGTTCCGCTTCGCGAAGGCGAACAGCAATGTGTATGTGAACACCATCGCGCGAACGGATACCAATGACATCAACGTTCCCGCCACCTTGGTGATCGACCGTGCGAACGGTGCACAGGTCCATTGGGTTGGCAGCGCCTTGGTTACGGGAGAGACCGTGACGGCCTGGCTGGTGCAGGGCGGCAACACCACCAGCAAGGTGAATGTGACGGTTGCTGGTGCGCAAAGCATCCAGCTGCCTCCCTCGCTCTTCTCCAGTCTTTCAGCCGGCACGGCCGACCTTTATTTCAGCCGCACGCGTGCGGTGGGACTGCAGCAGTCGGACGGCAACGCCGGTGGGAAGCGTGTTGTCGAAGTGGAAGCGCGCGGCACCGTGGCGCTTAACTGATCTCACGGAAAGACCTCCTGGCGGATCACCCGGCCAGTATGGCCCTGGCATAGTTCGCCCAGCTCATGTTCTTTGTGGCCTCCACCACGTTCTCACGCGGGATGGGCAGGTCAATGCTGGCATTCATGACGCGCACCATGTCGGCCACGTTCTTCGGTTCGGCGAGGTAGCCGTTGAAGCCATCGGTGATGGTCTCGGGAAAATGCCCCACGCGTGTGGCCACGGCGGGCAGCTTGAAGTTGTAGCTGAGGCTTTCAACTCCGCTTGGCGTGGCGGTCTCGTAGAAGAGCACTATGGTATCCGCCGCTTGGAAATAGGGCGGTACCTCCTCGTTCGGGATGAAACGGTCCACAACCAAGGTTCGGTCCTGTAAGCCGAGTAGCTCGATCATCGCCAACGGATGGTAGTCACGCTCGTCGTCGGCCTTGTTCAGGAAGAGTTTCTTCAGCGTTCCGAAGACGGCGTTCTTGAGCTTGGTGCTCAGCTTACGCTGGTCCACCGTCTGCCAGAATCGTTCACCCACGATCATCAGGCTCACGTCATCCCGCTGCTTGGCGAGCTCCGCAAAAGCCTCGATGCAGTAGTGCAGCCCCTTGTACTTGCGGATGAAGCCGAAGAAAAGGAACACGTGCCTGCGCAAGCCGTGCTGTGCCTTCCATGCCTCCTTGTCGAACACCGGGTCGGGCTTGAAGAGGGAGTAAATGGGGTGGTAGAGCTTGAGTATCGCGTGGCGAGTGGTGAGTGGCGAGTGGCGCCGTGCAGACCCGCCACTCGCCACTCGATACTCGCCACTTCTCTTTCCATCCAAGGTCACCTCGAACGCCTTCTCCGGCATCAAGGCCCTCAGCTCATCCGCCGTCTTGTATGCGTGCACGATGAACGAATGCCCATGCCGCAGCGCCATTCGGGTGAGCCGCGCATCAAGTGAGCTCTGTTCCTTCGCGGCCACGAAGTGCAGGTCGAAGAGGATCTCGGCCATTGTGTACTTGCGCAGATATTTCGCGATGCTGCTCAGCGGAATGCCCTGCGTGGGGTTGTACCACTGGATGATCACCTTGTCCGGCTTGAGCTCGGTGATCGCCGTCGCCGTCGCCTTCCAGGTACCGGGCGCGTTCCAGTTGGTGAGGTACTTCACCGGGATGTCATAGCCTTCGAGGAAGTCGCTGCGGCTGGCCTTGTCCACGAACTCGCGCGGGATGATCGCCGGGTACTGCTGCGTCCAGCTGACGATGGTGACCTCGGCGCCCTCATCCTTCAGTGAACGCGCCAACGCGGTGTTGTACTGCGCGATGCCGCCTTTGAACTTGGGGCCTGGGCCGAAGCAGATGATGTGCATGGCAAGTTTAACCGCGACGACGCGACGACGCGACGAATGCGCGACGACTGGCGGCATGTGGGGGTTCTGGAATGTCTTGGCTCATCCTGGCTGCAAGTTGTTCACTACCCGACGCATGCCATCCTTCAGCAGCGCACGGTGGAAGTTGATGATCGATCCCAATCGATTCTCTGTCAGCTTCAGATAGGTAAGCATCTGCGCCATGTGAACAGAATGCAGCTCAGCGACGGCCTTCACCTCGATGATGACCTTGCGTTCGACCCATAGATCCAAGCGAAAACCTGCGTCGAGCTTCACATCTTGGTAAACCAAGGGCAACACGACTTGTCGCTCAACCTTGAAACCGTTGCTCATCAACTTAGGAGCAAGACATGCCTCGTATGCACTCTCGAGCAACCCTGGACCGAAGTGCCGATGGACCCTGAAGGCCGCATCCACAACTCCATCAGCAATCTGGTTCTCGTGCATTGAAAACGTTGCGTTCCCGCCGCGTCGTCGCGGTTCATATCTTCCTCAATGCCGCCTCATACACCCTCCGCATCCCTTCTTCGATGGAGATCTTCGCCTTCCACCCGAGGTTCTCCTCCACCCAGGTCATGTCGCAGTAGCGGCTATGCACGCCAACCGGTTTGTCGAGCAAGGGCTTGATGGTCGGCTTGTAGCCCGCGAAGCCGGTGAAGACCTCGATGAGTTCAAGGAAGCTGGTGAGCCGGCCCATGCCGATGTTGATGGCGCGGCCGTCGCTGATCTTGTCCATGGCCAGGAGCGTGAGGTCCAGCACGTCGTCGATGTGAACGAAGTCGCGGCCTTGCTTACCGGTGCCCCACACCTCGAAGGGGTTCTCCTTCTTCGCTGCACGAGCGGCAATAGCAGGCACTGGGTAACTCAAATCCTGGTCCTCGCCATAACCGCTGAAAGGACGGATGCAGGTGACATGCACGCCGTAGTGGCTGGCCGCGATCTTGGCCAGGAACTCGCCCGTGAGCTTGCTCCAGCCATAGGTCATGTCGGGCTCGCCCATTTTCTTGAAGTCGATGTCGCTCTCCTTCAGCTTGAGCGTATTGCTCTCGGTCTGCAGGTCGATGGGATAGGCGGCGCTGCTGCTGGGGTAGAGGAAACGGCGCGGCTTGTTGCGGCACACGTAGAGGAACATCTCGGCATCGATGCTGAGGTCCTGCGCCACCAGCATGGGGTCGCCATCGATCTTGCTGCGCCCGCCCACGATGGCGGCGAAGTGGAAGATGTCGTCGAAAAGGGCCACGTTCAATCCGTAGCGCTTCTGGAAGTATTGCGGGTCCTTGTTCAGTTCCCGCAGCACATCGCGCAGGTCGGCGTGGATGAAGTAGAGCCGCTCATCGTTGCCATACACTTTCATCTCGCGGTGCGCGAAGCTCACGGGAAGGCCCAGCCAGGTGTCGGGGTGGGTGCCCACGCTGAGGTCGTCGATGAAAAGGATGCGCGCATTGGAACTGCGGTACAAGCGCTGCACCATGTTGCGGCCTACGAAGCCGCACCCGCCGGTGACCAAATGAGTTGCCATTGGCGCAAAGATGGGCAGTGCACGCTCGCTTCGGCGTGCTCCATGTACCGATCTATACTTGCCGCAGATGTCCACACGCCCCATCAGGCAGCTCCTGGAGTCCATTGCGGCGGCCCCGGTGCCCGATCCGGACCCGCTGGCGCGGCTGGTCGCGGAACTGAGGCCCCGACAAGGCCAGGGTGTCATATCGGCGGTGACTGCCTTCGCGGCGTTGGTGAAGCTGTTGGAGAACGATGCACGGATCTGCGCCGGGCTGTCGATCTACCTGGAGCGGCTGTGCAAGGGCCTCAGGGTATCGCCCACCCTCACCGATTCCGGCATGCCCAGCGGCCGGTTCTGGTACGAGTTGCGCAAGCGTTTCATCCACAAGCTCCTCCCCTTTCAACCCGAGCCCGACACGCTGGACCATGTGCTGGTGAACGTTTTCTTCCGTGAACGTGATGCCCAATGGGTGGCCGCGCTTCCCATGGACCAGTGCCTGCGCTTCATGGAACTGATGGGGGCACGCGGCTTGGGGGAGCGAAGCGCGGATGACCCCCTGTTCCACGATCTGCTGTTCGCCGCCAAGGTGCTTGGCATGCGCCTGGCCGGGCACGCGTTCGACCACGAAGTGCTTCGGATGGTCCCTGAGCAGGCGGGCTTCGGCAATGCCTTCGTGGCCATGGAGGACGCCCTTGACGACTGGATCGACGACCTGCGTGCAGGAAAGGCCACTCGCAACGTGGACCACCCACTTCACCGGCAGGTGGTCGCGCACATCCGCAACTGTCATGAACTCATTGCCGCGGCCTACCGCAATGTGGTCCGCGAGGGCATCAGCTTCGCCGCCGACCAGCGGCTGATCTTCATGCTGCGCTCCCTGGAAAGGCTGGAACGTGTGGTACAGGCCATTGTCCTCCAGCCTGGAACGGATGGGCGACCATCTTTCATCGATCTGGTGAGGGACATGGTGCGCTTCTCCGCCGGCCGCAACCGCATAGTGGGCTTTGTGGACCAGAGCACACAGACCCTTGCGCGGGAGATCACCCAGCACACCGGCCGCACCGGCGAACACTACATCACCTCCAACGCGGCCGAGTACAAGGCCATGTTCCGAAGCGCGCTCGGTGGCGGTGCCGTGGTGGCCATGGCATGCGTGCTCAAGGCCTGGTACGGATCAATGGACACCAGTCAGTTCGGCCACGCAGTGCTCTACAGCCTGAACTACGCCATGGCCTTTATAGGCATCTACCTGCTGCACTTCACGCTGGCCACCAAGCAGCCTGCCATGACCGCCGCCACCATTGCCACCACCTTGGACACCGGCAAGAGCGATGGCCACCGTCGGTACATAGCGCTCGCCCGGCTCATTGCGCGCACCTGCCGCAGCCAGCTGGTGGCCTTCGCGGGCAATGTGCTCATGGCCTTCCCGGTCGCAGTGCTGCTGGGTTACGCGTGGAACCTGCTTTTTGGCCCTGACCTCTTTGCCCACAAAGCCCCCAAGATGATCGCCGAGCTGCATCCCTTCACCTCGGCAGCCATCCCGCACGCGGCCATCGCCGGGGTATTCCTCTTCCTCAGCGGCCTCATCGCGGGATCCATCACCAACGCCAGCATCAACCGGCGCGTACCGCTGCGCATCCGCGAGCATCCCGCTTTGAAGTTGATCATGCGTCCGGAGCGGCGTGCCCGACTGGCCGATCTGTACGAGCGCCACGCTGGTGGCGTCATCAGCAACTTCTGGTTCGGCGTGTTCATGGGGTGCGTGGGCGTATTGGGTGCGTTCTTCGGACTGCCACTGGACATCCGGCACATCACCTTCGCCGCAGGCAACCTCGGCTTGGGCATGGTGGGGATGGCCTGGCATATTTCGGTCGGCACGGTGCTCATGTCCCTGCTCGGTATCTTCCTGATCGGGGTATTCAACTTCGCCGTCAGCTTCGCACTGTCCCTTTCCGTGGCGCTGCGCTCGCGCGGCATACCGGTATCCGAGTTATTCCCGATCGCGGGTGCCGTGCGCCGGCACTTCATGCAGCACCCGGCTGACTTCTTCCTGCCGCCCAAGGCCTGAGCAGGCACGGACCTTGCCCACGGGCGGGGCGTACCTTTGCCGCCCATGCGCGCCCTCTTGCTCTTGAACCTGCTGCTCGTCGGGCTTATGGCCCATGCGCAGCCCCCTTCCCCGGCCAACCAGACCGATGCACAGGGACGCAAACAGGGCACATGGAGCAAGACATGGCCCAATGGCAAGGTGCGGTACACCGGGCAGTTCACCAATGACAAACCCACCGGCACCTTCCGCCACTACACTGAGGATGGCCAGCTGGCCACCGAACAGGTGTATGCTGCGGACGGCCGCACCAGCCGGGCCACCCACTACCACCCGAATGGTGCGGTGATGGCACGGGGCAAGTATGTGTTACAGGAGAAGGACAGTACGTGGAACTACTTCAGCGAGCGTGGGCATCAGAAGAGCGTGGAGCACTATGTGAAAGGTGCGCTCACCGGTGAACGCCTGGTCTACTACGAAAGCGGACAGGTGGCGGAACGCGCTACCTTCAAGGACGGCGTGCAGGCCGGCCCTTGGAAACAATACTTCCCCAGCGGGCAGCTGAAAGCCGAGGCCAACTACATCAACGGCGAGCCTGAAGGCACCATGACCTGGTACTACCCCAGCGGAAAGAAGGAGATCGAAGGGCAGGTGGTGAACGGCGAACGCGAAGGCACCTGGCTCTACTTCAATGAGGATGGCAGCGTCCAGATCCAGGTGATCTACGAGCGGGGAGCGTTCATCCGTGAGCGCCGCATGAACGGGGTGTTCAAGGAGTACTATGACGACGAGCAGGTGAAGGAGGAAGTGACCTACAAGAATGGAGAGAAGCACGGCCCCTTCACGGAGTACCATGCGAACGGCAAGTGGGCGATGCGGACGGTGCCCCCCGACGTGGAGCGCGGATACCCCGCAGATCAGGAACGCGTGCTACAGGGCCAGACAAAGAAGCGCGAGGGCACCTACAAGAACGGCCAGCTCGAAGGCGAAGTGAAGGAATATGACGAGAAAGGCAAGCTGGTGCGCAAGCTGGCCTTTGTGAATGGAATGGAGCAACGGTGATATTCTCGCAGTTGTCAGTTGCTGGTTGACAGGCCAGCCACCGGACAACTGAAAACGGACAACTGAGAAAGTGAGCAAACACGGACGCATACTGGTGGCCATGAGCGGCGGGGTGGACAGCTCCGTGGCGGCGCTCATGCTGCATGAGGAGGGCTACGAGGTGATCGGTGTCACCATGAAGACCTGGGACTATGCCGATGCCAGCGGGGGCAAGCGCATCACTGGCTGCTGCGATCTGGACAGCATCAGCGACGCGCGCAACATGGCGGTGAGCAGGGGCTTCCACCACCTCATCCTCGACATCCGCGAGGAGTTCGGCGGGGCCATCATCGGCAACTTCGTGGATGAGTACATGGCGGGCCGCACGCCCAACCCCTGCGTGCTGTGCAACACCTTCATCAAGTGGGAGGCTTTGCTGAAGCGCGCGGACATGCTGGAGTGCGAACTGATCGCCACGGGGCACTACGCCCGGCATCGGCAACTGGAGAACGGCCGTTGGGTGGTGAGCCGCGGGCTGGACCCCGGCAAGGACCAGAGCTATGTGCTGTGGGGGCTGGAGCAGAAGAACCTGGCCCGCACCCGCTTCCCCATCGGGGGCTTCCACAAGAGCCAGATCCGGCGCATGGCCGAGGAGAGCGGTTTCCCCGAGCTGGCGAAGAAGAGCGAGAGCTACGAGATCTGCTTCATCCCGGACAACGATTACCGCGGCTTCCTGAAGCGCCGCGAACCCGAAGCCACGGCACGCCTGGCCCACGGTCGGCTGGTGAGCACCAGCGGTGCCGTGTTGGGCGAACACGACGGCTACCCCTTCTTCACCATCGGCCAGCGCAAGGGCCTTGGCATTGCAACAGGTGAGCCCCTGTACGTCACGGACATACAGCCCGAGACCAATACCGTGGTGCTGGGCAGCAAGGACGAGTTGAACAAGCAGCTCATGTGGGTACGCCGTCCTAACTTCCAACGCATTCCTGCGTTGGAAGGCCCCATGGAAGCTGTGGTGAAAGTGCGCTACAAGGACAAGGGCACCCCCGCCACGCTGCACGCCGACGGTGACCGTGTGAAAGTTGAATTTCATGCCCCCGTCACAGGCATCGCACCCGGGCAGAGCGCCGTCTTCTATGCGGGCGATGAGGTGATCGGCGGTGGTTTCATCGACCGGGACATTCCGCGCCCCTGACCCCATGCGCTACGCCCCCACCCTCCTTTCGGCCCTGCTGGTGCTCGCGGCCTGCAAGAAAGACCCCGTGGATCCGGTGGACCTGGGCTACCGCTACTTCCCTGTGCAAGTGGGCCATTGGGTGGAATATGAAGTGGATAGCGTGTGGTATGACCAGTTCGTGAACGTGAGCGGTACCCGCAGCTACCGGCTGAGGGAGCTCCTCCTGGAGGATTTCACCGACGCTGCGGGGCGCACCGCCCAGCGCATCCACCGCTTTGTGCAGGACAGCACCGGCGGCTGGCGCATACGTGATGTGTGGTGGCAGGTGCGCGACAATTACGCCGCCGAACGCACCGAAGAGGACCAGCGCAGGCTGAAGCTCAGCTTTCCGGTGCGCAACGACCGCACCTGGAACGTGAACAATTACAACCCGGGCCGCGTCACCACGGTGCGGTACAAGAACGTGGATGCGTCCGCGACTCTGAACGGCCTGTTCTTCGACAGTACCGCC
Source organism: Flavobacteriales bacterium (assembly GCA_016788635.1). Taxonomy (GTDB): domain Bacteria; phylum Bacteroidota; class Bacteroidia; order Flavobacteriales_F; family PHOS-HE28; genus PHOS-HE28. Next base: position 158,656 of record JAEUSU010000008.1, on the reverse strand, counting down.
ACCGTGCTCGGCACCTACCCCAACAACCTGGTGGACACCCTGATCTACGAGGAACGCTACGCCAAGCGCGTGGGCTTGGTGTACAAATACCAGGTGGAGTCGAACACCCAGTTCGTCGGTGGAATGTACAGGACAAGGGGCTGGAAGCTGCGCATGCAGGCCGTGGCCTTCGGGCAGGAGTGACCCGTCCGACCCGACCACCGGGCCCATCCAGTTCATGAATGGCGCATGGACAGACCCGTGTCTTGCCGATCTTTGAGCGTACCATGCGGTCCCTGCCTCTGCTCCTCCTCTTCCTTACCCTGTGGCCATTCACCGGGCAGGAGCTTGCCGCGCAGACGGCTCCAGCCACGTACTGGATCCAGTTTACGGATAAGGATGACACGCCATACAGCCTGACCGCCCCTGAGGCCTTCCTCTCCACCCGGGCCATCGAACGGCGCCAGCTCCAGGGCATTCCCATTGATTCGTTGGACCTGCCGGTGAACCCCGCTTACATCAGCGACCTGCTGGCGTCCGGTGAGATCCAATTGGTGAACCGTCACAAGTGGTTCAATGCCGTCACCATCCGCAGCACGGACACGCTTGCACTGGATACGTTGCACATGCTGCCCTTTGTGGCCGAGGTGCGTCTGCTGCATGACGGACATGAACGTCCCCTTCGTGCCATCAACAAGTTCCCTGAGGAGAAACACTATGTGGAAGTGGGTGGTCACTTCCAAGGGCGCTATGGTGCCTCACTCCGGCAGGTGGCCTTGTTGAACGCTCATTTGCTCCATGAGGCCGGTGCGGAAGGACAGGGCCTGCTCATCGGTGTGATGGACAGCGGCTTCGAGAACGTGGACCTCTCCCCGGCCTTCAAGGAACTGCGCGACCGGGGCGGTATCGTGCTCACGCGCGATCTGGCCTACCCGGACGGCGATGTGTACCGCGACCACTGGCACGGCCGCTCCGTGTTATCCTGCATCGCCGGACATATACCGGGCGCACTGCTGGGTACGGCGCCCGCCGTGAACGTGGCCCTGTTCCGCACCGAGGTGAACGACAGCGAGTACATCTGGGAGGAGGACAACTGGGTGGCGGCAGCGGAACTGGCCGACAGCCTGGGCTGTGACATCCTGAACACCTCATTGGGCTACACCACCTTCGACGACAGCACCCAGGACCACCGCTTTGAGGATATGAACGGCCGCACGGCACGCATCAGCATCGCGGCTGGCATCGCGGCGCGCAAGGGCATGATCCCCGTGACCAGTGCGGGCAATGCCGGCACATCTGAATGGTATCACATCAGCGCGCCTGCAGATGCTGAGGACATTCTGGCCGTAGGTGCCGTGAACGTGGACCGGCTGGTGGCCGACTTCAGCTCGCGCGGACCCAGTGCGGATGGCCGCGTGAAGCCGGACGTGTGCGCCGTGGGCTGGAGCACCGTGGGACTAAGTCCCTGGGGTGAGGAAGCGATCCGCATCAACGGCACCTCCTTCAGCAGCCCCCTGCTGGCGGGAGGCGTGGCCTGCCTGTGGCAGCTGCACCGCGACCGCACCGCGCACGAGGTGATGGATGCCGTGCGCCGCAGTGCCTCGCACCACGACCGCCCGGATCCTGCCTTCGGCCATGGCATCCCCGACCTCTGGCGCGCCCACCTGATGCTGGGCGGCACGGACCTCACCGGCTTGACCACCGCCTCATTTCTTGGGTTGTGGCCCACCACTGTCACGGATCATTTCACGGTGGAGCTCTACACCGGTGACGCCACGCAACTTGAAATGGATATGGTGGACGCCGCAGGCCGCGTGGTGTGGCAGGCCAGTCGCCCTGTGAACGACCGTTCGTACCTGCAATTCCGTGTGCAGGATGGTGCCCTGCTGGGCTTGAAGGCTGGCGTGTACCTGTTGCGCGCCACCCTGGGTTCCGAGCAGTACGTGCAACGCCTGGTGAAGGTGCGTCCATGAGCCTCCGCACCGAAAAGCCACGTTTGGAAGCCGGGCTGCTGCTTCGCGCTTATGCCAACGGCTGGTTCCCCATGGCCCATGAGGATGGCGAGATCTACTGGCATGATCCCGATCCCCGCGCCGTTTTTGAACTGCATCATCTGCGTATGGGGCGCAGCACCCGCAAACAGCTCGTGCAGGAGGGCTTCACCCTCACGCACGACCGGTGCTTCACCGAAGTGATGCGTGCCTGCGCCGATCGCCCGGAGACCTGGATCACCGAGGAGATGATCGCCGCTTACACGGACCTTCACAAAGCCGGCCGCGCACACAGCGTGGAGACCTGGCTTGGCGATGAACTCGTGGGCGGGATCTATGGGGTGGCGCTGGGGGCTGCGTTCTTCGGGGAGAGTATGTTCAGCCGGGTAAGCGGTGCCGGCAAGGCCGCGTTCTTTCACCTCTCAGGTCATCTCCGAGAACAAGGCTTTGTCTTGTTCGACACCCAGTACCGCAACCCCTTCACCAAGCAGTTGGGAGCAGTGGAGATCGCACGCGCGGACTTCCAAGCGCAGCTGGCTGCGGCACTATCCTTGCCGGTCACGTTCTGAATCGCATCTCATGCTCCGCTCCCTGATCATTCTGTTGCTCGCTTTTCCCTTCCGCCTTGCCGCCCAAGGCAGCCTGAGCCTGGTGGTGGAACTGCTCAAGCCCCCGACACCCGGGGCCACGGTGAATGTGCTGATCTGCTCCACCGCGCATTGCTGGGCTGAAAGCACGGGTGGTGTTACGCACCGGGAGCCCGCCACCTACCCTACCACACGCCTCACCATCGCGGATCTGCCACCCGGCCAATGGGCCATCAAGGTCTTTGTGGACGACAACACCAATGGCAAGCTGGACACCAACATCCTGGGCATCCCCACGGAGCCCTACGGCTTCAGCAACAATGCCATGCGGCCCATGGGCCCGCCCTATTTGGCGGATGCCACGTTCACTGTGCGCGAAGGCGTGAACGTGCATCGGATCAAGATGCGGTGACGGGTCAATGCGCGTGGCGCACCACTTCGGTCGCGACCGACTGCCGTTCCCTCAGATAGCGCTGGTACCTGGCACTGTACGCGGCACGGTCGTCGATCACCTCGCCAAAGCGGCCCATGAGGGTCAGTAACGCATCGGTGGCTTCACGCAGGCCGTTCTGACCTCCGCTCAGCGCCGTGATGACGTCGACACAACCGCGTTGCACCGCGTGTTTCGCGAAGAACTCCCCGGCCTGTCCACGCATCAGTATTCGTAGCCCGCAGCGATCGGCCACCGCCAGGTCGATGGCATCATCGAAGAAGAAGGCGACTTCTTCGGCGTTGAGTCCGTGCTTGGCCAGGAATGCATCGAAGGCCACTCGCTTGTCGATGAAACCCATGTACAGGCCGTGCATCTTCTCGCGCTGTGCGAAGCGCTCTGCATGCGCATTGTGCTGGCCGGTGATGATGGCCGAATAGGGGAGCTGCTCGTGGTTCTGCAGCCAAAGGCCGAAGCGCAGCATGTTCACGCCCATGCTGCCCACCTCGCTGAAGGGACTGCCGCCATCGAGGTCCTTCCAGCCATCGTTGAATACGCCGTCCCAGTCGAAGAGCACAGCACGGATGCGCGACAGGCGGACTTTCAATTCAGCCTCGTCCTTCACCCAGCGTTGCCTTTCGCGATTCATGGTTGCCAGTTGCTCCTGGTCAGGTCATTCGACCCTCAACTACATCAACCTCCAACCCTCAACCCGCAATAGCCTTCATCAGGTCCTGGATGTCGAGCATGCCGAGCTGCTTGCCGTTCTCGCTCACGCTCAACGTGTCCACCTTGTGCTCCTTGAAGGCCTTCTGCGCTTCATCGAGCAGCGCTTCTGGCGAGATGGTGAAGGGCGCGTTGAACTTCAGCGCGCTCAGCTTCTTCGCGAGGAACTTGTTGCCTTCCTTCTCGATGCCGCGACGAAGGCCACCATCGGTGAAGACGCCTATGTTCTTGCCCTTCGCATCCACCACCATCACCGCGCCGAAGCCGTGCTTGGTCATCTCCACGAGCGCTTCGCTCACGGTGGCGCTGTCCTTCACCACGGGGTTGCTGCGCGAGAGCACGTCCTTCACCTTCATGGTGATCAGGCGCGTGTCCACATAGAACTGCTTGGTGCCGATGGCCGTGAAGTGGTTGTCGGTGAGCTGCTTCATCAGCTTCCAGGGCACGGTGATCGTGTGAACGCCCAACTCCACGGCATTGCGCACATGCTCCACGGTGCGCACGCTGCTGAACATGATCTTGGTGTCATAGCCGTAGTAGTTCACGGCACGCACGCACTGCTCCACGAGGGCGAGCGCGTCGTGGCCCTGATCCTGCAAGCGGCCCACGAGCGGGCATACGTAGCTCGCGCCGGCCTGCATGGCCATGTAGGCCTGCTGGATGGTGTACACCAGGTGCACGTTCACCATGATGCCCTCGTTGCGCAGCATGCGGCAGGCACGAAGGCCTTCGAGGCTCACGGGGATCTTGAAGACGGTGGTCTCCTTCTTCAAGCCCATCTTCAGCTGGCGCTTGGCCTCTTTTACCACTTCCTCGGCAGTCTCGCCCAGGGCCTCCACCTGCAGGATGGGCACCTTCTTGGCGAGGTCGAGGATCATCTTGTCGATGTTCGTGACACCACCGCGGTGCATGAACGTGGGCGTGGTGGTGAGGCCGGTGAGGAAACCGAGCTTGAAGGCTTCGTCGATCTCCTTGATGTCGGCGCTGTCGAGGTAGAGTTCCATGGAATGCGGGTGAAGGTGGTAGGGAATGTGAAGATGGTCACGCGGTTACCTGCGCCCGATGCTTCACTTCCACTGCGTGGATGTCGAGAAGCGGCTTGAGGAATTCCTCCAGGTCGTACACGCAGAGCTGGCTGGCGGCGTCGCACTTCGCAGCACTGGGATCGGGGTGCGTTTCAATGAAGACGCCATCAACACCGGCGGCCACACCGGCACGGGCGATGGTGGGCATCACATCGCGGTTGCCGCCGCGTGGGTCGGCGCTGGGGATGCCGTACTTGCGGATGCTGTGCGTGATGTCGAAGACCAGTGGGTAGCCGGTCTTTCGCATGTGATAGAAGGCACGCGGGTCCACCACCAGGTCGTTATAGCCGAAGGTGTAGCCGCGCTCGGTGAGGATGATCTTGCTGTTGCCCACGCTCTCGCACTTCTTCGCCGGGTTGATCATGTTCTCCGGAGCGAGGAATTGCGCGTGCTTCAAGTTGATGACGGCGCCGGTTTTGGCGGCTTCGGTCACCAAGGTGGTCTGCATCACCAGGTAGGCGGGGATCTGGATCACGTCGCACACCTCGGCGGCGGGCTTCGCTTGGCTGGGGTAGTGGATGTCCGTGAGGATGGGGAAGCCGAAGTCCTTCTTGATCCGCGCGAGCACCTTCAAGCCTTCATCCAGGCCGGGGCCCTGGTAGAAGTCGACGCTGCTGCGGTTGTCCTTCGTGAAGCTGCTCTTGAAGATCACGGGCACCTTCATGCGCTCGCTCACTTCCTTGAGCTTCTCGGCGGTGCGCAGCATCACGTCCTCGGTCTCGATCACGCACGGACCGGAGATGAGGAAGAGCTGCTCGCTGCCGCAAGCGATGTGGCCGACTTGGACGATCTTGGTCATGGTTCTCCTGCGTTCGCTTCAGCGAATAACGGGCGCGAAGTTAGCCGTCCGTCCGGGAAGGACTTGGCGGTCAGTCAGCGACGGAAATGCTCAGCAGGTGTTCCTCACCCAGGAACGCGTCCAGTTTGTCGCCTGGGGCCAGTGGCCCCACCCCTTCGGGGGTACCGGTGAACAACAGGTCCCCCGGCTCCAGGGTCATATACTTTGATGCGTATGCTATGAGGTCCGGAATGGGATGCACCATATCGTTGGTGCGCCCTTGCTGCACCACGGCACCGTTGCGGAGCAGGCGGAAGTCGACCCCCTTCTCCAGGTCCACCAGGCCCACCCCTATGCGGCGTTGGGCCACCACTGCTGAACCGTCATATGCCTTGGCCTTTTCCCACGGAAGCCCCTTCCGCTTCAACTCCTCCTGCACATCCCGTGCGGTCAGGTCCAGCCCGATGGTGAGGCCTTCCACGTAGTCCATGGCATCGCGTGCGCTCACATTGCGGCAGCGCTTGCCAATGGCCACCACCACTTCCACTTCATGATGCACTTCCCGGCTGAAGGGGGGCAATGGGATGGGCTCACCCGGGGGCACCAGGGCGGTGGATGGTTTCAGGAAAATGACCGGCTCCCCAGGCACGGCATTGCCCAACTCAGCCGCATGCGCCCTGTAGTTCCGTCCAATGCAGACCAGCTTCATGCGGTGAGGTCGGCCAGTGCGTTGCGCATCACCGTGAGGGTGGTGGCGGGTAGTTCCGCCTTCGTCATCAGCCATTGCAGGTATCCGGGGTCGTTGCGGCCGATGGTCTCCAGGTTCCAGCCCTGGTACTTGCCAAAGCCTATGCAGATGTGGCCCCGATCGTCGTAGCGCAATTTGCCGGCAGGGTCGGGACTGCGATCCCTGTCGCCGCTCAATTCACCCAGAAAGTCCACACTGGGCTTCAAGCGGTCCGGGTAGCGCTGCACCTGGGCCAGGAGGACATCTGCCGTGGCTTCCACATCGGCGAGTGCATCGTGCGCCCCGGCATGGTCGCGGTCGCAATAGAAACGTAGCGCTGCGCTCAAGTCACGTGGTTCCATGCGGTGATAGATCCGCTGCACGTCCACCACCCGCGCGGCCGAAGGGTACCACTCCACACCCACACGGGCCATTTCCTCCGCCAGGAAGGGCACATCGAAGCGCAGGCAATTGAAACCACCCAGGTCGCAGCCTTCAAGTTGACCCAGAATATCCGATGCGATAGCCTTCAGGTCGGGTGCATCGGCCACGTCGGCATCGGTGATGCCATGTACTTCGGAGGCCTCCGGAGGAATGGGCATGCCCGGGTTCACCAGGCTCTGGTACCGTTCGCGTTCTCCCCCGGGCATCAGCCGCACAATGCCGATCTGCACGATCCGATCGCGGCCTATGCGGATGCCCGTGGTCTCCAGATCGAAGATGGCCAGCGGGCGTTCAAGCATGAGCATGCCCAAAGGTGACCACGAAAAAGCCCCGCTCGCAGCGGGGCCTTTCCGAATTTTCCACGAAGGTGCTCAGCGCACTTTCAGCTTCGCGTACTGGAATCGGCCGTACTTCTCGGTGTCCTTCCAATCGCCATTGTATTTGGGGCCCTGCACCAGGTGGTTCACGGCTTCCAGGAAGATGTTGGCGGGATCCTTACCGCGTGCCTGGACCGCCTCGATCAGGCGTTTGCGTGCGTCCTCCATGCGGGCGGTGCTCAGGTTCTCGTTGGAACCGAAGGTCTTGGTGGGCACATGGCTGGCGCTGGCCTCGATGACCACGTTGGCCTTGCCATTCTTTTCCAACAGGGCCACGACCTTGTCGACAAAGGCCGTCCACTCGGCATCGGCCTGGTCAATGTCCTTCTGGTTGTAAGCGTAGTACTTGGCGTATTCGCCTGCATAACTGGCATCGGGCATCACGTGTTTCTTGCCCTTCTCCTTCAACTCCGCATCGGTGAGCGGCTTGCCCACAGGCAGGCCCTTCTCCTTGCTTCCCGGGGGTGAACCTTTGGGTAGGTCAACAATGCTGGCCGGCCCCATGATCGAAACAGGGTTGAGGTAGATCTCCTTATTGATCTCCTGATAGGCTGTTTCGCATTCCACGAAGATGTCCTCGGTGTGGATGGTCTTGTCATCCACGCGGTAGTCCAGGTTGTACTCGTTGCACGGAGCCAGGATGACCACGTACACCCCATCGCGCTGGCGTGGTTTGTAGGCCTTCACCTCGCCTGTCTTCTTGTTGGTGACGTAGAGAATGGTGCTGGGCGGCAGCGGCTGGCCTGGTGGGGGGATGATGAAGCCCTTCAGCACCGCTAACCCTTCAGCCTCCATATCCTCAGGCAGGTCCACGAAGTAGATGTCCTTCTCCCCGAAGCCTTCGAGTTTCTCCGAACTGAAGTATCCGCGACGACCGTCCGCCGTGGTCACGAAAAAGACGTCATCATCCACGGTGTTCACCGGGTGGCCCAGGTTCTCCGGCTTGGACCAGGTGCCATCGTCCTGCAATTCAGTGGTGAAGATGTCGAAGCCCCCCATGCTGTTGTGCCCCTTGGAGGAGAAGTAGAGCAGACGGCCGTTGGGATGAATGAAAACACCGTCCTCATCATAGGGTGTGTTCACTGCGGCACCCAGGTTCACGGCCTTGCTCCACTCGCCATTGGGCAGCTTCACCACACGGTAGATGTCCCTGCCGCCCAGGCCGCCCTTGCGGTCGCTGATGAAGTAGAGCGTGTTCTCATCCGCGGTGATGGCCGCGTGCGGTTCCCAACTGCGGGTGTTCACATCACTGCCGATGAGCACGGGATCGCTCCACAATTCACCGACGAGCTTGCTGATGTAAACGTTCCCGTTCCCATTGTCATCGCGGTAGATGAGCAGGGTCTGCCCATCGGCCGCCACGTTCACAATGGCCATGTGGCCGGCGCCCGGCGGGTTCACGTTCAGCAGTTCGGCGGGCTGCCACACACCGTTGCGGTCCTTATAGCTCACGTAGATGTTCTCATAAGGCAGGCCGGCGAGGGGGTCGAACACATCCAGGTTGGAACTGTCCGGACGGATCCTGCGGCTGGTGTAGAAGAGCGCGTTGCCGTCCACGGAAAGCACCGGGCTGAAATCAGGATACTCCGAGTTCACCTTGTTGCCCAGGTTGCTCACCGCCCAGTTGTGGGGGGTGGCCATGAGCACGCGGGCATTGGCCACCTGTTCCTTGCCGCGCACCGCCTGCTTGTACAGGTCGTTCTCCGGCACGGTAAGGGCCATGTAGCGGGAGTAATACATGTCGGCGGAATCCAGGTTGGCCATGATGTGGTAGCAACGGGCCACGTAATACTCCACCTCAATGGGCGAATTGGTCTCCTTGGGTTCGAAGGGGTCGTAGCCGGCGGAAAGGCCCGAGCCATACTTCGCCGTACGCAGGTCCGACGCCCTTTTCAAGTACGGGAACGCCTTGCCCTTCTGGTTGTAGGAGTTGAAATAGCTGAGCCCAAGCTTGTAATTGAGGTTCGCATTGTTGGGCTGGGCCTCCACCAGCGGCTTCCAGATATCGGCTGCCTGGTTGAAGAACTTCTCCTCCATCAGCTTGTTGGCCTCCTCGAATTTCCAGTTGAAGGAGGTGCCTTCACCCTGACCAAAGGCACCGCAAGGAAGCCACATGGAAGCGAGTAACAGGCTGAAGGAAAGCGTCTTGATCATGCGCATGGCAACTGTTGCCGGCACCCTTTCCGGCGCGGCTAAAAGTAACTTTTTTCAGGTGCGGGACCCGGGGATCTTAGAAGGACTGATCAACAGACCAGCCTTCAAGAATATCCGCCACGCGCCGCACGAAGCGGCCGCCCAAGGCGCCATCCACCACGCGGTGGTCATAGCTGTGGCTGAGGAACATCTGGTGGCGGATCCCGATCATATCCCCGGAAGGGGTCTCGATCACCGCTGGTTTCTTGCGGATGGCACCTGTGGCCATGATGGCCACCTGGGGCTGGTTGATCACCGGGGTGCCCAGTACATTGCCAAAAGTGCCCACGTTGGTGACGGTATAGGTACCACCTGCCACCTCGTCCGGTAGCAACTTGCCCGCACGGGCGCGGTTGGCCAGGTCGTTCACCCGCTTCGCCAGCCCTACCAGGTTCAACTGGTCGGCGTTCTTGATCACCGGTACGATGAGGTTGCCTGAAGGAAGCGCCGCCGCCATGCCGATGTTGATCTCGCGCTTGCGGATGATGGTGTAGCCGTCCACCTGCACGTTCACCATGGGCATCTCCTTGATGGCCTGCACAATGGCCATGATGAAGACCGGGGTGAACGTGAGTTTCTCCCCCTCGCGCTGCTCAAAGGCCTTCTTCACCTTGTCCCGCCAGAGCACCAGGTTGGTCACATCGGCCTCCACGAAGCTGGTGACGTGCGGGCTGGTGCGCTTGCTCATCACCATGTGGTCGGCGATCATGCGGCGCATGCGGTCCATCTCGATGATCTCATCGCCTTGTGCCGGTACCAGGGCCGGTGCGGCCGGGGCACTGGGAACTGGTGCGGGGGCCGGTGCAGCTACAGATGCCGGGGCAACGGGAGCGGGAGCCGCTGTTGGAGCCGACCGTGCGGTCGCCCCACGGTTGGGCAGGTAGTCGAGGATGTCTTTCTTGGTCACACGCCCACCCTGCCCACTGCCGGCTATGGTCTCGAGCTCCTCCAGGGAGATGCCCTCGCTTTGGGCAATGTTGCGCACGAGCGGGCTGTAGAACTTGCCGGTGGGGCCTGTGCGGCTTATGGGGCCTGAGGCCACCGCCGTTGCTGCCGGAGCATGACCGTTGGTGGCGGGTGCAGCCGAAGGTGGCACGGACGCCGGTGCGGGTGCTGGCACGGCCGCCGGGGCAGGAGCCGTTGGAGCCACAGCACGTGCGCCTGCAGCACTACCCACCTGGGCGATGGCCTGTCCGACCTTCACCACATCCCCTTCATTCACCAACCGCTTCAGCAGTATGCCGGCCTCGGGCGCAGGCACCTCACTATCCACCTTGTCGGTGGCGATCTCCACGATGGGCTCATCGGCCTCCACACGGTCGCCTTCGTTCTTCAACCACTTGATGATGGTGGCCTCGGCCACGCTCTCGCCCATCTTGGGCAGCAGGATCTCGATCTGCGACATGGTGGTGCGTCTGCGGCTGGGGGTCCGGCAGGCGGACAAATGTACCCGGAACGAGGCAGGTGCCCAACCGGCAGGTGTGCAGCCGCTCAACCTCTACTCAACAATGGCAATGCACCGAACACCCAGCGCAGGTCATCGAGCGCGTGGTAGTCCTTGGCGTACTCGGTGTTCACGCGTTCCACCACAAGTGGTTCCGGAGCAAGGCCTTGCACGGCCACTGCATCCACCACGCCGGGTTTGAGGGCGGGGAGGCGCACAGGGTTGGCCCGGCCTTCGGCATAACCCACCCAGGTGCGCTGCCCGGCAAGCACGCGCAGGCAGTTGCGCAGGAAGTTACCTGCCGGGCGAATGAAGAGCAGCAGCACCGGCGAAAGCAGGAGCAGCAGGAGCGCGACCAGTACATCAACCAGCCGCTTGGTGCGGCGGCCGGCCGCGCTGCTCACGGCGTGCTGCTCCAGGATGTGCAGGTCCTGCAGGCTCTCGATGCTGTTGGGGCCGATGATGAACTCGCGCCCGGGCTGGGCGATCTTGAAGGTGACACCGGAGCGTTTCAGCTTCTCCATCCAGTCGATGATGCGTGCCCAGCTCAGGTCCCTGGCGCAGAAGACCACCTCGTCCGTGCCATGCACCCGGACCCATCGCCTCACCAGCTTCAACCCGTCAGGTCCATGTATGGTCTCCAATGCAAGATGATCCTGCCTGCCCAGTCCGAAATGCGTCTGCCACAGCAGGGCGAGGGCCTGCCTGGCCTCTTCCAACCTGCCAATGGCAAGTATCCTTCGCCGGTCGAACGCGCGCAGGCCGAACGGTTTGATGCGGGCGGAATGCAAGAGGAGCCTGATACCCACCTGCGCGACCACCTGAGCGGCTGGCAGCACCCACCAACGCATTCCAGAAGGCCACCACCCACTGTAGCCTGCCAAGGTCATGCACGCAGCCAATAGCAGGGTGGTCCAGGCCACGTTCTTCATGCGCACGGGCAGGTCATATCCCCCCACAAGCGCTGAAAGCCCCACGGTAGCCACCACGAACAATGCGCGCATGCTCCAGTGATCCACATACCACGACCCGGGGATGCCACTGAGAAGCACCCACACCAGCATGATGCTCAGGGCATCCAGCAACGGCAGCAGTGCACGGCTGAAGAACCGCGAAACGATGGCCCCCGCCGCGCTCAGGTAGATGCTTCCCGTGATCAGCCAGCCCAACAGGTCGGGACCTGTTCGGGTGAAGTGCTTGCGGGCGAAGATGGCCATGGCGTTGTAGAACACGAACACGTAGTCCACGCTGCTCTTCTTGGTGCTCTCGCCCTTGTAGTGGATGATGCGTGCCTCTGGGAAATACCAGTTCTCATAGCCCCCAAGCGTGATGCGGTAGCTGAGGTCGATGTCCTCGCCGTACATGAAGAAGCTCTCATCCAACAGACCCACTTCGTCAAGTGTCTTCTTCCGAAGGAACATGCAGGCACCGGATAGGATCTCGATGGGCGCGGTGGTGTCCTCTGGCAGGTGGCCCAAATGGTAGCGCCCGAACACACGACTGCGCGGGAGCAGGCGTGTGAGGCCGATGATCTTGTAGAAGGCCACCGCTGGCGTCGGCAATCCGCGCTTGCTTTCGGGCAGGAAGCGTCCCGTGCCATCGATCATCTTCACCCCAAGTCCTCCTGCCTTGGGGTGCGCGTCGAGGAAGGCGATCACCTTGCGGAAGACGTCCTCCCCCACCACCGTGTCCGGGTTCAGCAGCACCACATAATCGGCCGTGCTATCCCGGATGGCCTGGTTGTTCGCCCGGCTGAAGCCCACGTTCACGGTGTTGGCGATCAGCTTCACCTGGGGGAACTTGGCGCGTACCATCTCCACGCTGCCGTCCGAGCTCAGGTTGTCCACCACGTACACCTCACCATCCACGCCTTCCATCGCAGCGAACACCGTACGCAGGCATTGCTCCAGATAGGCCCGCACGTTGTAGTTGACGATGATGACGCTGAGTTTCACGTGGTGGTCGTTGTTCGTTGATCGATGCCGGCAGACAGGCTGAGCGGCCGAAGCCTGGAGGACAGGCAACTATCTCCTCACACTCTGCTCGTACGGCTTGCGGTCCATGATGCTTCGCCCCAGGGTGACCTCATCCACCTGCTCGAGGTCACCACCCACACTGATGCCGCGGGCAATGACCGAAACGCGCACACCGCGCTCCTGCAGTTTGCGGAACAGAAAGAAGGATGTGGTGTCGCCCTCCAGCGTGGCGCCCAATGCCAGCACCACCTCCTCCACCCCTCCGGCATCCAGCCGCTCGAGCAGTTCACGCACGTGCAGGTCATCCGGGCCCACGCCATCCATGGGGGCGATGACCCCCCCCAGCACGTGGTACAGGCCCTTGAATTGCTGTGTGTTCTCCACGGCGATCACATCCCGGACATCCTCCACCACACAAATGGTGCGGGCATCGCGGGAGGGGTTCGCACAGATGGCGCACACAGGACTGTCGCTGATGTTGCAGCAGCGCTCGCAGTAGCGCACGTTCTCGCGCAGCTCGCGCACCGCATCGGCAAATCGCTTCACCTCACCGGGCTCGCGGCGCAACAGCTCCAAGGCGAAGCGCATGGCGGTACGGCGGCCCACGCCGGGCAACGTAGCCAGTTGGTCCACGGCCTGTTCGAGCAGCGCTGAAGGAAGCGTCATGGCGCAAAGGAAAGCGGCGGAAGGGATGATGTTACATCAACACACCGTCAACGGGCTCCAATGGCACAGGTGCATCGCTGTCACCCAGAGCTTCCTTCAGGTCGATCGCGATGGTGGTGCAGATGGCGTCCAGCGGCACATCGGTCTGCCAGTTCTCGAAGGGGTTGGACATCACCCGGCCGAACACATAAAGCTGGTGGAAGATCCAGGCCACCACCACGGTGACCGGCACCACGGCCCATGCATTACCGGAAGCATGCATCGTGTGGATGATGCCGAAGGGGAGGAAAAAAATGAACACCTGGAGGAAGGCCTTCGTGTAATACTCATAAGGCCGTGGGAGCGGCGTTGCCCGGATGCGTTCAGCCATGCCCTGCAGGTCCGTCAGGCGGGCCAGTGTGCCATCCAACACCATGTACTGGAAACCGTCAATGGCGCCCGACCGGCGCAGCCCGCCCACCAGTTCACCCTGCAACTTGCTCAATGCGGTGACCTTGTTGGTGCGGGATGCAAGGAAGACCCGCTGGTCCTCGCTCAAGTGTGCGTGAACCGAATCTATCCACGCCTGCTCCTCTTTGATCCTGCGCAGTTGCAAGCGCAATGCGTTCACCCATGCCAGTTGAAGGCGCACAAGGATGGGCATGGCTTTCCTTACTGCCTCTTCGTGTCCGGCGGCCGCGTGCATGTGCAGCGCCTGGCGGGTCAGGGTGCGGCTTTCATTCACCACCCCGCCCCAGATCTTGCGGGCCTCCCACCAGCGGTCGTAGGCGGATGAGTTCTTGAAGCCCAGGATGATGGCGAGCGCGGTACCCAGAATTGCCACCACAGCGACAGGCAGTTCCACCACGAGCGACGGCGGCGTGGCGAGCAACACCACGGCCAGGCTGGCGCATGCCGCACTGTAGGCGATGTTGCGCCAGGAATAGCGGAGCGAGGTGGTGAGCCTGAGCTGGGTGCGGGTGATCATGGCGGAGCAAAATAGGGCTTGTGACCATGTGACTTGCAGCCCCCTCGATGCAGCAGCCGTGCTTCGGACTGAATGGAAGATGGACTTGTGACCACTGGCCGCCATCGGATAGGTCATACCAACGCGACCACCGCACCTGGCTCCAGACAGGTACCGCGGACCCGCGGGGATCAAGCACCGACGATATGACGGCAGCGCTACTCCACCATCACCTTGGCCGTGGCACTGCCCAGGGATGTGCTGACCCGGAGCAGGTACGCACCGGCAGCAAGTTGGCCGGCCGGGAAGACAAGACGATGCGCACCCACTGTCATGTCACGCGGCGCAACACCAATTGGCCGCACCACCACTTCGCCGACCAGGCTCAACAGCTCGACCTCCACCTCAGTGGTCCATGGCAGATCGATCATATAATGGATGTTGGCATTGGTTGGATTCGGTTGCACACGAAGACCGAGGGTTAATTCCCGTTCCGGAATACCAACGGTCACATCGGTCTCCGCATCGGGGTTGTACCAGAACTGCACGGGATAGTCCTCCACGTTACCGGCCTTGTCCACCGCACGGCTGAAGAACCGGTAGTTGCGCCCTGGTCTGGTCGGGAAAGGCACCTGATCCCGTGGCGTCACGATGAAGCGACGGAAGCGATGGCCGTTCTCGGAAACGAACACATGGAAATAGGCAATGCCGCTCATATCATCCGAACTATTGCTCAGGTCGATCAACAAGACCTGGTCGGTGGTCACGGCCGGCAGGGGCGCCACTTGGCTGGTGGGTTTCACCAGGTCCATGATGTTGGTGTGCGTGTTGGTGACGATCGGCTCATTGTCATCGAAATAGATGATGGCACGGTTGCTCACACTTTCACCGTGACCAATGCCCGCACGGAAGTCTACGAAGTAGGAAATGGACCCCGAGCCCTCACTGGCGGTCGTGTTGGGCGGTAGGAAGCCCGCCAGCGGATCGGCGGGCTCTGAGAGACTGACCGGGTCAAGGCTGGTGAACTCCACGCGCACGATGCCAGCGCTTGGGTCAAAGGCGGCATGCACTCCGACGAACAGACCGCATTGCGGGGTCATGTCGATCAGGTAGTTCCCATCCCATACCTGTGGATCGGGGAACAACACCGCGCTATCACCGAGCGTGATCGTATTGAAACGGAAACTGTACGGGTCGAAGCGGGTCAAGTCCAATGTATCGATGACGATCACTGATCTTGCGGAAGCGGTGGCACTTTCGAGGTTCTCAAAGGTGATGGTATAGCCGTGGTTACGACGGTTGCTCAGATAATAATCCCCGTTCCGCATGGGCCCGTAGATGGCGTTCGGGTCACGGCTGGCTACGAACTCGATCTCTGACTGGTCCGAGTCGCCACCGTCACCCAATGTCTCGTCCCCAGAGGCCGGGTCGCATCCATCGCATTCCTCCTGGCCACCTTCATCACCAAAACCCACATCATCCTCAGAATAGTCGTCGCAGAAATCACATCCCGTCTCATCATCGGGATCCTCCTCATCATCGGGCTCCAATGGCGGATAGAAGATGATGTCGAGATCATCCTCCTCGTCATCACCGGGTGGTCGGGGTGGATCGAAAGGCTCGAAGACCCCATCACCATCCGGGTCCCATTCCATGGCGATGTCGTCCCCGGTCTCTTCATCCCCATCATCGTAAGGCCAAGGCCCCGTGGGTGGATCGCAGGGTCCCGAACAGCAGCCGTTCGGGTTGCATCCGGGCGGTGGGGGCGTCACGGGCGGCGGCGGCGGCGGTACACCTCCGGGCGGGCCAGGCGGGGGGGGCGTACCATTCCCGCTGCCTTCATAGGACCATGGGGGATTCACCACCAAGGGTGGCGTTGCGTAGCCACCATTCCCACCAAGGTTGGTATTCGGCCCCAGGTTCACTTGGCCAATGCCACCGATCTGACCCAAAGGCGGGTTGCTGCTCCCGTATGGCCAGCCGCCGGTACCGCCAATAGTGCCACCGACGCCATTGGCATAGTTGCGGATATTCTGATGGATGTACGGTGCAATGCCAGCGTGGGCGTACGTCTGGCCGTATGTCCATTCCGCTGCGCGCTCCATATAGCGCAGGTACGGCGCATCTTGCGGCATAATGGTGGCATCCACCAATGCGCGTGAACCAATAAGTGGGGGGAACGCGCTTGCCGTGATCGTGAACCGCATGCTGCCCGCCCTCATCCAGATCCGGTAGTCCACATAACTGTTGGCCCCGACTAGAGGGATGATCAGCTCGATTCGCTTGATGCCGTGCGCCGGACTGGAGAACACGAGGTCATCGGTATATCCTCCGGCCAGATCCAAGGCGGTATTCGCATCATCATTGCCGGGCACGCTGTGGCGGTCGATGGCGGATGCGAACCAGATCACTTCCACAACATCGGGCATCTCGATATGCAGTGGTACCAGGACAGCATCCTCATTCCCGGTATTGCTCACGCGTATGGTCTGCTGCCCCCAGAGGTTGGAACGGAACATTCGATGTCCACTGATCTCAACCTTCATTCGTGGTTCGCGCCGGGCCTGCACCTCGAACGCATCCGGAAGTAAGAAGGTGCCAAGCCCGGGAATGGTGGCCTCCACATTCCACATACCCAGCACCGCACCATCCAGATCAAGGCGGCCGAAGAGTGCCGCACTATTGCCCACCGTGGTATTGGACGGCACAATGTCGGGCTCGCCGGCGCGTGTAAGGCGGAAGGTGGTCCCTGGGCCAAAACCGCCGCCCATTACCATGGCACTTACCAAACCGCCCTGCCCACCTTTGCGAGGCTCAATGGCGCGCAAGCCAGGGTGGTCAACGAATACACAATGTTGTGCGGTGCCGCAGGTGTTACTTGCGCTTAGGCATACCTGATAACTTCCAACGTTCGTGTATACATGGGCAACGGTCTCTCCAGAGCCTGTACCACCATCACCAAAGGTCCAGGCGAATGTGGTGGGCACCTCCTGCTCCGGCGCCCTTCCGAAGAAGAGGTCACCGCTCATACTATGGTTGAACTCCGCTTGAGGGAATGGCTCCGTATCCAAGAGATCGATCCGGCTGAAGTACATCCCTTGATTGTTCGCGTTCGTTGCCTGCAAACAACCCGTCCTCACCGGTTCGAATAACCCGCTCCAGAAATAATTGCCTGTGAGCAGCGTGCCATCGGAAAGCGCAAGCATGCTTCGCAGAATGGAGTTCACGCCGATAAAGCCGACCCCATGTGAGGGTTCGTATTTCATCCATTGCTCAACCCCGTCCGAAGAGAGCTTGGCGATGTAAGCACCGTTACCCGATCCATTCAGTACGATACTGCCAAGCACAAGGCTGTTGAAGTTGCACTTCCCCCCGAAGTACACATCGCCATCAGCCCCCACGGTCATGGCGTGCAAAAAGGCGGACGCACCCGCTCCATATGCGCATCGGCCCCAAACCTCATTGCCCTGCAGATCGAATTTGAGCACAGGGACAAAGCCATTCCCGGGGCCTGCTGGATTCAGCAGGGTGGATCCCCCAAAGCTCAGCGCCCCGGAATGCTGATCGAGGCCGCAATAGAGGGCATCGCCATTCAGATCGATGGACAAATGGCGGATCCTCTCTCCGTAAGCCCCGTTGAAATTACCCACCGAGCGCCCCCATAGGGCTGAACCCGAAGTGTCCATCAGGAACACCACTGCCCCGTTCAAGTATTCCACCCCGATCAACACGGTATCCACGGTGATGGCATTCCCCGTGCTCCCTCCATAACCGGCAATGGCCAACCTGTTCCCCACCACGGTGGCGGCAAGTGGCACCATCGCGTTCACCGGTTGGGGCGTTGTCTGCCAGATCACGTTGCCATCGGGGTCCACCTTGCGTATGGCTCCGCGGTCCACGACGAAGACTCCCGGAGCATTGGTAAGGGCGGCCAATTCCGGCAAGCCGAACACGCCTGGCAGATGCCACAGCGTGGCCCCATTGGCATCGAAACAGGTAAGCCCGTAAAAGGGTGCACCAAGGTTTGGAAAGTTGGTTGTGGTACCCGTTTCATCGAAGTAGTAGCTCACCCCATTGCCGGACTGCCAACTCACATACACCTGACCCTCTCCGTCTATGGCGATGCGGTGAGGAGTGTCTCCATTGTTGCCCCCGAAGGACTTGGCCCATATGACCTGGCCGGTGGGGGAAAGTTTCACCAGCGCGATGTCATCGAACAGGTTCTGCACCGGGGTGAGCGTGATGCCGCCGAGAACGATGGGCTCGTAAAAGGGGATCGCGCAGTATACTTCCCCAACGGCATTGCTCGCCATGGGAAAGTTGGTATTGGTCTGGTCCCTCACACTACCAGAGACCACTTCAAGTCCTATGTAGCGCTGCGCACTTGAACAAAGGGTTGCGAAGGTCGCGATGGACAGTAGCAGTGATCGTTTCATGGCTGGTAAGGAGGTTGAGTCCCTCTGAGGAGGAACGGTCCATTAGGCTTCTCAAACCTACTCGGCCGATGACCGGGTCACAATAGAACTTTGGTTACACGCGATGAATGGTTCTGTCGCATTCCTGTTTCGACGATCCCATGGCGAGAAATCCTCCCCGCGACGGTGAACGTCCCGCCCATTGCTGCATTCCTTCGCAGCCGTGAGCCCCTTCCTTGTCCTCACCATCATCCTCGCCTACTTCGGGCTGCTGTACGCCGTTTCCCTGATCACCTCGCGTGGGGCGGGCAATAGCGCCTTCTTCCTGGGTGAGCGGAAGTCGCCCTGGTACGTGGTGGCCTTCGGCATGATCGGCGCCTCGCTCAGCGGGGTCACTTTCATCAGCGTGCCGGGCATGGTCGGTGCCAACCAGTTCAGCTACCTGCAGATGGTGCTGGGCTACCTGCCGGGGTATGCGGTGATCGCCTTCGTGCTCATGCCGCTCTATTACCGGCTTCAGCTCACCAGCATCTATGGCTACCTGGGCCAGCGCTTTGGGCGCAACAGCTACCTCACAGGTGCCTGGTTCTTCCTGCTCAGCCGCAGTGTGGGCTCTGCCGCGCGCCTCTACCTGGTGGCCATGGTGCTGCAGTTCCTGCTGTTCGACGCCTGGGGCATACCCTTCGTGGCCACCGTGGTGCTCACCATCGCGCTCATTTGGCTGTACACCCATCGCGGCGGTATGCGCACCATCATCTGGACAGACACGCTGCAGACCCTCTTCATGCTGCTGGCCGTGGGGCTCACCGTGGCCATGTTGGGCGAGCAACTGGGCTGGTCACCGGGTGAGACCCTGGCCCAGGTACAACAGCACGAGCTCAGCCGCGTGTTCTTTTTCGACGACCCCAAGCCCGGCACCTACTTCTGGAAACAGTTCCTCGGCGGCATGTTCATCGCCATTGCCATGACCGGGCTGGACCAGGACATGATGCAGAAGAACCTCAGCTGCCGCAACATCCGGGAGGCGCAGAAGAACATGGTCTCCTTCAGCCTGGTGCTGGTGCTGGTGAACCTCGTTTTCCTGACACTGGGTGCTTTGCTGTTCCTGTATGTAGATCAACATGACCTCCCGCTTCCGGCCCAAGCCGACCAGCTCTACCCCATGCTGGCCACCAACGGCAGCCTGCCGGTGATCGTGGGCCTGCTGTTCATCCTCGGCCTTATCGCGGCGGCCTATTCCAGCGCGGACAGTGCCCTTACCGCGCTCACCACCAGTGTGTGCGTGGATGTGCTGCGCATCGAGGAGCGACCAGAGGAGTCGCGCGAACTGCTACGCAAACAGGTGCACTTGATCATGAGCGCATGGATGGTGGTGCTGATCCTGCTCTTCAAGGTGCTGAATGATGACAGCGTGATCAAGACCGTGTTCACTGTTGCCGGTTACACCTATGGACCATTGCTGGGTCTGTTCGCCTTCGGCATGCTCACGCGCTTCGCCGTGCGCGATCGGTGGGTGCCGGTCGTGGCGGTGCTTTCACCCATCCTCACCTACCTGCTTGACCGGTTCTCCGACGTGCTCTTCAACGGCTACCATTTCGGCTTCGAGCTGCTGTTGGTGAACGGCGCGATCACCTTCCTGGGCTTGCTGGCCCTGGCGAAGCGGCGCTGACCACGCTGGACCTTGCGTCAGTCCTGGCGCATCCAATAGCGCTCCACCACCTCCAGCAGTTCCTCGTGGATGGCGCTGTTGCTGGCCACGATCTCCTCATCGAACACGGGGTCCTTGGTGGGCCTGAAGCCGCTCACCTGGCCTCCCGCTTCACGCACGAGCAGCACACCGGCCGCCACATCCCAGCTGTTCAGGCCATACTCGTAGAACGCCTCGAAACGGCCGCAGGCCACGTACGCCAGATCGGCGGCGGCACTGCCCAGGCGACGGATGCCGCGCGTGCGGTGCATCAGCTCACGCAGCAGGTCCATGTACTCGGCCTCCATGCCGAAGTCATCGTAAGGGAAACCCGTGGCCAGAAGGCTGTCCTGCAACTGTGTGCGGGAGCTCACATGGATGGGCTTGCCGTTCAGGAAGGCGCCGCCACCCTTCCACGCCGTGAAGCGTTCATCGCGGGTCACCTCATGCACTACGCCCAGCAATGGTTCGGCGCCATCGATCAAAGCAATGCTGATACAATAACAAGGCACGCCATGCACGAAGTTGGTGGTGCCATCCAGCGGATCGATCACCCAGTTCAGTGCCTGGCCTCGTTCGCCACTGCCTTCCTCGGCAATGAAACCGGCACCGGGCAGGATGCGCTCCAGGGCCTCCACCAGCCGGTCCTCCGCGGTGTGATCCACATGGGTCACCAGGTTGTTCACGCTCTTGCTGCTCACCCCCGCCTCGGTCAGCTTGTCCGCTTCAGAGCGGATGAAGGCGGCCACATCAAGGCACAGGGCTTCGACTTGTTCAGTCAGTTGTTTGAGGTCCATTCGGAATGCGTTTGCGGCGAAGCCAGAACACCCCTGCGATGCCGGCGAGCATGAGCAGTGTGGCGATGATCTCCGCTTGTGTGATGTTCCCCAGCACCTGCACGTTCACACGGATCTTCTCGATGAAGAACCGTTCGAGCCCGTTGAGGAACAGGAAGAGGAAGAAGATGGTGCCTGCGGGCTTGAGCCTGCTACGAAGGGCCCAGAGCAGTGCGAACAGCCCCAGGCAGATGAGGGTCTCATACAGTGGCGTGGGGAACACCGTTTCCGGAAGCACGGTGCAATAGCCCTCGAAACAGGGGCGTCCGTCGGTTAGCGGCACACCCACACCGTTCACGTTGTTCGGGTAATCATACTGCCACAGCCACTTGGGCCCAGGACCGTTGAAGGTGGTGTTCACGATGCCCCAGTCGCCATCGCCGCTCACCTGGCAACCGATGCGCCCGATGGCATAGGCCAGCATCACACCGGGGGCAGCGGCGTCCGCGCCGTGCAGTGGGTGGATGCCGTTCCTGCGGAAGTAGCGGATCACCATGGCCCCGGCGAAGATGAGGCCGCCGTACATCGTCAACCCGCTGAACAACTCACGCCCACCGGGGTGCGAAAGGAACTCCAGGAACTCGCGCGGGTTCTCCAGCCAGTGGAAGAGCTTGGCACCGATGAGGCCCCACAATGCGGCCACCAGCGTGATGCTACCCGCGTGTTCGGCCGCTCGCACCACCACGTGTTCGGTGCGTGGCTTCTCCAACTTCTGCTTCTCCTTCTCGCGCCACTTCAACCAGGCAAGCAACACGCCAATGGCCAGGCCACCCAGCAGGCTACCCTTCCCGCTCAGTAGAAATGCCTGGGGGTCGGCGCCCACCTCGGCCATGTTGGTCACCAGAAAAAGACCCTTCCAGCCGACCAGGAAACCGATCAGGCCATTGGTGATGAGCTCCACCGGCGTGGCCGGCAACCCATGGGTGACCTGGCGCATGGTGGCTCCGATCAAGCCGGCCCCTTCCATACGCGCCAGCTCACGGGCCAGGGTCCAACTGGCGGCCACAAAGGCCAATGCCACGAAGAAGCCGAAGCTGTTCAGCAGACGCAGGAATGGGACATCCAGACCGGTCAGGTCGAGGAGCGCGTGGTAAAGCGTTGGGTACATGCGTTCAAACGATCATCGCGAATTCATCCACCACATACCTCGAAGGGCTTGCCATGGTAAAGGTGCCCTCCACCAAGCCGTCCCCATTGATGCGTCCGAGCCTTACCTCACTCAGTTGGTCCACCCTGCTGGCATCGTATGGCGCCACCACACGGACGTAGTTGTCCGTGTATCCTTCCATTGCCGCACCTTCACCATCGCCCCGCTCGAACAAGACCATGCGCGCGGAACCCAGCTGCCGCTCCATGAAGCTGCGCTGCAGTTTGGTGCTGAGGATGCGCAGCTGGTGCGTGCGTTCACGGCGCCGTTCCGTGGGCACGGTATCCTCCATGCGCACCGCAGTGGTGTTGGCACGCTCGCTGTAGGTGAACACGTGCAGGTAATCCACCGCCGTATCCCGCAGGAATGCATGTGTGCGTTCGAACTCCTGGTCGTTCTCCCCAGGTGTGCCGGTGATCACATCCGCACCGATGCAGGCATGGGGCAGGCGTTCCCGGATGCGTTCCACACGCCGGGCATAAAGCGCCGTGTCGTAGCGGCGGCGCATGCGCTCCAGTATGGCGTCCGAACCGCTCTGCAGGGGCATGTGGAAGTGCGGCATGAAGCGCTCGCTTCCTGCGACCAGGTCGATCAGTTCATCCCCGCACAGGTTGGGCTCGATACTGCTGATGCGGAAACGATCGATCCCTTGCACCTTGTCCAGCTCACGCACAAGATCAAGGAAGGTCTCACCATGCATACGCCCGAAATCGCCGGTATTCACTCCGGTGAGAACGACTTCGCGCACACCGGCACTGGCAATGCCGCGCACAATGGCCAAGGTCTCGGCTATGGTGGCGCTGCGGCTGCGCCCCCTGGCCAAGGGGATGGTGCAGAATGAACAGAAGTAGTCACACCCGTCCTGCACCTTCAGAAATGTCCGGGTACGATCCCCTGTGTTCCATCCTGGGACAAAGGAGCGCACCTCCTTGATGGCGCCGAACACGGCCCGGCCTTGGTCTTGTTTTCCCTCGAGGCGCTCCAGATGAGCGGCGAGATCGAACTTCTCGTTGGCCCCCAGCACCAGGTCAACACCCGGAATGGCCGCTATTTCCTGCGGCTTCAACTGCGCGTAGCAGCCCACCACGGCTATGAAGCCCTCCGGGTTGATGCGCTGGAAGCGACGTACCCATTGGCGGCACTCCTTGTCGGCGTTCTCGGTGACGCTGCACGTGTTCAGCACGAACACGTCCGGCCTTTCCTCAGGCCGCACCCGGGCAAAACCAGCCTCTTCCAGCGAACGGGCAAGGGTGCTCGTTTCGGCGAAATTGAGCTTGCAGCCCAGGGTATGAAAGGCAACGGTGCGACCGGAACTCATGAAGGCCGCGAAGGTAGGGATGCGCTTTCGCGCGAAGGCTGGCATGAACGGTTGCCTTACCTAGGCAGGCTTCATCTACAGCGCTTTGTGAAATTCCCATCGGCAACCGTTCCCACGGTCCACCGTCTTTTTGTTGCTTCGCCGACCCGGACCATGAACCCGACCCGCTCCACACAGAACGTCTTCACTTTGGGCGACCGCGCCCGCTGGGTGCGCATCTGCGCCCTGGTTTGCGCCCTGCTCGCCGTGGCCTCTTTCTCGCTCGCCCAATACCCTTGGCCCTGAGCCACTTACCAAGCCCTAACTAGGGCTGTTGGAAGCGCTCACGAGCGATTTCCAGCGCTGCGGCAGGCGGCTACCTTTGCGGCCATCCCCGCAACCCATGAAATTCTTCATTGATACCGCAAGCCTTGCCCAGATCAAGGAGGCCGCCGCTTTGGGCGTGCTGGACGGCGTGACCACGAACCCCTCATTGATGGCCAAGGAAGGCATCGCCGGAGAAGAGCGTGTACGTAAACATTACGTGGACATCTGCGAGGCGGTGGATGGTGATGTGAGCGCCGAAGTGATCGCCACCGACTTGGCCGGCATGGTACGTGAGGGCGAGGAGCTGGCCGCGCTGCACCCCCGGATAGTGGTGAAGGTGCCCATGATCAAGGACGGGGTGAAAGCGATCAGGCACTTCAGCAGCAAGGGCATCCGCACGAACTGCACCCTGGTCTTCAGTGCGGGTCAGGCATTGCTGGCAGCCAAGGCCGGTGCCACCTACGTGTCCCCCTTCATTGGCAGGTTGGATGATGTGAGCACCGATGGGGTGGCCCTGATCCGGCAGATCCGCACCATTTACGACAACTACGGCCTGCATACCCAGGTGCTGGCGGCCAGCATCCGCCATCCCATGCACATCATCCAGTGTGCGGAGGTGGGTGCGGACGTGGCCACCTGCCCGCTCAGCGCCATCCTGGCACTGTTCGATCATCCCCTCACCACCATCGGACTGGAGAAATTCCTGGCCGACCACCGCAAGGCGCAGCAACCGGCCAAGGTCTGAGCGGACATGCGGTTGGAGATCCACCCCACCCACCCGGAACAGCGGAAGGTGCAACGTGTGGTGGAGGTGCTCCGCGCCGGTGGCGTGGTGATCTGCCCCACGGATACGGTCTACGCGTTCGTGTGCAGCGCGCACCAGAGCAGCGCCATCGAGCGCGTGGCCAGGCTCAAGGGAGTGAAGCCACAAAAAGCCGAGCTCTCCCTGATCTGCCCTGACCTGAGCGAGCTTTCGCTTTACACCCGGGCCGTGGATACCGCAGCTTTCCGCCTGTTGAAGCGCACACTCCCAGGGCCATACACCTACATCCTGCCGGCAAGTGCGGAGATCCCCAGGCTTTTCAAGAACAACCGCCGCACCGCTGGCATCCGGGTGCCGGACCACGCCATTCCACAGGCCATTTGCAGAGAATTGGGGCATGCGCTGGTGGCCGCCTCGGTGCACGACCCCGACAAGGTGGTGGACTACACGACAGATCCCGAGCGCATGCAGGAACACCTGGGACACGCGGTGGACCTGGTGATCGATGCCGGTACGGGTGGACTGGAAGGATCCACGGTGATCGATCTGACGCAAGGGCCACCGGTGGTGATCCGCGCCGGCAAAGGTCCTGTGGACGATATCAGCTGAGGGTCAACCGCGAAGTGCCCTCCAGGCCGATGGCAATCGATCGATCAGGTCGGTCACGGTCATGCCGTCCATGCCTAATTCCGCAGCAGCCTGATCGCCAGCCAACCCGTGCAGGTACACGGCCAGGGTGCACGCCGTTCCCGGTGGGAGACCTTGAGCCAGCAAGCCTGTGAGCAGGCCGGTGAGCACATCACCGCTACCACCCCGTGCCATGCCCGGATTCCCGGTGGGGTTGAACCAGACCTGTCCCGTGGGGGCACAGGTCGCCGAGTAGGCGCCCTTCAGCACCACGTAAGATCCGCTTTTCCGGGCCAATTCGCGGGCCTTCTCCAACCGGGTGGCGCTGTCTGAAGCACCACCCACGAGCCGGTCCAATTCCTTGGGGTGTGGGGTCAGGGCCGTGTTCGCTGGAAGGAAGGCGAGCCAGGTGGGGTTCTCAGCCAACACGTTCAACCCGTCCGCATCGATCACCAGGGGGCATTGGGCCTCCTGCAAAAGCAGCTTGATCACTTGGGCCGTTTGCTCAGCTGTGCCGATGCCCGGCCCGACCCCGATCGCGGAATAGCGGTCCAGCTTGGGCAATTCAGATAATACTCCTTCTCCCGGATCCACGGATGCCATGGCCTCGGGAAGACGAGCGTTCAACGCCGGCAGGCCCGATGCGGGCAGGTGCGTGGTGACCAACCCGGCACCGCTGCGGAGAGCCCCGCCCGTAGCGAGCAACGCTGCTCCCAACTTGTCAGCACTACCGGCCATGAGCAGCGCATGGCCATGGTCGCCTTTGTGCGCGAAACGGTCACGCGGTGGCAGCCAACGCTGTAAATCGTCCTGCTCCACCAGCGCATAGGGGCTGCCCATGCCACGGATGAACTCCTCATCAAGTCCAATGGGCAAGACATGCCAGTGACCCACTGCCCGGGCATTTTCCCGGAAGAAGAATGCGAGCTTGGGCACTTGGAACGTGAGGGTATGTGTGGCGTGCACCACCACATCCTTGCCATCCAAGCATGCTTCCGACAGGAGCCCCGATGGCACATCAATGGCCACCACGGTGCAGCCCGATGCGTTTATGGCCTGCACCAGATCAGCGAACAGCCCAGTAAGGGGCCGGCTCAAGCCCGTGCCAAAGAGCGCATCGATCACGAGCACTCCGGCTGGAATGGCGGGGATGTCTGATGGGGAAGAAATGCTTATGACCTTGCCCTTGGCCTTTTTCAACCGCTTCAAATTTTCTTCGAAGTCAGGCGTTCCAACCTTCTGGTCTTCAACGATCCACACATCCACATCGTAACCACTCCGCAGCAGCGAACGAGCCACCACGAGGCCATCGCCTCCATTGTTCCCCTTGCCTGCACAGACCAGAAAGCGCCATTCCGCCTCCTGGCTGTGTTTGGGGAAAAGGATGCCGGGCGCGTGCTGGTAGATCCAGTCGAAAGCCGCCGTCCCAGCGCGCTCCATCAAGTCCAGGCTCTTGATCGGCTCGTGTGCGATGGTATACGCATCCGCTTCACGGACCTGTGCTGCAGTGAGGATGGGCTGCATGGGGAAGGCAACGAAGATACCCGGCCAGGCGACTGGGTAAAAAGAGAAAGGCCCCCGTTGCCGGGGGCCTTTCGCCACAGGAAGCGGAAGCCGCTTACTGGAAGTAGAAATTGATGCCGATGGACGCACCAGAGATGCCAGTGTCCAGGCCGAAGCTGCTGGCCTTGCCGGTCTTGCTGGTGGTGGTCTGCACGCTGTTGTTGCCAGCGTTCCAGCTTTCGAAGGTGTTCTCGCCTTCGCCGGTGGTGGCCAACATCAGACCCCAGGTGTATTCGCCGCTCAGGGAGAGCTTCGGCGCACAGAACCATTCAATGCCTCCGAACACCATCAGGCCGAGGCCGAAGGTGCCACCGATCTTCTGTTCAGTCTGGCCCGTGGCCTGGCCGAACTGCGGAGCGTTGGATTGGTTGGTGGCGCTCAGCGCATTGCCATACTCGTAGGTGGTTTTCTGTGAACCCAGCGCGATCAGCGCCTGTGCACCGTAAACGCCCACCACACGGGTGCTGCCAACCCGCTTTTCGAGACCGGCACCCAACACGATGTTGGTGGCGCTGATCTTCTCAGAGTCTTCGACGGTCACGTTGGGGTCGGACTGACCAGCCTGCTGGACCAATGCGGTCTGCTTGGTGGAGCCGAAGCCCAAACGCACGGTTCCGCGGTACGCGGTGTTGGCATCGATCAACTTCTTCACGCTGATGGCGTTCAGGTTGTTGTTGAAGTTGAACGCAGCGCCACCGTTGCTCTGCGAGCCGTTGAACAGGTTGCCCACGTAGTTCAGGAAGGGCTGGGCGTCGAAGGTCAGACCCCAGTCGCCCTCCTGAGAGAGCCAATTCTCACCGCGGTTGCTCGTGATCTCGCCGGTCTGGGCGGATGCGGCTGTGGCGGCGCACAGCACGGAAGCGAACAGTACAGTCCTTTTCATGACGAACGTTTTGGTTAGACGTGTGTTCAATTTGGTTTGATCGGTCCGGTCAAAAGTACCCGAAGGCGGCGGCAAACTTATACACAGGACGGGGCGTTATCAACAGCTTTTTGTGAACCATGTGTGTACAGCCTCATGCTCTGTGTGCTCCTTTCAGGAACTCCTCGCCGGATCCGGGGGCGAATATAGTTGTGCTCGCTGGTTGGGAACATGCGCACCTCAACCCGCCACCTTTTGGGTGAGCATGGGCACAAAGCGGAAGCGGCCATGTTCTCGCCGGAGCAATGAGCCGTCCGGCTGTTTGTCCACGGTCCACATCACCTGGTCCTGACCGGCGCTAACGGGTATGACCAAGCGGCCACCCGGTTTAAGCTGGTCCAGCAAGGCGGGGGGTACATCCGGCGCACCACAGGTCACCAACACTTTATCGAAGGGTGCATAGGCCGGCGCACCGGCAAAGCCGTCACCATAGAGCAATGTGGCCTTGTATCCAAGTTCTGCCAGCCTGGCCTTCGTGCGCACGTGCAATGGCTTCATGCGTTCGATGGTGACCACCCGCGCGCCCAGCTCACACAACACGGCGGTCTGATAACCGGACCCCGTGCCGATCTCCAACACCTTCTCCCCTTTCACTACCTGAAGCAGGCTGGACTGTATGGCCACGGTGCGGGGCTGGGAAATGGTCTGGCCCATGCCGATGGGAAAGGCGATGTCCTCATACGCCTGACGTAAAAAGGCCGTGTCATCGATGAAAAGATGCCGGGGCACCCGGCCAATGGCACCCAGAACAGCGGTGTCTTTCACCTCGCGCCCAAGCGCTTCCACCAACTTCCTGCGCAAGCCCTGCTGCAGGTGCCCGTCATTCGCTTTCATCCTTTCCTACCCCGCCTTTGCCGGGCCGGTCAAAGCTAGGCCCGCAAGGTTCACTGCCCCGCCCAAAAGGAGCCGGTTATTTTTGGCGCCCCATTGTGAAAAAAATGAACGGATCCTCTCCTCTTCAGATCGGTGTGCTGGGTGCCGGACACCTGGGACGGATCCACATGCAGCAATGGCTACAGGTGGAAGGCGTGCAGGTGGTGGGCTTCCACGATCCACACCCCGAGAAGTGCGCGGCCATTGAAAAGGAGTTCGGGCTGCGGCCACTGGGCTCTGTAGATGCCGTGCTGGAGGCGTGTCAGGCGCTCGACATCGTGACCCCCACCACCACCCATTACGACCTGGCCCGGAGAGCCATGGAGCTGGGGCGTGACCTCTTCATCGAGAAGCCCGTGACCAATACGGTGTTGGAAGGCCAGGCACTACTGGCCTTGGCGCAAGAACACGGACGCATCGTACAGGTGGGCCACGTGGAGCGATTCAACCCGGCGTTCACCGCTGCCCGTCCGGCCCTGAAGGACCCGATGTTCATCGAGACACACCGGCTGGCCCAGTTCGATCCGCGCGGCACGGATGTAAGCGTGGTGCTCGACCTGATGATCCACGATATCGATATCGTGCTGAGCGTGGTGGACAGCCCGGTGGCGGACATCCATGCCAGTGGCGTGGCCGTTGTGAGTGACACCCCTGACATTGCCAACGCCCGCATCTCCTTCGCCAACGGCTGCGTGGCCAACCTCACCGCCAGCCGCATCTCTCTCAAGAAGATGCGCAAGTCCCGATTCTTCCAACGGGACGCATACATCTCCGTGGATATGCTCGAGAAGAAGACCGAGATCGTGCGCATGCACGCCATGGAAGGTGCGGTGGACCCCTTCGCGATCGTACTTGACCTTGGCGCGAAAGGCAAACGGGCCATTGCCTTCGACCGCCCGGATGTGCAGCCCGTGAACGCCATCCGTGAGGAGCTTCAGGCCTTTGCGCATGCCGTGCGCGCACGGACCGTTCCGCCTGTGCCGCTCACGGATGGATTGCGGGCCTTGGAAGTGGCCCATCGGGTGCTTGAACAACTTGGGGGAGACAAGCCGAAATGACCCCGGATACTATTCACCCCACGCCTCGCGTTGCCCAGCTGCCCGGACCCATGATGCGATATCCCTGGACCTGGATGGTCCTGCTGTCGTTATTCTCCTCCTGCAAGCGCACGGAAGTGGTGCCGGGCTACCTCACTGTTGATCAAGTTTCGTTATCCGTTGCCGGGGGCCAGGGCTCTTCCAGCCAGAAGGTCACCACACTTTGGATGTACACCGATGACCGGGCCGAAGGCGCTTGGGACCTGCCCGCGCGCATACCCGTTACCCAGGTGGGCCAGCGCACGATCAAAGCGGTGGCTGGCATACGGCGCAACGGCGTGAGCACTGATCGGATCATTTATCCTTTCTATGCCACGTGGAGCGGCCAGGTGGAACTGGCGCCGACACAGCCCGCGTCCGTTCAGCCGGTCTTTTCCTACTTCACCGGGCTCTCCTTCTGGATCGAAGCGTTCGAATCCGCCGGCAACCAGTTCGACCCCGACTCGCAAACGGACACCACCCTGATCATGGTGACCACGGCGACAGGTGGTCCAGGTGATGTGTTCGAGGGCAATGGCTCCGGACTGATCGCAGTGGATACGCTTCGTCCCTTCTTCCGGTGCGTGTCTTCAGACGCGTTCACACCACCCACCGGCAGTCCGGTTTTCCTTGAATTGGATTACCGGGGCGATATGCGGTTCCTGATCGGCACCTACTTCACCCAAGGCGGCACGGTCACACGCAACCCCTACCTCTTCGTCAACCCCACGGAAGCACCGGGTGGAGGACCGGTGTGGAACAAGATCTATGTGGACCTGAGCCCCGTGATGAACCTTCCAGGAACGACGGAGCGTAAATTCTACATCGAGGCCAGGCTGCCTGATGGCCGCAACAGCGCCACTGTGCGCTTGGACAACGTGAAGCTCATCCACCGGCAGTCATGACCAAACGTGGGTTGACCATGCTGTACGCGGCCACGGATGTGGTTGGGACGGCACTGGCCTGGACCCTGTTCTACGCCTACCGGAAGCGCGTTATTGAACCCGAGACCCTGGGTACGACCGTGCCTCTTGAACTGGATGGCAACTTCTGGTCGGGGCTTGCATTGATCCCCGTCTTCTGGGCACTGCTTTTCCTGGTGATCGGTGGTTACCACGAGGTGTTCCGGCGCCATCGCCTCAAGGAACTCGGCCAGTGCCTGCTCATCTCCGGCCTGGGCACGGTGGTGATCTTCTTCGTGCTGCTGCTGGATGATACCGTGGCCACCCCATCCCAATACTATCGCTCCATTACGGCGCTTTTCTCACTTCACTTCACACTTACGTTCATTCCGCGCTTCCTGCTCACCAGCCGCACGGTGAGCCGCGTGCACCATGGAGTCATCGGCTTCAATACCGTACTGGTGGGAGGGAATGAGCGCGCCATGGGCATCTACCACGAGATCAACGGCATGCCCAAGTCACCAGGTAACCGCTTTGTGGGCTTTTTCAGTGTGAATGGAGGAGACCAGCAGCTGGCGGGCGTGGGCCTTCCCCGGCTCGGTAAATGGAACGAACTGCGCGCCCAGATCCCGCGCCTGGGTGTGGAGGAGGCGATCATTGCCGTGGAAAGCGGGGAACACGAACACATCAGCCGGATCATGAACGAGCTCGAAGGCACCCAGGTGCGCATCAAGATCATTCCGGACATGTACGACATCATGGCCGGCTCGGTGAAGATGACGAGCATCTTCGGCGCCCCGCTCATCGAGGTGAACCCGCAGATCATGCCCGCCTGGCAGTTCGCGGTGAAAAGGGCCATCGACATCGTGGTCAGCGTACTGGCGCTCATCATCCTATCTCCGCTGCTGCTCATCATCGCCCTTGCGGTGAAGCTCAGTTCGCCCGGTCCCGTCTTCTTTGTTCAACAGCGCGTGGGACTGCAAGGCCGCACCTTCCGCATCATCAAGTTCCGCAGCATGGTGGCCGATGCCGAACGCGACGGCCCGCAGCTGAGCAGCACCTCCGATCCACGCATCACCCCGGTGGGGCGCTGGCTGCGCCGCACCCGCATGGACGAACTGCCCCAGTTCTGGAACGTGCTGAAGGGCGACATGAGCCTGGTGGGCCCACGACCCGAGCGCCAGCACTTCATTGACGAGATCATGAAGCTGGCCCCACACTACCGCCACCTCCACAAAGTTCGGCCGGGCATCACCAGCTGGGGCCAGGTGAAGTTCGGCTATGCGGAGAACGTGGAGCAGATGCTCCGCCGCCTCAAATACGACATTCTGTACATCGAGAACATGAGCCTGGCCGTGGACCTGAAGATCCTGGCTTACACGCTGCTCATCATTCTGAAGGGGGACGGGAAGTAGCGCTGCCGGGGGGGGTGAAGCGATGCGCTATCAAGTGCATGGCCCCCGCCGGTCCCTACCCTGCTCCCACCTACCTTAGCCGTCCATCCTTAGCAACCATGAAGATCGCTGTGATCGGAGCCGGCCAGATGGGCAATGGCATCGCCCATGTATTCGCCCAGAGCGGACACCAGGTCACCCTTATTGACGTGAACCAGGCCTCGCTGGACAAGGCATTGGTCACCATCGGCAAGAATATGGACCGGCAGGTGGCCAAGGGTGGCCTTACCGAGGACCAGAAGAAGGAGGCGCTCGCGCGCATTGCCATCACCACCGAACTCGCTTCCGGTGTGCGGGAGGCAGGCCTCGTGGTGGAGGCAGCCACGGAAAATGTGGACCTCAAGCTGCGCATCTTCAGGGATATGGATGCGCACGCACCGGCCCATTGCATCCTGGCCACCAACACCAGCAGCATCAGCATCACCCGCATTGCCGCAGCCACCAAGCGGCCCGGCCAGGTGATCGGCATGCACTTCATGAACCCTGTGCCGGTGATGAAGCTTGTGGAGGTGATCCGCGGATACGATACCACGGACGAAGTGACGCGCACCGTGGTGGAACTCAGCACCGCCATTGGCAAAGTGCCCGTGACGGTGAACGACTACGCAGGCTTCGTGGCCAACCGCATTCTGATGCCCATGATCAATGAGGCCATTGAGACCCTCTTCCAAGGCGTGGGCGGCGTGGCCGAGATCGACACCATCATGAAACTTGGCATGGCGCACCCGATGGGGCCCCTGCAACTCGCCGATTTCATCGGGCTGGACACCTGCCTGGCCATCCTGCGTGTATTGCACGAAGGACTGGGCAACCCGAAGTACGCCCCCTGCCCCTTGCTCGTGCAAATGGTGACCGCCGGCAAACTGGGGATGAAGAGCGGCGAAGGCTTCTATGCTTACACGGCGGGCAGCAAGGACCTGGTCGTGGCGCCTGCCTTCAGAAAGAACGCGCCTCATTTGGAGACCGCTCGCTGAGGCTCACCAGTAGGTCCATTCATCGTGCGCGAAGTGAGCGTTCGTCCCGCCACCGCTGCGGACCTGCATGCCATACATGCCATTGCCCACTGTGCCTGGCCGGTGGCTTATGGGCAGATCCTCTCGCCCGATCAGCTCGCATACATGCTGGAACGGATGTATGCCTTGTCCGCGCTCCGGGAACAGGTTTTGAAGGGACACCGTTATCTGCTCGCTGAAGCCGATGGTGGACCCATCGGATTCGCAGGGTACGAGCATGCGTACCGCTCCACGCGGCACACACGTCTCCACAAGCTCTACGTGCTTCCGGAAGTGAAGGGGCTGGGCGTGGGCAGGGCCCTGTTGGGCGCGGTCGCATCAGCCGCACGTGCCGCCGGGGACGACCACCTGGAGCTGAACGTGAACCGCTTCAACCCCGCACGCCACTGGTATGCACGCCAGGGTTTTCAGATCGTGCGCGATGAAGTGATCGATATCGGGCAGGGCTACGTGATGGATGATCACGTGATGGAGAGACCGCTGGTTTGAGACCGCGGACGACGCTCAGGGCTCCAGGTAGTTCGCGGCAGTTAGGCCGTAGCGTTTGTACAGACGGGTCTTCCGCTTTTCCAAACGCGCCTGTGCCTTGGCGGAACGCGCCGGACGCTCCGCCACGGCCAGTTCTCCCGCCTCGATGCGTTGCACGATATGCTCGATCATGCGGTCATCACCGAGCGGATCGTAGCGTGACTTCAAGTCCTGGCCGAAGAGCACGGCCAGGCTCTGCCAGATGAACGCATTGAAGGAACCGCGCAACTGCTTCACCAGCTCGAAGCTGGTGCTGCCCGTTTCCCGGTCGATGAGTTTCACCAGCACGCGCCCCTGTCCCATGGTCAGGTCCTTCAGTTCATCCTCGAACTCGGCGCGCAGCTCGGCTTCCGCCAGTTTCATGTAGAGGTCCCGGTCATGTTCCTTTTCAATGCGCCGCAGGTCGGCCTCATAGGCGCTGAGCAGGTCACTGGTAAGGCGGGCGTACGGATACACCTTGACCACCTGCCGCATGAGCCTGGTGTACTGCACCTGTTCCTTGCGTGCCTTGGGGCTCCACTGTGCGGTCACCCAGGCGGAACCGAGGTCCACCACGGGTACCGTATCCCCTTCGTGCACCATGGCACGCAGCACGCGAAAGTCCCCTTCAGTTTGGGCAAGGCAGCGCAGGACGGACAATGCCATCAGGCAGGAAAAGACGATGCGGCCGGTATGGGCCATGGCCTGTTTACACCAAAGTAACGGCCATAAGCGGCCGTTGGTGTCCATTGTACAGCAATGTCAGCGCCGAAGTTTCCACGCGGAAGGCGCCGTGACGCCTGGTGCCGGCAACCGGCTGCCCACCTCTTCGGCGAACAAATGGGCCGCCACCAGGGCCGCCGCATTGAGTTCCGCTACAGGACCGCCCTCCAGGACGGCCGGCGTGAAGTGGTCGCGCACGAAATGCGTATCGTACTTCCCACTCCGGAACGACTGATGCCCCATGACGAAGCGGCAGAACGGCAGTGTGGTCTCCACACCGGTGATGGCGTAGTCATCGATGGCGCGTTCCATGCGTGCGATCGCCTCCTCGCGTGTGGCGCCGTGGGTGATCAACTTGGCGATCATGGGGTCGTAGTGGATGGGGATCTCCATTCCCTCCTCAAAACCATCGTCCACCCGCACACCGGGGCCCTGGGGTGGGCGGTAGGTGGTGAGGTGTCCGATGTCCGGCAGGAAATTGTTCGAAGGGTCCTCGGCATACACACGCACCTCGATGGCGTGGCCGTTGATCGCCAGGTCCTCCTGCTCGAAAGGCAGCTTCTCCCCTTCCGCCACGCGGATCTGCAGCTTCACCAGGTCAAGCCCGGTGATCATCTCGGTGACCGGATGCTCCACCTGCAGGCGCGTGTTCATCTCCATGAAGTAGAAGTCGCCACCTTCATCGAGCAGGAACTCCACGGTGCCGGCACCCACATAGTCCACGCTGCGGGCCACGGCCACGGCCGCTTCGCCCATCCGCTTGCGCATGGCCGGTGAAAGCACGGCGCTGGGGGCCTCCTCCACCACCTTCTGATGGCGGCGCTGGATGCTGCACTCCCGCTCGAAGAGGTAGCAGGTGTTGCCGTGGGTATCGGCCATGATCTGCACCTCGATGTGGCGCGGCCCGGCCACGTACTTCTCAATGAACACGCTGCCGTCGCCAAAGGCGTTGGTGGCCTCGCTGATGGCGCGCTCCAGGCCTTCCTTCAACCCACTCTCCTGCTCCACCACGCGCATGCCCTTGCCCCCGCCGCCCGCCGCCGCCTTGATGAGGATGGGGAACTTGATGGTCTTGGCCACCTTGATCGCTTCGTCCAGGCCGCTCACCGCGCCTTCCGTACCGGGCACCAACGGCACCCCGAACTGCTTCACGGCCTCCTTGGCCGCAAGCTTGTCGCCCATCACCTTCATGGCCTTGGGTGAAGGACCCACAAATACGACACCCGCCTTCTCCAGAGCACGCGCGAAGTCGCCGTTCTCGCTGAGGAATCCGTAGCCCGGGTGCACGGCATCCACCTTCAGGTCGGTGCAAACCTTGATGATCTTGTCGAAGACCAGGTAGCTCTCCTTGCTGGGCGGCGGACCGATGCACACGGCCTCGTCGGCAAAGCGTACGAAGGGGGCCTGGCGATCGGCCTCGGAATACACGGCCACGGTGCGAATGCCCATCTCACGGGCGGAGCGCATCACGCGCAGGGCTATCTCGCCGCGGTTGGCCACGAGCAGCTTCTGGATCTTCTTCGGTTTCACGGGGTGAAGATGGTGAAGACAGAGAAGATGATGAAGGGGGCTGGAGAGGTCTCGATCGGCGCGATCTTTGGCAAGCCCGCTGCGATGAGCCGCTATTTCACCCTTCTTGCCACCCTCACCACCTTCACCGCCCTGTTCGGGCAAGGCCGCACGCGCACGGTGGAAACGGACACCGGCCGGGTGGTGCTGCACTATTTCACCGCGGGGCAGTTGAGCACCAAGGAGTGGCTGGACAAGGACGGCCGTTGGGGACGCAGCTGGGCGTACAACCGCCTTGGAGAAGTGATCTTCCAAGGACAGACCCGCCGTTTCGCAGGACACGCATCGGTGCATTTCAGCTACCACCCGAACGGCGCGGTGAGCAAGGTGGAGACGAGCGACGCGCCGGATGGGGGCATCCAATGGTACCGGAGCACCACCACCTTCGATGCGGATGGGAACCGCACCGGCTTCTGGGAGGACGGGCGTGACAACTACGGTCCCATCCACCGCCCCACCGCGCCGCCGGAGCCAGTCCGACCCGGGATACCCATTCCTCCCGCCGATGTGCCGCACAAGCAGCCCGAGGTGGTGATCTGCCAGCGCATGTTCAGCAACGAGCTCTTCGTGGTGAACCCCACGAAAGCCGCCGTGCGTGTGACCGCCACACCCAGGGCGCCCACGCCCGCCCTGCCTGGCGGCACCTGGACCATGGCGCCAGGCGACACCATCCGCATCGGCACCTACAGCATGGGAGAAAGCTGGCCACCATGGAAAGATCATGTGGAACTGGTGATCCACGAAGTGGTGCTCGGCGACCGCCAACATGCCGTGGCACGGTTCCGCACGGACGAGGCTATTCAAGGTCCCGAGCATCGCAAGCTCTTCGTGGTGATCGAAGGCTGGGCCGCGAAGAAGTCCGCTGCGGAACAGGATCTTCCGCCATCACCTACTCCCCAACCCAAGGGTGAAGAGGAGAAGAAGGAGAAGAAGAAGCGGTGGTGGCGCTTTTGGTGATCAGGTCGGCAGCGAGGCCCAGAATGTCCGTAGACGCGGCTCCAGTTGGTCCAGGTCCACTTTATCGAAGGGGTGCGGTGTTCCCGGAAGGATGAACACTTCAGCGCCCTTCACGCCTTGTGCGAAACGTTGCGTGTCCGCAGGAATGGCCGTACCGTCCTTTTCGCCCACACAGAGCAAGGTGGGGCATGGGATGCGGGCACAGACCTCCGGTGTGAGCAGTGGGTGATGCGCCAGATCGGACATGCTCTGCGCGATAGCCACAACCACCTCTTTCCACCGCGTGGCGCCGTGCGCCGAAGCGAGTGCTTGCGCAAAGGCCGGCACCTTCTGCTCCATCATTTCCGGATCCAGCATGCGCAATTCCTTCAGCAGGCCTTCCTCGGTCCAGAGGTACTTGGTGCCCAGCGTCACCACGGAACGCACGCGCTGCGGATGCTGCGTGGCATACAACAGGGCCGCATAGCCGCCCATGCTGTAACCGAAGAGGTCGGCCCGTTCCCAATCATGCGCAACAAAGGCCTCGTCGATGTCCTTCAGGAAATCCTCGAAGCGGATGCCATGGGCTGGTATGGCACGACTGCCGTGGCCGGAAAGATCGATGGCCACCCCGCCGATACGGTCATGCAGGCGGTGAAGCTGGTGCGCCGTACCGAGGGCGCCATGCAAAAGCAGCAACGATGCGCTCACTTGAGCACCTCCTTCACCCGGTCCGCCGCCTCCTGCAGGGCCACGGCGCTCAGCACCTTCAGGCCGCTGTTGTCGATGAGCTGCTTGGCCTCGATGGCGTTGGTGCCCTGCAGCCGCACGATGATGGGCACGGGGATGTTGCCGATGTTCTTGTAGGCGTCCACGATGCCCTGGGCCACGCGGTCGCAGCGCACGATGCCGCCGAAGATGTTCACCAGAATGGCCTTCACGCGGGTGTCCTTCAGGATGATGCGGAAGGCTTTTTCCACGCGCTGGGCATCAGCCGTGCCGCCCACGTCCAGGAAGTTGGCGGGCTCGCCCCCGCTGAGCTTGATGATGTCCATGGTGGCCATGGCCAGGCCGGCGCCGTTCACCATGCAGCCCACGTTGCCATCCAGGCGCACATAGTTCAGGCCCGCTTCACCGGCCTCCACCTCAATGGGATCCTCTTCCGTCTTGTCGCGCATCTCCTTGTAGTCGGGATGGCGGTAGAGCGCATTGCCGTCCAGCCGCACCTTGGCGTCCACCGCGGCGATCTTGTCGTCGCTGGTCTTCAGCACGGGGTTGATCTCGAACATGGCGGCGTCGCAGCCTTCGTACGCGGCGTAGAGCGCGGCCACGAACTTCACCATCTCCTTCTTCGCGTTGCCGGTGCAGCCCAGGTTCACGGCGATCTTGTTGCACTGGAAGGGGCGCAGGCCCACGCGGGGGTCCACCACTTCCTTGAAGATCTTCTCGGGGTGCTTCTCGGCCACCTCCTCGATGTCCATGCCGCCCTCGGTGCTGTACATGATGATGTTCTTCGCGCTGGCACGGTCCAGCAGCACGCTCATGTAATACTCCTTGGGCTCGCTGGCACCCGGACCATACATGTCCTCGGCGATGAGCACCTTGTGCACCTTCTTGCCCTGCGGCGGGGTCTGGGGCGTCTTCAGCATCATGCCGATGATGGCCTCTGCCTTCTCGCGCACCTCGTCGATGCTCCTGGCGAGCTTCACGCCCCCGCCTTTGCCGCGGCCACCCGCATGGATCTGCGCCTTCACCACCCAGAACTTCGTACCGGTCTCCTGGCTCAGTCGCTTCGCCTGTTCCACCGCCTCATCGGCGTTGTAGGCCACATGGCCGCGCTGGATGCGGACACCGTATTGCGCCAGGATGCTCTTGCCTTGGTATTCGTGCAGGTTCATGGAAGGGGACGTTGCGTTGCGGGGGCGAAAGTAGCCGCTCGCACCGTTCGCTGACCGCTCCTTTCCTTTACGCCATGATCCATGCCCGCGCCATCCACAAACGCTTCGGCGACCTCGAGGTGCTGAAGGGCGTTGACCTGCACGTGGCAAAGGGTGAAGTGGTGAGCATCGTGGGCGCCAGCGGCGCGGGCAAGACGACGTTGCTGCAGATCATCGGCACCTTGGAGCGGCCGGACAGCGGCAGTTTGCACATCGGCGGGCAGGAAGTGACCAAACTGGGCAGCCGCGCATTGAGCGCCTTCCGCAACCGGCACATCGGCTTCGTGTTCCAGTTCCACCACCTGCTGCCGGAGTTCACGGCATTGGAGAACGTGCTGATGCCGGGCCTCATCGCCGGTCGTAGCATGAAGGACTGCACCCCGCGCGCGGTGGAACTGCTGGAGCGCCTGAACATCGCCGCGCGGCGCGAGCACAAACCCGGCCAGCTCAGCGGCGGTGAGCAGCAGCGCGTGGCCGTGGCGCGCGCGCTCTTCAACAGCCCCAGCGTGGTGCTGGCCGACGAGCCCAGCGGCAACCTGGACAGCGCCCACGCCCGTGAGCTGCACCAGCTCTTCTTCGAGCTGCGCACCGAGCTCGGCCAGACCTTCGTGATCGTGACGCACAACGAGGAACTGGCCGGCATGGCGGACCGAAAGCTGGTGATGAAGGATGGGGTGATCTGAACGATGTGGTCGCACCGTGCTTACCGGTTCTCAACCATACCATTCCTGCGGGCGCCCGTGGCAACTGACGATCCTCATTTGTGCTTCGCCAATGACCTTCTTGCTTCGCAGTCCGTAGCTACATAACTTCATCCGCACAAGCCCAACCACCGATGAGCACCGCCACCCAAGCCGCCACCCACAAGCACGTGGGCGAACTGCATTTCGAACATCTGCTCTGGCTGAACGCCCTGCGCTTCTACAAGGACGAGATCGGCATATTCGAACGACGCATGGAGGAGATCGTGCGGCGCAACAGCGGACAGGAGGTGATGGCCCAGTTGGAACACTTCCAGAACCAATACATCCGCGAGCGCGAGGTGATCGACGAGTTGCGGCATGACATCAAGGAGCACGAGAACTTCCTGGAGAAGGAGAGCAAGGAACGTCCCGTGGCGCTGGAACACCGGCTGTACAAGGACCATGCGGGCCTGCGCGATCGCTACGAGACATTCGAAAAACTCTACCGCGAGTTGAAGTACGAGTTCTACCACTGGGCGGCGAAGTGGATGTGAACAGGACCAGGCACACGCGCGAAAGCCCTCCAGACCATGGGGGGCTTTTCGTTCACCGCCCGCAACACACCAATGGTCGCCTGGCCGTGTGTTCGTCCATGTGCACCATGCACCGCTGGGCCAGACCGGGTGCCCTTCCGGCCAAGAGGCCCATGGGCCGATCGATCCTTCGTCATGCACCAGCCTCCTGTTCATAACCCGGCGGCGTGTGCGTCGCCCTCGGGTCCGGATCGCTACTTTTGGGGACGGTGACCCTCACCCATCCTGCATGAACGAAGGCCCCCTTCCCCAGCCCGGCCGGGAGGACGATCAGGAACAATGCGTCCAGCGGTACGAGGCGATGGTCCGCGACCATCAACATTTGTTCTTCGACGTTGAGGAGTTCGAGCTGATCATCGACCACTACCTCGACCACAGCGACCTGCGCCGTGCCCGCGAGGTGCTGGAATTCGCCCAGCGCCAGCACCCCGGCTCGGTGGACCTGACCTATTGCGAGGCCCAGGTGCTGATGGCCAGCGGCCGCCTGAACAAGGCCCTGGAGGTGCTGGACGCCTTGGAAAAGCTGGAGCCTTACAACGAGGACATCCATTTGCACAAGGCCGGCATTTTCAGCCAGCTCCGCAACTACCGCCGCGCCGTGGACCATTACAAGCGCGCGCTGGACCTGGCCGAGGAAGGCCTGGACGAGATCTACCTGGACCTCGCCTTTGAGTACGAGAACCTGGAGGAGTTCGAAGAGGCCATCGCCTGCCTGCAGAAGGCCCTGGAGACCAACCCGGAGAACGAAGCGGTGCTGTATGAACTGGCGTATTGCTACGACCTGGCCGAAGCGCACGAGGCCAGCCTGAGCTACTTCCGGCGCTTCACCAACGAACACCCCTACGCCTTTGTGGCCTGGTACAACCTGGGCAACACGCTGGCCCGCATGGAGAAGTTGGAGGAAAGCAACGAAGCGCTCGACCTGGCCATCGCCATCGACCAACGCTTCAGCTCGGCCTACTTCAGCAAGGCGCGGAACCTATTGCAACAGGGGCGCTACGAGGAAGCCATCAGCTGCTACCAGGATACCCTGGAGTTCGACGGTCCACAGGCCATCACCTTCAGCTACATCGGTGAGTGCTACGAGAAGATGGAACGTTTCGAGGCGGCACTGATCCATTATGACCAGGCCATTGCACTGGACCCCACATGGGTGGACGCTTGGATCGGCCGGGGCATTGTGAAAGACCTGCAAGGGCGGGGCCCCGAAGGGTTGAAGGACCTGGAACAGGCCACCCGTGTGGTGCCCGACCATGGCGATGCGCTGTATTACT
The DNA here is from genome assembly GCA_016788635.1 of Flavobacteriales bacterium. Classification (GTDB taxonomy): domain Bacteria; phylum Bacteroidota; class Bacteroidia; order Flavobacteriales_F; family PHOS-HE28; genus PHOS-HE28. The sequence goes on along the minus strand of JAEUSU010000008.1, from coordinate 117,183 downwards.
ATGGCACCGCCCTGGGACGCGCCGGCCGCCATGAAGAAGCACAGGCCACGCTGACCCGCTTGAACACCCTGGAGCCCCAGCACCTGGACGGCTGGCTGGACCATGCCGACCTGCTGCTGCGCATCAAGGATGCGGAGGCGGCATTGAAGAAGCTGCGTGAAGGCGAACTGGTGCACAAGCTCAATCCCATCTTCCGCTACCGCATGGTGAGCTACCTGCTGCGTGCCGGCCGCGAACAACAAGCCCTGCTGGAGTTGGAAGAGGCCCTGGTGAACGACCATGCCGCGCATACCCATCTGCTTCAGCACTTCCCCGAGGCGGCCGACATGCCCCAGGTGATGCATTTGGTGGAGCTTTACCGCCGATGAGCATCCCCCTCTCCCACATACCCGCACGGTCCAGCAAGCCGCGCGAGGAAGGCCTTACCATGGTGATGGACAAGGGCATGAGCCTGCGCCAGGCCGAGGACCTGATCGAGACATCCGGTCACCTGGTGGATGTGGTGAAGCTGGGTTTCGGCACCTCGCTCGTATCGCGCAATCTGAAGGAGAAGATCGCCATCTACCGAAGGAACGAGATACGCGTCTACCTGGGCGGGACACTGTTCGAGGCCTTCCTGGCACGCGGGCAGTTCAAGGCCTACCGCAAGTTCGTGGACGAACTGGGACTGGATACCTGCGAGGTGAGCGATGGCTCCATCAATCTGTCGCACACCGAGAAGTGCAAATACATCAACACCCTGGCGCGCGACCTCACCGTGCTCAGCGAGGTGGGCAGCAAGGAGAGCGGCATCCTGATCAGCCCCGCCAAATGGGTGAACATGATGCGCGCCGAGCTCGACGCCGGCAGTTGGAAGGTGATCGCCGAGGCGCGCGAGAGCGGCACCGTGGGCATCTACCGCCCCAGCGGCCATGCGCACACCACCCTGGTGAACCGCATCATCGCGAAGGTGCCCGCCAAGGACATCATGTGGGAGGCCCCGATCAAGAGCCAGCAGGCCTGGTTCATCAAGCAGCTCGGGCCCAACGTGAACCTGGGCAACATCCCTGCGGAAGAGGTGATCCCGCTGGAAACCCTGCGATTGGGATTGCGGGGGGACACCTTCTTCCAATACCTGCCACAGGAAGTGGCCGATCGATTGAGGCAGGTGAATGAGAAGGAGAAGGAGAAGAAGTAGGTTGTAGGTTGTAGGTTGGAGGTTGGAGGTTGGAGGTTGGAGGTTGGAGGTTGAGCCGCTTGCGCTGAAGCTTCAGCGGCCAATGGGTTGGGGGTTGGGCCGCCTGCGCGAAGGCTGCAGCGGCCGATGGGTTGAGGTTGTTTCAGAACAAGGGACGAGGAACATGCGATCAGTCACACCACAGGAATTGAAGGAGTGGATGGCGAAAGGCACGCCGCACCAGCTGGTGGACGTGCGCGAAGCCTATGAAGCCGAACTATGCGGCCTGGGTGGGCAACTGATCCCCATGGGTGAGATCCTGGCCCGTCTGGATGAATTGAAGCGCGACGTGCCCGTGGTGGTCCACTGCCGCAGTGGCAACCGCAGTGCCTCGGTGATCCACGCGTTGGAGAGCCGCTATGGCTTCACCAACCTCGTGAACCTGGAAGGCGGCATCCTGGGCTATGCACGCGAGGTGGACCCCACCCTGAACTGCGGCTGAACATGATCGACCGCAAGCGGATCACCCTTTACCTGAAGGGCATGGCCATGGGTGCCGCGGATGTGGTGCCCGGTGTTTCGGGCGGCACCATCGCCTTCATCTCCGGCATCTACGAAGAGCTCATCGGGTCCATCAAGTCCATCGGCCTGGACACGGTGGGCGTGTTGCGGAAGGAAGGGCTGGCCTCCGCCTGGCGCAGCATCAACGGCAATTTCCTCGTCACTCTCGTCGCCGGCATCATCACCAGCATCCTGCTGCTGGCGCGGCCCATCACCTGGGCGCTCCAACACCACCCCGTGCTGGTATGGAGCTTCTTCTTCGGATTGATCCTGGCCAGCGTATGGCTCTGTGGCAAGCTGGTGAAGCATTGGGGCGCCGGCCCCATCATCGGCGTGCTGATCGGCGCAGCCACCGCCGTGATGGTGGGCGTGCTGAAGACCGGCAGCGGCGGCGACAGCCTGCTGTTCTTCTATCTCTCCGGTTGCCTGGCCATCTGCGCCATGATCCTGCCGGGCATCAGCGGCGCCTTCATCCTCTTGCTGCTGGGTGCCTACCAACCCATCATGGAGGCCTTGAAGGGTTTCGACCTGCCCATCATCCTGGTCTTCATCGCAGGCTGCCTTACAGGTCTCATGGCCTTCAGCCGTTTCCTTTCCTGGCTCTTCCGCACCCATCATGACCTTGCGGTGTCCGCTCTCACCGGGTTCCTGGTGGGTTCGCTCTACATCGTATGGCCGTGGAAAAAGGTGCTGAGCCTGCGCACCGTGCATGAGGGCAAGCCCGATGAGCACCTGGAGCCCTTGCTCACAGGCAACGTATGGCCCGGCGACTACAGCACCCTCAACGATATGGACGTCATGCTCGGCATCAGCAGCAAGGACCCGCAGGTGCTCCCGGCCGTGCTGCTTTGTCTGGCCGGCATCGCACTATTGCTGATCCTGGAGCGTTCAGGACCGGCGAGCACATGAGCGTATTCGGATTGATCGGCCGTTCCCTTGGACACTCCTTCAGCAGGTCCTATTTCACGGACAAGTTCAAGCGGGAAAGCCTGCCGGGGCACCGGTATGAATTGTTCGAACTGGCCGAGATCGGAAACCTGCGCGATCTGATCGCTTCCACGCCGGGTCTGCGTGGGCTCAACGTCACCATCCCCTACAAGCAGGAGGTGATGCCGCTGCTGGATGTGGTGGACCCGCTGGCGGCGGCCGTGGGTGCGGTGAATACCATCGCCATCCGCGAAGGGAAGCTCATGGGCTTCAACACCGACGTGGAGGGATTCCGCGACACCCTGTTGCCGCTGCTGCCCGGGCTGATCGACCCGGACAGCGACATCCGCCTACGTGCACTGGTGCTGGGCAGCGGTGGGGCCAGCCGGGCCGTGGGCTACGTGCTGCGCGAACAAGGCATCCGTTTCCGTGTGGTGAGCCGCAGCCGCGAGCGGGGCGACCTCAGCTGGGACATGCTCGATCCGGTGAGCCTGAAGGTGTGCCGGCTGCTCATCAACACCACTCCACTGGGCATGCACCCGGACGTGGGCTCTCTGCCTCCCCTTCCCTATGCCGCCATTGGCCCGCGTCATACCCTGGTGGACCTCGTGTACAATCCGCCGGAGACACAATTCCTCATGTTCGGTATGGAACGGGGGGCGCGCACGGTGAACGGCCTGCAGATGCTGCATGCCCAGGCCGAAGCCTCGTGGCGTTTGTGGAACACCTGAGTGCTCAGCGGGTGCAGGCCCGCACCACCATCACGATCACGCAGAACAGGAACAGGAACACGCTGATGCGGTTCACTCCGTGCATGAAGCGCAGGCTTGCGTTCGGATCGCTCTTGCCGAACAGCGTCCGGGGGTCCAGGTAGTGCAGCAGGCGCTTGGCGAACATGGACGGAAAGGTAGCAGCAGAACGCGACCGCGCGCGCATTGTTCACCGCCCGGCACCAAGGAGGTGGTGGATGTGGGCCAGGTGATGATCGTCGTGCTCGGCCACCCAGAGCAACATGTCGATCACGCGCGTGGGGCGCTCGCCACACGGGTGGCGCGCCACATGGGCCAGCACCGCATCAGGCATGCGTTGTACACGCTGCACAAAGGCCAGCCGCCGCAACCGGAACTCCTCGAGCACATCACCCGGGTGCCGGGTATGCACGTGAGTGAGCACGGACACTTGATCCGCCAGGTCGATCGGGCACAAGTCCGGCCGTCGTGCCTCCAGGTCGTCCACACGCGCCATGAGCCGGTCCTGCAGGTGCGTGAGATGCGCGAGGTGCTCCAACACGCCCCATTCCCCTGAACGATGCAAGGCAAGTTGTTCCGGGCGCACACTGCGAAGCACTTCCTGCATCCGCACCGGGGTGCCCCGAACGCGCGCCAGCAGGACGGGCAATTGCTCCATGCCCAAGCCATTGGGCAGACTGCGGGTGTGCCAGGGCGCCGGTCGCATGTATACAAAGGACGGTACAATACAGCGTCGTGGTTGCCTGTATAGGTCCACTGGAATGCCCGGTACCTTTGCACCCGCTTTTTCCTGCCCAGGCCCATGCCTTTCGAGCTCATCTCCGAATTCACCCCCACGGGCGATCAGCCCGAGGCCATCCGCCAGTTGGTGCAGGGCCTGAACACCGGCGTGCCCGCCCAAACGCTGCTCGGTGTCACGGGCTCGGGCAAGACCTTCACCGTGGCGAACGTGATCGCCCAGGTGGACCGGCCCGCACTGATCCTGAGCCACAACAAGACACTGGCGGCACAGCTCTACGGCGAGTTCAAGCACTTCTTCCCGCACGATCGGGTGGAGTACTTCGTGAGCTACTACGACTACTACCAGCCCGAGGCCTACCTGCCCACCACCAACACCTACATCGAGAAGGACCTCTCGATCAACGAGGAGATCGAGAAGCTGCGGCTGAGCACCACCAGTGCCCTGCTGAGCGGGCGCAGGAACGTGATCGTGGTGGCCAGTGTGAGCTGCATCTACGGCATCGGCAACCCGGCCGAGTTCCACCGCAGCATGGTGGAGGTGCATGTGGGCCTGAAGGTGGCGCGCAACAAGTTCCTCCTGGACCTGGTGGAGGCCCTGTACCACCGCCGTGACCAGGACCCCGCGCGTGGGAACTTCCGCGTGCGCGGCGACGTGGTGGAAGTGTACCTGGCTTACGCGGACGAGGCCATTCGCATCCACTTCTGGGGGGATGAGATCGAGAAGCTGGAACGCTTCGACCCGGTGACCTCCCGCATGGTGGAGACCCTGGACCGCTGCACCATCTACCCGGCAAACCTCTTTGTGACCAGCCGCGAGACCATGAACGCCGCACTGGAGGCCATCCGCCTGGATGCGGACAAACAGGTGGAATTCTTCAAGAGCATCGGCAAGCATTTGGAAGCGAAGCGGCTGGAGGAGCGCACCCTGTATGATCTGGAAATGATGCGCGAGCTGGGCTATTGCAGCGGTATTGAGAACTACAGCCGCTACTTCGACCGGCGAGAGCCCGGTCAGCGCCCCTTCTGCCTGCTGGATTACTTCCCCAAGGACTTCCTGATGGTGATCGATGAGAGCCACGTAACGGTGGGCCAGGTGCATGCCATGTACGGCGGGGACCGCAGCCGCAAGCGCAACCTGGTGGAGTACGGTTTCCGCCTGCCCAGCGCCCTCGACAACCGGCCTCTCACCTTTGAGGAGTTCGAGGGCCTGATGGGCCAGACCTTGTTCGTGAGCGCCACACCGGCGGACTATGAACTGCGGCGGAGCGAAGGCGTGGTGGTGGAACAGGTGGTGCGCCCCACCGGCCTGCTGGACCCACCCATCGAGGTGCGCCCGAGCAAAGGCCAGATCGACGACCTGCTGGACGAGATCCGCCACCGCAGCAAACGCGAGGAACGCGTGCTGGTGACCACCCTGACCAAACGCATGGCCGAGGAGCTCACCGAGTTCCTGCAGCGCAACGGCGTGAAGTGCACGTACATCCACAGCGATGTGGAGACCCTGGACCGCATTGAGATCCTGCGGCAGCTGCGTGCCGGAGTGATCGATGTGCTGGTGGGCGTGAACCTGCTGCGCGAAGGGCTGGACCTGCCCGAAGTGAGCCTGGTGGCCGTGGTGGATGCGGACAAGGAAGGCTTCCTGCGCAGTGACCGTTCGCTGACCCAGACCGCAGGCCGCGCGGCACGCAACATCAACGGGCTGGTGATCTTTTATGCGGATACCATCACCGAGAGCATGCGGCGCACCATGGACGAAACAGATCGCCGCCGCGCAAAGCAGATGGCCTACAACGAGGAACATGGCATCACCCCGCGTGCCGTGAAGCGCGAACGCCCGGACCTGATGCCGCGAGGTGACGATGCCGCAATGCGGACCATGGCCCCAAAAGCCTATGTGGAACCTGAGGAGCTGAGCCTGGCCGCAGACCCTGTTGCCAGCCATCTTTCAATGGAGCAATTGGAGAAGAACGCCGCCATCCTGGAACGCTCCATGCGCGAGGCGGCCAAGGGCATGGACTTCATGGAAGCCGCGCAGATCAGGGACGAACTGTTCGCCCTGCGCAAGCTGATCGACGAACGCCGGGCTGTGGAACAGGCCTAGCGTCCGTTTCGTCGCGCCCTTTTCCCGCTTCATCCGTCCCCTCTCCCTTTCGGGCTGATCCCTATCGTTCGGGAACAGGCCTTCATCATCTTTGAAGGGACCTGCCCTGTTCTTCAACTTCCCATCCCTCCAACCCACCCCCCATGCGCATGCTGACCCATCGCATTCCGGCGGTACTGATACCCCTGGCCATCCTGATCGGTGTTCTGGGGACGGTGCTGTTGCTTCGCAATACCAATTGGTTGGATGCCATGCGTTCGCATGCCGGCAATGAAATGGCCAAGCCCACGGCCATCGTCTGCACATACAACTTGGTGCGGCGCAGCGGTATGCCTCACGTAAAGCCGCTCCTCTATGCCGAGCAGGCGTGTGAATCGCCGCGGTTCAGGGCCTTGAAATTGGACATTGATGCCCTGGTCAACGAGTTCCGCGCTGCGGGTGTCCTGAATTCGGCCTCGGTATACCTGCGGGATACCCAGCGCGGCGAATGGATGTCTTACAACGACGCCGAGACCTACGACCCCGGATCCATGTTGAAGGTGCCCACCTTGATGGCCTGGCTGGATATGGCCGAGGCTGATCCCGGCCTGCTCGAACGCCGATACACGCTGGCCGCGGGCATGCCATCCGGCAACCGGGCGCCCGTATTCCCCGGCGCCACCATTGAAGAGGGCAAACCCTACACCGTGTCCGAACTACTCACCTACATGGTGGTGCATTCGGACAACCGGGCCACCGGTCTGCTGAACCGCAATGTGGATCTGGAGCGCATGTTGAAGGTCTTCTCCGAACTGGGCCTGGAAAGGCCCGCCGTCGATCGACCGGTCCACCCCATGACCGCGCGGGATTTCTCGGTATTCATGAAGGCCCTGTACAACGCCACCTACCTCTCCCCCGCATACTCGGAGATGGCCATGGAGATGCTGACACGATCCACCTTCAGCGAGGGCTTGCGTGCCGGTCTGCCTGCGGACCTTGAAATGGCCCACAAGTTCGGCGAAGGTGGGGACCAGCGGCTGAGGCAACTGCACGAGACCGCGATCCTTTACCTCGGAGACACCCCCTACCTGCTGACCGTGATGACCAAGGGACGCGACCTGAAGGAGTTGACCGGCTTCCTGGAGCAGACCGCCCGGCTGGTGCATGGTCATCTGGCGCAGGGCGGTGTTCTGCGTTCGCCTGCCTGAATGGGTGAATGGTCGACCGCGGGCGGGCATTGGGCTAACTTCGCACCATCTTCCTTCGCACAGGCATGCTTCTTCAGAACGAATCCCAACGCGTCATCCTGAGCCCGGCACAAAAGGCCCGGCGGATCAACCAGGACCCGGACCTGTATGGGACCTTTGCCGAGATCGGCGCCGGACAGGAGACCGTGCGCCATTTTTTCCGCGCCGGTGGGGCATCGCAGACCATCGCCAAGGCGATGAGCGCCTATGACAAGGACTTCAGCAACGCCATCTATGGCAAGGAGGCCGGCAACCGCTTCGTGTGCGAGAGCCGGTTGCGCAACATGCTCGGACACGAGTATGGCCTGATCGTGGACCGCCTGAGCCGTGCGGACCACCCCACCAAGAAGTTCTTCACCTTCGCGAACACCGTTGCCACCAGCACGTTCGAGAAGCCGCATAGTGGCCATGGCTGGATGGGGGTCCGTTTTCAGACCGCACCCGACCAGCCCACCAGCGATGTCATCCTACACGTGCGCCTGCATGACCCGGACATCAGCATGCAGCAGGAGAACATCGGCATCATGGGGGTGAACCTCATCTTCGGCTGCTTCTTCCACCACGCCAACCCGCAGGAGATCATGACCGCGCTCTACGACAACGTGAGCCGGCACGTGGTGGAGGTGGACATGATCCAGATGAACGGCCCGGCCTTCGCCGGTGTGGACAATCGTCTGCTGAGCCTGCAGCTTGTGAAACGCGGCTATACAGATGCCGTGATATTCGGACCCGACGGCCAGAACCTGCAGGCCAGTGAGGTCCTCTACAAGAAGAACATCCTCGCCATCCGTGGCTCCTTCCGTCCCGTGACCAAGGTCAACATTGACATGATCATGAACGGGTACAACATGTTCATCAAGGAGAACCGCGTGGAGCGCAGCAATTTGCACGTGCTCTTCGAGATCACCTTGAACAACCTGCAGTCCGACACCGGTGATGTGGACGAGAAGGACTTCATAGACCGGGCGGACATCCTCTGCTCCCTGGGCCAGACCGTGCTCATCAGCAACTACCAGCAGTACTACAAGCTCATCGAGTACTTCAGCCGCTACACCCGTGCGCGCATGGGCTTGATCATGGGCGTGACGAACCTGGTGGAGGTGTTCGATGAGAAGTACTATCGCGAATTGAACGGCGGTATTCTGGAGGCCTTCGGCATCCTCTTCACACGCGACCTGAAGATCTACGTGTACCCCAGCAAGTCGGACAGTGCCAGCGGGGTGATGACCACGGCGAACATGCCTGTGCATCCGCGCCTGCGCCCGCTCTACGACTACCTGTTGACCAACAAACGCATAGTGGACATCGACAGCTACGACCCCAGCGTACTGCACATTTTCAGCACGCAGGTGCTGGACATGATCCGCCAGGGCAAGGCGGGCTGGGAGGACATGGTGCCACCTTACGTGGACAACATGATCAAAGACAACCGGTTGTTCGGCTACTCCGCGGCCAGGCAGGCCAAGCCCACCACGGCCTGAGCCCGCATACCATCCGGCGCCCCCAGGCGTTCATGCGGTGTGATCCGACCGCATGCCCTCCCTTTCGCACTCCTGGCTTTCGTATGTCCGGCATTTCAGCCCGGCACGGGTGCATCAGGGACCGTGCGTGATCGGTTCACACCACCCCCTTATGCCGTTGCTGCGCCTTGTCCACCGGGCAGTTTCGCCAACTTTTTGGCCGAGCTGCCGCTGCGCGAAAAGCAGGCGCCCGTCAAGCTGTTCGATGGAAGCTTGAAACACAGGCAGGACGTGCACGCCGCCGTGTTGGAGGTGAGCGTGGGCCCGCGCGACCTGCAACAATGCGCCGACGCCATCATGCGCCTGCGTGCGGAATACCTCTTCGGCAACGGCCGCCAGGATGAGATCGCCTTTCATTTCACCAACGGCTTCAAGGCGGAATGGCGGCGCTGGAGGCAGGGCGAACGCATTCGTGTGCAAGGCCACACCTGCGCATGGTCGGCCGGTGGCCGGGTGGATGGCTCACACACGGAACTGCTCCGCTTTCTTGATGTGGTCTTCACCTATGCGGGCACACAGAGCCTTGCACGTGAGCTTGTAGCGGCACATCATGCGCCGATCGAGGCCGGCGATGTGTTCATCCAGGGGGGCAGCCCCGGCCACGCCGTCATGGTGGTGGATGTGGCGCATGATGACCAGGGCCGCACCTGGTTCATGCTCGCGCAGAGCTACATGCCGGCGCAGGACATCCATATACTCAAGGTCCCCGGCAGGTCCGATGGCAGTCCCTGGTTCCTGCAGCATACGGCAGGCGAGTTACGCACACCGGAATGGACCTTCGCATGGGAGGATCGGAAGCGCTTTCCATAGGACCAGATCGACCGGCCTTCTACTTTTCGGGGGCATGCCCACCAACCCGCAACTGCTCACTCTCGCGACGGTGGTCCTTGCGCATGCGGCGTCCGCCCAGCGCAGTTCCGATGTGCATGGTTCGCTGCGCACACCGGCCTACGACACCACATTCATAACCAGCTACTACGACAACTTCGTGATCACCGCCTTGATGCGCACGCAGGGCAACGAGGTGGAGCTCACCGGCAGGAACGAAAAGTCCATCTCGTACAGCACCAATGATGTGGTCCAGTACGGGTTCGGGCTGGACCTGCGCTGGTTCACCATTGAGGCGGCCTTCAGTGTGCCCTACCTGAGCACGCCCGACGCCACCAAGGGCATCACCAGTTCCAATGGCATCGGTTTCGGGCTCACTGGCCGCAAATGGTGGTTCCGCAATTTCCTCAGCCGCAGTGAAGGTTACCATGTGCTGGAGCCCTGGGCCTATGACAGCCTATGGCAGCCCGAAATGAACCATCCCTATCGGCGCGACCTGGAGCAGACCACCTACATGGCCTCGATCAACCACGGGTTCAACGGCGCGCGTTACTCACACAACGCGGCCCTCTGGCAATTGGAAAGGCAAAGAAGGAGCGCCGGCTCATGGACGGCTGGTGCGACCCTGTGGATATCCGAAATGAAAGCGGACAGCACCTTGATCCCCTTCCAACTGCAAAGCGAGTTCAACGATACGACACAGTTCATTCGCATGCAGCGCTTCATCATAGGAGTGACCGGTGGCTATACCCACACCTTCGTATTCCTCAGGAAGGCCTTCCTGAACCTGATGCTGGTCCCGGGTATCACAGCAACCCAGCACAACTATGCTATACCCCGGCTGGGGGATGTGAGCACGGAATGGGTGGTGGGCGGTTATGCGGAAGGCCGCTTCAGCATGGGTTACAATGCCGAGCAATGGTATGTGGCCTTGAGCGGCAGCACTTACGCAGCATCCAGCAGCGTGGGCGAACAGGTGGACCTGGGCACCACCTTCAGCAGCGTGCGCCTCGCCACGGGCATCCGCCTGCGCAAGCCCAACATTCCAATGTTGCGCAAGGTGGGTTTGTAAGTGGGCTATTCAGCCGCACGCACCAAGGGGAATGACCGGCCTTGGCCATCCGCCGTGCGCAGGGTGTACCAGCCCGGTGCCAGATCGCTCAGGTCCATGGTGTTCACCCCGGGCACCAAACGCTGCGCGCGTACCGTGCGACCCATGGCATCGAAGAGCATCACATCCATGATCCTGTCCACTTGCATGCTCACAGGTCCGGTGGTGGGGTTGGGCCATACGGAGAGCTCCGAAGGTCGTTCCTGTTCGCCCAGTGAAGCGAACAGTGTACCGCAACCCGCTGGTTCGTTGCAAACCACCTTCGCGAGGTACTGCACCACGTGATCTACAGCGGTGGCCTGGTCGGATGTGAAATAGCCGACGTGGCCGCTGCCCGGATAACTAAGGAAGCAGTTGGGCACTCCGATGTGATCAAGCCGCTTGTGGATGTCACCGCTGCCTGAGGCGAGCAATCCCGTGGGTATGCCCACCACATTGGCGATCTGCGTGTCGTAGGGCACCACCTGGTCGCCTACTTCATGCACGCTGGCCAGCGGCTGATCACCAGGTTGCATCCACAGCGTATCGCCGATGGCCCCACTGAAGCTGTAGCAGGCCAGCACTTCGCTGCTGTAGCCCGGGTTGCCGCTGTTGCCCTCCACACCACCGAGGCCTGCGATGTAGCTGTTCAACACGGCGGGGATCTCCGAAGGCTCATCCAGGTAGGTGGCGTGTACGGCACCGATGGCCCCTGCCGAAACCCCACCAATGATGATCCGGTCCGGATCAATGCGGTACGGGTTGCCATCCTCCGTGTAGGTCTTGCGCAGGAAGCGCACGGCGCCTTTGATGTCGTGCATGGAGCGCACCACGGCCAGGGTGGTGTTCAACTCGTTGGGGATGAAGAAACCCACACGATAGTCCGGCGCCACCGCCACATAGCCCAGCCGTGCGAGCAATTTGCAGAGGTCCGCCACGTCCGCCCGCGCCCCCCCGATGAACGAACCGCCGAAGGCCACCACCACCACCGGGCGTTCGGCCAGCACATCACCGGGCGGCTCATAAACATCCAACCGCAGGGTTTGTGGAGCCCCGAGCACACTGGTGTTGCTGCCGAAGACCACGCCCGTGGTCACATCCTCTCCCGGGAACAGATCGTAGGTGACGTAGCGACCAGCGGTGCAATCGCCTTGGGCGTTGACCCCGAGGGCAAAGGCGGATGCGACGAACAAGGTGACGAGTTGCTTCATGTGGTCTGAAATAAGGTTGCGTTGGAAAGGTTCACCAGTCACTCTTCATGGCCGCGTCCAGGCTGGCCAGTATGCGACGGCATATGTCATCAATGGCCTTCAGGTCATCCTTGTCATCCGTGGCCATCTTGTCCTCAAGCGGATACTTGCCCACCGCGATATACTCCAGGTTGGTGAGCTTGTAGCGATAGCGCTTGTCCTTGATGTCCACCGTGAGGTCGTATTCGATGTACTTGCGTGCACGTCCCGGCAGTGCCTCACGATCGTGCACCGTATAGCTGTCGCCTTCCTGTTTGGACGAAGTGAACTTGCTCTTGTCCGGGTTGTAGTTCTGCTTGATCCACTTCTCCAACCGCGTGCGCAAAGCCTCCTTGTCTGCAGCGATGGTATCGCTCACTGCGCTATAGCCATACTTCGTGGTGATGCTGTCTCGCGGGATGATGCTCTTCTTCTTCTGCGCTTGGGCGGGGACGGACACCAAGAGGCCCAATGCAAGCACGAGGAGGGAACGAGCGGTCATGGCAAAAGGAGATTGGTCCGAGCAAGATAGCGATCGGTCCCGCAGTTTGGCACGCCGCTGGCAAAGAGCGGCCCTGTGCCCCGGCATTCAGCCCGCAGGCATGCAAAAGCAGATGAGAAAGCAGATCCTCGGCCTGGTGATCCTCGGTGCCAGCGGCATCACCCAGGCGCAATTCCAGGTGAACCCGCAGATGGGCCTCACCTACCAGCACCTCACCCCCACCGACAAGGGCGTGACCTACCGTGCCGGCATGGGCTGGCAGCTCGGCACCGACCTCCGTTTTGGAGACCGCCTCTTCTTCCAACCCGGCGTCTACCTGGGCCGTAACGTCACCGCCGTGCAGACCACGGGCAGCGACAACCTCACCGTGGAGGACGACCTGATCCGCACCTCGCTGAGCCTGCGTGCACTGGCGGGCTACCGGCTGGTGGACAGCTACCAGTTCGACCTGCGCTTTTTCGCCGGCCCCAGCTACGACGTGTTGCTGAGCGTGGACAACAAGGATGACAAGATCACCTGGAACGAAGGCGACTTCAACAAAGGCTCCTTCAACGTGGTGGCCGGACTGGGATTCGACATGGGGCACTTCACCCTGGCGCCCACCGCCACCTTCGGCCTCAGCCGTGTGTTCACGGACGCAGGCCAGTTGAGCGACATCAGCTCGAGGTACCTCACCTACGGCCTCACCATCGGCGTGAATTTCGGGGACGACGACTAAGCCTGAACAAAGGCCGTTGTGCCTTGACCATGAGGGGGGCCGCCGTGAGGTGGCCCTTCTCATTCAGGGCCGGTCATCCAGCCGCATGCGGAAGGCGAGCAGCAGCCGGAAGTAGAAGTGCTCGGGCAAGCCGTGATCAAGGTAGCGTGCCTGAGGCTCAGCGGGGTCATCCTTGACCGGGTCCTGACTGCCCCCGCGGAATTGGCACATGAAGCTGCGGCCCACCTCTCCCCGCAGCACGACCCGCTTGGTCAGATACAGGTCGGCGAACACCCCCACGGGGTTCTCATCCACGCGCCTGAAATCGCCATTGGGTGTGCCGTAGCTGCTGGTATACGCTAGGAAGCTCATCCCCACGTGCACCCACCGGTTGACCTTGTACTCATAGTTCAAGGTGCCCGGCAACACACCGAAAAGGTTCGAACGCGGGCTGATGCGCCAGTCCACACCCAGCAGCGGACGCACGAAGAGCCCGAACGCTTCACCGCTGATATAGACACCGTAGCGCCATGTCAAACCGGGCTTGACCTGCCTGGAGAAAATGAGGGTCCCCGCCATCTGGACCATGCCCCTGTTCGTGCTTTCCAACCAGGCGTAGCGTATGATGGGCACCGTGGCCAGTCGCCACCCCTGCCGCCCCAGAGGCGTGATGTAACCAATGGGAAGTACCACAGCTCCCATTTGTTCGCGAACAGGAGCTACTGCAGCAGGCTGATAGCGATCGGCATCCGTGGTAACGCGCCATTCCACGAAGTGCGGGTCCAGCAACAGCAACCGTCCGGAGGTGTCCAATTTGAGCGGCAGGGTCATATTCAACTCGGTGCGGTCGATCAGGTCGGGACTTCGCAGATGGTCCATTTTCATCAGGTCCAGGAATGGCTGGGAAACCGCCGTACCCCATGGCAGAAGCACCGGCAGGAGGCGATAGATCAGGTTGAACATGGGGCCAAGCTCCAGACTGCCGTATTTCAGACCAAGGCAGCTTCTGCGGCAGACCGCACACCAGTATGCTGGTGTCACCAGCAAGCGACCGAACGGACCAAGGACTTGCGATCTTCACCGATCCAAGCCATGGCGCGGTGATGAAGTCGCACGCAGCGCCAGAGCATGATCCAGCAGTTGGAAGCTTCTGCTGGAGAATGTTCAGCGAATGAAAAAGGGACCACCTGAGTGGTCCCTTTTCCTCGGAGCCTCCTGTCAGAATTGAACTGACGACCTGCTCATTACGAATGAGCTGCTCTACCGCTGAGCTAAGGAGGCCGACGCTCCCCGGCATGCCGGGGGCGCAAATGTATCGGATCGGGCCCTTGCCTTGTCACCCTATCATGGCCGAACCACCTGCAAGCGCCCAGTGCGGCCATCACCAGCCTGCACCGTGTAGCTACCCGGTGCCAGCCCGGCAAGATCGATCAGTACGGGTCCATCCTGGGGAACTGTCCTCATGGCCTGAACACGACGACCCGTTGCATCCAGTACGGTGATCCACGCGCCTGCCTCCGCGCCGGAGAGCCAGACCTGGTCCACCGCCGGATTGGGGTACAGCGCCATGCGCTTTTGCTCTGCGTCATCGGCCACGGCGGTGCTGCTGCGCAGGTCCAATGCCATGTTCCCCGGGCTCACGCCCACAGCCACAGTGCTCAACACATTGCCGAGCTCATCCGTCACGTGCAGTTCGCCGCTGGTGGCAAAGTCAGTGGTGGTCATGTACACCACACCGTTGTGGCTGTCCTGAAGAATGGCATACGGCGCCAGTGGGCTGCTGAGCGTGTCAAGCACCTGCCCTGTGCTGATGTCGAAACGGCCCATTTGATAGAGGGCGTACTCGAGGTAGTATATGCGGCCGTCAACCAGTGCGGAAGCGCCGCAGCCGCTGTTCAGCGCAATGTCCTGCGTGTAGTGCAGGGTTGCTGCCGCAGGCGCCAGGCGGCTGATGCTGCTGCCGCTGAAATCCTTGTTGTTGAACACGAAAAGGTCGCCGTTGGCCTCGAAGATGCGCTCGGGGTTCTTCCCGTTCGGCCCCAGGTCTATCTCGTTCACATAGGTGCCCGTGGGCAGGTCCACCACCCCGATCTGTCCCGTGTAGTTCGGCCAGTCGAAGCCGTTGTTGATGGCGATATAAGCTTCATCACCCACCACCTGTACATCCTCACTGGCATGGTCCGGGCCATTGCCGGGTGCCAGTTCATAGATCAGCGCAAGGTCCGCCTGCTGGCGCGCTTCGAAGTAGTGGCTCAGGCCACCCAGTTCACCCCGGGTGAGAAGCACCTGGTCATTCCACAAGGCAATACGCCGAATGCCGGGCACGGTGACCTGCGCGAGGATCATATGGCTGTCCGCATCGATCTTCAGCAATTGGTCGTCCGCAGCCACGTACACCACGGCGTCCTTCACCTCCAGGTCATTCCCGAAACGGGGACCGCTTAACGTAAGCACATGCTGATACGCCCCCGTGGAAGGATCATATGCGCCCAGGCTCACGGGGACCTCCTGCGTCTGGGTCATGTAGTCAAAACGGCCTTCGTTAAGCACCCAGACGCGGTGCACGGAAAGCTGTGCACTGAGCGCCAGCGCGGCGGCCATGAAGGCAACGGAGAGGAATGAACGGTACATGGTGTGGGGTTTTGCGCTGCTTTCACCGAGCAGCAGGTGGAACAATGACCCACGGGCAGGAAGGAGCCTGTACCAAAAGCTCCCAGCCCATGTCCCGCGGGCGTGGATGTGTGCGTTCAGGCAGGTCTTCTGGCTCGCCCCCGCCGGCCCGCCTTCCCGCCCTGGTAGTTGGGGCAGTGGCTTGTGGGACCGGCGTTGCAGGGCTTACAGCTGCGGGAACAGCTCCCGGTTCACACGGGATTCCCTTTTCATCCCGACACCGTCGGGAACCTGAACGCGGCCCAAATGTATCTGCGCCCTCTATACTTGGCCTTGAATGAGGACGGAATATGACTTGCGCCGGGTGGGTGCCGATCCTGCGGAACTGGTGGCGATCGGCGACCTGCTGCGTGCGGTATTCCCCAAGGCACGGCACTTCACCGATCAGGTGCTGCACTGGCAATACATGCAGAACCCCGCGGGCCATGCGGTGGGCTTCAATGCCTGGAGCGGTGTGGACCTCGCCGCACACTATGTCACCATTCCCATGCTGGCCAGGGTGCAAGGGCAGGTGGAAAAAGGGCTGCTCTCGCTGAACACGACCACGCATCCATCCCACCAGGGTAAGGGCCTGTTCACCACGTTGGCGAACGCGACTTATACCGCCGCTGCTGCGGAAGGCCATCGTTTCGTGGTGGGCGTGGCCAACACCAACAGTGTGCACGGCTTCACACGGAAGCTCGGTTTCCAATTGGTCACACCCCTGCGCGCCATGGTGGGTAAAGGACCGCTTCCCAGGGTCCATGCACCGGGTGACGCCTTCGACCCCGTGCGCGGGCCGGAATGGCTGGCGTGGCGTGCCCGGCATCCGCTCTTTCGCTATGGGCGCACGGCCAGTGGCCTAGTATTGGCGCACCGCCGGTTGGGTCCATTCCGCTACGTGCTGGCCAGTCTGTCTAATTCCAGCGCGGAACACCTGCGGCTACCGCTTGGTCAAGCCCCCTTCTTCAAGGCATGGCTCGGTTGGGATGGCGGCCACTCGTGGTTCCCCCGGCCCTACCTCAATGTACCCATGCGCTTCCGTCCTTCGCCGCTGCACCTCATCTTCAAGGACCTTTCCGGCGCGGGACGGCACCTTGACCCGCGTGGCACGCGCTTCCAGGCGATCGACTTCGACGTGCTTTGAAAGGACCGGGCAAACTCAGTCCCCGCCCAGCTTGAACACCAGTCCGAGTTGGGCTTCCAGCCCATCCACCTTCAACCTGGCCGTATAGTCACTGAAATTGGGCTCCAGGTCCCAAAGGGGCATGTTGTAAACGGCGTACTTCATCTGCATCTGCATGCCCACCACCTTGCCGAAGTACAGGTTGAATCCCGAGGCGATCCGGAAATGCCCTCCACCAAAGGTGTACTGGTAGGTGCCACCGGCGAACGGGCGCTCCTTGATCACCAGGTTGGCCAGGCCGGCCTCCAAGCCGGCGAACCAGTTGAAACGGTCGCCATTCACGATGTAGAACCGCGGTGAAAGCCCACCGATGAACATGCTGTTGCTGCGGGTGGCACTGGTATCCAGGTAGGACCCCGGCTGCAGGTACAGCCCAAGGCTCATGAAAGGCACCAAACCCAGGTGCACCTCCAGGGGGAAGGAGACCGCGACCGCGTTGTCCCTGTTCGTCCGCGCATAGTTGGTGGGCGGATAGCTCTCGTTGAACTCGGTATTGTACAAGCCGAAGGAAGCCCCCAAGCCGAACTGCAGGCTGCCGAAGCTGTTGGACTGGGCCAGGATGGGCAGTACGGTCGCCAGGGAAAGGAGAACGGTGAGCAGGTAACGCATGGTGGTGCGAAGATGGGGTTCCGCCGCGAGCAGCGATCTTCGCCCGCATGAACGCATACATCGTTGCTGGCGTGCGCAGTCCCATCGGCAATTTCGCCGGTTCACTGGCACCCGTGCGGGCGGATGACCTGGCCGCGCATGTGCTGAAAGCCTTGATCGAACGGGTGCCCGGACTGGATCCCGCGGCCATTGAGGACGTGATCATGGGCTGCGCCAACCAGGCGGGCGAGGACAACCGGAACGTGGCACGCATGGCCCTGCTGCTGGCTGGGCTGCCCGTGCGTGTGCCGGGTGAGACCGTGAACCGCCTCTGCGCCTCGGGCATGGGCGCGGCCGTGAACGCCGCCCGGGCAGCGCATGCAGGGGAGGGCGATCTCTTCATTGCCGGCGGGGTGGAACACATGACCCGGGGCCCCTGGGTGATGAACAAGACCAGTACACCCTATGGCCGGGATGCCCAACTCTTCGACAGCAGCTTCGGCTGGCGCTTCATTAACCCGGCAATGAAAGAGCGCTACGGTACCGATGCCATGGGCGAGACCGCCGAGAACCTCCTGGAGACCCGCGCCATCAGCCGTGAAGATCAGGACCGTTTCGCCCTGTGGAGCCAGCAGAAGGCCGCCGCTGCGCAGGTCAGCGGCCGGTTGGCCATGGAGATCGCCCCGGTGCCCATACCACAGCGCAAGGGCGACCCCGTCCTGTTCGCGCAGGATGAGTTCGTGAAACCCAAGACCACCTTGGAGGGCCTGGCGGCCCTGAAGCCCGCCTTCCGGAAGGGCGGCAGCGTTACTGCCGGCAATGCCAGCGGCCTGAACGACGGTGCCGCTGCCCTGCTGATCGCCAGCGAGGCCGGCCTGAAGACCCATGAACTGAAACCGCTGGCCCGCATCGTGGCCGCGGCCGTGGAAGGTGTGGAGCCCCGCATAATGGGTATTGGCCCGGTTGAAGCAACGAATAAAGCAATGAGTCGTTCAGGTCTGAATATCAATGATATGAATATCATTGAGCTGAACGAGGCATTCGCCGCACAAGCACTGAGTTGCACCCGCGCGTGGGGCATGGCGGATGATGACCCCCGGCTGAACCCGAACGGCGGTGCCATCGCTCTGGGCCACCCGTTGGGTATGAGCGGGGCCCGTCTGCTTTTCACAGCAGCACTGGAATTGCAGGCCCGGAAGGCCCGTTACGCCCTCTGTACCATGTGCATAGGTGTGGGCCAGGGCTATGCCGTGGTGCTGGAGCGGACCTGAACCCGTGGCAGACTGTTGAGAACAGGTTAAGGCCGTATGAAGCGGCGGCATTCCGCCACGTTAGCTTTCGGCCTCAATCCACCGTATCCCCATGGCGCCGAACGAACAGATCAACGAGTACATCGCCGAACAGCCCGAGTGGCAGCGCAAGGTGTTGGTGCGTCTGCGGCAGCTCATCCATTCAACGGACGAGCAGGTGACTGAGGCATGGCGCTGGAACGCCCCCGCCTTCGATCACAACGGGATCATGATCGGCCTTCACGGTTTCAAACACTTCGTAAGTGTGTGGTTCCATAAGGGAGCCCTGGTGAAGGACGCGCACAAACTGTTCGACAAACCGGAGAAGGACGAGGATAAAGGCATCCGCAAGTACAAGGTGCACGAGGGAGAGGCCATAAATGAGAAGGCCTTCGTGGACCTGGTGAAGCAGGCCGTGAAGGTGAACCAGAGCGGAGCCAGGCTCAGTGACGCCAAACCCGCCCGCAAGGCCTTGGTGATGCCCGCCGAATTGGAGACCTGCCTGCGCAACGACGAGGAAGCATGGGCCCAGTGGGAGAAGTTCAGCCCCTCGCACAAGAAGGAATACGTGGAGTGGATCACCGATGCCAAGCAGGAGGAGACCCGCAAGCGCCGCATTGCCGAGTCCTTCCACATGATCCGTACGGGAGCCGGCCTCAACGACAAGTACAAAGTGGTGAGTTGACCCGACCACACAGGAAATGAAAAGCCCCCCGACACGTCGGGGGGCTTTTGTTCGCTGTCGTATCGGCTTACTGGCCGTCCTTGGGGGTGTGGCGGGCGTAGCGCTTCTTGAACTTGTCCACGCGTCCTGCGGTATCCACCAACATCATCTTACCCGTGTAGAAAGGGTGTGAGGTGTGGCTGATGTCCAGCTTCACCAAGGGGTACTCATTGCCGTCCTCCCACTTCACGGTATCCTTCGTGGCGGCGCAGCTGCGACCCAGGAACATGTATTCGTTGGACATGTCCTTGAAGATGACCAGGCGGTAGTTCTCGGGGTGGATGCCTTTTTTCATGGCGGAATTCCGTTGGGGCGGCAAATGTAGTGATCTATTGAGATCCACCATATGGCTGGGTGGGTCAGATCCGATCGGCCGCCGATCCCCGGCACAATGATCAGGGCCATACCACTGTTCAGGAGCCGGTGCCATCTTTGCCGCCCGTGTCCCGCCGCCCCTTCCCCATTCCATTCCTGCTGTTGGCCGTGGCCTTGCTGGCTTGCGCCTCAGGCTGTCGCAAGCCGGAGAAATTCTCCAGCTCCCCGGTGACCTTGGAGTTCAGTGAGGATACCATCTTCTTCGATACTGTTTTCACCACCATCGGCACCGTTACCAAGCGCTTTGTGGTGCGCAACACAGGCACCGACGGGGTACGGGTGGACGTGGCCCTTGAAGGGGGCAGCCCCTCCCCCTTCCGCATCAATGTGGACGGCTCATCTGGCCTGAGCTTCAGCCAGGTGGAGATCCAAGGCCGCGACAGCATCTACGTCTTTGTGGAGGCCACGCTTGATGCCAACAACGTGGCCAATCCTTTGATCATCGAGGACCGCATCCTGTTCAACACCAACGGCAATGAACAGCACGTGCAGCTGGTGGCCTGGGGACGCGATGCCCACTTCTTCCGGCCGGACCGCTACATCCCCGGGCTACCCCCCTTCAGCATCATCGCAGGAGTGGATGACAGTGGCAACCCCACGTGCGAAACGGTGACCTGGCCGAATGACAAGCCTTACGTGATCTTCGGCTATGCCGTGGTGGACTCCTGCAGTACGCTGATCATCGAACCGGGGGTCACGGTGTACATGCACGGTGGAGCCGGGCTCTGGGCGTACCGGTATGGGCGCATCCTGGCCGAGGGCACGGTGGACCAGCGCATCACCTTCCGTCATGACCGGCAGGAACCGCTCTACGACAACCTTCCCGGCCAATGGGAACGCATCTGGATCAACGACGGGCCGGCCGGGAACGATAGCCGCTTTGTGAACGTGGTGGTGAGGAACGCGCTGGTGGGCTTCCAGTGCGAGAATTGGCCTGGCCAGCCCACGGCACCCACCAGTGAGGCCCGACTGGTGCTGAACAACGTGCAGGTGCGGAACTGCTCCGCCGCCGGCATCCTCTCGCGCAATTACCGCATACAGAGCGTGAACCTGCTGGTGGCTGACTGTGGGCAGTACGCCATGGCCCTCACCGGAGGCGGGCAGTATACCTTCGAGCATACCACCATTGCCAACTTCTGGACCTGGGACATCCGCAACACTCCCTCGTTCATCCTCACGAATACCTACGAGGACCTATCCGGCACCATTCAGGTGCGCGAGATCTTCCCCAGCAGCTTCCGCAACGGCATCATCCACGGCAACATCACCAACGAGTTCAAAGTGTCCACCAACAGCCTGGCACCGGTGGACTGGAAGTTCTTCAACTACTTGCTCCGGACCGACCAGCCCACCAATGCAGTGGCCAACTTCCCGGACCAGACCACCATCTACCGGAACCTGAACCCCGGCTTCGTGGCCCCCACGGACGGGGACTTCCACCTGCTCAGCACATCGCTGGCCATCAACAAAGGCACGACCGTGGGGGCTCCTCCCGAGGCCTTCTTTGACCTGGACGGCAACCTGCGCGCCGCCGACGGCCAGGCGGACCTGGGCTGCTACGAGTTCACCCCCTGAGGAAGGGTAAGCAGGAACTTCAAGGTATCCATCCCGTCGGCGTAGTCCGCAGGACCCGGGAATTGGGACTGGCCGAAGGGTACCAGATCAACACCCGGCCCCAACAGGCCCGCATGACCCACCACGCACTGGATGTGGCCTGCCTGCTGTTGGACCACATCCTTCACCACGCCAAGGTCCGTGTAGCGCTGCACGTAGAGCGACCCCACAGGGCTGGCCAGCGCGGCTTCGTCCTCTTTCACCAGCAGGAAGCCGTTCTCCAGCAGGGACACCCGGTCCATGAGCCAGATGGCCTTGTGGTAGGTGTAGTTGTTGGCGTACTTGTGGTGCTGGATGATGCCGTGCCAGGGCACAATGGCGCCGAAAAAGCGGTCCAGGTCGAAGTCCTGCGGCACGTAGATCTTGGCCACGTTGCGGCAGCCCAGCCCGAAGTAGCGGAACACGTCCTCGCCCAATGCGGCCAGCTCATCCGACGTTTCGGAGCCGTCCAGCACCGCCACGCTCACCCGGCCTTGCCGCACCATACGCGGCAGCCCGCCGAAATAATGGTGGAAATACCGCGCCGTATTGTCGCTGCCCGTGGCGATTATGGCATCGATGTCACCCAGCCGCCCGTCCACCAATTCGACCCTTGCGCCCACGCCCGGGTCCAGGACCCGAAGCAGTTCCACCACCCCGGAGGTCAGGCCGGCATCCTGCGAGGAGACCTTCACCCGGGCCCGATGCCCTGCGAGCAACACGCACAGCAGGTCATGAAAGCCCACCAGCGGCACATTGCCCGCCAGCACCAGGCCGATGGTGCGCTGAAGGTCCTCCGGTCCGCGGTTATAGCGCGCGAGCCAGGGCGCCAAGGCCTCGGGCTTCAGCAGGTCGGCCAACCCACCCAACGCATGCCGCACATTCTCCGACGTGAACCATCCATTTTGATGCTCCGCCTGCTTGATGTGGCGCACGAAGGCCGTGTACTCCGTTTCCGTCAGACCGGTGGCGTGGCCGCCCCACGGGGTCTGCGAAGCAAAGGCACTGAAAAGCACGCCCAATTGCTCGAACGCCTTCCGTTCCGGCGCGTGCGCCAACGACTGAACCATTCCCACCCCACCGTGTTCCATGCCGGTATATTTGCCTGCCCTTTCAGAAGGGAGCCAAAAATAGAGCGACTGTCATGGCCATCATGATCACCGACGAATGCATCAACTGCGGTGCATGCGAACCCGAGTGTCCCAACAATGCCATTTATGAAGGCGGCGTGGAATGGCGCCTGAGCGATGGCACCAGCCTGCACGGCTCACAGACCACACCTGCCGGTACCACCTGGGATGCCGACGCCGCCCAGCAGCCCAAGGCCATGGACGTCTACTTCATCGTCACCGACAAGTGCACCGAATGCCAGGGGTTCCATGACGAACCCCAGTGCGCCGCCGTGTGCCCCGTGGACTGCTGCGTGGACGACCCCGACCACCGCGAGACCAAGGAGCAGCTGCTGGCGAAGAAGGCGTTCATGCATCTTTAGGAGTGCTTCTTTCGGTTGACGGTTGTAGGTTGAAGGTTGAAGGTTGAAGGTTGAGCCGCCTACTCTAAAGCTTCGGCGGCCAAAGGGTTGAAGGTTGTGGCGTGATCCGAACTGTGCAACACCTTTGGTCACGGATCCTGCGTTCCCCTTCCTGTGCGAACCGCGCTGCTCATCATCCTCTATTCCCTGGAACTTGCTGCGGCTGCACAGGTGGGCGAAAGCCTGGGGCATGACGGTGCCGGGCCTGCCCTGAAACACCGCGTGGAAGCCCTGGCTTCCGCCACCACCGATGCCGCGCGGGATAGCCTGAACGAACTTCTCAAAAGCGACTTGCGGGCCGTGCTGGAAAGCGACAGTGCCTTCACCTTCGCCTTTGCCGAAGTGCCGCTCAGCGTGCTCACCCCGCCCGATGCCCGCTTCCGCCTGGTGACCTGGAACGTGCCGCGCACCGATGGCAGCCACCGCTATGAAGGATTGCTTGTGCTCCAGGAACCACGACGGCGCGTGCTTTTCGAGCTGCGCGACATGACCGAGCGCATCACGCACCCGGCCCTGGTGGAATTGGGACCGGACAACTGGTATGGCGCGCTTTACTACCAGGTGATCCCCGTGCGCAAGGGCGGGAAGACCTATTACACCCTGCTTGGCTGGAAAGGGCACAGTGCGATCGAGACGCGCAAGGTCATCGAGGTGCTCAGCTTCAGGGGGGCTGTGCCACGCTTTGGGGCACCGTTATTCGGCGAGGGGCGGGTGAAGCAACAGCGTGTGGTCTTTGCCTATTCCTTCCAGGCCAGCATGAGCCTGAACTGGGATGAGGCCGGTGCCCGGATCGTGTGCGATCACCTCAGCCCCATGCGCCCCGACCTGGAGGGGCAGCCTGCCTTCTACGGGCCGGACCTGAGCTACGACGCCTACGTGTGGGACAAGGACCGGTGGCTCTTCCAGCGCGACGTCGATGCCCGTGACCTGCGCCGGGACATACGCCCGTGGAACGCGCCACCGAAGTGACGGGGGCCCTGTGACAGCCGGTGGAGCGGGCTACATTTGCCCCACCGATACCGCACCCATGCTTACCACCACCCGGACCAAGGTCCACAACTACAGCGCCGGCCCGTGCATCCTGCCCCGCGAAGTGTTCGAACAGGCCGCACAGGCCGTGCTCGACTTCGAAGGCAGCGGCCTCAGCATCCTGGAGATGAGCCACCGCAGCAAGCCTTTTGAGGCCGTGATGGCCAAGGCCCGCGGCCTGGTGAAGGAACTCCTGGGCGCACCCGACCACTACCAAACGGTCTTCCTCGGCGGAGGTGCCAGCATGGGTTTCCACATGGTGCCGCAGAACTACCTGCGCACCGGCGGCAAGAGCGCCTATGCCAACACCGGCGAATGGGCCACACGCGCCATCAAGGAGGCGAAGATGGCCGGAGACTGCGTGGTGGTGGCCAGCAGCGAGGACAGGAACTTCAGCTACATCCCCAAAGGCTTCGCGATCCCTTCCGATGCCGACTACTTCCACCTCACCAGCAACAACACCATCTTCGGCACCCAGTACAAGCAGTTCCCCAAAAGCCCGGTGCCGGTGGTCTGCGACATGAGCAGCGACATCTTCAGCCGCCCGGTGAAGGTGGCCGACTTCGCCCTGATCTATGCCGGTGCGCAGAAGAACATGGGGCCCGCGGGCGCCACGGTCTACCTCTTCGACCCCGAAATGCTCGGCAGGACCGGCCGCAAGCTGAGCCCCATGATGGACCTGAAGAACCACGCCGACAAGGACAGCATGTACAACACCCCACCGGTGTTCGCCGTGTACGTGAGCATGCTCACCATGGAGTGGATGAAGAAGATGGGTGGGGTGGCTGCCATGGAGCAACGCAACAATGCCAAGGCGAAACTGCTCTACGATGCCATCGACCGGCTTCCTGTTTTCAAAGGCACCACCGCTGTTGAGGACCGCAGCGTGATGAACGCCACGTTCGTCCTTGCCGACGCGGCCATGGAGCCGGCCTTTGACGCCCTTTGGAAGGAGGCCAACATCAGCGGCATCCGCGGCCACCGCAGCGTGGGCGGTTACCGCGCCAGCATGTACAATGCGCTGCCCATAGAGAGCGTGCAGGCGCTGGTGGATGTGATGGAGCACTTCGCACAGAAACACGGATAGAACATGCGCATCCACGCCAACGACGGCCTTGACGCCGGAGCCCTCAAACGCCTGCGCGATGCAGGCTTCACCGTCACCACGGACAACGTGCCGCAGGAAGGCCTGGCCACTCACCTGAACGCCGAAGGCGTGCACGTGCTGCTGGTGCGCAGCGCCACCAAGGTGCGCAAGGACCTCATCGACACCTGCCCGGGCCTTCGCCTCATCGGCCGCGGCGGCGTGGGGCTGGATAACATCGATGTGGCACACGCCAAGGCGAAAGGCATACCCGTGATCAACACCCCGGCCGCGAGCAGCATCAGCGTGGCTGAACTGGTCATGGCCCACCTCACCGGCCTGCTCCGTGGCCTGCACCAGGCCAACCGGCTGATGCCGGCCAACGGCCGCAGCCAGTTCAAGGAACTGAAGAAGCGCTTCGAGAAAGGCAACGAGGTGCGCGGCCGCACATTGGGCATCATCGGCTTCGGGCGCATCGGCCAGTGGACCGCCCGCTACGCATTGGGTGCCGGCATGCGCGTGGTGTATTGCGACAACCATTGCGACCTGGCCCAGCTGGACCTAGAGATCGCCGGGAACAAGCTACAGGTGCCCGTGCAGCGGCTCTCCTTGGTCGATCTACTCGCCCAGGCCGACGCCATCAGCCTGCATGTACCGGCCCAACCCGACGGCCGTCCGGTGCTGGGCGCGGCGGAACTGGCCCACGTGAAGGAAGGCGTGGTGCTGGTGAACACCGCGCGTGGCGGCAGCATCGACGAGGATGCCCTGCTCGATGCGCTGAACAGCGGACGCGTGAAGGGTGCCGCATTGGACGTGTTCGTCGGCGAACCCGAACCCCGTGCCGACCTGCTCGCACATAACGCCATCAGCCTCAGCCCCCACGTTGGTGCGGCCACCCGCGAAGCCCAGGGACGTGTGGGCGACGAGCTGGCGGACCTCATCATCGCCTGGCGCGAAAAGGAAAGCGTGGCCTCGGGCGCCACCCGTGGCGCTGGTGCATGATCCGCATCCACCCCTTCCGCGCCTGGCGGCCCACGCGCGACAAGGCCCACCTGGTGGCCACGCGCAGCTTCGTGTCCTACACCCCGGAACGCCTGCGCGAGAAACTCGCCGACAACCCCTACTCCTTCCTGCACATCATCCAGCCCGATGGCCTGGACCCGCACGCACCCCGTGCCGCCAAGCACGCCCAGGTGCGTGCTTCCTTCCAGCATTTCTGCGCTGAACGCATCCTCGAACGCGACCCCGCTCCAGCGCTCTATCTCTACGAACAGTCCAGCCGCGGCAACGTGTCGCGCGGGCTGCTTGCAGGAGTTTCCGTGCAGGACTATCGTGCGGGCCACATCCGCATACACGAGCAGACCCTTACCGCACGCGAGGCCCTCTTCACCGAGTACCTCGGTACCACCGGCATCAATGCCGAGCCCGTGCTGCTGGCCACGGACGATCATGGCGGCTGGCTGGCCGCGCTGGACCCCGTGCTCAACACCCGCCCCGAGCAGGACTTCACCACCGGTGACCGTGTGCGGCACCGGCTCTGGCCCATCGAAGACCCTGCTTTGATCGCCCGCGTCCAGCAAGCCTTCTCCCATGTGCCCGCGCTTTACATCGCCGATGGCCACCACCGCATGGCCTCCAGTGCGCGCCTGGCAGAGGCCAATGCCGTGGGCGAGGACCACGCGCAGGCCTGGTGCCTGGCCTTCATCGTGCCGCGCCCGCACCTCTATATCTACAACTTCGATCGCGCGGTGACCACCTTGGGCGGGCAGGATGAGCGCACCTTCCTGCAGGCACTTGCGCGCGTGGGCCGATTGAAACCCACACCATCCCCGGTAGCCGCGCCCGGCGTTGTGGGGGTGCGCACGGCCGGTGGCTGGCACACGCTGGAGCTACCCCTCCCTGCACCCGGGACCGCACCGGCTGACCGCCTGGATGCCGCCCGCCTCAGCGCCCTCGTGCTGGCTCCCTTGCTGGGCATTGCCGACCTGCGCACCGATGCCCGGGTGCGTTTCATCCCCGGCATTGAAGGCACCGCCGCCCTCGACCGGATGGTACAGGAAGGCCAGGCAGAAGTGGGCTTCCACCTGCACCCGGTGGACTTCAACGACCTGCGCGCCGTGGCAGACAGTGGCGGCACCATGCCCCCGAAAAGCACCTACATCGAGCCCAAGCTCCGCAGCGGGCTCATCATCCACCCGTTGGAAGACTGATGAACGCCGGGCTGGCCGATCGCTACGCGCAGGTGAAGGCGATGCTCCCCCCGCAGGTGACCCTGGTGGCTGTGAGCAAGACCCGCACCGTGGAGGAGATCCGCGCGCTGTACGACCTGGGGCACCGCGCCTTCGGCGAGAACTACCCGCAGGAGCTCCGCGCCAAACAGCCCCTGCTGCCAGCCGATATCGAGTGGCACTTCATCGGCCATCTGCAGCGCAGCAATGCGAAGCACGTGGTGCACATCGCACACCTCATACACGGGGTGGACGGCGAGAAGCTGGCGGAGGAGGTGGAGAAACGCGCCGCCGCTGCGGGCCGTGTGTGCGACATCCTGCTGCAGGTGCACATCGCGCAGGAAGAGACCAAGCACGGGCTGACGCCTGAAGAAGTGCTGCAGGCCGTGGCCACCTGGCCCTGGGCCGCCTGGCCCCATGTGCGCTGTCGCGGCCTCATGGGCATGGCCACCAACACCGCGGACCAAGCCCTGGTCAAGCAGGAGTTCACCCGCTTGAACGCGTTGTTCGTCCAGATCCGGGATAGCGCTGCCTTCCCCACGGACCAGTTCAATGTGCTGAGCATGGGCATGAGCGGCGACCTGGACCTGGCCGTGGCCGCAGGCAGCAATTTGGTGCGCGTGGGCACCGCCCTGTTCGGGGATCGTGGATAGAACACAGGCAACGCCCTTTTACCCTGGGCGTCTTCCCCGTGTAACTTGCGTACACCCAACCCATTCGCCATGCGTGTAGTTGTGTTCCTTCTGGCCCTGACCGGCATGATCACCGCGCATGCCCAGCGCAATCTGGAGGTGGGCCTTTCCACCGGCGTCACCCACTACTATGGCGACCTGGGCAATTGGGACGGCCCCATGCAGTGGAACAGCATCCGGCCTGGAATGGCCGTCACCTTCCGTGATTTCCTCAACAACCCCAACCGCTACGTCACCCGGGCCCTTACGGTGGAAGGCCGTTTGAGCTGGCACCGCATCGGGTACGATGAGACCGAGCCCACCGGTGGCATGTCCGGCCGCGAACTGCGCAACTTCGGGCGGGGACTCAATTTCCGTACGGACCTCTTTGGCGCCTCGGGACACCTGGTGCTCAACGCGTACCGCGAGCCCTACAAACCCCTCTTCGAGCAGCGGTTCTTCATGTACTTCTTCGTGGGGGTGGGCGTGTTCTACGGCCGGCCCAAAGGCGACCTCTTCCGTGGCTCACAGGAAATGGACAACATGTACCACTACTGGAGCGATGGCACCATCCGCGACATGGCACAGGACAACCCCAATGCGGGCGGTGCACAAGTGGTGGAGCGCGATGGCACCTATGAGACCGACCTGTACAACTGGCGCACCGAAGGCGGCTGGGTCACTCCCGAAGGCAATGTCATGAAAGGACCATCCCCTTGGCACATCGGCTTCCCCTGGGGCTTGGGCGTGCGTTACCTGGTCACCAAACAGATCAGTGTCGGTGCCGAGTTCTGCTACTACAGCTTCCTTTCCGACAAGCTGGATGACGTGAGCGAGCGCTACGCCACCTGGGATGAGATCTCACGCGCTTTCCCGGGCGACACCGCACGCCAGCAGATGGCCCGCTACATCAGCGACCCCAGCGGCTGGGGCACCGATGGCACCACCAATCCCACCATTACCAGCCAGCGCGGCAACCCCGCCCTGCCCGATTACTTCAGCTACCTCAGCTTCGAGGTCAGCTACAAGTTCAAGCGCAAGCCCAGCCAGCGGCTGTTGATCTCACGCAGGGATTGACCGCCCATCATGACCCTACTTTTTCTTCGTTCCAGGCTCCCAACATCGATGTGCATGCGCTTTATCTTGAGCAATGCACATGGACAAGAAATCCGTCGATCCCGTTCTACTTGAGCAATTGGTGCATCGTGGCCAGCGTTGCATCGCCTTGCGCTTTCCGTTCAACCCCCTTTCGATCGCGGCAGCAAAGCAAGCGGGGGCCAAATGGAGCCAAACCCACCGTTGCTGGTACACTCCGAACACGCCCGGGAACCTGAAGGCCATCTTCACGGCATTCAAGGGGTTGGCGTGGGTGGATATGAACGGCTTGCGCAACAAGGCCCCTGCCGCTGTTGGCACCATGCATGGGCTACCGACGGGCACGGTAGCGAAGACCAAGACGTTGGCCGAGCGTCAAGTACTGAACCCGGTGCAGCAACACGCACTGGATGCCATGCGCCGAAAGCTGGAGATCGCACGTTATGGAGAACGGAGCATACCCGTTTACCTCAACACCACCAAGCAGCTGTTCCAGTTCCATCCGGAGAAGCATCCGAACGATATCCGTACCGAGGACATTGAGGCCTTCCAGCATCACCTGGCCAAGGAACGCAAGGTGAGCAACAGCACCTTGAACCAGGCCGTGAACGCCATCCGCTACTACTATGTCAACGTGGTGGGTGATGCCAAACGGGTCTCAGCCATCGAACGGCCGCGGAAGGAGACCAAACTGCCTCACGTGCTAAGCGAAGATGAGGTCGCTTCCATACTGCGCAATGTGCCGAACCTGAAACACCGGTGCATCCTGCTCCTGATCTACTCCGCAGGACTGAGGCTCAGTGAGGTCATCGGGCTGGAGCTCACGGATATCTCACCAGAGCGCGGCCAGGTGTTGGTGCGCAGCGGAAAAGGCAGGAAGGACCGGGTGACCCTCCTGAGCCAGAAAGCCTTCGCCACGCTACAGGACTATCTGGCGCAGTACAAGCCCAAGCGCCACCTTTTCGAGGGTGTAGATGGTGGACCCTATTCGCCACGCAGCGTGCAGGCCATCTTTCATCGAGCACGGGCCAAGGCGGGCATCACCAAACCAGCGACCGTCCACACGCTGCGGCACTGTTTTGCGACCCACCTGATCGAGAATGGGACCGACCTGCGCTATATTCAGGCCTTGCTTGGCCATGCCAGCAGCAAGACCACCGAGACTGTCACACCGAGCCCGTCGAGGTGTATACCCACGTCACCACCAAAGCCCTTGGCAAGATCCGCAGCCCATTGGACAACCTGGACCTCTGACGGTAGGGCATTGCGCAATAGTATCCGTTCCGGGCGGCTTTACGCAATAGGCATCCTTCAACCAAGTCCGGAAATTGCCGCAATGCGGCAATGATCAGTTATAGGCAATTTAGCCCGTCAAAAAATTGAAATTGCAGAAGCATACACGAATGAGAAGAAAATTGATTTTTATATTGCCATTACTTTTTTCTGCTTTCGGTTGTACGCAAGAAAAAGGAAATGAAAAAGTAAAATTTAGCCAGGAAGAATGGCTTAATGGAGATAGTAGGACACGAGGGAGAATGGTAGACAATATTATTGAAGACAGCGTTCTGATTGGCAAATCAAAAAAGGAAGTGATAAACTTATTGGGTGACCAAGGAGACACAACAGGCAACTTCAGTTATCAAGTTGATATAGGCTTAGAAACCGGACCGTTTGGGCTAGGTGGCGTGTGGCTCTTCGATTTAAATGTCCATTTTGATACATTGACGAATAAAGTAATTGAAGTGAGGTGCAATGATTAAAAAGAAAACTGCCTATAACAGCACATTTGCAATAGGCGGGGGTTCGTTCTCCGCATATAGTTTTGTGGTTACAGCAAGTTCAGTTCTCCAAATGCACATAAGAGGTGAAAAGCCCGCCCATCGCAAATCTGCATAACGTTGAGCGCCATTTCCCCCCACCTCCCCCTTCCCGCACGGCGCCCAACACCCCAATGACCACCGCGTGTAGGCCATTTGGCCCGCACCCAAGCCCGCCCAAGGCCCATTGTGCCCGGTGGCTTGCGGAACTGCCCGGGCCTTCCGAGCTTCACTGCGGCAAATCAAGGCCATAGCCCATGTCCATCACCCCGGCGAAGATCGCCGCCACCCACAAGGAGCTGCGCAGCAGCCTAGGCGGTTTCCAAAGCGACTACTTCAACCTGCTGTACCTGGAGGACGTGCTGCATGTGCCGCGCGACAAGGCCAGCCAGCAGGTGTGCTTCGGCCCCCACGACCACGGCATTGACGCCTACCACCTGGACACCAAGAAGAAGAGCCTGATGCTCTTCGTGTTCCGCCACAGCCGCCAGCACGAGACCTTCCGCACCGGCTACGACCAGCTGCTGGGCGGCGGGCTGGAGCAGCTTTTTGGTGATGGCACGGGCGCGGACGAATTCCTGCGCATGCTGCGCCGCCGCATCCAGGCGGAGCGCTTCGGCATCGACCGCGTGCAGTTCCAGTTCGTCTTCCTGGGCGACCCCGCCGAGGCCGAGCGCAGCACCGTGCTGGACAAGCTCCGCGAGGACCTGGAGAACAAGCAGCACCTGATCAACGCCTACTTCGGTGGCCGCCCCGTGACCATGGTGGTGGTGTACCGCAGCACCAGCGGCCGCAGCAGCGAGGCGCGCGAGCACCGCACCCGCCAGTTCAGCCTGGACCTGGGCACCGTGCTGGACGCCACCGGCCCCGAGGGGGAGGCCATGCACGTGGGTTTCATGCGCCTGTGGGACCTGCACCAGATGCACAAGGCCATGGGCGACCGCTTCTTCGAGCGCAACATCCGCTACGGCATGCCGGACACCAGCCCCGCCAACCGCGCCATGGAGAAGGCCTTCCGCCAGATGCTGCTCGATGGCACGCAGGACAGTTCCCGCTTCCTCTTCGACCACAACGGCGTCACCTTCAGTTGCGAAAAGTTCGAGGGCAACGGTGATGGCACGGTGACCATCCTGGAGCCCCGCCTACTGAACGGCGCACAGACCATCACCACCATCGGCCGCTTCCTGGAGCGGCATGAGGACCACGCGGAGATCAACCGCATGAAGGACCGCCTGAAGAAGGTGCGCGTGCTTGCCAAGGTGGTGAGCGAGGCGAGGGACGCCTTCGTGGTGAGCGTGACCATCAACAACAACCGCCAGACCCCGATCCAACCCTGGAACCTGCGCGCCAACGACCTGATCCAGCTGCAGCTGCAGGACCAGTTCCGCAAGCTGGGCATCTTCTACGAACGGCAGGAGCGCAGCTTCGAGGGGCACACCCCCGAGGAACTCGAAGAGCTGGGCATTGTGGAGAGCAAGGCCATCGGCCTGCTGAAGCTGGCCATGACCTTCCTGGCCAGCGAGGGCGAGATCGACAAGATGCGCAGCATGCGCACCGCCTTCGAGGACGACAAGACCTACGAGCTGATGTTCCACCCCGGCCGCCTGAACGTGGACGCGCGCAGGATCGTGCTGTGCTACAAGGTGCAGGAGCGGCTGGCGCGCATCACGCGGGAGATCGTGGAGAAGGGCCAGCACAAGTACGCCTTCCTGCCCAAGGCCCGCCTGCTGCTCTTCGCCCTGATGGCCCAGGCCGTGCTGAACGACGACCACGCGGAGAAGCTGGCCGATGCGCATGGACACGACATGGTGATGAGCGCCGACTATGCCAAATTGCTCTACGAACTGGCCAGCACGCGCTGCCGTCCCATCCTCAGCGAGCTGATCGCCCTGCCGCAATACGCCGACAAGGTGGCCCAGGAGCGCTTCGACTTCCTGCGCACCGCCGCCGCCTTCAAGCACGCCATGAAGATCGGCGCCGATCGCTACGGCTGGAAGGTGCAGAAGCTTCGCTGAGGTCCGGTCGTCGCTTCGGATCATCCGTATGGCATGGCCCGCAGAATGCCTTCATTCCCCCGCTCTGCGCACACCCGGCATTCACCCTAGCTTCGCGGCCATGCCCACGCCGCCCCTGCTCCAGCTGCGCGACCTGGCCTTCGCCTACGGGAAGGTGGCGGTGTTGCACGAAGTGGAGTTGGACCTGGATGAAGGGAACGTGCTGGTGGTGGTGGGCCCCAGCGGCTGTGGGAAAAGCACGCTCCTGCGGCTGATCGCCGGGTTGGAGCGACCTGCAGGTGGCTCCGTTTCCCTTGGTGGTGAAACGCTCAGCAAAGGCAGCCACTTCATACCAGCCGAGGTGCGGTCCATTGGCATGGTCTTTCAAGGCCTTGCGCTCTTCCCCCACCTGACCGTGACGGAGAACGTGGCCTTCGGTCTCCACCACCTGCACCGGAGCGAACGTCAGCGACGCGTCCAGGAGGAATTGAAGAGCGTGGGCTTGGATGAACTGGGCGCCCGCTATCCGCACCAACTGAGCGGGGGGCAGCAACAGCGTGTGGCCCTCGCCCGTGCCCTGGTCCGTCGTCCGCGCCTGCTGCTGCTGGATGAGCCCTTCAGCGACCTGGACCCGCGCACACGGCGTTTGGTGCGTGAAGAGCTGGCCCGCATCCTCCGGGAGCACCGCATGTCCGCCATCATCGTTACGCACGACCGCGAGGACGCTTTCCACCTGGGCGACCGCATCGCCGAGATGGACGGGGGCCGCATCGTGCGGCAGGATACCGCCGAACGTTTCCGTGAAGAATGGCGGGCGCACCCGTTCGATGCATGAGCAGGACCCGCCTCGCCGAATTGGAACGTCTGCTCGCCGAAGACCCGGCAGACCCCTTTCTGCGCTACGCGCTGGGTTTGGAGCACCGCGCCCTGAACGACGACGATCCCGCCGAACGCATCTGGTCCGCACTGCTGCAGGATGCACCCGGGCATGTACCCACACGGCACCAGATGGCCCTGCTCCTCGCCGATCGGCAACGGCTGGCTGAAGCACGTTCTCATGCACAGGCGGGTCTGGACGCTGCGCGCGCCGCAGGTGACCACAAGACAGCTGGCGAACTGCGCACCTTGCTGGACCAACTGGAGGACGCATGAGGAAGTGGATCATCCGCGGGATGCTGGTGATGGGCGGCGTGAACGTCATCCTGCTCCTTTTCGCACATCCCTTTTTCGCGGTGAACAAGCCCATAGGCGCACGCACCGTGCTGGTGGAAGGCTGGCTGGAAGGAGAAGCCCTGAAAGCCGCCGCGCATGAAGTGATGCAGCGTGACGCACAGCTCGTGCTCACCACCGGCACCTACCGCGCATTCCGATACTACATGAACGCCCGCGAGGTGATGGACCTCGCCTTTGCAGCGGTGCCGGTGGGCGTGCCCGTGATCCAGGTGGCCGGGACCCTGGGCGCCGGCTTCTCGGTGGTGAATGGCACGGACACCATCGCCCACGGCTTGGTGACCCCGGACGTTCAGTACTATACCTGCCGCTCGATCTCGAGCAAGCAGATCAGCATCCATTCCTGGAACACCAACCCTGCCTTCCCCGCCGATGTGCCGAACATCTTCATCCGCGCCTTCAAGGTGGACGGCCGGAATGTGAACGAACTGCTGACCACTGGGACCCACACCACCAACAACGGTTCGCAAAGGCCGGCGCGCGCCACCGAGGCGGAACAGGCGGCGGATGAACTGGTGCTGGCCGGGATCCCCCAGGACCGCATTGTCGCCCTGCCCACCCAGGCACGACCGGGGCAGCGCACACGCACCAATGCACAACGCGCCGCCGAGGAACTGCGACAACGCGGCATCGACAGCGTGGATGTGATCACCCTGGGCGTGCATGCCCGGCGCACGCGCGCCTTGCTGCGGAAAGCGGTGGCGAAGGATGGGGCCGTGGGCGTTGTAAGCCTGCCCGATCCGGAGTGTGCGCCCGGCACATGGTGGCGCTCGAAGATGGGCTGGGGCAAGATGCTGAAGGAGGTGCTGGGACTGGGGCAGGCCGGTGCCACCTGGGACGAGGAATAACTTCGTTGCATGCGCCGACACGCACTTCCCTGGTGCCTTGTGCTGCTGCCCCTGCTGGCGCAGCCGCAGAGCACCCTGCGCTGCATGAGCTATAACCTGCTGAACTTCCCTGAGCCCAACCCGCAGGGCAAGGTGGACACCCTGCGCAAGATCCTGCAATTCCATCCGGTGGACCTGCTCATCTGCCAGGAGCTGCGCACACAGGCTGCGGCGCTTTCGGTGCTCGATGAGGCATTGAACGTGGATGGTGAGGACCGCTTCAGCATGGCCGGGTGGCAACCGCAAGTGAG
Source organism: Flavobacteriales bacterium (assembly GCA_016788635.1). GTDB lineage: Bacteria > Bacteroidota > Bacteroidia > Flavobacteriales_F > PHOS-HE28 > PHOS-HE28. The sequence continues at coordinate 81,635 of JAEUSU010000008.1, read as the reverse complement.
CGGCGGTGGCGGCGGCAGCTACTCCCTGCAACAGATCGTCTATTTCGACCACGACAAGCTGGGACTGAAGGAGCAGGCTTATCTCACCACCTTCATCCGCGACATCAACGTGTACACCTTCTACCTGAAGGACGACCTCCTGGGCACCGTGCCGGACACCACCTTCCTCACGGTTTATGCGGTGCACTTCAAAGCCGGCTCCACACCCACGGATGTCACGGAGCGCAACGCCATGGCGCAGACACTGGTGGCACACCTTGTCACCCTGCCCCCCCAGCGTGCGGTGATGGTGGCGGGCGACATGAACCTGTACACCGCCTTCGAACCCGCCTTTCAGACCCTGCTGAGCAGCAGCAATGCCATCCAGCTCCGCGACCCGGCGAACGCCTTCGGCGGCTGGGGTGGCAGCAGTGCGTATGCCGCCTTGCATACGCAAAGCACCCGCGTGAACGTGATCTACAGCGATGGTGCGGGCGGGGGACTGGATGACCGCTTCGACATCGCGCTGGTATCCGACGGGCTGATGAACCCCACCTCGCGCCTGCACCATGTGAACGGCACGTACCGTGCGCTGGGCAATTCCGGCACCTGTTTCAATGCGAACATCACCAGTTGTTCGGCCATTCAAACCCCCTATGCCATTCTCCAGTCGTTGTACTACATGAGCGATCACCTGCCTGTGGTGTTCACATTGGATTATCAGGGCATCGTTTCCAGCATCATCGGCTCCACAGCCTACCCTGCTCGCATACGGTGGCGCGAAGGCCTTGGAGTGGAATGGGAGAACGAACGTGCACAACAAGGCACCTTCCGACTGCTGGACCTGCTGGGCCGCACGGTGGTGGAGGAAACACGCAACTGGCCTGCGGGTCTGGTGCACGTGGCCCTGCCACAGCAACGCACTGCGGGCGTATGCATCGCCAGCTTCGCCGGAACGGATGGTACCTTCACGCAGCGCCTTTTCATCTCCGGACCATGACGCCGATACACCGACCAGACCTTGAGGATGTCCCCCTCTTCTACCGCGGCTACCTGGAGATGGCGGAAGGCCATCACCTGCTGGAAGCGCTGCGCCTGGCCTCGGACCGCGTGTGGGAGGTGGTGGGCCGCATGGAGACCGGTCAGGAACGGCATGCCTATGCACCGCGCAAGTGGACGGTGGCCGAGGTGCTGCAACATGTGATCGATAGCGAACGCATCTTCTGCTACCGTGCATTGCGTTTCGCCCGCGAGGACCGCGCGGAGCTGCCCGGATTTGATGAGAACACATACGTGCCGGCTTCACGGACCGCACATCGTCCCTTTCACCACTTGTTGCGTGAACATGACACCGTACGCGCCGGCACGGTGGAGCTCTTCCGCAGTTTCGATGAGGCCATGCTCGGCCAGCACGGCATCGCCAACGGTCAGCGCATCGGCGTGCGTGCCATCGGCTGGGTCATTGCCGGGCACGCGCAGCACCACGCCCTCGTGATCAACCAACGCTACCTGAACAATGGCTAAGACCATGCAGCAGTGGTTCGACGCTTATGGCGAGAGCCACCAGCACGCCACCAACGTGCTCATCCACTGGATCTGTGTGCCCACGATCTACTTCTGTGCGCTGGGACTGCTGTACAGCGTTCCACTGCCGGATGGACCGGACTGGCTTGTGCCCGGTTTCGTGGCTTACGTGGCCATTTTCGCAGTGATGGTATTCTACATGCGCCTTTCCGTGCCCCTGGGAGGTGGCATGGTCTTATTCAGCCTTCTTTGTCTTCGCGTGGTGTATTGGCTGGAAGCGCATGCGCCCTGGCCTCTCTGGGCCATCTGCCTCACGTTGTTCGCGCTGGCGTGGATCGGCCAATTCTATGGGCACAAGGTGGAAGGGAAGAAGCCCAGCTTCCTGGACGACCTGCAATTCCTGATGATCGGGCCGGCCTGGCTGATGGCCAAGTTGTTCCGGCGTTCCGGCCTCTCCTACTGAAACACGCGCTGGAAGTAGACCGGTGCATGCCCGCTACATTGCTGTGGGAACAGGATGCAGCGCAGGTCCTGCAACATCACATCAGGCTCCAAGGCCGCCCGCCCGAAAATGTCGCTGGTGACGCTGTTGCACTGAAAGATCACACCGCTTTGGAACACCGGCAGGGTAAGCATGCGCGCATCGCCACCAGCCACATCCAGCAGACTGACCGGAGCATCCTGCGCCAGCAGTCTTCCCCAGCACCCGGCCTGCATGCCGTAGGTGATGACCTGTTCTCGGGGCAGCGGGATGTTCCCCGTGGCGTGCTCTTGCGCGAAGAGGTAATCGCCACCCGCATCCGCAATGAGCCGGGCCATGTGGCTGTCCCCGGACGGAACGGACCATTCACCCTGCCAGCTGCTGCCGAAGAAGACTTTGGGGCGTTGCCCGGACGGCGCCTCGCTACGCACGCGTTCGTACCGCTCCACCACCTGCGCGAACAGGCTGTCCGCCTCGCGGGACTTGCCGAGCAACAACCCGAAAAAGCGAAGCCATTCCGCCCGGCCCAAGGGGTCCTGTTCGAGGTATTCGGCCACTTGCACCATGGGAATGTGACGCACACCCGGCAGGGGATCAAGCCCACCGCCGAAGGGATAGGTGAACACGGCTTCGGGCGCAAGCAGCAGCACGCGCTCGCGGTCAAGCCCCTGTGCATTGCCGATATCCACCACTTCACCCTTCCGCATCCGCTCGCGCACCATTCCATCACGCACCTCGTTCGCATGCGCCACACCGGTCAACACATCTGCCTTACCCAATGCGGTGAAGAAGGGGATGTGCGTGGTGCTGGCCACGGCCACGCGCTCCAGCGGCACGGCAAGCCGGACGGCACCGGCGATCGCTGTGGTGGAACTTCCGCGGCTCACCACGTGATAGCGAGCCACCGTATCCATCCGGTCGCCGAAAACCAGGAGCAGCTGCGAGCCATCCGCGCGATGCTGCACGTGAAAATGACTGGCGTAGCGCGGACCAGCCACAGGGGTTGAAGCCACCGGCGCGTTTTGGTCCGGTGCGGTCCCGCAACCGAAGCCTATAGCGACCACCACGCTCCACCACACCCTGGTCTTCTTCATCGCAACGCCTGAATGGCCATCAGCACCGCCTGCCGCACGGAGTCCCGTCCATTGACAAGGGCCTGCGCCAGTTGCTCCACCCGGTGTTGAGGAGCCACACCTGTACATTCCGCTGTTCCGGGCGGGTCGGCAGGATCGAAGCGCAGGACCGGCATCTCCACCACCACCCCGGAATACTTCAAGGGCACGGTCATGCGCACGCCGGCGCAAAAGTGTGCCGCACCGGACCCGGTGCTTCCGCCGAAGGTGGTGCCATGCCCGCTGCGTTCCACATGCATGGCGAGCAGGGCCGCGGCATCGCGTGTGGCGGCATCCTGCACGACGTACACGCGCCCTGTGAAACCATCCTTCGTACGGGGCTGTGCCATGGCCATCCCCGGTAACTCCACCACGGGCCTGTACACACCACTGCTGACTGGCGCAAAGCTGCTGCGCAGGAGATCGGTCAACGCGAGCAGTTCTGCTGAAACGCGCGCATCCTCCGGCGGTGTGATGTTGCGTGCCTGTATGTGCTGTAGCGATCTGAATGGCGCAGCGGCAAAGAGCGCCGTGACCACCTCAGCTGCGTGCACATCCATGCCCGCAGCACCCCGCACGTCCAACACCAGGTGACGAATGTGCCGCTTGCGCAGCACCCCTGCGAGCTCATCGGTGAAGCGCGCGGCGCGCACCCCTGCGTGCTCCAGTTCCGCCCGGTCGAAAGTGGTGAGCTCCACCCAGGCCGTACCGCCATCCTCATCCACCACGTAGCGCCAGGGTGCGTGCTCGGGCGGCTTGGGGCCCCTGGTGTGCTCCATCTCCTCTCTGGAAAGCGGCACGATGACCTGGGTGAGCCGCTCGCCTTCCGACGCTTCGTAAGTCACCATGTGGCGTCCAACCTCCCCGAAGACCATGCGGTACAGAACGGCAAAATCCCGTTCGATCGCCCGATGCCGGGCCTCCATCGCACAGCCATCCGCGCTCACCAGCCGCTCCAGCCGTTGCAACACCACGCGGCTTTCATTCCCGTCGATCGAAAGAATGCGACTGCCACGCGGCAGACTGCGGAAACCCTTGGTCTCGGCATCCACGAAGAGCCCCCCTTCGATGATGCGCACCTGGAGCGGAAGCAATGGCTCGGTTGTCCGCAGCCGTTTTTCCCATGATGGAGGAGGCAGGGCACATGTGGCCCCGTCGCAGATCCCTGCCAGGGCGATGCTCATCAGCTCGTGATAGTCCTCCGCAGGAAGCGGCAATGCACATTGCACCCGCAACGTATCGAACAGGGCATCCACTTCAGCGCGTGTGCGGCAACCGTAGGGATCGGGATGCCAGCCATGCACCAGTTTGCGCACGCGCTCCACCTCTTCCGACATCTGTTCCGGCCGAAGGGATTGCGCGTTGCTTCCAGCAGCCAGGGCCAGCAAGAGGACAAGCAGTACAGCCGAACGCATGTGCAGGGGGCCTCAAAAGTAGGTGGCCGCGTTGCGCCGCACTTGAAAAACGACCGCCCCGGCGACCACAAGGGTCACCGGGGCGGGAGTGTTGCTTGTGACCGGCTTTAAACCTTGGCGGTCGTACGTGGTGCAGCGGCCAGGATCTCCGGCGAGGCGCCTTCCTTGTACTTCTCGAAGTTGGCCACGAATTGCCCGGCGAGTTTCTCGGCTTGCTGATCGTATGCGCCTTTGTCCTTCCAGGTGTTGCGCGGGTCCAGCACCTCGTCCGGCACATGGGGACAAGTGGTGGGGTGGCTCACTCCGAATACCGGGTGTTCCTTGAACTCCACCTTGTCCAGTTCACCGCGCATGGCGGCGGTTATCATGGCGCGGGTGAACTTCAGTTTCATGCGTTCGCCGGTGCCGTATGCGCCACCGCTCCAGCCGGTGTTCACCAGCCAGATGTACACGTCGTGCTGCTTCATCTTCTCACCCAGCATAGCCGCGTATTTGGCGGGGTGCAACGGCAGGAAGGGGGCACCGAAACAGGCGCTGAAAACGGTCTTGGGCTCGGTGATCCCCGCCTCCGTACCAGCCACCTTGGCGGTGTATCCGCTGATGAACCAGTACATGGCCTGGCCTGCGGTAAGCTTGCTGATGGGGGGAAGTACACCGTAGGCGTCGCAGGTGAGGAAGAAGATGTGCTTGGGGTGGCCACCCACGCTGGGTGTGGCAATGTTGTCGATGTGGTGGATGGGGTAGCTCACCCGGGTGTTCTCCGTCTTGCTGCCATTGGCGAAGTCCACCTGCGAGGTGCCTTCCTGGAACACGACGTTCTCCAGGATGGCGCCGAACTTGATCGCATCCCAGATCTGGGGCTCCTTCTCGCGCGTGAGGTCGATGCACTTGGCGTAGCAACCACCCTCGAAGTTGAACACGCCGCGATCGCTCCAGCCGTGCTCGTCATCGCCGATGAGGCGGCGGTTGGGATCGGCGCTGAGGGTGGTCTTGCCTGTGCCGCTGAGGCCGAAGAAGACCGCCGTATCGCCCTCCCCGCCGATGTTGGCGCTGCAGTGCATGCTGAGCACGCCGCGCTCCTGCGGCAGCACGTAGTTCAGCACGGTGAAGATGCCCTTCTTGATCTCACCGGTATAGCCCGTGCCACCGATGATGATCATCTTCTTGGTGAAGTTGATGATGGCGAAGTTGTGCTGGCGGGTGCCGTCCTTGGCGGGATCGGCATGGAAGCCGGGGCAGCAGACCACATGCCATTCGGGCGTAAAGGAGGAAAGCTCCTCACGCGTGGGGCGCAGGAACATGTTGCCGGCGAACTGGGCGCTCCACGGCTGCTCGGCGATGACGCGCAGGTTGAGGCGGAACTCCGGATCGGCGCAGGCGTAGGCGTCCTTCACATACACGTCGCGGTTCATGAGGTACGCGCACAGCTTGTCGTACAGCGCGTCGAACTTCGCGGGGTCAAAGGGAATGTTCACGTCACCCCACCAGACGGTGTCCTGGGTGGTGGCATCCTTCACGCAGAACTTGTCCTTGGGGCTGCGGCCGGTGAACTCGCCCGTTTCAATGGCCAGCGCACCGCTATCGGCGAACACGCCCTGCCCATTGAGGATGGAGTGTTCCACCAGCTCGGCGGGGTCCAGGTTCCAGTAGACATCGCCCACGTGTGCCAGCCCAATGGCGGACAGGTCGGCATTCTTCGGTTTATGACCGAACTCGTTCATGTGATGTTGATTATCCCGGGTTAAGGGATCGCAAAAATAGGTTGCTGGCCCATGCCGGGCCTGATCCGGGTCATGGGCGGCGCAGGGCATCCCAAAGGAGAAGGCCCCAGCCGGCCATGAAGCACAGTCCTCCCAGGGGTGTCACCGGCCCAAGTATGCGCACAATATGCTGACCCACAAGCACTTCGCGCAATGCGATCAAATAAAGCGACCCACTGAAAAGCAGCACCCCTGCCGTGAATAAGACCCGCACCCGGACCACCGTTGCCACCCGCAAATGGGGGACCAACACGGCCAGGACGAGTAACCCCAGCCCATGTACGAACTGGTAGTCCACCCCGGTGCGCCAGTTGGCAAGCGCCTCTGGCGGCACCAATCCGCGCAGCCCATGCGCCCCGAAGGCACCCAGGGCCACTGCAGTGAAAAGGACAAGTGAAGCTGTGGCGAGCGTGGGACGATGCATGCCCGAAAGGTCGGTACCAAAATGTGAAGCCCCCCGGATCGCGGGGGGCTTCAAGCATCAGGTACGGTACCTGATCAACGGTTCTGGAGCTTCTCCATCTCCTTGTCGAAGGTCTCCTTGAACTTCTCGTAGTCGTAGTCGATGCGCAGGCGCTCGTCCTTGCTAAGGCGCTCGTTGTAGGCGCCGAGCAGGTCCTGGCCGCTGAGCTCGAGGGCCACGTAGCACTTGAAGTTGCCCGTGGCGTCCACGCGCATCATTTTCTCGCAGATCACCTTCACACCGGCCAGCTTCTGGTCGAGCACCTCGCGGGTCAGGCCTTCAAAGCGCTCGGCCACTTCCTCGCGGTTGTTCATCTCGCGGCTGTTCACGTAGTTGTCGATCACGCCCTTGATGGTGGTCTGGATGGAGCTGGCCAGGTCCGCACGGGCGTTGGCCATGGCCTTCTTCTTGGCGGTGGCCTGGTCCATGCTCTCGCCCAGGTTGTTGGCGCGGAAGAACTTGTTGTCGGTGAAGTACTCGGGGCCCGAGCACAGCACCTTCACTTCGGTCTCGCCGCTGGGCGGCTTGGCGGCCTCGGCGGCCTTCTTCTTGCTCTTGCAGGCGGTCATGGCGCCGGAGAGCATCAGCGCCGTCATCAGCACCGTGGCGGTGCGTTGAATGGTCAGGGTCTTCATGCTTGATGCGCCGTAGCCCGGCGTAGGCATTGGTGTTCGTTGAGGGGTTCCGTTTGATCTATGAAGCGTTTTGCGAACGGCGTGCCAAACTTCTGCATCCTGCATGGTTCCTACAACAGCGCATTGAGCAAAGCGGGCACAGACTCCTTGCGGAGGTCCTGGGCCGCCTTCTTGTAGGCCTCCATACCGGCCTTCTGAAAGTCGAGTTGCACACCCTTCACGCCCTGGCGGCCGCCTTCGTACACCACCTCCTGCGTTTTGCGGTCGCGCAAGGTGAACGTGACATCGAGCAGGGTGGTGAAGAAGCCATTCGCACTGCCGGCCTGGCGGGTGCTGGCATTCAGTTCCATGTGCAGATCGGCCTCTGACTCGCGGTCTACGAACCGAAAGCCCCGCTTGGTGAGTTCCTCGCGCAGTGCCACAGAAACACCGGCATCGCCCACAGGCTGGTCCAGGTTGGTCTCGGTGGCGCGTAAATGCACACGCGGCATGCGGGCCGTGATGGGGGCGCGTTTCTCCGGAGAGGCCAGGCCGTTGGTCAGGGCTTTCACGAAGGGGGGGTCCAGGTCCTTGGTCACCAGCGCGTCCAGGTCCACGGTAACGACCACCTCGGGGTTCACCGCATCGAGCTGCACCCGTTGAATGGTGGTGCGCGCCCTTCCCTCAGTGTCGGTGTTGCGTGTTTCGGTCACCCGGCCGCTCTGGCCCGGGTAGCTGATGCGCAGCGGCAGTTGCACCAGATCACGCGCACCATTGGTGCTGGCATGCTCCGCGGAAATGAGCAATTCCCGGCGGTAGTGTCCAGCGTAGTCCAGTTCGCATCGTTCCGGGAGTATCGCCAGGCGAATGCCCGATACGAGCCGCTGCAGGTCGCTGTAGATCTCATTGGCGAGGGGCACCGGGCGGCCGTTCAGTTCAACGATGTCGCTTTCGCCCCAGTACTCCTTCATGGCAAGCAACGCCCGCAGGTCCTGGTCGAAGGCGCTGCGGAGGTCACCTGCCGCGATGCTGGCTTGGGCCCGGCCGAACAGGTCCGTGGCCTGGTTGATGGCGGCCTGCTTGCGCTGTGCCTTCAGGCGGGCATGTTCGCTCTTGTCCAGCCGGTAGTAGGTCCAATATTCCGTCGGGCTTTCCCACGTCTCCACCAACTGAAAGCCCTCCAATTGTTCGTTGGTGCGGGTGCGGATGGTGCTGGTGAAGGTCTCGTCAAAAGCCTTGCGGGTGTCGAGGGTATGCAGGAGGCTGTTGCCTTCCACCCGCACGCTGATCTCGCTGGCCATGTCGTTCAAGGCGTTCTTCTTGGCCGTTTCCTGATGGTCCGGGCGCGCCTTGGGGGCCTGTCCGATGCCGATGTAATACATGGAACTCACCGGCCGGGCGCTTACCCACGCCGGAGGCGGCGCTGCGGTCGGGGCAGGAGCAGTGGTTGGTTGCCGCCCTTTGCATGCCACCAGTACCAACAGAGCAAGAAAGAACTTGCGCATCATGGAACAATGGAGGACAATTCCTGGGCCATGCCCTGCACCATGTCGCTGCACGTGGCACGCAACAGGTCGTTGGAAAGGGTGGTCATGGGCTTCATCTCCCTGGGGGCGCGTAGCAATGCCTGAAGTTCACGGCGGGCACGGTCCGAGGCATCCGGCTGCCCGTTGCGCATGGGCAACAGGCGGTCTGCCGTGCCCTCATACGAGGCATAGTATACCTGGTCCTTCCGCTCGCGATCGATCACCTTGGAGTAGAGCACTTGTCCAGTTTCCAGAGAGACCAGCTTGTAGTTGACGGAAACGACCACCTTGTTCTCCTGCAGGTACTCGAGGTACTTCACCGGCTTGTACCGGGTGACCATGACGTACTCGTTCGTCTCTTTGTTGAGCTCGCGCGCCTGGTACGCTTCATAGCCATCGCGGGTGCTGCGGCGCTGCGTCCCGGGCTCCTCACGGTAGTCCAGCACGGTGCCCATGAGCACGGCCTGGGCGCCCATCAGATTGCCCACGCGTACGGCCGTCTGCTCATCCACCACGCCGCTCAGGCCGAGGCGCTGTTCCTCCAGTATGCGGTCCATGTTCTCGCGGTCCACCACCTGCACGAAAGGATCTCCCAACTCGGTAAGTGCGCTGGTGGCGTATGCCTGCACGCGGGCTGCCTGATCCTTGCGGCCTGACGGGCTGCTGAACGGCAGCACCGCGATGGCATAGCGTCCTTTGGTGAGCGCCTCCTGCCGCAGGGATGAGGCGTCCTTGTAGCCGCGGTCCTTCTCCAATACCCGGCCCAGGTCGTTGTAGGCCTTGCGGTAGTGCCCTTGTTGCAGCGCTTCCTTCCCGGAGCGATAAAGTGGCTCCACATAGGCCAGGGTCTGCAAACTGGTGGCGTCCTTGTAGCCGGGCTCCAGCTTCGCGATCCGGGCGAAGACCTTTTCCGCACCGGCATAATCCTGTTTCTCCAGCATCCCCTGCCCCCGTTCGTAGAGCTCCACCAGGAATTCACCCTTCACCTGGGCGAACTCCGTGCGGTAGTGGTCGGGTATCTCCAACATCACCCCCATACGTTGCACCTTTTCGGCGTAGTCCGCTGCATCCAGAAAGGCATCCACCGCAGCCCCCTTGTCACCACCCACGCTAACGGCACGGAAGAAGGAGCTGAGCTTCTCATTGAGCACCTGCTGACCGGTCTTCTTCATGCCGATCTTGGCGTCCACATTGTTGCGGTTGCGCTGCAGGGACTGGTAATACATCTCCGCCGCTTCGGCATACAGGCCCGCCTCGTCCAGCTTGGACCCCTTCTTCGCCATGGACTTCGAGCCGGTGCACCCGGCAAGGAGCAGCACCGGCAGAAGCAGCGTGATCAGGTAGTGGGGGTGGCGCATGGCTGTGTGCAACAGGTTCCTGGCCGCGAAGAAAGCTTAGCGCGACTTGATGTACGTGTCCAGCTCCTCAATGGAACTCTCAAAACCGAAGGCGTCGTTCACTTTGTAGTAGTTGCCGATGTCGTAGGTGCGGTCGTAGGCGAACTTGGCGAAGTCCAGTTTGCTGTCCTCAAAGCCGAAAAGTTGCATGATGCCTTTCACCTGATCGGCGGTAAAGCAACGATCGCGGCCGATCTGTTTGGCGGTGGTCATCTTGGTCTCCTCAAATCCCTTGGACGTGATGCTCTTCCTGGCCTCCTCGAACTCCGTGGCGCTCATGGGCACCGGGCATCCCACCGGACCGGTGTAGCCAGGCATGCGATAGGCGGGCACGGGGGGGCGCGTGGTGCGGGCGGGAGCCTCCTCCACCTCCACCACATCAACAGACCCGCCCGTTGTGGTGGTGGTCGAATGCGTGGTGGTCGTGGTGGTCGTGGTGGTGCCGGTCACAGGCATGCCGGTCACGTTCATGTTCATGTTGATACCCGGCACGCCCATGTTGATGGTCACGTTGTCCGTGGTACCACTTTGCTCGGTGATGGTCGTGGTGGTGGTCATGGTCTGCTGGCCCGCCACCGTGCCGGTCTGCAGGGTGGTGGTCTGCGCTGGCTTGGAGGCCGGTGCGGGGTCCTCCCGGAAGCTGCTCGGGTCCGGGCGGGCGGGCTCAGCTTTGGCGGCCGTACCCAGCTCGGCCTCGCCGGTGGGGCGCAGCACATACTCGCCCTTCTTGTTCTTGGTGATCATCACCGTGTACTCCTTGCCCAGCGGGAAGTAGCCGGGTTTCTTCACGTCAGCGATGCTTCTGTCCGCGAACCGGATGATGACCACGGGTGACTCGTTCCGAATGCCAGTGGCCACGACGCGTGCGGCGGGTTCGGCGTTCTTCTGGTCCCCGTCCACCAGCAGGGTGAATTTCTGGCCTTCATCGCTGAAGAAGACCAGGTCGGTGGTTTGTGCCTTGAGCGCCATTGGCACAACCAGGATGGCGATGATCGCGGGGAAGAACTTTCTCATGGTCATGAGGTGTTTCGGTTGACGAATGTAGGTGTGTGCGCTGCGTTGGCAAGGTGCATGCCAAAGGAGGCGCACTGCGCCATGCACTGCCTGTGCTGTGCACCTTTGCAGGCCATGCGCAAGATCCTCATCCTTGGTGCCGGCCGTTCGGCCTCTTCGCTCATCCACTACCTCATCAGCCATGCCGACCAGCAGGAGTGGCGATTAACCGTGGCGGACCGCGATGCGGCCCATGCCGCCCGATTGGTGCAGGAAGGTCCCGAGGTGGCCACCGCCACTGCGCTTGACGCCATTGACCCTTCCGCCCGCCACGCGCTCATCGCCGCGCATGACCTGGTGATCAGCATGCTGCCCGCCGCCATGCACATGGATGTGGTGCGCGATTGCCTGAAACTGAAGAAGCACGTCCTCACCCCCAGCTACGTGCCCGATGCCATGTGGCCGTTGGATGCTGAAGCGAAAGACGCGGGCCTCATTGTCCTCAACGAACTCGGCCTGGACCCCGGCATCGACCACATGAGCGCCATGCGCATCCTGGACCGCATCCGCCACGAGGGTGGACGGATGGAAGCGTTCGAGAGCTACTGCGGCGGGCTGATCGCGCCACAGAGCGACACCAACCCCTGGGGCTACAAGTTCACCTGGAACCCGCGCAATGTGGTACTGGCCGGGCAGGGTGGCGCAGCGCGGTACATCCGCGATGGCGTGGTGAAGTACCTGCCCTATCACCGCCTGTTCCGTGAGACTGTGCGGGTGAACGTACCAGGCTACGGCGGCTTCGATGGCTACGCGAACCGGGATTCGCTGAAGTACCGCGCACACTACGGGCTGGAGAAGATCCCCACCCTGGTGCGCGGCACCCTGCGCAAAGCAGGCTACTGCGCGGCGTGGGATGTGTTCGTTCAGCTCGGCTGCACCGACGACAGCTACACCATTGAGTTGCCTGCGCGGGCCACGTGGAACGACTTCCTGGACGCTTTCCTGCCACGCCACCCCACGCACGACACCCGCCGCAACCTGGCCGCCACACTTGGCCTGGAGCCGCAGGACGAGGTGATGACGAAACTGGAATGGCTGGGGCTCTTCGATCACACGCCCATCGGGGTGGAAGCACTTTCCCCCGCCGCCACCTTGCAGCACCTGTTGGAACAGAAATGGAAGCTGCAGCCTGAGGACAAGGACCTGGTGGTGATGTGGCACCGTTTCCGCTATTCCGTGGATGGCGTACAACAGGAGCTCCAAGCCTCGCTGGCCGTGGAAGGGCGTGACCAGGTGCACACGGCCATGGCGGCCACCGTTGGTCTGCCAATAGCCATCGCGGCCAAGCTGGTATTGAATGGCAAGGTGAACGGGCGCGGCGTGTTGCTTCCCCTGGCCGCCGAACTCTACGACCCCATCCTGAACGAATTAGAGAACCACGGTGTGCTCTTCGGGGAAGAGGAGGTGCCGGTGTGATCGCGGCAGCCTCATCACCTAGGCCAGACCGGTTCAAAAGCCCGGCAGCAAGTCCTTCATCAGGCTCCTGTAAGTGGCGCTGTAGGTGCCCGTTCCATCCTGCACCACCATCGCGGGTCCCTCAATGAGCGACCCCGTGCGGAAGCCAAGTTCCACCAGCACCCGCTTCGCCGGACGATGGGCGATGTAGTGCACGGATGCACGCCGCAGCGGGAACAGACCATGGTCCCGTGCGGGGTCCAGGAAAGCCTTCTCACGGTCCGCAGGTATGATCAACGCCGCATGCCCGGAGGGTTCCAGCAATGACGCGATCACGGCGGCCAGTTCATCCGGTGCAAGCCCGGACGCGTGTCGTGCCAGCCTCTTCCGTTCATCGGTGGAGGCCATTTCACCAGCGTAGTATGGCGGGTTGCACAGGATCCGATCGAAGCGATCGGCGGAACGCAGGCGCCGCGCATCGATGGCGTGCGCACGAAGACGCCCCGGCCAGGGGCTGGCCGCGAAGTTGGCCGCCGCCTCTTCCACCGATGGCAGGTCCGTTTCCACCGCATCCACCTGTGCACCGGGTGCGCGTTGAGCCGCGATAAGCGCCAGCACCCCGCAACCGGTCCCGATATCCAGGATGCGCCGCGCCCCAGCGAGGTCCGCCCACGCACCCAGCAGCAATGCGTCCGTGCCCACCTTCAATGTGCTGCGATCGTGTTGTAGGCTGAACTGCTTGAAACGGAACACGGCGTGAAGATCGGGCATGCATCCCCGAGCTCCGTTTCTTTGTGCGCCATGTCGCGCCTGCTCATCAAGAACGCCAAAGCCCTGCTGGGTATCCATGCGCAGGATGTACGGCTGCTGGCGGGAGCCGGCATGGCCGACCTACCGCAGATCACGGACGCCTGGCTTACCGCGAAGAACGGCCGCATCACCGGTTTCGGCCCCATGGCCGAATGGCCCGGCATCACCGACTGGAACGACCTGGTCGTGGTGGACGCCAGCGGCCGGTACGTGCTACCCGGCTGGTGCGATCCGCACACCCATACCGTATTCGCCGCCACCCGAGAAGAGGAGTTCGTGGACAAGATCCGCGGCCTGAGCTACCAGGACATCGCGGCGCGTGGCGGAGGCATCCTGAACAGCGCCCGCAAGTTGCGCGACATGCCGGAGGACGACCTGTACGTGCAGGCGGAGGCACGGCTTGCCGAACTGATGCGGCTGGGTACGGTGGCCGTGGAGATCAAAAGCGGCTACGGCCTTTCGGCGGAAAGCGAGTTGAAGATGCTGCGGGTGGCGAAGCGTCTGAAGGACAACCTGCCCCTGCAGGTGAAGGCCACCCTGCTGGCCGCGCATGCCCTTCCACCCGAATACAAGGACAAGCGTGAGGCCTATGTGGACCTCATCGTGCAGGACTTGATCCCGCGGGTGGCAGAAGAAGGGCTGGCCCAGTTCGTGGACGTGTTCTGCGAGGCGAACTACTTCACCGTGGCGGAAATGGAGCGCATCCTGGATGCGGGTCTCGCACACGGACTGCGCGGCAAGGTGCACGTGAACCAGTTCACCAGCCTGGGCGGCATAGCGGCCGCCGCGCAGTACGGAGCGCTCAGCGTGGACCACCTGGAGGTGATGGATCCCGCGGACTTCGATACGCTCATCCAAGGCACCCAGAGCCCGTCGAAGGGTGCCTTGGGCCCCATCCCTACCCTGCTCCCCGGCTGCTCCCACTTCCTCGGCATCCCCTACGGTCCGGCGCGTGCTCTCATCCAGCGTGGCCTTCCACTGGCGCTGGCAAGCGACTTCAACCCGGGCAGCGCGCCCAGTGGCAATATGAACATGGTGCTGTCCCTGGCGTGCATAAAACTGCGGCTGCTACCGGAGGAGGCCATCAACGCCTGCACGCTCAATGCCGCCGCCGCCATGGACCTGGTGGATGAGCTGGGCAGCATCGCCGTGGGCAAACGTGCCAGCCTGCTCATCACCCGCGAGATACCTTCGCCCGCCCTTTTGCCTTACAGCTTCGGCAACGACCTGATCGACACCGTACTCATCGATGGAGCACCTTTCCGCACCGGCGAAGCGCTCGCCTGAGCCCCCGCTCTTCATCGGGCGTAACCGGCCCGAGCGTGAAGTGCTCATCGGCATGGTCTTCTTCCTGGCCACGCTCGCCCTGTTCTTCGGCACGCAGAGCATCGTGATGCTCCAGCAGGCCTGGCAGTTACTGCCAGAGCTGATCGGCCAGCCCTTCGACGGCAGCCTGTTGAAGGACAATGCCGTGCGTGTAGGACTGGCACAGCTCGCATTCCATGGCGATGTGGTAGCCCTCGCCGCCTTGTGGTCCGGTGTGGTGGGCCTGGCCGCGCTATGGGCAGGCACGCGCCTGTGGAAACACGACGGCGGTTTCCGGCAATTGCTGGGGCTTTATCTGCCCAGCGCGAAACAGCTGTTCCTCTGGGTGGGCGTCTTTCTGGCCCTCGCGGCCGGCATCGAAACGCTGGGGCACTTCTTCACCCGCTTCACCACGGACTACATGGCGCGTGTGCTGGGCTCCACCACCAATATGACCTTGCTGGTGCTCGGTGTGGGTGTGGTGGCCCCCGTGTTCGAGGAGTTCCTGCTGCGCGGCCTGTTCTATGGGGCGCTGCGCCACGCGCTGGATCCGCATCAGAGCATCGCGCTCACCGCAGGGATCTTCGCCCTTATGCACCTGCAATACAACTGGCCGGTGATGTTGCTGATCCTGCCCCTGGGCGCCCTCTTTGGCTACGCCCGTTACTATAGCGGCAGCCTGTTGTTGCCCATCCTGCTGCACATGTTGAACAACCTGGCGGGTGTCTTCTTCGGGGCTTAGTGGCGGGGTCTCCCAGCGCCTCACCGAATAGCTTTGCCGCCCCAACAACCTTAAAATGCAACGCCGCCTGATCGAATGCGTGCCCAACATCAGCGAGGGCCGCGACCGTGCCAAGATCGACGCCATCGCCGCCGTGGTGGAAACGGTGGAAGGTGTCCGCCTGCTCGACGTGGATCCCGGCAAGGCCACCAACCGCACCGTGATCACTTTCGTGGGCGAGCCGGAGCAGGTGTGCGAGGCTGCCTTCCGATTGATCAAGAAGGCACAGGAACTCATCGACATGCGAGGCCACAAGGGTGAACACCCGCGTTTCGGCGCCACCGATGTGTGCCCGCTGGTGCCCATAAGCGGAATCAGCATGGAGGAGTGCGCAGCCTTTGCAAAGAAGCTCGGTGAACGTGTAGGCAAGGAACTCGGCATCCCGGTGTATCTATACGAAGCAGCGGCCAGCGAAGAGAAGCGGAAGAACCTGGCCAACAACCGCAGCGGCGAGTATGAGGGCCTGACCAAGAAGCTGAAGGACCCCACCTGGAAGCCCGACTACGGCCCGGCGGAATTCACCGACAGTGTGGCCCGCAGCGGCGCCATCGCCATCGGTGCGCGTAATTTCCTGGTGGCGTACAATGTGAACCTGAACACCACGAGCACGCGCCGCGCCAACGCCATCGCCTTCGACATCCGCGAGGCGGGCCGCAAGGTGAAGCAGGCCGATGGGAGCGAATTGCAGGTGCCCGGGAAGTTGAAAAGCGTGAAGGGCATCGGCTGGTACATCGAGGAGTACGGCGTGGCGCAGCTATCACTCAACCTCACGGACATCGCTGTCACGCCTGTGCACGTGGCCTTTGACGAAGCGTGCAAGGCCGCCGAGGCACGCGGCATCCGCGTTACCGGGAGCGAGTTGGTGGGCCTGATCCCGAAACAAGCCCTGCTCGATGCAGCCGACTTCTACCTGAAGCGCCAGGAGCGCAGCCTCGGCATCCCGGAGCGCGAGAAGATCAAGATCGCGGTGAAGAGCCTTGGGCTCGACGACCTCGGACCGTTCGACCCGCAGAAGAAGGTGATCGAGTACATGCTGGAGGACACTTCGACGGGCTCAGCGGGCAACGAACGCCTGGTGCGCATGGACCTGAAGCGTTTCAGCGAAGAGACCGCTGGGGAGAGCCCAGCACCCGGTGGCGGTAGCGTGGCCGCATACGTGGGTGTACTGGGCGTATCGCTCGGCACCATGGTGGCCAACCTCAGCGCGCACAAACGCGGCTGGGACGAGCGCTGGGAAGCGTTCAGCCAGTGGGCCGAGCGCGGCGAGAAGCTCCGCAACGAGCTGCTCTTCCTGGTGGATGAGGACACACGCGCCTTCGATCGCATCATGGCTGCCATGGGCCTTCCCAAAGGCAGCGACGAGGAGAAGCAGGCGCGCAAGGCCGCGATCACCGAGGCTACGAAAGGTGCCATCAACACGCCGCTGCGCACCATGCAGGTGTGTGTGGAAAGCATGGCTTTGATGAAGGCCATGGCCGAACAGGGCCTGCCCGCCAGCGTGAGCGATGCCGGCGTCGGCGCACTGTGCGCGCGCACCGGAGCCATCGGCGGCTACCTCAATGTGCGCATCAACTGCGCGGGGCTCGATGATGCAGCATTCAAGACCGATGTGCTCGCACAGGCTGAAGCGCTGAAAGCAAAGGCCGAAGAACTGGAAGCCGAGGTGATGGCGCTGACCCTGGCCAAGGTTTAGGTAACTGATCGCCAGTTGTCTGGTTGGGACTGGCTTCGCACGCCCGACAACAGACAACCGACAACATGGAACAGTTCCTCCCGAAGGGTCGCCGATGAACTTCTCGTCGGGTGATGACAGCGGTGGGGATCTTCCGTCCACAAGTCGGCCACCGCTGAAGCAGCCTTTCCGCGCTCATCCGTCTGAAAGGTACATTCGTTCCCACCCCACCTTTGCACCATGCGCATCGCCACTTTCTGCGTTGCAACATTCCTGTTCAACATTGCGGCGCAGGCCCAGGAGTGGTATTGCAAGAACCCGACGTACGCCTCCAACCCGTCCGGGTGGACCGACATGGTCGCGTTCGAGGCCGGAGGCAAGGGCTATTTCGGCCTTGGTGTGAACAGCGCTTTCCAGTTGAACGGGACCCTTTACCAGTATGACCCGGCGACCAACACGATAGCCACCTCGGGATATGGTTGGGGAGCGAGATCCCAGTGCGTGGGTTTCAGCGTGGGTGGCTTTGCCTTCGTCGGACTGGGCAACCTGGAGACGAGCGACGGTATTTCGACCTTCACTTATGTCACCGGCTACATCTTCCGGTTCAGCCTACCCGCGATGCAGGCCGTCGGACAGACCGCCTTTCCGGGTGGTCCGCGCAAGGATGCGATTTCCTTCACCCTCGGCAACAAGGCCTACGTGGGCGGCGGCGTGGACGTGGACACGACCCTTGGGATGATCCAGAACGAGAACGACCTGTGGGAATACGACCCGGTCGCCGACAGCTGGATCACACGCGCGGACATGCCCGCCAACGTATCGAAGGGCATGTCGTTCGTTGTCGCCGGCAAGGGCTACGTGATGCCTGATGGAACGAACACGCTCTGGGAATATGATCCGGTCGCCAACACCTGGACCACACGCGCGCCCATGCCGGGCAGCGTGCTCAACGCGCGAAGCGCATTCTCGCACCTGGGCAAGGGCTACGTTGGTTGTGGCTCGAACACCCAGGGCTTCCAAGCATACGATCCTGTGACCAATTCATGGTCGACAACGCCGCCCATGTGGGCCATCGGCGGGCGCGAGGCGGCCGTCACTTTCAGTATTGGCGGCAACAGCTATGTAGTCGCGGGCAGACGCAATTCCACCTACCTCAATGATGTCTGGATGTTCGGTCCGGCCACCACGCCCGCGCCGGATAGCTGGACACAGCGACCGTGGATGCCTGCGGGAGGCGGTGCATTGCCGATCGCATTCAGTATTGGCAACATGGGGTATGTCGGTGCCGGTACAGGATCCGCCTCGTTCTGGACGTATGATCCCGCGACGCGGATCTGGACACCGCGGGCACCGCTGCCCGGTCCGCCGAACGAAGCCTTCAGCATCGACGGGCTGGGATACCTGGCCACCACGGCGGCCACCGGCAACTTCTTCGCCTATGATCCGGTAAGCGATTCGTGGTCTCCCAGAGCGGATCTTCCCGGTGGTGCTCGCTCGCGCTCGGCGAGCTTCGCCATGGAAGGCAAAGGGTATGTAGGTAGCGGTTTGATCGGCGGCGTACGCCAAAGCGACCTCTGGGCCTATGATCCCACCACGAACTCCTGGACACAATGCGCCGACCGGCCGGGCAGCGCCGTACACAGTGCTTCAGGTTTCGCCATTGGCAACAAAGGGTACATGGGCGGCGGCAACCTGGGTGGCAGCAGCGCCGCATCAGGATCGCTATACCGATATGATCCCGTCACGAACACCTGGACCGGAATGGGGTCCCTGCCGTTGGGCAACAAACAGTGCGCGCAGGCCTTTGTGGTGGGGAACAAAGCATATCTCGGCGGCGGCTTCACCGGTGGTCCGAGTTACCTGAAGCGCTTCGATGTGTACGACCCCGCCACCCAGAACTGGACCCTGCTCGGGGACATGGGTGGATGCTACCGTTATGACGGCGTGGGCTTTAGCATCGCTGACAAGGGTTACCTCTTCGGCGGCAGCCAGAACTTCACCACGTTGGCCAATCCACCCTCAAGCGGCTGGTACACATCAAGCGAGCTGTGGGAGTTCAACCCACCAACCGTCGCAGTAGCAGTGCGAGCCTTCCTCGAAGGACCGTTCGATCCGGGCACCGGCCTGATGAGCGATGTGCTGCGCACATCAGCACTGCTGCCCGCAACCGATCCGTACGGCGCGAACGGCTATCCACTGCCAGGCGGTGTGTACAGCGATCTGTTCAGCGCCGGCATTCCCCCGGCCAGCGGCAACAATGCCGTGGTGGACCGCATTATCGTCGAACTGCGCGATGCCACTACACCTTCGCTGATAAAGGCCAGCCGGCACGCGTGGGTGCAGCGCGATGGCGATGTGGTGGACATGGACGGTGTTTCGCCCGTGCGCTTCACCATGCCACCCGGCAGTTACCAGGTGGCCGTGCGGCATCGGAACCACCTTGGAGCCATGACCGCCACACCGGTGAGCCTTTCCGGAACACCAGCGGTGGTCGACCTCACACAGGTCTCCACGTCGACTTACGGGACCGATGCCCGCAAAACCATCGGCAGCGCCCTCGCACTCTGGGCGGGTGATGTGACCTTCAACGGTCAGCTCAAATACACCGGTTCGAACAATGACCGCGACCCCATCCTGCTGCGCATCGGCGGTTCCACACCGACCAATACGGTGGCGGGCTATTTCGCCGAGGACGTGAACATGAACGGTGTGGTGAGTTATACAGGCACGGCGAACGACCGCGACCCCATCCTGGTGAACATCAATGGAGCGGTGATCACCAATACGCGCACCGCGCAGTTGCCTTAGCCGCGGCCTTTGCGACCACGATCGGGCAACGGCATTCCCATGCCGCACCGGTCATGGACCGGTCATTAGCGTGGACGGGTTCACAACAAGCCGCTGTGGCCCAACGTAAGAAGTGCGGGTGTCGTCATCTTTACGTCATCCACCCGTGCCGGATGAACATCCGCCTGAAGCGCTTCCTCTTCTTCTTCCCCTTCCAGCTGGTGGTGCTCCACCTGAAGAAGAGCCATCTGATGCTGCTGCTATGGCTCATCCTCTTCGCCTTTGTGTGCGAAGGGCTCGGGATGAAGTATGGCGTCCCCTACCTCTTCCTCTACCCTGAATATTTCGGTGCGGTCGGTTTCTGGAGTTTCGCCACCACGGGATTTGCGGTGGGTGGTTTCATCACGGCCTTCAACCTGTATACCTACACGATGCACGGGCACCGCTTCCCGTTCATCGCCACGCTCTCGCGCCCCTTCTACAAATTCAGCCTGAACAACGCGCTTGTCCCGTTGCTCTTCCTCCTCACCTACCTGTACCGTTCCGCCGCGGTGCAGATGGGCAAGGAACTCCTACCCCCTGGTGAAGTGGCAGTGAACCTGCTGGGGTTCGTGGTGGGTGTGTACCTCTTCCTGCTGGTCGCCCACCTGTACTTCTCGCGCACCAATACGGACCTGCACAAGCTCACCGGACGCGACCCTGAGGAATACCGACCGGATGCCCCGCCCATGGACATCCGCGGGCCCATGCCACCACCACGCCCTGCCGGCCGCGCCGTGCCCAGGGTGGCCACCCGCTGGCTGCGCCGCCAGCAGCGTGCGCGAAAATGGGAGGTGCTCACCTACATGAGCGGTCCCTTCACCCTGTCGCTGGCCCGCAGCAGCGCGCACTACGACAAGGAACTCCTGCGCGAGGTGCTCTGGCAGAACCACATCAACGCGTCCATCTTCGAGGTGATCTCGGTGGCCAGCTTCCTGCTCCTGGGCGCCTTCAATGGCATTCCCTTCTTCGAGATCCCCGCAGCGGCCAGCGCCTTCCTGCTCTTCACCATGATGGTGATGATCATTGCCGCGCTGTTCAGCTGGTTCAAGGGCTGGGCCATCACCGTGCTGGTGGCCTTGGTGCTGTTGCTGAACCTGGTGAGCATGCGCACCGAAGGCTTCCTGTACGACAATGAGGCCAGGGGCCTGGACTATGAGGTACCCGCAGCACCCTACACCCGCGATCACATCACCGCACTGGCCACCGACACTGCTCAGGCCCGGGAGGATGCCCTACGCATGCAGACCACCCTGGAACGTTGGCGCCACAAACAGGACCGGCTGGGCTACCCTGGCGAGAAGCCCCCACTGGTGCTGGTGAACGTGAGCGGTGGCGGTCTGCGTGCCATGTTGTGGACCCTGCGGTGCCTTCAGGCGGCGGACAGTGCGCTCGGAGGCGGCCTGATGGACCGAACGGCGTTGATCACCGGCTCCTCGGGAGGGCTGATCGGTGCCACCTACTTCAGACAGCTCTTCAGCGCCTCCTTGCGGAGCGACACCATTGACCTCATGGACCGTCGCTACCTGGACGACCTTTCCACCGACCTGCTTAATACACCCGCCTTCGGCTTTGTCACCAACGACCTCTTCATCCGCTACCGGCGGGTGAGCGACGGCACCCACCTCTACACCCTCGACCGGGGGCACCTCTTCGAGCGCCAGTTGAACAAGCACACCCGAGGACTCTTCGATATCCGTCTGGAGGACATGGCCGACGATGAGGCCCTGGCACGCATCCCGCTGCTGGTGATCAACCCCACGAGCATCAACGATGGCCGCCGCTTGCTGATCTGTTCACAGCCCATCGCGCACCTGTGCGACATTGTACCGGACATTCATCAGACCGCGGGCTCCGAACCGGAGAGCATCGAGTTCCAACGCCTGTTCGCCGACCAGGGCGCCTCCAAGCTGAAGCTGAGCAGTGCGCTGCGCATGACCTCCACCTTCCCCTACATCTTCCCAGTGGTGACCCTGCCCAGTGAGCCGCCCATGCGCGTGATGGATTCCGGCGTGCGTGACAACTATGGCTACCGCACCATGCTCACATTCCTTCGGGTGCACCGGGAGTGGATCGCCGCGCATACCTCGGGCGTGGTGCTGCTGCAGATCCGCGACAAGCAAAAGGACCTGGCCGTGCGCCCGGTGGGCGGCACCGTGATCGGGCGTCTGGTGAACCCGGCCGGGAACGTGTTCGACAACTTCGTGCGCGTTCAAGACCAGGACTACGACCTCATGCTGCAACAAGCCTCAGCCTGGATGGATTTCCCGCTCACCATGGTGGAGATGCAACTGCGGCACGCGGATGACGACGAGATCAGCCTGAGCTGGCATCTGACCGCACTGGAGAAGCTTCAGGTTCTGAAAGCCATGCGTTCCGCGGAATGCCGGAATGGGCTGGATGCCCTGCGCGAAGCGGTCCTGGGTACCCAGCTGGTCGACCTCAGCGCGCTGGCGGACCGAAATGGTGCCGTACCAGACCGGGCATCGGATCCCACACCACTTCCGTGAGGCCGATCTGTGCCCTGGCCAGAGCCTCTTCCAGTTCCACCCGGAAAGCGGCCGCTACGGAACCACTGGCACGCGCCTCACGCAACTCCTCCGCTCGGAAAGCACCTTGCAGCCGTTCAACCAACGCCGTGAAACGCGAGAGGAGCAACGCGTGCACCCAGGGATGGTCGCGCACCTGCGTAAGCCGTTGGACCACCATGGCCAATTCGCGCGCCGGTGATGGCGCCCCATGTATGCGTGCAAGCGTTCCTGCCACGGTAGGCCGCTCCTCGCCGTAGATCTGTTGGACGACCTTGTCAGGGACGGTACCATACAGGAGTTCGCGCAGGAAATGGCGGCCGATGTCCGCGCCGCTCCCTTCGTCACCAAGCAGGTAGCCCAACGATGGCATCGGCAGGTGCAGACCCCCATTGGCGAAATACCCCGCGTTCATTCCGGTGCCCACGATCAGGACCAGCCCCTGGCCTTCACCGAACAGGCTGCGTGCCGCACCCAGCAGGTCGCTCTCCACCTCTACGAACGCTTTGGGGAACAAAGGCGCAATGGCTTGACGCAGGCGATCGGCGCGGGCCACATCACCACAACCAGCCCCGTAGAGTTGGACGTGTTCAGCTGCATCCAGTTCCGCATGTTGTTGCAGCAACCGCGTCCGCAGTGCCGCCTGGAACGCAGCCACATCGCCATGGAGCGGATTCAGCCCGGGCAGTTCGCCATCGTATACAAATGAGGCAGAGCCATCCAAGGCCGGGCTCCAGGCCCAACGGGAAGAGGTACCCCCGATGTCCGCCAAGAGGCGCAGCGGTCGCATGGGGCCAAAATAGCGGCCTCAGCCGTTGAAGAGGAAACGGTTCGGGCTCACCAGGCCCTGCTTTACGGCATACATCACCAGTGAGGCCGTGTTGTTCACCCCAAGTTTCTGCATCACGTTGCGGCGGTGAGTGTTCACCGTGTGGGCGCTCAGGTTCAAGCGCTCTGCGATCCGGGTATAGGACAGGCCCTCGGCGATGAGTGTGACGATCTCGTGCTCGCGCTCCGAAAGTGTGACCGGTTGGCAATCCAGGTCCACATCCGAAAGCCGCGCAATGTTCTCCCGGCCAATGGCCGCCAGGATCTTCCCGCAGAAAAAGCGCGAACCATCGGCGGTGTCCAGCACGGCTTCCACGATCTCGTCCAGGCCGCAGTCCTTCTTGATGTAACTGGTGACCCCTGCGCGCAAGGCGCTCTTCAGGGCCATTTCAGAAGGGAAAGGCGTGAAGGCGATGAAACGGGTACGCCTGCTCAGCCGCATGCCCTGCCGGATGGCCGAGGCATCGAAGCCCTCGGCCGTGTGATCGATCAGCACCACATCCGGCCGCGTACCCACCAACCGCTCCTCCAACTCCTCCCTGGAACGCGCTTCGCCCACCAGCTGCACGCGCGGCACCCCACCCAGCAGGGTGCGCAGCCCCAGGAGACTGAGCTCGCTGTGGTCGGCCAGCAGGGTACGGACGATCATCTGTTGTTTGGAATGAATCTAAACAGGGCCCGAAAGTAGCCAATGCATCGATCCACCGATCTGACCGAGGTCGGGCATGGAACGGAATAGTTCTACACCGGAGATCGTGGATGCACGACATAGACCTGACCCTCCTCGGCCAATTCAGCGGCGGGGAAGACCGCGCGCGCCTCTTCCAGCAACCTTCCAAGGTCCCTGTAGCGCGAGGAGAAATGGCCCAGCAGCAAGCGGCCCACGCCCGCACCTGCTGCAATACGTGCCGCATCGGCGGCGGTGGAATGCATGGTCTCCCGCGCACGGGGGCGCATGTCCTCGGTGAAGGTGGCCTCGTGGTAGAGGAGGTCTACCCCGTGAAGCTGTGGGATGAGATCCGCGCGGTACCCGGTGTCAGAACAGTAGGCGTATCTCCGCACCGGCAGCGGGTCCAGGGTGATCTCCGCATTGTGCAGCACCCGGCCATCCGGGAACCGTACATCCTCGCCCTCCTTCACCCGCTGCCGCATGAACACAGGCACCTCGCGCACACGGTCGGCACGCAGACGTCGCGAACCGGGGCGCTCCTCAACGAGGAATCCAGTACAGGGAATGCGATGGTCCAGTACCAACACCTTCACCACCACACGCTCATTGGCCAGCACCGGGTGGCCATCCACCAAAGGCACTTCGTGCACGTGCAGGGGGTAGCGCAAGTAGGTGCGCGAGGCACGCAGTTGAAGGTCGATGATGGGCTTGAGCTCGGCAGGCCCGTGCACATGAAGCTCCTTGGTGCGGCCCAGCAGGTGCAAGGTGCTGATGAATCCCACCAGGCCCAGGTAGTGATCGCCATGCAGATGGCTGATGAACACATGGCCGATGCGCATGAAGTTGGCCCCCACCCGCCGCACCTGCTCCTGGGTCCCCTCGCCGCAGTCGATCAACAGGAGCTCCTCGTGCACATTGAGCAACTGTGCGGAAGGATGCCGACCCCGCGCAGGAAGCGCAGCACCGGTGCCGAGGGGTGTGAGTTCGAAGCGCAAATGGAAAAGGCCCCGGGCGGGGCCTTTCTCTGGGTTGTTGGTCCGGCTCAGCGATTCAGCACCATGCGCCCGGTGAACTGCTCATCACCCGCGCGCACCGAGTAGATGTACACACCATCCTGGAGCTTGCCGGACTCGAAGGGAATGCGGTTGAGACCCGGACGGCCCTCCACCTTCTCTTTCCACAGCTCTTCACCCAGCAGGTTGTAGATCCGCACTTGCAGCGGGGTGGCCTTGTTCAGGTTGAGGTCGATGGTGGTGCGGTTGGCAAAAGGGTTGGGCACGTTGCGGACGCCGGTCATGTTCGGGCCGGTGATCTCCACTACATTGCTGAATGGCTGTACGGTGATCGAGTAACCGGTGAAGGTGTATGGCACCGGTATAGGAACAATGACCGTGGTGTACGCCGTTACGTCAATGGTAAGCGGATAGGTGCCCGCAGTGGTGGGTGTTCCCTCGATGAGCCCGCAACCCACGATACCTGTGAGGTAAGTGCAGTTGGCCGGGGTGTGCGAGGTGCATGAGGTGCTCAATCCCGCCGGCAGGCCGGAGATCCCCGTGAACTGGACCGAATCAATGGTCAAACCAGCGAAGGCCGGATTCACGATCCCCGCGTCCGAAGGGACCTTGAGGTTGAGCGTATCACTGTAGAACTGCCCCACCGTGGCGACCGCGAATCCCTGGATCGTATCGGGCCATACACCGAAGAGGCTGTCGTTGTACAACGGATTGGGCACGCATTGCGCATGAGCCCGGCCAAACGTGAAGGCCACGAGGGTGGCCAGGAGTAGTGCTTTTTTCATTGGTCCTTGTTTACATCCTTCTCGATCTCCTCCATATAAAGCAGGTCCACCGCTTCGCTTTGCGTGGGGGTGATGGACAGCACGCTTTCCAGTTGACTGATCTGCACGAGCTTCTGCACGGGTTCCTGAAGGCCGCAGACCACCATGGAACCGCCCACGCTCTTGCACAGGCGATTGGCCACCAACAGCGCGCTCAGGCCCGAACTGTCGCAGTAGCGCGTGCCGGACACGTCGATGATGATGTTGCGTACGCCGGTCTTGTTGAGGTACACCAGTTCGCTCTTCAGTTCAGGGGCACAGGTGGTGTCCAGCTTGTCCACGTGGCTGGTCACAAGGGTGTATTTCCCTTTATCCTCGATGGTGAAGTTCATGGTTCTCGGTGGCTTGATGCGGCCGTGTGCTCCGGCCAAAGATAATCAGGCGCCCGAATGGTCGCGGGGTATGCCTGCGGCCAGCAGATAAAGTACCGCCATGCGCACGGCCACGCCGTTCTGCACCTGGTCCAGGATGATGCTGTTGGCGTGGTCCGCCACGTCGGTGGTGACCTCCACCCCCCGGTTGATGGGCCCGGGGTGCATGATCACGATGTCCCTGGCGATGCGCTCGTAGCGGGCCCGGTCCAGCCCGAAGAGCATGGCATACTCCCGCAAACTGGGGAAGTTGGCGATGCCATCGCCTCCCTGCCGTTCCATCTGGATGCGGAGCATGTTGGCCACATCACACCAGCGCAGGGCCTTGTCCAGGTCGTGCTCCACGCGCACCCCGAGCGCGGCAGCGTGACGTGGCATCAGCGTGGTCGGGCCACAGAGCATCACCTCGGCACCCAACTTCTTCAGGCAGTGCACGTTGCTCAAGGCCACACGTGAGTGCAGGATGTCGCCCACGATGGCCACCTTCACGCCTTTCACCTTCCCCAGCTTCTCGCGGATGCTGTAGGCATCGAGCAGCGCCTGGGTGGGGTGTTCGTGGGTGCCATCGCCCGCGTTCACGATGCAGGCGTCCACATGACGGCTCAGGAAGAGCGCGGCGCCGGGGTCGGGATGCCGCATCACGATCATGTCCACCTTCATCGCCAGGATGTTGTTCACCGTGTCGATGAGGGTCTCGCCCTTCTTCACGCTGGAAGAGGACGAGGAGAAGTTGACGATGTCCGCACTGAGGCGCTTTTCGGCCAGCTCAAAGCTTACACGGGTGCGGGTGCTGTTCTCGAAAAAGAGGTTGGCGATGGTGATGTCACGCAGCGAAGGCACCTTCTTGATCGGGCGGCTGAGCACTTCCTTGAAGCCATCGGCCGTGCGGAAGATGAGCTCGATGTCCTCGGTGGTGAGGTCGGCGATGCCCAGCAGGTGGCGCGTGCTCAGTTGGTCGCTCATGGCTCGCTGGTCATCAGAAGTACGCGGTCATCCTTGCGGGTGGTGCCCCATTCCACGGCTACGCGCTGGCCATCGAAGCTGTCCACCTGCCGGCCGATGTAGTCCGGCTGGATGGGCAGCTCGCGGCTGAAGCGGCGATCGATAAGAACAAGGAGCTGCACACTGGCCGGGCGACCATACTGCAGGAGGGCATCCAGCCCGGCTCGGATGCTGCGGCCGGTGTAGAGCACATCATCAATGAGCACCACGCGTCGCTCATCCAGGCTGAACTGCAGGTCCGTGGGGGCGCTGGGAGCTGTTACACTGCGCTGTCGGAAGTCATCCCTGTGAAAAGTGATATCCAACTCACCGTAGGGGATGCGCGTGCCGGGAAGGATGCGGGTCAGCTCATCGCGCAGGCGGCGCCCCAGGAGCACCCCACGGGGTTGCAGGGCCACCAAGGCGGATCCGGACAGATCACCGTGGTCCTCGATAAGCTGAAAGCACAACCGGTCGATCGTGAGCCCGAGAGCCTTGCTTCCCAGAAGGGTGACCGAACGCATGCCGGGTGGCGAAGATAGGCGGTGGGCACCATACCCCCCGGAAACACGAAGCCCCCCGCGAAGCGGGGGGCTTCGGTTCATTCTGTATTGGCTCCGCCTCAGGCTTCGTCACCATCGGCCTCTTCGGCCTTGGGCTTGTCCTTGCGGGCGGCCTCACCGGCTTCCATGCGGCTCTTCAGATCGCCCAACACACCCAGGTCGCCGAGGGTGGATTTCTCCACCTTCTCGTTGATGCTCTTGATGCTGGCGCTCTGTCCGCCCTCTTCACGGCGTGGGCCGCGCTTGCCGGCTGGTGCGGCCTCAACGGCCTCGTCACCGGCTTCGAAGGTGCGGGTATGGCTCAGGGTGATGCGACGGGCCTCACCATTGAACTCCAGCACCACGAAAGGCAGTTTGTCCTCGAGGTTCACCTTGCTGCCATCCTCTTTCTTCAGGTGGCGTGCGCTCACGGTGCCTTCCACCCCATAGGGCAGTGCCACGGTGAAGTTGCTGCCGCTGCGGGCCACGAGGGTACCCTCGTGCGTGCTGCCGGGCATGAACACGGTGGCGAACACCTCCCAGGGGTTCTGCTCCACCTGCTTGTGGCCCAGGCTCAGGCGGCGGTTCTCCTTGTCCACCTCCAGCACCTGCACCTCGATCTCGTCACCCACGTTGCAGAACTCGCTGGGGTGCTTGATGCGCTTGGTCCAGCTGAGGTCGCTGATGTGGATGAGGCCGTCCACGCCCTCCTCCAGTTCGGCGAAGATGCCGAAGTGGGTGAAGTTGCGGACCTTGGCGGTGTGCTTGCTGCCGACCGGGTACTTGAACTCGATGTCGGCCCAGGGATCGGGAGCGA
Organism: Flavobacteriales bacterium; assembly: GCA_016788635.1. Taxonomy (GTDB): domain Bacteria; phylum Bacteroidota; class Bacteroidia; order Flavobacteriales_F; family PHOS-HE28; genus PHOS-HE28. The sequence continues at coordinate 52,948 of JAEUSU010000008.1, read as the reverse complement.
GCTGCTTCATGCCCAGGCTCATCTTGCGCTCCTCGCGGTCGATGTTCAGGATCATGCACTCGATCTCCTGCCCTTCCTTCAGGAAGTCCTTCGGGCTGCGCAGGTGCTGGCTCCAGCTCATCTCGCTCACATGCAGCAGGCCTTCCACACCGGGGGCCACCTCCACGAACGCGCCGTAATCGGTGATCACGCTGACCTTGCCCTTCACCTTGGCGCTCACTTCCATCTCGGCCGGCAGGGCGTCCCAGGGGTGGGCGCTCAGCTGCTTCAGGCCCAGGGCGATGCGGCGCTTCTCGTCGTCGAAGTCCAGGATCACCACATTGATCTTCTCGTCCAGCTTCACCACCTCCTCGGGGTGGCTCACGCGGCCCCAGCTCAGGTCGGTGATGTGGATCAGGCCGTCCACACCGCCCAAGTCCACGAACACGCCGTAGCTGGTGATGTTCTTCACGGTACCCTCCAGCACCTGGCCTTTCTCCAGGCCGCCGATGATCTGCTTCTTCTGGGCTTCCAGCTCAGCCTCGATCAGCGCCTTGTGCGAGACCACCACGTTCTTGAACTCCTGGTTGATCTTCACCACCTTGAACTCCATGTTCTTGCCCACGTACTGATCATAGTCGCGCACGGGCTTCACATCGATCTGGCTGCCGGGCAGGAAGGCCTCGATGCCGAACACGTCCACAATGAGGCCGCCCTTGGTGCGGCACTTCACGTAGCCCGTGATGATCTCGTTGTTGTTCATCGCGGTGTTCACGCGGATCCAAGCGTTGTGCACGCGGGCCGTCTTGTGGCTCACCAGCATCTGACCGCCGCGATCTTCCTGGCGCTCGATGTACACCTCCACCTGGTCGCCGATCTTCAGATCGGGCTTGTAGCGGAATTCGCTGATGGGGACCACACCCTCGGACTTGTACCCGATGTTGATCACCACCTCCTTCTTGTTGAGGCCCACCACGGTACCCATGAGCACCTCCTTCTCGGCGATGCTGGTGAGGGTATCCTCGTAGGCCTTCTCCATCCGCTCGCGCTCGGCAGTGGGGATGGCGTTGCGGTCATCCTCCACACCGGCCCAATCAAAATCGGCGGGTGGTTCGGCGAAGGTGACCTTGCTGTTCTCAACTACTGACATGTGTTCTTTCACACTTGTATCCCGGCCCAGGGGGGCACCGGCCAGGAGGGGTTTGGTTTGCCCACGGTGTCCCTGCGTGAGCTTCCTGCTAAGGTCCCCGGCAAGCCGGTTCCCGAAAAAGGACCGCAAAAGTAGAAAAAGACCTTGATCTTCAAGTCGTTGGATGTGGAAATGGTCCAAAGCGGCGTTGGACGCGCAACGGACCCGGCGATGAACACCCCGGCTACCTTTGGCGTTGGCAGCTCGGCGGACATGCTGGTCTTCGATCATTTCCGCATTCCGCCATTGACCTATTTCCACATTCCCCCTTGCGCAGCTTCACCATACCCACCCACTACCGCAGCGAGCTCATCGGGCGCCTGAAGGCCTTCCGCAAGGCGCAGGACCCCAAGAAGAAGGACCTCAGCCCCACGCTGTTGGACCTGGGTGCGGTCCGCTTCGTGTTCGCCCGGCACTTCGGCTTCTGCTACGGCGTGGAGAACGCCATCGAGATCAGTTACAAGGCCTTGGAAGAGAACCCCGGCAAGCGGATCTTCCTGCTCAGTCAGATGATACACAACCCGGCGGTGAACGACGACCTCACCAGCCGGGGCATGCGCTTCATTCAGGATACCAACGGCCAGCCGCTCATGGACTGGAACGAGCTCACGGCCGACGACATCGTGATCATCCCCGCCTTCGGCACCACCCTGGAGACCGAAGCCAGGCTGAAGGCCATCGGCATCGACCCGCTGAAGTACAACACCACCTGCCCCTTCGTGGAGAAGGTGTGGAACCGCAGCGCGCAGCTGGGCCAGAAGGACTACACCGTGGTGATCCACGGCAAGGCCAGACACGAGGAGACCCGAGCCACCTTCAGCCACACCGCCGCCGGCGCACCCGCCGTCATCATCAAGGACATGGCCGAGGCACAGGAGCTGGGGCGCATCATCTCCGGGGAACAGCCACCGGCCCGTTTCCACGATCTCTTCGGTACGCGCTGCACGCCGGGCTTCGACCCCGCCAGGGACCTCGCCCGCATCGGCGTGGTGAACCAGACCACCATGCTGGCCACCGAAACGCAGGCCATCGCCGACCACCTGAAACAGGTGATGGTGAGGAAGCATGGCGAAGCGGACCTCAAGAACCACTTCGCCGACACCCGCGACACGCTCTGCTACGCCACCAACGACAACCAGGAGGCCACCAACGAACTGCTGAAGGTGTACGCCGACCTGGCCCTGGTGGTGGGCGGCTACAACAGCAGCAACACCAGCCATCTGGTGGAACTGTTGGAGCACCAGTTCCCCACCTACTTCATCAAGGACGAGGGCGAGATCATCAGCGCGGAAACCATCCAGCACTTCAACTATCCTGCGCACAAGCTGGAGCGCACAGGCAACTGGCTGCCGGCGCAGCGCCCGCTCACCATCATCCTCACAAGTGGTGCGAGCTGCCCGGATACCCTGCTGGACCGGGTGATGCTGAAGGTGTTGGGCTTCGTGGAGGGCGTGAAGGACCCGGACCGCGTGATCGCTGAGTTGTCTTCATGAAGCACCACTGCTTCAGGGTCGCTCTGCTCGCCGCCTGTGCGGGTATCGCGCCCCTGTTGCACGCCCAACCGGAATGGAAGCTGCGTGCCTCATTGTTGAACGCGGAAGCCCTGCACCTGGCAGCGCTGGGTGAGCACCGCAAGGCCCTGGTGCTCTTCCAGCAAGTGTTCGAGCTGGATGCAACGGCCCGCACACACTGCTTCGATGCGGTTTCCAGCGCTTTGGCCAGCGGCGATACGGCACTCGCCAACACGTTCCTGCGCATGGGCGTGCAGCACGGATTCGACCCCGCGCGGTTCGCTGGCGCGAGCGATCTACGCACGCACCTGCAAAGTCCGGCATCGCTCTCCTTCCGCAACGGATGGCAGCACGATCGCGACGTGTTCGCATCGCGGTGCGACTCCGCAATGATCAAGGCGATCGAAGCCATGCACGAAGCGGATCAGGCCGCCCGGCGCGGCAAGGGGTACACCGAAGAAACATGGCGAGTTGATTCGTTGAATTTCGAGAAGCTGCTCGCACGAACGGAGAAGCATGGTTTCCCGACTGAACACGCCCTTGGCTTGTCCGTGGGCAGTGTCCATTTGCTTCTCTGGCACCATCGCCCCCCGGTGTATCCGCATTCAACACAATGGCAGCGCATGCTTCCGTACATCCGGGCGGCCATTGCAGCAGGAGACGTGTCGCCCAGCTACCTCTGCATGTTCGAGGATATGGCCGCTTTTGAGGAAGGCAGGCCTCAACCATATGGCACCCTGCTCTTCTATTTCAACCAGCAGCCTGACCTCCTTCACCTCACCGACCGGGAAACCCTCAACCGAGATCGTACATCCGTGGGCCTGGGGCCGATCGAGTGGTCCGCGCAGGAAGCTGGTATTGACCTGGCCACGGTGCGCTTCGCGGAACCCTGAAACCGCGCGGCCTCACTCCTGCCCCACCCGGGCCAGCACATCCAGTACCACATCCAAGGCGCGCTGGAATTGCTCCTGCGGGGTGATGTCGCTGTTGTCGATCTCCACGGCCTCGGGCGCCTTGATCAACGGATCGGCGGCGCGGGTGGTATCGTCCTCATCGCGCCGGTTGATGTTCTCCAGCACGCTGGCATAGTCCACCTCCACCCCTTTTGCCTTCAGTTCGTGGTAGCGGCGCTGGGCGCGCACCTCGGGCCGGGCGGTCATGTACAGCTTCACCTCCGCGTCCGGGAACACCACGGTGCCAATGTCACGCCCGTCCATCACCACACCGCGTTCGCTGCCCAGCGCCTGCTGCAGCTTCACCAGCTTGGCGCGCACTTCGGGCACCGGGCTCACCAGGGTCACATGGCGGCTCACCTCCATGCCACGGATCGAGGATTCCACGTTCCGGCCATTGAGGTAGGTGGCACTCCGGCCGCTCAGCACATCATGCTGGAACCGGATGTCGATCTCGTCCAGCCGATCCAACAGCCCCTCCCTGTCCAGCCTCCCCTCGCGCACCAGCCCGTTCTCCAGCACGAAGAGGGCCACCGCACGGTACATGGCGCCACTGTCGATGTAGGTATACCCGAGGTGGGCCGCCAGCTGCTTGGCCAGGGTGCTCTTCCCGCAGGAGGAGAAGCCGTCCACGGCGATGTTGATGCGGTTCACGGAAAGGGCGACGCTGGGTGGCCGAAAGTACACCGCATGCAAGCTTCAGCCCTCGCGCCGCAGGTCGGCAAAGCGCAGCGCCAGCGTGATGGTGTTGCTGGCACCGGCCACATGGAACTTGGCGAACGCATAGCTCACATGCAGCTTGCTCACCTTCAGGCCCGCTCCGAAGCTCAAGCCGGTGAGGCCCGGTTTGGCATCAAAACGCAGCTCCTCGCGACGGCGCACATTATAGGCCAGCCGCAGCATGAAGTTCTCGCTGAGCAGGATCTCCACATGGGGTACCACATGCAACTTCGCCTTGTCCAGAAAGGTCACCTTGTCCTCCACCACCTGCCCGGTGGCGGGGTCTATCTGTGCGGGTTGGTTGGGGTCCTCATAGGTGAGGTCCCATCGCTGCAGGTTGTCCAGCGAAAGGCCCAGGCGAAAGGGTGCATGGCGGAACTTGTAGGTGGCCGCCAACTGGGCCTGGAAAGGCAGTTTCTCCTTGGTATCCGTGAAGGAAGAGGCTTGGAAGCCCATGTGCCGGAGCAGCGCCGATACCACCAGGTTGTACTTCCGCTTGAAGAACACGCCCCCCACATCCACCGCCCAGGCCGTGCTGTTGTAGCTGTCCATCTGTGATCCGATGAACTTCACGTTGGCGCCAATGCTGAACACGCTGTCGATGGGGTGGCCGGCACCGAGTTGGATGACGAACTCGTTCGCGCTGAAGGTGCCGAACTCCAGGCCGCTCTCATCGGTGCGCGGCGCAGTGCCGTAATCCACATACTGCACCGTGGCGGCGAAGGTGGTGCGGATGCTGTCCGCGTGATGGGAATAGCTCGCGTAGCCGATATCCACGCCATCCATGTAAGGGAGATAGCTCAGTGCCACCTGCCTTCCCATGCTCGCGTTCAGCAACGCGGGGTTGAAGAGGCCCACGTTCAGGTCGTTGTCATACACGGCGATGGGACTGCCCCCCAGGGCGCTGATGCGGGCCGAGGAGGGGATGTCCAGGATGCGGAAGCTGGACTGCCCACCCAACTGCGCCAGTGCAGGGACCATGGTCAGCGTGGGAAGGAGCAGTAAAAGGGAGCGAATGAGGCGGGACATCCGGAACACGGGTGGGGAACGCAAGATAGACCGGCGTAGTATTACGCCCGTTCAGACCGTATCACCCATGCGCCCGATGCCCTCGCGGCCAGCATTTTCCATTGCGGCCTTGTTGTGCTTGCTCCTCCTGCTCGCATCGTGCGGGGCTGGCCGCGAGGCTTTCCGAGGCGACGGCTTCCAGAAGCGGGTACATCGTGCGGGCTGGTCGCTCGGTGGCCGTGCACCGGTGCAGCAGCGCGACCCGCGCCATGCACCCGATGCTGCAGTGCTGGATGCGCGTGGGGTGGATCCCGGGCTGCTGGCCACCGTGCCGGCAAATGAGATCCGTTCGGGGCGCACCACCTATCGCATCCCTTCAACAGCGCACAGGGCGCCAGAGGTCCACGCGAACACTGCACCCGGGCAGGCGGTGGTGGCGATCGCTAACACATGGGCCACGCCGCTTGCAGCGAACGCCCATGCGGTCCACGCCCCGGTTGACAAACCCCGGGGCGTGTTCAACTGGCTGGCGCCGATCGCACTGCTCATCGCCATTGGGGTGCCGCTGGCGGGCATTCTGTTGCAGAGCAGCGCGCTGGCCATTGGGGGCGCGGCGGCAGGTTTCATCCTCGGGCTCATCGCCTCGCGCACCTGCCGCGACAAGGGGAAGACCGGAAGCGGCTTCGCCATGGCGGCCTTGATCCTGAGCTCCCTGCTGTTGGTGCTCACCGCGATCGGGCTCGCGCAGGGCGGCGGTTAGCCCGCGCGCCACAGCAAAGACCCGTCGCCATAGCTGAGGAAGCGGTAGCCGTGGTCCAGCGCATGCCGGTAGATGCGTTGCCGGGCAGGTCCTGCGAACGCTTCAACCAAAAGCAACAAGGTGCTCTGCGGCTGGTGGAAATTGGTGATGAGCGCATCGGCCAGTTTCACCGCGTAGCCCGGCGCAATGAGCAAGGACGTGTGCCCGGAAAGCGCGTCCTCGCCGCGCACGTCCATGTCATCCAACACGGCTTTCAACGCTGCCGCCGCATCGGGCATTGCGGGGAGGCCATTCTCATAGGGATACCACTGGTCGATCGCCACACCTTCTGATGCTTCGCCATGAAGAAGCATCACTCCATGCCAGTACAGACTTTCCAATGTGCGCAAGGAGGTGGTGCCCACCACCACGATGGGCCGCTGACCAACGGCTTCGTGCAGCGTTTGTACAGCAGCACGCGTCACCTCGATGCGTTCCTGATGCATGGCATGCCCGCTCAACGTGCGGCTCTTCACCGGGCGGAAGGTGCCCGCGCCCACATGCAGCGTTACGCGCGCCACCTCCATTCCTTTTGCCTTCAATGCGTCCATCAACGCCGGCGTGAAGTGCAGGCCGGCCGTGGGTGCGGCCACCGAACCTTCATGGCGGGCGTACACGGTCTGGTAGCGCTGGCTGTCCTCCGCCTCGGCCGCGCGATGCATGTAGGGGGGCAGCGGCACTTCGCCCGCGCGGGCCAGCACCTCGCTGAAGGTGAGCTCCGCCGGTTCCCAGGTGAGGCGCACCAATGTGCCTTCCCGTCCAGTGGAAAGGCGCTCCGCGAACAACTGCGCATCACCCTGCGGTGATCGGAACTGGTGCCCCAGCGGACCGGCCTTCCACCGTTTGGCATTGCCGAGCGCGCATTGCCAGAGCACTTCTCCCCGCTGCGCGAAGGCCGCCTCCACCGGTCCACCACCGGCGGGCTCCAGGCAGAACACCTCCACGGTGGCCCCGCTCTCCTTTCGGAAGTGCAGCCGGGCGTTCACCACGCGGGTGTCGTTCAGCACCAATAACGCATTCGCGGGCAGCAGCTCCGGCAGCTCACGAAAGACGCGGTCCTTGATGACCCCTTCGCGGTACACGAGCAAGCGGCTCGCATCCCGGTCGGCCAGCGGGTGTTGCGCGATGCGCTCCGGTGGAAGATCGTATGTGAAGTCGGCGATGGACAGGTCGCGCGGATGCATGGCGCGAAGATCGCTTCAGGCTTCAGAATCCGGGAATATGACCATTCACCTCCTCACCGATGTACATCCTTGCGTTTCTCAACGATGAAGTTGTCCTTGTTCCGCGCCGCTTCAGCATCCGCAGGCGATCGCCCCTCGAAGCTGCGCAGGAACCATTGCAACCGTTCCGCTGGCGACAAGGCCATGAACTCCCGTTCGCGCCGAACGTTGGCCACCTCCATGGTCTCAAAGCGGATGCGTGCGTCCATCGGAACGAAATTAAGGCAGGGTCCTACGCCACCTTCAAGGCGTTCTCCACCTTCTCCTTCAGCAATGCGTGCTTCACCACCTCGATCATCTCGGTGACGTAGGTGAAGCGCATGCCCCTGGTGTAACGTGCATCGATGTCCTCGATGTCCTTGCGGTTGTCCACACTGAGCACGATCTCCTTGATGCCGGCGCGCTTGGCCGCCAGGATCTTCTCCTTGATGCCGCCCACGGGCAGCACGCGGCCACGCAGGGTGATCTCGCCGGTCATGGCCGTGAACTTGCGCACCTTCTGTTGGGTGAAGGCGCTGGCGATGCTGGTGAGCATGGCGATACCGGCTGATGGACCGTCCTTCGGCGTGGCGCCCTCGGGCACGTGGATGTGCACGTTCCACCGCTTGAACACGTCCGCATCGATACCGATGAGCTCGCTGTGCGCCTTCAGATACTCCAGCGCGATCATGGCGCTCTCCTTCATCACATCGCCCAGGTTGCCGGTGAGGGTGAGCTTGCCCTCCCCTTTCGTGATGCTGGTCTCGATGAAGAGGATGTCGCCGCCGGTGGGCGTCCAGGCCAGGCCGGTGACCACGCCGGCCACGTCGTTGCCCTGGTACTTGTCGCGGGCGTGGCTCGGGCCGAAGATCCTCACCAGGTCATCGATGCCAATGGTGACACCGTGCTTCTGCTTGAGGGCGATCTGCTTGGCGCGGTAACGCACCAGCTTGGCGATGCGCTTTTCCAGCGTGCGCACACCGCTCTCATCGGTGTACTGGTCGATGATGGCCTCCAGCAGGCCGGGGGCCAGCTTCAGCTGCTTGGGCTTGATGCCGTTCTCGGTGAACTGCTTGGGCAGCAGGTGGCGGATGGCGATCTCGATCTTCTCCTCCTGCGTGTAGCCGTTCACCTCGATGATCTCCATGCGGTCGCGCAGGGCGGGGTGGATGGTGCTGAGGCTGTTGGCCGTGGCCACGAACATCACGCGGCTCAGGTCGTACTCCACCTCCACGTAATTGTCATGGAAGGCGTTGTTCTGTTCGGGGTCCAGCACTTCCAGCAGGGCACTGGCGGGGTCGCCCTGGGCGCTGCGGGAGACCTTGTCGATCTCATCGAGCACGAAGAGGGGGTTGCTGGTGCCGGCCTTCTTCAGGCTCTGCATCAGGCGGCCCGGCATGGCGCCGATGTAGGTCTTGCGGTGGCCGCGGATCTCGGCCTCGTCGTGCAGGCCGCCCAGGCTCATGCGCACGTACTTGCGGCCCAGGGCCTCGGCCATGCTCTTGCCCAGGCTCGTCTTGCCCACGCCCGGCGGGCCGTACAGGCAGATGATCGGCGCCTTCATGTCGCCCTTCAGCTTCAGCACGGCCAGGTGCTCGATGATGCGCTCCTTCACCTTCTCCAGGCCGAAGTGGTCGCGGTCCAGGATCTTCTGCGCCTTCTTCAGGTCGAAGTCGTCCTTGCTGTATTCACCCCAGGGCAGTTCCAGCAGCAGTTGCAGGTAGTTGTGCTGCACGCTGAACTCGGCACCGGCGGGGTTCATGCGCTGCAATTTGGCCAGTTCCTTCTCGAAGGTCTCCCCCACCTTCTCCGTCCACTTCTTGGTGGCGGCCTTGGCCTTCATCTCCTCGATCTCCTGCTCAATGGGGTTGCCACCCAGTTCGTCCTGGATGGTCTTCATCTGCTGGTGCAGGAAGTACTCACGCTGCTGGCGGTCCACCTCGGTGCGCACCTTGCTCTGGATCTCGTTCTTCATCTCCAGCATCTGCAGCTCCTTGGTGAGGTGGGCCAGCAACAGGCGGGCACGCTCGCGCAGGTCGGCCACCTCGAGCATCTTCTGCTTCTCGGCCACCTCGGCATTCATGTTGCTGCTGATGAAGTTCACCAGGAAGCTCGGGCTGTCGATGTTCTTGATGGCGAAGCCGGCCTCGGTGGGGATGTTCGGGCTGGCCTTGATGATCTGCATGGCCATGTCCTTCAGGGAGCTCACCAGCGCGTCGAACTCCTTGTCGCCCTTCTCGGGGCGTTGCTCGGTGAACTCCTTCACGCGGGCGGTGAAGTAGGGATCGGTCTTCACCACGTCGAGGATCTCGAAGCGCTTCTTGCCCTGGATGATGGCCGTGGTGCTGCCATCGGGCATGCGCAGCATGCGGATGATGGTGGCGATGGTGCCCACCTTGTTGAGGTCCTCCGGCCGTGGCTCCTCGATCTGGCCGTCCTTCTGGCTCACCACGCCGAGGGTCTTGGTGCCGCGGTACACGTCCTGGATCAGGCGGATGCTGCGGTCGCGCCCCACGGTGATGGGGATGACCACGCCCGGGAAGAGCACGGTGTTTCTCAGCGGCAGTACGGGCAGTTCCGGCGGGGTCTGCTCCGCGTTCATCTGCTCCTCATCCTCGGCCGTGATCAGGGGGATGAGTTCGGTCTCGCTCTCCAGGCTTTCGCCGCCGAAGGGGTTGTCAGGTAGGAATTTGTCACTCATGGAATTCGATCGCCAGTCTGTCAGTCGTTCACACTTTTCGCTGCGCCACCGGCGAAGTGGGCCGGGAGGCCCAAGCTTCGTGCCGCCCTGCCGCAGCCGCCGCTCTGTCAGCCCCGGTCGGGGGCCGTTGCCCGGAAGACGTGCTCCAGGAGTTGTTCGTCCACCGGGCCCAGTGCCACGCCACGGCGCTCCATCACGCGCGCCGCAGTGCCCAGGGCACGGCCCAGCAGATGTTCGGTGAGGCCTTCGGCACCACCCCAGGTGAAGGACGGGATGTGCTTCGGCGGAAAACCCGCACCGAACACGTTGGCTGCCACACCCACCACCGTGCCGGTGTTGAACATGGTGTTGATGCCGCACTTGGCGTGGTCGCCCATCACCAGGCCGCAGAACTGCAGTCCGGTGTCCACGAGGGCCCGCTCGGGTTCGCTCCACACCTTCACATGGCCATAGGTGTTCTTCAGGTTGCTGGTGTTGGTGTCCGCCCCCAGGTTGCACCACTCGCCCAGTACGCTGTTGCCCAGGAAGCCATCATGGGCCTTGTTGCTGTTGCCCTGGACCACGCTGTTGCTCACCTCGCCGCCCACCTTGCAGCCGGGGCCGATGGCGGTGGGGCCGTACACGCGCGCGCCCATCTTCAGCACGCTGCCCTCGCCCAGCGCGAAAGGCCCGCGCACCAGACAGCCCTCCATCACCTCGGCGTTCCGGGCGATGTAGATGGGCCCAGTGGACGTGTTGAGGACCGAGGCCTCCACCTTGGCGCCTTCCTCCACGAAGAGCAGGTTCGGGTCGCCCACCACGGTGTTGAAGGCGCTGATGCTTTGCGAGCGGCGGCCATCGGTGAGCAGGGCGAAGTCGTTCACCAAGGCGCGGCCGCAAAGTTGAAAGAGGTGCCAGGGGCGCTCGATACGCAGCGCTTCACCGGTGAAGTCCAAGCGGCGCAGGAAGCCGGGGGGCGTATGCCAATCTTCTTCAGAAGGCACGGCGCTCCCGTCCAGGCAGAAGGCGATGGGCCGGCCATTGGCCACCAACACTTCACCGGGTGAGAGATCCAGCACGGCGCCCACCACGTCCGGTGTGGGGATAAGCCCTCCGTACACTTCGCGGCGCAGGTCATGGTCCTCGGGTGCGGGGTACTTCGCCGCCAGGTAGGCCTCGGTGCGGTAGCCCACAGGCAGTTCGGTGAGCCGCCACCACGCATCCGCCAGCGTAAGGATGCCCGGCCGCAAAGCACCCACTGGACGGGTGTGCGTGAGCGGCATCAGGTGGCGGTGGTGGCCGCCATCGTTGAGCAGGATGGCCATGCGTCGTCCGCCGCAGTGTTGGGCCGGGGCGGGGGCCGAAGGTACCGCCGGGTTGGGCAGGTAAGAACGGGAAGGTGTGGGCGCGAACGCAAGGGACCGCCCCTACTCCACCACCACCCGCTCATGGCAGCTGCCCTCGGGGGTGGTCACCTTCAGCAGGTAGGTGCCGCGCCCAAAGCGCGAGAGGTCGATCTGCTCCCAGGTGGCGCCGGTGGGCAGTGGGCGCTGGTAGAGCAGGCGGCCTGTGGTATCGTAAACGCTGAAGTGGCATTGCTTCAGGAGCGGTTCGGGGAATTCCACCATGAACTGGCCGGTGGTGGGATTGGGCCGCACACGCATCGGCCGGGTCCTTGGCACGGGTGGACGGATCTGCGTGGTGAAGGTGCACGCGTCATAGACCACGATCGGGTCGTACACGGTGTCAGTGATGAAGGCCGGGTGCCGGGTACCACCGTCGTAGGACGTCAGCGTGAAGCTGCTGTCCACGGGGAATAGCGGGCTGATGACCATGGGGTAGTGCACCTCAAAGCACGGCAGATGGCCCAGTGAGTCGGTCTTGAACAAGTACGCCCAGTTGTTCTGTGTGCCATCGGGCATAGTACCCCAGATGCGCCCGTTATAGATGTAGCTACCATCTGAATAAGCCAGCAGGGATCGTGTTTCATACGCGTAGTTCACGTGGCCGCTGGATCGGGTCCACAAGGTGTCGCCGTTGGCATCCAACTTCATCAGCAGGGGGCGGTACTGGAAATTCTGGGTGGGCACACCGATGTTGGCCAACACCACGGCGTTCCCATCCTGTGCGCGAACGATGCGTGAACTGTTCGGTGTGTACCAATGGAAAGGGGCCGTGCTGTAGCCCTGGCACCAGAGCACATCGCCATTGCCGTCAAGCTTCAGCGTGAAGAGCTTGGGGTGGAAACCCGGCAGGTAAGGCTCAAAAGCGTGTGTGGTGGCGAACTCCGTGTAGCCAGTGATCAATACCGAACCGTCGCTCTCCACCAAGGCATCGTGCACCCGCCCCAGGGGCCTGAAATAGCTCTTCAGCCAGAGGAAATTGCCATCGGTATCCAAACGTCCAACAGCTGCGCCGATATTCTCGATATTGAAACCCGCGAGCAGGTCTCCGCCCGGAAGCTCCTTGATAAACTCCATCTGCACCTGATCATCCAAGCGCCTTGCCCAAAAAAGCGTTCCCAAGGTGTCCAGCTTCATGATCGCGTTACCCCACACCACCACATCATGCTGTGAGGTGATCATCAAGTCCCCTGCGCCCGTCGAACAATAGGGCGTGTTCAGCACATAGTGGCTGGCCCATTGAATGGTGCCCAACGAATCCATCTTGCCTAAGACCGGGTACATGCGAGGCGCACCTGTCGCAATGCACAGGTCCTTGTAATAATTGCCAACAAAATAGAATTCGTTGTCTGTGTACCTCTCGATAGATCCCATTGCCAGGAATGTATCGACCAAGTACACCTGAGAGTGGACAATGGCTCCCATTGGATCTATGAGTGATAATCCCCGCCCGCGGGCCATTCCGGTCATCAAGTTGCCGCTCGATAGCTCAATTAAATTTTGCTCAATCGTGCCGGTAGCCCGGAACATCTTCATGAACCTGTCCTGAGCTTGTGTTGCACAGGTGAACAACAGGACGGCCAGGAGCATATTGAGCTTCTTCATGAGCTATTGGATAATAAGCCGCCTCGCCTTGACGTGCTTGCCATTGCTGACCCGCACCCAAAACAACCCCTTGGCTACTGCGCTGAGGTCCACGTTGTACAGCAGCTCGCTAACGCTTCCTGCATGGAACAACTCTCGGCCCATGGCATCGAATACCGCAGCGTCCTTCGGTGCATCATCCTCGAATTGAAGCCATGCACCATCCTGGGCTGGATTCGGGAAAAGTGCAAAGTCCCATTCCGTTTCTCCAAAAGGTCCCTCGTTGGCCTGCATCAGGCTCCTGGTGATAGGTACTGGTGAGATCACAAAGGCGTAGTCCGCGTGCAGGGTATCCAGGTAGTTGTTCACTGTGCCGCCAAAAGGCATGCTGCTCAGGTCCAACAAGACCTGTCCGTCGTCCACATCATCCGTGTAGTCGTCTGGCAGATCAGCGGCTGTGGCGTTCATCCGCGTAGGGAACCAGTAGACGTAGTAGTCCTGCCCGGTCTGGAAGCCTTGCAGAGCAATGCTGGTATTGGTGGGCGCCAAGGCGCCGAGGAAGTTGTGATTGTAGCCCGGACCTTTCTTCACATAGAAGCTCCTGGCCACAGATGCTGTGCGGTTATGTACCCAGCCGATGGCGGCAGTGTTGGTGCTGTTCATCAAATAGTAGCACTCGATCGGATCTGGGTTCAGCACGCTGCCATCGAAGAGAACATGCGGGGTGAAGGCATCGGATAGGACACCCAATGAAGACACACCAGGATGTGAAAGCAGATCCGTTAGTGGTTGGAAGTGGTGATGGATCCGACGGTTCTTCACCACCACCTCAATGCCGGGAATGTTCGGACCGATGTCAAGTCGATTGTCATCTCCCAGATCACTGGAGAATTCTCCGTTCGGTTGAAACAGATTCAAATCGTCCTCTGGCGCCTCCGGCAACGCATCCGGCCACCAGAACACGCGCTCCCAATGCCAGGTGGTGCCGGCCGCGAACTTGCCGCTGAAAGCAGATGACCACAGTTCGTTGTGGAAGGAAACATCGTAGTTGTGGAAGATCTTCTCCACCTCGTTGTTCCAGAGATCAGGTTGACCGGGTATGGGGTTCGGGATGGTGAAGTTGGTGTAGTGATTGAACTCGCCTTGGCTGAACGGCTTCTTCATGGTGCCGGGTTGCGCCTGCCAATAGGAGTCGGCGTGCTGAACCCCTTCGTGAATACGCCTATCCACCCGGGTCAGTTCATTATTAGGGCCTTGCAGGGCGGGGTACAGCCCCTTGTGCGCGTCGATCAGGTCCACGTTCGGGTTGCGCAAGGGCAAATAGAAGAGCGCGCTACCGGATGCGGGTTCGCCGCCCCCATAACTCATCAGGAAGAGCTTCCCCGATTCGCCCAATGGCGAATGCACGGGGTCATACACATCGATACCACCCCGCACATAGGTGGTGATGTCGTTCAGCCAACTGCTGACGTACCTGGGCAGGCCGGCATCCTGAGACCAGTCCACCCTATTCTCCATGCAGATGTCCCAATTCGCCGCGTTCTCCAGTTCGGCACATGACAGGCCGGGGGCCGGCTCCAGATCAGCGGCCCGATAGGAGAGCATCTGGTCCATCTCGTTGAAGGGCTCGATGATGGGCAGGTTCACCGAGTAGCCCCAACGGTTCATGATGTATTTGTATTTGCGCTTCCAGTAGTAGAACACGCCGCCCGGGTCGTTCACCATGGCCGAGTCCCCGTTGGTGTAGAAGAAGCGCCGCATGTTGTACGGGTTGTCGGGCGGTGTCTGCCTGTTCGGCTCAAGGAAGTGAACGGCATAGGGATGAGCGCCCCACAAGAACCTTTCGAAGGCCACGATCGGCGGATAAGGGTCGATGCAGAGCTGGATGTAAATGCTGTTCGCACGGGCCTGCTCGAGGATCTGGTCGAAGGCCCAGCCCTGGTACTGGCAGTTGCCGGTATGGTCCGTGGTCCAGCCCCCATTGGTGCAGCTCGTGGGGAAGCTTTGGTCACATACCTGGGGTGTCCGGTAGGCATCATACACACCCAGGTTCACCCATTCCGGAGCGAAGATGTTCCGCATGAGGAACATCCGCAGGAAGTTGCCACCCACGTCGTGAAGCAGATCCATGCTCTCCAACATACCGTCATGATCGCGCTTGTGAAAAGAATACCAATGGTCCGACGGCCCCCCATTCGCACCCCACAGGTTGTTCCGTGTATCCGCCATGTTCACGCCCAGCGCGAAGAAGGGCTCCTCACTCTCCGCGTATTGCAGCAGGCGCTTGTTCACCGGATGCACGCGCAGGGGACCCTGGTTATCCGGCAGCGGTGCCCCGCAATGGAACTGGTAGCCCGTGTGCTGCTGATCGGGCAGGAGTTGGTCGTTCACGTCCTGGGTGTGCGGTGCCTTCAGCGACAAGGTGAACTCCCAGGGCCCTTCCACATCCGGAGCGAACCGGAAACGAATGTGGTAGGGGTGCAAGGGGTCATCGGTATCCTCCATCAATTGCGCAATGTCCGTAGCATTCTCCCAACCCGCTTCCCGCATGAAAAAGCCCCACTTCATGCGCTGTCCGGACGGGCCCGTAAGCAGCATCACCAGTTGCAGTGAGTCATCCGCATAGGGATTCAGGTCGTGCGCAGCATCCACCACATTGGGTGTGGCAGGTTCCGTAACGCCGTTGGAGTAATAGTGTCCGAAGAAGTTGGTGATCGCATCCTGGTACACCTGGGGCAGGCGCATGCCGATCTCCAGCTTCTCCCACTTGGGCACATGCAGGATGTTAGAATGGACCCCAACTGCCGGGTCGGGTGTGATGACGACGACATCGCCCGGGGGGCCTAGTCCCGCATCGATATGGGCCCTGAAGCGGCCACTACCGGTAAAGGCCCCGGCATGGAAGCCCGGCGCGAGCCGGACCTGCGTGCCCGATACGAATTCGGCATCGGCCGAGCCGGAGATCTCCACAGGAAAGTCTGGCATGCCTGGAGCAAGGATCGGCTGGGTGACCGTGGTGTGATGCGTGCCGCTTGCCCATCCCACGTCCTGGATGGTGTGGTCCGGGTAGGGTACTTGCCCCAAAGCCGCCCCAATGGAGCACCATGGCAAAAGCACCGATCGTAAGCAGCGCATCATCACGTATTCTTCATTGGCGTTCCATAGCGTATGCTCAGGGCACCAGCACAAGGCGCACCACCTGCCGGCCGTATCCGGTGGTCACAACTGCGGTGTACACACCAGGCGGATGGCCGGTAAGATCCAGCTCATTGGCATGAGTGTGTGCCACCACGACGCCAAGTGGAGCCAGTACGATCATCTCCCCGCGCGGCACTTGCTCAATGGTAAAGGGACCGTGGGATGGGTTCGGGAACACGCGCAGCGCATGATCCGGTCCGTTCTCCGTCATCCCCTGCACCGGAAAACAATCCCCCGGCATGCCACTTGTGACGGCACCCGAGAAATAATGATACTGGATCGTATCGTTGGCGCTCATGCACCTCAGCTCACTGGATCCCGAAAGGGTCGCACAACCACAGGTGGTCAGGAGCCCGCCTGTGCCTCCTATCCCCTCGATCCAATAATGGATCGGATTGCCCAATGGCCCCATGCCAGGCCAGACCTGTTGCACGCCGATCCGCTTTCTCTCCCGGCTCGCCAAAAGCACGGTATCCACGGTCTCCACCCGCATGGAAATGCTGTCCAGGACGGGTGAGCCGATGGACACATTGATCACATCCAAGGTATCGCCCACCTGTACGTCGAGATCGTACAGCAGCACGGTTTGATCGAAGGTGGTCCGGAAATACAGCTTGCCGTTGCCATCAGACCGATAGGCGCCCGCAAAAAAAATCCCCGCACCAGGATAGTATCCAGTGAGCTTATGGTAGGTGCTCCCGTCTATCAACGTGTCGTTATCAGCATCCAGATAGAATAACTCATCGAACATGAGATCTGGACCATCATAGTAGGAGATCTGCCATTGCGCACTCGAAACTGGCAATACATCGATCTGCCCGGACCCATCGCATACTATCAATAGTGCAGCCATAAGGCAACTGAAATTAGTGATGTGGTTCATCATCGCATAATGCTGAGAGGACAGGAGCGAATGGAACTGTCATCCGCAATCACACGCACCAACAACAAGGCTGCAGTCGTACCGCTCATCAAGGTTACACCCGCTCGGTGGCAACCTTCAAAGCGCCAATTGAATGACACAGCCCTGCCCATCACATCGACCACATCCACTTCAGCGCTGCAGGCACCAGGTTCCGTTAGGGCTAATGAGAAAGATCCATCCACTACTGGATTCGGAAATACCTGTATATATGATGCAAAGTGTCGCTTATCCCACATTCCCTCGCCCGAATGGTCATTGAATACGGCACTTTTGAAACTATTCCCCGGTGCATCGCAACCGTGGATGAACGCATGGAAGGATGAGCCAGCCTGCGTGTGGAATCCGGGCTGCAAGGCCACCTCGGACCCCGCCCGGTAATCCACTTGGATGCCCAGAGGAACAATGGCGGTTGAGGTGATCTCGTTCTTCACCTCCAGGAACAGAGGGCCGGAATACGTGCCCGATTCAGCCGCATCCGGCAGCGCGGGACAATAGAGGTCATGTTCCCACACGCCCCGTGCTACCAGCGCCGTCCGGATCTTGTTCGCCTCGTAGTTGATCTCCAGGTCGTTGATCCCAATATGAGGCAGTGCATCCCCGAACAGGACCCAGCCCGTTCCATCCGCACGGAAAGCGTTGTTGGTATAAAATACGCCCATGTCCGTTCCGAAGTAGACCCCGCCATTGGAACCACGCTCCAAGGCGAACATGCCGCCACCGACATTAGGCAGGGCGTTCGCGCCACTACCGGTCAGGTCAATAACGCGTCCAGGGTCTGAAGCAGGCAGGTTGTAGTCCACGCGGAACAACATTTCAGATCCGACAGGACTTGTTCCGTTGGTGAGCGATGAAGAGGCTCCATAGTACACGACACCCGGCAGTTCAAGGTCCGCTTCCAGATCGCTCAACCAGATATCACCATTTATCGGTGTCTCGATCAGTTCCCACGATGAGAGCACCTGTGAGGTCGGGCCACGACCATTCTCACAGCGGAAAACGAATTGTTCATCCGCCACGGCCCCATGGCGGCAGAGCACATGGGCGAAGATGACCTCCGGATCACGGAAGCTCGAATACAACCTCCAGATGATGGCACCCAGATCGCAGCCGGGTCCGCTCAAAAAGGGGCCAAAATCAGCCACCACAGAGAAGGAATCGCCCCGATCCATGGTCCTCTTGATCTTGGTGCCGCCAACGACCACGTAAAAGATCTCCGGCATTTCGCGGTCCATCACATTGTGTGTGTTCCATTCGGTTGTACCGGGGGACAACAGGACCTGGGTCACGCCATGGTCATCGCTTCGATGGAACTCGAGATTGTGTTGACTATGGCTGTACACATAGCGGCTTTGCTTGGGGTCTACCATGGGATGCTGTCCATCGAGACCGTCAAGCTGCCTCCAGTCCGGCTGCCATCCGGGCTGGAAGTTGCCATCGGAGAGCACATTCCCATCGTGGTTCAACCCTATGGCGATATAGCCTGGTTCCGAGTAACTCGGCGCGGTACCGTAGCATTGCGCCACACCCAAACCCCGGCCAACGAACTCCCATGTGGTGCCCATGTCGGTTGAAAGATGTACAGCGCCATGATCGGCCATCCATAGATCACCTGTGATCGGGTCGAACGCGAGATCTTCCACGTCTACATGATACTGGTTCTTGTTGGACTCATCAGCGTTCCAATCAATGATCGTCCCATGGTCATACACCAGATACCGGTCCTCATTGGCGACCGCGAGTACGTCAGCATCGGTCTGTGACACACTGAAGCCATGACCGGCGCCGTACCAGTTGTAGAAGCCGCTTACGAGAGGTGGATCCCATTGGCCTGTAGATGCATTAGTCACTCGATAGATTCGATCATTGGCGTTACCCGTGAAGCCTGGTGCCGGGAGAACATCGAAGAGAACGTACAAAGCGTTTGGCGCTGCATGCGACACTTCAATCGTTAGCAACTCGGCGTTCGAATCTGTGGGACCTGTCACCCACGGAAAAATCGGCGTATTGGGTATCTCGCCCCATGTGGTACCGCCGTCCATCGAATGCAGTAGTTTCCAATAGTGCACGAAGTGACCTGCAGTACCCGGGTCCTCTCCGCGGAACCGCACAGCAACGTACACATGCTGGCCGTTGCCTGGCTCGATCTCCAGGTCGAATACGAACTGCCAGGGCGCGTAGGAGTACGCACCATAAGGGGGATCGGTCGGCTCCGGTAGAACGATCTTCGTCCAGGTTGGATCCACATTGTTGGCATTCATCGTTCGGAAAAGCCCATCGGACGTGGCGGCATATAATACATCGGCATCATCTGGGTCCGTTTGCAGCTTCTGGACCGTGTTCCAAAAGCCCAGGTCGCTTTGGTCCGCGATCATATCCCAAGAGCCGTTCATCGGATCCCTCCGGAAAATACCACCCAGGGACTTCAGGTATCCGGAGTTCGCAGCATACCAGGTATCCGGATCGTTGATATGAAAGACCGCGTATTGGCATGTGCTCAGAGGCCAGGCATCACTTCCCGCATTCACCCATTGTGTCATGGAACCCACATCTCTATAAAAAAGCCCGCCCTCTGACCCACATAGCACCTTCTCCGGATCATGTTCGCACAACGTCAGGAATCGTATGGGTCCAATGCCTGGCTGCGACCCCTGTGTACCCAATGCCATGACACCGGAATTCGGTCTATCCACTGGCCCGATCTCATGCCATGGGTCGCTATTGCTCTTTGGCGCCGACTTCTTTACCGCAAAGGTCTGGTACGAGGCTTCCATGGCCTCCGCCTGGTCCTCCCATGAACTTCCCCATGGAATGCGTGCCGACCAAAACTCTTCCCAACGTTTGAACTCTGCATAGGCCCCACCTTCCGCGAATGCCGGCGATGCCGGGTCGATAGCGAGAAGGTCCTCGTAGTATGTCCGGAGTTCGTTCCTCAATTCAAAGAAGTCACGCCGGGCATATTCCACCCCATAGTTCTGCCCAACCACCAACCGTGGTCCTGCTAAAACCAGCAGCAGAAGCAGCCTTGCACACATCATTCAATGTGTTGACGCCTCCAGCACCCGAAGCCGCTGCTCCATCCCCTGCAGTTTCTCCTCCAATTGAAGGATGTACAACGCCTGTTCCTCCAGCACCTGCAACATGCGCCGTTGAAGGTCGCCCACTTCCACCCCCTGTTGCTCCTGAACTTCCAACGCTGATGGTATTCCCGGCAGGTGCCGGTTCACGCGCAGGAATTCGCGCAATTCGGCGAAGGGCATCAGCCGGTAGCCATCCGCGAACACGTAGTCCGGCCAGGTGCCCAGTTTCACCAGCACGTCTCGTGTGGCGATGCCATCCTCCACGAAGAGACGGTAACCGCTCAATGCACTGGTAAGCTGGCTAACTCCGATGAACACTTTACCGGTGGATGAGATGGTCATCCGCGTCTCGTTATTGGTGATGAAGCGAACCCCGTTCGGGCTCAGCGTACCGAAGATCGGCAGGTTCTCCGGATCGCATTGGGGGTACTGAAAGGAATTCCCATCCGTCCGCCAATATGGTGCACCATTCAGGGTAAGAGCACATGGAGACACTGGTGGGAATAGGTCGACATTGGGGAAGGCGCCCGATCGAAGTACGCCATTGGCATCCATATATAAAGTGCCGGATTGCAGGAGCCCACCGAACAACTTTATATCCCCGTTGCTCAGCAGACGCAACCGCTCCTGCCCATTGGTCTTGAACACAAAGTCCTTGTTGTCCGAGGTGCCCAGGTACTGGCTGCCGGGCGTGGTGCCGGCATTCCCCGTCATGGTCCAATCGTCCCGCTGCGGCTCACTCAGGTACACGTGCTCGGTCCGGTAGGTGCAGCCGTTCGCATCCGTAACGGTGAGCACGTAGTTGCCCGCACCCAGGGAAGAACGGTCCTCGGTGGTGGGGCCATCCTCCCACTGATACCCAAAGGGCGCCACGCCACCGCTCACCGTGGCGTTGATGGCGCCGTTGTAGCAGCTGAAGCAACTGACGTTGTAGTCATTGCCATGCACAAAGGCCAGCATGCTCACCCGCAGCTTCTCGGGTTGCAGCAGCGTGATGTCCAGCGTGAGCCGCTCCTGGGCCGCATCGGTGATGGTGACGCGGTAATAGCCCGCCGGCACTTGGCTGATGTCCTCCGTGGTGGCCTGGTTGCTCCACGAATAGGTGTACGGGGCCTGGCCGCTGGTGATGGTGAGGTTGATGCTCCCATCGGAAGCTCCTTCGCAACTGATGTGGTAACCGTTGTATTCCGCAGCCTGCAGGCCGCCGCTCAATCCTTGTGCGTGGGCCGCACCACCGGCGATCGCGAGGGCGCATGCGGCCATGGCGATCGCTCTATTGGGGGGGGTGTATACAACATGGCGCTGAAAAAGTATAGCGCCAAAGAGCGAAATGGTGTTAAGTGTTGAAAAGTTGTGGTCGCCCAAACACCTTGCCCACACACTCGATCAGGCGGTCCACGATCACCCCGAACTACCCGCTGGCGTGGCCCTGCTCGGACAATGAGGTACGCTATCGGGCGTTCAGCAGGATCTCCTGCGGAAGGCGCTGCTGCGGGGCAGTAGAGAAAAGAGCCGGTCAGCTGTTCGACGGGCTCACCGTGACATCGTTAGGTGATCAGGGTAGGGTTCCAGGCACAATTGCGATCGGCCGGCCGTGACCCGCGTCGGGATCTCTGCCGATGCTTATGTCGTGTCACGGTGAGCCCACCGAGCCCCTGAGCCTGTCGAAGGGTCGAAGGGCGAGCGGTGCTCCCATCACCCGATCCACCAAATGGTATCCGCCTCGAGACCCACTGATGTCCTCCTCACGCAGGGTCCGTGATCGGGCTATTACCTGCTGGCGTGAATACGGGATGGCTTCCTGCGCTATGCAGGCTCGCGTTCACAAAGTGCGCCTCAGATCCCAAAGAACCCGCAGATCCAATACGCGATGGCCGCGAGCATGGCGCTAACGGGTATGGTCAGGATCCAGGCCCAGAGCAGGCGAACGGTGACACCCCAGCGCACGGCGCTCAGGCGCTTGGTGGCGCCCACGCCGATGATGCTGCCCGTGATGGTGTGCGTGGTGCTCACGGGGATGCCCATTTGCTCGGTCATGTACAGCGTCATGGCGCCGGCGCTCTCGGCGCACACGCCTTCCAGCGGCGTCACCTTCGTAATGCGGGTGCCCATGGTCTTCACGATCTTCCAGCCACCGCTGAGGGTGCCCAGACCGATGGCGCTATAGCACGCCAGTGGGATCCATGCGGGCATGGCCTCCAGGTTCTCCGCCTGGCCGCTGGCCACCATGGCCACCATGATGATGCCCATGACCTTCTGCGCATCGTTGCCGCCGTGGCCGATGCTGAAGGCCGCCGAGCTAAGCAGCTGCAGGCGCTTATAGAGGTTGGCGGTGCGCAGGGCGCTGGGCAACCTGGTCATGTCCACGGCGTAGGTGATCATGAACACCAGCGAGAACAGCGCCATGGCGATGCGCAGGTCGTTGTTCTTGAGGATGAAGATGGACGTGATGGCCGTGGCCACGCCGATGATCGCCAGGCGCAGCCAGAGCTTCTGCACCAGAGTGACCAGGGTGATGAAGATGGAGATGAGCATGCCCACCAGCGGGGCCAGGATGATGAAGGCGGCCACCAGGCCGATCTTCTCCAGGTTTACACTGCCGATGTTGAAACCCGCCCCGGCAAGCGCCGCACCGGCGAAGCCGCCAATGAGGGTGTGCGAGCTGCTGCTGGGGATTCCGTACCACCAGGTGAGCAGGTTCCAGGTGATGGCCGCCAGCAGCCCGGCCAGCACCACGCGCAGGGTGATGAACTCCTCGTGCACCGTTTTGGCCACGGTGTTGGCCACGTGGTGGTCGCTGAAGATGAAGTAGGCGATGAAGTTGAAGGCGGCGGCCCACACCACGGCCTGGAAGGGCGTGAGCACCTTGGTGCTGACGATGGTGGCGATGGAGTTGGCCGCGTCGTGGAAGCCGTTGATATAGTCGAATATCAGCGCCAGTGCGATGATGACGAAGAGCAGCGTCATTGGCTCAGGCGTACTTCAGCACGATGGATTCCAGCACGTTGCCCACATCCTCGCACTTGTCCGTGGCCAGCTCCAGGGTGCTGTAGAGGTCGCGCAGCTTGATGAGCTGGATGGGGTCCTTCTCATTGGCGAAGAGTTTCTGGATGGCGCGGTCATACACCTCGTCGGCCTCGTTCTCCATGCTGTTGATCTGCACCACAAAATCGTTGTGGCCGCCCTTCTTGTGCAGGAAGCGCAACTGCTGCACGGCGAGCTGCACGATGCGGCTGCCCTCGTTCACCAGGCGGGCCAGCTCGCGGCAGGTCTCGTCCGGCTTGCCGATGGCGAAGAGCTCCAGGTTCTTGGCGCTGGCCAGGATGAAGTCGGCCACATCGTCCAGGCTGGTGGCCAGGTAGTGGATGTCCTCGCGGTCGATCGGGGTGATGAAGTTGCGGGCGAGGTCCGTGAAGATGGTGTGCGTGAGGTCGTCGTTGGCGCGCTCGGCGATCTCCAGCCGCTCCAGCAGGGCGGTGCGCTGTGCCCCGGGCTCGGTGTTCATGATGGTGATGAGGTCCTCGCTCATCTTCAGCACGTTCGCGGCCGAGGCCTCGAAATGGTAGAAGAACACGCGGTCGCGCGGTTTGAAGATGTTCAGCAGGGACTCGAGGGACATGGGTATCCGGTTTTGGGCGCCCAAATGTATCCGAGCGCGGATGCATGGAAGAGCCCGTGAAGATGCTTAACCTTGGCTTAACATGCACCATCAGACGGCAGTCCCGATAAATTGCCCCCATGCTGTACGAGTTCAACGGGTACCGGCCGGTGGTGCATGAGAGCGCCTATGTGCATCCGCAGGCGGCGGTCACGGGCAATGTGGTCATCGGGCGTGATGTCTACATCGGCCCAGGCGCGGCCTTGCGGGGGGACTGGGGCGAGATCGTGGTGAAGGACGGCTGCAACGTGCAGGAGAACTGCACCATCCACATGTTCCCCGGGGTGAAGGTGGTCCTTCATCCGGGTGCGCACATCGGGCACGGCGCCATCATCCATGGGTCCACCATCGGGGCCAACTGCCTGGTGGGCATGAACGCCGTGGTGATGGACAACGTGGTGCTGGGCGAAGGCTGCATCGTGGGTGCACTGAGCCTGTTGCCAGCGGACAGCGTGTGGGAAGAGCGCAAGGTGATCGTGGGCAACCCCGCACGCGTGGTGAAGGATGTGAGCGACGAGATGCTGGCCTGGAAGACCGAGGGCACCCGGCTCTACCAGCAACTGCCCGCCGAACTGCACGCCACACTCCGCCCCTGCGAGCCCTTGCGTGAGGTGGACAAGAGCCGCCCGCCGATCACGGCGAAATACGCCACGTGGAACAAGACAAGGAAGGGGTGACGTATGTTACGATGCGAACGCCTGGACCACAGCCCGGGCGTTCGTTTCCTCCTGCATAACCTGTGTCAGCACCTTGCTCAAAGCTTCACCGCCTTCTTCGTCACCACTTCGCCGTCCACGAGCAGGGTCAAGTAGTACATGCCGGAGCTGAGGCTGCTGGTCTCCCATTCGTAGGTGTAGGTGCCGGGTTCGGCAACGCCTTCACGCAGCACCTGGATCTGCTTGCCGCTGGGGGCAGTAACCACCAGCAATAGGTAACCCGCCTGCGCCACGGTGTAGCCCACCTGGGTCCGATGCTCGAAGGGGTTCGGATTTATCGTCAATGCATTCGCGCGCGCCTACCCGGCTCCTGTAGCACCCAGCACCATGTTGTTCAAGGCTCCGTTCCCTGAGCAACAGTCATTCACTTGCTGCTGCAAGGCTTGAAGCTGTACTTGCTGTTCCTTCAGCGCTGCCACAAGTACCGGTAACAAGGCATCATACTTGATCGCCTTGAACGTGAACTCACCCTGTACCACGTTGCCAAGGCTATCCAGGTCAGCTGGACGTGTCACCTCACGCACCATCTCCGGTATCACCGTCTGCACATCCTGCGCTACAAAACCATACTGCATTCCGGCCGGAAGGTTCATGAAGCCATAGGTGGACAGGTCGAAGTCGTATGTCTTGGGCTGCAACTGCATCAGCAGGTCCAGGCCGTTGGTGATATCCTGAACGTTGGTCTTCAGCATGGCGTCGGATGATGTCCAATTACCGCTTGTACAGTGTGTATCACCATTCGCCCAAAGCGCCCATTGCTGTGTACCCGTGCCGCCCACAGTGCAGTATACACCATAGTTGTTCGATGCACCATTCGTGGCACTTGCGATAAAATGACCACCGTAGTTGGTACTCGCAGAAGTGGATGAATTCGAAGCATCGGACCGTATTCCATAGTTGGTGCCCACCGTGCACGAGGACTGGATCAGCGTTGTCGCATACACCCCTACGTTCGTGGTGACGCTGGAAACTGACTGCACAAAACAATCACTCTTCACTCCGGTATTCAGTCCCACAGCACCCCCGTTATTGGCATAAGCGCGGCTGTATGTGCCCACCGTTTCAGCGGACCCGTTCAGAGCCCAGTTCTGCGCGCCGAAATGGTTGGTACCACTGCCGGTCGCCTCGGTCTTGAGACCTACGTTGAACGGTTGCGACGTGCTCACGGTAAACAGGCCCGCCAGATTGAAGGTCCCGTAGGCATACGTGTTGTTCACGGTCAACTTCGCCGTGGGCGCGGCGGTCCCGATACCCACGAAATTGGCATCCCCCGGACAACTGGTCGCCGAGCCTACTGCAGTGTAGAGATTGTTGGAATTCGGCCCACCGTTCATCGTCCACTCACAATTATCCGGCAGGTTGCTGATGTCCCGCCAGTGCAGGCGCCCATCGTCATCCGTCACAACGAACTTCCGCAAGGTCTGGTCCTCATAGTCCGGCACCAGCCTGCGGATCATGATCGTACGGTCCAGCACATCCAGCCGTTCTTCGGGTTCGGCTCCCTGTCCAGCCCAATCCCCCACCCCCACGAAGCCCTCAATATCGCCTGGGTTGGCATCCCTGTATGGCCGAAGCCGCATCAGTCCAAGACCATCCAGGGTGCCGGCATGGCCACCATCGCCCAACTTGGTGGTGAAGAGAAAGCGGCAGTTGTCGTAGGTGGTCCTGCCCTCCTGTAGTTCGCTCTCGCTCCATTGGATCACCGCATCACTCTCATCCGGCACCTCCGTTCCATCGTCGTACGAACCCACATACTTGTGGCCCACGTACATCTGGTCATCATTGCCAGTGATGAGCAGGCCATTGCGCATCCACCAACGCCAGCCGATTTCAGCGGCCAGCACGCTTGTCACATCCTGCGTGTGCACCAAGTGCAGCCTGGCCCATGGCATCCCCGCATAGTTGCCCGGGCTTTGCATCGTCAGGGCATGGCCCATGGCAAAGAAGCCCAGCCTGCGCAAGGGCAAGGTGTTCACGCTGGGCGGCGTGGCCGCCGGGTTCCAATCATCCGGCAGGCTCAGGCCATTGGTGTTCACGCCACCCGGATCTGCGGTGCCCGTGCCAAAGTTCCGCAGCCACAGGCGTCCACCTCGCTCCATTTGCATCAGGTTGAAGCCCAAATTCGTTCCGCCGTTGGCGAAGATCCGCCCGATCTGGTCCGTGCCCCTGAACAAGCGCCAGTTGGTGGCCACACCGGCCGCGCTTATGGTGCGGAAGACCTCGCCGGTGGAGTTGGCCATCTGGGAACCCTCGACAACCAGCGCCGCGTTACCGTTCGGATTAGTGCCTACCGTAAACCCATCGGGGTTCACAGTTCCACCGACTTGTGCATCCGGCGCCAAATACGTTCGACCAAATCCATCCGTAATTGGGTGGTCTCCATCATTCTGGGCATGCAACCAGCCGCAAGTACATCCTACTGCCATGCACACCAAGACTCGCTCAATAAGCAGTGTTCTCATGGGACAAGAGGTTAAGGTGTGAGATGAGCGACAGGTACAGTTTGGACCACTCCATGCGTGTCGCGCGCACAGAGCAGGTAGAGGCCTGAAGGCAATGGCGCCAGGTGAAAGGAAACCAGACCTGAACCACTGTGCACCGTTGAAGCTACGAGTTGTCCGATGGCGTTGCGTAATTCCACTACGGCAGCCGTGGAGACATCCGACAAAAGCACATCAATTCGGTCATCGAATGGATTGGGAAAGGCATTTAGGATCAAGCTTTGTTGTTCGCCAATACCGACCTCACTATCGCAATAGCTCAGATCCATGGACACTCGGACATCGTCAATGAAGGCGTATGCAACCGGTGTTACTCCCCAGCCCGTGGTATCCAACCAGGTCACACCACTGAGTGAATCCGCGAAGAAGTTCGCGACCACCAAGTATGTGTAGGCAGAATCCGGGATGTACGTTCCACTCATTACGTACCATATAGCCGTATCCGTGGGTACTTCATCCAAATACAAGGCAGCCGAATTCGGGTAGAGATATGCGGCCCAGTTCGTTGGCAACTGCTCAAAGAACTTCATGCCCACGCCCTTGCACGTATACTTCGCCGAATTGATGAAGCCCCATGACCCGAAACCACCCACGGCCATCTTGAAACCAAGGCATACGGGTACACCGACCTGCAAGGGTTGCGTAAGTTCCACTTGTATCATCTCACGATACTGTGCAACTCCAGCCAAGTATGTGGCCATTCCCATATACGCTTGCCCCTCAGCGGCATGCTGATAGCCGAATTGACTGAATGGTACTCCGGCGATCGTGTCGCCCGTGCACGCGTTGAAGTAATCCGCCGATTGGTTGTACGGGCTGATCCAGTGCTGTACTTGTTGCCATTGACCCCAATTCGTAGGGCAGTTGTAATAGTCCTCAAAGCTCCCATTCGGCACCAGGTTCTGCGCAGTGGCAGCAGCGGCAAGTTGTATCGCGGCAAAGGCAAGGGATCTCATGTTCACAAGGGGGTTGGATGCTACGAAAGGTAGCTTCCGCGTGAGATCCCTTTGGAGAGATCTGCTCATGGCCTGGCCGGTTTGGGTGCCTAGGTGGCCTCCCTATTGGCCAGTTCCAGCAATAGGCGCAGCGCCTCCTCCAGTAAGACCACCACCGCCTGGGTGCTGCCCTGCATGGGCGCTGGTGCCTCTTTCACAGGCCCCAGCCATATGCCGTTGGCCAGCTGAGAAGGGGATAAGGCCTGTTCGCATGAAGCAATTGAATCCAGTGTATCCAGTATCCGTTGGGCCTCAGCGAACCAGGCGGTGTCACTTTGCGCAGGCCGTTTGCCTTGTGCTTGCGTCCCATACGCGCATAACAGCAGGCATGAACACACAAGCGTGCGCATCATGGCCGCAGGGGATGGCAAATACGACAGGTCCCGAGGCGAACTTGCGGAACGGCTAACGTTGTCCGTTGTCCGTTGTCCGTTGTCCGTTGTCCGTTGTCCGTTGTCCGTTATCCGTTGTCAGGTGGCCGGTGGCCCCTTTACGGATCGGCAGCGATATATTTCAGTATAAGGACATACGTGACATACGGACCGACGAGCTATGGCACGGATCGGCGAAAACCGCACGTGAGGATATGCACTTTCGATGAACGGGAAATAAACAATTAATACCTACGGTAGAGTGCTAAAGTCCCAAAGGAAAAGGATATCACTTAGAGAGACATACCCGCCGCTCCAATAGTCCATGAAGCTGAGATCGTGAGGCCGTTAAATGGCCTTCATCCATCAACTCACCGAACCGAAACGAAGTCCCATGGTGCATGTTGGTACACGGGGGCTCCGGGTCATTATAGTCGACCTTTCCAAGCATCCGCGACCCGGTCACATACGATCAAACGCCTCTACCAGCAACTGCCCGCCGAACTGCACGCCACACTCCGCCCCTGCGAGCCCTTGCGTGAGGTGGACCAGAGCCGCCCGCCGATCACGGCGAATTACGCCACGTGGAACAAGACGCGGAAAGGCTGATCACGCCACCACCGCCGCTGCCGGGTAGGCCATGCGCGCGGTGCGGCTGCGCAGGAAGGCGATGACCTCCTCATCCGTGCGGAAGTTGTCGCCCACGTCCACGAAGTGCTCGGCGAGCTTTTCATAGCGGTCGCGCATGAGCAGGAAGAAGACCGCACCGTAGTCAAGTCCGTTGAAGATGACCGCTTTGTTGCGGCCGAACTCGGCCAGGTTCTCCTGGAAGAACACGGGGTGTTCGGTCCAATGCAGGGTGGGCTGGATGTGGTGGCTGATGTGGTAGCCATCGTTCCAGCACCGCTTGTTGAACTTCACATTGATGCAGGTGATGCTGTTCTTGTAATCATTCCCCGGGTCGGTGGGATCGATGAAGGTGTGCTGCACCCAATTGCCGGTCATGGCGATGAGGCGGAAGATGAACAAGGGCAGGATGAAGACCACGAGCGTGGCCTTCCAGTCCACCAGGCACATGGCGGCGCAAAAGAGGAAGTACAAGAGCTCTCCGAAGAGCGCACCCATCCAGAGCTTGCGGCGGCCCTTGCGCGCAAGGTAGACGAGCATTTCATACACCCCGGTGGAAAGGAACAACAGGTAGTACTTGATGAACTGGCCCGGCTTGTCGCGCTGGTAGGACATGGTGCTGCTGCCATCCTCCGGCATGTTGCCTTCCGCATGGTGCATGCCGATGTGGTGCGCGCGGTAGGTCTCCGGGCTCTGCCCGAACCAGGGGGCCAGGAACCAGGGGATGATGCGGTTCATCCATTCATATTCCGGCTTGAAGAGCGGCCGGTGGGTGCTGCAATGCATCATCAGGCCGAAGGGCCCCTTCAGCCGCACGTTGTTCAGGTAGAAATAGCCCACGGCTATGGCGGCCCACAACCATCCGGTGACGAAGGGCATGTACAGCAGAATGGCCAGGGGCACCATCAGAAAGGCCACCTTCATCATCAGGTAGGGGAAGGGCAGGTCGCGCTCGTCGCGCAGGAAGCGCAGAAAGAAGCGGTCGAGGAGCGAATAGCGATCGGGGCGCACGAAGACCGGATCGGTGATCGGCGGTACGGTTTTGAGCATGGGTTCCGCCCGCTTCGTTCGAAATGGGCGCACGAAGCTAATCGTTACCGGTCGGGCGTGTCCTGCCCGGCATCATCACCATCCCGGTCCATGTGCAGCCGATGCAGCAACCGATGCACCAAGGGGGCCAGGAAAACCGCCATGATCGTTAGAAAAGCCACACCGCTGTAAAGCGCGTAGAAGGTGGCAAAAAGCTTGGCCGCATCGTTCGGCAGCGTATCCACAGGGCCCATGCCGGTAAGGATCATGGCCGCGTTCAACAGGGCATCCACCCAGGCCAGCCCGGCCAGCCAGTGGTAGCCGGCCGCACCGCCCAGGAGCGATACCGCCGCGATAAGGCCTGCAAGGCACACTGCGCGCAACTGGCGCATGAAGAAGGCGGCCCGGCCGATGACCGGCTGGCCGCGGTGCTCGAACATGCACCAAAGCTATCCGCATCAACAGCACACCGTTGACCATGTGCGGCGGTGCTTCACCCGGTCACCCCGCCCCTTCCGGATCTTCGGCCCACTGAACATCGCCCATGAAAGGCCTCTGGACCGTTGTGCTGCTCGCCCTCTCCAACACCTTCATGACCTTCGCCTGGTACGGCCACCTGCGCTTCAAGAACATCAGTTGGGCCAAAGAGCTCGGGCTGGTATCCATCATCCTGGTGAGCTGGGGCATCGCCTTCTTCGAATACTGCCTGCAGGTGCCGGCCAACCGCCTGGGCTACCTTGGGCATGGCGGCCCCTTCAACCTGGTGCAGTTGAAGGTGGTGCAGGAGGTCACCGGTCTCACGGTATTCACCATCTTCACCCTGCTGGTCTTCCGCACGGAACAGCTCAAGTGGAACCACCTCGCGGCCGCCGTGCTGCTGGTGGCCGCCACCTGGTTGGTGTTCAAGGACCGCTGACCGCAGGATGCACGTCGCGCTCTTCGAAGAACTGCTGGTGGTGCTGGCGCTGGGTGTCGGCATCATCCTGCTGTTCCGCCGGCTGCGGCTGCCAGGCGTGCTCGGCTTCATTCTGGCTGGTGCCATCGCAGGCCCGCACGGGCTGGGCTGGGTGGATGAGGTGGAGACCGTGGAGACGCTGGCAGAGCTGGGCATCATCTTCCTGCTCTTCGTGATCGGCATGGAGTTCAGCCTGAAGAAGCTGGCCTCCCTGGGCACCACCGTGTTCGTGGGCGGCTCCCTGCAGGCGGGGCTCACCATCGGCATCGTGGCCTGGGTGGCGCACCTCATGGGGCTGGCCTGGCCTGCGGCCATCTTCATGGGTTTCCTCATCGCCCTCAGCAGCACGGCCATCGTGTTGCGCGTGCTGAAGGACCAGGGCCGGATCGATGCGCCGCATGGACGGGTGTCCGCCGCCATCCTCATCTACCAGGACATTCTGGTGGTGCCCATGCTGCTGGTAGTGCCGCTGCTGGCCGGGCAGAGCCGCAACGTGCGGGGCGATCTGCTGGTGCTGCTCGGTAAAATGGTGGTGCTGGTGGTGGCGGTGTACATGCTGGGGCGTTTCGTGGTGCCGCGTCTGCTCCATACCGTATCACGCGGCCGCAACCAGGAGCTCTTCCTCACCACCGTGGTGGCCCTGTGCTTCGGTGCGGCCTGGGCCACGCAGGCCATGGGCTTGTCGCTGGCCTTGGGCGCCTTCTTTGCGGGCATCCTCATCTCGGAAACGGACCAGGCCTACCACGCCAGCGGGTTGGTGAAACCCTTCCACGAGCTGTTCATGAGCTTCTTCTTCGTGAGCATCGGCATGTTGGTGGAGCCCGGCCTCTTCGCCACGCGTCCGCTCGCCGTCTTTGGACTCGCCATCCTGGTGATGCTGCTGAAGACCATCACGGCCTTCGTGGCGGTGTGGGTGCTGCGCTACCCCGTGCGCACCGCACTGATGAGCGCGCTGGCCCTGCTGCAGGTGGGCGAGTTCGCCTTCGTGCTGGCCCTGCCCGGCATGCGGTTGCGGCTGCTTTCACCGGAGAACTACCAGCTCTTCCTGGGTGTCTCCATCCTCAGCATGGCCGCCACGCCGTTCCTGATGAACCGGTCGGAATTTTTAGTTCGCCGGCTGTTCACCACCTTCCTGCCGCGTGCCGTTGGCGAACGCCTGGATGCGGTGATGCGCGTGCGCCGTGAGAGCCGCAGCGCCGCGCAGGAGATGCGCGACCACATTGTGATCGTGGGCTTCGGCCTTAACGGGCAGAATGTGGCCAAGGCCGCGGCCAGCGCGCGCATACGCTGTGCCGTGATCGAGGCGGACCCCACCCAGGCGCGCATCGCCGCCGAAATGGGCCTGCACGTGGTGCATGGCGATGCGCAGAACGAACATGTGCTGGAGATGGCCCACGTGTCGGCGGCGCGTGTGGTGGTGGTGGCCATCAGTGATGCCGACACCACCCGCCGCATCGTGCGAAGCCTGCGCGCACACAGCACGGCCTACCTGATCGTGCGTACGCGCTACGTGCGGGAGATCGCGGCCAACATCGAGGCCGGTGCCAACGAGGTGATCCCCGAGGAGTTCGAGACCAGCATCGAGATCTTCTACCGCGTGCTGCGCAAGTACCTGGTGCCCGAGCACGCCATCAAGGACCTGGTGGCCCGCATACGCCGCGACCACTACGGCATGTTGCGCGGCACACCCACCCCCGGCAAGCCTTCCGCACGCAAGCCTGCCCAGGATGAGGTGATCACGATCCCCGGGTTGGAGATCGCCACGCTGCCGGTATCGCTGGGGCGTTCCCGTGTGGTGGGCCGAAGCATTGCCGAGGTGGGCCTGCGCGAGAAGTACGGCATCACAGTGCTGGCCATCCGGCGCGGCAAACGCTACATCACCAACCTCTCAGGGGCGGAACGCATCCAGCAGGATGACCTGCTCTATCTGCTTGGAGCACCCGACAACATCGAGCGGCTGGACCGCGAGCTGCGCTGATCACACGTTCCCTTTCGCCACCTGCGGCAGGGGACGCGCGAAGTACCAGGCCACCAGCAACGCACCGGTCAGCAGCGCGAGGAATGCCCATGCACCCGGTCCCCCGCCCGGTGGCCTGCGGAACGGAGCCAGCGGAGCATCCAGTGCGTTGCGGCGTTCAGGCGGCAGCCGGTCGCCGATCTCGCGCACGTAGCTGCGGAAGGTGCTCACATCCCACCCGGTGAGCGTGGCCAGTTCATCCATCTCGCGGCCGCGCCGGTAGTACAGGTTCTCCAGGTAGTTCTGGCCCTCACTGCAACTGAGGTCGCCCTGTGCGGGGTGTGTGAGCACATAGCGCGCCTGGTAGTGCTCCGTGTTCGGTGTCACCTGGAACTGCAGGTCGGCGGGGAACTTGTCGCGGCCATACCGCACATGCAGGCGCGTGAAGAAGACCTGTGCGCCCTGCGCGCCACGGCCGCTCCAGTTCACACCGGCGTCCACGAACTGCTGGTCCAGCGGCGGCGGGCCCACGCAGGGGTCGCACTTCATGCCGCCCCAATTGGGCGTCACGTTCCAGGCATACTCCAGGAAGACCGCATTGCGGCCCTCCCGCCGCCATGCACGCGCGAAAAGGTCCTTGTAGAAGCGGCCGAAACGCTCCTTTACGAAGAGCGGGATATTGCGGTCCGTGGGCACCTTCACCGTGCGGTAGTTCACGCACTCCACCCGGCCCGTACGCGTGAAGGCGTACACCACCATGTCCTGCTCACCGCTGCTGTTGGCCATGCCCAAGCGGATGGGCAGCATGAACTTGGGGTGTTCAAAACGGATCTGCAGCGGCCGCAATGAATTGAAGCCCGAGGCCTGCAGCTCCTTCAGGTTCACCTTCACCACAAAGAACTTCAGGTTGCTCTTGATGTAGGGGTCCAGCACCTCGTGCGCCGTTGCCGGGATCTTGTACCCGTTGTCCAGCAGCCACTGCTTCAGGCCCGTACTCTCCTTGGCGCTCAAGATCAGGATGTCGTACTCGCCCACGGTATAGGTGGCCTCGATGGTGACGCCATAGCTGCGGGCCTTCTTCTCCACCTCACGCTCACCGCGCGTGCTGGTGGCGGCGGCGGGCACGTTCTCCATCACGCTGTCATAGAGGTACAGCGGCTGGCAGGGGTTCTCATCGAAATACTCCACCAGACGCGGGGCGCTGTAGCTGTCCAGTTTGCGGAACAACGATGCGTCGGCGATGCGGATGTCATCCCGCTCCAGCACCACAGGCACCGGCACCACCATGGCGAAGTCCTTCACGTTGCCCTTGAAGTCGTTGCTCATGGTGATCACCGTACGCTCGCCATCGCGCACCAGGATCACCTCGCTTTTGTCGTTGAACAGGGTGGCATCGGCCTTGGCCACATAGAAGCCACAGAAGGCCATGGCCTGTCCGGTGGCAAGGAGCGCGACCGCGCCCAGCAATGTTCGGGTCATCATGTGGGTATGCATGTGTTGGAGAGGGGTGTGCAGGGTGATCAGTTGGACGTTGCGTGGCGGGGCAGGCGCGGGGCATCCGGCCTGATCCATTGGAAGCGTTCGCCTTTCCAGAAGCGATCGAAGAGCGGGGTGAGCGGAGAGAGCAGGACCAGGGCCCAGATCGGCGCGGCATACACCTGCAGCTTCCAACTGAGCAGGAAGGCCACCGCCGCTACCGCCATGCTCCAAGCAATGCGCGCACCGCGATGGTCGGGCGTCGTCATGGGGTCGGTGATCATGAAGAAGGTGAACAGGAGCAGCGAGCCGCTGGAGAGTTTGTGCAACCACACATCGGTGCCCCAGCCCAGGTACAGCACGGTGCGGGCGAACTCCAACGCAGCGAACGCGCCGAGGAAGGCCACGCTGATGTCGATGCGCCCCACGCGCAACACCACCATGCTGCCGGCGGCACCCACGAGGAAAACCAGCAGGGCCCCACTCCCCCACTGTCCCGGGCTTACCCACGCATCACCGGTAAGCAGCGCGGCGAGCACGATGCCCAGGTTGCCGGGGTTGAACACATGCTTGCCGTTGAAGCGAATGAAGAACTTCGACGCGATGGCTGTGGTCGCAGCCAGCACCAGCGTGAGCGGACCGCCTGCCTTCAGCAGCAACGAAAGTCCCAGGGCCGTGATCATCGCGCTCTTCCACGAGGAGGCCGGGAGGCCCTTCCAACGAATGAAGAACGCCTGCACACCCAGGGCAGTGCCGAACACCAAGGCATAGCGGCCCAGCTCGGCATCCCAACCCAGCCAGCCGATGCCATAGCACAGGAAGGCGGCTTGAAAGAGGATCTGGAAATGGCGGGCATCCTGAAGGAGATGCCGGCCTGCAAGACGGAAGGTGCGCATGCGTGGTGGTCGTTGTCCGGGGCTTCCGTACACCCCTGCCCGCCAGTGGTTCGATCGCGCGCATAAATGAGGCAACCCGCACCGGTCCTTTCGCGTACGAAGCCCTCATTCAACGTGCTCATGATCGGACCCATCGACCACATTGTATTGATCGACGACGAGGATGATTGCCACTTCGTGACCCGCCTGATCCTGAAGAAGGCCGGGTTCACAGGAAGCATCCGCAGCTTCAACAGTGCATATGAAGCCCTTTCGGCCATGCGTGCCGGCTTGGGAGAGGTGGACCTGCTGCTGGTGGACATCAACATGCCCGGGATGACCGGCTTCGAGTTCGTGGAGACCTGCGAACGCGAAGGCCTGTTGCCGCGCGGCGGCACCAGCGTGATCATGGTCAGTTCCAGCAACCGCCCCCAGGACCTGAACCGCGCACGCGGCATGGGCTCCATCAACGATTACGTGGAGAAATCACTCACCATCGAACAGTTCGAACGCATCACCCACGCGCACCTGCAGCGTGCGTGAACCACCCCTTTGCTCCCCCACCACATGAAGAAGGTACTCATCATCGAGGACGAAACGATCATCTCCTTCGGCTACCGCCTGCAGCTCGAACGCATGGGCTTCGAGGTCATCGGTGTGGCCCGCAGTTCCGAAGAAGCCGAGCGCATGCTCGCTGCGGAACGGCCGGATGTGATCATCATGGACATCTACCTGAAAGGCGAAAAGACCGGCCTGGACCTGGCGCAGGAGATCCACCGGACGGATTCGATCCCCGTGATCTTCTTAACGGCCTCCACCAAGACGGACTACGTGGACACCATCCGCCACATGAATGGCTGCCACTACCTGGTGAAACCGATCGACCAGGACCAGTTCTGCGAAGTGCTGGACCGCGCCACCCGCAACCATGTCCGGGCTTGAACGACATACCGTGCCGGTGCACGTGAGCGGAGATGCCGGATCGGCCGCCCGCACCGAGCGCCTGCACCACTTCTCGCACGCCCTGCGCAACAAGCTGGGCGGGCTTATGGAGGCCATCCGGTTCCTTGACCAGGACCTCCCCCATGATCAACGCAACGAGATCGCCTCCTTCGCGGAGCGCAAATTCTTCGAGGGTCTTCGCGAGGTGGAATCCTTGCTGGACGACATGGGCGTGGAGCGCGGCATGGGGCAGCTGCACCGTGAGGACACCGACCTGGGCCAGCTGCTGCAGCAAGCCGTTGCCGAGGTGCTGCCCCGCCTGGAACGAAAGGGCCAGCAGCTGGACCTATCGATCAACAGTCCGTTGCCAGTAAGCGGAGACCCGCACTATCTGACACCGCTCCTGCAAGCGTTGCTGAGCAATGCTTCCAAATTCTCTGCCGCCGGTGCCACCATCCAGGTGCGCGCCAGCATGAACGCCGATCATGTCCTCCTGCAGGTCATCGATCCGGGTGTCGGCCTTTCCGAAGATGACCTCAAGCAGGTCTTCACCCGCTATGCATGGCTGGAAAGCCGCACCACTGCGGGAGAGTCGCAGGGGCGCAGTTCCCTGGCCCGGGCGCAACAATGGGCACAGGCGCATGGTGGCACGCTCCGTGCCTTCAGTGCGGGGGTGGGCCAGGGCTGCACCTTCACCCTTACACTCCCGGCGATCGGACGCTGAGGCGATCTGAGGTCACAGCCCCCCTTCCTCCACCCTCCGGATATGCCGGGCCACCCGCTGGCCGCGATCATTCGTGGCCACATCAAATTCCACCTCATCCCCCACCATCAGCTCAGCGAACAGGGGGTTCTCAACGTCCTGGTGAATGAAGAAGAGATTGTTATCCGGAAAACGGATGAAGCCATAGCCATTGTGCAGGCTCATCACCTCACTGCGCCGCCGGCCGTTCTCCTGTTCCTCGCCCAGGCCATTGGCCGTGTGTGCGTGCTCCTCCACCCGCTCCTCCTTGGCCACGAACAACTCGCGCACCACAGGGTCATTGCCTTTCAGGCCCTCCTCAACAAGTTCCGTCATCTGTAACGGATAGCTCACCTCGTTCCACAGGTCGCGGCTGGTGCGGGTGGTCTGTAGTTCACCTGTCAGTTCATCGGTGAACTCGAAGTCCCAACCGAGGAGCATGGTCTTGCAGCCGAGGGCATGCAGCTTGCGCACCAGCGGCACATGATCGCCGTCGGACGCGATCAGCACCACCACGTCATAGCGTTTCAGCATGCAAAGCTCATAGGTCTCAAGGGCCATCAGGACATCGATCCCCTTCTCCTTCTTGCGCCCGGCCATGTCGCGCAGGGGCAGATAGTGCGTCTGTACGCCGTTGTACATGAGCACCTCATCGAACACCCGGTCGTAGTAGAGTTGATCGGGCTTTTCCCGCGCTTCGCGAGCGGCAAAACGACCGCGGAAAAAGTGCGCATCTATGATGTGGCAGAGGTTCGGGCCGGTGGCCTCGAGCTCGGCGAGCTGATGGCGGATGAAATCGTGCAGCCCTCCGATGTGGATGCGCCGGCGATGCGGGTGAACGTAGTTGTAGTAGTTGCTGACATGGGTGAAATAGCTGCCATCGTAGAACACGCCCACCTTGAGGGCATGTGGCTTGGAAGGATAATTGCTCATGGATAAAGGGATGAAGAAGGGCGCAAATCTAGGTTCATGCGGGAACGTACCTTCGGCCGTGCTCCGTTGGGCCCCGCTCCTCTCATTGACCCTGGTCTTGCTACCTGCAGGGGCTCAGGAGCCCGCCCCCCCCTCCGGAGCGGCCCTGTCCTTCGCCCGTTCGTACCACCTGCCGCGCTCCAGCGCACAGGTGTACGATGAGGCCTTGGCCGCATGGCAGATGACCTTCGCCCGTGAACCAGGCGCCAAACTGGAGCGCACCGACAAGGAAGCGGGTGTGCTCGAAGGCACTGCGCGCATGAACTACCGCTCGGCCATGCTTACCGCACGCGAGGAGACCATGGGCGTGATCACCTACCGGGTGCTGATCCAGGCCGGCAATGGCGAATGCCGTGTGTTGATCACCACCTTGAAGCATTCCGGCAACCGCATAACTCCGGGTGGTGGAAAAGACTTCGGCCTGCTGGCCGAGGGGGTAAGGCCGGTGAAACCCGTACCTGGCCTGGGCGCCCGCAACCAGGAACGCATCTATGCCGACATGAAGACACAGGCCTCCAGCCACCTGGACAACCTCCTGCGGGCCTTCGGCAGCCTGGTGCGCCGCTCGGCCGAACCGTGAACGTAACCCGGTGGCCGCCCAGGCGTTCAAGGGCGCGACCGCCATGGGAGACCGCACCCTTTCCTGGAAGATATGGCCCGCCGCCGCCGCCTTGCTGGCCGTCCTGTTCATCGCCTGGGACGTGAGCCTGGTGGGCGATGCACGCCGCGTGCAACAACGCATCGGCAGGCAACTGGCCCTCATTTCCGAGCTGAACGCGCTGGCGGCCGACCTGGACCAGTTCACCTTCGCCGCACGCAACAGTACCGAGGACCTTCCCCAACGTTGGGCCCGGGGCAGGCAGGAGATACTTACCCGGACAGACGACATCACGCGCAGACACGGCACCCAACCGGGTGTGAAAGAATTGGGGCCCATGGTCAGGACCCTGGTGACCGACCTGGACAGCCTGCACCGTGAGGTGCTGGTGCGACAGGCCGACCCGGCCGCACAACGCATGGCCGAGGCGGTCCTGGGCATCCTGGTGAAGAATGGTCAGAAGCGCATCGACGGCATGGTCCGGCAAGTGCAGGAGAACGGTTTGGGGGCCAGCACGGCCGCCCTCAGCAGTCACTGGGACCAGGCGCAGACCCTGCTCATACTCGCCTGCCTCATGGCGCTGATCTTCGCCCTGTTGGTGGGAATGAACCGCCGCCTGCTGAACGAATCACGCGCACAGGCCGGCGAATTGCAAGGCGCCAAGGAGCGCATGGAGCATATCAACCGCGAACTGCGGGAGACCATGTTGAGCAAGGAGGAGAAGGAGGTGATGATCAAGGAGATCCACCACCGCGTGAAGAACAACCTGCAGATCGTCCGCAGCCTCATCCGCTTCCAATTGGAACAGGTGCAGGACGCCCGCGTTCAAGAACTCTTCCAGGAATGTGTGAACCGTGTGGGCGCCATGGCCCTGGTACATGAGCAGACCTACCTGAGCAAGGACCTCGCGAACATCAACGTGCGCACCTACTTCGACTCGCTGGTACGCGACCTGGTGTCCGCCTACAACATCCGGCTGAAGCTGCGCATGGACGTGGATATTCGTGTGGAGACCCTGGGTGTGGACACCCTGGTCCCACTGGGCCTGCTCATCAACGAGGTCATCAGCAACAGCTTCAAGCACGCCTTCAAAGGGCGTGACCAGGGCACCATCATTGTGCATCTCAGCGGCAGTGAGTTCGAAGGCCTGCACCTGCGCATCGGCGACGATGGCGTGGGCCTGCCCGACCGCAACAAGTGGAGCCGGCCGAACAGCCTGGGCATGGAACTCATCCACACCCTGGCGGGGCAGCTGGACATGAAGATGGAACTGCTGCCCGGTGGCGGAACGATCTTTCAGGCCAGCAGCCAGCCTGTGCAGCGCCAGCGCCGCGCCTGACGCTCTTCGCAACCGTTCGTCACCAAGCCATACCATCGGGCAACCGATGCGGGGCTACTTTCGGCCACCCAAGCCCCGAATCATGTCACGCATCTTCGCATCCGCTGCGGCCTTTGCCTTGCTGGCCGCATGTACCGAACAGCCCAAGGAAGAAGTGAGCCTGAACCTGACACCGCCCACCTACCCCGAGACCCGCCAGGACACCGCCGCCGGCGACACCCTCCACGGCACCTGGGTGCCCGACCCTTACCGCTGGTTGGAGGACGACCTGAGCGAAGAGACCGCCGATTGGGTCAAGCGCCAGAACGAAGTGACAGAAGCCTGGCTGGCGCAGGTACCCTTCCGCAGTTCCATCGCCAAGCGGTACGAGGATCTCTACAACTTCCCCAAGGTGAGCGCACCGGTGCGCATCGGCGACCTCTACTTCCAATACCGCAACAGCGGCCTGCAGAACCAGAGCGTGATCTATGTGCGCAAAGGCATCGATGGCGAGGACACGGTCTTCATCGATCCCAATGCGATCGACCCGGCGGGCACCACCAGCATCAACCTGAGCGGCGCCAGCCTGGACAGGCGCTACATGGTGGTGAACGTGCAGAAGGCCGGCAGCGACTGGCAGGAACTGGAAATATGGGACCTGAGCACCATGACCAGGCTGAGCGACAAGTTGGAGTGGGTGAAGTTCAGCGGTGCCAGCTGGTTCAAGGATGGCTTCTTCTACAGCCGCTTCCCCGAAGTGAAGGAAGGCAGCAAGTTCAGCGCCGCCAGCCTGGGCCAGATGGTGTACTACCACAAGGTGGGCACCCCGCAAAGCCAGGATGTATTGGTCCATTCCGATCCCGCCAACCCCAACCGCTACGTGGGTGTTGGGGTCACTGAGGGGGAAGAATTCGCGACCCTTTATATCAGCACCGGTACGGATGGGTTCGAACAGTACTACCATGACCTGCGCACCGGCGGACTGCCCAAGCAAGGCACGCCTTGGGTGGCCCTGCAGCGAGGCTTCGACTTCAAGACCAGCATTGCGGACTACGACCATGTGCACGACAGGCTCCTGGTGCGCACCAATGTGAACGCGCCCAACTACCGCCTGGTGGCCGTGGACCCGAAGAAACCCGCCCAGGAGCACTGGGTGGATGTGCTGCCCCACAAGGACTTCCTGCTGGAGAGCGCGGGCCTGTGCGGTGGGCAGCTCTTTGCCGAATACCTGAAGGATGTGACCACACGGATCTACCGCTATGAGCCCGATGGCAGCAACGAGCGCGAGATCAAACTCCCGGGCCTGGGCAGCGCCGGCGGTTTCAGCGGAAGGCGCGATCACACCTACACCTTCTACAGCTTCACCAACTTCACCGACCCCGGCACCATCTACAAGTATGACATTGCCAGCGGCACGAGCGAGATCTTCTTCCGCCCCGAGCTGAAGTTCGACCCGGACCAGTTCGAGACGAAGCAGGTCTTCTACCCCAGCAAGGACGGCACGAAGGTGCCCCTGTTCATCGTGCACAAAAAGGGGTTGAAGCTGGACGGCAACAACCCCACGCTGCTCTACGCGTACGGGGGCTTCAACATCAGCCTAAGCCCCAGCTTCAGCACCAGCCGCATCATCCTGCTGGAACAAGGAGGCGTATATGCCCTGGCCAATCTGCGCGGTGGCGGCGAGTACGGCGAGGCCTGGCACCAGGCCGGCATGAAGGAGAAGAAGCAGAACGTGTTCGACGACTTCATTGCCGCCGGGGAGTATCTGATCAAGGAGAAATACACACGCAAGGAGAAGCTCGGCATACAAGGGGGCAGCAATGGCGGTCTGCTGGTGGGCGCAGTGATGACCCAACGGCCCGACCTCTTTCAAGTGGCCTTCCCGCAGGTGGGCGTGCTGGACATGCTGCGCTTCCAGAAGTTCAGCGCGGGCTTCGGCTGGACGCCCGAGTACGGCAACGCCGACAACAGCCCCGAGGAACTCGCCTACCTGAAGGCCTACTCACCCTTGCACAACGTGAAGCCCGGCACGGCCTACCCCGCCACACTGGTGATGACCGCCGACCATGACGACCGCGTGGTGCCCGCGCACAGCTTCAAATTCGTGAGCGCTCTGCAAGCGGCGCACACCGGCCCCAACCCCGTGCTGATCCGCGTGGACGTGCAAGCCGGCCACGGTGCCGGCAAACCCACCAGCAAGATCATCGAGGAGCAGGCGGACATCTGGAGCTTCTTTTGGGCGAACGTCGGCTTCACTCCGACCTATCCTGAAGCAGCCTCCGCCATTCACTAAGCCATGCTCCGGATGAAGCCCCGGCCTCACGTCTGAGGCCGGGGCTTCCTTCTTTCCGCCATGGGCGACAACCCGCTCCCATCCACAGCGTCATGTATGGCATGAAGCCCACTCTCAAGCTTGTCATTCTCTGGCTCGCCCTGGCCTCCGGTATCGCGAATGCGCAACACATGCAGCTGGAATTGAACTTCTGGCGGCCCAACGGGGCGGTCTTCGCCATCGCGGTGGACAGCCTGAACAATGTTGTGTACATCGGCGGTGACTTCACCGGACTGACCGATCCGCAACCTCCCTATGCAACGGTGGTGCGCAACCGGGTCGCAGCACTCGACATGATCACCGGCGCCCCGCTGCCATGGGCACCCGATGTGGACGGACAGATCATTAGCCTGGCCGTCGGCCCTAGCGACGTGTACATCGGCGGCAGTTTCTCCACCATCAATGGGCAGACCCGGCAGAAGATCGGCGCCGTGAACAAGCTGACCGGACTGGTCACCAGCTGGAACCCGAACCCGGGCAGTGGAGCCTTGGTGAAGGCCATGGCCATCACCGGTGGTCAACTCTTCGTGGGGGGGCAGTTCAACACCCTGTCCGGTTCATCACGCACCAATGCTGCAGCGTTCCAAATGAGCACCGGCGCGCTGCTGCCGTGGAATCCGGCACCGAACGATCTGGTGCTCTGCCTGACGCCCACCAGCACATCAATGTTCATCGGTGGCCATTTCACACTGATCGGCAGTAACCCGTTCCCGCATCTGGCAGAGGTCGACCTCACCAACGGTGGCATCGCCAACTGGTCCATTCCAGCGGTGAACATGCCTGTACGCGATATGGCCCTGTTCGGCAGCACCCTGTTCATCGCGGGCGACTTCACCACTGTGGGTGGCGCGGCACGACCCTACGCTGCGCAATTGAACAACGGGACCATGGTCACGTCCTGGAACCCACAGCCCGATGCACCGCAGACCGCGATCGCCGTGGCGAATGGGCAGGTTTACCTCGCGGGATACCAGAACATGATCGGAAGCGACAGCCGGCCGTGGCTCGGCGCGGTCAGTGCCCTTACCGGCATCGCCACGCCCTGGGTGCCAAACCCCAGTGGCAATGTATTCGCCCTTTCGAGGGTCGGTGAGCGCGTGTTGTGCGGGGGTAGCTTCACCAGCATGAACGGCTTCAACTACACCACCAACTTCGCGACCCTTGTGCCCGAACCACCGGCGGTAACCCTGCGTGTGTTCGCGCTGCTCGAGGGTCCGTTCATCGCTGGTCCGAATACCATGAGCGATGCCCTTCGGACCAGCGGTGTGCTTCCTTACACGGAACCATACTCTGCCATGGGCTATACCTACACCTATGACGCATTGCACCCGATGGCCAGCACCAGTTGTGGCGGCTATGGCGGCATGGTGCAAGGCGTGATGGGTACTGCAGGGACCAACACCACCGTGGATTGGGCGATCCTGGAGCTCCGCGATGCTGTGAACCCCTCGCTGGTGGTGGCCAGCAAACGCGTGTTGATCAAGGCGGGAGGCGAACTGAAGGACGTGAACAACGGGTATCTGCGCTTGCCGGTACCACCCGGAAACTACCATGTGGCGGTACGGCACCGGAACCACCTGGGGGCTATGACCGCAAGTCCGGTCGCCCTGAACAGCACGGGGTTGACCAATGTGAGTTTCTCCAACTCCGCATTGGCGACATACGGTACTGACGCGCGCAAGGTCGCCGGCAACATGCGCCTGCTCTGGTGCGGCGATGTCACCTTCGATCACATGCTCAAGTATACCGGCTCTGGCAACGACCGCGACCCGATCCTCGCGGCCATCGGCGGTGGCAGCCCCACGACGATCCTCACCGGCCAGTACCGGAATGAGGACGTGAACATGGACGGCCTGGTGAAGTACACGGGCGCCAGCAACGACCGCGATCCGATCCTGGTGAACATCGGGGGCAGCACGCCCACGAACACACGGGCGGAGCAATTGCCCTGATCGGACCTCCCGTCACCGCCTATCGACGAACAAGCAACACGTGCTGCCCGGTTCGCGGCAATTCGGCCACATACATACCGGATGCCATTTGCCTCATATCAAGACCTGTTCCGTATGACACATCCATCACTACCGCACCGCGCAGGTCGCGCACGATGACCTCTTCCTGGCCGCGCAGCGGGCCTTCCGATTCCAGATAGACCGTGGCATCCGATGGCACAGGGAAGGCGCGCAACGCCTGTGCCGGTGCAACGTGCTCTGCCAGGCCATTCCAAATGCAGGTCTGTGTCCAACCGATCGTGGGGGTGCGCGAAAAATGGTTGAACGGCATGGCGACCGGTGTGAAAGGCGCATTCGTCAAGGGTACGCTGGTCACCGTTGGCGTCATGGTCGTGGCGGTCACGTTCGCGTTGGGCAGGAAATCGCATCCATACCCATCAGGGTCCAGACCGATCAGGCTGGCGAGACCAATGAGTTTCCATGCGTTCCCATCGGGAATGAAGTTGCGCAACCGGTCGGCGGGGAAGCGAAGCGTTTCCATGGGATCGCCGATGCCGTTCAAGTGTAGCA
The DNA here is from genome assembly GCA_016788635.1 of Flavobacteriales bacterium. Lineage (GTDB taxonomy): Bacteria > Bacteroidota > Bacteroidia > Flavobacteriales_F > PHOS-HE28 > PHOS-HE28. Next base: position 8,134 of record JAEUSU010000008.1, on the reverse strand, counting down.
GCATGCCCTGGTAGGCGCCGTTCTGGCCGGAAACGATGATCGACCCACCGAAGGTCTCCCGTGCCTCAAAAAGCCAGAGCCCGCCGCTCACATCCGTGTAAGTCCTGCACCAGAGCACCGCACCGGCCGCATCCACTTTCATCACATAGCCTTCGAAGCTAGATCCACCGGTGGTGTAGTAACCGGTGCAGAGGTAGTTCCCGTCGCTGGTCGGTTGAATAGCGTACATGTCCTCGATCGCTGCGTCGGGACCGCCCATGTCATACAGCTTCATCCACGCGCCACCACTGGCATCCACCTTCATCAGCATGGCCTTCATGTTCGCCGGTGGGGCGCTGTTGTCATTGGCCGTGCCGCACAGCAGGTGCTCCAAGGGAGCGGCCAGTTGCAGGGACTCGTACGCACGGAAACTCACATTGGCAGGCGAAGTGATGAGCGTAGCGCCAAAGGTCGAACCGGTAAGCTCCCCATCGATGCGGTAGATGGCCGGTGCGTAGGTACCACCCGGATAGGTGTACACCGAATAGTCCGATCCGCGCGGCAGTATCCGCATGATCTGGGTCTGCTGGTTGGCCAGGTTGCTGAAGTACACATACCATTCGGGCACGCCCGATAGTGATGTCTTGAACAAGAAGGGCCAGGTAAAGGAAGTGCTGTTATTCCCGCCCGCCACCAGATAGCCATCATCCAGCGGCGCCGCATGGTTCAGGAAGGTGAGCGCGGTCTGCAGGCGGTAGCTCACGGCGTCGGTCACGGTCTGGTCCGGCGCGGTCCACACGAACTCCACCCTGCTGGAGTCGTAGCCATAGGCCCGGTCGCACACGTTGAGCGAATTTCCCGCGCCCAGGTCGAATGGTATGAAGCTGCGCGTGGCGCCACCTGGAGTGATGGCGTAATTGAAGTAGTCCTGTGCCGGCAAACTGGTCACCAGCAGGAGCAGGATGGAAAAGAGCAGACCTTGGCGTTCCATTTGAAAGGGACCAGGAACTTGATCCGGGCCATCGAAAGTATGTGCACGTTCTGCCGAACTGTCCTGCGAACTGGTAAGCGCGAAGCGACGCCCGGCATTCCTTTGCCGCCATGTTCACGCTCCGCCCCTTCCACCCGGAGGACCTGCACGCGCTGGTGAAGCACGCCAACGACCCCACCGTGGCGGCCTTCCTGAGCGATGCCTTCCCCCACCCCTACACGCTGGAGCATGGCCGCGCCTTCCTTGCGGAGGCCGCGCAACGGCTGCCTTTCCGTCGGTGCATCGAAATCGGCGGCGAAGCATGCGGGGCCATCGGGCTGCACCCCAAGGCGGACCTGTGGCGCCGCAACCTGGAGATCGGCTTCTGGCTCGCACGCGGTCAGCGCGGCAAAGGGATCATGTCTGCCGCCATCCGGCAGATGGTGACCCTCGGTTTTGCGGAGTTACCGGAGATCACAAGGATCTACGGCTCCACCTTCGGCTCCAACACCGCCAGCCAGCGCACCATGGCCAAGGCCGGCTTCATGCTGGAAGCGAAACTCAAGGGCACCTTGGTGAAGAACGGAAAGGTGGAGGACGAGTGGATCTATGCGGTGCGGCGTTCCATATGAAGGGAGCCGCCTACATTGGTGCACAACCGAACCTCATCCGATGCGCCTTCCTTTGCTCGCCGGCCTGTGCATGGCCGTTGCGGTCACTGCCCAGAACACCTTTGAGATCAACCTGCCGGTCCCGGGCCTGACCAATGTGGCCGGCGGTCACCAGTTGCCCGATGGCGGTTTCGTCTTCGGCGGAGAGTTGAATGATGGTGTGGTGTTGATCCGCACCGACAGCACCGGCGGGGTGCTGTGGACGCGCACCCTGGCCGAGGCTTCGAACGATGAGGGCATCTATGACCGGAGCATTGCCGTGAGCGGCGACCGCATCTTCATGGGCGGTTATGCCATGGGGCCCGGCACGTTCACCCGCGATGGCATCCTGCACGTGTTGGACCTCAACGGGAACGTCATCAACCAGCACCTGATCGACGTGGGCGGCGGATCCAACGCCATCCATGGCATGACCGGCATTCCGGGTGGTGTCCTCATCGCGGGACGCGCACCGGGGGCCGGCAGCTATGACATGCTGCTGCAACGCACCGACATGAACGGCAGTGTCACCGGGTCTTGGAGCTATGGGAGTGCTGATTGGGATTGGGCTTACGAGGCCGTGCGCCTCAGCAACGGCGACATGGCCCTGGTGGGCTACGGCGATGCCGTGGGCGGGCCGGCACCCAGTGCGTATGTGGTGCGTACCGACTCCCTGGGGCAGGAACTTTGGGCCCTGGGGATCGATGGGGCCAGCGCCGACGAGGGATACACGCTGATGGAGGACCCTTCCAACGGTGACCTGTACATCGGTGGCCGCACCCTGGGCATGGGACCACCCAACGTGCGTGGTTTCATCACCAAGCTTACCGCGACCGGCGTCCATCAATGGACCCGGGTGATCGACAACGCCTTCGATGTGATCGGGATAACCACCATCGTACCCGGACGCTATGCCGCTTTGCTGCGTGCGCAGAACATTACCGGCGGGTACGGGAACTATGACGTCCTGGTACTTCAGTTCAATGCGTCGGGCGACCTCCTCAGCAACCAACTGTTCGGGAGCACGGCAAGCGAGTATCCGGTGTCCTTATCCCGCACCAGTTCCGGCGGCCTTCTGCTCACCTCGCTCAAGACCGTTGGTGGGATCAACTCCTTTCACGTGGTGCTCACCGATGACATGGGCAATGGAGGTTGCACGGGCATAAGTGTATTGCCCCAGTGGTTCGCCCACACCCCCACCCTCTTTCCACACAGCTCCACCCTGCAAAGCGGACAGAACTTGTCCAGTTGGATCACACCGGCCTCACAGCCCGCTGTCGCACGCCAGTTCGTGTGCTGCACCTATCCGGTGGTTGCCTCCTTCACCACCCAGGCCGGCGATGCATTGGGATACACCTTCTACAACACCTCCACGGGTGGCGGAACAGCGATCTGGAGCGTCGAGGGTGCTGCGCTCACCGGTGATACGCTTTTCTACAGCTTTCCTGGACCCGGCACGTACAACGTGTGCTTGAGTGTTGCAAGCGTATGCGACTCGGATTCCACATGCACGGACCTAGCGGTGGCCACGATCGGGATCACTGGGCTGAACGCAGGTGCGCTCTTCAGCGCATCCCCCAATCCCGCAACAGATCAATTGCACATCCGCTCATCAGCCGAATTCACGCACATCGAGCTCCTTGATGCGCAGGGGCGTCGATTGCGCTCCTTATCGCTGAATGGTGCATCCACGTTCCATGTCAGCCTGGAAGACATTCCCCAAGGGGTGCTGTTCCTCCGTGCCACAGGCCCCGTCGGCGTGCATACCCAACGGGTGGTCAGGCAGTAGGCCTTCGGCATGCATGCCTGCACCTGTCGCATCTTGCATGGACCCAGACCGCGCTTCGACCATCCTCGCGGGTGAAGCCTCTTCCAGGGCATCCTTCCTCCCGCACCGGCAAGGATGCATGAAACGGCCGTGATGCGACCATGGGAAGACGTGGCTGGCCATGACCATGGCAACCAAGCCATGCCTGCTCATCAGTACACCGCGTTGTTGCGTGCGAGTCGGCGATTGGGTTGACAGCTCAACACAACCTGCTCGCTGCTAAAAACAATTGCTCAAAGCCTCTATGTGGCTCAGTCCTGGGGCACGTAATCCAGGGTCTTGCCCCGGAAGTCGAGGTTGAGGACGGCTGCGATGTGCAGGGTGCCGTTGCGCTGATCGAGGTCCACGCCATTGGCGGCACCGGCGCGTTGCAGGTTCTGCTGCAGGTAGCCCACCAGCACGTTCAGCTCCTTGGTGAAACGGTAGCCCAGCATCACGGCCAGCCTGTTCTGGTTCCAGCGATCCACCCCGCTCGGTGCTCGCGTCACCAGAAAGAGCTCCCAATAGGCATTGCCGGTCAGTTTGCCATTGGGGTTCAGCGGGTAGGTGTTCCACAGGCGATAACGCATGCGGTTGGAGGTGCTGTAGCCATCGAATACCCCTCCATCCCCCCCGCTCGGGTCGGGCACGATCTGGGCGACCCACCGGTGCTCCATGCGGAAACGATGTGCCATCACCAGCTTTCCCAAGCGGTGCGTGGTCTGCACTTGCTCATAGATGTGGTGCTCCCAATTGTTGAAGCGGATGGGGAACTCGCCGAAGCCATAATTCTCGTAGTAGCTGTAGCCCAGGGTGAACTTGACCATGTCATTCAGGTGGAAGTTCACCGCCGGGCGGATGAGCAACTGCTGTGGGCTGGCGCCCATGTCCGCCCGCCGGATGTGGAACTCGCTGTGCACGCTCCACTTCTCAGCCACGTGGTGGTCACCCCAGTGGCTGAACCAGAGGTTCTGGTTGTTCTCCACCACACGGTCCGTCTGGGCCTTGACCAGCAAAGGCAGCAACAATGCGGGCAGCACAAGAAGTTTCATGCGGTCTGGGAAAGGGTCAATGACGGTCCGGCGATAGAAGCCCGGCAAAGATGGTACGGCAAGGAACGCCACACATGTGCGGCACGCTCCACCTGGCCGAAAAAGAAGAACGCCATGGGATCACCATGGCGTTCTTGCAAAGCAGCTAGCCGCCAGTGCCTAGTTCAGGAACTCCACTGCACCGGTCTCCATGTCGTAGTAGGCACCCACGATCTTCACCGTACCGGCCTTCACCAGTTCGGCAATGATGGGGCTCTTGGCCATGATCTCCTCCTGCACGTTGCGCACGTTGTTCTTGGCCACGTGGTCCACGAACTCCACGTTGGAGGTGACCTTCTCGCCGGCGAAATCCTGTGACTTCTTCACCGCTGGCTGGATCTTGGCAAGCATGGCGGTGATGTTGCCGAGCTTCACATTGTCGATGGCCGATACCACGGCACCGCAATGCTTGTGGCCCAGCACCAGGATCACCTTGGAGCCCATCACCTTGGTGCCGAACTCCATGCTGCCCAGCAGGTCCTCGTTCACGATGTTGCCGGCCACGCGGCCCACGAACACATCGCCGAGGCCCAGATCGAACACATCCTCAACCGGAATGCGGCTGTCCAGGCAGGAGAGCACCACCGCCTTGGGGAACTGGCCACCAGCGGCGGAACGCACCTTGGCGGTGTGGTCGCGCATGGTCAGGTCGTTCTTCAGGAAGCGGGCATTGCCATCCTTGAACTGTTGGATGATGGCATCGGGTGTAAGCGCGGCCTGCTGTTCGGCGGTCAGCGCCTCTGACACGATGGGCTTCTGTGCTTCGACGGCAGGCGCGGGAGCAGGTGCCGGTTCAGGGGCGGGCGCCGGCTCGCCGCAACCGGCGAGGATTGGAAGCGCAAGCAGTGCGAAAGAGAAACTCAGGGTTTGAATGGTGGGGCGTTTCATGGAATGGGATTGTGGCACAAGGATACGGATGGAAGTTCCAACCTTCTGATATCCATAAGAATAAATACCGGTTCACTCCCCTCCCATCCATATGCTCCCAACCGCGTTGGGGGGCAGACCGCCCTACTCCCTTACGAACCGGACATGCCGCACACCCCCGGCGCCTTGCAGCACCAGGACGTAGGTGCCCGCCGGCAGGTGCGCCACATCAATGCCGGCCGAGCCTGCGGAAAGCGGCGTATTCACCAAGGCACGACCCTGCATGTCCAAAATAGTGGCCCCGGTACTTTCGAGGAGCGGAGGAAAGAAACCGAGCCGATCCCGTGCGGGGACTGGACCAACAGTGAGCTCCATGACCTGGCGCGCGTTCACGGACGTGGGCAAGCCACTGAAAATGCGGGCGAAGGTCTCGGCATAGCTGTAAGCTCCGCTACAGGCTGCGACCGCATCCCAGTTGATGCTCCAGGTCATCATGCCACCGATGTCCGGATAGCCACCCGGCTCGGCAAGCACGTAACTGCCAGGCTGCGGCCCCACGCCCAGCAAGTATTCCACCGCCATGCGCACGGTGGCCGTGTCCGTGTAACCACCTCCAGCAGCGTCTGGGCATGCGGGTAGGCCCACCGCCACCCGGTGCGCGGGCAGCCCCTGAAAAAAGCCTCCGGCGGTGTTGAAGCCCAGGATCACCGCCTCGGTCTGGCTCACGATGAAGTCGGCCGTGCCTTGGGTGTAGATGCCTCCATCAATGCCGTACATGCTGCCGCTGTTGTACAACTGCACGTGCAACAGATCGATCCGGTCGCGCAGGGCGTGGATCAAGGGCAGGTAGGCGCCCCAGATGCCGCCAAAAGCGCTCATGCCCCCCTGTACATAGGCCGTCTCCGGTGCCATGGTGAGCATCATCGGAACGCCGTGGGCAAGCTCGAAGGCGTCTGCAATGGTGTTCACCGCATCGATCATGCGGATGATGCCGACATCCACTGGCGCGGTGATGCTGCCACCGGTGATGGCCACCGAACTGCCCTCCAGATCGATGTCCATGCCATCGAACCCGTAGGTATCCATGATGCCCAGCAAACTGCTCACGAACTCATCGCGCTCGGTATCGCTGTCCAGATGCACGGTGGCATTGGCACCGCCCACGCTGATGAGCACCTTTCTTCCATTCGCCTGCACGGCCGCCACTTGCGCGATGAACGCGGCTTGGGAGGTCTCTGCTGGACTGAACTCCATCAAATGGCTGGTGCCTACAGCGGGCACCGCGAACGACACCTGGATCACCGTGTAACGCGGATCCACCTGGTCCAGCTCGATGTACGGTGCGTTGAGGTCGTTCCAGTTGTGCCAATAACCCACCAGGTCCTGACCAATGATGGAAGTGCTACAAAGGGCGAGAGCAATGGATATGAACACGTAACGGAGCATGGGCGCAAGCTATGGGCAGGCTTCAGAAATCGGTAGAGGAAAGTGCGTGATCGATAGCCTGGTTGAAACGACCGACCGGACTCCAGGCCTTGCGAAGGCACGCCCAAAGCAAGTCCCCTACCGTTTCAGTTTCAGCCCGCATATGGACACGTATGGACGCCGATTGACGCGGCGTCCATACGCTACCATTGGTGTCCATTGGGTTTACTTTGCCGGTATGCAGTTAAAGAACTACGCCTGCGGGCAATGGGGCCGCTGCGCGGAAGACCCAAGTCACAAGCCTCAAGGCTCAATGATCAAGGTTTCCTGATCCAGAGCATCGAACATTCGACCTTCGCACCATGCAATTAGAGAACTACATCGCTGGAACCTGGGTGAAGGGCTCCGGGAAACAAGCCGAGCTCGTTGACGCCTCCACCGGCGAATTGATCGCCACCACCTCCTCCGGCGGCCTCGACTTCGCCGCCATGCTCCACTACGCCCGCACCGTCGGCGGCCCGCCCCTGCGCAAAATGACCTTCCCCGAGCGCGGCCGCATGCTCAAGGCACTCGCCCTCTACCTGATGGAGCGCAAGGACAAGTACTACACCATCAGCTACCGCACCGGCGCCACCAAGGCCGACAGCTGGGTGGACATCGAGGGCGGCATCGGCAACCTCTTCGCCAACGCCAGCTTGCGCCGCACGCTGGGCAACATGCCCTTCTACGTGGACGGCGAGGCCATCAAGACCAGCAAGCAGGGCACCTTCATCGGCCACCACATCATGGTGCCCAAGGAAGGCGTGGCCGTGCACATCAACGCCTTCAACTTCCCCATCTGGGGCATGCTGGAGAAGGTGGCCGTGAACTGGATGGCCGGCGTGCCCGCCGTGGTGAAGCCCGCTACCGTGACCAGCTACCTCACCGAGGCCATGGTGAAGGACATCGTGGCCAGCGGCATCGTGCCCGAGGGCGCCATCCAACTCATCGTAGGCAGTGCCAACGGTTTGCTGGACCATGTGATGAGCCAGGACGTCGTGACCTTCACCGGCAGCGCCAGCACGGGCCGCATGCTGAAGCGCCACGACCGCATCATCGACGAGAGCGTGCCCTTCAACATGGAGGCCGACAGCCTCAACGCCATCGTGCTCGGCCCCGACGCCGTGCCGGGCACCGAGGAGTTCGACCTCTTCATCAAGGAAGTGGGCAAGGAGATGACGCTGAAGTGCGGACAGCGCTGCACCGGCGCGCGCCGCATCCTGGTGCCCGCCAACGTGCTGGAGGATGTGCAGATCGCCATCGGCAAGCGCCTGGGCAGCACCGTGATCGGCGACCCGCGCACCGA
>JAEUSU010000043.1 GCA_016788635.1 Flavobacteriales bacterium | reverse complement strand
CAGCGGACCTTCGATCACCAGCACGGGATCCACGTACTGCACGCGGGCTTCCTCGGTATCGGCTTCGATGAACTCGGTGACGCCATGCACCAGGGCGTGCTTCAAGCGCTCTTCCACGGAGCCTTCGCGCCAGGCGGCCTGCGCGGCCACGGCCTCTGCGGAAGGCGCGCCCTTGAACTGCTCCGCGAAAGCGACCATGCGCTCGGTGGCATCGGGGCGACGCGCCAGCAGCACGTCCTCCACGTGCTCCAGCAGGTCCTTCGGGATGTCGTCGTACACCCCGATCTGCCCGGCATTGACGATGCCCATGTCCAAGCCCGCCTTGATGGCGTGGTAGAGGAAGGCGGTGTGGATCGCCTCGCGCACGGGCTCGTTGCCGCGGAAGCTGAAGCTGACGTTGCTGACGCCCCCACTGGTGAGCGCGCCGGGCAGATTCTGTTTGATCCAGCGCACGGCCTCGATGAAGTCGATGGCGTAACGATCGTGCTCGGCCATGCCGGTGGCCACGGTGAGGATGTTGGCGTCGATGATGATGTCGTGTGGCGCGAAGCCGGCCTTCTGCGTGAGCAGGTCGTAGCTGCGCTTGGCGATGGCGATGCGGCGCTCGAAGGTGTCGGCCTGGCCCTGCTCGTCGAAGCACATCACCACGGTGGCGGCGCCGAGGCGGCGGATGATCTTCGCCTGCCGCAGGAACTCGGCCTCCCCTTCCTTCCGGCTGATGCTGTTGGCGATGCCCTTGCCCTGCAGGCACTTCAGGCCCGCCTCGATCACGCTGAACTTGCTGCTGTCCACCATCACCGGCACGCGCGCGATGTCGGGCTCGGCAGCGATGAGGTTGAGGAACTTGCGCATGGCCTCCACGCCATCGATCATGCCCTCATCGAGGTTCACGTCGATCACCTGCGCGCCGTTCTCCACCTGCTGGCGGGCCACGCTCACGGCCTCATCGTAGTTGCCGTTCTTGATCAGCTTGCGGAAGGCCGCGCTGCCCGTGACGTTCGTGCGCTCGCCGATGTTGACGAAGTTGGAACCCGGGAAGATGCGGAGCGGCTCGAGGCCGGAGTAGGTAGGGATGGACATGTCAGCTTGTGGAATACACGACCTTACCATTCACCTTGGCCCATGGCTCGGAAAATCCAACGTGCGAGATCTCATTACTGCTTCGATCTAACTTGGCTTCGGTCTCCTTCGCCACAGTTTCAGGATCCAGCTCATAGATTACCTTCACCTTTAATGGCTCCTTCTTGAAGAAAATAGCGAGATATACCTTGCGGTTTCTCCGGATGCGTTGAATAGACGCCCTGCGTTTTGCCTCGGGCCTATTGAACACCCGGTCGAGCTGCCCAGTGCCACCTTCAAGGCAGGAGAGGTACTCAAAAAGTACATTGGGGTCCTCCGGATCACGCGCGTCCGAATCGTGCTTGGTGTAGATTACCTCATGACCGAGAATCTCTGCGATAATCATCTCCTTGACCAAACCTGGCTGGAGAATGTTCGGTATGCCGATGCTCGATGCCAAGGCTTGGGCCTGTCTGATCAGCGCCACGATCCCATTCAGCACTAGTCGGCTCATGTGAACAACTCGTATTCAGCGGCGCGATCAATAGCGGCGATCCGTTCATCCGCGATGCGGATGTATTCGGAGTTCATCTCGAACCCAATGAAACTTCTCTTCAACCTTCGGCATACAGCCCAAGTAGTCCCCACACCACTGAACGGATCTAAGACCAGGTCACCTTCGTTCGAACTGGCTCTCACCAATCGGTCTATCAGCCTCTCAGGCTTTTGGATCGTGTTCAGCAGGTCTCGACTGATCAACTCCTTGCTCTTGTAGGTGAGCTGCTTGATGTCACCCCAAACATCGCCAGGGTTCTTGCCAGCTTCATTGAAGCGGGTCTTGCCATACGTGCCGTTCTGGACGCTGGGTACACGCTCACAGCGAAGGCGATGCTCCAGTTCCACCAATTGAGGAACGCGAATATCATCGAGATTGAAGGTCTTTGCCTTGCCTTTGCTGAAGTAGCAGATGAGGTCGTAGTTGTTCGTGTAGTTGGTCCGACCCTGCGCTAGGCGACTTGGTTGGTACCAAACGATGCGCGCGTTCAGCTTTAGGTAAGGCCGGTAGTCGATGAAGTCGATACAATCCTCCTTACCGAAGAGATACATGGCACCACCTGGCTTCAGTACACGGCTGAAGGTTCGCAGCAATTCAAGATTGTATGTTTGGATATCGCCGATGCGATCCCAATCCTGATCAGTCACGCCATATGGGCCATCACATACGATCAGGTCCACGCTCTCGTCCGGTAGATGACCAACGAGCTTCAGCGCATCACCGCAGTGGATCTTTTCAAGTTCCATGTGAGCAAAGATCAGATTCCAACCTACTATTCTGTTCACCAAGCTAGTTGCGTGAGCGATTGAAGCGGAAAGCCCACAGACGGCTGAGGAACGAAGCCGCCGAGGACTTGCAGCGGAAAGCGCGACCCCGGCCGCATTTGGGACGGGGGCACGCCCACACCTCGACTACTCAGCCGCTTCGCGTCTTGCGTAGTACCGCTTCGCTTGTGCTCGGTGTGACAGGCGTGCATCATGCCAAAACAGGTTTTGCGCGTGGTGCGTGCCGCTTGGCTTCAGCCGCCAGCGCCGCGATATGCTCCGGCGTGGTGCCGCAACACCCGCCCACCACGTTCACCCAGCCGTTGGCCATGAACTCGCCCACGAGGCGCGCGGTGACATCGGGCGTTTCGCGGTACTCGCCCATCTGGTCGGGCAGGCCGGCGTTGGGGTAGATGCTGACGCGGCAGGGGCTCTGCTCGGCGATCACCTCCAGGTAGGGCCGCATCTGGGCCGCGCCCAGCGCGCAGTTGAGGCCCATGCTGAAGAGCGGCACGTGCGCCATGCTGATGAGGAAGGCCTCGATGGTCTGGCCGCTGAGGGTGCGCCCGCTGGCATCGGTGATGGTGACGCTGCACATGAGCGGCACTTTCGTGTTGCGCGCTTCAAAGACCTCGTCGATGGCGTAGAAGGCGGCCTTGGCGTTGAGCGTGTCGAAGATGGTCTCCACCAGCAGGATGTCCACGCCGCCGTCGAGCAGGGCCTCCACCTGCTCCTTGTAGGCGGCCACGAGCTGATCGAAGGTGACGGCGCGGTAGCCGGGGTCGTTCACGTCGGGGCTGAGCGAGGCGGTCTTGTTCATGGGACCGATGGCGCCGGCCACGAAGCGCGGCTTGCTCGGGTCCATGGCGGTGTACTTGTCACAGGCCTCCCTGGCCAGCCGTGCCGAGGCGAGGTTCATCTCGCGCGCCAGGTGGCTGCATTCATGTTCCGCTTGCGCGATGCTGGTGGCGCTGAACGTGTTGGTCTCCACGATGTCGGCGCCGGCCTCCAGGTATTGCTCGTGGATGGTCCGGATGGCCTCGGGGCGCGAGAGCGAGAGCAGCTCGTTGTTGCCCTTGAGCAGGATCTTGTGGTCCTCCATGCCCTTCGGGTGAAAGTCCGCCTCGGTGAGGCCGAGCTTCTGGATCATGGTGCCCATGGCCCCGTCGAGGACGAGGATGCGCTTGTCCGCCGCAGCCAGCAGGGCGGAGGTGGGCTCCTGGGCGAGTTGTTCGAGTGTCTTCATGTCTTGTCGCGCTTCAATCGATCCCCAGAAAACCCGCCTTCGTCCTCGTTCCTCGGACTATGACGGGCGAAGAAAAAAGCCCCATCCGATGGACCGGATGAGGCATCACTGTTCCTTGCGGGACATTGCTTCCTGATCGCGGCTCATCTTCATCCCGTTCGTGCATGGTTCGGCGGGCTCACCATGACACTCACGAGATCTGGATTTGGCACCACTTACTGAGCGCTCCCGGTGCCGCCTGCGCGGCTCGGTCGGGCACGGACGTTCACCGTCGCCCCCCTCACGGTGGGCTATGGCGAACAAAGGTTGCCAAGGCTTCACAGGGCCAGTCCCTCTGCCTTTCTGGATAAGCGATGGAAAGAACGCGGGGCGAAAGTAATGCGAAGGTGGTTGAAGAGGTTGGGGGTTGATTCTGGGTTGGGGGTTGGGCCAACCCTCAACATCCATCAACCCTCAACCCCTGTCAACCTTCAACCCCGTCAACCTACAACCCTCAACCTAGCGGATCAAGAACTTCTCCAGCCAGCCGAACACCTCCCTGTGCCACTGCATGGAGTTCTGCGGCTTCAGCACCCAGTGGTTCTCGTCGGGGAAGCGCAGGTACTTGCTCTCGATGCCCTTGGCCTGGCAGGCGGTGAAGCTGCCGATGCCCTGGGTGAGCGGCACGCGGAAGTCCTTGTCGCCGTGGATCACGAGCATGGGCACGCGCCACTTCTCCGCATGCAGCAGCGGATTGAAGGTCTCGTAGTTGGCGGGCTTGGCGAACACGCTGCCGCCGTTCTCCCAATCGGTGAACCAGAGCTCCTCGGTGCTGTAGCCCATGGCGCGCGTGTCGAAGATGCCGCAGTGCGACACCAGCGCCTTGAAGGGCTCGTTCCACACGCCGGCGATCCAGTTGATCATGAAGCCGCCGTAGCTCGCGCCGAGGGCCGCTACGTTGCCGCCATCGAGGAAGGGGTACTTGCCCAGCGCGAAGGCCAGGCCTTTCTGCAGATCCTCCAGCGGACGGTCGCCCCAATGCTCGTTGATCGCATCGGTGAAGGCCTGGCCGTATCCGGTGCTGCCGTGGAAGTCGATCATCACCACCGCGAAGCCCTGCCCGGCGTAGGTCTGCGGATTCCAGCGGTAGCTCCAACCATCCCCGAAGCTGCCCTGCGGACCGCCGTGGATGAGGAAGGCGACGGGGTACTTCTTCCCTTCCGTGTAGTTCGCAGGCTTCAGCACGTAACCGTACACGGTCTCGTTGTTCCAGCCGGGGAAACTGAACTGCTCGTAGACGCCAAAGGCCTTGTCCTTCAACGACGCGTTCACCTGCGTGAGCACCGTGGCGCCTTGGTCGATGAGCCTGGCTTTGGGCAAGCTGGCGTACAGCTGCGCCGGACCGCTGAGCCCGCTCCGCTGGAATACAAAGCCCTTGGGCGTTTCCGCGAAGGCATCGAGGTGGCCGTCGGTGCTCAAGGGCGTGACCGTATTGGTCTTGACGTCGATGCGGAAGAGGCGGTGCTTGCCGAGGTCGTCGGCGGTGACGAGCAGGCTTTTGCCATCGCGGCTCCACGCCAGGCCACTGGCGCTGCGGTCCCAGGTCGATGCCACATCGGTCACGACACCGGTGGCGAGGTCCATCACCTTGAGCTGGAAGCGGTCGGCCTCGTAGCCCGGGCGCTTCATGGCCTTGTAGACAAGCTTGGACCCATCGGGCGAGATCACCGGCTGCGCGTCCCACGCGGGGTTGCCCGCGGTCAGGTTCTTTGCAGCACCGCCGGTCACGGGCACACTGTAGAGGTCGAAGTTGGTGCTCCACGGCTCGGTCTGCCCGGCCATGCGGGCGCTGAAGTAAACGGTGCGGCCATCCTTGCTGATCGTGAAATCCTCGCTGCCGCCGAAGGGCATGGTGGGGCAGTCGCCGTCAAAGCCGGCCATGAGGGGCACCGCTTGCGCGTTGGGCTCCTTCAGTGAAAGGTAGTAGAGGTGGTTGCGCGTGCCATCCTTCCAACTGTCCCAATGACGCATGAAGATGCGGTCGTAAACCTGGCCGGTGCTTTTCTCCGCTGCCTTTGCCTTTAGGCGTTCCGCGGTGCAACTGATGGCGTCACCACTGCAGTTGGGGAACACGGACAGCGCCACCACCACGCCGGAGCCATCGGATGCCACGTTGTAGGCCTGCACATCCAGCGGCAGTCGCGTCACCTGCGTGGCGGTCGTACCCTTCGCATCGGCCTTCCACACCTGCGAGGTGCCGCCTTCACCACGACCGCTGAGGAAGTAGAACGCGCTGCCATCGGCCAGCCACTGCACATCGCCCGCTCCACCTTCACCGGCGGGCACCTTCACCTCAGGCTTCTTCGGGTCCACCAGGTCCTTCATCCACAGCGTGCTCACACCGCGGTTCTTCTCCATGTCGATGGCGCGTACGGTGAAGAGCGCGGTGGTGCCGGCAGGGTCCACGGCCAGGCCGCTGATGCGGTCCAGCATCAGCATGTCCTGGTAGGTGAAGGGGGTCTTCTGCTGGGCGGTGAGGGTGAGTGCCAGCAAAAGACAAGGAGCGAGGGAACGTGGCCGCTGCGTGTTCATGGGGCGCAAGTTGTGCAATGCAAAGCTGAAACCCTTCCATGTCCGATCATCCATGGATGATCACGCTGAGCCCGTCGAACCACTTCGACGGGCTCAGCGTGACCCGATCATCACGAACTGAAGATCATTCACTCACGGGGCTTATTTGACATGCAACCATTGCCCCATGCGCATCGGCGCGCTGTGGCATGTGGTCCGTTCGCTTCCACCGTACCGTTAGACCCTTAACACCGGAGTCTTGCATCGGCTAACGAAGCCCAGACAGCGCAATGCGCAGGTAGATTCAGCCTTGCGCGCCAGCGAACTCCTTGAAGAAGCCCACGATCTTCCTGCGGAAGAGCAGAAAGAGCAACAGGTAGGGAGCCGCCATCAGGTAAAGAATGCCGCTGTTGAGGCCACGACCCACAGCTTGCTCGCCACCGAAGGCCTGCTGCTGGCCCTCCACCGTGGCCTTGCACATGGCGCAGCCCTGTGCGAGGAGATCACATGGCAGGGAGATGAGCACCGCGAAGAACAGGAGCATGATGACCGGCCGCCGGAACATGGGGCAAAGGTAGATCTGTTCACGATCCACCCCTCTTCTGTTCCGCCTTCGAACCCTGGCCTACGGCTCTGAAACCACCACCTTCCCACCCGCCAGCCATTTCTTCTCATCCGCCAGGTGCAGGAAGTACAGGCCCGGGGAGTGCGGTGCGAGGGTGAACGCGTGTGAGAGCGTGTTGCCGTTCTTCACCACCCGTTCCTCCCTCACCCCTCTTCCAAGTGCATCCATTACCACCAGCCGCACCTGACCGGTTATCGGGTAACCTTCGGGGAGTTCCAGTTGCACTTGTACCGTACCGCCTTCTGCCACGGGGTTGGGCCAGATGCGCAACTGCTCATGCAAACTCAACTCATACTCCTGCACCCCCACGGTGTGGCAGCCCGGCACCACGCAACCGAAGCTGTCGGTCTTTAGCACAATGATGGTCTGCAGGCCGGGGGTTGGGTCGGTAGCTGTTTGCACCCCATAACCGGTGGCAATGAAACCGCCATCGCTGGTGGGCTGCACATCGTACAAGAAATTGTTGTGCAAGAACCACTGGTAATTGCGCGACCACAGGCTGTCCCCATTCGCATCAAAGCGTTGTAATACCGCGTTGATGGACTGGCACCCCGTGGCAATGAAGCCTCCATCGGCGAGCTGCTCAAAGTCGAACGTGGCCACGTACAAGGCATAGTGCGATCGCTTCTGCCAAATGATGTTCCCGGCTGAATCCCACTTGGTGAGCATGAATTGACAATGATCATTGGGCCAACCGGGTTCCCTGTAACCGCACCAGGAGACAATGCTGCTATCAGCAAGCATCCGCACAGCTGCATTGGACCCACCCTTATTCCCCATGTAGCGCACCCAGATCGGATCACCGTTGGCATCCGTGCGCATGAGGAATACGACATTAGTATTGCCTATGCGGTAACCCGTGAGTACAAAGCCACCATCATGATATTGTTCTACGCCTAGGACCTCCAAAGCTATATTGTTCGGGTACTTGCGTGTCCAGAGCGTGTCGCCGTTCGCGTCGGCTCGTATCAGGTATGACAGGGATGTCGCGTCAGGATAAGAATACGCGCCTCCTAACAAGTAACTTCCATCAGAGAGTACTTCAATGTCACGGGCGAAAGCAACTATTGAATCACTTTGTTCTCGTCGCATCAATTCCCTAGTCCAAAGTGTATCGCCGTTGTTATCGAAACGATAGATTGCAAGTCGGTGTTGGTAACCCATCCATTCAGTTATCACTGAAATGAATCCACCCCCTGGATGATCATCCACCGGATCGATGTAACCGTAGTTCTGGTGAAGTGAATCACTCGCGTACATTAATTCTCCGATCAGTGAACCGTCCAGCGGGTCCAGCATGCGCACATACGAACTGCCCAAGTAGGGGTAAACGGGTTCGCGCTGGCCACTAAACAATAAGAACCCTCCAGGTACTTCCCGGATGCTTCGTCCGACACCGCCCATAGGCAAGCTGTCAACAAGGTGTTGGACCGAATCCAAGTCCACCATCCAACCACCTTGTGCGTACGCGCCCTGTGCCCCGGCCAACAGGCCGAGGCACAGTTGCAACGCTTTCCGCAGGTACTGTTTCACTTCACAATGGTCAGTTTACCTTCACTCACGGCCATCCCTTCCATGTGCAAGCGCACCAGATACAGTCCTTCACTCCAATTCAAGGTGCTCATCTCTACAAAGGCCGGGCGGCCGCTGAAGGTGAAGGTATGCACACGTCGGCTGGACCGCTATGATGCGTTGCATGAGGCCCACGTGAATAAGTTGTCCGATCTGATCAGGAGCGTTACTGAACGCTATGAGAAGATCGACGGGGAACTGCGGCAGACGAACGCACAGTTGCTGGAGATGAACAAGCGACTGCTCGATCTCCTGGAGAAGAAGCTCGGTTAGTTCCGAGCCGACACTGCTTCGTGCTGGGCGCACATTGTCCGCACCTCAGAACTCCACCAAGGTCCCCACCGGCTCGCCGGTGACCACGCGCGCGAGGTTGCCCGGCTTGTTCATGTCGAACACGATGATGGGCAGTTCGTTCTCCTTGCACAGGGTGAAGGCGGTCATGTCCATCACGTTGAGTCCTTTCTCATAGACCTCGGCGAAGGAGATGCGGTCGTACTTCTTCGCGCTCTTGTCCTTCTCTGGATCGGCGGTGTAGATGCCGTCCACGCGGGTTCCCTTGAGGATCACATCGGCCTCGATCTCGATGGCGCGCAAGCTGGCGGCCGTGTCGGTGGTGAAGTAAGGGTTGCCGGTGCCCGCGCCGAAGATCACGATGCGGCCCTTCTCCAGGTGGCGCACGGCGCGTCGGCGGATGAAGGGTTCGGCGATCTGCTCCATCTTGATGGCGCTCATCAGGCGGGTCTTGTGGCCTGCGGCCTCCAGTGCGCTTTGTAGCGCCAGGCTGTTGATCACGGTGGCCAGCATGCCCATGTGGTCGCCCTGCACACGGTCGATGCCGCTGCCCTCGGCCTGCATGCCGCGGTAGATGTTGCCACCGCCGATCACCACGGCCACCTGCACCCCGGCGTTCACCACGCTGATGATCTCCCGCGCATAGGCGTTCAACTGCTTGTCATCAATGCCATAGGACTTGTCGCCCATGAGGCTTTCGCCGCTGAGCTTCAGAAGGACACGCTTGTACTTGGGGCTTCCGTTCGTCATGGGGGACCGCATTGCCGACGATCGGGGGTCAAAACAACGAAAAAGGCGGTACCGGCAGCCCGGAAAAACGAGCGGCCCCGACAAGTCGGGGCCGCTCAAGCAATTGGATCACCGTGCCGATCAGGGCATCAGTGAGTGGCGCTTGAAGTCAACGGCGGTCAGGTCCTTGTCCGCCTGCTTCAGGTATTGCTCCACGTTCACCTTGTTGTCCTTGATGAACTCCTGCGCGAGCAGGGTGCTTTCCTTGAAGAACTTGGTGAGGCGGCCTTGGGCGATCTTCTCGGCCATTTCGGCGGGCTTGCCCTCCTGGATGGCGAGTTCCTTGCCGATCTCGATCTCCTTGGCGATCACCTCGGCGGGCACGCTCTCCTTGTTGAGGGCGATGGGCGCCATGGCGGCGATCTGCATGGCCACATCCTTGGCCTGGCCTTCGAAGCCGGCCTTGTTGAGGCCCACGATGCTGGCCACCTTGTTGCCGGGGTGGTTGTAGGCGAACACGTACGGGGCTTTCACCTCGGCGCATACGCTCACATCCAGTTTCTCACCGATCACACCGGTCTGCTCCACGATCTTCTCGGCAATGGTGAGGCCGTTGCTGTCGTAGGCCTGTGTCTTCAGGCTATCCACGCTGCTGGCACCCTTCTCCAGGGCGATGGTGGCGATGCGGTCGGCCAGCGCGCCGAAGTCGGCGTTCTTGGCCACGAAATCGGTCTCGCAGTTCAGGCATACGAGCACGCCGCGGGTGCCGTCGGCGGTGGTCTTGGCGATCACCAGCCCCTCGGAAGCCTCGCGGTCGGCGCGCTTGGCGGCCACCTTCTGCCCCTGCTTGCGCAGGATGTCGATGGCGAGGTCGAAATCGCCGTTGGCCTCGGTGAGGGCCTTCTTGCAATCCATCATGCCCGCGCCGGTGATCTGGCGGAGCTTGTTCACGTCTGCGGCGGTAATGGCCATGGTAGAGCTCATTAGCTATTGTCTGTTAAGTATGCTGGTGGTACCACCTTTCCTGGAACCGGACGCGATCGCGCTCGGGCCTGGGAAAGTGTTCAATTGGTGCTCTCCTCCTCTTCGGTACCGGCCACCGGGGTGGCGGCGATCACCTCTTCGGTGGCAGGCTCGCCCACTTCCATGCCGGCCTCCTCCTCACCACCTTCCTCCTCAGGCACGGCCTCACCGCGCTCCTTGTCCTGCTTGCGCTCTTCGAGGCCCTCACTCACGGCCTGCACCATCACGTCCACGATGAGCTCGATGCTCTTGGTGGCGTCGTCATTGGCAGGAATGGGGAAGTCCACGAGGGTGGGGTCGCTGTTGGTGTCCACCATGGCGAAGGTGGGGATGCCCAGCTTGCGGGCTTCGGCCAGGGCGATGTGCTCCTTCACGATGTCCACGATGAACAGCGCGCTGGGCAGACGGGTGAGGTCGGCGATGGAGCCCAGGTTCTTCTCCATCTTCTCGCGCTGGCGCATCACCTGCAGGCGTTCGCGCTTGCTGAGGTGGTTGAAGGTGCCGTCCGTCTTCATGCGGTCGATGGACGACATCTTCTTGATCGCGCGGCGGATGGTGCCGAAATTGGTGAGCATGCCACCGCTCCACCGTTCGGTGACGTACGGCATGCCGGTGGGCTTCACCTTGTCCGCCACGATGTCCTTGGCCTGCTTCTTCGTGGCCACGAAGAGCACCTTCTTGCCGCTGCGGGCAATGTTCTTCAAGGCGTTGGCGGCCTCTTCTACCTTGACGACCGTCTTGTTGAGGTCGATGACGTGGATGCCCTTCTTCTCCCCGAAGATGTACGGGGCCATGTTGGGGTTCCACTTGCGCTTGAGGTGGCCGAAATGCACCCCTGCGTCGAGCAACTGCTGAAATTCTGTACGAGCCATTGGTCTGGTTTACTTCGTTGGGTTCACGTTCCTTTTTCCCGTTTTGCAGGCATCCAGGTGGTAGCCGGTAGTCCCGAGTCCATCTGGATTGGATGCTGAACCCGCCTTTGCCAGGGCTCTGGCGGGTGCCGCAAGCGTGGGATGTTAACGCTTGCTGAACTGGTAGCGCTTGCGGGCCTTCTTGCGTCCGAACTTCTTACGCTCCACGGCGCGCGGGTCGCGGGTCATGAGGTCCTCGGCCTTGAGCTTCGGCTTGAGCTCGGGGTCCATCTTCACCAGCGCGCGGGCGATGCCCAGGCGCAGGGCCTCCACCTGGCCGGTGATGCCACCACCGTCCACCCGGGCGATGATGTCGTATTTGCCGGCCGCTTCGGTGGCCTTCAGGGGCTGGTTCACCTTGTACTGCTGCAGCAGGATGGGGAAGTACTCAGTGGCATCCACACCATTGACGGTGATGCTGCCGTTGCCTTCCTGCAGGATGACGCGCGCGATCGAGGTCTTGCGGCGGCCAATGCTGTTGACGGACTCCATGGTTTACTTGATGCTGTTGAGGTCTACGGTGCGGGGGTTCTGGGCGCCGTGCTTATGCTCGGTGCCTGCCACCACGTGCAGGTTGTTGAACTGGGCGCGGCCAAGGCGGGTCTTGGGGAGCATGCCACGAACGGCGATCTCCAACAGGGCCTCCGGCTTGCGGCGCAGCAGGTTGTGGGCGAGTTCCACCGTACGGCCACCAGGGTACCCGCTGAAGCGCTGGTACTCCTTGTCGGCCATCTTGGCGCCGGTGAGATGCACCTTGCCGGCGTTGATCACGATCACATGGTCACCACAATCCGCATGCGGCGTGAAAGTGGGCTTGTGCTTGCCGCGCACCAGCATGGCGATCTTGCTGGCCAGGCGGCCCAAAGTCTCATTCTCGGCGTCCACCAGGAGCCATTGCTTCGTGACGGTGGCCTTGTTGGCCATGCTCGTCATATGCGTCGTCGATGCCACGTTCGTTCGAGGTTGAAAATGGGACCCTTCTCCGGAAGGGGGCGCGAAGTTAGATCGATCTTTCTGAAAACCAACAAGGGGCTGTGGACAGCCCGAGCAGCGGGGGCTGATGGACTGCCATCGCGTACCTTCCCGGCATGACCATGAGCGGCGCACGAGCTCTGTCGGCCGTGGCCTTTCTGGCCACACTACTGGCTGGCAAGGTCGTTTGCGGCCAAACGCCCCAAGAGCGAGGACGCATCATGGAACGTGCTGTATTAGAGGCACTTGGTCCAGCGCCGGACTCCGCTTCCAAACGGCTTGAACGGTTGCGCAACGACCCCTTGGCCAGGCAGGACCCGGACCATGCCGCACGACTGGGCTATTTGGAAGCCGCCCTTTTGAGCCGCTCAGGGCGATCCCCTGAGGCGTTGAGAAGGATACGTGAGGTGGATGCCGTACCGGTATCCGACCCGGACCTGCGCACCCAGGTCAAGAACTTCCGCGGACGGATCGCCTATGACAACGATGAGTATGAGGAGGCGATAGCCGCCTATCATTCGGCGCTGGACCTAGCGCCCGGCGCGGACAGTACACGCACGGCCGTGACTTACAACAACCTGGCGCGGGTGTATGAACGATTGAAGCAATATGACGATGCGTTTGACGCACTGGAGCGGAGCGTGGCCATTTATGAGGCACAGGGTGACAGCGCCCGCCTGGCCGGCTCGTTGCTCAACCTGGGCGTGGTCTATTTCGACCGCAAGCGTTACTCCGAGGCGCAGGACCGCTTCATCCGCAGCCTGGCCATGGCCCGCGCAGCCGGACTCGAGGATGTGGAGTGCATTGCCCTGGAGAGCCTGGGCAACGTGCTGCGCGACACCGGCAGGCCGGAGGAAGCGCTGGCCAGCTACAACGCTTCCATGGAGATCGCCATACGCATTGGCGATAGGGAGGGCCTTGCAAGCGTGAACCGGAACATGGGCGATCTGCACCTGGTCAATGGGGCGCCGGCCCTTGCGCTACCCCACTTGCTGCGCACTCTTGCGTTGGCGGACAGCATGGGCAGCCGGAACTACCGCATGGACGGACACCGGTACCTGGCCCGAGCCTACCGCGACCTGGACCGACCCGCAGAGGCGCTGCCCCACCTGGAGGCGTACATCGCCCTCAAGGACAGCGTGCTCAATGAGGAGAAGAACAAGGCCATTGCCAATTGGCAGGTGCGCTTCGAGACGGCCGAGAAGGAGCGCACCATACTGGAACAGCAAATGCAGCGCGAACGCGACCTGGAGGCACTTCTTCGCCGTGAACAACAACTCTGGGCATTGGGGGCCGGTGGGGCCCTTGCGTTGGTGGTGCTGGCCCTGCTGTTACGGGACCGCGTCCGTGCCCGCAACCTGTCCCGCGCCCGCATTGCGGCATTGGAGCAGGAGAAGCGGATCGGCGCCATGCATGGTGTGCTCGAAGGCGAGGAGCGGGAACGCCAGCGCGTGGCCGCTGAACTGCACGATGGCGTGGGCATTCTGCTCAGTGCGGCGCGCATGCGGCTGGCCACCACCGCACCCGGCAGCGCGGAGAAGGCCGGCGATCTGGTGGAGCAGGCCACGCACGAGGTCCGCCGGATCAGCCGTGCGTTGATGCCCGGTTCGCTGGTGAAGTTGGGCCTGCCGGATGCCCTTCACCAACTCGCAGAGGCCGTCAATACCAGCGGCAGCACCGCCATGGAGGTGCATGTGCACGGCTTCCGCGAACGTCTGCCGCGCGATGTGGAAAGCGGTCTATACCGCATCACCCAGGAGGCTGTGAACAACGCGCTCAGGCATGCCGGGGCCTCACGCATCACGGTGGAAGCAAGCGTGGAGGATGGCGACCGCGTGAGTCTGGTGATCACCGACGATGGCCGCGGATTTGACCCCGCGTTGGCCACCAACGGCCACGGGCAAGGGAACATGCGCACGCGCGCCACCTTGATGCACGGCACCGCGTCGCTGAGCTCCGCTCCCGGCAAGGGCACCACCTGGGCGATCGACGTACCCATTCCCGCCGGCACATGATCAACCTGCTGCTTGTGGACGATCACCAGGTGCTGCTCGATGGGCTCAAGAGCCTGCTGGACGCGACCGAAGGCCTGCACGTGTCGGGCATGGCGCACAACGGAAAGGAAGCGATCGAAGCCCTTGCCCTTCAACCGGTGGATGTGGTGCTGCTCGACATCCACATGCCGGTGATGGACGGGCTGGAGGCCTGTCCCGCGCTGCTGGCCGTGAGGCCCGGTGTGAAGGTGATCGCCATGAGCATGTACGGTGAGGGCCAATTGGTGCAGGCCATGCTGACCAAGGGTGCGAGCGGCTACCTGTTGAAGAGTTGCGCGGGCGATGAACTGGTGCAGGCCATCCGCACAGTGCATGCCGGTGGCACCTGGCTGAGCCGCGATGCCAGTGCCAGCTTGGTCGAGAACATCCGAAAGCCGGAACAACGGCGTATGGTGGCGGTGGACCCACCCACCGGACGTGAACTGGCCGTGCTGAAATTGATCGCACGGGAACGCACCACGGAAGAGATCGCGCGTGAACTCGGCATCACGGTGAACACCGTGGAGAGCCATCGCCGTCAGTTGTTACAGAAGCTTGGTGCGCGCAACAGCGCCGGGTTGGTGCGCATCGCCATGGAGCAGGGGCTATTGTGACCCCCGGTTTTCCGTGATGCGAACGCTCCGGATACCCGTGATGCGCAGCGCTGTGGGGCCCGGGACCTTTGTCCGACAAGCCTCAACGCCATGCGCACCCCGATCCTACTCCTGTTCCTCGGCGCCTTCACCGCCGCCCACGCCGCCATCCACCGCGTGAACAACACCGGCATCGCGGCGGACTTCACCACCTTGCAGGCCGCGCATGATGCGGCCACGGCAGGCGATACACTGCATCTGGAACCTTCAGGCAGCAGTTACGGCAACTGCACCTTCACCAAACAACTGGTGGTGATCGGTCCGGGATGGTTCCTCAGCAACAACCCGGGTACGCAGGCCAATCTGGAAAGCGCAAAGACCGGCGCGCTCATTTTCGATCCGGGTTCTAATGGGGCCGTGGTCAGCGGCCTCGATGTGCAAGGCGGCAGCCCTTCGGTAGTGAAAGCCAGTTTCGTGCGCATCGAACGTTGCCGCTTCACCTCCGGCTCCAATTCGCTTCATATCGTTTACACCTTTGCCGGTTTGAACATCACCGGTGTGGTGGTCAATGGCTGCTATATCTCAAATGCGATCGTTGCCGGCCAAAGCGGCAGCGTGGTGAACGACTTGACGATCAGCAATACCTACTCCGCGCAGATCAACCTGTCCGGTGGTCCGGTGAACGGCGAACTGCGGAACTGCGTGATGACCGCCGGTACCGCGTACTACGGAAGCGCAGGCATCAGCGCGGTGAACAACATCTTCAATGGCGCCGTGGTCGTTGGCGGAAGCATGTTCTCCAACAACCTGTTCTCAGGCGCCCCGGTCCCGGCCACGAACGGCAACCAGATCAATGTGGTGATGGGTACTGTGTTCGTGGGCGGCACAGGTGATGCGCAATACCAACTCGCGGTCGGCTCACCGGCCATCGGTGCGGGTGCGGGGGGAGCGGATTGCGGTCTTTTCGGAGGTCTCGAACCCTACCGGCTCAGCGGCATCCCCCCGGTACCCAGCATCTTCGTGCTCAGCGCGGCCACGGCCACCGACCAGGGCACACCCCTGCAGGTCACCATCAGCGCACGCAGCAACGACTGATCGCCATGGCACGTGCAGCGTTCATCCCTGGCCTGTTGCTTCTCGCCACCCTCGTGCAGGCGCAGCAGCTACAGCGCGGCGAGTACTTCGTTGATGCCGACCCGGGTTTCGGCAACGCCATACCCATCTCCTTCACAAGTGCGGCGCAGGTCGATCTCCAGGTCGCGATACCCATGGGCGGGCTCTCACCCGGCGGGCACATCCTCGGCATCCGCATGAAAGACAATGCCGGGAACTGGGGTTTGACGAACCGCCGTGCGTTCACCGTGGCGGCCTCGGTCGTGGGCGGCAACCTTGTGGCGGGCGAGTACTTCTTCGACAACGACCCCGGCATCGGCAACGCCACACCCTTCTCCTTCCCTGCCGCGCAGCAGATCGCGTACACACAGGCTTTCCCAATGGCCAGCCTCTCTCCGGGTGGTCATGTGCTCGGCTTGCGTCTGCGGGACATCGGCGGGCATTGGGGCTTGACCAACCGGCGCGTCTTCATCGTGCAGCAGCAGGCCCCTGGAGGGGACATCACCACGCTCGAGTACTTCCTTGACGTGGACCCCGGGTTCGGCAATGGTGTAATGGTGACGACCACGGCAGCTCCTGTGATCACGGACCTGCTCTTCGATGTGCTTACCGATACGTTGTCCGGTGGAGCGCACACCTTGTTCGTGCGCGCATGGTCCGAACATGGAGCGGTGTCGATCACCAATGCGCTCTCGTTCGATGTGCTGGTGGGGATCAACGAATTGGCAGCGCACGGGATCCGTGCGTGGCCCAATCCGATGGTGAAGGAACTCTTTCTGCAACGCGATGACTTTGCCACACCGCTGCACCTCACGCTGCTCGATGCCCAAGGGCGGTCACTGCTCGCCACCCAATGGGCCGGTGCGCAGTTCCACTTGCAAGTGGGCCAGCTATCGGCAGGGAACTACCTGCTCGTGCTGCAACGGGAAGGCAAGGTGCCTCTGGTGTTGAAGCTGGTGAAGCCCTGATCAGGCGATCACCCCCATCTCCTTCCCCACCTTCGCGAATGCCGCCAGCGCCTTGTCGATGTGGGCATCGGTGTGCGCGGCACTGAGCTGCACGCGGATCCGGGCGGTGTCCTTGGGCACCACGGGGTAGAAGAAGCCGATCACATAGATGCCCTCGGCCAGCAGCTTGTCGGCCATCACCTGGCTGAGCCTGGCATCGCCCAGCATCACCGGCACGATGGCTGCCCCGGCACCCCGCGTCTTGAACCCAAGCGCTTCTATGCCGTTGCGGAAGCGGTCCACGTTCTTTTCCAAGCGGTCACGCAACTCCGTACTCGCGCTCAAGAGGTCGATCACCTTGATCGATGCACCGACGATGGATGGCGCCAGTGAATTGCTGAAGAGGTAGGGCCGCGAACGCTGGCGCAGCATCTCAATGATCTCCTTGCGGCCGGTGGTGTAGCCACCCATGGCCCCACCCAGCGCCTTACCCAAGGTGCCGGTGATGATGTCCACACGGCCCATCACCCCGCAATGCTCCGTGCTGCCACGACCGGTCCTGCCGATGAAACCCGCGGCATGGCACTCGTCCACCATCACCAAGGCCTCATACTTATCGGCAAGGTCACAAATGCCCTTGAGGTCGGCCACGATGCCGTCCATGCTGAAGACCCCATCCGTGACGATGATCTTGAAGCGGGCGCCATCCGCCTTCGCCTGCTGAAGCTGCTTCTCGAGGTCGGCCATGTCGTTGTTCGCATAGCGGTAGCGCTTCGCCTTGCACAAGCGAACGCCATCGATGATGCTCGCATGGTTGAGCGCATCGCTGATGATGGCATCCTCTTCACCGAACAGAGGCTCGAAAACGCCGCCATTTGCATCGAAACATGCCGCGTACAGGATGGTGTCCTCCATGCCGTGGAATGCCGCGAGCCTGGCCTCCAGCTCCTTGTGGATGTCCTGTGTGCCGCAGATGAAGCGCACGCTGCTCATGCCGAAGCCATGGCTGTCCAACGCGGCGTGAGCGGCCTTCACCACTTCGGGATGCGAGGAGAGCCCCAGGTAGTTGTTGGCGCAGAAGTTCAGCACCTGACTGCCATTTACCGTGATCTCCGCGCCCTGCTCGCTGGAAATGATGCGTTCGCGCTTGAAAAGCCCGGCTTCGTCAATGGACTGGAGTTCCCTGCTGAGGTGCTGTTGGATGGTGCCGTACATGGCTAAGGCGTTGGGGCGTCGAAGATACCGGGTGCAGGCAGATGCGCCGGTGTTGCACGATCGGCCGTTGAATACTGCACGGCATCAGCGCTTTCAAGGCTTGGCCTGCGGCCCACCTTCGCAATAGTTTCACGGCCCTCAAAATTGAAGCCCTGCGGATGCGCGCCTTCATTCAACGATACCCCGTCCTCACCTTCGTTGTGCTTACGCTGGGCTTCCAGTTCCTGATCGTCCTGCTCGTGAAGGCAACGTCCAACTCAGGCGAGAACGTGCTGGAGGACCCCACCGCCCATGGCATCTTTCGCCTGCGCGTATTCGGGCCGCTGATCTTCGCTGCGCTGCTCTCCTGGTACCTGGAAGGAAAGGCGGGGCTGGCGAACCTGTTCGGGAGCTTCCTGAAGTGGCGCGTGCCCGCCAAGTGGTACATGCTCGCCTTTACTTGGAAATTCGTGCTCACCTATCTGGGCTGTACCGTGTTGCTCCTGTTCGGCATTCGTGAATGGGTGGGATGGATCAAGGAGGACTTTTTTGTGGGGCCCGGCACCAGCATGGAGGACGCTGCAGAGCTGACGCTCATGGAATGGTTCAGGTACCATGTATTCTCCGGTGAACAGACCGGGCTGAAGGACCTCCGGGACAACATGCTCTTCCTGGTCGGGGTGGCCTTTGTGGAGGAGACCTCGTGGATGAAGTTCTGCGTGACGCGCCTGCAGGAACGCTTCACGGCCTTCCGGTCCTGCCTCACCATCGGCATCTGCTGGGGCTTCTGGTACTCCCCCATGGTGATCATGGGTGAAGGGGTGCCCGATGGCTACCTCTGGCCCATGCACCTGATGAGCATGATCTCGCTCACCTTCCTGCTCGGCTGGATCTTCAACATGACACGCAGTGGCGCGGTGCTGATGGTGGCCCAAGTGGTGGCCAACACCACCTTCTTCATCATTCCCGCACTGCCGGGATACTGGGATGGGGATACCGCCTACGTGAACAGCTTCGTCTTCTTCAACATCTCCATGGCCGTCACGCTCGTTCTCATCTACGGACCGAAGGAACTGAGCCGCCGGAAACGCGCGCGTTGGAGCGAAGGGCTGGGGCCCACGGGAGAAGGTGAGGGCACCGCACAGGCCGCGATCTCTCCCACCGTATAGTCGCCAGCCCGGACCGGGGGCGTTCAGCTCGTGCGCCTGTCAAGCTTTGACGAAATACCCATGTGAATAGGGTCCCCCGTAGAGTGTCACCGGCTTCTCCGGCTTATTCTTGAAAAAACCGTCGCAGGCCGCACGCATGCCGGGATTGGCATCGAAGCCATCCAATGTGACCCCCGGCAGATGCAGGTCCATCAGGGCCACCACCGCGCCGCGCTCCAGCCGTGGATAGATCGCCTCCAGCGCATGGGTGACCAAACGCGCATGCAACTGCACGTCGCCACCCACGCCCAGGTCGATGTGTGCGAAACGGATGCGCTCGGGCAACTGTGCAGGCAGGGTCTGCAGGATGTCACCCGCATGGATCCGGGGCAATGGCAGGGCCAGCGTGCGGAAATTTTCCTCGAAGACCCTGCGGATATCCCTAGAGGTGCCCAGCTCGATGCTGAACAGGTCATAGACGTGGAAGCGGTCCACCAGACCCTGGGGTGCGAGCACACTGGCGATGACCGCCGAGGTGCAGCCCACGTAGCACCCCATCTCCACCAGGTCGCCTTCCAGGCCATCGCGCAACACCGAAGCAAGCAACAGCTGCAGGTTAGCAGCCTGCTCCAGGCTCATCATGTCCTCGTGGGGGTCGTACCGCCGGGTGATCTCCCAGGAGCATCCCGCCTTGCGCATCACCTTGTTCAGCAGGCGTGCGAAGGGACCAGGGTCGCGATCGCGTTTGCCAGGCCAGCGCAGTTCATTGAAATGCATGGGAACCATGCGGCCAAATAACACAGGGGACCGGCCATGTGCGGCGGAAGATCGTCCGCGTTATGCACGGCCGATCGTGCCCACTTCGGAAAAGCCGCGACCCGCGTCAACGGCCCAGGCGCCGCAACCGTAAACTGTTGGCCACCACGCTTACACTGCTCAAGGCCATGGCCGCGCCTGCGAACATGGGGTCCAGCAGGAATCCATTGATCGGATGCAGCACCCCTGCGGCGATGGGAATGCCCAGCACATTGTAAATGAAAGCCCAGAACAGGTTCTGCCGGACCACGCTTGCCGTACTCCGCGACAAAGTGATCGCACGCGGGATGGCGCCGAGGTCAGCGCCCACGATCGTCAAGCCCGCCACACCCATGGCAATGTCACTGCCACGCCCCATGGCCATGCCTACATCCGCCCTGGCAAGCGCCTCGCTGTCGTTGATGCCATCGCCCACCATGGCCACCACCAGTCCCTGCTGCTTCAATCCGTCAACGAATGCGGCCTTGCCTGAGGGCAGCACCTCACTGCGGAAGTCGTCGACACCCACCTCCCTGGCCACCGCCTGTGCCGTGCGGCGTGCATCACCGGTTTGCATGAAGACCCGCACACCCATGTCCTTCACCTGCGCGATCGCCTTCCCCGCCATGGGTTTGATGCGGTCGGCTATGGCCAGCGCCGCGCGCACCTGCTGCGCATCCGCCAGCCAGACCACGGTGCGGGCGGCTTCCTGCCAGCGCTTCTCATGTGCCCGCCAGGGCTCCGTGATCGCGATGCCGTGCTCCTCCATTAGGCGACGGTTCCCTGCCAACCAGCGGATGTCGTTCACCTGCGCCTTCACACCCTTCCCGGGTAGGCTCTCGAAGGCATCCACACGCGCGGTGCTTTGGAAATGTTCCTCCATCCTGTGGTGCCGGATGTAGCGCACCATGGCATGGGCCAGCGGATGTTCAGATCGCGACTCCATGATGAACAACGCCAACGCGGCATCGCGGTCCTCCAGGCCCACGACCTCCACCACATCCGGCCGCCCTTCCGTAAGGGTCCCTGTCTTGTCAAAGACCATGGCCGTGACCTTCCCCACCTTCTCCAGCGCCTCAGCATCCTTCACAAGTATGCCGAGCTCGGCACCCCGGCCCATGCCGGCCATGATGGCCGTGGGCGTGGCGAGGCCCAGTGCGCAGGGACAGGCGATCACCAGCACGGTGACAAGGGCCAGCAGGCCATGCGTGAACGCGTCCGTTCCACCGAGCACCCACCACAGTAAGGCACTGATCACGGCAATGCCGATCACCACCGGCACGAATACCGCGGCCACGCGATCCACCAACTGTTGCGCAGGCGCCTTGCTGCCCTGGGCGTCCTGCACCGCACGGACGATGCGCGCCAATTGTGTGGCCGCACCCACCTGCTGCGCACGCATGCGCAAACTGCCGTGCTGGTTCACGGTGCCCGCCAGCACGCGCGCACCGGCCTCCTTCAGTGCCGGCATGGGCTCGCCTGTCATGGCGCTCTCATCCACATGGCTTACGCCATCGAGCACCACGCCATCCACCGCCACGCGCTCACCAGGCCGCACAAGCAGCACATCATCCACGTTCACTTCCGCAAGGGGCACCTCGGTCTGGTCGCCGGCCGCATCGACGCGCAGCACACGATCGGGGCGCAGCGCCATGAGCTTGCGGATGGCGGCTCCTGTACCTGCCGTGGCGCGTGCCTCCAGGAGCTTGCCGAGCAGGATGAAGGTGATGACCATGGCGGCCGCTTCGAAATAGACGTGCGGCACCAGTCCACGATCCGTCAGGAATGAAGGTGCCAGCGTGTTGAGCGTACTGAACAGATAGGACACGCCCGTGCTCAAGGCCACCAGGGTGTCCATGGTGGCGGTGCGATGCCCGAGCTGCGTCCACGCGTTGCGGAAGAAGCGCCGGCCGGAGATAAGCAGCACCGGCGTGGCCAGCGCCCATTGCGCCCACGGCGACCAAGCGGAATGCATGAAGCCCATGCCGATGATCAGGAGCGGAACGCTGAACACGAGCGCGACCAGGAGGTCTTTCCGCAGTGCCTCGCGATACGCTCGTTGCGCTTCATCGGCGGCCCGTTGTGCCTGCTGCTCCTCCACCACCAGCAACTGGTAGCCCGCCGCATGCACCGCATCCTGCAATCGTGCTTCGCTCAACGCAGCATCGGTCCACTCCACCTGTGCCGTGTGCGTGGCCAGGTTCACACTGGCGCTTGCCACACCAGGCACCGACCGAAGTGCCTTCTCCACCCGCTGTACACAACTGGCGCAGGTCATGCCAGAAACAGGAAAGGTGCGCTTTACGGCCATGGCGCAAAGGTCGGTACACCGCCACCCACCGACCGGCAGGAGTTGCGACCAGCAACCTTCAACCTGCCTGCGTCAGGCACGCCTGCAACCCCCAACTTATCCAACCTCCTGTCGACTACGCCCCCTTATCCACCACGCGCGGCACCTTGAAGTAGTCGCTGTCCTTCACAGGCGCGTTCATCAGGGCTTCCTGCTTGGTGATGGTGAGCTCGGCCACGTCATCGCGCAGCACATCGGCCTCCTCGGTCATGAAGATGAGGGGCTCGACCCCCTTGGTGTCCACCTGGTTCAGTTGCTCGACGAAATCCAGCACGCGCTGCATGTCGTGCAGGATGGTCTTGCGTACGGCTGGGTCGCTGAAGTCCAGGCGCGCCAGTTCAGCGATGCGGTCCAGGGTGGCCTCGTCGATCTTCATGCTTTGTCCGCCGAAGGCGTTGATGGAACAAAACTACCGTTCATGTGCGACCCGCTGCCTGCGCCCACCAAAGGCCTTCACCAGCGGGCCCTGGATGATCTCGAACACCTGCTGCCGCAAGGCGGGCAGGTCGGCTTCGGTAAGGCCCTTGGTGGGCACGTGTGGATGCACCACACAGCGTGCGATACCGGGACGGCCTCGGCTCAGCAGGTCCTCCGGATCGCCGAAGAGGCGCCAGTGGTCCAGGAAGGTCACCGGCACAATGGGCACCTGTTTCTCGATGGCCAGCTTGAAGGCACCGTCCTTGAAGGGCTTCATTCGTGGAGCGGAGGCGGGGATGGTGCCCTCGGGAAAGATGGTGATGCTGGCGCCCTCGTCAATGGCCTTGGCGGCGCGCAGGAAGGCTTTGGCCGCTTCTGTGCGGCTGCCCCGGTTCACGGCAATGTTCATGTCGCGGAAGAACATGTTCAGCAAGGGCCAGCGCAGCAGTTCATACTTGCCCATGAACAGGAAGTACGAGGGTATGGCGTTGTACATGTGCACGATGTCCAGGTAGCTGCCGTGGTTGCAGCACACCACGAAGGGCGGCTTCGGCAGCGGCGCCCGGTGCAGGGCCCACTGCGGCACCAGGCTGAAGACCTGCAGGAATTTGCCCCACGCCTGCTTCAGCCGGAAGGCCTTGTGGAAGCGCTCCGGATCGCTCAGCAGCATACGGAAGGGGATGTAGAGCACCAGCAGCGAAGCGAAGAACACCAGGCCGAAGTAGAGCTTGAACACCAACCGCAGCGGGGCGAAAAGCCACTTGAACAGCGGCACACGGAGGCTGTCCCCAACGGGCACAAGTGAACGATCGGTATGCAGGTCGGAAGGGGCCAATGGGAACGCCACCCTTGGTAAAAGGGGTGCGAAGGTATCTTCGCCGCCCGCATGGCCCGCATCCTCACCGGCATCCAAAGCACCGGCGTGCCCCACTTGGGCAACGTGCTGGGCGCCATCCGCCCGGCCATCGCGCTCAGCCGCGACCCGGCCAACGAGTCCTACCTGTTCATCGCCGACCTGCACACCCTCACCCAGGTGAAGGACGGCGCCCAGCTGCGCGAACACACCTACGCCGTGGCGGCCGCCTGGCTGGCGTGCGGCCTGGACCCGCAGCGCACCGTGTTCTACCGCCAGAGCGATGTGCCGGAGGTGACCGAACTGGCCTGGTATCTCTCCTGCTATTTCCCCTTCTCCCGGCTCACGCTGGCGCACAGCTTCAAGGACAAGGCGGACCGGCTGGAGGACGTGAACGCGGGGCTCTTCGCCTACCCCATGCTGATGGCGGCGGACATCCTGCTCTACGACGCGCACTTCGTGCCCGTGGGCAAGGACCAGAAGCAGCACCTGGAGTTCACGCGCGACGTGGCCGAACGCTTCAACCACCAGATGGGCGAGACCTTTGTGCTGCCCGATGCGCGCATCGACGAGCAAGTGATGATCGTGCCCGGCACCGACGGTGAGAAGATGAGCAAGAGCCGCGGCAACCTGCTGCGCCTCTTCGCTCCGGAGAAGGAGCTGAAGAAGGAGGTGATGGGCATTGTAACGGACAGCACCCCGATGGAGGAGCCCAAGGACCCCGAGGGCAACACCGTGTACACGCTCTTCAAGCTGGTGGCCCCTGCGGATGCCGTGGCGGAGATGGCCGGCAAATTCCGGGCGGGCGGCTATGGGTATGGCCACGCCAAAAAGGAACTCCTGGCCGCGCTGCTGGAAGGGTTCGCTGCGGAACGCGCGGCCTTCGATGCGCTCATGAACGACCGCGCCGAACTGGACCGCCAACTGGCGATCGGTGCGGAAAAGGCACGGCGGGTGGCGGCCACCACCTTGGACCGCGTGCGCGAACGGGCCGGCTACCTGCCCCGCCGTTAGCAGAACTCCTCGTACGCCATGCGCAGGTGGTCGGCGATCATGCCGGCCGTGCGGCCTTCGATGTGGTGGCGCTCAATGAAGTGCACGAGCTTGCCATCCTTGAAGAGCGCCATGCTGGGCGAGCTGGGCGGGTAAGGCAGGAAGTGCTGGCGTGCCTGCGCCACAGCTTCAGTATCCACCCCGGCAAATACGGTGACCAGCTTCTGCGGGCGCTTGTCGCCTTGCAGGGAGAGCTTCACGCCCGGGCGTGCGGCACCGGCGGCACAGCCGCACACGCTGTTCACCACGCAGAGCACGGTGCCGGGGGCGTTCAACGCCTTGTCCACTTGATCGGGGGTATGCAATTCTTCGAAGCCGGCCGTGGTGAGGTCCGTCTTCATGGGGGCGACGAGTTCGGGGGGGTACATTTTGCTAGTTGAAAGTTGAAGGTTGAAACAGAAAACCCGGACGTTGAAGATGTTGGGGGTTGGCCCGGGTCATCAACGCGGTGCAAAGATACTTGCCATGGAAACCAAGCTGCAGATCGGGTTTGGATCCCCAGCATGCGCGCCCGGCGCCATTGAAGCCCGCAGGCCAAAGCCGTACTTTCGATGTCCCGTTCCCCCAGGCATGTTGCTCCTTCGCTCCACCTTCCTCCTTTTCCTGTTCATCCTCTGTGCGTTAGGCTTCGCACAGGACCGCCCCACCCTGCTGCCCCAGGATGCCTGGGAGCGCCTGCAGCAGCAAGGCTTCAAAACTGAGGACCTGCAGGACCTGGTGGTGAAGGACGACTACCGCAGCGACAACGGCGTGCAGCACACCTTCCTGCGCCAGCGCTGGCAGGGCATTGAAGTGTGGAACGGGGACATCGGCCTGCACCGCGGGGCCAATGGCAGCCTGGTGGCCCTTAACGTAGCTGCCTTCTCCCACATGGCGAAGCGAGTGAATACCAGCACGCCAGCGATCGGCGGGGAACAAGCCCTGCGGAGCGTGCTATCGCGGACCCTTCCTGGAGCATCTGTTCCTACGCTGCTGCTCAGCGAAGATGCCGGCCGCCGCCTGACCTACGACGGCACCCTGCTGGGCAATGAGCCTGTGCGCGTGCAACTCGTCTACCAGCCCGTGGGCGAACGCCTGCACCTGGCCTGGAACGTGAACCATTACACGCCCGACGGCTCGCATTGGTGGAACGTGCGCATCGATGCGCTCACCGGCGAAGAGTTGGACCGCAACGACTGGGTGGCGAATTGCGCCTTCGATCATGACCACGCCCACCGCAGCTGCGCCGCGCATGCCGAGGCTTTGGAAGCCCCTGCCGCGCCCAACGACTACCGCGTGTTGGGCTGGCCTGTGGAAAGCCCCTCGCACGGTACCCGCACCCTGCGCAACGCACCCTGGCTGGATGGCGGCATCGCTTCACCCTACGGCTGGCATGACAACAACGGCGCGGCCGGCGCGGAGTACACCGATACCCGCGGCAACAATTGCCGGGCACAGGAGGACACCGATGCCAACAACACGGGCGGCTTCCGCCCCAGCGGCGGGGCCACCCTGGATTTCGACTTTCCGATGGACCTCACCCAGGCACCAAGCACCTACCAATCCGCCGCCATCACCAACCTGTTCTACTGGAACAACCTGATGCACGATGTGTGGTATGGCTACGGCTTCAACGAGGTGGCCGGCAACTTCCAACAGAACAACTACGGGCGCGGCGGCACCGGCAACGACTGGGTGAACGCCGATGCCCAGGATGGCAGCGGCACCAACAACGCCAACTTCGGCACCCCGCCGGACGGTTCCAACCCGCGCATGCAGATGTTCCGGTGGACCTACACCACGCCGGAGCGCGACAGCGATCTGGACAACGGCATCATCGCGCACGAGTATGGCCACGGCATCAGCAACCGGTTGGTCGGCGGCCCCTCCAACACCAGCTGTCTTTCCAACGCCGAACAGATGGGCGAAGGCTGGAGCGATTTCTTCGGATTGGTGATGACCATCAAGTCCGGTGACACGGGCGCCATGCCGCGCGGCGTGGGCACCTATGTGCTGGGGCAGCCCACCACGGGCGGTGGCATCAGGCCCGCACCGTACAGCACCAGTTTTTCGGTGAACGGCTACACCTACGCGAACACGAACAGCGGGGTAAGCCAGCCGCACGGCATCGGCTTCGTGTGGTGCACCATGCTGTGGGAGATGACCTGGGAACTGATCGGCGTGCACGGACTGAACACCGACATCTATTCCGGCACGGGCGGCAACAACATCGCCATGCGCCTGGTGATCGAAGGATTGAAGCTCACACCCTGCAACCCGGGTTTCGTGGATGCGCGCGATGCCATCCTGCAGGCCGACTTGAACACCTTTGGTGGCGCGAACCAGGGGGCCATCTGGGCGGCCTTCGCGCGTCGCGGCCTGGGCTTCAGCGCCAGCCAGGGCAGCAGTGCCAGCCGCACAGACCAGGTGGAGGCCTTCGACACCCCGCTGGCGAACAACGTGGGCATCTTCAATGTGGTGGGCCCCATCGGTACATTGCTGGACTGTCCCGGCACACCGCGCACGGTCTCCGCCACGGTGCGCAACTTCGGCCAGTCCGCACAATCCAACTTCCCGTTGCGCTATCGGCTGGATGCCGGGGCCTGGGTCACCGAGACCTTCACCGGCACACTGGCGCCCGGTGCATCCGCCGTTTTCGCGTTCGCACAAACACTCACCCTCACCGGGCTGGGTGCACACACCCTTACGGTGGGCACCCTTCTCACCGGCGACCAATACCCGGGCAACGATGCCATCACCGCAGGGCTGGAGCTCGTCACGGCCACCACCCTCAACGCACCCTTCCTGGAGGATGTGCAGGGCGGCAGCGCCACTCCACCGGGCTGGACCATCCAGAACCCTGATGCGGCCACCACCTGGGGCACCACCGTGCTCACCAACGGACCGCTTTGTGCAGCCTCCACGGCCTGGTCCATCAACCATTACAGCTACAATGCTCCGGGGCAGGAGGACCGGCTCGTTTCCCCGCTCGTGAACCTGGCAGGTGTGGCCGGCGGTCGGTTGAAATTCCACCGGGCCTATGCCGGTTACTCGGCGAGCTATCCGGACGGCTTCCGCGTGGAAGTGAGCAACAACTGCGGCACCACATGGACCACCTTGTACCAGGCCACCGGTGCGGCGCTGCAGACCACGGCATACAGCACCAGCAACTGGACCCCCACGAACTGCTCGCAATGGCAGTTGAACGACATCGACATCAGCGCCTACGACGGCCAGCTGGTGCAATTCCGTTTCGTGGCCATCAACGGCTATGGCAATTGGTTCTACCTGGACAATGTGCAGGTGGAGAACAATGGCGTGCGGCTGGCCGTGAAGCTCATGCTCGAAGGCCCGTATGATCCGTTGCTCGACCGCATGCGTGATGATCTCCGTTCCGGTGGTCTGCTTCCCACACAAGAACCCTACACCAGCCTCGGCTTCACACAGGTGGGCGGCGGTGGGGAAACCATCGTGCCGGGTGCAACGGCCACCACCGGCGACAATGCCATCGTGGATTGGGTGCTGGTGGAATTGCGCTCAACCAGCTCACCTTCCACCATCGTGGACACCCGCAGCGCCTTGGTGCAGCGGGATGGGGATGTGGTGGCCAGCGACGGTGTCTCCCCCATCACCCTGCTGGCTGCGGCGGGCAGCTACCATGTAGCGGTGCGGCACCGCAACCACCTTGGGTGCATGACCGCGAGCCCGTTGGCGCTTACCGGCACTCCCCTCACGGTGGACCTCACGCTCGCAGGCACCACGACCTATGGCACCGACGCCCGCAAGCTGGTGAACGGCCGCATGATGCTGTGGGCCGGCAACGTGGTGCGCGACAACGCGCTGAAGTACTCCGGCTTCGACAACGACCGCGACCCGATCCTCATCACCATTGGTGGCAGCGTACCCACGAACACGGTGCCGAGCGTGTATTCCGTGGGTGATGTGAACCTGGATGGCACCGTGCGCTATTCCGGCTCCGCCAACGACCGCGACCCCATCCTGGTGAACATCGGAGGTTCAGTGCCGACGAACACGCGGTTGGAGCAGTTGCCGTGAGAGGTCGTCAACTCCACTACGACATGGTAGAGACAGCCCACATCACCACTATTTCGTCTTTCCTGCGCATGATCACCTCACCAATACGTACTGGAACCTCCTATCCAGTAGCCGCCCATCCAATGAATCGAGCATGGCTTGCGTGATGCGCAGTGGATACCCCGAGCGGTTCACCGGCTGCTCCATCATTTCCAGCCACTTCGCTTGCTCGATGTGCGACGGCCGGTTGGCCATCAGCACCTCCAGCGTTGGCGCGTTGAAGGGCGCGGTGTTCGGCAACGGTGCCGATGATTGCGCCTGCGAAACCCAAGGCAAGGCGAGCAATAGAAGGAATAGAAGGTGCTTGCTCATGGTTGAAGGATGACGCGTACGCTGGTGGACCTGCTGCCCCAAGTTAACCGGCACTGGTACATCCCCGCTGCCTCGCCTTGTAACTCCACCTGATGCACCTGGCTCCACGCCGCCAAGCGGCTGTGGTAAGCTATACGGCCCTGCACATCCAGTACCTCCAACATGCCCGCCTCAGGTTGCACAGGATAGCTTAAGGTGAACGCTCCGGTGTTCGGGTTCGGATACACCTTGATGCTCGCCTCCACCAGCGCATCGGGCACCCCCGCGTTTATGCCTAAACTATCGCAGACGCTGCCATCCACCGGGCCCAGGTGGTAGTTGGGGTGATTGGGCAATGAGTTGCTGAAGTACCTCGGCAACGCGATCCCATGCTGCTCGATGTTACATGCCAGCCCAGCCGAATCGGGTGAGTGGATCACGTGCAGTTTATCCGTGCTATTGCCCGTGCCGATGTAGATCTTACCGTTTGGCGCCAGTTGGGCGATGTCGAACAGCGTCGCGAACGGCGGAAACGGCGAGTAGGTGCTATCCCAATGGGCGATGTGAACCATGCTAGCCCCGATGTCCGTCGCCTCGGTATCGTACTGATACACGTCCTCCACGGATGGAACATAGAGGTAACGGCTGTTGGGCGAGAATGCAACACCGCCCATGGTATTGGCATCGCTGATCAGGATATGCACCGGGTTTGCGAACAGCCCGGTGCAGCGATCGAAATCAAAGATCTCCAGATCTTGATTGAACTGGCCCCAATAGTAGGCGAACTTGCTGCCATCCGGGGAGAAACAAGCCTGGCCATTGTCTGGTGGCCGAACTATACCGATCGACTGTGTACCATCAACCACCACGCCGTACGGCGTGACCAGCAACCTGTAGAAGTTGTTCGTGTTCACTTTATGGCAGAACACCCACCAATCACGCCCATTGGCATGACGAACGGCCGTGATCCTTCCGGTGTTCAGCGCATCGGAGACCAATACCTGGTTCTTGATCGCGACCCCTCCCAAGCCACCGTCCAGGCTCATATCGATGGTGGTCAGATAGAGATAGAGCGCATTCGGTCCAGGTATGTTGTCAAGGGTACCATGGAAGAGAAAATAGATATCCGACGCCTCCGGCTTATGCAGGATCAGGCAGGCCTGCGAGAGGTATAAACCCTCTGGGAACATGGTCGTGTAGCTGCTCGGATTGAGCCCGGTGCCGTTCAATAGTGTATCGCCAGTAGCATTGGCAATAAAGCAACCGTTGGTGCTGAACAATAGGTCGCCGCTGGCATCAGTGATATTCGCCGAGGTCCTGCGGTAGCCAATGGCACGCGACATGGTCGAAGTGACCATGTTTCCGCTTTGGAAATCCAGATCCACGCCACCAAATGGTGGTGGGCCGTCGCTGTCGAATCCACCCAGCCACAAATTGCTCAAACCTTGTTGCGCGCAAGCATGCTGGATGAAGACATACAGCACGCACAGCCACGCTGAACGTATTGAATTGATTGCTCTGGCGATCCGCATGGATCAGCGAATGATGGTCAACTTCCCATCGCCGATCACGCCCTCAACTGTCAGCACCTTGTAGTGATACAGCGCAGGGGAGAGTGCCGCTATGCTGAAGGCAAAGCGCATCGTGCTCGCAGGTATGCTGCTTCGCAACACTTCGGCTCCGAGCGCATCGTACATGATCAGCGTCCCGGGAACCTTCAACTCCTGAGGCATTACCAAGCTGGCCTCGTCTCTCGCCGGATTGGGTATTACACTGA
Source organism: Flavobacteriales bacterium (assembly GCA_016788635.1). Lineage (GTDB taxonomy): Bacteria > Bacteroidota > Bacteroidia > Flavobacteriales_F > PHOS-HE28 > PHOS-HE28. Next base: position 2,535 of record JAEUSU010000043.1, on the reverse strand, counting down.
TCGTATTCGCTTGTCGTTCCGTCAAGCTCTTCACGATGATGCCGTAGGACAGGCACAGAAGTGGATCATCAAAATCGTAGCTGTCGTTGATGAGCCAGTAGAGGGATCGGGCCTTGAAGACCGCGTTGCCGCCGAGCATCGGGCATTGGTTCGCGATCGCGAACAACACACTGGTTTGATCGCTGCTGAAGCTGTCCAAGTCTTTTCCCACTGTCGCGAGGTAGATGTCGTTCACGGTCTTCTCGTTGACTTCGATCAGTTCACTGGTCACAATCCCTGCGTTGGCTGCCTTCACCCCATCGGCGGTCAACACCTTGGCGTCCGCGGCCACTTGCAAGGCCATGGCTAACGCAAGGATTGCAAGTGATCTTCTCATGGTTCGATCATCACGCGCACCGCTGCGCTGCGGGTGCCCCAAGTAAGACGACACTGGTACATCCCCGCTGCCTCGCCTTGTAACTCCACCTGATGCACCTGGCTCCACGCCGCCAAGCGGCTTTGGTACACCACCCGGCCCTGCACATCCACCACCTCCAATATGCCCGCCTCAGGTTGCACAGGATAGCTCAAGGTGAACGCTCCGTTGTTCGGGTTGGGGTAGGCCTGCACGTGCAGCGCGGCCTCTTCCTGGCCGCCGCCCACCGAAAGCCCCAGCGTATCGCACGGGCTGCCCGCCAGCGGCCCCAGATGGTAGTTGGGGTGGTTGGGCAGGGAGTTCGAATAGTATGTCGGCAACGGAAGATCGTGCTGCACCATATTGCAGGCCATTCCCGGCAGATCAGGGTCGTGGATCACATGCAAGTGGAGCGTGGAATTGCCCGTACCTATATAGATCTTGCCGTCGGGCGCGAGCTGCGCGATATCGAACAAGGTGGCAAAGGGTGGGCTCGGCGAGTAAAAGCCATCCCAGGTGGCGATGTGTACCATGGAGGCGGCGATGTCCGGGGCTTCCGTGTCATACTGGTACACGTCAAGCACCGAGGAAACGTACAGGTAGCGGCTGTTGGGCGAAAAGGCTACGCCGCCCATCTGATCGTAGTCGTCGATCAGGATATGCACGGGACTGGTGAACAGCCCTGTGCAACGATCGAAGTTGAAGACCTCGAGATCCTCTCCATCGCCCCAGTAATAGGCGAACTTGCTGCCGTCAGGAGAGAAGCATACCTGCCCTAGGTCAGCATATCGCGTTACGCCTGTGGCTTGCTGGTCTGGACCGGATATGCCAAAGGGCGTGACAAGCAGCCGATAAAAGACATTCGTGGGCTGCTTATGGCAGAAGACCCACCAATCCCGCCCGTTGGCATGGCGCACGGCGGTGATCTTGCCAACGTTCAATGTATCCGCGATCAACACGTGGTTCTTGGTCACAACAGCGCCCAGGCCACCATCCAGGCTCATGTCGATCGTGGTCAGGTACAGGTATTGGGCGAACTGCCCAACTTGATCGTCCAAGGTGCCATGGAATAAGTAGTAGACCCCCGGAGTTTCTGGCTTGGGGAGGATCAAGCAGCTTTGAGGGAGGTACAGTCCTTCGGGATACTGAGAAGTATAGGTGCTTGGGTTCAACCCGGTGCCGTTCAGAAGGGTGTCACCGGTGGCGTTCGCCAAGTAGGCTCCATTGGTGCTGAAAAGCAAGTTGCCCCCACTGTCTGTGATATTCGCGTTCGTCCTGGCGAAATCGATGTCCCGACCCTCTTGAGATACGACTACCCCCCCGGAAACGAATCTTAGATCTGTTCCGCCCCAAGGCAGTCCCCATTGTTCACCATATCCTCCCATCCAGAGGTCATTCAATCCTTGCGAGAGGCACCGTTCAAAGTATGATGAACATACAAGCATCAACAGACAGGTTCCGTACCGGACGGTATCTCGCAAGGAAGCCATGGGATGCTCAGCGTACGATGACGAGTTTTCCGCTACCTATTACACCCGTTGGACCACGTACCTCGTAGTGATAATGTGCATTCACCAATGAAGCAGTGCTGAAGTGCATACGTGGCATCTCGTTCGGCAAGGCTTGCCGCATCACTACCGTCCCTAACGCGTCATACACGATGAACGTGCCTGGACCATCCAACGTGCGTGCAAGGATGAGGCTGGCTTCGTCCACCGCAGGGTTGGGAATTACCACAACGGAGTTTGCTGTACGATCAGTCAGGTTCTTTACGATAATGCCGTGCGGCAAACACAACAGCTGGTCGTCGAAGTCGTAGGTGTCGTCGACAAGCGAGTAGAGGGAACGTGCCCTGAAGACCGCGTTCCCGCCCAGCATGGGACATTGGCTGGCGACGTCAAGAAGCGCACTGGTTTGTGCTGAGGTCAACTCATCCACATCCTTGCCTACCGTGGCCAGGTAGATATCGTTGACCACCTTCTCGTTCCCCTCGATCAACTCGCTGGTGGCGATCCCCGCATTGGCCGCCTTCACGCCATCGGCGGTCAACACCTTGGCGTCCGCGGCCACTTGCCAGGCCGTGGTGAACGCAAGTATTGCAAGTGATCTTCTCATGGTTCGATCATCACGCGCACCGCTGC
>JAEUSU010000032.1 GCA_016788635.1 Flavobacteriales bacterium | reverse complement strand
CAGCCCCTGCTCGGCCTCGGGCGTGGCGTTGCCCACGATCACATCGTCGATGCGGTCGCGCTCCAGCCCGGGCACCGAGCCCACCAGGTGGTTCACCACGTGCGCGGCCAGGTCATCCGGACGCGTGAAACGGAATTTGCCGCGCGGGGCTTTACCCACTGCGCTGCGGAAACCGGCGATGATGTATGCGTTCATGTTCGTTCGTGTTGTCACACTGAGCTTGTCGAAGTGTTGGGCGTGCCGGCGTTCAAATGCAACGCCGTCGGGCTATCCGCTGCAAGTCCTCGGCCGGATTACCGGCCTGCGGGGTGCCGCTTCGATCGCTCACGCGGAATGCTGATCCGTTGGTCATGGAGTTGCCGTGATGTATGCTTGATCCTTCCGTCTGGTACCAGGGAACTGTGGACGTAACAGTCCTTCGCGCACTAGGGGATAGATGAAGTTGTTGCTCAGGTATCGGTGGTTCTTGCCAATGCGTTGTGCCAGCTCTTTGGCGGTGAGGTATTGGCCCTTGCACAGTTCCAGGATCTGGGCCTTGGTGGCCTCTGGGGAAACACGCGTCCAGCGCTTGGGGCTATCTGCCAGTTGCCTGCCCTTATCTGGCATGAGGGCTCCTTTATCTGGCATCAAACCTGACTCGTCCGCTTTGTCAACTCCCAGAGCCACAGGCCTTCCGGGCGGTTGCTGATCCCCACCCTTATCTGGCATGTTACCCCCCCCCTTATCTGGCAAGCGGTAGGTCGTCCAGCGCCGCTTGTTATCGGAAGAATGCACCCTAGCCAGACTCCTCGAACCGATGTCCGAATATGTCCGGATAATGTCCGGATTCACTAGGAGGTCTGTACAGTAGAGCTCAATGACTTGGTATTGAGTGAAATGTGATTGGAGTAGTGGCGCGAGTGCATATTCTCGGGGTAACGCACTTGGGCCATGTCCTGACTTGTCCGGTTCATGTCCGGATAGCAGGTGGTGGCTATATGAGGCTACCCCACTCATCGCTCTTGGTTGCGCAGGTAAACGGTCGAAGGTCCTTTTCCCACACGTTGGATCCTACCCTGTGCCATCAGTTCTTGCAGATCGCGACGCAATTGACGCTCGGTCACCTCGGCGACCCGTGCCAGTTCACCGATGGAGTAGTGCCTACCCAGCACCATGTGATCGAGGATGACCTTTTCGCGCGGGCTTGTCTTCGGTTGTTCCCAGGTCTTGGACAGGTACATGGTCAGCTGGAGAATGCCGTCCTTCATTCTCCAAGTGGGCGCCTTCGCTTTCGCCTCTTTACAGGCCCGAATGATCGCTGGGATGCCCGAGCCCATCTGCTCCATGTAGCCACGGAAGAGGAACACATTGGCGATCGAAGGATTGACCAATCGCGAAACATGCCCTTGCTGGGCGTTCACTTCCGTCCAGTTCTCTGGCAGGTCGGCTGCATTCATGAAAACGAGCCGGTCGTGGTGGATCTCTACAGTCACATTTCCAGTAGGGCGCTCATAGTCACGATGAACCAAGGCATTGACCAATGCCTCTCGGACGGCGTACGGTGGATAAGCCGGAAAGTCGGTTCGCTGTATTTGGTCCGGGCGGAACACCATCCGATCGGGATGTTGGCGTTGGAGTGTGCCGATCGCTTCGTTCAGACAGCGGATCGCCGGACCCGATAGAGCCATGCGATGTGTCGGCTTTGGGTCGGAACCTCCAGAATAGATCACCAACCTTAGATCCAAGTGCGGTGACCATCGGCGCGGTTCATCGGCGAAGAGGACGACACACCCATTCGTCAACTGAGAACCGGATGTGAGCTGCAAACGGGAAAGCAACTCACTATCGTCGAAAGGGACTTCAAGCGCAAAGCGTTTACTCCGTACCATGTCGTCCTTGGCTGTCTGGAGTTCAGCCGCATTGCAATGATCCAGCAAGAATCCAGGCATTGCTTCTTGCTCCCAGCGCGTTAGGGATGCCGCTGACCGCTGCATAAGGTGAGCGGTCTCATCCATCGAAGCGCGCATCTCCGTGTCACCAAGACGCACATAAACATGAGGGCCGAAGCGGTAGGGCTTGGAGGCACCTTCGGCAACTTCCACAAGCACTACTTCCTTGTCATTTATCAATTCAGTGCGTACAAGGAAAACTGGTCTTGGTCGAATTGACTCCGCCAAGAGCTTGGTCAGTTCATCGGAAAGCTCTTTCGCTTTCGTTACGCCTTCCACTTTCCCATTATCGGTTACGCCCCAGATCACCGATCCACCATGCTGATTGGTCAATGCGCATGCTGACGCAGCTATGCTATCCATGCGACGTCGGGCTCCGGCAAACACGGTGGTTTCAGATTCCCCTTTGGCGATCAGATCTTGAAGCGGAGTCTTCATTTCTTCTTCAGTCGTTTCTTGACCTCCTCACTGGCCAGCTTCGGCAAATGCTTCTGTAGAACTTCTCGGTACCGCCTGAATTGCGCGTTCACGAACAGACGCGCGTCCTCCCCTTCCGCGTAAGGTTGCACCCAGTTGCCGGTTCTATCACCTACCTCGGTGATGTCATGCCGCATAGCCAGCTCATAGAGGTCGATCACCTTCAAGTCCGACAATAGCGTGGTTGGAGCATAGGTCATTCCGGCCTTCAATGCGAAGCGATCCATCACCGCTGTGTCGCGATACTGGTCGAGTAACTGACGTGCAAGAGCTACGTGTTCGTGAACAAGGAACCATCGAGGTATTCCTCGCTCGATGGCGCGAATAGCTTCTCGGTGAGTGATAGACAGGTCGTTCTTCTTCTCCTTGCCAGAACCATAGCGCGGGAAGATGATACCCAAGAAGAGGTCGCATTCCTCCACGGCCTTCAAGCAGCTATCCATGGCCGAAACCTGAGGGTCCACTGGAAGAGTGCCCCTGTGGGACATCAGCACCTCGTAGCCGTATGCATCGAGATCGGCATAGATCGCTTCGAGCAGATTCTCCTGGCCATAAACCGAAGAGGAGACCAATACCTTGGGCTTCGCAGCGACAAGCACTTTTCTCTCGGTCCGCTTCTTGGCGCTCATCGTTGTGTTACTCGCGCTATGTTCATGATCGCACCGCTTACTTCAGGTTCTGCATTTCGCGTGAGCGATTGGAGCGGGTACCCCGCAGCGAGGAACGAGCGAGGAGTATGAGCGGAAAGCGCGACCCGAGGCTTAGCGAGGGACACGCCCCAAGAACCACTATGCTTCACCGCGTTCATTCCTTCACTCAGTAAGTGTGCTCCGTTCCAAAGGAGAATTTCATCGCAGCGCCTGTTACCACAGCACGACTGGCACCCTTGAGCCGCTTTACGTGACAGATGACTAAGCCTCGCTTGTATCGCCCGGCTTCGCGACTTGAATTGGCGAGGATCATATGGTCCGGATCATTGTCGTCGACCAGCATGTACTCGTAGAAGTCTTCACTCTTGTCCTTCACGTTCATGCCAACGTTGTAGAGACGGAACAGTGTTCCCGACCAGAACTCATGATCGTCTGGAACATTGCCAAGCGGCACTAACTCGTATGTCTGCAGATCCGCCGCCATGCTCAGTTCCGCAACACCTTCCCGCTGGTAATGATCGACTGCAAGCGCTCCAGCGTTTTGCGTTGCATGCAGAGTTCGAGGAAGGTCTTCCGCTCCAGGTCCAGCAGGTATTGCTCGCTCACCTCGGTGGCCTCGCTAAGATCGCCCCCGCATAGCACGTAGCCCAGCTTCTCGCTGATCAGCGCATCGTGCTGGCTGATGTAGTTGCCGCTGAGCATGCTGTTGGCGCCCACGTGCACGATGCCGAGGCCTTCCTGGCCGAGCACCTTGATGTCCTTGCGCGGCGCGGGCTTTGTGTAGCCCTTGTTCCAGAGGTCCAGGGCGCATTGCTTGGCGTAGGCCAGCTGGTGGGCGCGGCTCACGATCACTTCGTCCTGACCCTTGCGCAGGTAGCCGAGCGCGAAGGCCTCGTGCCCGCTGGTGGCCACCTTGGCCTGGCCGATGGTGAGGAAGCGCTCGCGCATGGCGTTGATGCGGATATCGCCCTCCTTCAGCTCGTCGGCGAGGCGCAGGGCGAACTCCTTGGTGCCGCCGCCGCCGGGGATCACGCCCACGCCGAACTCCACCAGGCCCATGTAGGTCTCGGCGTGCGCCACCACCTTGTCCGCATGCAGGCATAGCTCGGTGCCACCGCCCAGGCACAGCTGGTGCGGGGCCGCCACCACGGGGACGCTGCTGTAGCGCATGCGCATCATGGTGTTCTGGAAGGTGCGCACGGCCATCTCCAGGTCGTCGTACTCCTGCTCCACGGCCATCATGAAGATCATGCCCACATTGGCGCCCGCGCTGAAGTTGGCGCCGTCGTTGTAGACCACCAGGCCCTTGTAGCCCTGCTCGGCGAGGTCGATGGCCTTGTTGAGGCCCTGGATCACCTCCGCACCGATGGTGTTCATCTTGCTCGTCCAGCTCACGCTGAGGATGCCATCGCCCAGGTGACGCACGGTGGCGGCGCTGTTCTTCCATACAATGGAGCTTTCCGGCAGGTCGCTCAGTACGATCATACCCTCGGCACGCGGGATGGCCTTGTAGCTCTTGCTGGCGGCATCGTAGTACATGCGCTTGCCGCCTTCGGTCTTGTAGAAGCTGGTGTGACCGGCGGCCACCATCTCGTTGATCCACGGCGACACCTTCACGCCAGCGGTGTTCATGGCGTCGAGGGCGGTCTTCACGCCGATCGCATCCCACGCCTCGAAGGGCCCCAGCTCCCACCCGAAGCCCGCGCGCATGGCGTCGTCGATCTTGTACAGCGCATCGGTGATCTCGGGGATCCGGTGGCTCACGTAGGCGAAGAGGCCATGGAAGCTCTTGCGGTAGAATTCGCCGGCCTTGTCCGTGCCGTTGTAAAGGAGTGCGGTGCGCTTCACCAGGTTGTCCTCCTTCTTCGCGGCGTCCAGCGTGGCGAACTTGGGCTTCACCTGCGGACGGTATTCCAGCGTCTTCAGGTCGAGTGCGAGGATCTCGCCCTTGGGTGAGCTGCGGTCCTTGAAGAAGAAGCCTTTGCCGGTCTTGCTGCCGAGCATGTTCCTCTCCACCATCTGTTGCAGGTAGCCGGGGATGGCGAAGAGCGCGTTCTGCTCGTCGTTGGGGCAGTTGTCCTTCACGCCCTGCGCCACTTTCACCAGCGTGTCCAGGCCCACCACGTCGGCGGTGCGGAAGGTGGCGCTCTTTGGGCGGCCCAGCGCGGGACCGGTCAGGCGGTCCACCTCCTCCACGGTGAGGCCCATCTCCTCCACGAGGTGGAAGAGGCCCATGATGCCGAACACGCCGATGCGGTTGGCGATGAAGGCGGGCGTGTCCTGGCAGCGCACGGTGACCTTGCCGAGGATGCGCTGGCCGTAGTCCTCCAGGAAGTCGAGCACCGCAGGGTCGGTGTCCGGACCGGGGATCAGCTCCAGCAGCGGCAGGTAGCGCGGCGGGTTGAAGAAGTGCGTGCCGCAGAAGTGCTTGCGGAAGTCGTCGCTGCGGCCCTGCGCGATGGCGTGGATGGGGATGCCGCTGGTGTTGGTGGTAATGAGCGTGCCGGGCGTGCGGTGCTTCTCCACGTTGGCCAGCACCTGCTGCTTGATGTCGAGCCGCTCGATCACCACTTCGATGATCCAGTCGCAGTCCTTGATCTTGGGCAGGTCGTCGTCGAAGTTGCCGGTGCTGATGCGCTTGGCGAAGCGGGCATCGTACAGCGGCGCGGGACTGCTCTTGATCGCGGCGGTGAGGGCGTCGTTGACGATCTTGTTCTTGTCATTGCCCTCTTTCGGAGCGATGTCCAGCAGCAGCACTTCAGCGCCGATGTTGGCGAAGTGGCAGGCGATGCGGCTGCCCATGACGCCGGAGCCGAGCACGGCGACTTTGCGGATGTTTCGTTTGCCGGCCGAAGCCTTGGCGGAGGTTGGTTTGGTCATTGACCACTGAGTTTTGAGGATCGAACCGCAGAGAGCGCGGAGAACGCGGAGAAATGCGAGACGCAGCGCGTACAGGTCAAGCAGTATGGGATCTTCCCTCTGCGTCCTCCGCGTCCTCTGCGGTTCATTGCATTTCTGTGTTCCACAGCGATCCTGCGGTTAGAAGAGTTGTTCTTGTTCGAGAATGCGGTCGAGCTCCGACATCACCTGCCGGAAGTTGCTCAGCTGTGCGGGCGTGAAGCGGCTTTGCAGGGCCTCGTTGAACTTGATCACGGTGTTGCGGCTCACGTCGCGCATTTGTTTGCCCTTCGCGGTGAGGTGGATGCGCACCACGCGCTTGTCGGCGGTGTCGGCGATGCGCTTGATGAGGCCTTCCTCCTCCATCGCCTGGAGGGTGCGCACGAGACTGCGGCTCTCCATGCCCATCTTGGGGCCGAGCTTGGTGCTGGGCGTGCCCTCGGGCTCGATGTTCAGCAGGATCTGCCCGATGGCCATGCTGCCCCCGTACTTGGCCGCCTCGGTGTTGTAAAGGCGCGAGATGCGGCTCCAGACACGGCGAATGGGAAAGTCAATGGTCTCCTCCGGTCTCATGCACGTTCATTCGGCACCCAATGTAATCGCAGAAGGTATGCGCGCATACTAAGTGACGGAGAATTTCCCGACAGCCTTGAGCGTTATTCGTCCGGGTACTTTCGCCCGCCGAACCATGATCATGCGCATCACCCTGCTCGCCCTGCTGGCCATCGCCATGCTCTCCGCCGCTTGTCGCAAAGAGGACGATGATTCCGGTTCGGGCAGCGAGGACACGGTCCCGCAGGGGCCCATGCTGGTGATGAAGTTCCGATTCGACAGCACGCAGGTGCGCCTCAACAACCTTGGACAGCCCGCTGCGCTGCCGCCAGGGCACGCGGCCCAGAGCCCGCGCTTCAACAAGATGAGCGCGCACTACATCGAATTCGCGCCGGGCATGCTCACCGCGCTCGGTGCCGGCACCGTGGTGTACCATGCGCCGGAGACCACCGCTGGCGGCAGCACGGCCATCGATTTCTCCCAGAGTGTGAAGGCCGGCCAGGGCGGGACCTTCTTCAGCATGCCGCTCGCGCAGATGACGCCCGGCACCTACGAATGGCTGCGTTTATCGCTCGCCTACCAGAATTACGACATCAAGTTCCGCTACGTCGATGCCACCTGGGGCACCTTCAACCTCTGGGGCACGGTGGCCAGCTTCATCGGCTACAACACATACATCGCGAACTACACGGTGCGCGACCAGAGCGTGGCGGTGAATGCGAACAAGCTGCAGGGCTACTGGGGCTTCGAGGTGATCAATCCGCCCATCGCCACCGCACCGGTCACCGGTCAGGCGCCTGCCGGTGCCACCACGGTTCCGAATCCGCTGTTCGCCACGTCGCCGATCCCGGCGGGCTCGTGCGTGGTGACCGGACAGTTCGCGTCGCCGCTCGTGATCACCGGGACCGAGACCGCCAACGTGGTGATCGAAGTGGCGCTGAGCACGAACAACAGCTTCGAGTGGCTCGATAACGGCGATGGCATCTACGAGCCGGCCGCGGGCGATGCGGTGGTGGACATGGGCGTGCGCGGCATGATCCCCAGCGTGCAATAGCTCAGGTCGGCTGCTTCACCTCGCGCTTCTCCTCGTTGATCCAGAGGCTCAGCCCCTCTGGCGCCGACAGGTACTTGACCTTCGCCGCCGGAAGCACGAGGTCGTAGCCGCCGCGCTGATCGTCGTACAGGAACACGCTGTCGCAGGCGAAGCGGATCCAGGTTGAATCGCCGGCGATCTCAATTCGTGCGCGTTCCGCGATGTTGCGTCGCTTGAGCACCTGGACGCCATCCTCCTCCGTGCGCTCGGGAAGGGCAGCGTCGATGAAGCCGAGGTCGTGGAATCCGGCACCATCGAGCTTCAAGAGCTTCTGCCCCCAACTCTCGCGTTCGCCGAAGTTGGCCAGCACCCGGAGGTCGCTCGTCCGCGTGCTGTCCGAGCCGAAGAAGGAGGGCAGCATCGTCCAACTGTCGTACGCGGGAGAGGAGATCGCGATCATCTCAGCGGAGCTGTCCGCTTTCGGCCTGTAGCGATAGAGGCGGAGCCCTTCGAACTTCTCGTCGCGATGCGAGGCCACCATCACGAAGCTGCCATCGCCCAGATCGAAGGTGGTCTGGATCAACAGGGTATCGTGACGCACGTTGTCCTCGACGGCCCGGTATCGGAACGCGCGGGAACCGGGAACAGGACTTTCGGCCACGGAAGGCTGTGATTCTTCCGCGGTCTGTTGCGTGCCGCATGAAGCGAGCATGGCGCCGAGCAGCAGCAATGCGCCCGTTGCGGATCTCGGGTCGCTCATCGCACCAAGGTCACGCTTCCCTTGAACTCCAGCCCATTCACGCTCACCACGTAGAAGTAGGTGCCGGGCGTGCAAGGCTCACCGGTGAAGTTCCGTCCGTCCCAAGTGATGTTGTTGCCCTGGCTCACGAAGACGCTGTTGCCCCATCGGTTGAAGATGGACATCTCCGTGCATGGACCCAGGAAGGCATCGCTGATCAGCGTGAAGAAATCGTTCTGGCCATCACCGTTCGGCGTGATCACGTTGGGCACGTCCACGTTCACGAGCTCGGCATAGTCGAGCATGGTGAACACCTGGACGGTGGTATCCGTGCAACCGCTGATGTCCGTGATCACCAGCATGACCGTGCTGCTCTGGCCGTACGGAAGCCCTTGTTGCGGATTCTGTTCCGTGCTCGTGGCGCCATCGCCGAATTGCCATAGCCAAGACAACGCATTGGTGCTCGCGTCCAGGAAGAAGCCGCGCAGCTCATCGCAGCCCGCCTCGAATCGGGCATCGAAATCCGCGACGCCGGTGGTGCCGATGGTCACCGTGACCGGCGCGGTGCTCGTGCAGGTATCGTTGCTCACGGTGAGGATGTACGTGGTCGTGGCGTCGGGCGAGGCCATCGGGTTGGGGCTTGTGGGGTC
>JAEUSU010000023.1 GCA_016788635.1 Flavobacteriales bacterium | reverse complement strand
CCGGCTGCCGCAGACGGGACCCGCGCAAGGATCGTCGGGGAAGACAGGCAAGGACATCACTCAAAATCCAGGGCGACGTGAACGTCGCCCCAACGAATGGCAGACGAAGGCAGACAGGTCATATTCAACATGGTGAAGGTGGGCAAGACCCTCCCTTCCGGCAAGAAGATCCTCAACGACATCTACCTCGGCTTCTACTACGGGGCCAAGATCGGGATCCTCGGTCTCAACGGATCGGGCAAGTCCACGCTCATGCGCATCATCGCGGGCAAGGACAAGAGCTTCGACGGCGATGTGCACTTCAGCCCCGGCTATACCATCGGCCACCTGGAGCAGGAACCCGAGCTGGACGAGAGTCGCACCGTGATCGAGATCGTGCGCGAGGGTGTGCAGCCCATCATGGACCTGTTGAAGGAATATGAGGACGTGAACAACAAGTTCGCCGATGAGGAGGTGTTGAACGACCCTGACAAGATGGACAAGCTCATCGCCCGGCAGGCGGCCCTGCAGGACAAGATCGAGGTGAGCGACGCCTGGAACATCGACCAGAAGCTGGAGGTGGCCATGGATGCCCTGCGCTGCCCCGATCCGGACCAGAAGATCAGCGTGCTGTCCGGTGGTGAGCGCCGCCGCGTGGCCCTGTGCCGCCTTTTGTTGCAGAACCCCGACATCCTGCTGCTGGACGAACCCACCAACCACCTGGACGCAGAGAGCGTGGCATGGCTGGAATTGCACCTGCAGCAATACAAGGGCACTGTCATCGCCATCACGCACGACCGTTACTTCCTGGACAACGTGGCGGGCTGGATCCTGGAGCTGGACCGCGGCGAGGGCATCCCGTACAAGGGCAACTACACCAGCTGGTTGGAGCAGAAGACCGCCCGCCTGGCGCAGGAGGAGAAGCAGGAGAGCAAACGTCAGCGCGTGTTGAAGCAGGAATTAGAGTGGGTGCGCAGCAACGCCAGCGCCCGCCGCACCAAGAGCAAGGCCCGCCTGCAGAACTACGAGAAGATGCAGAGCGAGAGCGTGAAGGAGAAGGAGGCCAAATTGGAGATCTTCATCCCCAACGGACCCCGCCTGGGCGACAAGGTCATCGAGTTCAAGGATGTAAGCAAGGGCTACGGCGACCGCCTGCTCATTGACAACCTCAGCTTCGCCCTGCCCCCGGCCGGCATCGTGGGCATCATCGGTCCCAACGGAGCGGGTAAGACCACCCTCTTCCGCATGGTCATGGGCGCGGAGCAGGCCGACAGCGGCACCATCACCATCGGCGAGACCGTGCAGATCGCCTACGTGGACCAGAGCCACAAGGACCTCATTGCCGACAAGACCGTTTACGAGGTCATCAGTGGCGGCCTGGAGAACATCACCTTCGGCAACGTGGTGATGAACACCCGCGCTTACCTCTCCCGCTTCAACTTCAGCGGCACCGACCAGAACAAGAAGGTGGGCGTGCTCAGCGGCGGCGAACGCAACCGCCTCCACCTGGCCATGACCGTGAAGCAGAGCAGCAACGTGCTGCTGCTGGACGAACCCACGAACGACCTGGACGTGAACACGCTGCGCGCACTGGAGGAGGCCATCCAGGACTATTCAGGCTGCGCGGTCATCATCAGCCACGACCGCTGGTTCCTGGACCGCGTGTGCACCCACATCCTCGCCTTCGAGGGTGACAGCCAGGTGTACTGGTTCGAGGGCGGCTTCACCGATTATGAGGAGAACCGCAAGAAGCGCCTGGGCGGCGACATCGTGCCGCACCGGATCAAGTACAGGAAATTGGTGCGGGGATGAGGCGTTCCGACCCCTGTCGGACCTGTATATCATCCCTTCGTATTGGTGTGGCTGTCCATCATGACCGCATCGCCGCCTTCGTACCATTGCCCTGAGCGAACGGTCCTTGGCGAGAAGGACCACGTTCTGGTCGGTGGACCGCCCTAGGGCTCAGCCCGGGCGGTCCGCTGTTTTCAGAGGGGCGGTACTTTCGCGCCGGACTTTTCCCCGCGCCGAGCACCAGCGGATCTTGACCCCTTGTGACTTGAGCTTTGTGACTTGAACCTTGATATGGCCAACAAGCCCTCCATTCCCAAAGGCACCCGCGACTTCGGACCGCAGGAGATGCTGCGCCGCAAGTACATCTTCAACACCATTGAGAAGGTCTTCCAGCAGTACGGTTACCTGCCGCTGGAAACGCCTGCCATGGAACACTTGGAGACCCTCACCGGCAAGTACGGTGAGGAGGGGGACCGGTTGATCTTCAAGGTGCTGAAGCGTGGAGCTGAGTTGGAACGTGCCATGCAGGACGGCGGAAAGAGTCTGGCAGCCGAGGCCCTCCGATACGACCTCACCGTGCCCTTCGCACGTTACGTTGTGCAGCACCAGAACGAGCTGGCCTTCCCCTTCAAGCGTTACCAGATACAGCCCGTGTGGAGGGCGGACCGGCCGCAGAAAGGCCGCTACCGTGAGTTCTACCAATGCGATGCGGATGTGATCGGCAGCACAAGCCTGTTGAACGAGGTGGAATTGGTGCAGTTGTTCGATGAGGTATTCCTGCAGCTGGGGCTGGGCGTGGTCATCAAGCTCAACGACCGCAAGGTGCTCAGCGGGATCGCGGAGATCAGTGGCCAGCCGGACAAGGTGGTGGACATCGTCACCGCCATCGACAAGCTGGACAAGATCGGCCGCGAGAAAGTGGAGGAGGAGATGCGTGTGAAGGGCGTCAGCGATGAGGCGATCGCACGCATCGCGCCGTTGTTCGCATTGAAGGGCGCCTGGAAGGAACAACGGCCGCAGCTGGAGCAGTGGCTCGCATCCAGCACCATCGCGCAGCAAGGCCTGAAGGACCTCGCTTTCGTGTTCGAAGCAGCGGGTCAGCTGAAGAGCGCCGTGCTCGAATTCGACCCCACGCTCGCCCGCGGCCTCGACTATTACACCGGTGCCATCTTCGAGGTGAAGGCAGCGGAAGGCACCCTGCAGAGCAGCATATGCGGCGGCGGCCGCTACGACGACCTCACCGGTGTGTTCGGTCTGAAAGGCATGAGCGGCGTGGGCATCAGCTTCGGCGCCGACCGCATCTACGACGTGCTGCTGGAGACCGGCAAATTCCCTGCGGAACTGCGCAGCAGCACCCGCCTGCTCTTCGCCAACTTCGGCGAGGCCGAGGCACTGCAATGCCTGAAGCTGGTGCGCGCCGTGCGCGAAGCCGGCATCGCCGCTGAACTCTATCCGGACAAGGCCAAAATGGCCAGGCAGTTCAAATACGCGGACGATAAGGACATTCCCTTCGTGGCCATTGTCGGTGAGAATGAATTGAAGCAAGGCATCGTCACCCTCAAGGACATGAAGAGCGGCGAACAGCGCGCGGTGAAGGAGGACGAGCTCGTCGCGACCATCCGATCATAGTACATGAGCTTGAAACCATTCCCCATCGGCACCACCGGCCTGAAGCTGGTGGAGCTGGAGTTGATCCTGAACGAACATCGTCCGCTTGTACTGGACCGTGAGGCGCAGGCCGCGGTGAAGCGCAGCCACACCTACCTCCTGGACCGCCTGAAGCGCAGCGATGCACCGATCTACGGGGTGAACACCGGCTTCGGCGCCCTGCACAATACGTCCATCGCGAAGAAGGACCTGGCGCAGTTGCAGAAGAACCTGGTGATGAGCCATGCCTGCGGAAGCGGGGATCCGGTGCCAGCGGAGATCGTGCGCGCCATGCTGGTGCTGAAGGTGCAGAACATGGCCTTCGGGCACAGCGCCGTGGCGCCGGCCACCGTGCAACGCTTGATCGACCTATACAATGCGGATGTGTTGCCCGTGGTGTACGAGCGCGGATCGCTCGGCGCCTCAGGTGACCTGGCACCGCTCGCGCACCTGAGCCTGCCGCTGCTGGGCCTGGGCGAGGTGGTGTGGAAGGGCCGCCGCATGAAGAGCGCGCAGGCCTTGAAGCAGCTCGGCTGGCAACCGCTCGAACTGGGGCCCAAGGAAGGTCTCGCATTACTGAACGGCACGCAGTTCATGAACGCGTTCGCGTCGCTGCTCACGCTGAAGGCACGCCGCCTGGCGGACCTTGCGGACATCATCGCGGCTGTTTCACTCGACGCGTATGATGGACGCATCGAACCTTTCCATCCCGCAGTGCACGCCGTGCGTCCGCATCCCGGGCAGGCGCTCGTCGCAGGTCGCATGCGCAGCCTGCTGAAGGGCAGCGCGCTCATCAAGCGGGCCAAGGAGCACGTGCAGGACCCCTATTCCTTCCGCTGCATCCCGCAGGTGCATGGCGCCAGCCGCGATGCCATCGCGCATGTGGAGAATGTGGTGGAGCGCGAGCTCGAGGCCGTCACCGACAACCCCACGGTGTTCGATGAGGATGACCTGGTGATCAGCGCGGGCAACTTCCACGGCCAGCCGCTGGCGCTCGCGCTCGACTTCCTCAGCATCGCCGTGGCTGAGCTGGGCAGCATCAGCGAGCGGCGCACCTACAAGCTCATCGGTGGCCAGCGCGGCCTGCCGCCCTTCCTGGTGGCGCACCCCGGCCTCAACAGCGGCTTCATGATCCCGCAGTACACCGCTGCCTCGCTCGTGAGCGCAAACAAACAGCGGTGCATGCCCAACAGCGTGGACACCATCGACAGCAGCAACGGCCAGGAGGACCACGTGAGCATGGGCGCGGCGGCGGCTGTGAAGACGTGGGACGTGGTGCACGACGTGGAGCGCATCCTCGCCATCGAGCTCTTCACCGCCGCACAGGCACTGGAGTTCCGGCGGCCTTTGCGCAGCAGCGCCGCCCTGGAGTCCTTCGTGGCCGCCTTCCGGGAGCGAGTGCCCTTTTTGCAAGAGGACAACGTGATGCAGCCGCTCATGGAGCACGCGGTCGCGTTCATGCGAACACTACCCTTTACAGACGTGATGGGCTAAGGGCCGCACACGGAGACCCGGAGGCACGGTGTGGCTCACAAGCATACAGTTCTGTTGAATGGAGCATCATAGCCACATCACCGGTATTATCGTGGATGAAGCTTTCCAGTTGCATACCGATCTGGGTCCTGGCCTGTTGGAGTCGGTCTACGTGAAACTGTTCGCCTTGCGGCTTGCCCATAGGGGCCTGCGAGTGGAGAGGGAGCGAAGGGTGTCCTTCACCTATGAAGGCGTCACTTTCGACGATGGTTTGCGGATCGACTTGCTGGTCAATGAGTGCGTCGTGGTCGAGGTCAAGTCCGTTGAGGAGCTTGCCCCGGTCCATTTCAAACAAGTGCTCACCTATCTGAAGCTGATGGATATGCGTGTCGGTCTCCTGATCAATTTCGGAGCACCCTTGCTGAAGCAAGGGGTCAAGCGCATCGTGAATTGAACGGCGTACATGTCACGAACCAAGGACTGCTCTCCGTGCCTCGGTGTCTCCGTGTGAGTTTTCCCGTATTCCTCGCGTGACATGATCAGTGCGAAACTGTATGGCCTGCCCGGCCTCGGCGCCGACCACCGGCTCTTCTCCCGGCTTGACCTGTCCGGTTTCACGCCCACCTTCCTGGATTGGCCGGTGATGCCCAAGGGTTCCGCGCTGCGGGACTATGCGCTGGCCCTTTCCACATCCATCGACGCCACTGTTCCACACGCCTTGGTGGGTGTCAGCATGGGTGGCATGGTGGCACAGGAACTGGCCGGCATCACACATCCTGAGAAGGTCATCATCATCTCCAGCTGGAAGGGCCCTCAGGAGATGCCACCTACTTTGAAGCTGATGCGTGGCACCCATCCGGAACGCCTGCTCAGCAAAGCCTTCATGAAGCGCACGCTACCCTTCGTGCGCTGGCAGATGGGGCTGGAGGGCCCGGCGTCCATGGCCTTGTTCGATGAACTACTGCACGTGCACACGCTCGAACAACTGAAGGTGCAGATCAACGCCTGCCTCACCTGGGATGGCCCTCCGGAACCGGTGCCGCACCTCACACACATCCATGGCGACAACGATCTGCTCATGCCCTTGGCGCACATCGATCGCCCGGTGGTGGTGAAGGGGGGAGGGCATTTCATGGTGTTCGACAGGGCAACGGAGGTGCAGACACACCTGATCCGCGCTTTGCACTGAAATTCGCATCCCATACCATCCCATGGAAGATCTCTTCACCCTCGGTTCGCTCATCAGCCTCATCACCCTCGCCGTGCTGGAGGTGGTGCTGGGCATCGACAACGTCATCTTCGTCAGCATCATCCTGGGGCGCATCCCTCCGGAGCGGCGGCTGCTGGCGCGCCGGTTGTGGATGATCTTCGGTATCACCTTGCGCGCAGGCCTGTTGCTTGCCTTGGGCTGGCTGGTGAAGCACGGGGAGAAGCCGCTCTTCCATGTGGCTGAGCTGCCCTTCAACCTGCGCAACCTCATCATGTTCGCCGGTGGCCTATTCCTGCTCTACAAGGCAGTGAAGGAGATCCACCACAAGCTGGAGGAGCCCGCGCGTGAGGCGGCCCCGCTCAGCGCTTCCGCACCCTTCATGGCGCTCATCGGACAGATCGTGCTCATCGATGCGGTGTTCTCCTTCGACAGCATCGTCACCGCCATCGGCCTGGCGAAGCATGTGGAGATCATGATCGCCGCCGTGGTGGTGGCCATGGTGGTGATGTTCTTCTTCGCACAGGGCATCGGCAGCTTCATCGAGAAGCATCCCACGTTGAAGATGCTCGCGCTCTCCTTCCTTGTGCTGGTGGGCTTCATGCTCTTCTTCGAGGGGTTGGAGCCCGTGCACGAAAGCCACATCCCCAAGGGCTACGCCTACTTCGCCATGGCCTTCAGTTTCGGGGTGGAGCTGCTGAACATGCGTGTGCGCCGCACCGTGCCCACGGCATGACCGCCACGTTCAGTCCAGCTGCCCGCTGAACACGAAACTGAGGATGTTCGCCCCCATGCGCAGGGCCTTCGTGCGGGTCTCTGCGCTGTTGCCGTGCACATCGGGGTCCTCCCAGCCATCGCCCAGGTCGCACTCGAAGTCGTAGAAGCAGATCAGCCGGCCCTGCCAGAACAATCCATAGCCGCGCGGCGGGTTCCCCTCGTGCTCGTGGATCTTGGGCAGACCATTGGGGAAGTCGAACTTCTGGTGATAGATGGCGTGGGCGAAGGGCAGCTCGATGAAATCCAACTCGGGGAAGACCTTCTTGATGGCCGGACGAATGAAGGGGTCCATGCCGTAGTTGTCGCTGATGTGCAGGAAGCCGCCGCCGATCAGGTAGTTGCGCAGGTTCTCGGCCTCCTGGGGCGTGAACACCACGTTGCCGTGGCCGGTCATGTGCACAAAGGGGAAGGTGTAGAGGTCCGGACTGCCCACCTCCACGGTGGCCACTTCGGTGCGGATGTTCATGTTCAGCTGCTCGTTGCAGAAGCGCACCAGGTTGGGCACCGAGGTGGGGTTGGCGTACCAGTCGCCACCTCCGCCATACTTCAGTACCGCCAGCTGGTAGGTGCCTTGTGCGGAAGTAACGACGGCCAGGAGGCCCGTGAGGAAAATGAAAATCGCGCGCATCGGCCTCAAAGTTCGTTCATCCATCCAGCGCTCACATTCCACCATTCCCACATGGGCCCATTTCGAGATCCCCCATTTTCCCATTTCCATAGTTCCACACTTCCCATTCTCCTTACCCTTCCTGCGCCATGTTCATCCACGTGCACGCCACCACGGCAGCGGTCTCCGTACGCAGCCGCGCATGGCCCAGGCTCACGGGTGCCACGTCGGCGGCGATCAAGCTTTGTGCTTCAGCGGGTGTGAAATCGCCCTCGGGTCCGATCAACATCAGCGTAGCGGAATCCGGATGGTAGGCTTGCGTGAAGGATGCGCGTTCGCCTGTGCACCAGCCGAAATAGCGCTTCCCTGCGGTGCTCGCGACCATTTCATTCAGGGGGGTGGGGTGGGCCAGCACCGGCAGCCAGGCGCGCTGGCTCTGTTTCATGGCGGCCACCAGCACTTTCAGCAGGCGGTCGTGCCGCAGGTGGCTGCGCTCGGTGCGTTCGGTAAGCAGGGGAGTGATCCGGTCCACCCCGATCTCGGTGGCCTTTTCCAGGAACCACTCGAAGCGGTCCATCTGCTTGGTGGGGGCCACGGCCAGGTGGATGGCGGCCCGGCGCTCTGGCGGGTGTTGATGCCGCTCCAGGATATCCACCCGGCAGGTGCCCCGGCCCGCCTCCACGATCACGGCCTCGGCCCGGGTGCCGCGCCCGTCCAGCAGCCCCACTCGGTCTCCCACGCGCAGGCGCAGCACCCCGGTGGCGTGCCGGGCCTCCTCTTCGGGCAGGTCCAGGTGGGGGGGCGCCAGGTCGGGTATGTGGAACAGGTGCATGGGCGCGGCGAAGATGGGGAAGGGTGGGGGCTTGGTGGTATGAACGGAAAAACCGACCTTTGCCGCCCCTTCAACCGAAGGGTTCAGAAACCAACCAATCCTAATTGCGACATGCCGACCCGCATCCGCCTTCAGCGTAAAGGCAAAAAAGGCCTGCCCTACTACCACATCGTGGTGGCAGACACCCGCGCCCCGCGCGATGGAAAGTACATCGACCGCATTGGTGCCTACGACCCCAATCAGAACCCCGCCCTGGTGGACATCGACACCACCAAGGCCCTCGACTGGTTGCAGAAAGGTGCCCAACCCACGGACACCTGCCGCGCCATCCTTACCTATCGTGGTGTGATCTACAAGAACCACCTGAACAACGGGGTGAAGAAGGGCGCCTTCAGCCAGGAGGAGGCCGACCGCCGCTTCGAAGTGTGGTCGAACGAGAAGAACGCCAAGATCGAGGCCAAGCGCCAGCGCCTGGGTGAGCATGCCGACAAGAGCGAGCGCGAGCGTGCCGCTGCCGAGTTGAAGAAGGCCCAGGACATGGCCACCGCCTTGAGCTCCAAGCGTGCTGAGGCCGCTGCCGCCGAGGCTGCTGCTGCTGCTCCGGCCGTGGAGGAGGCTCCCGCCGTGGCTGAGGCCCCCGCCGAAGCCGCCGCTCCGGAGGCCGGTGAGGCTCCCGCCGCCGAGTAAGCGCGTCATACGGACCTGCGAAGCCCGTCCCATACAGGGGCGGGCTTCTTTTTTGGGGGGCGTCCACCACCGTATTTTCCGCCCGTGGAACACAAGGACCTGCAGCGCATCGGCCGGCTTGGCAAGACCTGGGGACATCTGGGTGACCTTTCCCTACAGCTTGATGGTGTGGACCCGGAGGAACTCAACGGGTCGGGCTCCTTCTTCCTGGACATCGAAGGACAGCTGGTGCCCTTCTTCTACACTCGCATTCAAGAAAAGGGACGCAGCGGCACGCTCATCAAGTTCGATGAGGTGGACGACCCACAGGCTGCCGCCGTTCTGGTGGGCTGTGACCTTTACGCCCCCCCCGGCCATTTTGCGGATGGCCGTGATGAAAGCTGGGACCCCATGGAATTCGTGGGCCTGGTGGTGGTGGATGTGGTGATTGGCGAACTGGGAGAGGTGACCGCCATCGAGGGCACAGACGATAATCCCGTGCTGGTGGTGCTCCACGGCGAGCATGAAGTGCTGATCCCGCTGGCTGAGGACCTGGTGGACCGCATTGACGCCGAGGAGGGCAGGCTCTACATGCGCACGCCCCCCGGTCTGGTGGATCTGTACCGGGCCGGCTGAGGCACTGTCGGGCTTCCACACGCAGGTGGCATCTTTGCGGCCCATGCGCACCTTGGTAGCCGGAAATTGGAAGATGCACAAACGGCGTGACGAGGCCCTGGCCCTGTTGCGCGAAGTGGGTGATGGTGCCGCTGCGGCCGGCCCCACTGTGGAAGTGGTGGTGGCGCCGCCTTACCCCTATCTGGAACTGGCCGTGCGTACCCTGGAGGGCAGCGGTGTGCAAGTGGCGGCGCAGAACTGCCACGAAGCCGCACAAGGGGCCTATACCGGCGAAGTGAGCGCGTCCATGCTGGCGGGCATTGGTGTCACCCATTGCATTGTGGGGCACAGCGAACGGCGCCAGTACTATGGCGAGAACGATGCCGCCGTAGGGTTGAAGGTCCGCGCCTTGTTGGCGCACGGGCTCACCCCGATCTATTGCTGCGGTGAGTTGAAGGACGACCGGATTGCGGAGCGCCACTTCGAGGTGGTGGGGGCGCAGATGGAGCAGGCCCTTGGCGCGTTCAGCCCGGAGGAACTAGGGCGCCTGGTGGTGGCCTATGAGCCGGTATGGGCCATTGGCACGGGCCTGAACGCCACCGCCGCACAGGCGCAGGAAATGCATGCCTTTATCCGCCGGCAGCTCGGTGCGGCCGCTGCGCATGTACCCATCCTCTATGGTGGCAGCTGCAAGCCGGACAATGCGGAAGGCCTCTTCAAGGGGGCTGATGTGAATGGCGGCCTCATCGGGGGGGCCGCGCTCGAAGCCTCTTCATTCCTTGAACTGGTGCGCATCGCGTACCGCGTGAAGCACAGCGCGTGAACCCCTACGTTGAGGTCGAGTTCGTGCTGGCGCCGATGGAGCCGTGGCGCGACCTGCTGGTGGCCGACCTGGGCGAGGTGGGCTTCGAAGCGTTCGAGGATACCGTGGGTGGCCTGCGCGCCTATATACCCGAGGCACAGTTCCGTGCGGAGGCCATGCGCGACCTGGCCACGATGAGGGACCCCGCCGTGCAGGTGAGCTGGAAGCACCGCACCATTCCCGCGCGCAACTGGAACCTGGAGTGGGAGCAGAGTTTTGCGCCGGTGGAGGTGGATGGGCGCGTGCGCATCCGGGCCG
The DNA here is from genome assembly GCA_016788635.1 of Flavobacteriales bacterium. Taxonomy (GTDB): domain Bacteria; phylum Bacteroidota; class Bacteroidia; order Flavobacteriales_F; family PHOS-HE28; genus PHOS-HE28. The sequence goes on along the minus strand of JAEUSU010000023.1, from coordinate 137,070 downwards.
CGTTCCACCCCTCAGCTCCGGGTTTCCAGCACGAGCTGGTCATCACCCCGCGCATGGCTTTTGGCACGGGGCACCACGCCACCACCCGCATGATGGTGGAGGCCATGCTGGGGTTGGACCTGGGCGGGCAGCACGTGTGCGATCTGGGATGCGGCACCGGCGTACTGGCCATCCTTGCCGAACGGTTGGGCGCCAGCGCGGTGCATGCCATTGATATCGATGAGGCCGCCGTGGAGAACACCCGCGACAATGCCGTGCACAACGCTTGTCACCGGATCGTTGTGGAGAAAGGCGATGCCGGACACCTGAAGCCCCTTTCCTACGGCACTATTTTGGCCAACATCGAGCGCAACACCCTGCTGCGCGGCATGCAGGCCATGCATGAGGCCCTGCTTCCCGGGGGCGCCCTGTTGTTGAGCGGCTTTGTGGTGGGCGACCGCCACATGCTCGCACAAGGCGCACGGGATGCGGGTTTTGAGCTGGCCGAGCGCCTGCAGGAGGGGGAATGGGCCCTGCTCGGGGTCCGAAAGAAAGGGTGAACAACGCACACCAACCCAGCCGCTGGGGGGCGGCATCGCTGCGGACCTGCCTCTTGGTGGGGCTTGCCTGGTCCGTGGTGGCCTCGGTCCACGGGCAGACCAAACCCTTCACCACCGATCAAGCGCTCTTCCTGCAGGAAGTGACCACCATGCTGGTGGAAGCCGACAAAAAGGATGGACGCGCCTTCGTGGAGCAGGTTTTTGCCCCGGCCTGGAACGGCACATACCTGAGCGAACGCCAACGGGTGCGCACCGTGGAGGTGGCCAACTTCATGCTCAAGAAGCGGTATGAGCCCTTCCCGCACTTCCGCGATTACCTGGCCGCGGTCGCCGCATTCACCACCACAGGCCGGCCGGCCAGTGAATACGATGCCTGGCTGAACGGATTGGAGCAGCTGGCGGAGAAGGGACGAAAGCAGAGCTTCACCGCCTACCTGGCCATGTGCTCGGGCCTCTTCAAGCAGGGCGACCTGTACAGTTCCGCCAGTGTCACCTGGCGTACCACCGGAAAGGAATTCACCTTCGTGTTCGACACACTGCCCAAGGTGGTCTTCAGCAAACCCATGGACCTGAAGTGCCTGGCCAAGGGCGATAGTGCCGTGATCCGCCAGACCACAGGCACCTATTTCCCCACGCAGGAGATCTTTCATGGCAAGGGTGGCAAGATCACCTGGGAACGCGCCGGCCTGAAGCCCCAGGCCACCTATGCCGAATGGGACCACGCTTATGAAGTGCGCGTGAAGACAGCCCAGGTCGAGGTGGATACCGTTCGGTTCACAGATCCCTACTTCGAGCGCACCCTCATCGGAAAGGTCACGGACAAGGTGCTGGCCAACCAGGATGCGACCAGTGCATCCTACCCGCGTTTCGAGGGGCATGACCGCCGCATACGAGTGAAGGACATCGTGGAAGGCGTGGATTTCGAAGGCGGCTTCACCCTGCAGGGCGCCAAGCTCCAGGGCTATGGCACGCGCGACGAACCGGCGCTGCTCACCTTCTACCGCGACAAGCGCCCCTTCATCCTCACCCGCGGCCTGCTTTACACCATCCAACCCGGTCGCATCAGCAGCGATGATGTGGGCCTCACCATCCGCCTGGACAAGGACTCCATCACGCACCACAGCGTGAGCCTCCGTTTCATGCGAGACACGCGGCAGCTCACCGTGATCAAAAAGGACGAGGGCCTGTCCAAGGCGCCCTTCACCAATGGCTATCACCAGGTGGACATGTACTGCGAGACCATCTCCTGGAAACAGGGCGATCCGGTGGTGGAGTTCGGCAGCCTGCCCGGCAGTTCACAACGCAAGGCCAGCTTCGAGAGCTTCAACTACTTCAAACGGTCGCGCTACGATGCCATGATGGGGATCGATGCGGTACATCCGCTGGTGCGTGTGCGGGACTATGTGAAGAAGTACAGCGGTGAGTTCGCCGCGCAGGATTTCGCCGTGTTCACCAAACTGCAGAAGAGCGTGGTGATCCCCATGCTCATCGACCTCGCCAACAAAGGCTACCTGGACTACGACCCCGAGTTCGAGATCGCCACCGTAAGACCCCGCCTGGAGGAGCACGTGCTGGCCAGTGCCGCCAAGCGCGACTACGACGTGCTGCAGTTCAACAGCAACAGCGAGGACAATGTGAACGCCACGTTGAACCTGTTGAACTACGACCTGGCGCTGAAAGGTGTGGCGCGCATCACCGTGAGCGACAGCCAGGACGTGAAGATCTATCCCCGCGAGAAGCTCGTGACGCTGAAGAAGGACCGCGACTTCACCTTCGCAGGCGTGGTACAGGCCGGCCGCCTGAGCTTCCACGGCAAGGAGTACTACTTCCACTACCAGCCCTTCGTGATGGACCTGCTGAACGTGGACAGCGTGGCGTTCATGGCCACGAGCTTCGAGCCGAACGATCGCGGCGAATATAACCTGGTGCGCGTGAAGAACGTGCTGGAGCAGGTTACCGGCACCCTGGACATTGATGCGCCCAGCAACAAGAGCGGCATCCAGCAGGTGCAGCGTGACGGGAAGATGCAGCCGCGCTACCCGGAGTACCCCAGGTTCAACAGCACGCGCGACAGCTATGTGTTCTACGACAAGAAGAACATCCAGCGTGGGGCCTACCTGCGCGATCGGTTCTACTACCGTTCGGACCCCTTCCAGATCGACTCCTTGGACAACTTCACCAATGCGGGTCTGAATTTCCCCGGTACGCTGGTGTCCGGCGGCATCTTTCCGGACATCCGCGAGGTGCTGCGCCTGCAGCCCGACTACGCGCTCGGCTTCACGCGCCAGACCGCCGAGGCGGGCCTGCCGCTTTATGGGAAGAAGGCCAAGTTCGGCACGGAGATCACCCTCAACGGACGCGGCCTGCAGGGCAATGGAGACCTTGCCTTCCTGACCACCAACGCCCGCAGCAAACAGTTCATCTTCTGTCCGGACAGCACCATCGGCAAGGCGGACACCCTGTACAATTCCGCCTCGAGCAGTACGCTGAAGGTGCCCGCCGTGGCCGCGTCACAGGTCTACGTTCGCTTTGACCCCCACGCCGAGGAGTTGATGGCGGAGAAGATCCGCAAGCCGCTGGTGATGTATGGTGGACAAGCCGAGCTGCACGGCCGCACCAACCTTACCCCGAAGGGCATGACCGGCGCGGGCATGGCCGATTTCAGCAATGCCACCCTGGCCTCGAAGCTCTTCCAATTCGAGACCATGATGATGCATGCGGACACCTCGGACTTCCGCCTCACGGAGGGGGACACCGCCAGCATCGCCTTCCGCACCAACAACGTGAACGCCACCATCAAGTTCGACGAGCGCGTAGGCGAGTTCGTGAGCAATGGCAGCGAGACCAAGGTGGAGTTCCCGGTGAACCAGTACATCTGCTTCATGGACCGCTTCAAGTGGTACATGGATGCGGGTGACATCTCCCTGGAAAGCGACCGCAAGACCGGAGCCGGCGCGGATGACCTGCAGCTCAGCGGCCCCAACTTCATCAGCGTGCGGCCCGACCAGGACAGCTTGAGCTTCACCGCACCCCGTGCACGGTACGACCTCAAGCGCCACCTGATCACGGCGGATGATGTGCAGGCCATACAGGTGGCTGATGCGCTGGTGGCACCAGACAGCCTGCGTGTGCGCATTCGCGCCCAAGCCGCAATGGACCCCCTGAAGAACGCTGTGATCACGGCCAATTTCGTCACCCGCCACCACCGCATCTACAACGCCTCGGTGAACATCAAGTCTCGCCGCAACTACAACGCCACCGGCGACATCGACTACCTGGACGAGAACAAGCTGGCCCGGAAGATCCACCTGGACAACGTGAACGTGGACACCACCTTCCAGACCTATGCGCAGGGCCGCATCCTGGAGACGGACGACTTCCAGCTGAGCCCCTTCTTTGACTTCCAGGGCGCCGTACGGCTGGAGGCCAATGTGCGCGAACTGAAGTTCACCGGCAGCACCCGCATCCAGCACGGATGCGAAGGCCTGGCCCGCAACTGGATGGGCTTCAGCGGCCACATCGACCCGGCGGAGATCTTTATTCCCGTGGCCGACACGCTCTTCGATGGCAGCGGGGCACGCATTGGCGCCGGGCTCTACCTCACGGCGGACGACCCCTTCAACGTCTACGGCACCTTCCTGAGCCGCATGCAGGACGAGCGCGACCGCCCGGTGATCGCCGCGCAGGGCATGCTCACCTTCGACAAGAGCAAGCGGGAGTACGTGATCGGCCCCAAGGACAAGATCCGCCAGCGCAACCTGCCCGGCGACCTGGTGAGCCTGAACACGGAGACCTGCCGCATGGAGGCCGACGGCCGCATACGCCACGCCATGGACTTCGGCCGTGTGAAGGCCGACCTGTACGGCACCTTGGAGCACAAGGCCCGGGAGGACAACCATCCGAAGGCCGCCGTGGTGATGATGACCGACTTCTTCTTCCACGAGAACGCACTGGAGCGCATGGCCGAGCAGATCATGACCTATCCGGAGCAGAAACAGGTGGACATCACCAAGACCAATTACGAGCGCTCCCTACGGCAGGTGCTGGGCCTGGAACGCTCGGATAAGCTGATCAGCGAACTGAGCCTGAAGGGGGAGATCAAGCGCCTGCCCGAGGAACTGATCAAGGCCATCACCTTCTGCGACCTGAAGATGCACTGGAACGCGCGTGACGAGGTGTGGGTGAGCAACGGGAACCTGGGCATCGCCACCATCCTGAAGAAGCCTCTGTTCCGCTACGTGAAGGGAAAGGTGGAGCTGCAACGCAAGCGAAGCGGCGATGTGCTCACCATCCTGTTGATGCTGGACGACCAGACCTGGTACTTCTTCCAGTACACCCGGAATTACCTTTATGCGTTCAGCAGCGACCAGCAGTTCAACCAGATGATCGGCGACCTGAAGGAGGACAAGACCAAGCAGGAGAGCAAGAAGGACGAGCCCCCCTACCAGTTCGTGCTGACCAACAAGAAGAAGGTGAACGACTTCCGTGACAAATACGGCCTTTGAACCATGGATGTGTTCAGCGTGTACGGGGCCCTGTCCATGATCGTCGCCTACCTGTGCGGCAGCATACCCACTGCGGTGTGGTGGGGGAAAGCCTTCCACGGGCTGGACGTGCGCGCACATGGCAGCCGCAACGCCGGTGCCACCAACACCTTCCGCGTGCTGGGGGCCAAGGCCGGGGTGCCGGTGCTGCTGGTGGACATCCTGAAGGGTTTCCTGCCGGTGCGCTTGCTGCCCCTGTTCGTGGGCACCGAGGCCGGTGGCGAAAGTGAGGCCTTGCTGCGTGTGCTGCTGGCCCTGGCGGCGGTGCTCGGCCACCTGTATCCCGTGTTCGCAGGCTTCAAGGGGGGGAAGGGTGTGGCCACGGCCTATGGCACCATGCTGGCCATGCATCCCGGCGCCGCCGCGTTGTGCACGGCCGTGTTCGCTGTGGTCTTTCTGGCCTCACGTTATGTTTCGCTCGCCTCGCTGCTCTCGGCGGTGGCCTTTCCACTTTCCCTCCTGCTGCTTTTCAAAGTGGATGGCCTGGTGCTGCCGGGGTTCGCTCTGCTGCTCATGGCCGTGGTCTTTTACACCCATCGCCAGAACATAGGCCGCCTTTTGCGCGGCACCGAGAACCGCATGTCCTTCGCCGGGAAGAACGGCGACAAGTCGTGACCCCACCGCGCACATGCACCTGATGCGACCCCGATCCTTCGCACGCCGGCTCACCGGCCTGCTGGTCGCGTGGTGTGCAGCGGTGGGCATGCTTGTGGCGCAGGGCGGCGATCAGGCGCTCCGCTCGAAGGCCGCGCAATTGTTCGCGCAGGGCAATTTCGCAGAGGCCCTTCCACTTTACAGCCAGCTGGTGAGCCTGAGCCCCGCCGACCGCGACCTCAATTTCCGCCTCGGCGCCTGCATTGTGGAAAGCGGCGAGGACAAGGACAAGGCCGTGGGTTTCCTGAAATATGCCGTGGAGGACCCATCCACCACTCCGCTGGCCTGGTATTACCTGGGCCGTGCACAGCACCTCACCTACCGCTTCCGCGATGCGCTCGCCAGCTACCAGCATTTCCGGGGCACTGGCGACAAGAAGCTGCTCGGTTCCCATCCGGTGGACGCCTTGGAGAAACAATGTCGCAACGGCCAGAACCTGTTGGCCAACCTGAAGGAAGTGACCGTGCGCAACAAGGTGGCCGTGGGCGCCAGGGATTTTTTCCGCTTCTATGACCTGAGCGATGTGGGTGGCCGCATCGTGGTGACGCCGGATGAACTGCGCACCTCACTGGACAAAAAGAACGGGTACACGAGCCTGATCCACCTGCCGGACAAGGGCGGCCCCATCTACTTCTCCAGCTTCGGCAAGGATGGTCGCACCGGGCGTGACATCTACCGCACCGAGTTGTTGCCTGATGGCCGCTTTGCGGAACCCGTTCGGCTGGCTGGCTACATCAATACCGACCAGGACGAGGACTACCCCTTCATGGCCGCTGACGGTCGCACCTTCTACTTCTGCTCGAAGGGCCACAGCAGCATGGGCGGCTTCGACGTGTTCCGCAGCACCTACGACCGCAACAACGATGTCTTCGGTGCCCCGCAGAACATGGACTTCGCGGTGAACACGCCGGATGATGACATATTCTACCTGGTGGATCCCGAGGGCAAAGAGGCCTGTTTTGCCAGCGCGCGGGCCAGTGCACAAGGGCAGATCCATGTATACCGTGTAAGCACCCGTCAGCAGCCCGTCACCATCACCATCCTGAAGGGCACCTATGCCTCGGAGCTCGACAAGCAGGACCGCGATGCCCGCATTGTGGTGGAGGATGCCACCACGCATGAGCGTGTGGCCGAGGTGCGCACGGACATCAACGGCACCTACATCCTGAACCTGCCGCGCAACGGCCGCTACAAGTTCATGGTGGAAGCGGGGCCCACCAAGCGCACCCATGTGGGCATGGTGGATGTGCCGAAGAGCGATGGCCCCAGGGCCTACCGCCAGGAATTGACCCTGGTGATGCATGCAGGTCAGGAGAAGTTGATGATCCGCAACTACTTCGACGACCCCTTGCCGGACGACCTGATCGCCCTTTCATTGGACGAGATCCGCAAGCGGGCGCAGCTCAACGTGAGCACGCATGAACCTGCTGCAGTGGCTGCGCAGCCTGCGGCGGCCACACCCTTTGATGACCTGCTGCGCCAGGCCGGACTGCCTGCCGATGTGGACCGTTCGAACGTGGTGCAACTGGCCGAGGCGGACGCGCGTGAGGCCACCCAGCGCCGTGAGGAACTGAAGGTGGAACGCGATGCCGCGCTGGGTGTGGCCGTCGCGTTCACCAACGAAGCGGACCGCGCAGCGAAGGAGGCGCGCGAGCTGGTGACCCAGGCGGATCAGGCACGGGGCGAGACCGAGCGCAATGCGTTGATGACCGAGGCCGCTGGCAAGCGCGCCTGGGCCCGGCAGGCCGCACTGCAGGCACGGGCTGCGCGGCAGGCGGCCGAAGAGGTCGAACGAGCCGACCAGGAATTGACCCGGCGTGCCGCAGCCTCCACTCAGCTGGCCACACAACTGCGCTCCGCCATGGACCGCGGTGATGCCGAAGCGACCGCGGCCCAATTGCAAGCCTTGAAGACTCGATTGGACGAGAAGAACAGACCCGGGGGCGAGGCCACACCACAGATCAAAGCCCGTGAGGAAGCCTCCGCCAGGCGCGTGGAGGCCGATCGTGCCATGCGCACTGCACAGACCAGTCGCGAGGAATTGGATGTGGTGGAACGCCGTGTGCTGCGTTTGGAACGCGAACGCGCCGAGACCAAGAGCAAGTCGCGACAGGGTGAGATCGACCGGGAGCTGACCACCTTGCGCCCCCAGATGGAGGCCTTGCGTAGCGAGACCACCAAGGCGTTCACCAAGGCGCGCCAGGCCGAACGCACCGCATCCACCGCCGAAGCCGAGCAGGCCCTGCTGCAGCACCTGGCCGAGCCTTCCGCTTCACCCACCGGCACGGAGCTCAACGCACAGCAAGTGGCTGAACTGGGCCGGAAGATCGACGTGCTGGACGACGACATTGCGGCGTTGCCCATTGACGAGCGATACGGTGGCGACTTTGCTGAAGAGGACCGCGTGATGCGCATGCAGGGCTTTGTATGGGAGATGCCCGCCTTTCAAGCGAACATGCGTCAGCGGCCGCTTACTGCACCGGCGCATGACCTAGCGGCCAATGCATCCGGCGGTGCCCCACAGAGCACGCGCGCCATGGAGGCAGGTGCAGCAGGAAGCGATGGTACCGGCCAGGGACAACCGGGCACACAAGCCGCCGACACACAGGGCCGGCCTGCGACCCTGGCTGCGGGAGCGGAACAACAACAAGGGCGTGAGGACCTGGCCCTGGCCCCCGGAGCCCACAATGCCCGTCCACCAGAGGAAGCTGGCGCGGGTGGCACGTCTCCGCGTACGGAACAGGCGGCCGCTCCCAGCGGGCAGCCGGAAGGCCAGGCGCCTGTTGCACCCGTCGGAGGGTCGGACGGTGTGCGGCCTTCGGATGGCGGCGGGACCAGGGGCCTGTCACCAGGCACCGGGCCGGTGGTCGCCGCTGGTGCTGTGGTGGCTGGCCAGCAGCGCACCTCCACCAATGAGCAACAAGGCAGCACCGCGCAGCAAGCCGCACCCACGGGGCGCACGGATGGCGACAAGCCGGGCGCTGATCAGGTGGCGCTCACCGCTCCACAAAGCGCGGCCGGACGAGACAGTGCGAACGACCTGGCCACGGCCGGTGGTGGTGTGGCAAGGCCAGAGGAGGAACAGGACGGTGGGGTTGTGGCCGAGGCTGCCGGGGACCGGCGTTTCGTGCTGGAGAACGAGCGCATGGAGCTGACACAGCTCCGCGCCAATGCCCGCACCAAACGCGAGCGCGATGAACTGGACCAGCGCATTGCCGCGTTGGACAGCGAACTGCTTGCTCTTTCGCGAGCTGCGGTGGCCCCGCCCACGGAGCAGGAGGTGGTCGAACTCACCGCGCAGCCTGTCACCGGTGTGGCACGCGCCTTCGCGCCGGCCACCAGTGATGATGCGTTGAATGACATCCTGCTGCCCGGCTATGCCCGTGACCGGGCACGTCTGGCACAGGTCCAGGACCTCGATGAGCGCGCTGCCAGCCTCAACGGATTGGAGTTGATGATGGTGGACAGCATTCAGGCCGAGACCATGCGCCAGTTGATGGTGCTCGAGCGCGACCCTGCGCAGGCCGAGAACGTGCTGCCCCGGGTGGACCGCCTGCGCCGCATGAAGCTGGCGCACCAGGACCTTGCCGCACAGGCTGCGGCACAGGCCGACCGGACCGGTGCTGCCTCGGACCTGGCGACCATACCTGCTGATGCGACACCGCGCAGCATGGAGGCCGGGCGCTATGTGCGGATGGAGACCGCACCGGACCATGTCTACGAAAGCCAGGTGGTCCATCGCACCCCCAGCGCACGGGAGGCTGAACTTTACAACAACCTCGATCGCGCGCAGATGGAGAAACTCTCCGCCCGCATCGACACCATGGAGGCACGCCTGCAGGAGATGCCCCCCGGCAAGGAGCGTGACAAGCTCCGCAAACGCACCGACAAGTACATCGATGACCGCTTGATCCTGCGCACGGAGCTGGGACAGCGCATGGAATTCTCCACGCGCGAGGAGTACCTGCATGCCGCCGACAGCTTGAAGCGCGTGCGCAGGGACCTGATGGCGCGTGGTGTGCGCGGGGATGAAGCCCTGGCCACCATGGCCCAGAACCTGGAGACTGAAGCGCGCACGTACATGGACCAGGCGCGCACCATCCGGCGCCAGGCCGACCGGTCGGAGGACATCATCCAGCGCGATGACCTTTTCCGTCAGGCTTACGCCATGGAATTGCAGGCCTTGGGCGGAATGGACAAGGCCATCACCATCAGCAACTTCATGCTCACGCCGGAGTTCCAGCCGGGCATGGCGCCCAGCTATGAGGCCATCGAAGTGGCCATGTTCGGCCGCATGCCTGATGCGCAGGGTGGTGCACTTGCGGATGGATCATTGGATAGGCCAACGCCTGTTGCCCCAGAACGGGATGCCGCAACTGGCAATGAACAGCGGTCCAGTGGGGTGGGGGAGTCACCGGCGGAGGCCACCGCGCCATTGATCGCAGGCACACCGCAGGCTGAGGTGCGCACCGAACGCAGCGCATCGGCCTCTCCAACAGCGGCACCTGCGGCGGTCACCCTTTCGGCCATCCTGCTGCAGCGTGCGATGGCTGCGGAGCAGCGTGCGGCGGACCTGGAGGTGCTTTCCCTTGATGCCGCCGATCGCGCCACGGAAAGCAGTGAGGCCGCCGCGAAGGCCAGGCGTGCGGATCGTGAGGCGTTGCAGTACGTGGCCATGCGTTCGCAGCGCTCCTCTGATTCACTGCATCGTGAAGCGGAAAGGATGCGGGACAGTGCGGCGTGGTACCTGGCCAGCTCGCGCATGACGGCGGAAAGGGAGCGGCTGGAGGACTTCCTGAAGCAGTACTACTACTTGAACGCCGATGAGGAGATGCTCGTGCTGGATGAGCCTGACTACAGCCGCTATTTCGGAGCGCGCAGCCGCGCCTTGGAGCAATTGGACCAGGCGGCGGAGGCCGACCTTCAGGCGCAGGCTTCGCGTGATCTGGCCCGTGACCTGGTGCGTCAGGCCCAGGATGTGCTCACCGGCGATGGCCGCAGCGCACCCACTGAAGGCCAGCGCATCAAGGCGGCCGAATTGAATGATCGCGCGGTGATGCTGAACGCCCGCGCGGACAGCCTGCGGGCCGACGCCGCACGCAAACGTGGCGCAGCGGACCTGAGTAGCAGCCAGGCGGCCACCATGCTGCAAGGTCTTTCGCCTGAAAGAAGTACGGCCATCATGGCGTTGGAGCAACGCACCCGCCGTGTGGACCCGTTGCTCTCCCAGGCCCTGGCAGGTGCAACGCCGGTACCGCCACCGGCCGAGGTGCGACCTGAGCCTGCCCGGGTGGAACGTCCCGAGCCCACAGCGGCCGCAACGCCACCTGCTGCGGTGCGCCCGACCGCCATCCCTGCGGATGCCTGGTACTTGAACGTGCCAGAGAGGCTTGAAGAAGACCTCTTTGTGCTGAAGCCTGCCACAGAGAAACGCATGGCGGCCATACCCATGGATGTGGCCCGACCAAAGGGTGTGGTGTATGCCGTGCAGATCGGTGCCTTCCGCAAGCCGATACCGATGGAGACCTTCAGCGATCTGGAACCCGTGATGGGCGAACAGGTCGGTGCGGACCTGGTGCGCTACACCGCGGGCATGTTCCATGAAATGAGCACGGCGGTCAATGCACGGGACAAGGTGCGCCAGCGCGGTTATCGCGATGCCTTCGTGGTGGTGTATGTGGACGGCCAGCGTGTCTCTTTTGCCGAAGCGGAGCGGCGGTTGGCGGCTGAAGGCCGCGCCCAGCCCGCCCCCACAGTGGCCGCTCGCCCTTCGGAACGTCCGGCGACCGAGGTGGCTGTTGCGACCCCTGTGCCCGCCCAACGCCCGGAAAGCAGACCGGTGGCCACGGCACCGGTGATGATCCAGTCCCCTGCGTCCGCGACCGTGCCGGGTGCTGCCAATGCCGCACCCGATGCAACGGACGAGCAGGTGCTTAACCGCTACCCTGCGAGTGCGAAGGAGATCGTAACATCCTTCACGCCAGAGCCCACCGCTGCGGACTACTACAATGTGCCGGGGGTCGCACCCGCCAAACAGGTGGAGGTGATCCGCGGGTTGTTCTTCACCGTGCAGGTGGGCGTGTACTCCAAACCTGTAGCGCTCGACAAGCTCTTCGGTGTCACACCGCTCAACAGCGAACGCACCGAGACCGGCAAGATCCGCTACACCACGGGCATCTACCGCGACATGGACCCCGTACGCGTGCGCCGCGAACAGGCCGTGGGGCAGGGGGTCACCGATGCGTTCATCACCGCCTACCTCAACGGCAAACGCATTCCGCTGCGTGATGCGCGTGCGCTGCTCGCCAGGCACGGGGTGGAGATCCTGGTGGATCCCGCATTGGTCACGCCCTGAGCGGAAGGTGCATCTGCGGTTATTTTTGTGCGGATATCCCGACCATGCCCCCCTACCTGAACCCCGAGGAAGCACTGCTGGAGGAGGTCCTGCTGGAGCACGGCCCCATGCGCGAGCTGGTGTTGTATAACGACGACGTGAACACCTTCGACCACGTGATCGACTGCCTGTGCGAGATCTGCGATCACGAACTGTTGCAGGCGGAGCAATGCGCCTGGATCGTGCACCACAACGGGAAGTGCAGCGTGAAGCGCGGCACCTTCGACAAGCTGGAGCCCATGTGCTCGGCTTTGCATCAACGAGGGCTCAGTGCGGATATCAATTGAACCGATGGTGAAACGACCCCTGCTGCTGGCTGCGGTGGTGCTGCTGCATGCCTGCACGCGTGTGCCCGTCACCGGGCGCAAACAACTGAACCTGCTGCCGGAGAGCGAGCTGCTCGGCATGAGCATGACCGCCTACCAGGAGTTCCTTCAGCAACAACCGCCGCTGCCCGCCAGCGATCCCCGTGTGGTGCAGGTGCGCCGTGTCGGCGAACGCATCCGCCAGGCGGCCACCGACTACCTCCACCATCACCACCAAAGCAAGCGGGTGGAAGGCTTCGAATGGGCCTTCAATGTGGTGGACGATGCCACCGTGAACGCCTGGTGCATGCCCGGCGGCAAGGTGGTGTTCTACACCGGCATTTTGCCCATAACGAAGGATGATGCGGGGCTGGCCGTGGTGATGGGCCACGAGGTGGCGCATGCCATTGCCCGCCATGGCAATGAGCGCATGAGCCAGGGCATGGCCATTCAGGGTGCGGGAATGACCCTTGACGTGCTCATGGGTCAGAACCCCGGCCTGGCGCGGGACATCTTCCTGCAGTCCTATGGCATCGGTTCGCAGCTCGGCATGCTGGCCTATTCACGCAAGCACGAAAGTGAAGCGGACAAGATGGGCTTGATCTTCATGGCCGCAGCCGGTTATGACCCCCGGGAGGCTCCGAAGTTCTGGGAGCGAATGGCAGCCCTGGGTGGGGGCAAACCGCCGGAGATCCTCAGCACGCACCCGGGCGACGAGACCCGCATGCGCGACCTGGAGGCCTTCATGCCCGAGGCCCTCAAGTACTACAAGCCCTGAGGGTGGGGGTATCCGGGCGAAGCGTGTATATTCGCGCCCTCATTCAGGACCCGTAGCTCAATTGGATAGAGCATCTGACTACGGATCAGAAGGTTTGGGGTTCGAATCCCTACGGGTCCGCCAACACATCGGAAGGGTGCCGCGAGGCACCCTTCGCATTGGAACACCATGGGATTGAAGTGCGGTATCGTAGGCCTGCCCAATGTGGGCAAAAGCACCCTGTTCAACTGCCTGAGCAACGCCAAGGCCCAGGCGGCCAACTTCCCCTTCTGCACCATCGAGCCGAACGTGGGCACCATCACCGTGCCTGATGAACGACTCAACAAACTGGCCGAGCTGGTGAAGCCCCAACGCATCGTGCCCACCACGGTGGAGATCGTGGACATCGCCGGGCTGGTGAAGGGTGCCAGCAAGGGCGAGGGCCTTGGGAACCAGTTCCTGGGCAACATCCGGGAGTGTGATGCCATCCTGCACGTGCTCCGTTGTTTCGACGACCCCAACGTGGTGCACGTGGACGGCAGCGTGGATCCGGTGCGCGACAAGGAGGTCATTGACATTGAACTGCAATTGAAGGACCTGGAGACCGTGGAGGCCCGCATCAAGAAGGTGGAGAAGCAGGCCCAGATCGGTGAGAAGGAGGCCAAGCGCCGCCACGACCTGCTGGTGCGCATCCGTGCTGCGTTGCTTAAGGGTGAAAGCGCCCGCACCGTGATCTCCGTCAATGATGATCCCGCGCTGGTGAACGAGTTCCAGCTGCTCACCACCAAGCCGGTGATGTACGTGTGCAATGTGGATGAGAAGAGCGCCGTGACCGGCAATCGCTACGTGGATGCGGTGAGGTCCGCCGTGGCGAACGAGAACGCCGAGGTCATCTTTGTCACGGCAGCCATTGAGGCCGAGATCACCGGCCTGGACACCAAGGAGGAGCGGGAGATGTTCCTGAAGGACATGGGCCTGGAGGAGCCCGGCGTCAACAAGCTCATCCATGCCGCCTACCATCTGCTGAAGCTGCAGACCTATTTCACCGCCGGCGTGCAGGAGGTGCGTGCGTGGACCATCCATCAGGGAGATACCGGGCCCAAGGCCGCCGGGGTCATCCACACTGATTTTGAGAAGGGCTACATCCGTGCCGAGGTGATGAGCTACGAGGACTTCGTGAAATACGGCAGTGAGGCCGCTTGTCGTGCCGCTGGCAAACTGCGCGTCGAGGGCAAGGAGTACATCGTGAAGGATGGCGACGTGATGCACTTCCTCTTCAACGTTTAGTGATCGTTCGGCCATCAAGGTCCACGGCTTCCGGTCACACACCGACCTGGTCCATCAAGGAACGCTCATGGCTTGGAGCGCATCCGGGTGATGATCAGGATGTCCGCTGTAGTACGATCTGGTGAAGCTCTTTCATCGTCGAAGGGATCCGGTGATTGAGCGGGTGTGATCCGCATTTGGAAGAATTGAGGCAGCTTCCGACGGATCGTCATTTTCCGATCACGAGCGATCGCACCTGCCGGATGGATCATCGATCACGGCCGTCGAGTAGTTCGGGAACCCAGTATTGACGAGGGTTGTAGCGCGACATCGCGTTTTGTCAGATCCTAGCTTTGTCGCCGACCGGAGCACGACCACATGCGGCATGGCGGATCTGAATGTGCGGTGTGGAAGTTCTTCGTGAAGGCACGGATTGGTCATCTCTGACCGGATGGCCCGTGCAAGGTGATCGCGGATGCAGCACCCGCCGCTGCATACGCACCCACATGTAGGAAGGAATAGGAACGAACCAAAACCGCAAGGACATGCTGCGTCCCACCATCGCGTTGCTCGGCCTGTTGTTCGCTGTTCAGGCCTTCGGTCAAACGAGTTCGCAGGCTGCCGCAGTGCAGCTCAGTGCCACCGTGCAAAGCAGCCCGGCGGGCATCACCCTTTCCTGGAACGCCTTGTCGGGCACCACCTCGATCACCATTCACCGGAAGCTGGTGAGCGCCACTTCTTGGGGTGTGGCGATCGCGACGCCGGCGGCCACCGCCACCACCTATCAGGACAATGCCGTGACCGTGGGAACGGCCTATGAATACAGGGTGGTCCGCGTGGCCGCAGGGGTCACCGGCCAGGGCTACATCTGCTCGGGCATACAGGTGCCCTTGGCTGACTTCCGCGGGAAGATCGTGCTCGTGGTGGACAACACCTTCACCAGCGCATTGGCGAACGAGCTGACGCAGTTGACCAATGATCTCCGATCCGATGGGTGGGTGGTGCTGCGCAGCGATGTGAGCCGCACCGCGTCCGTGACCAGTGTGCGCAACACCATCATGTCCCACTACAATGCGGATCCGGCGAACGTGAAGGCCGTGTTCCTCGTGGGGCATGTGCCCGTGCCGTACTCAGGGAACATTGCTCCCGACGGACACAGCGAACACCAGGGTGCCTGGCCCTGTGATGGGTACTATGGGGAGATGAACGGCACCTGGACCGACAACACGGTGAACAACAACACCTCCCAGCGGGTGGAGAACAGGAACATACCCGGTGATGGCAGGTTCGATCAGAGCAGTTTCCCTTCCGCGCTCGAGCTTCAGGTGGGACGGGTGGACTTCTTCGACATGCCCGCGTTCGCCCTGAACGAAACGGAACTGTTGCGGGCCTACCTGGTGAAGCTTCATGGCTACAAGGTGAACCAATGGGCACCCTTGCCGCGTGGGATCGTGTTCGACAACCTGCAATGGGTGGCGAACCCATTGGCTGGCAGTGCCTGGCGCAACATCCCTCCGATGGTGGGCGCGGCCCAGGTCGCACAACCGAATGTGTATGCTGGTGCGTTCAATACGCTGATCAACAACCAGAGCTATCTGTGGACCTACTACAGTGGTGGTGGCTTGCAGGCCTACGAAGGGTCCACGCTCACCTACAATGGTGCGGACCTCGCGGGCTCCACGCAGCACTACGCGGCAATGTCCGCAGGCGGTGCCTTCAACATGTCCTGCGGCAGCTACTTCGGCGACTGGGACAACAAGAACAACTTCCTGCGCGCACCGCTGGCCAGCGGTTCCGGACTGACGAGTTGCTGGGCCGGTATCCCTGGCTGGTACTTCCATCACATGGGGCTGGGTGAGAACATCGGCCTGGGCACCCTGCTCACGATGAACAACACCGCCCTGTACACACCGCTGAATGATGGCTGGCAGGGCAGTGGCCTTGGCCGCACCCATCTCGCGTTGATGGGCGACCCCACGCTCCGCTTGAAGATGATCGCCCCGCCCGCGAACCTCATTGTTACCAATGTGGCTGGCAATGCGTCCTTCACCTGGACCGCCGCGCCGGGCTCCGTGGATGGCTATCACCTCTACCGCTTCAATGCGTCGAACGGCACCATCACCCGACTGACCACCACTCCGGTGACAGGCACCAGCTTCACCAGTGCCACCGTGCCCTTCAGCGCAGGGACGGAGTACATGGTGCGCGCGGTGAAGCTGCAGGTGGATCCCGCTGGCAGCTACCTCAATCTTTCCCTGGGGGCCATTGCCACCTCCAGCGGATCGGCCTCGCCGGCGGTGGACTGCCATGGTGCGGTGGGGGGCACCGCATTGCCCGGCACCCCGTGCAATGATGGCAACGCCTGTACGACGAACGATACCTGGAACGCCAGCTGCCAATGCGTGGGCACCAGCATTTCGCCGGTGGCATCGCTCACGGCAGGCGGGCCCACCACGTTCTGCTCGGGTGGCCATGT
Source organism: Flavobacteriales bacterium (assembly GCA_016788635.1). Taxonomy (GTDB): domain Bacteria; phylum Bacteroidota; class Bacteroidia; order Flavobacteriales_F; family PHOS-HE28; genus PHOS-HE28. The sequence goes on along the minus strand of JAEUSU010000023.1, from coordinate 120,135 downwards.
CGTGCTCAACGCCAGCACGGGTTCCGGATACACCTATGTGTGGAGGCGGAACGGTACCACCATCAGCGGTGCCGCGGCGAGCAGCTACACGGCCACCCAGGCCGGCAGTTACACGGTCACCATTTCCAACGGTACCTGCCCAACGACCAGTGCGGCGATCAGTGTTTCGGTCGGCACGATGCCTGCTGTTGCGCTTACATCCGTTGGATCGACCTCGTTCTGCACGGGCGGCAGTGTGGTGTTGAACGCGAGCACGGGATCGGGATATGCCTATGCATGGCAACGGAACGGCACCACGATCACTGGCGCCACGGCCAGCAGCTACACGGCCACCCAGGCCGGCAGTTATGCGGTCACCGTTTCCAATGCGGGCTGTTCAGCGACCACCTCCGCCATTACCGTTACGGTGCACACCCTGCCGGCCGCCACGTGCACTTCCAATGCCTCGAACGCCACCGTGAATGTCGCGGTCACCGGTGGCATGGCACCTTACGCATACAGTTGGAACACATCACCCGTGCAGGCCACGGCCACGGCCACCGTGAGCGCGTCGGGCAGTTATGTGGCCACGGTCACCGATGCGCGGGGGTGTGTGGCCGCATGCACCGCCAGCATCACGCTGCCCGCGACCGCGTCATGCAATGGGATCCGCACGGAGACGCAGGCCGTCTGGGGCGGTACGGCTTCTGGCACCAACCCTGCAGCGTATTTGGTGGCCAACTTCGCCGCCGCTTTTCCCCCACCCGGCTATCTGCAGATCGGTTGCGGCAGCCGCAAGCTGAGGCTCACCACGGCATCGGCGGTGCTGGCTTTTCTGCCTTCCAATGGCAGCGTGGCCCGTCTTCCGTATGGCACACTGCAGAACCCCGGTACATCGTACAGCAACAAGTTCGCCGGCGAGCTGGTGGCCTTGAAGCTTTCGGTGCGTTTCGATGAAATGACCGCCTCCTTCAGTCCCGCCACCGTGCTCCTCAAGAACATGGTCATCGCCAGCGGCACTTATGCCGGCTGGACCGTGCAGCAGCTCATCTCTGCTGCTGACGCTGCCATCGGAAGCTGCAATTCATCCTACAGTCGCAGCGCGCTCCACACCGCCCTCGCGGCCGTGAACAATGGCTACCAAGGCGGTGCAATGAACAGCGGGTATCTGGTGTGTCCGGGCGCATCAGGCATGGTGGAGACCGGTACCGGGGAGGATGCTTCGAACATTGATGAGGAGGCATTGCCAGTGGTGGCAGATACCGACACGGAAAAGGAGGGACTTGTCGTATCCGTGTTCCCCAATCCGGTGAGCAGTGCAGCGACCTTCGTAATCGTGGGTGCCGTTGAGGAGGGCAACACCACGCTGGAGTTGTACAGCGCGAACGGCCTGGCCGTAGGCCGTTCGGTGATCGGGTCCGCAACGGCTGCTGAGCTCCGCTACAACTGGGATGCACGATCTCTTGCACCGGGCATCTATTTCTACAAGGTCCTCAACGGCGATCAGATCGCCACGGGGCGCGTGGTGGTGCAGTGATCCCGCTGGGGTTTAGGCCGGAGCAGTCCCGGCGATGAGATCACGCCGGAACGATCCCCGGTCCGGATCACGTTGCCCGGTGTTAGCCTGTTGGGCCGTGCATCACACCAGGCCGGCCCCTTCACATCATTGACCGTTTACATTCGCACCCGCTCCAATGTGCTTCCTGAAACACCCCATTATGCTCACGTTCCCGTTGGCCCTGCTGGCCTGTGGTGCGCCCGAGCAAAGTCCTTCGTCCATGAACGACCTCGCAAGCAACCCCTTGCTGCAACGCAGCACCCTGCCCTTCCAGGCACCGCAGTTCGATCAAATGCGTGACGAACATTTCAGGCCCGCCATCCTGGAAGGCATGAAGCGTCACCTGGCGGAGATCGAGGCCATCATCCGCGATCCCGAGGCGCCCACCATCGAGAACACGCTGGTGGCGATGGAGAAGGCCGGACAGGACCTGAACCGCGCGGCGGGCATCTTCTACAACCTCTCCGGCAGCAACACCAACGACACGCTTCAAGCCGTGAAGGCCGACCTGGCACCGAAGCTAGCGGCGCATAGTGATGCCATCACGCTCAATGAACGGCTGTTCGCGCGCATCAGGACCTTGTATGACAACCGTGCGGCCATGACCATGGAACCGGTGGACGCGCGCCTGTTGGAGCGCTACTACCAGCGCTTCATGCGCGCCGGAGCCCTGCTTGACGAGCGCGGCAAGGAGCAGATGCGGACGTTGAACGAGGAGGAGGCCAACCTCATCGCGAAGTTCGAGGACAACATCCTGAAGGAACGCACGGGATCCGCCGTTGTGGTGGATGAGGTGAAGCAACTGGATGGGTTGACCCCCGATGCCATCGAGGCCGCCGCCGCCGCCGCCGAGGTCAAGGGTGATACGGGCAAGTGGCTCATCGACCTGCGCAATACCACCACCCAGCCGGCGCTCACCGACCTGAAGGACCGTGCCCTGCGCGAGCGGATCATGAAGGCTTCATGGGCGCGCAACAGCCGGGGGAATCAATGGGACAACAAGGCCATCATCGCGCGCCTGGCGCAACTGCGGGCGCAGAAGGCCAGGTTGCTCGGCTTTCCCACCTGGGCGCATTACGTGATGGATGACCAGATGGCGAAGTCGCCCGACCAGGCCATGAAGCTGCTGGGCCTGCTGGCCCCGGCAGCAGCCGCCAATGCGAAGCAGGAAGCCGCCAGGCTGCAGGCATTGGCAGATAAGCAGGGTGGGGGCTACCGGGTGGAGGCCTGGGATTGGGACTTCCTTGCCGAGCAGGTGCGCAAGGCGGAGTATGACCTGGATGAAGCGGCGCTGAAGCCATATCTCGAGTTCGAGAGCGTGTTGCAGCAGGGCGTGTTCCATGCGGCCAGGCAACTCTTCGGTCTCCGGTTCAAGGAGCGCACGGACCTGCCCGTCTACCACCCGGATGTTCGCGTGTTCGACATCATCGATGCCGACGGCAGCACCATCGGCCTCTTCTATGGGGACTACTACGCACGCGACAACAAGAATGGCGGTGCATGGATGAGCACCTTCGTGGACCAGAGCACCCTGCTGGGCCAGCAGCCGGTGATCACGCAGGTGTGCAACTATGTGAAGCCCGCCGCCGGACAACCGTGCTTGTTGAGCTGGGATGATGTGATCACGCTCTTCCACGAGTTCGGCCACGGTCTGCACGGGATGCTCAGTGCACAGAAGTATCCCAAGTTCAGCGGCACCAATACCAGCACCGACTTCGTGGAGTTCCCCAGCCAGGTGAACGAGAACTGGGCACTGGAGCCGGAGGTGTTCAGCCGCTTTGCGAAGCACTACACGACCGGCGAGCCCATGCCTGCGGATCTGGCGGACAGGCTACGCAAATCCAAGACCTTCAACCAGGGCTATGCCACCACGGAATACCTGGCTGCCGCGCTGCTCGATCTGGAGTGGCACAGCCTTTCCGCGGACGCACCTCTGGTGACCGATGTGGAGACCTTCGAGCGGGCGGCGTTGAAGAAATACGGGCTTGACCTGCCGCAGGTGCCGCCCCGATACCGCAGCTGCTACTTCAGCCATGCATGGACGGGTTATGCCGCCAACTACTACGCCTACATCTGGAGCGAGGTGATGGACGCGGACGCCTATGCCTGGTTCACGGAGAACGGTGGCATGACGCGCACGAACGGCGATCGCTTCCGGGCTGCGGTGTTGAGCCAGGGCGGCAGCAAGCCCGAAGCCCAGCTGTACCGCGACCTCACCGGGCGTGATCCGCGCACGGAGCCACTGCTCCGCAAGCGCGGTCTTTCAGTGAACTGACCGGCGTGAACGCGCGTGGGCCTGCGGGCTTGCGACAGATCGGAACGGCGGCATACCTTGGGGCATGCGCTCCGGTATCCTTGGCGGGCTCCTGCTGGCCCTGCTCCCGCATGTGAATCTTGCACAACAGGAAGGTGGTCCCGGCCGGGTTGCGCAGCGCATCCTTGCGCTCCAGGCGCAGGTCGCCTTTCAACAAGTCGCACCTTTCGCGCTGCGACCGGCCACGCCCAGCACCGAAGCACTGTGGCGCGAGGCGTGCGCGCAGGCGGATGTCCTGCATGTGGAGGATGCCATGATCGCCGGCTTGCTTGGAACGCGGTCGCCAGCGCTTTCCCTGATGATCCCCACCGGCGCCGGATCCATTGTGCTCGACCTTGAGCGCGTCCAGCCCACCACCGAGGAATTTCGCGTGGTGGCCGCCAGCGGCACGGTGCTCAGCGGCGAACCGGGCCTGCATTACCGGGGCGTGGTGCGTGGTGCACCGGGTTCATTGGCCGCCATCAGCATTTTCCCCGGTCAGGTGATGGGTTTGTGGAACAGCGGTGGGGAGGAGGTGGTGCTGGGGCCTTTCCAACGCAGTGATCCCGGCCTGCACGTGCTCTACCGTACGAGGCACCTACGCGGCAAGCCCAACCTCAGTTGCGGGGTGGACACGCATGATGGCCCCTACACCATGGCGGAGCTTACCGGCGATCCGGATGAACGCACCATTCGTTGTGTGAAGTGGTATTGGGAGGGAAACCACAACATCTACCTGAGCCAGGGCAACCTCACCAACACGATCAACCACCTCACAGGCCTCTTCAACCAAAGCGCCATCCTCTTCGACAATGAAGGCATCGATGTGCTGTTGAACGAGCTCTTCGTCTGGGACGTGCCCAGCCCCTACACAGGCACGACCAGCGGCACCTTGCTCAGCCAGTTCGGTGCGTACCGCACCAGCTTCAATGGTGACCTGGCGCATCTGCTCTCCCAACAAAGCACGGGTGGGGTGGCCTGGCTGAACACCCTGTGCAACCCCACGGCCAGCTACCGCATGGCGTACAGTGGCATTCACAGCAGCTATGCGAACGTGCCCACCTACAGCTGGAGCGTGATGGTGGTCTCGCATGAGCAAGGCCACAACCTGGGCTCGCCGCACACCCATGCCTGCGCATGGAACGGTAACGCCACGGCCATTGACGGATGCGGGCCCACGGCGGGCTACACGGAAGGCAGCTGCCCAACAGCGCCGCTGCCGGCAGGTGGAGGAACGATCATGAGCTATTGCCACCTGGTGGGCGGCACGGGCATCAACTTCAACAACGGTTTCGGACCGCAGCCGGCGGCCCTTATGCGCAACCGGGTGAACGCGGCCACCTGCCTGGCCATTTGCGGCACCACCTGCGATGCGCCTGGCAACCTTTCCGTGCAGAACCTCACCACCACCTCCGTGACCCTTACCTGGGCCAACGTGGGCGCGCAGAGCTACACCTTGCGCTGGAAGGCCGTGAGCGCTGGTACATGGAACACCATCACCGGTATTGTCGGCACCAGCCAGGCGCTCACCAGCCTCACCCCCGAGGTGGCCTACGAGTTCCAGGTGCTGTCGGTATGCCCGGCCGCGTCATCCGCCTATTCCAGCAGCTTCACCTTCACCACGCCCGCCCCCTGCCCGGACGCGCTGGAACCCAACAACACCTTAGCCACCGCCGCTGCGGTGACCCTTCCCGCCAACATCAGCGCGCTCATCGCCACGGCGGGTGATGTGGACCACTACAGCTTTACCGCCGCTGCGAACAGCACCATCACGATCTCCTTGAGCGGCCTGCCAGCCGACTATGACCTGCGGCTTCTTACAAGCGGTGGCGTGCAGCTGGCGACCAGCCAGAACGGTGGGACCTCCTCGGAGTTCATCTCTTACCCGGGCGCATCAGCCGGCACCTACATCGTGCATGTCTATGGCTATGCCGGTGCTTTTCATGCGCAGCACTGCTACGCGCTCTTCATCCATGCCTACGCTTCCTCATGCGTAGTTCCGGTGGGGCTTGCCGCCTCCGGCATCACCACCAGCGAAGCCCTGCTCGCCTGGGCACCCGTGCCTGCCGCCACCAGCTACGACCTTCAGTGGCGCGTGGTGGGCGCGCCGGCCTGGACCGTGGTGAACGGCATTACGGGAAGCTCCCATTTCCTCGACCTGCTTGATCCGGACACGAACTACGAGTTCCGCGTGCGCTCCGTATGCACGGGCGGAACACAGGGCGGCAGCTCGGCCTATTCCTCGGTGTTGCCCTTCACCACCCTGGCCCTGCCCTGTGAACTGAACCCCACCGTGCGCGTGGCGCCCAAGGTGCTGCTCGATGGCCCCTGGAAGACCGCCGCCCAACTCATGGCCGACTCGTTGCGCACACATGGGCTGGTGCCCTTGACGGAGCCTTACACCGCACTGGGTTACCTGCTCACTGGAACGGCCACCACCACACCGGGGGTATTGGTGGTGACCGGTGCCGATGCCATCGTGGATTGGGTGGTGGTGGAGCTGCGTTCGGCCAGTGCCCCGGCCACCGTTGTGGAGGCCCGGGCCGCGTTGGTGCAGCGCGATGGGGATGTGGTGGCCACCGACGGCACCTCACCTGTGGGCTTTTGCCAGCCGGCGGGCAGCTACCACGTGGCCGTGCGCCACCGGAACCACTTGGGCACCATGACCTCCGCGCCCCTGGCACTCACCCCCACGGCGACCAACCTGGACCTGAGCCAGGCGGCCACCGCCGCCTTCGGCACCAACGCCCGCAAGGCCGCAGATGGCCGCATGATGCTGTGGGCGGGCAATGTGCAGCCGGATGGCCAGGTGAAGTACTCCGGTCCGGCCAATGACAGGGATCTTATTTTGACCGCCATCGGGGGCAGTGTGCCCACCAACACCCTGGTGGGTTACCACCCGGCGGACGTGAACCTGGACGGTGTGGTGAAATATTCCGGACCCGGCAACGACCGCGACCCGATCTTGAGCAACATCGGGGGGAGCGTTCCCACCAACATCCTGGAGCAACAACTACCCTAGCCGGGCTTGTTGAAAACTACCGGTGATCGTGAATAACGGGGTGGCCTCCCGGCCGCGCCCCCCGTCCGCTGCGGGATAACTTCGTCCCATCCTTGGGGAACCCTTGTCAATACTGGGGTTTTGCAAGGTCACGAGCCGGTCGGAAAGGGGAGGAGCTTGACGTACAGCCCTTTGCCGCCCGTGCCACACTACCGCAAGGCACCATGAGCGAGACCACCTATAGCGAGGAGCATATCCGGTCGTTGGACTGGAAGGAGCACATCCGGCTGCGGCCGGGCATGTACATCGGCAAACTGGGCGATGGCAGCAGTTATGACGATGGCATCTACGTGCTGTTGAAGGAAGTGCTGGACAACTGCATCGACGAGCACGTGATGGGCCACGGGAAAAAGGTCGACGTGGAGATCAAGGGTGCACGGGTGGAAGTGCGCGACTACGGCCGTGGTGTGCCGCTGGGCAAGGTGATCGATGTGGTGAGCAAGATCAACACCGGCGCGAAATACGACAGCAAGGCATTCAAGAAGAGCGTGGGGCTCAACGGCGTGGGCACCAAGGCGGTGAACGCGTTGAGCAGCTACTTCAAGATCGAAAGCGTGCGTGAAGGCCAGTTGAAACGGGCCGAGTTCGACCGTGGTGTGCTGCGCAAGGACGAGAAGCTCACGCGCACCGAGGAACCCAACGGCACCCGTGTGATCTTCGAACCGGACCCCGACATGTTCCGGCATTTCCAGTACCGCGAGGCGCACGTGGAGCGTCTGCTCTGGAACTACTGCTACCTGAACACGGGCCTCACCATCCACTACAACGACCAGAAGTTCCAGAGCAAGAACGGCCTGCTGGACCTGCTCAACACCAAGCTTGACGGCGAGCCCCTGTACCCCATCATCCACCTGGTGGGCGACGATATCGAGGTGGCCTTCACCCACGGCACCCACTACGGTGAGGAGTACTACAGTTTCGTGAACGGCCAGCATACCACACAGGGCGGCACCCACCAGGGCGCGTTCCGCGAGGCCGTGGCCAAGGTGATCCGCGACTTCTTCAAGAAGGATTGGGACGCCACCGACGTGCGCACGGGCATCACGGCTGCCATCAGTGTGAAGATCATCGAGCCTGTTTTCGAGAGCCAGACGAAGACCAAGCTGGGCAGCCAGGAGATTGAACCCGGCGGGCGCAGCATGCGCGCCTTCATCGCGGACTTCCTGGCCGAGAAGCTGGACAACTACCTGCACAAGCACCCCGAGGTGGCCGAAGTGATCCAGAAGAAGGTGCTGGAAAGCGAGCGCGAGCGCAAGGAACTGGCGGGCATACGCAAGCTGGCCCGCGAACGCGCCAAGAAGGCCAGTTTGCACAACCGCAAGCTGCGTGACTGCCGCCTGCACCTGAACGACCCGAAGCCCCACCCGCGCAAGGGCGAGACCACGCTCTTCATCACCGAGGGCGACAGCGCCAGCGGCAGCATCACCAAGAGCCGCGATGTGGAGACGCAGGCCGTCTTCAGCCTGAAGGGCAAACCCCTGAACTGTTATGGCCTCACCAAGAAGGTGGTCTATGAGAACGAGGAGTTCAACCTGATCCAGGCGGCGCTAAGCATTGAGGATGGGCTTGATGACCTGCGCTACCAACGCATCGTGATCGCCACCGATGCCGATGTGGACGGCATGCACATCCGTCTGCTGCTGATGACCTTCTTCCTGCAGTTCTTCCCCGGCCTCGTGCAGAACGACCACCTCTACATCCTGCAGACGCCGCTCTTCCGCGTGCGCAACAAGAAGGAGACCATCTACTGTTACAGCGAGGAGGAGAAGCAAAAGGCCCTGCGCAAGCTGGGCAAGGGCGCTGAGATCACGCGCTTCAAAGGACTGGGCGAGATAAGCCCGGACGAATTCAAGAACTTCATCGGGCCGGACATGCGGCTGGACCCTGTCATGATCACCAAGGATGCCGTGGTGCACGACCTGCTCGATTTCTTCATGGGCAAGAACACGCCGGCCCGGCAGGATTTCATCATCGGCAACCTGAAGGCGGAGAAGGATGTGGTGGAACCTGCGCCGGCCCCCGTGGCTGAAACCGGATACGTGGAGGAGGAAGCATGAAGCGGACCCTTCATAGCAGCACCGCGTTGAGGCACGCATGGCGCCTGCACCTGTGGATGGCGCTGACCTTCGCCGCTGTGCAGGGCCACGCCCAGCGCACCGGCCAGCTCCGCCTCTTCATCGACCCCGGGCACAACTACAGTTTCGTGCTGGACCACAGGTACCGCATGAACTCTCCGTTGCTCACGCTGCCAGAAGGTCCTCACCACTTCACCTTCTGGGCGCCCCAGCGCCGCATGGTGGATACCACCGTGGTGGTGACGGCGGATTCATTGAACTCTTTCCTGTTGCGCATGCCCTTCAGCGCAGAGTATGAGCAATACAGAAGGGACCTGTCTCGGTTCAAGCGGCAGGTCGTGTGGACCCGCGCGGCCGGCATCACGGCCACCGTGGGCTTTGGCATCTGGACCTTCGTGAGTTGGGGCAAGGCCCGCGATGCGCAGCAACAGCTCAAGGATGATGAGGCGCTCTACAGCACGCTCACCACGCCCCGCCACATCACCCAGCTCAAGGAGGAGACCATTCCCGCCCATCAGGACGACCTCCGGCGGGCCCGTACCAACCTTTATATCGGAGGGACCCTTTTTGCCGCTTCGGCAGTGGCCACGGCCTACATCTTCCGCCGCACACGCGAGCGCAATGTGCCGGTCTTCGAGGACAAGGAGAAAATGCGCTTCGACGGACTGGTCTGGTTGCCTTCTTCCACCGGTGGCCTCTGGTGTGCCTCCCTTACCGTGCCCATCCGATGAAACGCGCCTTACCGCTTCTTCTCCTGGTGCCGTGGCTCTCGTCCTGCTTCAAGGACCCTGTGGATATTGGCGCATTGAACACCAACCCGCTGGACCCCGACTATATCGGACCACCGATGATCACCGTGCTTACGGACAGCACCTTCACCCCGGCGGCCGGTGTATTCGTGCATTACCTGCGGGTGCGGGTGGATGACGCACGGTTCCCTTCCAGCACCACCTACCAGCTGCGCGTGGTGGACCTGGAGGATGGTTCGACCACGAACATCCCACAGAACGCGCCGGGCGGCAACACTTTCGAGCATTTCAACTCCTTCGTCACCCTGGGGCAGGAGTACTGTTACGACCTCAGCGTGTACATCGAATTCAGCAGTGCCCGGCCCGAACGCCATTGTGGCATTGCCCAACTGTAAGCAGCAAGCGGATGAGCGACGAATTGGATATCAACGGAACCCCTGAGCACCACGAAGCACAGAGCCCCGCCGGTGGCGTACCGGGCGTGCCCGGATCGGGTTCCGGCGGCATGTACAGCGTGAGCGGCATGTACCGCGAATGGTTCCTGGACTATGCGAGCTACGTGATCCTGGAGCGTGCCGTACCTGCGTTGTCAGACGGCCTCAAACCCGTGCAGCGCCGCATCCTGCACGCCATGAAGCAGCTGGATGATGGGCGGTACAACAAGGTGGCCAACATCATCGGGCACACCATGCAGTACCACCCGCACGGTGATGCCAGCATTGGAGATGCGCTCGTGCAATTGGGCCAGAAGGACCTGCTGATCGACTGCCAGGGGAACTGGGGCAATACCCTCACGGGTGACAGTGCCGCTGCTCCACGTTACATCGAGGCCCGCCTCAGCAAGTTCGCCCACGAGGTGGTCTTCAACCCCAAGACCACCACCTGGCAGTTGAGCTACGATGGCCGCAACCGCGAGCCCATTCACCTGCCTTTGAAGTTCCCGCTTGTTCTGGCGCAGGGCGCGGAAGGCATCGCCGTGGGTCTCAGCTGCAAGATCCTGCCACACAACTTCAACGAGCTCATCGATGCCAGCATCGCCGTGCTCCGGGGCAAGAAGCCCAAACTGTTCCCCGATTTCCCCACCGGCGGCATGGTGGACGTGGAGAACTACAACGACGGGGAACGGGGAGGTCGTGTGCGTGTGCGCGCCCGCATCCGCAAGGAGGACAACAAGACCCTGGTGATCCATGAGGTGCCCTTTGGCACCACCACGGGCTCTCTCATTGAAAGCATCATCAAGGCGAACGACAAGGGCAAGATCAAGGTGCGGCACATCGAGGACAACACCGCCGCCACCGCCGAGATCGTGATCCACCTGGCCGCAGGAGTGAGCCCGGACAACACCATCGACGCATTGTACGCCTTCACCGACTGCGAGGTGAGCCTCTCACCGAACGCCTGCGTGGTGGAGACCGGTGTGGAGGGACACGGCGATCGCCCGCGTTTCCTGAGCGTCAGCGAGCTGCTGCGCATAAGCTCGGAGAACTCGCTGCGTCTGCTGAAGCTCGAACTGGAGATCCGCCGCGCGGAGCTGAACGAACTGTGGCATTTCGCCTCATTGGAACGCATCTTCATTGAGAAGAAGGTGTATCGAAAGATCGAGGAGGCCGAGACCTGGGAGGAGGTCATGAGCTTCATCCATAAGGGCCTGAAACCCTACGTGAAGGACCTGCGCCGCGAGGTGACGGACGAGGACGTGGTGCGCCTCACCGAGATCAAGATCAAGCGCATCAGCAAGTACGACAGCTTCAAGGCCGATGAGCACATCCGTGGCCTCGAGGACCAGCTCAAGGAGGTGAAGCTCAAGCTGGCCAACCTGGTGGACCATGCAGTGGAGTACTTCAAGGAGCTCAAGAAGAAATTCGGCACCGGACGCGAGCGCCGCACCGAGCTGCGCACCTTCGACACCATCGTCGCCACCAAGGTGGCCGTGGCCAACCGCAAGCTTTACGTGGACCGCGCCGAAGGCTTTGCCGGGTGGGGCATGCGCAACTTCGAGCAGGTGGGTGAATGCTCGGACATCGATGACATCATCGTGTTCCGTGAGGATGGCAAGATGATGGTGACCAAGGTGGCGGACAAGAAGTTCGTGGGCAAGGGCGTATTGCACATCGGCGTATGGAAGAAGGGCGATGACCGCACCATCTACCACCTTGTGTACCAGGACGGCCGCAATGGACCGGTGTACATGAAGCGCTTTGCCGTTACCGGCATCACGCGCGACAAGGAGTACGACCTGGCGGGAGGCGCTCCAGGAAGCAGGGTGCTCTACTTCACCGCCCACGCGGATGGCCGGGCCGAGACGCTGCAGGTGCAGTTGCGCCCACGGCCCAACGTGCGCAAGCTGAAGTTCGATGTGGATTTCGGCCAGCTCATGGTGAAAGGGCGCGACAGCAAGGGCAATCTGCTCACCCGCCATGCCGTCGCGCGCATCGTGCAGAAGGAGGTGGGCGCCAGCACGCTGGGAGCCGTGCCCATCTGGTATGACGAGACCATCCGCCGCCTGAATAGCGATGGCCGCGGCCGCTACCTGGGACGCTTCGCCGGGGAGGACCGCATCCTGGCCGTGCTGAAGGACGGCCGCTACCAGTTGTTCTCCTTTGCGCTCAGCACACACTTCCCGGACGAGGCCGTCACTGTGGTGAAGTGGGACCCACAGGCCGTGCTCAGTGCGGTGTACTGGGAGGGCGAGAAGAAGCAGCACCAGGTGAAGCGCTTCCTCATTGAACCTTCACGCGAGCCTGTCACGTTCATCACGGAGCACCCGGAGAGCAAATTGGTGCATCATTGCCTGGTGGAGCAGCCCCGGCTGAAGATCAGCTTCGATCAGCGTACCAGCCCCCGGCCGGCGGAGGTCATCGACCTGTCCCATTTCATCGGGGTGAAAGGGGTGAAGGCCTTGGGCAACCGACTGACACCGCACAAGGTGAAGGACATCGAATTGCTCACCCCCGTTTTTGTTGAAATGACACCCGACCTGGAGGAACGGCAGGCCATGCTCATTGAGGACGAGGAGATCGGCAATCTGGAACCACCCGAAGAGGAAGGCCTCGAGGAGTCGCCCATGAAGCGCTTCAAGGATGCCTTGCGAAGTGGAGAAGGGGAGGACCGCTCACCGGACGATCCCATCATTGGCTACGCCCCGGGCAAGCAGATCACCCTGGGGTTGGATTGAGCGGGTCCTTCGGGTCTTGAGCAGATCGGCATCCCTCTCACACGGAGGCGCGGAGAACAGAGATCGCATCGTGTGCATGCGCCTTGTGGATCCTGCCTCCATTCAGCCTTTCTCGGTGACCTGCGTGTGAGCTGATCCAGGCTACAGGTCATTAAATGATGAAGCCCCCAAGCGGGGGCTTCGTTGTGGAGCTGATGGGAGTCGAACCCACGACCTCGTCATTGCGAACGACGCGCTCTGGCCAGCTGAGCTACAGCCCCTGAAAGGCGGTGCGAATATCGGGAACCTTGTGGAAAAACGACGATGGCCCGCCCTCATCCGTGCCGCTCGCCCAGCCACTCCAGTAGGAGCACCGGCAGCAAACCGCACAGCACAATGAGCGCGGCCGGGAGCGCGGCCTCGCGCAATTGCTCGATGCCCGCCAGTTCGTAGGTGAGGGTGCCAAGGGTCTCCAACCGGAAGGGGCGCAGGATGAGGGTGAGGGGCAGTTCCTTCACCACATCGATGGCCACCAGGGTCGCGGCCGCCAGCAGGGTGGGCCGCAGCAGGGGCAGGTTCACCCGGGTGAAGGTGCGCCAGGGTGAAGCGCCGAGCATGCGCGCGGCTTCGTCCAGCGATGCGGATTGCTGCCTTATTCCCGCCTGTAGCGGGCGCCAGCCCACGGACAGGAAACGCACGGCCAACGCGTACACCATGAGCCAGATGCCTCCGATCAGCGAAAAGCGCGCGCCGCTCCAGTTGTCGAGTGCGGCGGCCAGGGCCATTACGCCGATGGCGATGACCGCACCGGGCATGGCATAACCCAGGGCGGCGGCACGCACCAACGCACCGGTGCGGCGGGTGACACGCTGACGGAACACGAAGCCCAATGCCACCAGCAGGACCACCGATGCGCTGAGGACCGCCAGGAGGAGGGTGTTGCGCGCGGCTGCCCACAAGCGGGTATGGTCGGCTTCGGGCAGGGTGGTCCATGCATCGCCCAGGATCTTGCCCAGCGGCAGCGCGACTCCGAGCATGAACACGAGCAGGCACCATCCGGTAGCCATCCATGCGCGGCCGCCGCGCAAACGTTCGCGCGAGCCACGTACCTGTGCGGTGGTGGTGAGCCCACGCCGGCTGCGGCGTTCCATATACAGCAGCAAGGCCACCAGTCCAATGATCACCAGGCTGAGGCGCAAGGCCCCACCCGGATCATAGAGGCCGCCCCAGCTGCGGAAGATGGCCGTGGTGAGCGTGCGCACGCCGAAGTACTTCACCGCGCCGTAGTCGTTCAGGGTCTCCATGGCCACCAGCACGGCGCCGCCCACGATGGCCGGGCGCGCCAGCGGCAGCGCGATGCGCATAAAGCGGCGGACGGGACTGGCACCGAGCGTGCGTGCGGCATCGAGCACATGGGACATGCCCGTGGCGAAGGCTACGCGCGTGGGCAGGTACACATACGGGAAGAGCACGAAGGCGAGCACCCAGCCAAGGCCGGGCAGGTGCATGATGTCCGGCCTGATATTCCAGTGCGTGGCCAGCCACACGCTGATGGAACCGGTGGGCCCCAACAGCCCGGCATAGGTGTATGCGCTGATGTAGGTGGGCAGCGCCAGCGGGAGCACCAGCGCCCAACGCAGAAAGCCGCGCAAGGGGAAGTCGAAGCGGGCGATGAGCCATGCGCTCGGCACGGCCAGCACCAATGCGGGCAGCAGCACCGCAGCCAGAAGGGCAAGTGTACTGGCCAGGTGACCGGGCAGGAACACCTGCGCGATATGGTCCCATTGGGTGGATGGGGTGTGCAGCGGCGCGGTGAGCACCACGGCCAACGGAAGGGCGAAGAGGAGCGCGAGCAGCGCAACGGGCCAAAGGGCGCTGTTGCGGTGCCACCAAGTGCGCACGCTTCCGGTCATGGCCACACGGTCAACGCCAGCCAGCCGCGTCGAAGACCTTCACAGCCTCGGCGTTCAAGCGGGCGAGCGCCTCGAGGTTCAAGGTGTCCGCGGTGAAGGGGCCGAAGGCCTGCAGCTCGGAAGCCACAGGCACGCCGGGCCGCACGGGATACTCCTTGTTGCCCTCTGAAAAGAGCCGCTGGGCTTCTTCACCCGCGAGGAACTCCAGCAGTGCCATGGCCTCCGCAGGGTGTGGGGCGTATCTGGCCACACCGCCACCGCTCACGTTCACGTGTGTGCCGTGGGTGCTCATCACAGGGAAGAGGACACCGAGCCGCTCACGGGCCTTCTGCTTCTCCGGCTCGGTGCTGGCCATGAGCTTGCCCACGTAGTAGCTGTTGGCAATGGCCACCTCACCCAGGCCTTCTGCCACGGCCAGCAACTGGTCCGTATCGCCACCCTGTGGATCGCGGGCCATGTTGGTGACGATGCCTTTGGCCCAGGCGGTGGCGGCATCGGCACCCTCGTGCGCGATCATGGCCGCCAGCAAACTTTGGTTGTACACGTTCTCCGCCGAGCGCACGAGCACTTTGCCTTTGAAGCGTGGCTTGGTGAGGTCGGCGTAGTCGGCGATCTCCTCCGGCTTCACCTTGGTCTTGTCGTAGGCCACCACGCGGGCGCGCATCGTCAAACCGAACCAGTATCCTTCGGGATCGCGCAGGTGGGCGGGGATGGCCGCAGCGAGCACATTGCTTTGCGTGGCTTGCAACAGCCCGCGCGACCGTGCCAGGCCCAGCCTTCCCGCATCGGCCGTGATCATCACGTCGCACGGGCTCTTCGCACCTTCGGCCTCCAGTCGCGCAAGCAGCTCATCATCCCCGGCCTGCACCACGTTCACAACAATGCCCGTGCGCTCGGTGAACAGGGCGAAGAGCTGCTTGTCCACGTCGTAGTGTCGGTGGCTGTAGACGTTCACCTCGCGCGGAGCATATCTGGTTTCAGGACCTTTCTCAGGGCTCTGACAGGCTGCGATGAGCAGCATGAAGGGGACCATGTAACGCATGGCGGCGAAGGTATCCGTACCAAAGGCTGCGGTGCATCGCACGATCTTGGTATTTGGTTGCGAACCCACAGGCCTTTGCGTGCGTATGCGCGCCCGATGTTCAAGCGCCTGCACCCCTTCACCTGCCTTGGCGTGCTGCTCGGTGCGTGCTCAATGGGCTTCTTTCTCATCGGCCACCGGCCGGTGGGGCTGCTGCTGGTCTTCCTTGCGTATGGCTTCACCCTGCTGGAGTTCAAGACCTACACCAGTTCGTTCCAATTCACCATGCTGCTCGTGCTGGCCACCATGCAGGGCGTGGTGCTTGACCTGGCTTACCACAGCTGGCCCTGGCTCACCTGCGCGGGGCTGACCGCCGCCACGGCCACCATCGCACGGCAGGCCTTCATGCAGCAGTTCACCTACGTAGGCCTGCTGTGGCTGGACACCGGCATGGCCCTGCTGGGCCTCGGCTTCTATATCGGTGCCGTTGCTGGCACCACCTTCCACTGGGAGCAATGGCTGCTGCCGCTGCTGCCTGTCGGTGTGGCGCTGGGCCTCACCGGCAGCTATGTGCAGGATGCGCGGCACATGCGGCTGCGCACGCGCTTCGGCTACCGTGTGCAGGTGGGAATGGTGGCCCCGGACTTCGAGCTGCCTGATGCCGAAGGATGTCCGGTGCGCTTGTCCGACCTGCGCGGCAGGCACCCCGTGCTCGTGCTCTTCGTGCGAGGCGACTGGTGTCCGGGCTGCCACATGATGCTGCGCACCTATGAACGCGGCCGTGCGCGCTTCCTGGAGAAGGGCGTGCATGTACTGGCCGTGGGCCCGGACGACATAGCCGTGAACCGCGAAATGGTGCGCCGCATCGGCGTCGGTTTCAGCATGCTCAGCGACAAGGAGCAGCAGGTGAGCGGTACCTACGGTGTGATCTATGGCAACCCGGTGATCGAGATGGGCGTGGACTATGCCGAGGGTATCCCGCTACCCGCTTCCTTCCTGATAGACACTGACGGCGTGGTGCGCTATGTATCCCGTCCGGACCGCGTGGGCGAATTCCTGGACCCCGAGCTCGTCTTCACCGTGCTCGACCGATTGCCGCCCAGCGGGACCCTGGCATGGAACTGAGCCTGGCCCTGACCTACGGTGCGCTGCCCGTGCTGCTGCTGGGCGCCAGCGTGGGGATCTCCTATGCCTACGACCGCTTGCGCGGCCTTTATAACAGCAGTGAGCGCGATCGAACCAGTTACCTGGACGTGCTTGAAAGCAGCAATGATGCCTTCTTCGTGATCGACTTCGTGGACGGTCGCATACACCAGGCCAACGCAAGGGCCGCCGCACTGCTCGGTTATTCGAGGGGAGAGTTCAAGGGCCTCACCATCTTCCAGTTGCACCCACGTGAATACATCGGCATCAGCGCCGAACGCATCGCCGATGCGTGGGAAAGAAAAGGGCTGGTGTATGAGGATATCCCCTTGCTGACCTCCATCGGCGAGGTGATCCCCGTCGAGAGCAGCACCCGCGTGATCTCGTACCAGGGCCGCCCGGCCATCATCCTCTTTGCCCGCGACATACGCGAAAGGCTGGCCTTGCAACGCGAGGTGGAGCGGCAGCAGTCGCTCGTGATGGAGCAGAACCGTGAGCTGCTCTCCAGCATCCGCTACGCCAAACGCATTCAGCAGGCCGTGCTGCCGGAGGCCGAACGCCTGCAGGAACTGTTCCCGGAGTCATTCATCCTTCACCGTCCGCGCGATATTGTCAGCGGTGACCTGTACTGGTTCGCGCAGCGCGACAAGCGCCTGCTGGTGGCCGCCGCCGATTGCACGGGCCACGGCGTGCCCGGCGCGTTGCTCAGCCTTATCGGCGCTTCGCTCTTCGAGGAAACGGTATTGCAGAAGGGACTGGTGCGACCGGCGGCCGTGCTGAACGAACTTCGTAACGGCATGGTGCAGGCCTTGAACCGGCAGGCCGACGAGGCGGCCACGCGCGATGGCATGAACGTGTGCCTGGTCTCCATCGATCCCGATGCATTGCTGCTGGAACATGCCGGCGCACACGGTCCGCTGTACGTGGTGCGAAGCGGCGAGCTCATTGAGGTCAAGGGAGACCGCATGCCGATCGGCATGCACGAGGGCGCACAGGGCCCCTTCACTGGTGCCCGCCTGCAGTTGCAACGTGGCGACCGCATCTACCTCTTCTCCGATGGCCTGCAGGACCAGTTCGGTGGTGCGTTGGGGCGCAAATTGAAGAGCAGTGGTCTGAGACAATGGCTGCTGGAGACCGCCACCCTGACCATGGATGAGCAGCACCAGGCCATATCCGATCGTTTCCGGCTTTGGAAAGGCACGCACGAGCAGGTCGATGACGTGCTGTTGATCGGCCTTCAGGTGTGACCGGGATGCGGCCCCTGCCCAGCATCGACGAGCCGGAACATTCCCGCCACATCCTCCGGGTGCACGAACCGCCAGCCTGGCTCGCGCCGCAGCCAGGTAAGCTGCCGCTTGGCGTAATTGCGCGTGTGCTGCTTGATCAGCGCGACCGCTTCTTCCAGCGTGATCTCCCCATCGAAATGCGCGAAGAGCTCGCGGTAGCCCACGGTGCGGAGCGCGTTGTGATGGCGGTGGGGAAGGAGTGCGCGCGCCTCCTGCACCAGTCCAGCGGCCACCATTGCGTCCACGCGGTCTTCGATACGGCGGTACAGTTCAT
Organism: Flavobacteriales bacterium; assembly: GCA_016788635.1. GTDB lineage: Bacteria > Bacteroidota > Bacteroidia > Flavobacteriales_F > PHOS-HE28 > PHOS-HE28. Next base: position 101,629 of record JAEUSU010000023.1, on the reverse strand, counting down.
TGCGTGGTAGCTCCAGCGCGATCCGTACGATGCGCATGTCATTGCGGTCCTGCGGGGCGTGGCGTTGTTCGCTGTAGGTGCGCCCGCTAAGCAGGCACACCTCCAGTGCGCGGATCACGCGGTGCGGATTGTTCCGGTCGATGCGCTGCCAGGTGGCGGGGTCCCTGTCTTGAAGCTCGGTGAGCAAGGGGGCAAGACCCTCGCGCTCCCATCGCTCCTGCAGACGGGTGCGGACCCTGGGGTCACCGGCGGGCAGCGGATCCAGGCCTTTCAGGGCGGCGTCCATGTAAAGGCCACTTCCCCCCACAAGCACTGCGCTGCCGTGCCGGGTGATCAGATCCTGCAGCACAGGCTCGGCCGCACGTGCGAAGGCACCAGCGCTCCAGGCTTCGTGGATGGCCAGGTGGCCCAGGAAGTGGTGCGGTACACCCTGCAGTTCATCTTCCAGCGGACGCGCCGTGCCGATGCACATGTCGCGATAGAACTGACGGCTGTCCGCACTGATCACCTCGGTGCCGAAGTGCCCGGCCAGCGCGGCGGCGGCGCGTGTCTTACCCGAGGCCGTGGGGCCGCCGATCACGATCAGCGTGCCCTTCGCGCTCATCGGTACTCCTCGCCCAGGTCGTCGATGTTGCCGTGGCGCGGTTCGCCTTCCTCATCCTCGTCCTCTTCGCCGAAGAGGTCATCATCCTCGCCTTCGGCGTACACGCTCGGTGTGTCCTCGCTGTAGCTGTCCTCCTCCAGGATGCCCTCGCTCAGGTCCACTTCCTTGCTGTGCTCATCGGGTGCCTGTCCTACGCTCATCACTGTGCGGGGGTAGGCCGTGTCCTTCACGGGATCTCCGGCGTGGATCAGTTCCACCAGGAACATCCACATGTGCAGGAAATCGTAGGCGTAGATGAAGCGCTGTTTGGTGCTGCGGATATGGTCGCTGATGTACACCTGGTCCATCAGGGCGGGTACGTCACCATCCTCGGCGAATCCCAGATCGGCCAGGGGGATCTCCGGGCCTTTGCCCCATTCCTCGTCACTCACGTAGAAGCAGGCCATTTCCTCCCCTTTGAAGCCAAATGCGGTCTTGATGGCCTTGTGCAGGTCAAGGAAGGTCTGCTCGGAAGCGATCTCGATGTCACGAAAGGCTTCGCTCTCGTGGTCGATCAGGACGCGGAAGCGGTATATCCTCACCGGTTGGAAGTTGTAGGTTGGCCCAGAAGCGGGTTGAGGGTTGAAGGCGAACGCGAAGCTAAGTTTTCAGCGGTGAGCCTGTTGCGTACGGCTCACTTCCCCGCCGGCAACTGCGGGCCGGGGTCATCAGTGAGCACAGGTGTGAGGCCCAGCTTGCGGCCGGTCGCCAGCATCAGGGGCCAGGCCTGCGCGCGCTCATTCTCGATGTCGCCGTCCAGGATGGCGTCCTTGATCACGGTCTTGATATCACCGATGAACTTGCAGGGCCCGATGCCGAAGGCGGCCATGATGTCCTCGCCGGTGATGGGCGGCTGAAAGTTGCGCACGCGGTCCTTCTCCTCCACGTCCTTCAGCTTCTGCATCACCACTTCGTAGTTGCGCAGGTAGCGCTCCTTCTTCTTCTCGTTCTTGCTGGTGATGTCCGCCCGGCACAGGATCATCAGCGCATCGATGTCGTCTCCGGCATCAAAGAGCAGGCGGCGCACGGCGCTGTCGGTCACCTCGTCCTTGGTAAGCGCGATGGGGCGCAGGTGCAGGGCCACGAGCTTCTGCACGAACTTCATCTTCTCGTCCAGCGGCAGCTTCAGGCGACGGAAGATCTTGGGCACCATGCGCGCGCCCTTGTCCTCGTGCCCGTGAAAGGTCCAGCCCGCGCCGGGCACGAAGCGCTTGGTGGCGGGCTTGGCGATGTCGTGCAGCACGGCACCCCAGCGCAGCCACAGGTCATCGCTCTGGCGGCACACGTTGTCCAGCACCTGCAGGGTGTGGTGGAAATTGTCCTTGTGTCCGATGCCGAATTTCTCCTCGGCGCCCTGCAGCTCCACGAACTCGGGGAAGAACTGCTGGAGCAGCCCGCCCTGCAGCAGCAGGTTGAAGCCGATGCTGGGTTTGGGTGTGAGGATGATCTTGTTGAGCTCGGTATGAATGCGCTCCGCACTGATGATCTCCAACCGGTGGGCATTGCGCCGGATGGCCTCGAAGGTCACCGGGTCGATCACAAAGCCCAGTTGGTTCGCGAAGCGCACGGCGCGCAGCATGCGTAGCGGGTCGTCGCTGAAGGTGATGTCTGGATCGAGCGGGGTTCGGATGAGGCCGCGGTCCAGGTCGAGTATGCCGCCGAAGGGGTCCACCAGCGCGCCGAGGCTGCCGGCGTTCAGCGAGATGGCCAGCGCGTTGATGGTGAAGTCGCGCCGCTCCTGGTCGTCCTGTATGGTGCCGGGCTCCACCTGGGGCTTGCGGCTGTTGCGGCTGTAACTCTCCTTGCGGGCGCCCACGAATTCCACCTGCCAGTCATCCTGCGCCTCGCGAATGTCACTCTGAGCCTGGCGAAGGTCACCCTGAGCCCGTCGAAGGGTGAACATCGCCGTGCCGAAGTTCTTGAAGACGTGCACGGGCTCGGCCTTCATCCGTTTCGCCACGGCTTCGGCGAAGGCGATGCCGTCGCCCTCCACCACGAAGTCGATGTCCTTGCAGGGCCGCCCGATGAGCCGGTCACGCACATAGCCGCCGATCGCGAAGGCCGGGATTCCCTGCGCCCTGGCCTCAGCAGCCACCGCTGCGAATAGCGGCTCCTGCACCACGCCATCGAGGCGGGCAGGGTCAACAGTGTATGACGATGTGCGGGACATGATGGAAGGGCGGCAAAAGTAGGCCGATGCTCAAGATGCCACTTGAGGAGCATCTACCCCCTCCGCACACCTGAAATGCCCCTTCGGGCACGCCTTGTACCCGTGCAACCCGCAGGGCCGGCAATCCAGCTTCTCCGTGGTTTCCACGATGCGGCTGTTCGCGCGCAGTGGCCCGAAGCCGAAGGCGGGCACGGTGCTGCAGAACACAGCTGTGACCGGTGCGTTCATGGCGCTGGCGATGTGTAGCGGGGCGCTGTCGTTCACGTAGTTCATGCTGGTGCGTTCCATCAGCGCAGCGGTGCCCAACAACGAGAGCTGGCCCGCCAGCACTTCGCCGCGTCCGGCGGCTTGCACAATGCGTTCACACAGCGGCACATCGCCCGGCGCTCCGATCAGCAGCACCCGGTGATCGGATGGCAGAGCTTTGATCAGTTCCACCCATTTGTGCTCCGGCCATTGCTTGGTGAACCAGACGGAAGCAGGGGCAATGCAGATCAGCTGATCGGACGATCCGTCGATCAGCTGATCGAGTTCCGCACGGGCCGCTTCGCTGGGATAAAGGCGGGGTAGGGGACGGCTGCCATCGGTGAGGTGCGCGATCAAGGCGTTCAGGCGGTCCACTTCGTGCCGGCCATCCCCAATGATGTGATCCACCTTCCGCGAGAAAAGGAAGCTCAGTGGATTCTTGTCAAAACCGACCTTCTCCTTCCCGCGTGCCAGCACCGTCATCAGGCCCGTACTTAAAAAGCGCTGGGCGTTGATGATGTGGTCGTATTCCGTTCTCCGCAACTCCCCGATCAGCCGGAACAGCGCGCGGGTCTTGCCCTGGCGTTTGTCCCAAACGAAAAGCTTGCGCAGGAAGGGGTGGCCATCGAAAAGACCCTCATTGCCCTTGCGCACCACCAGGTCGATCGCGGCGTCGGGGAAATGCGCATGCAGCTTCTCCAGGATGCCCGTCACCAGCACGGCATCGCCCAGGAAGGCGGTCTGGATGACGAGGAACTGTTTCATGTGCTTTGGTCAATGTTCACCACAGAGGCACGGAGCGCACAGAGGGATACATTCTATCGTTGTTCTCCGTGTCCTCGGTGCCTCTGTGGTGAAGAGTTAGACCGCAACGCTGTGCTCCCGTAACACTTCGTTCAGGCTCGTCTTTCTGTCGGTGCTCTCCTTGCGCTGGCCGATGATGATCGCGCAGGGTACGCCGTACTCGCCTGCCGGGAATTTCTTGGGCACGGTACCAGGGATCACCACGCTGCGTGGGGGAACAAAGCCGCGCATCTCCTTCGGCTCCGGACCGGTCACATCGATGATGCGGGTGCTGGCGGTGAGCACCACGTTGGCGCCGAGCACGGCTTCGCGCCCCACGCGCACGCCCTCCACCACAATGGCGCGCGAGCCGATGAAGCAGCCGTCCTCGATGATCACGGGCGCGGCCTGCACGGGTTCCAGCACACCGCCGATGCCCACACCACCGCTCAGGTGCACACCCTTGCCGATCTGCGCGCAGCTGCCCACGGTGGCCCAGGTGTCCACCATGGTGTCGCTGTCCACGTACGCACCGATGTTCACGTAGCTGGGCATCAGGATCACGCCGGGGGCCAGGAAGCTGCCATGGCGCGCGATGGCGTGGGGCACCACGCGCACGTTCAGGCTGGCGTAGTGCCGCTTCAGGGGGATCTTGTCGTGGAACTCAAGCGGCCCCACCTCCATGGTGTGCATCTGTTTGATGGGGAAGTACATCAGCACGGCCTTCTTCACCCATTCGTTCACCCGCCATCCGTCGCCCAAGGGTTCGGCCACGCGCACTTCACCCTTGTCCAGCTTGGCGATCACGTGCTCCACCGCGTCCACCACCTCCGGATAGCGCAGCATGGAGCGGTCCGCCCATGCTTTTTCGATCAGTTCGTGCATGCTCTGTCCGCCGAAGCTTTTGACGAAGGCGGATGGCAAAGATGCGCCCCATTCTGCGGACCTTCGCGACCATGTCCCGCGTCATCGCCATAGACCTCGGCCTGAAGCGCACCGGGATCGCCGTGACCGATCCGCTGCGGATCATCGCCTCGGCGCTGGAAACAGTGGAGACTACAAAGGTGATGGACTACCTGAGCAACTACCTGGCGCGCGAGGCGGTGGATGGCTTCATCGTGGGCTTGCCGGTGGGGCTGGATGGCCGCCCCACGGATGCCACGGCGGCGGTGCAGGACTTCATTGCGCGGCTGCGGGCCGCTTTTCCGGCGCAATGGGTGGAGCCGGTGGACGAGCGCTTCACCAGCCGCATGGCGGCGCGCACGGTGCAGGAGAGCGGCAAAGGCCGCATGGCGCGGCGTGACAAGGGGCAGCTTGACCGCATCAGCGCCACCATCCTGTTGCAGGACTGGTTGCAGCGGCAGGGTTAGGGCAACCCTCGACTTGTCTGCGGTGGGCAGGCCCTCAACCCTCAACCCTCAACCTGCAACCCAAGCAGACTATTTTTGCGCCCCTTGCCATGATCCTACCCATTCGCGCCTATGGCGACCCCGTGCTGAAGAAGGTGGCGTCCGAGATCACGCCGGACCATTCCGGTCTTGCACAGCTCATCGCCGACATGTTCGAGACCATGTACGCTGCCAACGGCGTGGGCCTCGCCGCCCCACAGGTGGGCCACAGCATACGGCTGTTCATTGTGGATGCCTCGCCTTTCGCACAGGAGGAGGAGGGCATGCCAGCCGAAGCGCCCGAGTTGAAGGACTTCAAGAAGGTCTTCATCAACGCTTACATCGAGGATGAGGAGGGAGAGGAGTGGGGTTTCGAGGAAGGCTGCCTGAGCATCCCCAACATCCGTGAGGAGGTCTTCCGCCAGCCGCGCATCACCCTGCGCTACCAGGATGAACATTTCAAGGAGCACGTGGAGACCTTCGAGGGCTACGCCGCCCGCGTGATCCAGCATGAGACCGACCACCTGGACGGCGTGCTCTTTACAGAACTGCTTCCACCGCTCCGGAAGCGGTTGTTGCAAGGCCGGCTGCGCGACATCACGCAGGGCCGGACGGATGTGAAGTACAAGATGAAATTCCCCCTTGTGAAGCGATGAAGACCATGAAACAAGCATTGATCCTGTGCAGCATGTTGTGGCTGGCCGCCTGCGGTGGTGGGGCGCAAGGTGAGGGAGAGGGCGGCAAGCCCCAGCCGGATGTGATGACATCCGAGGTGATGCGCGGCCGCATCAGCCGGATGGAGGACAGCATCTGGTCGCGCACCGAGTTCGATCGGCGCGGGGCCATGGCGCTGCAGTCCGTGTACCTGGCCTTTGTTAAGGCTCATCCGCAGGATACCATCGCACCGGAGTATCTCTTTCGTGCGGCGGGCACCGCCAAGGGACTGCGCAATTTCGAGGAGAGCGTCCGCCTCTTCGATCGCGTCATCGTGGAGTATCCCGATTGGCCGCGATTGGTGAACGCCTACTACATGAAGGCCCTCACCATCGATGATGGGTTGAAGGAGAAAGGGCGGGCCCAACAGGCCTATGAACAGGTGATCATGCGCTACCCGGACCATCCCTTCGCGGAGCAGTCGCGGGGCATGATCGAACTGCTGCGCTACTCGGATGCCGAGCTGATCGAGTACCTGAAGAAGAAGAACGAGGGATCGGCCGGGGCAGGCAGGTAGCCAGGTTTCGTTACTGGCCGGAAAAGCGCAGTCGCTGTTCGGGTGTGGCCCACTCGTGGCTGCTGCGGAAGCGGCCGTTCTCCTTTACAAAGAGCACGTCGCGTTGCGCCAGGGCATTGTCCAGCGGGCGGTTGTGGCCGTCGAAGATGTCATACGCCACAAAGCCCCTCTCCTTCATGTAGAGCAGGATCTCATGGAACTCCGGAGCACCGTGATGCAGGCGGAAGAATGAGGTCTCCAGGATCACCACGTCACATTGGGCAAGCAGGTCCTGCGCACCGCTCAACACCTCCAGTTCGTAACCCTGCACATCGATCTTCAGCAAGGGGCCCCGGCCGAGGTCATGTCCCTCCACCAGGTGGTCCAGGTCCACCATGCGCACCGTGCGTTCCTCGCCATCCGCACTTTCACCATCAGATTCCTTGAGCACGCTGCTGCCATAGAGGAAACCATGTGCATGGAAGGTGATCTCCCCATCCTTTGGGCCCGCAGCGGCCATCACCACTTTACCGGAGTAACGGGCACGCAATGCCTGCAGCTGCGGTTCGAACTCCTCGGCCGCTTCGATCCAGAAGAAGAACGCGTCCGGAAAGGCTTCAAGCAATTCATCGGTGCCATGCGCGGCGCCCACATCCACCACGGTGCCGGGGGCATAGCCGAGGCTGCGCAGGTGGGTCAGGGCCTGCGCCATGGTGCGGCGGATGGGTGCGAGCACCAGCCGCCCATCGCTGGTCATGTTGCCTTCGGGGGCGCGGCTGCGCACCAGCTCAAAGCCCGCCTTGTCCAAAAGGGAGTGGATGACCTTCTTCACGGGGGGAAGTTAGCGGATCGGAGATCGACGATCCAGGAAGCGCTCATTCGCTCACGCGTTCCAACGCAGCTGTCCTCCCGCCACGATGCCCAAGGCTTTGCCACAGAGCGGCTGGCCCAAAAAAGGCGAGTTGCGTGAGCGGGACCGGATGTCCGCCTCGGTAAAGGTCCAGTCCCATGTGGGGTCGAAGAGGGTGAGGTCCGCTGCGGTGTGCTCCTGCACATGCACCAGGGGCAGGCCCAGCACGCGGCGCGGCCCATGGGTGAAACGCTCCACGATGCGGCGCAGGCTCATGTGGCCCCGCAGGGCGGTGTTGGCCACGGCGAAGGCCGTTTCGAGCCCGAGCGCACCAAAGGCCGCCTGCCCGAACTCCACACGCTTGTGTTCCACATCCTCCGGCCGGTGGTCGCTCACCACGGCATCCAGGGTGCCGTCCTTCACACCCTCGCGCAGGGCATCGATGTGCGGTTGGTCGCGCAGCGGTGGCCACACCTTGTACACGCTGTCATAGCCACGCAGACAGCCATCGTCCAGCAGCAGGTGGTGCGCCGCCACGGAAGCGGTCACGTTCAGCTTGCGGGACTTTGCCTGGCGGATAAGTTCCACGCCTTCGGCCGTGGAAACGAGCGCCACATGCAGGCGCGAGGCGGTATGGTCGAGCAGGGCCAGGTCGCGGTGCAGGGCCACGGCCTCGGCCACCGAGGGGATGCCGCGCAAGCCCAGGCGCGTGCTCATGGGCCCTTCGTGCATCTGCCCGTTCGCGGAAAGGTGGCGGTCCTGCGGCACCACGGCCACGGTGGCGCCGATGTTGGCCGTATACTGCAGGGCCAGCATCATCAGGCGCGTGTTGCGGATGGGCAGGTGGTCATCGGTAAAGAGCACGGCACCGGCCTGGGCCATGTCGTGCATCTCGGCCAGTTGCTCGCCCTTGCCACCGGCGGTCACGGTGCCCATGGGCAGCAGCCGTACCGCATGCCCTTCCGCCTTGCGCAGCAGGTACTCCACACCACTGCGCCCGTCGATCGGTGGGGTGGTGCCCGGCAGCACGGCCACGGCGGTGAACCCGCCCGAGGCGGCGGCATCCAAACCACTTCGCACATCCTCTTTATGCTCCTCTCCCGGATCGCGGAAGGCGGCGCCGGTATCCACCCAGCCTGGGCTCAGGTGGAGGCCTTCGTGTTCGATCACGTCCGCTTCACCCTTGCCGATGCGTTCACCGATGCGGGCAATGCGCCCTTCCTGCACCAGTACATCCACCACCTGGTCGTGGTGCGGCCCGGCGGGGTCGATCACATGGGCGCGTTTGATGAGCAGGTCCTTCATGGTCTCCAGCGGATCAGCACGATCTCCATGGCAAGGGCGGCCAAGGCAGCCCAAATGAACCACTTCCAAAGCCTTCTTCCACCATCCAATGCTTTCAAGCCCGCACCCACCTGGTCCACGGGGCGGTCCAGCACCTCGAAAGTGGTGAGGCCGCGTTGCTCGAGCTCACGCTGCAAGTCGCCGGGGGTGTATACGGCCAGATCGCTTTCCTGCCGGGGCCTGACGAGCGCGAGCAACCGCAGGGTGTCCGGACCGAGCACCACGGCATAGGCGCCTTCCGGCAGGTCGGTACCGTGCACCACGATACCGGTACCTGCTGGGGTGCGCCGCACCTCCGGCACCACATCCACGCCATCCGGGCCGCGCAGGTGCACCACTTGATCGCCCAGGAGCAGGTCGGTGAAAAGGGGGATGATGGCATCCGCGCCCAGCTGGTGGTACAGCGGTCCCGAGGGGCGGCTCAACTCGGCCATGCGCAGCAGGGAGGTGACGAAGAGGGCGTGGCGGGTGAGGTTGCCGGCGTCCTCGGCCAAGGGTGTGGCGCAGAGGTAGACCGTACCCTTCCCTTTCTGCACCGCTGCCAGGAAGGGGCTGCCATCGCGGGTACGCAGCAGAATGTCCGCGCCTGGCGGGGTGCGCAAGGGCAGGTGGCGCAGCGTGAAGGGCAGGTCGAGGTTGCGGGGCAGCACGGTGAAGGCGTCGCGGAAGAAGGGGTGCTCCACCTCCATGCGCTCCACACCCAGGCGGCTGGTGTCGAACGCTGCTGGTGCGGCCATGCCGAATTCGGCCAGCAGGGGGGCCAGGGTGCTGGGCGGGCTGTTCAGCGCGGGGAATACCGCCAATGAGGCACCCTCCTCCACGGCGTCCGCAAGGCTCCGGGCCAGGCCGGTGGCCACATCCTGGGGCGCGTTCAGCACGATGAGGTCCGCGCGGCCCAGGCTGGACAGGTCTGCCTGCCGCAGCGGCACGCGGGAGAACCGGTACGCACTGTCGCTGTGGAAGACGGCCTCCACCCGGCGGTCGCTCGCGGGGTCGGTGCCTTCCAGAAGCAGCACCCTGGGTTGGTCAATGGTGCGGTAGGCGATGGTGAGGGCATCGTCGAAGCTCACGGGCTTGTCGCTCAGGGACACCACGCCACAATGGTCGCCGGGCTGGTCGTTGGTGAAGTGAAGCACCGTGTCCACGGCCTGGCGTGGTTCCACGGCGAAAGTGCCCATGGCCCGTTGGCGTCCATCCACCATCAGGCGGAAGGGGATGTTCTCCAGGGCCTGCTCTCCATGGTTGCGGATGCGTACGTGGAGCGCCTCGTTCCTCCCGATGCGGCGCACCGGGGAGTCGAACCACACGGAATCAACGCTGAGGTTGTCCACCGACAGCGGGGTCATGGGCACGATCACGGTGCGCACCAGGCTGTCGTCCTTCCAGTCATCGAGCTGTACCATGCTGCGCTGCAGGTCGGAAAAGAGGATGGCGCGTTTCACCGGCGCTTCATGCGCACGCAGGGCGTCGCGCTGGCGGGCCATCACCTGCGGAAGCGGGCGTCCGTAAGGGCCGCTGTTCACCTGTACGGCGCGGTCCAGCGCGGCATCGCGGTCCAGCAGCAGCTGGTCGCGCCCCTCGAAGCGGTTGGTGATGATCTGGAAGCGATCGGCAGGGGAGTGGGCCATCAGCGCATCCTGTGCGCCCTTGCGGGCCTGGTCCAGCAGGCGGCCCCCGGCGTTCTGGCCATCCATGCTGTAGCTGTCATCGATATAGATGGAAACCGCCTTGCGCCCGGCCACAATGCCTGCCCCGGCTTGCGGCAGGTAGGGTTGTGCGAAGGCGAGCACCAGGCAGGAAACCGCCACCAGGCGTGCCAGCAGGATCAACCAGTGTTGGATGCGGCGCTGCTGCTTCGTTTCCACGGCCACCGCTTTCAGGTGGCGTACGTCGGGGAAATCGATGCGCTTGAAGCGACGAAGCTGGAAGAGGTGGATGAGGACCGGGATGGCGAGGGCGGTGAGCGCCCATAGAAAACCGGGGTGTACGAACTGCATCGGCCGCCATGCCCCTGAAAGGGCGGCGCTAAAGTAGCCCTTCGCGCCGGGCGGGCCGATCTACTGCGCGGTCGCCTTTGCCAGTTTGCTGTGCAGGCGGCCATAGCCGAAGTAGATCACCAACCCCGTGGCCATCCAGAAAAAGAAGACCACCCAGCTCTTGGCGGGGATCTCCACCATGAGGTAGGCGCTGGTGAGCACGCCCATCACGGGTATGAAGCTCATGCGCTGGGCCGACGCCACGGCCACGAGCACCACCGCGAGCACCGTGTAGGTGAGCAGGAGCCCTGCGCCCAGATCGATCTCGCCCAAGCGGCCCAGCATCTGCCACAGCCGTGGCCCATTGAACCAGAGGAAGGCGGCCATGGCGGCCGGTGCCAGCCATCGGCTATCGAAGTGGGGCATGCGGAAGCGGCCGGGTGTGGCCTCGGGGCGGGGCAGTACGAGCACGCCAGCGCACACCAGCGTGAAGGCGAAGAGGGTGCCGATGCTGGTGAGGTCGGTAAGGATGCCACTGGGGGCCCAGAACGAGGGTAATGTGGCCAGCAGCCCCGCGACGATGGTGGCAAAGGCGGGCGTGCGGAACCGGCGGTGCAGGTGGCCGAAGCGGCGCGGCAACAACCCATCGCGGCTCATGGTCATCCAGATGCGGGGCTGGCCGATGGCGAATACGAGCAGCACGCTGGTGGCCGCCACCAGGGCGCTCACGCTCACCACCAAGCCGAAGCGCGGCATATCGATCCGCTCGAAGACGAAGGCCAGCGGGTCGGCCACGTGGCGGAACTCCGTGTAGGGCACCATGCCGGTGAGCACCAATGCGACCAGTGCGTAGATCACCGTGCAGATGACCAGGGCCCAGATCATACCGCGCGGCAGGTCGCGTTGCGGGTCGCGGCATTCCTCGGCCGTGGTGCTGATGGCATCGAAGCCGATGTAGGCGAAGAACACGGCGCTGACACCGCGCAGCACGCCGCCGAAGCCGTTGGGCAGGAAGGGGGTGTAGTTGGCCAGGTCCAGGTGGAAGAGGCCCACGCCCACCACGGCCGCCAGGATCACCAGCTTCACCAGCACCATGGCATTGGCCACGCGCTTGCTCTCGCGGATGCCGATGTACACCAGCGCCGTCACGAGCACGTTGATGAGCCCCGCAGGCAGGTTCAGGATCATGCGGCGGCCAAAGAGGGTGGGTGCGGTGGCCCAGGCGCCCGGTGCAGTACCGGAAGCACCAGACTCCTGCCAGGCGAGGAATTGTTCCTGCGCGGTCATGGGGTCGGTGAGGAGCCAGGCGGGCAGGTGGATGCCGAAGGCGCGGATGATGTTGTCGAAATAGCTGCTCCAGCTCACGGCCACCACGGTGTTGCCGATGGCGTACTCCAGGATCAGGGCCCAGCCGATGACCCAGGCCACCACCTCGCCGAAGCTCACATAGCTGTAGGTATAGGCGCTGCCGCTCACGGGTACGCGCCCGGCGAATTCAGCATAACAGAGCGCCGTGAAGCCGCAGGTGATGGCCGTGATGATGAAGAGGAAGACCACGCCCGGCCCACCCTCGTACGCCGCCTGCCCCACCGTGCTGAAGATGCCCGCGCCGATCACGGCGGCCACGCCCAGGAAGATGAGGTCGCGCACGCCAAGCGTTCGGTGCAGGCCCGAAGCGTGGTCGTTCAGCCCGGCCTCATGCTCGGCCATGATGTCGGCGATGCGCTTGCGGCGGAATAGGCTCATGGCGGGAAAAGTAGCCGATCATCCGTGCCCCCGAACGGAACAGGCAGCCCCGCTTCCGGTCCGTGCCCAGGTGCTTCCCATCCATGCCTTTCGATCGGTAGCGGGGCCGTGGGCGTGCCCTGCTTCGCCACGTAGCAGCTGACCATGGACCACACGACCAAAACACCCAGTGACAACCTCCCGATCGTGCAAATGGCTTATTCGTCGACGCATCAGTGTAACTCGTCGAAGGCATCGGGCGTAACAGCGGCCCAAATCGAAAGGCACATGCGACTGATGCGCACGCTCTCCGTCATCCTTTTCACCAGCAGTCTGGCCACGGTCCAGGCCCAGTTCGGCGCGCAAAGCAGCGTGCCGGTCATGGGGCCCATCCTCACCCAGGTGCTGGATGTGGATGGTGATGGGGACAATGACCTGTTCATCTCTTCGCGGGATGGTTCCATGGTGCTTTTGAACACCGACGGACAGGGAAGCCTGAGCGCCCCGGTGGTGCTGAGCGCATCGGACATCACCGGCTGCATGGCCGACCTGAACGGCGATGGCGCCCCCGACCTGGTGGGTGGCCAGATGGCCGGTGCCGGTCTGCACTGGCGCGCCAACACCGGCACCATGGGCTTTGCCCCGGTGGTGACGCTGGCTACCGGGGTAACGGCCGAGACCTTCGTGGCTTTCGACGCCGACGGCGATGGCGACCTGGACCTGGTGGCCCTGCTGGACGATACGAGCCTGCAATACTTCGAGAACACGAACGGCCTGGGTGCCTTCGCCCCCATGGTGAACATCGGCTGGGCCGCCCCCATGGCCACATTGAACGTGTGCGATGCCGATCTGGACGGCGACCTCGACATCCTTTGGAACACTCCTTTCGCCGACGAGACCTCCTGGTGCATGAACACCGGTGGCACGGTACCCTTTGCGGGTAACGCCATCTATGTGGCCGATGCCCGCGTCCTGCAGGTGGACGCCGATGGCGATGGCCAGCTGGACCGTGTGCTGGTGCGCAACGGTGCGCAGCAGGCGGTGTGGCAGCGCGGCAACGCCACGGGTATCGATCCCGCCACCGAGCGCCTCATCGAACCCACCTTGGAATGGGCTGGTTCCTTCCTGATGCATGACATGGACGGCGATGGCGACCTGGACCTGGTGGCCGGCAACGTCACCACCAACGAGGTTTGTTTCTACCCGAACATCGATGGCCAGGGCACCTACGGCGCCCGTCAAGTGGTGGCCGCCAACATCGCAGGTGCCTTCCACCTTGCGGCCGGTGACCTGGACGGCGACGGCGATCCTGAGCTTGTGGCTACCGGTCTTTGGGACAACACGGTGTACTGGTGGGAGAACCTCTCCCGCGCGGGTGACCTGATCGTGGGCCGCGTGTTCAACGACGTGGACAACGATGGCGACTTCGGCCACGAGGACCACGGCCTGTACAACATGCGCGTGGACGTGCCCGGCCTGGGCATCACCTTCACCAACCACAGCGGCATGTACTGGTTCGGTGCCGGCCCCGGCACGTACAGCGTCACCCATGTGCTCTCCATCGGCTGGCAGCCCACCACGCCCACCACGCGCCCGGCCCAGATCAACAGCCCCGGCCAGGCCGCCCTGGGAGTGGACTTCGGCGTGAAGGCCATCGGCACCAACCACCACCTGGTGGGCAGCGTGGTGCCTGGCCCGCAACGCTGCAATATGACCGCGCCCTACGGTCTCACGGTCATCAACACCGGCAACCAGACCACGGACATCTCCCTCACCCTGGACCTGAACGACCTCAGCGGTTATGTAAGCGCCACACCCGCCCCTTCATTGGTGAACGGTGGCTTCGTCACCTGGACCTTCCAGAACGTGCACCCCACGCACCACCGCCACGTGTCCGTCATCGTGCAGATGCCCGACCAGGACCACATGGATGAGCTGCTCGTGGACCAGCTGGCCCTGCAGGCCCATGTGAACGGCACCGCCTACTACAGCACCGTGGTGGCGGCGGAAGGTGTGCTCACCTGTGCGTACGACCCGAACGACAAGCAGGTGATGCCCGCAGGTGTGGGCCCCACCTTCCTCACGGCCATGAACTCCCTGCTCACCTACACGGTGCGCTTCCAGAACACCGGCAATGCCGTGGCCTACGATGTGCGCATCGAGGACCAGTTGGACCCCTCCCTCGACCCCAACACGCTCACCGTGATCGGGCACAGCCACACCATGCGCACGCACATCGCGGACAATGGCCTCATCACCTTCAGTTTTGACAACATCATGCTGCCGGACAGCAACAGCAACGAGCCGGAAAGCCACGGCTACGTGCGCTACACCATCCGTGCGCACAGCGGTCTGCCTGAAGGCACACCGGTGTACAATACCGCCGGCATCTTCTTCGACCTCAACCCCGCCATCATCACCAACACCACGCTCAGCACCCTCACCTACGGCATGACCGGTGTGGAGGAGGTGGCCGGCGCCTCACCCTATAGCGTGTTCCCGAACCCAGTGACCGACCGTGCGGTGGTGCACATGCCGGAAGGCGCGGTGATCGGTTCGCGGTTGATCCTGACCGATGCACTGGGCCGTGAAGTGCGTGCCTGGCGCGTTAGCGGTGACCGTACCGAGATCGACGTGAACGGTCTGCCGGACGGCCTCTACCTGCTGCGCAACGACCTGCTGCCCGCAGCGCCCGCCCTGCGTGTGCTGGTGGGCCGCTGAGCCTCCACGCCCAGCGCGAAGAGCGCGATATCATATTTGACCGGATCCTTGTGATCGAGCTTGCGGAGCTGCTCCGTAAGCTCGATCACGCTTTTCCAGTCGTCCTGCCGCCGGGTGAGCAGACCGAGTTCGCGCCCCACACGGCCGGTGTGCACATCCAGTGGCACCATCAGGTCGGCGGGCCGGATGTGCTTCCACAACCCCAGGTCGATGCCCCTGTCATCGGGCCGCACCATCCAGCGCAGGAAGAGGTTGATGCGTTTGGCGTTGCTGCCGCGCGAGGGATCGGCCACATGCTTGCGCGTGCGCAGCTCGTGGCGCGGCTCGAAGAAGCGGTGCTTGAAGCGTGCGATGGCCGTGCCCATGTCGCCCACCCGGCCTTCATCCAGAAAGGCTTCTTCCATTCCGCCATAGGTCGTGTAGAGATGCCGCAGCCCGCGCACGAAGTGCCGCAGGTCGGTGCCGTTGAAGGTGCGGTGCACGAAGCGGCTCACGTGCTTCAGGTCGGTGGCGTTGGCATGCAGCACGAAATCATGCGGGCGTTCATCCATCAAGCGTGCGAGCTTCCACGCATTGGCCACGATGGTCTTGCGCTGCCCCCAGGCGATGGTGGCGGTGAGGAAACCGATCACCTCGGCATCCTCGCGACGGCTGAACGCACGGGGCACCTGCACCGGATCTTCAGCAATGAAGGCGGGCACGGCGAGGCGGGAGTAAGCCTCGTCCAACTGTTGCTTCACGTGTCCAGGCGCCATGCCGGCCAAAGTTCGGTCGCGCACCTGTGTGGATAAGGATCATCAGGAACTACCTTCCCGCTTCCAAAACACCTGCCGCATGATCACTCGCTACTCTTCGTTGCTCGCGTTCCTGGCCTCTGCGCTTGGCGCGAACGCCCAAAGTCCCTTCTGTGACCCCAACGGGAACATGGCCATCTTTTCCAATTACGATGGCGGTGCGCTCACCATCAATGTGGACCAGAACATCCCCAACCTGCACATCGGGGTGGTCAGTTACGAGTTCACCCGGATCACCATAACGGGCGCCTTCGCCGGCAACGTGGCGGCGGTCTGGTACGCTGGTTACAACGGGGACAACGACCATTGCTCCATCGGTTCCACGCTCACCACCACCATTACCGGCGTACCCATGGGCATCACCAACATCCAGCTTTATCCCCCCGCCACACTGGCCAGCCCGAACGGATATGGCAGCATCATCTGCGCGTACGACTGCGACATCAACAGCAACCAGGGCGGCTGCAATACGGTTGACCAGGTGGAGCACTTCTTCCAGACCAATTGGGGAGGCACGGTGCTCTTCCACCTTACCCAGTACGATTGCTGGAACCAACAATCGTATGCGATCTCCAACGGTGGCAACTGCTGCGGACTGCCGGTGATCAGCACGAACGTGCGGGAGCCGGAGCCCGTTGCCGGCGATGCGCTGGACGCGGTGTTGGTGGGCGAGGAGTTGCAGGTGAAGGGACAGGGGCCCTTCGAGGTGGTGGATGCCACCGGTCGCAAGGTCTGGCATACATCAAGTGAAGCCAGCGCCTTCCGCGTCCCCATGTCGCAGTTCACCGCAGGCACCTACATCGTGCGGTCCACCAGCACGGGCCGTTCCGCGCGTTTCGCGGTGGCGCGCTAGCTTCAGCGCAGCAGCCGGTAATTGCGGTACTCGCCGATGCGCCAGCCCGTGGCCTTTTCGATGGCCATGAGCATGCGGTCCTTCAGTTTGCGCACACGCTTCGCGGGGTCGAAGGTGAAATTCCAGTTCATACGGGCGATGCGCTCCTTCATCACGGCGGGGTGCGTGCCGGTGAATGGCGCCAGCGAGTCGATGGTGGCGTAGTCGTAGGCGTCGGCCTCACCCACGTGCTGCTTCAGCCAGTGGTCATCGTGCCACAGCGCGTTGAAGGTCTTCTGCTTGGCCTGCTGCTGCGCGGGGTGCTTCACCCAGCCGTAGTGGTGGATGGTGCCGTGCGCAGGCTTCACGCGCAGCGGCCGTCCGTCCTTGCGGAATCCTTGTGCATCGCGCCAGGAGCGGATGGCGGCGTCGGGCCGCACGATGCGCACCTCGCGGCGGTACCAGCGGCGGCTGTCGCCCACCAGGTCGTAGGCGCCATAGAAGTGCACGTAGTCGAAGAGCAGGCCCTCCACGTGCGGTTCGTGCAGGTGGCGTTGCATGGCGGCGCGCACGGCGGCATGGCTGTTCTCATGCAGCACTTCGTCGCCCTGGATGTACACCGCCCAATCGGTATCCGGCGCCAGCGCGGCCTTCGCCTTGTCGGTCTCCACCGCCAGCACGCGACCACCCTCGCGCAGGCTGTCGTCCCATACGGTGTCGATGATGCGCACTTTCGCTGGATCGATGCCGGCCACCAGTTCACGCGTGGCGTCCTCGCTGCGGCCCACGGCCACCACCACCTCATCGCAGAGGGGCAGTATGCTGCGCACCGCCTCCACCACCGGGTAGTCGTACTTCAGCGCATTGCGGATGAAGGTGAAGCCGCTGACCTTCATCGCGCTCACCGCGGCATGGCGAAGCTGGGCAGCTCCATCACCTCATAGCCGTCCAGGCTGAAGAGGTGTTCATCCACGGCGCCCACCTTCAACTCGCGGATGTAGCACACCATCTTCTCCTTGCCGCCTTTCTCCACCCACTCGTATTCCAGGGGGAATCCCTCCATGTCCTTCGGCATGCGCGCGGTGGTGAGGGCATCCGACTTCACCATGTTGCGGGCCATATCCATGAAGGGGCCCTTGAGGTCCTCAGCGATCCAACCGGTCCAGGTGCCGTCGTCCGTGGTCACGATGTATTTGCGGCAGGGGTGGCCTTCGATCACCTTCGTCTCCTCGGTGCGCACAACGGTGGGCTCTGGCGACTTGTCAGTCTTGTTCTCCTTCACGGAAACCTTGGTCTTGCGCTGCTTCATGGCGGTGCGCCTGCCCTTGTCGTCGGTCATCAGGGTGTACTGCCACTTGTTCTTCAGGTCGGTGAGCATGCGCATGTCCTGGGTGCCTTTGTCCTTCACCTCGGGCTGCACCACGGTCATGTCCGCCTTGCTGGCAAAACGCACGTTCATGGGGCTGTCCTTCTCCTCCTTGTCGTTCTTGTAGGTGTGCATCTCCATGCGGAAGCTGCCGATGAAGGTGTTGGGCACATAGGGATCATTGTCCTCTTCCACGGAAACGGTGGCGCCATCGGCGGGCGGTGCACCCTGGCCTTGTTGCTGCTGCGAGCGCTGTTGCAACAACTTGTTCATGTCGATCTGGGCCAGGGACAGGTGCAGGCTGCAGAGCGCAAGGAGAAGCAGAGGGAGGCGCATGGTCGTGGTGGTTGGGGGTGAAGTTAGGACGGTGAGTGGTACCTGTTCGCGCATCTGCTTTTCGTACTCCGACCTCTCGCAGGGTCTCCGCTTCGGGAACCTGCGGAGGACGCCGGTCCTACAGGTCGTGATATGATGCTCACATGATTTACGCAGTTTCTCCTCCGGGAAACCCACGGGGACTGGGACTTCTGTAACTCCTGTGAGCGGCCTTATACCTTCACCACAAACCGCGTGAAGCGTTGGCCGTGCAGCAGCACCACGACCTTTGCCCTGCACCACATGCGTCGCGCGTTCAGGGGCTCCCTTCGGTAACCTCAGGGTGGATAAGAACGAAGGGCCCTGGAACACCGGAGCCCTTCGTGCGGAAGCGTGATCCGTCCTATGACCTGTCCTTCAGCGCCACATAGTCGCGCTTGGTGGCGCCGGTGTAGATCTGGCGCGGGCGGCCAATGGGCTCCTTGTTGTCCACCATCTCCTTCCACTGTGCGATCCAGCCGGGCAGGCGGCCCAGGGCGAACATCACGGTGAACATGCGTGTGGGGATGCCGATGGCGCGGTAGATGATGCCGCTGTAGAAATCCACGTTGGGATACAGCTTGCGGCTCACAAAGTAGTCATCCTTCAGGGCGATCTCCTCCAGCTGTTTGGCGATGTCCAGCACGGGGTCGTTCACGCCCATCTTCTTCAACACGTCGTCGCAGGCCTTCTTGATGATGCGTGCGCGCGGATCGAAGTTCTTGTATACGCGGTGGCCGAAGCCGAAGAGGCGGAAGGGGTCGTTCTTGTCCTTGGCCTTGTCCACCCATTTCTGGATGTCGCCGCCATCGTTGCGGATGGTCTCCAGCATCTCGATCACCTCCTGGTTGGCGCCACCGTGCAGCGGGCCCCACAAGGCCGCGATGCCTGCGCTGACCGCGCTGTACAGGTTGCTCTGGCTGCTGCCCACGATGCGCACCGTGCTGGTGCTGCAGTTCTGCTCGTGGTCGGCATGCAGGATCAGCAGGGTGTTGAGGGCGCTCGACACCACGGGGTCCACCTTGTACTCCTCGGTGGGCAGGGCGAACATCATGTGCAGGAAATTCTCCACGTAGCCCAGCTTGTTCACCGGGTACATGTAGGGGTGGCCCAGATTGTTCTTGTAGCTGATGGCCGCCAGCGTCGGCATCTTGGCGATGAGGCGGTAGATGGTGCGCAGCACCAAGGCCTGTGGGCGGTGGGGGTCCTGGCTCTTGGGGTAGAAGGTGCTCAGCGAGTTCACCATGGCCGAGAGGATGCCCATGGGGTGAGCGTTGCTCGGGAAGTGCTCGAAGAAGCGCTTCATGTCCTCATGCACCAGCGAGTGGTAGCGGATGTTGCCCTCGAACTCGTCCAGCTGTTTCTTGTTGGGCAGGTCGCCGAAGAGCAGCAGGTAGGCCACCTCCAGGAAGCTCGCCTTCTCGGCCAGCTGCTCAATGGGGTATCCTCGGTAGTGCAGGATGCCCTCCTCGCCATCCAGGAAGGTGATGGCGCTCTTGGTGGCGCCCGTGTTCTTGTAGCCGAAGTCCAGGGTGATGTACCCCGTATCGTCGCGCAGTTTGCTGATGTCGATGGCTTTTTCGCCTTCGCTGCCGGTGATGACGGGGAATTCGTAGCTCTTGCCGTCCAATATGATCGTGGCCTTCTCGCTCATTGCCGTGCTCGTGAATGTGTCGTCGGAAAGGGTGCGCAAGGTAACACGCAGCGCCGTGCGCGGGGCGGTGCCATGGCCATTCATGAGGGGGATCGACCGTTCATACCAAAGAAAGGTACTTTGTATTGCATGGTTCCATCCCAGGCCTATATCTTTGCACCACATGGAACGGTGCCGCGTGCACCCCATGTCCACCGAACAACCACCACCGGCATGAACGTCGAGAACGCGAAGGCGCAGATGCGCAAGGGGGTGCTGGAGTACTGCATCCTGAGCCTGCTGGCGCAGGGCGAGCTCTATCCATCGGACATCATAGCCCGGCTGAAGGACGCCCGCCTGATCGTGGTGGAGGGCACCCTGTACCCCCTGCTCACGCGCCTGAAGGAAAGCGGGCTGCTGACCTACCGCTGGGAGGAGAGCCGCAGCGGCCCGCCGCGCAAGTACTACAAGCTGACACCCGTGGGGCAGAAGTTCCTGAAGGAGCTCGATGCCACCTGGGAGGAACTATCCAATGCCGTGAAACGCACCACGCGACACAACCCCTGAGCCATGAAGAAGACCCTTACAGCCAACATTGGCGGCCTGGTGTTCCACCTGGAAGAGGACGCCTACGCGGCGCTGAACGACTACCTGGATCGCGTGCGCCGGCGTTTCGCGGGCACGGCGGGCAGTGATGAGATCATGGCCGATATCGAGGCGCGCATCGCCGAGTTGTTCGCTGAGCGGCAGAGCGGCCGCCGCGAAGTGGTGACCCTTGCGGACGTGGAGGAGGTGATGCGCGTGATGGGCCGCCCGGATGAGTTCGGCGAAGCGGAGGCGCCGCCTGCGGAGGAGCAGGGACCACGCCCCGGCACAGGCAAGGCCGAACGCCGCCTGTACCGCGACATGGAGGACCACTGGGTGGCCGGGGTGCTCTCAGGGCTGGCCGCCTACATCGGCACGGAGGTGCTCTGGATGCGCGTGGCCTTCGTGGTGCTGGTGGCGGTGGGCTGGGGCGCTCCGGTGCTCTTCTACTTCATCATGTGGATGCTGGTGCCGGTGGCACGCACGGGTGCGGAGCGCCTGCGCATGCGCGGTGAGCCGGTCAACGCGGACAACCTCAAGCGCATGTTCGAGGAAGGCGCCGAGCGCGTGAAGACCGGTGCCGAGCGCATGGCTGAAGAGGCCAGGGACCTGGGCAACCGCTACGGGCCCGCAGCGCGTGACTGGTCGCGCGAGGCGGCAGGCACTGCGGAGCGCACCGCCCGGGGCGCCGCCGGTGTGTTCGTCCGGGTCATTGGGCTGCTGCTGCTAATGGCCGGGGCCGGGCTGGCCATTGCGCTGTTCGGCGGCACAGTGGGCGCGCTCGGCTTCACCTGGTATGGCGGTCATGACCACCACGGCATGGACCTCATGGACCTTGCCTCGGTGTTCCTGCCCTCGGCCGAGCTGGCCTGGTGGGTGCTTGCGGCGGCCTTCGTGCTGCTGGCGGTGCCCATCGTGATGCTCATGCTGGCCGGCTTCCGCGTGGCCTTCGGGTTGCGTGCGCCGTTGTGGGTGGCCGCCGTGGCCGGCACACTCTGGTTCATTGCCTTCGGTGCCCTGGTGGTGCTGGGCTTGCGCACGGGCAGCGACTTCACCGAGGAAGCCCGCCAGGAGATGACCACCGCCCTCCCCAGCCCGCCGAGCGGGGTGCTTCAGCTGGGTACCGTGGAAGGCGACAGCGTGCAACGGACCGCCTGGGGCTACCGCCGCTTCAGCACCCACTGGAGTGATTCCGAAGGCATGTACCGGCAGGGCGACTCGCTGCACCTCTCCTTCACCTGGCTGGAGGTGGAGCAAAGCCCGGACAGCCTCTACCACCTGGTGGTGGTGCGCGAGGCGCGCGGCCGCCACGGCAAGCTCGCCGCCGACCGCTGCGCGCGCATCCGGTCGGCATGGCGCCAACAGGGCGACAGCCTGCTCGTGGGGAAATGGTCCTCCGTGCCGGTGGCGGACAAGTTCCGTGCGCAGCGCGTGCGCTACCGTGTGTTGGTGCCCCTGGGTGGCGCGGTGCGTTTCCTGAGCAGCAGCGCCAGTGTGATCCACGACATACCGAACACCACCAACACCTTGGACGCCGACATGATCGGCCGCACGTGGACGATGACTCCGGAAGGCTTGGCGCAGCAGGGGGGAGGAGCCACTGTGGAAGCGACACCGGTGAAGCGGGCAGGCGGCCACCTGCAGGCCGCCATTCCCTTCCGGGGGCTGCCACGCCGCAGTGCGGAAGAGCCCGTGCTGCACGAAGCCCACCTGCCGGACCTCAGCGGCTTGATCGGCCTCCTGGGCGGCTTGGTGCGCTGATATTCCCGGCGCGGCTTTCCGCAGCGGGATAACTTGCGCGCCGCCATGGCCCGCTCCCGCAACATCCTTTTCTACCTGCTGGTCATCAGTGCGGCGGTGGTATTGGTTTTCATGGTGGTGCAGCAGGGCAACCTGCTGGGCGGCCCCCTGCCCCCCAAACCTTCGGGCGCGGTGGTGGACCATTGGAAGCACTTCAAGGACATCTACCACGAGAACCTCACGCATCCGCTCGCGATCCTGCTGCTGCAGATCCTTACCATCATCGCGGTGGCACGCACCTTCGGCTTTATCTGCCAGAAGATCGGCCTGCCCACCGTGATCGGCGAGATCGCGGCCGGTATTTTCCTGGGTCCTTCGTTCATGGCCCAGCACTGGCCGGAATATTCGGCCTTCCTGTTCCCGCCCGCAAGCCTGGGCAATTTGCAGTTCCTCAGCCAGATCGGCCTCATCCTCTTCATGTTCGTGGTGGGCATGGAGCTGGACCTGAACGTGCTGCGCGACAGGGCCTCCGACGCGCTGGTGGTGAGCCATACGAGCATTGTGGTGCCTTTTGTGGGGGCTGTCGCATTGTCCTATTTCCTCTTCCCGCTTTTCGCTCCAGCGGGCATCACCTTCCTTTCATTCGCGCTGTTCATGGGCATCGCCATGAGCATCGCGGCATTCCCTGTGATGGCGCGCATCGTGCAGGAGCGCAACCTCCATCGCACGCATTTCGGTTCCACAATCATCACCTTCGCCGCGGCGGATGACATCACGGCCTGGAGCCTGCTGGCGGTGATCATCGCCATTGTGAAGGCCGGCAGCCTGGTGAGCTCGCTCTTCACCGTGGTGATGGTCTTTGTATACCTCGTGGTGATGTTCCGCGTGGTGCGCCCCTTCCTGCGCAAGCTGGGCGACATCCACAGCGATCGTGACAGCCTGAGCAAGGCTGTGGTGGCGGTGTTCTTCGGTGTGCTCATCCTCAGTGCCTACATCACCGAAGTCCTGGGGGTGCACGCGCTCATTGGTGCATTCGTGGCCGGTGTGGCCATGCCCCCGAACATCCGCTTCCGAACCCTCTTCATCGAGAAGGTGGAGGATGTGGCGCTGGTGCTGCTGTTGCCCTTGTTCTTTGTGTTCACCGGCCTGCGTACCGAGATCGGGCTGCTGAACAACCCCGGCCTTTGGAAATGGTGCGGCATCATCCTGCTGGTGGCCGTGCTGGGCAAGTTCATCGGCAGTGGGCTGGCCGCGCGCATGGTGGGGCTCAACCTGCGCCAGAGCCTCATGGTGGGGGCTTTCATGAACACGCGCGGCCTTATGGAGCTGGTGGTGCTCAACATTGGTTACGACCTGGGCGTGATCGGCCCGGAGATCTTCGCCATGATGGTGGTGATGGCCCTGGTGACCACCGTGATGACCGGACCCTTGCTGGGTTTGATCGAGCGCTACATGCCCGATCCCGAGGCCGCGCGCGAGCGCCAGGAGCTGTTGCGCCGCTTCCGCGTGCTGGTGCCTTTCGGCGATCCCGTGCGCGGCCGCAGCATGGTGCGCGTGGCCCATGCCTTGGTGCGCAAGCAGACCAACGCCACCATCACCGCGCTGCACATGGCCCCCAGCGAGGCCGTGCACCGCTTCAACATGGCCGAGCGCGAGCGCGAAAGTTTCGAACCCATCCGCCGCGAGGCCAAACGTGTGCAGATGCCGCTGGAAACGGTGTTCAAACCGGCGGTGGACATCGACAAGGAGGTGGTGGTCATGGCCAATGAAGGCGCCTTCGACCTGGCCATCATGGGCGTGGGGCGCAGCATCTACGAGGGCACGCTCCTGGGCCGCATCGTCGGGGTCACCAGCCGCATCATCAACCCCGAGCGCCTGCTGGAAACGCTCACCGGCAAGGAGCGGCTATTCGACGGGCCCGTGTTCGACGATCGGGTGCGCACCATGGTGCGCGACATCAAGGTGCCCCTGGGGCTGTACGTGGAGAAAGGACTGGACCAGGTGGCAAAGTGCGTGGTCCCCATCTCCTCGCATGGCGAAAGCTACCTGCTCACCTACGTGCAGAAGCTGATCCTGAACAGCGACACGGAGGTGGTCCTGCTGGATTCGGGCGCGGTCTTCGAGCAGAACCCCGAATTGCTCACGCTCATCCGCACCGTGGAGCAGGAATCGCCGGGCAAGCTGGTGCTGCGGCGCTCGGCAGACCTGTTCACCTCGCTCATGCAACTGCCTGGGCAGGACCTCATGCTCGTGGGCATCGACACGTGGACCAAGGCGGTGCAACAGGGTGAACAGTGGCTCTCGCTCACCCCCTCGGTGCTGATCCTGCGGCACTGATCGCCGCGCGGTGCCGATCTTCGCGGCCCCAACGCACCCCCATGAGCAAAGCTTCCAAGATCGCGTCCTTCGACCCCAACGGCCCCGGCGCCGCGGATTCCGGCCTCTTCGGCCTGCCCTTCTCCTGCGAGGAGGCGGACATTGTGCTGGTGCCCGTGCCCTGGGAGGTGACCACCAGCTACGGCGGCGGTACCGCGCACGGGCCGGAGGCCATCCTGGAGGCCAGCCGCCAGGTGGACCTGCACCATCCCGAATTCCCGGAGTTGTGGAAGCGCGGCATTGCCATGGACGAAGTGCCGCAGGCCTTGGTGGAGCAAAGTGCGGCGCTGAAGAAGGAAGCCGCACGCGTGATCGAGGTGCTGGTGGAAGGAGGTTCAGCCGCCCAGAAGGCACGGGCGAAAAAGGCACTGAAGCTGGTGAACGAAGAGTGCGCCGTGATGAATGAGTGGGTGGAAGCCCGCTGCGGCCATTGGCTGGACCAGGGCAAGCGCGTGGGCCTGGTGGGAGGCGACCACAGCACCCCGCTCGGTTTCCTGCGCGCGCAGGCCACACGCCACAAGCACTTCGGCATCCTGCACGTCGATGCCCATCTCGACCTGCGCATCGCTTACGAGGGTTTTACGTACAGCCACGCCAGCATCCTGTACAATACGCTGCCCTTGAAAGCGGTGGAGCGTGTGGTGTCCGTCGGCATCCGCGACTTCTGCGCCCAGGAGAACGACGTGCTCCATGGCACCAAGGGCCGGGTACGCATGCACCACAATGCCGATCTGCGGCGTGAGCAATACGCCGGCACCACCTGGAAGAAGCAGGTGGACCGCATCATTGACCAGCTCCCGCAGAAAGTGCACGTCACCTTCGACATCGATGGACTGGACCCCACCCTGTGCCCGAACACCGGCACACCGGTACCCGGCGGCCTTCAGTTCGACGAGGCTACCTACCTGTTGTCCAGGCTGGCGGCCAAGCGGCAGGTCATCGGTTTCGATCTGGTGGAGGTGTCGCCTGGAAATGACTCGTCCGCCTCCGCTGAAGCTTCGGCGGACGCGTGGGACGCCAACGTGGGCGCCCGCCTGCTCTTTCACCTGTGCGGTGTGCTCGCGACCGGAACGGGGAAGTAGAAGAGAGCAGACGTTCGTCAGGTTTCACAGCCCATCCGTGAGCTACCTTGGTGGTATCAATGGACGAATGATCGTCCGCAATGACCACAGCCATGAACGACAACACCAAGGGCATGTTCGGCTTCCTGGCCGGTGCCGCCATCGGCGCGGCGCTGGGCATCCTGTTCGCGCCCGCTTCGGGCAGGGAGACCCGCGAGCGCATCATCCGCAAGGCCCGTGATACGAAGGACGAATTCGATGAGACCGTGGATTCGGCCCATGAGGAATGGCGCAAGGCGAAAGGCAAGGCCGAGGACACGGTGAACATGACGCGCGACGAGGTCACCGACTTCATCCGCTTCCTTTTTGATGAAGGCAAGGACCTGAAGGACCGCCTCGCCAAGGACGTAAGGAACTCGGCCGATCGCACCGCGCACAAGGCCGAACGCGCCGCCGATCATGTGCGGGACAGCATGAGCTGAACCGATGAGCAGCGAGGAAAAGGACAAGTCCGGTCCTGGTCACACGCAAGAAGCGCCGGACATGGGTGCTTTCGCGGAGCAGGTGGCGAAGGATGCCAAGGCATACCTGGACGCGCGACTGGCCACCGCCAAACTGGTGACCGGCGAGAAGCTTGGCCGGGTGCTCGCACGGCTGTTGCTGGTCATCGTGCTCTTCCTCCTCCTCTCCGGCATGTTGCTCATCGGCAGCATGGCCCTGGCCATCTGGCTGGGCGGTGTGTTTGGCAATGAAGCCCTGGGCTATGCCGCGGTGGCCGGCTTCTACCTCCTGCTCACCATCGGTTTCTATCTGCTCTGGCGGGGTGCCTTGCGCGAACGCATCATGCTTGCCGTCATCAACTTGATCCATGGCGGATAAGCCCTTCACCAGCCTGGATCAGGTGCGCAGCGAGAAGGATCGCCTGCGGGCCCAGGCTGCGTTGCACCAAGGCCGGCTGGGTGAGCATTGGGCGAACTTCAGGCAGGGGGATTTCCGCCGCGCGCTTGTCCTGCGCTCCATCAAAGGCCGCTTGCGTGGCATGGTGGGTGGCGATGCGGCCTCGGTGGCGGTGCCCATCCTTGTTACGGGCTTGTTCGCCCTGCTCACGCGCACCGCCGGCCGCAACCCCTGGGCGAAGGCCGGCTTGGGCATTTTGGGTGCGGTGCTGCCCGGCTTGATCGAGCGTGTGATGGAACGCCAGCAGGAACAAGCGGGTGCGGATGATGGCACACAAGGCGGTGGCCACCTCTTTAAGGAGTTCGCCCGCACCTGGGAACGCATCAAGGCATACATCGGCGAACGACGCGCCGCACGTGCCGAGGCTGCATCCTGAGCCGGCCTTCCGTTACATTTCGTGCCATGCAGCAATGGGAGCGCCGGTTGCCGGCCATCGCATGGGGCGTCTGCCTGTTGGTGGCCGTGGCACTCGGCTTCAAGCAGCTGCGCGAACCCGACCTGTGGTGGATCATCCGCACGGGCGAGTGGGTCCTGCAGCACGGCCGTGTGCCCACCCAGGACGTGTTCAGCTTCACGCATGCCGGCGTGGAATGGGTGAATGTGAAGTGGGGCTTTGAGGTGGTCGCCTACCTGCTCGCACGGGCGGCCGGGCCGGAGTGTATCTACCTGTTGCAGTCGCTCGCGAACGTGCTGTTGCTCGTGCTGCTCGCGCGCAACATGCGCACCCTGCGCAACAGCATCGGTGGCGAAGGCGCCGGCATTACTCCGGGACTTGTCCTTGTCGGGCTGCTCACTCTCGCGGCCTGCGACTTCCGCTCCATCGGCCGGCCGGAGATGACGAGCCATGTGCTGTCGCTGGTGGTCATCGGTCTCTTCCTGCGTGAACGGCAGCGTTCAAGCAGACACATCTGGTGGCTGGTGCCGGTGCTGGTGCTGTGGGTGAACATGCACGAGGCTTTTGGCGTGGGCATGGTGCTCATTGCCGCCGGTGTACTGGGCCTGTGGCTCGACCATCGCATGGCCCCGCAGATCGGAGGTACCGTGCAGCCTTTCCCACGGACCGCGCTGCTCGCATCCGGCGCGGCCTTGCTGGCCGTGGTCGTGAACCCGCGCGGTCCGCGCATGTGGCTTCATCCCTTCAACATCTTCGGGCAACTCGGCGAGAACAAGTACACCAACGAGCTCTTCGACTGGCGCACCGCGCACTTCTGGCGGCAGGAGGAGACCTGGGTGGTGCTCGCCTTTCTGCTGGCCGTGTGCATGGCAGCCGTCGTTCTTCCCACACGCTTCGCGAAGCGTGATACGCGCCTGCGCGCCACCCTGCGCGCCTTCGGCACCGGCTACCTGTTGATGCTGCTGCTTTTCGCCGGGCTGGCCTTCACCGCGCACCGCAACCAGCCCTTCATCCTGTGGGCCGCCGCGCCGATGGTGGCGCTGCTGATCGATCGCCTGGTTCAGCGCGTGCCATTGCTGATGTGCTCACACCGCGCGGCCTTCTTCCCGCTCATCCTGCTCGGTCTGGCCTTCCATGTGGCGGTGGTCACCAATGCCTTCTACCGTGTGTTCGCGCCGCGCGATGCCTATGGCCTGCGCGTGGATCCGTGGAAGAACCCCGTGGGTGCAGCGGAAATTCTGCGCGCAGAGGGCACCACCGGACCGGTTTTCAGCGACCCGTTGGTGAGCAACCACCTGCTGTGGGCCTTGCGGCCCGACTTTCGCAGCTACATCGACCTGCGCGACCTGGATGTCTTCCCTTCCACCTTTTTCGACGGCTTCTTCGGCATGGTGATGGACCCCGCCCGCTTCGACGCCGAGGACCAAGTGCGTGGCTTCAGCCATGCAGTGCTGTACCGCCAGCAGTTCCTGCCGCTGCATGCCCACCTGGCCAACCACCCGCAGTGGCGCATGGTCTTCGCCGATCCCGTGGCGGTGGTGTACCGCAAGGAAGCGAACTCGGGCCCGACGGATGTCTTCCAGGCGCCACCAGAATTGCGTGCTTCAGGTGTGGCCCGCACCTTCAGCAGCTTGCTGTGGCCGCCTTACAAGGACAGGGGGGAAGAGGCCGACCTGGACGCACTGGCCGCGAGCCATTACCTGGTGGTGGGCTGGAGTGAACTGGCGCTGCAGCGCGCCGATCAACTTGCTGCAAGGGATCCAGTGCTTGCCAATGACCTGCGCGGACAAGTCTTCATTGCATTGGCCGCCCGCGAAGCGGAAGAGGCAGGTCAGCTGCGCGAACTGGACCGTGCCGAAGAGGCCTACCGTGCCTTACTGGCCGCCGATCCCGATGCCGTGTCCGGGCACATCGGCATGTGCCGCGTGCGCATGTACCGCCGCGATCCTGCGGGCGCGCTGCAGCATGCACGGCAGGCCGTGGAATTGGATGGTAGCAATAAGGACGCATTGCTGCTCGCCGCCGAGTGCCACAGCCGCATGAGCCAGGCCGGCGGCGCGGGCGCACAACGCCATGTGGAGCAGTGGTTGCATTTCATCGAACGGGCGCACGCCGTGGATCCCGATGACACCTTGATCCGCATCCGCCTGGGTGTCTTCCTGTGCCAGCGGGGGCAGTGCGACAGAGTGAAGAGTTTGCTCCGTGGACTGAGAGGGCACACATCCCTCAGTGCGGCGGATGTGCAGCAATTGGTGGCGTGCAGGAAGCGGTGCGGGGTGGATGATCCGTAAGGAATAGCATTAGCTTGGTGCTCAAATCCACCGGCCATGACCTGTTCAATACATCGGATCGCCGTCATCCTGACCACTGCCTGCGTGGGCATGAGTCCGGCAAAGTCGCAACTGACCATCACCAACAGCCTCAGCACACCCGACGTGGCCACCCTGTTGGAAGGCCTGAACGTGGTGATCACCAACCTCACCATCAATTGCCCGCCGGGGGCCATGGGCCATTTCTCCGGCTCGTCGGAGATCCCCATCACCGATGGGCTGATCCTCAGCACCGGCATGGTCGATATGGTGGCGGGCCCGAACGCCTCTACAGGTGATTCATACGGCTGGAACACACCCGGCGACCCGGACCTGGGCGCGCTCGTGACCCTGCCCACCTACGATGCCTGTGTGCTGGAGTTCGACTGCCAGCCATTGGGCGATACGCTGCTGTTCAACTTCGCGTTCGGCAGCGAGGAATACCTGGAGTGGGTGGGCTCCGGGTTCAATGATGTGTTCGCCATCTGGCTCAGCGGTCCGGGTTTTCCCACCCCCACCAACGTGGCCACCATTCCAGGCGGAACGGTCGTCAGCGTGAACAATGTGAACACGATGACCAATCCCACCTATTACGTGAACAACGAGACCCCGCCCGGCGTGTTCTGCTCGCTTGATGGCTTCACGCAGAACCTCACCGTCTTCGCCGTGGTGGTGCCGGGAGCCACCTACCATTTCAAGATCGCCGTGGCCGATGTGTCCGACATGATCTTTGATACGGTCGTGATGCTGGAGGCCTTCAGCTTCCGCAGCGTGTACGGTATTTCCACGGCGATCACCAGCGGTGCCGACGCGCAGCAGCTGGACCTGCGCTGGCGCGATGGGCAGTTGGAACTGCTGATGCCTGAGTTCACGCCGGGCAGCACGGTGCGCATCCTGGATGCCATGGGGCGTGTGCAGCGCGAAGAGGCCCTGAACCGGAACAGCACCCTGCTCGATGTCACCGGCCTGAGCGCCGGTGGCTACATCGTTCAGGTGGTGGATGGTGCCACCCTGCGCAGCCGCCGCTTCGTGAAGGATTGACCGGCGCTAGGCCGACCAGCCTTTCGCATCCTTCAACGCTGCCTGGAGGAGGGCTGCCAATGCCTTGCCGTCCACATCGGCCAGGCGTTTCACATAAAGGCAGCCCACGCCGGTCGTGTGCTTGCCGAGCTTCTTCAGCAGGGGGGCGTGCTTCGCGATGTCGCAGGTGAGGTAGATGCTGAGCTTGCCCTTGCGCGGGCTGAAACCGCAGCGCATCCACTCCACCTCGCGGCCGCTGGCGTACTTCATGGTGGTGGTGCCGAAGCCCACGATACCGGGCCCCCAGAGCCTGGGTTCGGCTTTGGTGGCCTTGCTCATCAGCTTAACGAGCGTGCGGCTGTCATCGCGTTGTTCCTCGTCCGTCAGGGAGTCGATGAAGTTGTCGACATCCGCAGCGGTGGGCCGGGTCTTGAGCGCAGTGGTGGCCATGATGTGCGGGTATTGCTCAAAGCTATCACGCGCCTACCTTTCAGCAATGCGCTGCGCCATTCTCCTTTCGAGCCTGTTCTGCATGGCGCTCGCACAGGGCCAGACCACCCTTACCGGCCGCGTGGTGGACGCGCAGGACGGCTCACCTCTGGGCTTCGCCACCGTGGCGGTACTGGGTACCACCTATGGCGCCATCACCAACGCGGAAGGCTGGTTCGAGCTGCGCGGTCTTACCGATCTGGATTCGCTACGCATCTCGTACGTGGGCTATGTTACGCGTCGGGCTTCCGTGGCCGATCTGCCGGGTGACGGGACGATCACGCTGGCGCGTGCCCTGCATGGCCTGCCGGAATTCAACGTGGTGGTGGACGACCGGCTGTACCGGCGCGTGGTGCACGCAGCGCGCAAGTTGAGGAAGGCACCACCCGTGAAGGCACGCGCGTTCTTCGGCATGGAGACCTTTGCCGACACCATGCCGGTGGAGATGATGCATGCCTACTTCAGCGCGTCCTACTACGCCGCGCGCCTCGAAGTGCTGGAACTGAAGCAGGGGCGCATCGGGGTGGTGCCCTTGAACGATCGCCTTTACATCAACTACAACACCACCCGCGCCTTCGCTCTTTTCGATGTGCTGGCAGAAGGCACGCTGTTCCCAGCGTCCCCGTTGTCCGCTTCATCACCACGGCTGTTGCAGCGCAGCTACGAGGTGGAATTGGTGAGCGTGGGCAGCGGAAAGGACGGCGTGGACCACCTGCGGGTGACGCCGCGCAAGGCGGGGAACCGTGCCTTTGCACTGGACCTGTGGCTGAGCGCGGAGGGTGATCTTGTGCGCGCGTTGGAGTTGTCCTGCACGTCCTGCGGCAAGCATCCGTTCCGCCCCTTGTTCGATCACGGCCGCATTGATACCGTGGACATGCGCATCCGCCAGACCTGGAGCACGCAAGGGCAGGCATTGCCGGAGGTGATGCAACTGGACTACCGCATGGTCTACTCCGGACCGGGCTTCACCGAAACCTTCCGCACGAGCGCCGTGCTGCACGCGTTCGACCGGAGCGGGCCCTTCATCACGCCCTTGTTCGAATATCCGGGCGAGCTGCCGGACTACCGCAAGCTCGGCTGGCTGCCGGAGGACACGGCGTTTTGGGCGCGCACCGCGGCGCCGTTGCCCACGGCCCGCCAGCAGCGCGACCGCGCGTTCCTGGAACAGAACGATCTGCGCACAGGTGACTGGCCGGAACAGCTGGACAACAAGCGCAATTTCTTCGGGGCGCATTATGCCGTGTGGTCGGCGGAGAAGCGTATGGTGATCAAGGACCTGGCCACCATCCAGGAGAAACCGCCCGCCACGCGCTTGAACGCCCGTGGTACGGGGTACATCATGGAGCCGGCTTTGGATCCGGTGGAACTGGTGGCCCAGCTCTACCTGGACCTCGACACGGTCAAAGGCCGTCTGGTCCACTTCTCGGCCACCGTATTGGATGGCTTCCGAACGCACGACTTCTCGGTGCGCCAGCCATGGACCGCCTGCTTCCACAACATCTGGTTCGACCTGTGCGAGGTGGAGCGCCAGGCCATGGAACGACGACTGAGCGCACCCGGAGTGACCCTGACACAGGCCCGTGCCATCCATTCCGAGTACAAGGACAAGGTCCGCTCAATGACCGCCCGTTACCTGAAGGAGACCCGCAACGGCTCCATCCCCGAAGCGCTCTTCCCCTGGAACCGGCGCGTTTACGATGCGCTCCGCATCGACAACTGCAAGCTTTTCGGCGTTTCCCCCTGACCGGTCCGGCGCTCTGGCGGCTGCTCCCGAACGCCTTGGGCGCCCTACCTTTGAACACTACGCTTGTACTGAACCGCAATGAGCTTGAACAGACCCACCGCCGACGTGGAGGAAGGCATGACCCTGGAGGAGGTGCGCGCCGAGATCCTGCGCGACTATGAACTGTGTGTGTTGAGCCGTGAAGCCTCGCTCATCGGCCGCAAGGAGGTGCTCGGTGGCAAGGCCAAGTTCGGCATCTTCGGCGATGGCAAGGAGCTGGCCCAGCTGGCCATGGCCAAGCAGTTCCGCCACGGCGACTGGCGCAGCGGGTACTACCGCGACATGACCTTCATGTTCGCCATAGGCCAGCTCACCGTGCAGCAGTGGTTCGCGCAGCTCTACGCGCATGCCAGCCTGGAGGCCGACCCCAGCAGCGCCGGCCGCAGCATGAACGGCCACTTCAGTACCCGCAGCCTCGATGACAACGGCGAGTGGAAGGACCTGATGGCCCAGCCCAACTCCAGTCCGGACATCAGCCCCACGGCCGGTCAGATGCCGCGCCTGCTGGGCCTGGCGCAAGCGAGCAAGGTGTTCCGCAACAACGACGCGTTGCACAGCTACACGCACCTTTCCGACAAGGGCGACGAGGTGGCCTTCGGCACCATTGGCGATGCCAGCACCAGCGAGGGCCACTTCTGGGAGACCATGAACGCCGCTGGCGTACTTCAGGTACCGCTGGCCATGAGCGTGTGGGACGATGGCTGGGGCATCAGCGTGAGCAAGGCCCACCAGACCACCAAGGGCAGCATCAGCACGCTGCTGCAGGGCTTCCAGAAGGAGGAGGGGACCAACGGCATCCGCATCTACAAGACCAAGGGTTGGGACTACGCCGGCCTGAACCGCACCTACGAAGAGGCCATCGCGCGCTGCCGCGAGGAGCATGTGCCCTGCCTCATCCATGTGGAAGAGGTGACCCAGCCGCAGGGGCACAGCACCAGTGGAAGTCACGAGCGCTACAAAAGCCCCGAGCTCCTGGCGTGGTACAAGGACTTCGACTGCAATGTGAAGTTCCGCGAGTGGATCCTGAATTTCCGTCCGGGTGGAGAGGCCATTGCCACGGCAGAGGACCTCGATGCCATTGAAACCCAGGCGAAGCAGGATGCCCGCAACGCGCAGAAGGCGGCATGGAAGGCCTTTCAGGAAGAGATCAAGACGGAACGCGACGAAGTGGTGGCCATGTTGGAAGCGGCCAGTTCATCAGCGGCGAGCGGCGAGTTGGCCGCGTTGGCCTCAGACCTGAAGACCGAGATGTCCCCCGGCCGCAAGGAAGTGCTGAGCGCCGCACGACGCGCGATCCTGATGGCGGGCAATGCAGACACGCGTGCGCTGCAAGACTGGGTGGACCGTTCCCTGGCCGACAATGCCGACCGCTACGGCAGCCACCTCTACAGCGAAAGCCGTAACAGCTGCCTCAACGTGCACGAGGTGCCGGTGGAGTATGCGAGCGATGAACAGGTGGATGGCCGCATCATCATCCGCGACAACTTCAAAGCGCTCTTCGAGAAGGAGCCCCTGCTGCTCACCTTCGGTGAGGACACCGGCAAGATCGGCGACGTGAACCAGGGCATGGAGGGCATGCAGGCCCAGTTCGGCGAGCTGCGCGTGAGCGATACCGGCATCCGCGAGGCCACCATCCTCGGGCAGGGCATCGGCATGGCGCTGCGCGGCCTGCGTCCCGTGGCGGAGATCCAATACCTGGACTACCTGCTCTACTGCCTGCAGGGCATGAGCGACGACCTGGCCACCGTGCTATGGCGCACCAAGGGCGGACAGAAATGCCCGCTCATCGTGCGCACGCGCGGCCACCGGCTGGAGGGCGTGTGGCACAGCGGCAGCCCCATGGGCATGATCATCAACAGCGTACGCGGCGTGGTGGTGTGCGTGCCCCGCAACATGCAGCAGGCCGCCGGCATGTACAACACGCTCATCCAGAGCGACGATCCTGCGCTTGTGATCGAATGCCTCAACGGCTACCGCAGCAAGGAACGCCTGCCCGCCAACCTCGGCGAGTACACCGTGCCCATCGGCATCCCCGAGGTGGTGCGCGAGGGCGATGACCTCACGCTGGTGAGCTACGGCAGCACCTTCACCATCTGTGCGAAGGCCTGTGACCTGTTGGAAGAGCAGGGCATCAGCGTGGAGCTGATCGATGCGCGCACCCTGCTGCCCTTCGACCGGGAGCACCGCATCGTGGAGAGCCTCAGGAAGACCAACCGCTTGCTGGTGGTGGACGAGGACGTGCCCGGTGGTGCCAGCGCCTACATCCTACGCGAGATCCTCGAAGTGCAGGGCGGCTATCGCCACCTGGATGCCACCCCGAGCACCCTCGCCGCCAAGGCCCACCGCCCCGCCTACGGCAGCGATGGCGACTACTTCAGCAAACCCAGCGTGGAGGATGTGGTGGAGAAGGTGATGAGGATGGTGGGGGAGTGAAGATCTCCCGCGATCGGGGTCTCTCTTAGTGCCCCCTGCGGATGACCAAGGCCGGCCTACTTTCGCTCCATGCATGCGATCATCAACAGCACGTGGCTGGCCTGTATACTGCTGGCCACGGGCTGCGGCCCGGCCGTGTATGAATGTGCGAAGGACCGGGAGGTCATTACGCGTTTGGAACGTTGTGTGGTGGTCACCATTCCGCCAGAGGCGAGGAGGGAGGGGAACATGCGTTTTGACGAGATCAGGGTCGAGGCCGTACCGATCACAGTCCTGGCCGAGAAGGAGCAGGTTCCGGTAGAGCACATGGCCATGGCACACAAAGGGAAGCTGTTCTGCAGCGTGGAATGTGCGCGACCCACGGTGGAGCGGAAGAACCGCGCAGTGGAGGAGATGATCAACGCAGGAAAGCAGCGCGAGCTGAAGGACTCCCTGGTGCTGGATAGCATGCGTAGTGGCTTGATCCAATGAAACGATGCCCCCGCAGGGCCTAACGAAGTGGACCCTGCGGACGACCAGGCTTAGGACCATGCACCAGTTCACCATCGCACTTCTTCTTGTCAGCTGTGCCTCGGCATGGGGTCAAACGGACGTGCCGCGCTTGCCGGGGTCGGGCAGTTCCATCGCGGCCTTCATTCCGGACCGATGGCTGCCACTCGATACCGCCACCGGCGACCTGAACAACGACCAACGCGACGATGTGGTGCTGGTGTTGCAGTGCATGGACACCATTCCCGGTGATACCACCGGCATGGACAGGTCCGGCCCGGTCGCCCCACCGCGCAAGCTCGTCGTGCTATTCGCCGCCACCGATGGCTACCGGCTTGCATTGGACAACGACCGCTTCATCCTGCGCGCGGATGAAGGCGGGTGGTTCGATCCCTTCGAAGGCGTTGTGGTGAAGGATGGACGCTTGATGCTCAGCTTTTACGGTGGGAGCGCGTGGCGCTGGGGGCATGGCTACGCGTTCCGCCATGGCGACAACGGCTTCGAACTGATCGGTGCGGAAGTGGCCCACTACCATGCCAGCACGGGCGAAGGCGAAGCGCGCAGCATCGACTTCATAGCCGGCCGCATGAAGGTGACCAGTGGCAACATCACGGAGGATGAGGAACAGAACGTCCGGACGATATGGAAAGACCTGCCCCCCGCACCCTTACGCACCTTCGACACCTTCGTCAGGCCCTTCACCTGGCAATTCGATGCCGACCTGACCCTCTAGTAGAGAAACTGATCAGGGCCTCACGCCATGGACCCAGCGGTTGACACTGGGCTGGTCATCGTCAAATGGTTGCGACGCGCTTCCGCGCCCTCCAGGCCAGCCCATAGAACACGGCGATCACCACCAGCGGCCCGGCGATCACGGCCACCCAATCCAGGTGGTCCCAGGCCATCCAGGTGTAGAACGCGGCCAGTGCCAGGAAGCCCACGGCGCCGAGCCATTCGCGCCGCCAGGCCAGCACCACCACCAGTGCGCATACTGCCGCGGGTGTCAAGTGCTTCAGGTAGTCCAGGGTTTTCTCGCCCATGCCCGCATCACCCTGGAAGGCGTCCAGTGCGAAGAGGCTCAGGAAGCACACGAATGCGATGCCCGCCACGCGGGGCGGCCAGATCAGCCAGATGGAAGGTGAATGCATGGCCATTGGTTGGTCACGTGAAGGTAGCCCGTCCGGTTCCCGAACCTGACCGTTTGGGACGGGCGGTATGCAGGTGTGGGGAAGCGGTTTCCGGGTCGCTTCACCGTGCGAGCCTGCTGAGCTGATCACCCTTCGCGCTGCACGCATCCCGCCTACGCTCCTTCAGAGCTTCGGCGCACGAAATACATCTCCATCTCTCCCTTGCCCTTGGCTTGCACCTTCCCGCGTGATGTGAACGTGAGCCCCGGTTCGTTTTTCACCAGATCGTAGGTGGCCTCGCTGATGTTCACCTGTCCCGCCTCACCACTGCTCTCCATACGGCTGGCGGTGTTCACAGTATCGCCCCAGATGTCGTAGCTGAATTTCTTCACCCCCACGATTCCGGCCACCACCGGCCCGGTGTGGATGCCGATGCGGATCTCGAAGTAGGGCAGGCCCGCCGCGATCTTGCGTGCCTTGCCCTCGGTGATGAAGTCGCGCATCTTGAACGCCGCCGCGATGGCGTCCGAGGCATGGGTGGTATTGGGCACCGGTACCCCACCGGCCGCCATATAGGCATCGCCGATGGTCTTGATCTTCTCCAGTCCGTGGTCTTCACAGAAGTGGTCGAAGGCGCTGAAGCACTCGTGCAGGTCCTTCACCAGTTGCTTGGGGGTCACCTGCTCGCTGAGCGCCGTGAACCCCTTGAAATCGGTGAACAGCACGGTCACCATGTCGATCTGCACGGCCTCTGCCTCACCTTTTGCCTTCAGTTCCTCGGCCACCTCAGCAGGCAGGATGTTCAGCAGGAGGTTCTCTGACCGCTCTTTCTCGGCGGCAATGATCTTGTTCGTTCTGCGCGTGTATTGGTAGCGGTTGAAAAGCCCACCGGCAAGGAGAAGAAGCAGCACGCCGATCCCGAGCATTGCATTGCGGATCGCCTTCTGCCGCTGGAGCTCCAGTTCCTTCAGTTCCTGGTCCTTTTCCAACAGCGAGATGTGCCCCTCCTTCATCTCGATCTCATAGCTCAGGGTCTGTGCCTGGAGCTTCTTGTCCATCTCGGCGTCGTACAGCGTGTCCTTGATGTCCGAATAGAGGTTCAGGAAGGTGTAGGCCTGCTTGTAGTCGCCGGACTTGGAGTAGCTGTCGGCAAGTCCTTTGTAGGCGGACTGCATCTCGTATAGCGCATTGAGCTCCACCGCAAGTGCCTTGGCATGCGCGAAGGTCTTGACCGCCGATGGGATGTCACCCTTGCTCTCATAGGTGTCCGCCAGGCTCAGGAGCGATTGGGCCATTTCCAGGCGCGCTTCCATGGCCATGGCGATCTGGTATGCCTCGGTCTGGTATTGGATCGCCTTGGTGTAGTCGCCACGAATGGCATAAACGCGGCCTATGCTCTTCAAGGCAAAGGGCAGGTTGCCCGTGGACGAGTTGCGATAGGCTTCCAGCGCGGTCTCGAAGTAGAAGAGCGCCGAATCGGGGTTGTAATAGTCCGTTGAATCGGTCCGGTTCTCCTTGCGAAGGAAGATCTCGCCCAGGTTCAC
This sequence comes from Flavobacteriales bacterium, assembly GCA_016788635.1. Classification (GTDB taxonomy): domain Bacteria; phylum Bacteroidota; class Bacteroidia; order Flavobacteriales_F; family PHOS-HE28; genus PHOS-HE28. The sequence goes on along the minus strand of JAEUSU010000023.1, from coordinate 63,287 downwards.
GGCGCAGGTGCCGATGGCATCATGGTCGCCCAGGGCCCTGCTCAGCGGAAGTGCGCGCTTGTAGTACTTGTAGGCCATGTGCTTGCTGGACTCCTTGTTGAGGTACACGGAGCCGATGTTCACCAGTGCCGTCACGGTCCTCAACGAGTCCTTGGTGGCCTCCGCCACGCGAAGGGATTCCAGGTAGTAGTCCAACGCGGCCTTGTCATCGCCACCGTTGAAGTGCACCGCGCCGAGGTTGTTCAACATGTTGGACACCCCGTTCAGGTCGTTGATGGCACGGAAGGTCTCCAGCGCGTGCTTCCAGTTCACCAAGGCATCCACCCAGTCATTCTGGAAATAATGGGTCATGCCAATGGCCTTGTATGCCCGGGCCAGACCGGCCTTGTACCCGCTTTGCTCAGCAAGGTCCTTCGCTTCTTCGGCAAGCTTCCTGGCTTGCTCCGCGTCGGTGCGGTAGAACTGGGCGCTCAACTCCAGCAAGGTGGAAACGCGTGAGGAGTCAGGCATTTCGCGTTTCAGGACCGCCTTCAAGCTGTCGACCGCCTCGGTCTGTCCGTAGGAGGACAGAAAGCACGTGAGCAGGGCGATTAGGATGGGCAGCCTGAACATGGCGACCGAAGGTAAGCCCCTCATGCAAAAGAGCCACTTGCCGCATGCGGCAAGTGGCTCTTTATGCTGTGTGTTGTAGGTTATTCGATCACGACCCTGTATGACTTCCGCTCACCCGACTGGATGACCTGGATGAGGTAGACACCCCTGCCATAGGCGGAAAGGTCCAGTTCCATGCGCTGGTCATTGGTTTGCCCGACCTGCACGGCGCATCGGGTGCCAAGGGCACTGAACACCTCCACGCTGGCACCATTGACATCGATCTCGGGGAATTCCAGATACACCACGCCCGAGGATGGGTTGGGGTAGACGCGAACCTCCAGTGGTGCTTCCTCCACCTCGATGAGGGTCTTGATACCCGGACTGGAGCATACCACGTTCGAACTGTTCGCGGGAATTGACCCCGTGGTATTGTTGTTCTTGTTGCTGGTCACCTGCCAGGTTATGGACGTACCGTTGTGCGGGATCGCGATCGGCGCCGAGGTGCCGGGCAGGAAAAGGACCGGTTGTTCGCTCCCATCGAACGATGAGGCCGTGATGAAGTTGTTCGGGCCGACGGGGATGTAGACCGGCGTGCTGTTGGGGTTCTGATAATTGAAGTACGACACGCGCGAGAACCCGTTCACCGGGGGTGATTGGACCATGTAGCAGATGAAGGTCGGTTTCACCTGCTTGGTGCCCGCCCCCGTAGGGTTCACATACAGCGTTCCGTTCACTGAGGTGAAGGTGTAGTTGGCGGCCGTGGCGTTAACGATGATCTGGTACACCCCGGTGTTGCCCGTGTAGTTGGGGCTCGTAGTGAAGCTCACAGAGGTGACCACGGATGCGGTCTGGCCAGCGAGGAAGCCGCTGTAGGTGGCTGTGAACGAAGGAAGGGGGGCGTTCTTATTGATGACGTAGATACCGGTGGTGGCCGTGGCCGGAGCTTTCTGCACCACCAGCGTGGCGCTTGCCGTACCCATGTGGTTCGGGTCGTTGATCGTGACCTGCACTGCGTAGGAGCCTGCATTCACGGGTGGAGTGGCGCTACCGTTGTAGGTGATGGCATACGACAGACCAGCAGGAACAACAGAAATACCGACGCTCCTTGGTGTAGCGTTGTAGACCTGGGTAGTGCCTGAAAGGGTGATCTGGGCAGTTGCCTTCTGGATCACCAGTGTACTGCTTGCGGCACCCACGTAATTCGGGTCGGTCACCGTGACCTGCACGGCATAGGAACCCGCGTTGACCGGTGGCGTGGTACTGCCACCGTAGGTAATGACATGGGCCAGACCGGCAGGTAGGATGGAAACACCAACGGACTTTGGCGAGCCATCATAGGTCTGTGTCAATGTGCCGGTCATTATCGTGACTTGGGCGGGGGCCTGCTGGATCACCATGGTCGCACTGGCCGAGCCTACGTAGTTCGGATCATCCACAGTGACCTCTACGGCGTAGGTACCCGCGTTCACCGGTGGCGTGGTGTTGCCGTTGTAGGTCACGGTGAAGGCCACGCTGTCCGGTTCCACCGTTACACCAATGGTCTTAGGGGAGCCGTCATAGACCTGTGTCAGGCTGGCCGCATCAATGGTGAATTCCGCCGTATCCGGCAGAATGGTGACGTTGCCGATACCATAGGACACCATGAAGTTGTTCGAGAGGAAGGTGCCGGGAATGGAGAGATGCGTGCCCACGGTGTTGCCGGTGATCAGGCTCACCGATCGCATCACCACGTTGCCTGCGGAATCGCCCGAGAGGATGGCGATATCGTCCTCACCCAGGATCACCACCGTTTCCGTATTGCTGTCCAGGGTGATGGTGGTGGAGTTCAGGATGCCGGAGTTGTTCACCAGGCTTCCAGCGTTGGTCAACGGGCTCGTATTGGTGACGTTGCCCATCGAATCCACGTTGTTCACAAGCGCCGTTCCGCGCACGAGGGTGTAGCCGTTCACCAAGGCCGTGCCCCTTACCAGCCGGGAAGTTGAGTTCGAAAGTGCGGTGGCGTAGGTGTACAATTCATCCGGATCGATGAGCTCGCCGTTCACCAGTGCCGTACCGCGTGTGGTCCGCAGGGCCTGTGAGATCATGAAGCTGAAGTTGCGGAGCAAGGAATCGGTGAGCAGCGGCAGGCCGTCACTGTTCACCAAGGCTGTCCCGCGCACCACGCCCAGCCCATTGACCAGGGCCGTTCCATGTGCGCCGCGTATCGCGTTCAGGATGGTGATGCTGTCACTTGCATTGATGGGGATGATCGTTGCCGGATCACCGTTGAACTCGTAGTCGTACGAGAGCGCTGATATCGAATCGTTATAGACGAAGGTCGTATCACGCGGTGTGATCTTCAGGTCCATGGGATCGATGGTCAGCAACCCGTTCTGGATAACGAAGTTGTACCGCTGCAGCAGCGACAGGTCGAGCGAGTCGGTGGCTGGGATGGTGCTGTTCGGGTTCAGCGGATCGGTCGGGTCTGCCGTGATGGCCCACAGGCCCACGTTGCTGAGCGCATCGGCAATGGAGGTCAGGCCGATGTTGTGGACCCTGTCGATCTCGTGTTGCGCCAGTCCGGACGAAGCCAGCGGGCTGCTGCTGTTCACGCTTTCCAGCGTATAAATGGCCGTGAACTCCGGGAGGACCTGCCCATATTTTTTGGCCTTGTTGTCCACCCGCACCAGGATGGTCTCCTTGGTGGTGAAGTAGAGCGGGTTGGACAGGCCGCCGTCCAGCCCATTGGTTCCGGCCATGGGTGGATTGTAGACCTGGATGGACGGATACAGTGCATCAAAGGGCTGTACGATGGTCACAATGGCGGTGTCACCCTGAATGACCACTCCACTGGTGAGGGGCGCCCCGTCCAGCCACACGGTGGAGGCAGGGGTGAGGTACTCGCCGTAGATGGTGAGCACGATGGTGTCCGTTCCGGGAGTAAGGGTGGTGTCGTAGAAAATGGACGTGATGTAGGCCGTGGGATTGGCAAGGTTCGCCAGGGCCCTGTCCGCAAGTATGTAGCCTGCGCCCGTGGCCACATCATAGCCCGGGCTGCCCATGTCGATGGCCGAGTTTTGAAGGATGGCCTTCACCTGGTCCGGTGCGAGCGAACCACCATAGTACTTGTCCCTGGCATGGGAAAGCAATGCGGCCACGCCCGCTGCGTGTGGTGCCGCGGCCGAGGTGCCGAAGAAGTTCGGGAAGGCATCCCCATCGATATTCACACCGCCCAGGTCAACAGAGGTGTTCACGCCGTTGGGGGCGCAGATCTCAGGCTTGGCGCGGTTAACTCCGTTCACGGGCGTGCCACCTCTGGAAGAGAAGGAAGCGATGGTGGGTGGGTTCACCCCGTATTCCGGTGTGTTGGAGTAGAGCACCGCACCCACGGCGATGGCACCCGCCGCATTGGCCTGACCCGTGATGGTGGAACCGCTCAGCGTACTGTATTCATTGATCTTGAGCTGGCCTCGGTATACGATGTACTTCAGTTGCGCAGCGCCCGTGCCAGCTGCACGCACCACCACGATGTTCGATTGCACCGAATCCGCGGTCACCAGGAAGGGAAGGACTTCCACCGGCTCACTGCCAATGCTCATGCGGTTGAAGCCGAAGAGCGTGTTCCCGCTGTTGTTCGCCAGGTAGATGTCGAAGTCCGAATTGGTCGTCAGGCCCGGTGTGCCATCGTCCCACTGGAACACGATGGTGTATGTGCCTTGGTAAAGGGTGATGTTCTGAAGAATATCCGTTCCGCCCGCTCCACTGGCGAAGTTGTGCGCCTGTCCGGTGACACCGGTGGGCGCTGCAGTGGGGGCGAAAGTCCCTTGCCAGGAGTTGGTGCCGAAGTTCCCTGCGGCTGAGAAATAGGAGACGCCCAGACCCTTCACCTCGTCCACGGCTTGTGCGATCACGCCATCCCGGAAGAAGGGTTCGGAGATGTAGGTGATGTCGTCCACGATCACATCGCAGCCTGCCACCTGCAGGTCCCTGATCCCCTTTGCGAAGTCGACCGGACCCAGGAAACCGGTGCGGAAAGCCAGGTCGGCGCCCGGCGCCACATCGTGCACGATCTGGAGCATCGCCCGGCCTTCGTCCGAACGGGTGCCAAAGGGGAAGTCCAGCAGCACATCCACAGGGGTCGGATGGTCGGTATTGGTCACGCCGGGCAGGTCCTTGCGCAACACATCGTCCGCTGCGGGGTTGCCGGGCTTCGTATTGTAGCTATCAGAAAGCACGCCCACCTTGATGCCTTGCCCATTCACACCAAAAACCTCGCGTGCCCGGTAGGAGCGGAGAGCGGTATCCCCCTGGCTGGTCATGAGGCCCACATTGCTCAACGGCGCATAAATGGGCCTGGCGGACACCAGCAGGGTCGGAAGAAGGTTCAAGGAGAGCAGGTTCAAGATGGGGAAGGTGCCATTGATCAGGTTGTTGGCCGGGTCGTTCAACTCCTGCACCAGACCGTACGCGGGGCCGGTCAAGAGTGATACGGCGTTCGCGTGCTGGCCTGGTTTCGTGCGGATGGAGATCCGCACACTGCTGCCCAGGATCTGGAAGATGTCGTTGGAGATGTAGGACCCACTGCTGGAGTAGGCGAGGTACAGCGAGGTGAGCTCCACGCCGATGATGTCGAATGACTTGTTCGCGTAGGGGTCGAACAACGGGAAGATCACCTGGGGCTGAGGAGGGGCCAGGCAGTTCAGCACCCCTTGGAAGTTCGCTGCCGTGAATGAGGCGACCAGCGTATTGGATGCGGTCTTGAGCTGGACTTGCTGGTTCTGGAGAGGACCGGAGAGCGTGTAGGTCACGGTGAACGCGGCGGCCTGCCCATTCCCGATACCATTCGTGTTGTTGATCCTGAACCCCGTAACGGACGTGCCCGAAAGGGTGGGCCCCATGGAAATGCTTGCCCAGGTGAACGCGCCACTGAGTAGTTGTACAACGATGTTGGAATAGGTGCCCGGAGCCGCTTGAACGGTGAGTGAATTCAGTTTCTTGCAACCTGAACAGCCGTTGTTGAGCACGGTAAGCACAATGGTGTGGGTGCCGTTCGCATTGGCTGTCACGCTGGTTATTGAAGTGGTGTAGCCATTTGAAAGGCTGCTAGTGTTCGCACAACTGGCCTGGGCCTGCAAGGCGTGAGCAATGCTGGTGAAAAGGACAAGGAGCAGTACAGGGCGGAGTCGGGTAAGGAAGGGTGCCATCTTGGTCAAGGATGAGGGATTGGGGAAAAGGCGGGGAAGAGGCGTCAGTATTTCAAGATGCTGCTTGCGCAGCGCGGAACCATCAAATGTATGCAATGCAGTATCTGGCGCAAGTGGGATGGACGATGCCCGGTGCCACTTGATCGTGGAGGACTGACCTCAAGGCAGACATTGCTGGCCACGGTAGGAAACACATGCCATCATTCCCAACGGGAGGGCAATGGACGCGTGAATTAAGTGCTCTATTGAGGTGCGGTCAATAGGCCATTGGTTAGGGGAACTCAGCCTGCTGGGTTGGAAGGCTAACTGGCCGGTCTGAGGGCTCAACTTCGATCGCGGAACCGGACATCCGCTACGGCATTGTGCAAAGGCGAGCTCATGGTGCGGGTCATGCATGACAGTCCGTGCGAATGTTCCCTGTGCAAAGCAGGCAGGATAACACCTGCCGATGCAAACCCACTTTAGTGGGGGTAGTCCATGCACAGGTTCCACTCGCCCCCAGCGCAGCTTCGGGAAGCGAAGCTCACCTACGCTACTTCGTGGCTTCGGCGGACGAAGCTCGCCTACGCAGCTTCGCTGCTTCGGCGCACAAAGTACATCTCCATATCCCCCTTGCCCTTGGCCTGCACTTTCCCGCGCGGGGTGAAGATGAATGCCATGGTCGTCGGTTGTTGGTCGTCATTTGCCGGGGCTTCGACGGGCTCAGCCTGACCGGCACCTGACAACTGAGCACGGTCAACTGTGCCCGTGACCAGGGCATACGTCGCCTCGCTGATGTTCACCTGCCCCACCTCGCCGGAAGATTCCATCCGTGAAGCGGTGTTCACCGTATCGCCCCAGATGTCGTACTGGAACTTCTTCACGCCCACGATGCCCGCCACCACGGGACCAGTGTGGATGCCGATGCGGATCTCGAAGTAGGGGAGACCGGAAGCGATCTTGCGCGCCTTGCCCTCGGCGATGAAGTCGCGCATGGCCAGTGCCGCATGGATCACGTCGGTGGCGTGCGTGGTGTTGGGTGTGGGCAGGCCGCCTGCCGCCATGTAGGCATCGCCGATGGTCTTGATCTTCTCCAGGCCGTAGCGCTCACAGATGCGGTCGAAATGGCTGAAGCACTCGTGCAGGTCCTTCACCAGTTGCTTGGGGCTCACTTGTTCGCTCATGGCGGTGAAGCCCTTGAAGTCGGTGAACAGGACCGTGACTTGTTCAATGAGGCGCGCTTCGGCCTCACCCTTCACCTTCAGTTCATCCGCCACCTCACGCGGCAGGATGTTGAGCAGCAAGGCCTCGGACACCTCTTTCTCCTGGCGTATCTCACGTGTGGCGCGCGCCACCTCCTCCTCCAACTGGCGCTGCCGGGCTTTCAACGCCGCCAGCCGCCACCGCACATAGCCAATGATCGATAGGATGATGATGAGCACATAGGCGGTGTAGGCCCACCAGGTGGCCCACCAGGGTGGCCGGATGGTGAACGGATAGCTCAGGACCTTGCTCCAACTTCCGAGACCATTGGCAGCCTGGACATTGAATACATAGCTGCCGGGATCGAGGTTCCCATACTGAACGGTCCGCGTGGCCGAAGGCGCGCTCCATGCCGGGTCAGCGCCTTCGAGCATCCATCGGAAACGTACGGTGTTTGGCCGGTCGGTCTGCACACCGGTGAAGTGGAAGGTGAGGAAATTGTTGTTGTAAGGCAGGCTGGGCGACTGTGGCAGTAGAGCCCACGGGGCGGATCCCCTATGGCGCACATCATGGACCAGGATGCCATTCCGTAGACGGAAGCGCTCTCGCCCTGATCCGGTGTGCAGGGTCCAATCCACGGGTTCGTTGAAGAGGTCAATGGCATCCAGACGAACAACGGGTGCCTCATTGAACGGGGTTGGTGTTGGGGTGTAGGTGGTGAGGTCGGTGTTGGTCGCGGCCCAGATGGTGCCTCGCGCATCCCGTGCCATCGTCTGCCCTTCGTTCACACCGATGCCGTAGAATCCATCGGCGTATCCGAAGGTCTCCACCCGCGCTTCAACAGGCCAGTGCGTCAGCGTATCACCCAGCAGCACACGTCCCATGCCGAAGCGGGTGCCGAACACCACATTGCCCCAGGCATCCTCGGTCAATGCCGTGACCATTTCATGAGGAAGTCCGTCGGCTTCGTGCAATTCGAACTTGCCTTCCTGTGTGAGCACGGTTACGCCGCGGTGCGTACCGAACCAGGACCAACCTCGCCTATCCTCCAACATGCAGGTGACGTTCTCATGGCTGAGGCCTTGGGCGGGGGTGAAGGTGGTGAAGCGGTCATCCTCCGAAAGGGTTAGACCCACGCCGCGCACGGAGAACCACACACGTCCGGAAGGTCCGGCCATGATCTTTCGTACCGGGTTGCCGGCCAGACCGGTCTTGTTGGTGTGCACGGTCAGGCGATCGGGTGTGACATGCGCTGCACCTCTGGCGGTGCCGATCCAGATGTCGCCGTGCGGGTCCGCGATGAGGTCGTCGACCAGGTTGGAGGGCAGGCCGTTCCGTTCATCCAAGAGAAGGGCACCGTCATTATGCAGAATGACCACCCCCACACCGTTCAGTGCGCACCACAAACGTCCGCGGGCATCGCGAGCCAGGCCCGTAATGGGGGCAGCGGGCAGGCCCTGGTCCACACCGAGCACATGGAATTGTGATCCATCGTAGCGGCACAGGCCGGCATCATAGGTGCCGAACCAGATGTCGCCATTCTCCTCAGTGAGCATGCTTTTGATCGTGGCGCTCGGAATTCCGCTTTCCTTGGTCCAGTGGTTGAATGAATGCGCATCGCTGCGGCACACCCCACCGCCACTGGTGCCGATCCACAGCGCACCGCTGCGGTCCTGAAAGAGGCTGCGCATCACTTCCGATGGCAGGCCAGCGGCTTCATTGAAGTATTGAATGGCGTTCTCACCGAGTTGAAAATAGCCCCGGTCGATGGTGGCGAACCATGCATGCCCCTGGGCATCCACCAGCCCCCGGCGAATGGCGGGATCGGGCAGACCATGGTCCCTTCCATAGTTCTGAAAGGTGGTTCCATCGAAGCGGGAGAGGCCACCGTTGGTGCAGAACCAGAGCCCACCCTGGCCATTGTCCACTACATCCCGCACGGTATCGTTCACCAGGCCCGTCGAAGTCCGGTACCACGTGCAGCGCGCACCATCGTAGTGTGCCACACCCGCGCCGCGCGTGCCGAACCAGATGCTGCCGTCCGGCCGTGAACGAACGCAAAGGACCTCCTCGGCCTCGGGTTTATCGGATGCAGAGAAATGGAACAGGCTGTCGCCCTGCAGGTAGTTCACCCCGCCGCCATCCGTGGCGATCCAGATCCGCCCCTGCTCATCCGCTGCCAGGTAGGTGATGCCGTGCGCCAGCAGACCTGCACTATCCTCAAGCACGGTGATCGAATGCCCATCGATGAAGCAAAGTCCGCCTTCCGAACCACCCAGCCAGATTCGTCCGGCACGGTCCTCCAGCATGCTCCATACCGTGCGCATGGGTATGCTTTCGGGTTCGCCGAAATGGGTAAAGCTGCGCCCATCGTAGCGCGAGGCCCCGCCGCCCGTGGCGAACCAGAGATGGCCCGACCGGTCCTGCAGGATGTCATGCACCACATCGTGCCGCAGCCCCTGCAGCTTGGAGAAGCAGGATATGCAGGCGGGGTTCGTTTCACGAATGCCGGGCTCCTTCGCCGGTACCTGTGGCGAAGGCTTCATCGCCGATGTTCGGGAGTGGATCCGCTGTACGGTGATGTTCAAGTCAACGGTGCGCTCTGGCAGGGCCACCTGGTGTGTTGCCCGAAGAAGTGGAAGGGTCCGGTCTGCCGCTTTCACCACGCGGGGTGAGGATAGTGCAAGAGTGGGGAGCGCCTTGAGCGCGAAGGGCAGCGGTGTGGCCGGATCCGAACGGTCCACTTGTGGGACTATTCCCTGCCATGTTCTGGTACTTGTCTCGATCGTACGATCCTGCTCCGATGCGGATGGGGTGATGCAGGACTGCGTAAGGGTCGCCCCGGCCAGAAAGAGCCATATGAAGCGCCACACCTTTTTCATCACGGGAACTGCACCGGCAGGCTGTAACGGCTTTCCACCGCTTTGCCACCTCTCATCGCCGGGCTCCAGCGTGGCATGGCGTTCACCACGCGGACGGCCTCCTCATCGCACCCGAAGCCGATACCGCGCTGCACCTGGGCCTTGTGCACCTGGCCCAGCGTATCGATCAGGAAGGTGACCACCACGGGCCCGCTCGCGCCCAACTTGCGTGCCTCCGGGGGCATGCGCTTCGCCTTCTTGAGGTAGTTGAACAGCGCCTTGTCCCCTCCGGGGAATTGCGGGAAGACATCCAGTTTGCCGGCCGCATGTGTGCTGTCGGTGGGAGCGTTGGGACGGCCCATCGCTTCGCGGCCCTGGTCGGCGCTGCGCTTCAGCTCGGGCACGCCGGATTGAGCGAACAGGGCGATCGGCAGTTGTAACAACAACAGGAGAGGCCACGAGTGCATGCCGAAAAGGTAGCAGGATCCGGTTCACACGTGAAGGGTAATTTGGGCGCCATGGCCAGAGCCCGCCGGAAAGACAAGTCACCACCGCATGCGCCGGAACGTGTGGTGAATGTGGCAGCGCCTTACGCCTGGCCCGTCTGGCTGGGTTGGAGGCAGCAGCTCCTCCTTTTGGTCGCCATCGCCCTGGGTTTCTATGTGAATACGCTGGGCAACCAGTACGCCCTGGACGATGGGCTGGTGATCAGCGAGCATCCCTTGGTGAAGGAAGGTTTCGCGGGCATACCCGGCATCCTTTCCACCGATACCTACGCGCACTTCTACGAGCGCCACGGCATGACCGAGCGCCTCACCGGCGGGCGCTACCGGCCGCTCTCGCTGGTCACCTTCGCCATCGAGTGGTCCTTGTTCGCAAGGGCGGATGAAGGGGGCACGGTACGCGGCAACCCGGCCGTGAGCCACGCGGTGAACGCCCTGCTCTATGCGCTCACCATCGCCCTGCTCGTGTGCCTCTTTCATCGCCACTGGTTCCCTACGCGGCCCGCACTGGCCTTCATCGCGGCCTTCCTCTTCACCATCCATCCGGTCCACACCGAGGCCGTAGCCAATATCAAGGGGCGAGACGAGATCCTGTCCATGCTCTTCCTGGTCGGCACCTTGATCCTGGTGCACCGGCATGTGGAGCGCGGCGGCTGGCGTGCCTTGGCGGGCGCAGCTGCGTGCTACTTCCTGGCGCTGCTCTCCAAGGAGAACGGCATCACTTTCCTCGCGGTCATTCCGCTGGCCTTGTATGTGTTCAACGGTCTTTCGCTGAAGCGCATCGCGGCGATCACCGTACCCTTTTTTGGGGTGGCCTTCTTCTTCCTCATCCTCCGCGCCCAGGTGGTGGGTTTTGGCGGTGGCCGCGTCACCGACTTCATGAACGACCCCTTTCTGCTCGCCGGCCCCGGGCAGCGGCTGCCCACGGTCTTCACCACCCTGCTGGCGTACATCAAGCTGCTCGTTCTGCCGCACCCACTGGCCTACGACTACGGGTACGCCGCCTTCCCCATGGTGAAGTGGAGCGATGCCGGTGCGCTGGTCTCACTGGCGGTGCACCTGGGCCTGGTCGTGGCGGCCGTGCGCGGCATCCTGCACCGGCAGGTGTGGGCCTTCGGCATCGCCTTCTACCTGATCACGCTCTCCATCGTCTCCAACGTTTTCTTCTCCATCGGCACCTCGTTGGGCGAACGCTTCGTGTACCTCAGCTCACTCGGTTTTGTCATGGCTGTGGCGGTGCCCCTGGAAGGGCTCGTGGCGCGCGGGAACAAGGCCGTGAACTCCGCGCTTGCGTTGGTCGCGGTGGTGCTCCTGTTGGTGGCGGGCAGGCTTACCACCCAGCGCAACGCCGAGTGGAGGGACAATGACATGCTCTTCCTGGCGGATGTGGCCAAGGTGCCCCAGAGCGTAAAGGCGAACGTTTCCGCTGCTGCGCGGTTGATCGATATGGCGCTGGACAGCACCCGCGCGGCGGAGAAGCCGGAGCTGCTCGCACGTGCCATGGGCTACCTGGACCATGCCCTGGAGCTCCAGCGCAAGATCCCCATCGAGAAGCACTTCCCGGACACCTACCTGAACCGGGGCCTCAGCCAGCAGCTGCTGGGGAATACCGAAGCGGCCGCGCGTAATTACCTGGTGGTGAAACCGGGCCACTATTGGGTGGAGCAGAACGCCCAGACGGTGAAGAACGCCCTGCTGGCAGCAGCCTCACCCGCGTACGACAGGGGTGATGCCGCCTTCGCCGTGTCCTGCCTGCAACGCGTGTGGGACATGGAGCCGGGCTCGGTGGAGATCGCGTCCAACCTGGGCCATGCCAACTACAAGAAGGGCGATCTGGAGGCCACCAAATTGTGGTACACGCGCTGGGCCGAGCTGGCCCCGAACGATGTGGCGGCGTGGTTGAACCTGGGCGGCTTCAGCTACACGCACCGTGACAAGCCTACGGCGATCAACGCCTTCCAGCATGTGTTGCAACTGGCGCCCGGCCACCCCGAGGCGCAAGCGGGGCTGGCGGCGGCGCAGGCTTTGTAGGTCAGGTCAGCTCAACGTGAACAGTGCTTTGCGGTAAGTGCCGTCCAGCAGCAACACGATCACGCATGTAACGGCGATGGTCACCAGCCCTGCGACGCCGACGATGGAGCCGACCAGTTCATGCCCCCCCCAGGAGAACATGGCCATGGCACCTGCACTACCGTTGATGAGGCCATGCAATACGCACGACGACCAGATGCTTCCGCTGCGCGTACGCGTCCAGTCGAACAGGACGGAGAGGAAGAGGCAGAAGATGACCATGAGCCCGATGCCGGCGATGCGATGTCCGGGGTAGTTGTGGCCCATGGCTATGAGCGGTGCATGCCACAGCCCCCAGAACAGGCCGGTAAGGCCGATCCGGGTATGCACCGGCCGCTTGCCGAGCGCTTGCCATAGGTAGCCACGCCAGCCGAGCTCCTCACCCAGCATGAAGGGCAGGTTAACTGTGAAAGCGGCCGCTACGGCGCTCAGGAGCAAGGCGGCAAGGGCCACACCAGCCGGTAACCGCATCAGTGCTTCCGTGGCACCATTCACCTGTTCTCCGTGCCCTGAGGCCACTGCCATCTCCTTCACGGCCACCACGAACCGCTCGGTAGTGACGGCCGCATGACCGAAGGATGCGATATCAAGGACATCGCCGAGCAGGTGGATCACACCCAGACACATCGGCACCAATACAACGCCCACCAGAACGGTGAGGAGTAGTATCGGCCAACGCGTTTCATTGACGCGAAGCCCCAGGCCGCTCCATGGCTCGCGGTCAATGAACCGCTGCTGTACGATTGCCGCAAAGGCCGGCCCCAGCATGGCGATAGCGCCAAGCACCACGTATCGGATCCCTGATATGGTGTCGATGTCAAGGGCGAAACCGATGGCCGCCACGACCCATGTGAAACCGAAGGCCATCGCGAGGAAGGAGAGCACGCCTTTGTTCATCAGCGTTGGTTTGAAAATGTGTATGATGTGCGCGCCACTCATGCAACGATAGCGATCTTCGCCTGTATCCAACTTCACAGATCCATGAAGGGTACGATCCGGTCACTGACCATTGTTGTCGGTTGTGCACTCGCTGCCAACCCATTGAACGCACAGACCGACACCAACGGCCACGCCGATGTGCGTGCGGTGGTGGACCGCCTCTTCGCCGCCATGGAAGCGCACGACAGCGTGGCAATGGCGGCCATCCTGGTGCCAGATGGTGTATTCCATGTGGTGGAACTGGGGCCCAACGCGCGCCCCTTGCGTTCCATGACGAATACCGACTTCATCCGGCGCATCGCCTCCGCGAAGGAGCGGCTCGTGGAGCGGTACTGGAGCCCCACGGTGGTGATGGATGAGGGCGTGGCTGCGGTGTGGTGCGCCTACGACTTCCATGTGGACGGCAAGCTCAGCCATTGCGGGCACGACCTCTTCAATCTGGTGAAGGGGCCCGGAGGCTGGCGCATTGCCAGCGGTGCCTTCACACGGCAGGTGGAAAATTGCCCGCCGAGCCCCTTGGGGCCGTTGCGCTGACCCGTCACATGGACGGCCGCCACACGCGCACGTAGTCGAGCTTCAGTTGCGTGTTGCCCGGCAGGGCCTGCCCCAGCCGCAGCACACCGGCCTCCTTGTCGGAGCTGGTCGCGATCTCGCCCTTCTCGTTCCGCTCTCCCATGCGCAGTGCACTGTGGCAGCGGTCCACGTTGATGCGGGGCGCACTGATGCGCGACACGATGCGGAAGTCCGGGCTGAACCAGCCGATGTCCTGCAGGTTCAACTGCCCCATGGTGTACAGGATCACGGGTGCGGTGTGTTTGCCGTTCCAGTACACGTTGCTCAGCGTCACGGTGGCCTTCGAAGGGAAGTTCACATAGATCGACGCCTTGTTCGCCGCGTGCTCCACATGGAAATTCTCCAGGGTGAAGGACTTCACCACGCTGTTGCCAGCAGGCTTGCTCTCGTCACCGTCGGTGGTGGCGCTCAGGAAAAGGGCGTAGTCGGCCGGGGCGCCCTCGCTCACACAATCCACCATGCGCACCCCGCCGCTGTTCAGCACGGTGAAGGCGGCGGTGGTGGTCCTGGCGCAATACACGCGGCACTGCTGCAGCACGCTGCTGTTGGTCTGGCTGTTGCTGGCCGAGGCGCCGCTCCAGTCGCCCTGCCGCAGCACAATGCCCCTGCCTGCTGGATTGGTCACCATCACGTTCTCCAGCCGTGTCACCAGGCAGAAGCGCAGGTCGATCGCAGCCTCGGTCTGTCCGCTCAGGCGCAGGTTGCTGATCACGCTGCCCAGCGTGGCCTTCAGGTCGATGGCCTTTTTCCCGCCCTCGATCTCGGCGAAATCGCGGATGATGTAGCGGCTGCTGATCCGCGCCATGGCCTCCTTCTGGTCGGCCACCTCGCGCGTGAAGCCGTTGGACGCGGGCCCCAGCAGCAGCTTCGCTCCAGCGCCGTCGATCACCAGCAGCCGTGCGTCCGGCAGCACGATGTCCCCCGTGCACTTGTATTCCGCCGCCGCACTGAAGATCACGCGCGTGGCATCCTTGGGCAGTGAAGCGAAGAACTTGCTGATGTTGGTGTTCGCGGGCACCACGTAGTCCACCGCGTGGATCTTGGAGTGGGAGAGGAGAAGGGCGGATACAAGGACGGCGTGGAACGTGCGCATGGCCAAGAGCTTGGGCGGGCAAGCTACAGCGCCAAGCGGAGTATGCGCCCGCGCTACCTTGGCGGCATGCCCCGCCCCACGCTCTTGATGCTCCACGGCTTCCCGCATGACCACGCGTTGTGGACCGAGCAGATGGAGGGCCTTTCAGATTTGGCCGAGGTGATCGCGCCAGACCTGCTGGGCTTCGGCACCGGTGGTGCAGTGCCCGATGTGCTCACCATGGAGGACTATGCGGCTGATGTGAAAGCGCTGCTGGATGCACGCGGCATCGAACGCGTGGTGCTCGGCGGCCTATCCATGGGCGGCTACGTGGCGCTCGCGTTTCTCCAGCGCTGGCCGGAGGGCGTGCAGGGCCTGTTGCTGATCAACACACGCGCCACCGCCGATGCACTCGACGCCCGGGCCGCGCGCGAAGCCACCGCAATGGAGGTGCTCGCCAACGGCACATCCGTGCTTGCACGCGCCATGCTGCCACGTGTGCTGAGCGAGAAGACCCGCAGGGAGAAGCCCGACGTGGTGGCCCATGTGCGCAGCATGATGGAAAGGCAGGACCCGCGTGCCGTGGCCGCCGCCGCGCGCGGCATGGCCCGCCGTCCGGACCGGTCATTTCTGCTGCCGGGGGTGCGCGTGCCCGCGCTGGTGATCACCGGCGCGGAGGATGAGCTGATGCCGCTGCCCACCAGCCAGGCCATGGCCGAGGCCATTCCCGGCGCGCGGCTGGTGGTGATCCCCGGTGTGGCCCACCTGAGCAACATGGAGGATGCGGATCACTTCAATTACGTGGTGCGTGACTTCCTCCGGATGGTGTCGCATCCCTGAGCCCGTTCGGTAACCCTTCACAGGCCCCCAATGCGTCGAAGGGCCCGCTCGCTTCCATGCTACCTTGGCGGTATGAAGCGGCTGCCGATGGGGATGCCCATCCTCTTCATGCTCACGACCGCCTGCGAGAAGACATCGTCCCACGCGGTGGACCTCTTCGTGGCCTGCGACAGTTGTGTAGTGAGCTATGCCACCACCGTAAGCGGCACGCTGGTGGTGGACCGCAACTGGAGGCTCCGGGATGACATGCCCGAGGGCAGCACGGCCACCCTCAGCCTGTGCGGACTGAAGCCTACGAGCGTGCGTCCTGCGCTCTGGTTCAAGGTGGATGGCACCCCGGCGGGCTACATTCACAGCAACGAATGTTGCATCAGCGGGGCGGCGGAGGTGCAGTGATCTGGTCAAACCGAGAACATTGATCGGTTGAACCGTGAGAGGTTGATGGGGACGCCTAGGGAGCCTTCCAAGTTCAATTGCCTCACCCCACCCCCGCATTCCGCTTCGCCATCTCCACCGCCTTGCGGAAGAGGACCGGGGCCACCTGCTCCAACTCCACGAAGGTCGCGCCCTTGTCGCCCCATTTGTTCGGCACGGGAAAGAAGACAGCGGGATGATGCGCATGGAGTTCGGCCTGCTGCTCGGTATCCAGCAGGAGCACCGCGCGCTGGTCCTCGATCCACAGCGTCATGAAGATCTTCGAGGGCTTGCCGTTGGGCAGTGTTCCACGGTAGGCCGCCTTGTCGAAGTGTTCGTGCTCGGTGATGCCGGGCATGGCCAGCACCAGGTCGCGCGCATCCGCAGCGGTCATGTGCAGCTCAACGCTTCAGCTCCTCCAGCAGCAGCTTCACAGCGGCCTCCAGTTGCTGATCGCGGCCCTGTGCCACCAGCGCGGGTTCCAGTGGCTGGCGCACGTCGGGTTCCAGCTGGGTGTTCTCCATGAAGTTGCCCGCGTTGTCGATCATGCCCACCTGCGGGATGCCGAAGTACATGCCGTTCTGCAGGCCTTCCCACCACACGGCTGTGCCGGTGCCGGGCACGGGCATGCCCACGAGCTGGCCCACGCCCAGCGCCTTGTAGGTCACGGGAAAGAGGTGTGCATCGCTGTAGTTGCTCTCGCTCATCACCACGGCGCTGGGCTTGTACCACTTGAACTGGGGTTCCTTGCCGAGCTTTTGCCCGCGCGGCTCAATGCGCATGTACACCTTGCCGGCGAGGAAGGTGGCCAGGTCGTCATGCAGCCAGCCGCCGCCGTTGAAGCGGGTGTCCACCACCAGGGCCTGCTTGTTGTGGTGCTTTCCCAGGGCGTCCTCGTACACCTTGCGGAAGCTGGGGTCGTCCATGCCCTCCACGTGCACGTAGCCGATGCGGCCTCCGCTGAGGCTGTCCACCAAAAAGGCGCAGCGGTCCGTCCAGCGGTGGTACAGGAGCTCGCCCTCCTCCCAGCGGGCAATGGGCTTCACCGTCTCCTCCCAGCGTTGGCCGCCCTTGGGGTCGAAGAGGCTGAGCAGGGTGGGCTTGCCGGCCTTGCGGTTCAGCAGACGGGCGGCGTCCTCATTGTGCGCCACCACCTGCCCATCGATCTGCTCGATCACCACGCCGGCCTTGATCTTGGTGCCCTCCTTCACGCAGGGGCCCTTCTGCATCACCTCGGTCACCTTCAGGCCGCTGCCGGTGTAGGCATCATCATAGAACAGACCCAGTGAGGCGGTGGCGTCGCTGTTGGGTTCGCGGCGGCGGTAGCCCGATCCGGTGTGGGAGGCGTTCAGCTCGCCCAGCATCTCGCTGAGCAGTTCGGCGAAGTCGTGGTTGTTGTTCAGCTGGGGCAGCACACGGGCATACTCCTGCTTGTAGAAGTCCCAGTTCACGCCGTGGAGCTTGGGGTCGTAGAACTTCTTCACCACCTGGCGCCACACGTGCTCGAAGAGGTACGCGCGCTCCTTCGCCTCGTTCAGGGTCATCTCGCCACTGATGCCCACGCTCTCCACGCTGCCCTTGTCGATGTCGAACCGCGCGATGCCGCCGTCCCGCACGAAGTAGAGGTTCTTGCCCTCCTTGTCCAGCATCAGCCCGTTGGTCCAGCTGGCGTTCATCTTGGCGGCCACCTTGGTCTCACGCGTGCGCAACTCGGTCTCCCACAGGTCAAAGCCCTTCTCGAAACGGGCCAGGTAGTAGAGTTTCTCGCCATCCTTGCTCAGCACCGCGCCGGAAAGGCTGCTGCTGTGGATGGTGAGGCGCACGCGGCGGTCCTCGATATGCTCCAGCTCGATCTTCAGGGGCTCCACCTTCTCCTTTTCATCCTTCTTGTCCTTGTCCTTGCCGCCCTTGGCCTTGTCGGACTTGTCCGCATCCTTTTTCTCCTCGGTCTCCTTTTTCTTCTTGTCCTCTTCCTCCTTCAACAGTTCCAATTCCTCCTTGCTCAGTTTGAACCGGTCCAGTGCGGCCTGGGTGAAGAAGGTGGCGTAGGCGTCCACCTGTCCGCCCCAGCTGGCGTGGTTCTTCATGCCATCGCGGCTGCTGTAGGTGAGCATGGCCTTGCCGTCCATGGTCCACGTGGGGCTCCAATGGCCGTAACCGCTCTTGCTCAGGTCCGTCACCGTGCCACTACCGTCGGCCTTGATCAGCCCGGACTGGTCGATCCACTGGTCGGGGTTCAGGAAGTTCACGAGCAGCCACTTGCTGTCGGGGCTCCAGGCGAAGTGCTGGTCACCGTCGGAATAGCTGTAGTTGCGGTCCGCAGGCAGCACGGTGCGGCTCGCCTTGCCGGCGATGGAGTACACGCGAACGGTGGTGCGCTCCTCCAGGTAGGCCACCTCCTTACCGTCCGGGCTCCAGCGCGGTTGGAACTCCTCGGCGGGTGTGGCGAGCAGGGGCTCCTCCTTCAGCACGGTGGCGGTGAAGAAGTAGGGCTCCTCCTTGCGCACGATGGTGGTGGTGTATAGGTCCCAGCTGCCGTTGCGCTCGGTGGCGTACACCAGGGTGCGGCCGTCCGGGCTGAACTGCACGTCGCGCTCCTGTTCCGGGGTGTTGGTGATGCGGCGTGTGGTGCCCTCCTTCACACTGGTCACGAAGACCTCGCCGCGGTGCACGAAGGCCACCTCCTTGCCATTGGAGGACACGTCGTAGTCGCGCACGTTGCCGTTCACGCTCACGGTGCGCTCGGGGTTGTAGCGCTGGTCCATGGCAATGCGCACGGTGACTTTCTGCGGCTGTCCGCCTTCCTTGAAGGTGTACAATGTGCCATGGTGGTTGAAGCAGAGCGTGCCATCGCGGCTGGTGCTCAGGTGGCGCACGGGGTGGTCCTTCAGAAAGGTGAGCTGTGTGGACGCACCGCCTGAGGCCGACATCCTGTGCACATTGAAGCTGCCCTTCTCCTCGCTGAGGTAGTACACGCTGCGGCCGTCCGTGCTGAAGACGGGCTCGCGGTCCTCCCCGCCGAAGGAGCTGATCTGTTGGTAGCGGCCGGTGACAGGGGAGAAGGTCCAGATGTCGCGCGTCACGCTGCTCACGTGGTGCTTGCGGAACTCGTCCTCGTAGCCCTTCCAGTCGTGATACACGATCAGGCTGCCGTCGGGGCTGTATTGAGCGTCCTCGGCCACGGTGGGCATCACGCGGGTAACCCTGCCACCGGCCACGGGAACCGTGTACAGTTCACCCAGTCCCGGGCTGGGGAACTCCTGGTTGCGGCGGTCGTCCAGGCGGCTGGAGCTGAAGAGGACCTGCTTGCTGTCCGGGCTGAAGTCCGTGGGGATGTCGCCTGCGGAATGGAAGGTGAGGCGTGTGGCGGGGCCGCCAGCGGCGGGCATCACGAACACGTCATTGTTCCCGAAGCGGTCGCTGCTGAAGGCGATCCATTGGCCATCGCGGGACCACACGGGGTTGCAGTCGTAGGCCTCGTGGGTGGTGAGGAGCGTGGCGTTGCCTCCGCTGCTGGGCACACGCCACAGGTCGCCCTGGTAGCAGAATACAATGGTGCCGCCATCTGGTGAGATCGCAGGGTAGCGCAGCCAGAGGGCCTCGTCCGCGGGGCTCAGTTGCGCGATGGCCAGTGTGGGTAGCAGAACGAACGGGATGTTCAGGAACTTCATCAAGTTGGGGGAATGAGCGCCGAATGTAACGGGCGCGTTCCGGACGTCATCACGGGACGAACGGTTGAACGCATGGTATGCCCATCTTCGCCTCCCCATGCGTACCTCACGGCTCGAAGCGTTCAGCGATGGCGTCATCGCCATCATCATCACCATCATGGTACTGGAGATGAAGGTGCCGCACGAACCCAAACTGGGCGCCTTGGTGAAGCTCGTTCCTGTCTTCCTGAGCTACGTGCTCAGCTT
Source organism: Flavobacteriales bacterium (assembly GCA_016788635.1). GTDB lineage: Bacteria > Bacteroidota > Bacteroidia > Flavobacteriales_F > PHOS-HE28 > PHOS-HE28. The sequence continues at coordinate 43,139 of JAEUSU010000023.1, read as the reverse complement.
CGCCTATGTGGCCATCTACTGGAACAATCACCACCACTTGATGCACGCCACCAGCCGTGTGAACGGAGCAGTGCTCTGGGCCAACATGCACCTGTTGTTCTGGCTGTCTCTGGTGCCCTTCACCACGGGCTGGATGGGGGAGAACCACTTTGAGGCCCTGCCTACGGCCTTGTATGGCGTGAACCTGCTCTTCGCGGCGGTATCCTATTGGGTGCTGGTGCGGGTGATCGTCCGCAACGAGGGGCAAGACTCGCACCTGGCAAAGGCCATGGGCCGCGACCTGAAGGGGATGGTATCCGTGTTGATGTATCTGGTGGCGGTGCCGGCCTCATTCCTGGAGCCTGTGGTGGCCCGCCTGATCTACCTGGTGATCGCCCTGCTTTGGGTTGTTCCGGACAAACGGATCGAACGGGCCTTGCGGGGGGCCAGCGAGGGACGCTGAGCCTTGGTCTTTACCGCGCCATCCGCCCAGGAACCTGACGGGCTTGGTGTTGATGCATTACCGCGAGGCCGTTCTCTTCTTCTTCGCCAAGGCCTTCACTTCCTCCACCTTCCCATGCCTGGCGCCCATCATGCGGCCCCATTTGGCGATCTCCTCCAGCAGGGGCAGCAGCGTGCGGCCTTCCGCGGTCAGTTCATATTCCACGCGCGGCGGCACTTCGGGAAAGATGGTGCGCTTCACCAAACCGTCCTTCTCCAGGTCGCGGAGCTGCATGGAGAGCATCTTCTCGGTGATGCCCGGGATCTGCCGGTTGAGCTCGCTGAAGCGCCGTGCATCCTTGCGCAGGTACCAGAGCACGATGGTCTTCCACTTGCCCCCGATGTAGTCCATGGTCACATCCAGCGCACAGTGGTACTCCCGACCGTGCATTTTGATCCGATGTTCCTTCCCGTCGATGAGCATGTGATCAAAATTTAACGTTCACTGGGAACGCGCTGGATGCGCTGAACCGGTCGCATACGTGCAATACTAACCTTTCTGACAGCTCTTGTGGAAAGGATAGCGGCCATCCACTTTTACAGCCGCCAAGTAAAGGAAAGTAACCCCCCCAACACCAAGCAGAATGAAGATCGGCATATTCGGAACGGGCGGCGTGGGCCGCACCATCGCAGCGAAACTCGCGCGCCTCGGCCATGACGTGGTGATCGGCACGCGCGATCCGAAGGCCACACTGGCCAATACGGAGAAGGGACCCATGGGCGGCGCGCTCTTCAGCGAGTGGCACAAGGAGCATCCCACCATCTCCCTGCGGACATTCGCGGAAGCGGCGGCGCATGGCGAGCTGCTCATCAACGCCACCAGCGGCTTCGGTTCGTTGGAAGCGCTGAAGCTGGCGGGTGATGCGAACCTCGGCACCAAGGCGCTGCTCGATATCAGCAACCCGCTGGACTTCTCGAGGGGCATGCCGCCCTCGCTCTTCGTGAGCAATACCGACTCGCTCGGTGAACAGCTTCAAAAGGCCTTCCCCCAAGTGCGCGTGGTGAAGGGCCTGAACACGCTGACGGCCGGACTGATGGTGGACCCGGCGATGTTGCCCGAGCGCACGAACCTCTTCCTCTGTGGCAATGATGCGGCTGCCAAGGATGAGGTGCGCGCACTGTTGAAGCAGTTCGGCTGGGCCGATGCGGACATGATCGACCTGGGCGACATCACCAATGCACGCGGCACGGAGATGGTGCTGCCGGTCTGGATCCGCCTGTGGGGTGCCTTGCAGACGCCCTTCTTCAACTTCCGGATCGTGAAGGCCGGATGAGACGGTCCTGAGCTTAGGGACTTGCCTTCTTCTCCTGCTTCTTCCGCTCCTTCTCCTGGTCCTTGAAGTAGCCGCGGAAGAACCAGTTGCGCTGCAGGGCGCGCAGGTTCTCGTTCAGCAGCACGGTGCTGGTGTCCAACCGGGTGATGGTGCGGCGCATGTCCGTGGCGAAGGCCGTGTCCGCCACCAGGGTGCCTGCTGTGCCGGTGGGGCTGTTGAGCGAACGGGTGAAGCGGTCCACCTCCTGTGCGGCGGTGCGCAACGAGTCGCTGATCTGGGCCAGGTTGCCCAGCATGCGGCGCACCTGTGCTTCGGATGCGGGGTCGGCCACCAGGGTGCCCAGTGCGCCCTTGCCGGTGCGTACGTCCCCGAGCAGTTCATCCACGCCTTCGGTGGCGCTGCGTGCGTGGGTGGCCGCCTCGCGCAACTGGATCAGTGCCACGGACAGGTCATACGCGAGCAGGGTGTCCGTGAGCAGGTCCAGCGCATTGCCCGGCTTGTTCATCTTCACCGCCAGCTTGCGCACCTCATCGGTGATGCTGGCGAGGTTCGCGTTCGTGCGGTCCAAGGTGCGCAGCATCAGGTCGGTGTCCAGCGGCACGCTGCTGGGCAGTACGGTGCCATCCACGAGCTCGCCACCCTGTCCGTCCCCGGGGGCCAGGTTCACAAGCCGGTTGCCCATGAGGCCGTCGGTGCCCACGGTGGCCACGGCATTGCTGCGGATGTGCTCCACTGCATCCGTGCGGATGGCCAGGGTCACACGCACCGCCGTGTCGCCATCAAGCGCGATCTGTTCCACCGTGCCCACATTGATGCCCATGTAACGCACGTTGTTTCCCGGACGCAGGCCACCCACGTTCTGGAAGTGGGCATGTACCGTGATGGTGCGGCTGAACAGGTTGCGTTTGCTGCCCAGCAGATAGAGGCCGGCCACCAGCACCAATGTGCCGGCCATCACGAAGGCCCCCAACCGCAACGGATCTCCCTTGGTCGCCATGGTCACATGAAAACAAAGAAACGCTTCACCACCTCATCCTCCGAGTCGCGGAACAGGTGGTAGCTGCCCTCCATGTAGTTGCGCCCCTCGTGGAGCAGCGCAATGCGGTTGGCGGCCAGCTTGGCCACATGCAGGTCATGCGAGATGATGATGCTGCTGGTGTTGTACTGGCGCTGCAGCTCCAGGATCAGCTCCACGATCTCCTTGCCCGTGATGGGGTCCAGGCCGGTGGTGGGCTCGTCGTACAGCACGATCTCGGGCTTCAGGATCAGCGTGCGGGCCAGCCCGATGCGCCGGCGCATGCCGCCCGACAGCTCGCTGGGGTACAGCTTGCGGGTGTGGGCCAGCCCCACGGCGGTGAGCACCTCATCCACCAGGGCATCGGTCTCCTCGGGTGTGGTGGTGATCCAGTGGCGGCGCAAGGGGAACTCCAGGTTCTCCTGCACGGTCATGCTGTCGTAAAGCGCACTGCTCTGGAAGAGGAAGCCGATCTTCACGCGCAGCCGGTCCAATTCCTCCTGGTCAAGGGCCAGCACATCCTGCCCGAGCACGTCGATGTGGCCGCTGTCCGGCTCCTGCAGCCGCACGACGCACTTGATGAGCACGCTCTTGCCACTGCCGCTCTTGCCCAGCACCATCACGTTCTCGCCTCGGTAAAGGTCCAGGTTGAAGCCGCGCAGCACGTGGTTGCTGCCGAAGGACACGTGCAGGTCACGGATGGAGATGACACGTTCCACCTTGCGGTCAATGGATGGTGAGGCTGCGGCGTCCATCAGTTCAGGCCCATCAGGTCGGTGACCTGTACCGCGATGAGGTCCAGGATGAAGATGAGCAGCGACGCCACCACCACGGCGCTATGCGCACTGCGCCCTACACCTTCGGTGCCTTTCGAAGTGGTGAAGCCCTTGTAGCAGCCCACCAGGCCGATGGCGAAGCCGAAGAAGTAGCTCTTGATGAAGGCGGGGATGAAGTCGCTGTACTCGAGCGATTCGAACACCTGGCGGTAGAAGAGGTCCCAGGTCACGGTATCCTTGATGTTGACACCGACCCAGGAGGCCCAGATGGCGATGCCATCGGCCAGCACCACCAGCACGGGCAGCATCAGGGTGGTGCTCCAGATGCGGGTGACGGCCAGGTAGCGGAAGGGGTTGGTGCCGCTCACCTCCATGGCATCGATCTGCTCGGTCACCTTCATGCTGCCGAGCTCGGCCCCCATGCTGCTGCCGATCTTGCCCGCGCAGATCAGGGCGGTGATCACCGGGGCGATCTCGCGCACCACACTGATGGCCACCATGGCGGGCAACATGCTCTCGGCACCAAAGCGCGCCAGGGTGGGGCGGCTCTGCACGGTGAGCACCAGGCCCATGATGAAGGCGGTGACCGCGACCAATGGCAGGGAGAGCGCCCCATTGAGCGTGCATTGCCGGATGAGCTCGCGCCACTCGAACCGGCGGTGGAAGGCATTGCGGAAGAAGCGCGCCGCGAATGCGGATAGCTCCCCGGTCTCATGCAGGAATGCCCGGATGCCGGAACCCACCTTGCCTTCCATGGGCGGTAAAGTACATGTACCGGCCCGGACGCGACATGACATTCATCGGCCTTGATCCAAAAGGGTATGCGCGAGATGGCTCTACCGCACCGCAGGGCGGGATGTCAGCGTACCTGTTCATTACCCTTCCCCGACTTTCCTTCCGGCTGGTCAGCATTTGTCCGCGCGTTCGCCTTTTGCACCTTCTTGTTCTTCTTCTTGTTCATCTGCTCCAGAAGGGACTTTGGAAGCATCACATCCATCATGCCCTCGCGCAGGCCCAGCCACAGGTAGTTGAAGATGCCGGCCTCCTGGCGGCGTTCCACAGCGCTCTTGCCCACGCGGTAGCCCTTTGCCTCAGGCATGTTCGTGCTGCGGATCACGGTATTGGCCAGGTGCGTGAGCAGGCCGGAGTACTGCACGGTGGGCGCAAGTTCGATCTTCAAGCTGTCGTAATGCATCTCCACAGTGGCACTGCCCTGCCGGTCGTCGCCGCGCATGCGCATGTCCACGCGATGGATCCAGCCTTGGGTGGCCTTCACGTGTACGAGGTCATCCGTCATGCGGCTCAGCTCCACAGCGGGCAGTTCCCGCAGTTCCACGTGCAGTTCGATCTGTGTCGGGGTGCTTCCCTTGGTCATGCGCAGGTCCAGGTGGGCCCGGGCCTTGTCCCACACGCGCGCACGGCCGTCGAGGTGCAGCGCAACGGCGCCATCAGGCCGCATGTTGTGGAGGCCGGTCAAGGTGCCATGCACATCGGCGAAGGTCAGTGAGCCATAGTTCGCACCTTTCACAAGCCGCTCATGATAGGTGATCCGCGATCGCCGGATGGTGATGGAATCGAGCGCGATGGGGTTGGTAAGCCCTTGAAGCGTTTCGGCAAGCAGGGGCTTGCGCGGCGGGTCGGGCCGCATGGGGATGGACTTGTCCCGGTGTATTTCCACCACCGCGCCGGCCAAATGGAGCCTTTGAGCACGCAGGATGCCCGCATCCAGGCGTGCGGCCAGGTCGAAGCCGGAGAGCAGGATGGTGTCCACGCGTGCCTGATAGAGTTCCACCTGGTACTTCACATGTTCGCGGTAGTTCCGGGCGTTCACATCCGGGGTGAATGAAAGCCCGAAGATGACCGCCGTGTCCTGCGGCATGCCCAGCCACAAGGAGTCGATGTGCAGGTGATAGAAGGGTTCCAGATGGGCCTGGGTATCGCGCATGCGGATATCGGCACCGTTGAGCATGAGACTTGGCTTGCCATTGTCCCCAATGGAAACACCAGCACCAGTGAGCAACACATCCAACTGCCCAACAGCCAGAGCAGGGTGGTCCTTGTGCATGTCCTGGCTGTGTCCTTTGGCGTTCGTGATCTGTATGGTATCCGCGCGCAGAACGGAAAGGCCAGTGCGGTCGCCTTTTTGCTCCTCATCCGGGCGTGTGGGGCCGGCCTTGGTGCGTGAGCTTACGGTTGAAGCGAAGGTGTGTTCAACCTGGGGTGCGTGAATGCGGATATGCCCCACGTGCAGCACCTTGTGGCGGATCAACGCGAGCACATCCACTCCCCGCAGGTCGATCGCTGCCGCCTGAATGGAGAAGGTGGAGGAGCTATCCAGCGCCAGGCTGTCCAGTGCGGGGGTCACGGCCAGATCGGCCACGCGAATGTGACGACCAAGCAACGAGAAGTCCACGTCCCCGAATGTGACCTGGTAGCCGCCTGCTTCCGCCACTTTGGCCACACGCTCCAGGGCCTTGCGGGCGATCCAATTCCGACTTAGGCGGATGCCCAACAGCAACGCGCCGAAAAGGACTAGCAAGCCGATGCCCAGTTTTCCGCGCCGTGTGATCGCCATGCATCAAAGATGACGAATGGAACGCTCACAAAGAGCGTCGAAGCGGTGCGCTCAATTGGGCCCTGCAGAGGCGCTTTCCCGGGCAGGGGAAAGCATGCTGAAACTGGGGATGCGGGGGCCGGCCTTGTCGGCGTTCCCGGCAGCGGGCTGGCGCCCCTCCTGACGGATGGAGTAGCGGGCCAGGTCGTAGGCCAGGATGAAGAGCAATACCAACGCGATGGTGAAGAACACCTTGAATTGGAACCAATGGGTGATGCTGCCCGCCACGATTCCACCCGCCACGTATGCACCAGCGATGCTTGCAAGCAGCACGGTGCGGTCGCGCACCTCGGGCCGCGCGCGCCAGCGGGCCTTGGTGAGCATGCTCAGGTGGATGGCCAGGTCCGTGGTGAGGCCCGTGAGGTGCGTGGTCTTTACGGCGAAGTTGCTGATGCTGGCCGTGAGGCCGTTCTGCAGGCCCATGGCGAACACGAGCACGGCCACCAACATCTCGGTCTCCAACAGGGTCTCGTTATAAGCAAGAATGCCGTATAGCCCCACGCCCACCAGGCAGGCCACTTCGAGCAGCAGTGGAATGGCGTGGGAGATGGAGTGCTGGTCCTTGCGGGCATGAATGATGAACTGGTTGCTGAGGAAGCCCCCGCAGAGGAAGAGCAGGATCCAGAAGAGCACCACGGCGAACTGGTACCAATTGCCCTTGCTCACCTCCTCGGCCAGCACAGCATAGTGCCCTGTGATGTTGCTGGTGAAAGCGAAGAAGAGGACCACGGAGGCCACATTCACCATGCCCGCCGAGAAGGCGGTGAGCATGCCCAGTTTCAGGTGGTCTGCCTTCCGGCGGTTGTCATTGAAGCGGCTCAGCATGATCCAGGTACTTTCTTGAAGACGATCTTCACAATGCCACGCGCCACCAGGTCGCTGTTGAACTGGAGCACGAGTTCCTCATCGGTGAGGGACCGGATCTGGTAGCTCTCCTGGCGGTCATCGTCATACACGAGTTCCAGGATGTGGCCGCGTCCCTTCAGCTTCCAGCGCAGGCGTTCGGTCGTGCGGTTGCGTTTGTCCAGTTCCACGGTGCCGTCCGGCAGGAATCGCCAGTTCTCCGATTCATGGATCAGCAGGTCTTTGGATACCTCGTGCCGCAGGTGCTCATCGAACCAGGTGCCAGGGCCCACGCCGTCCGCTGCCGGGTCCGCCTTTTCGTAGGTCCACAGGACCTCCTCCCATGCACCGGCGATGCGTTGCTCCGGATGGGCGGCACCGCTCAGCACAAGGATCACGGGGAGGCCTGCCAGCAGAAGGGCCGGAATGCTCAGGGCCGGAATGAGGCGGCGGTAGGTCATGATGCGAAGAGCATTTGAAGTTCGTTGATGCCCATGGCCGCCGGGTTGGGCGCCCAGCCCACCTCCACAACGGGAAGCCCGCTTCGGCGGATCAAGGGGATCGGATCGATGGCCTGCCCGTGCAGGCGCAGGTCGTATCCATGTGGCACATGCACTTCATCCACCTTTTTTGCCTTGGCGAACTGCACGAAGGCGCTGGTGGTGCGGCCGTGGAAGAGCGCAAGGTCCAGACGTGTCAGCCGGTCCTCGAAGCGGTTGCGCAGAATGGCGAGCGCATCGCCGAACTCCGGCCGTATATGTGCCTGAAGTTCCCGTGCGGGGTCATGGAAGAGCAGGTCCGTGATCGAACTGCCGAGGAGCCGTGCGTGCATGAGCACCACGCCCACCCGCTCCGGACCGGAGTCGGTGAGGGAGAGCTTCAGCGTGTTGAGGCTGCCTACGGTGAGGTCGGTGGGGATGAGGATGGTCCTGGACATGGCCTTGCGTTCTTAGTTCTGACGCAAGGTTCCGGCAGCTGCATTAGGACGGCCTCAGGATCGGATTAGAATGTGTTCGGGATCGCATTAGGATCCCATTAAGATCGGCCGGCGTTCATTCCAAGGTGGGCAGGTTCACCTGCACCGTGGTGCCTGTGCCCGGCTGGCTGGAGACCTGGATGCGGCCCTTGTGGAGCTTGAGGATGTTGCGCGTGAGGGGAAGTCCGATGCCGAAGCCCTCGAAGTAGGCCGTGTTGCTGGCCCGGAAGAAGGGGTCGAAAATGAAGGGGAGGTCCGCCTCGGGAATGCCGATGCCTTCGTCCTTCACCAGGATGATCACTTCCTGGTTGCCGGCCGCCACGCTCACCTGCACAGGCTTGCCTGCGCCATATTTGATGGCATTGTTCACGATGTTGCCGACGGCCAGCTGCAAAAGGTCCATGTTGCCATTCACCTTCAACTTGCGCGGATTCTCCGGCAACAGGCTGAAGTCCACGTGGAGCTTGTGGCCGGGGTGCAGGTCATCCATCAGCACCTTCACGGACCATACCACCTCATCCATGCGCACAATGTTGAAGGTGATGCGGTGTTCTCCGTAACCCGTGCGCGCAAGGAAGAGCAGGGAGCGCGTGATCTTGTCCAGCCGGTCGGCCTGTTGCAGCATGCCTCGCAGGGTCTCCTGGTATTCCGCAGACGTGCGTTCCTTGGCCAGTGCCACCTCGGCCTCGCCAATGAGGCTGGTGAGTGGCGTGCCGAACTCGTGCGAGGCGTTGCTGATGAAGTTCTTCTGCGTCTCGAATGCGGTCTCCATGCGGTCCAGCAGGCCGTTCAGTGTGGTGATGAGCGCGGTGATCTCGGGGTCCGCGCGTGTTTCCGCCAGGCGCAGGTGCATGTTCTCCGTGCTGATCCGGCGCAGTTCGTCCGTTACGCGCGTAATGGGGTCGAACACACGGCGGCTGAAGTACAGGAAGAAGGCGGCGCTGATGAGGGTGGTGAGCACCATCAGCAGCGTGAGCAGGTTGCGCAGGTAGTGCAGGTGGTGCGAGGCGTAGTAATTGTGCGCAGAAACGATCACGGCGTGATCACCAGGTCCGGAGCGTTGAAGCACACCCGCATAAAAGGTGAGGCCGCGCTTGGCCGTGCCCCGGCCATCATTCCGGATGACGCGGAGCAGTTCAGCGGGTACTTCGTGCGCACGGGACAGCGCCTGCAGGTCGGCATCTGGCGGCAGGGGGATGAAGTACTCACGTTGTTCGGGCAGCTTTTCCAGGAAGGTCTCCTGTGTCATGCGCAACACCTCGGCATCGGTGCCTTCCTCAAAGCGCTGCGCCGCGCTGATGCGTGCACGCGTCTCCAGCCGCTTGTACAGGTCGTTGTAGGAGTACTTGTCCAGGAAATAGTAGATGCTGAACCCGGCCAGGCCGATGAGCCCGACAAAGCACAACAGCAGGACCAGGATGATGCGGGTGGGGGTCCTCATGGTTCACGCAGCACATAGCCCATGCCCACCACGGTGTGGATCAGTCGTGCGCTGCTTTCCGCCTCGATCTTCTTGCGCAGGTAGTTGATGTACACGTCCACGATATTGGTGCCCAGGTCGAAGTTGATGTCCCATACCTGCTCGAGGATCTCCGAGCGGGAGAGCACGCGGCCCTTGTTCTTCAGCAGAGTGAGCAGCAGGCGGAATTCTGTGGCGGTAAGGCTGATGGGGTTGCCGTTCCGTTCCACGGTCTTGGCGCGGTCGTCCAGGGTCAGGTCGGCCACGGTCCAGAGCTCACTTTCGGGCGCTGCGGCGGTGGTTTCCTGGCGGCGCAGCAGGGCCTTGATGCGTGCGTTCAGCTCAATGAACTTGAAGGGCTTTGCCAGGTAGTCGTCGCCACCGGTGTTCAGCCCCCAGGCGATGTTCTCCGGAGTGTTCAGCGCGGTAAGGAAGAGGATGGGCGTACGTACGTTCAAGGCCCGCAGGTCGCGGCATACATCAATGCCGTTGCGGTCCGGCAGCATGATGTCCAGGATGATCAGGTCGAAACCATGCGTGGCCCCCTGCATGGTGCCGGCCGCGCCGTCGTGCGCCACGGTCACTTCATAACCCTCCTCGCTCAGTCCTTTGCGGATGAACGAGGCCACGCTGGGCTCATCTTCTATCAACAGGATGCGTTGCATGGTCTGCCGTGCAAAATAGCGCAGCAGACAGGCGCCCCGGCGATCACCAGGGCATGCGCATGCCGAGTTGATCACGGTCCAAGCCACAGGCGACCAGGGTGCGTGGCTGCATTTCGATGGACCATTGGTCGGTGATGTGGACTGTGGTAAACCATGAGAACACGCGGCATGTAAGGTTAACGCAGACCTGCGATCGGTAGTGAATGGACCACACCCAACCTTTTGCATGCGGCGTGCGTGTATCGCCTATGAGGCGATCCCTTGCTCCTGGAACCGCGGATAACAGCAACTTTGGATCGCATCATCCCACCCATCCATGCTTCCCTTGAGCCATCTCCATTTTGCAGTGCTCAGCCTGACTTCATCCATTTCCACGGTGGCGTGGAGCCAATGGGTGGCTGGTGGCCTGTTCGCCACTACCAACCATTTCCAGGCATGTGCCTTCCACACCCCGGATACAGGCCTGTTCGTATACGGAACGGACAACCCGGCCAGCGGGGAGGGTGGGCTCATACGAACGGATAATGGGGCCACCACGGGTGGTTTCTACGTATGGTACACATCACCTGGGAACATCGAGGACATCGATGTGCGGATCGGAGTCGATGGATTTCCCTATTACCTGGCTGCGGGTCATGCGCAATACAACCAGGGACTGGTGATCCGCCAGTATCCGCTTTACATCAACCCTTTCCAGTTCGACAGTGTACGCACCGGACCGGGCAAATATTACCGGGCCATCCGCATGCGCAGCGATCTGGTGGCCTTTGCCGCAGGAGGGAATGCCGCGGGTGATGGGCTCATTGAGATGAGCGTGGATACGGGGGCGACGTGGACGACCGTGGCGACATTGACCGGTCAGCCCGTATCGCGCCTTCACTTTGTGGATGACCTGCTCGGCTTTGCTTCCACCGGTGGTTACCGGCGTACGCTTATGAACGGTGTGTTCCTGCCCGACAGCGGCGCCATCTATCGCACCGTGGATGGCGGGTGGACCTGGCTACAGGTGCATGCGGATGCGTCCGCAGGATTTTCTGACGTGGCCTTCAGCACATCAATCAATGGCGCGGCAACGCGCAACGATGGCGTTATTCTTCACACCGCCGATGGGGGTGATACCTGGCAGCCTGCCGCCGTGAACCTGCCCGGGCCCTATGTCATGACGAGCGTGACCTTCCGACCGGATGGGACCGGATTCGCCGGGTGTTATCGAACGGATGGGACCGCAGCGTTCATCCTCATCAGTTATGATGGAGGGATGAGCTGGTACCAGAATTTCAGCACGGCAGGTTTCAATCACTCCCGCAGGTTGTATGACATGTATTTCTTCGATGACGCCCATGGCTACGCCCCGACCCATACCCGGCAGTTGCGCTCTACGGGCATCGTTACGCAGGTGCCCTTGCCAGGATCAGGGGCGGTTTTGATATACCCCAACCCGTTCGCGGGTAGGCTGAACGTGTCGCTCTCCGCTGGACCTGCTGACCTGCAGGTGCGGGACACGTTGGGCCGCTTGGTGATGGAAAGGCAGGCCCATGGACCCCTGATCGAACTGGACCTGACCAGCCTACCTGCGGGCCACTACATGGTGAGGGCGCGGCAACAGGGGGTAGATATGGTCGGCAGCGTGATCCGCGAGTAAGCCATTCACTTTCCGCCCATGCCCAACCTCCCCCCGATCCACGCCATGGGCAGGTAGGCCACGAGCAGGTCCACCGCGATGAACCAGGCCGGTGCCGGTATCATGAAGGCAGCCGCGATGCCACCCAGCAGGTGCACACCGCCCACCACCAAGGCGAAAGTCATTTTGCGTGTGGCGGCAATGAGCGCGGCTACGAACCCGCCAACGAGCGAGGGCACCGCGTGTGCCACGAAGGGGCTGAGCATGTGCTTGGCTTGCAACAGCGTGAAGGTGGACGGGGTGTTCACATCAAAACCTTCTGGCGTGCCCACGAGCTTCATCATCACCCCGAGCAGCATGCCGTTCAGGTACAGGCATACCGCAACGCCAAGTAGAACGGCCAGCACGTTGCGCAAAATGGGGTTCATGGCAGGAGAGGGTTCGCGTTGATGAGTTGCGACAAGTCTTGCGGGCCGTTTCACGGTTCTGTTGGCAGGCCGGCGTCCATCCAGCCCAGGATGCCTTCCAACATGAAATAGACATGGGAGTATCCCAGGTCATGGGCGGATAATGCTGCGGAATGGCTCGCCGGACATTCGCTGCTGTAACAGTAGAACACCAGTACAGCGCTGGTGTCCTGTGGAAGCACAGCAGCCGTCACGTGGTCATACTCGATCCACCGTGCACCTGGCACATGTTCCTCGGCGTACAGTTCCGCATCATTGCAGTCATATACATGGACGTTGGGCCGGCCGAGCAAGGCTGCCAATGAATCCGGCCCCATGTTCTCGATGGGAGATCCGTGGTGGAAGGGGTCTGGGGATGTGGTGCCCCCCCCAGCATCTTGTTGGCCATACGCCCATGGAACGACGCCGACCAGGCAGAGGCATGTCAACAAATGCGGTGGCTTCATGGGTGGTGCACCAGAGGTTGCGGTCCCCGATCCGGTGCGCCAAAGTAGTCACCAGGTGCCCGCATAATCCAGTGGCACGGTGGTGTGTGCCCTCAGGTGGGCGTAGCGCAGGTTGATCAGCTGGCGGATGTGGTGCAGGTCATGCGCCACCCAGTTCGTGAGCAGCAGCTCGCAGCTCACGGGGCCCACCTTGGGGTGCATGTACGCGTTGTTCCATGGCGCACCATCCATGGTGTTCAGCCATTCCAGCGACAGCTTGCGTTCCTTCAGGAAACCGGCCAGCGTCGCGTGGAAGTCCTGCTCCATGTAGTGGCGTTCGGCAGGCCATTCAGCCGGCGCGATCTTGGGCCATGGCCGTGCGGGGTCTTCGAGCGTGGATCGGAGCCGCGCCCTGAAATCCTCACGCTCCTCATCGTGCAGGTGACAGATGATCTCCAGAGCGCACCACTTCTCCGGTGCAGGTTTCCAGCGGATCTCGGCTGGCAGTAGGTCTGCAAGCAGGACATTGATCACCTGGCCATGTCGGGCAAGTTGCGTGTATAATTGGGGGCGGTCCATAAGGCGAAGTTCTGCGCCAGACCGTACGGTTGGTCACCTGCTCTGTAGGGGCTGAGCTGCCCCGAAAAAGTAGCTTCGCGGCCATCATGCCCGATACCAAACCCTGCCCCGAGTGCCGCTCCACCATTACCTATCCCACCGGCACCAGCTGGATGTGCGGCGAATGCGGCCATGAGTGGAACCCGGAGGAGGTGGCTGCCGCCAATGCGGGTCCGGTGGTAAAGGATGCCAATGGCAACGTGCTGAAGGACGGCGATGACGTGGTGATGGTGAAGGACCTGCCGGTGAAGGGCGCACCGAAGGCGTTGAAGGCCGGCACCAAGGTGCGGGGCATCAGGCTTGTGGATGGCGATCACAACATCGATTGCCGCATCGAGGGCTTCGGGGCGATGGCCCTGAAGAGCGAGTTCGTGCGGAAGGCGTAGCGACGATCAAGCTCTTCCCAGACGATAGACCACACTTACCTGTAGCCGTGCCGGCGATCGATCTCGATCGCATGCTGGCGGAATTTCGGAGCCTCTTCGATCAGATGATCGATGAATTTCGCTCGTTCGACCGGGTCACGTTTGATCGGGCCGAAGACCGCATGGCTGTCGACATCGATCCCCGACCGGGTGACCATGGCCAGGAGTTCATCGACCGCCTCTTCCACCACTTTCCGATCGACCTCGGGGTGTAGCTCCTCGGCGGTGATGCCCGTCTCAGAAGGTGTTATCGTGAGCGGAACGGCTGAAGCCTTGCGCTGCACGCTGAACTGAGGTATGATCTGTTTCAAGGCGTCCTGTACGGCGTTCAGTTCGGCCCTGAGATCGTCCATTTCGGACCGTTGCCTGGCGAGTTGCCCCACGAGGTCGTTATTGTTCAGTCCAATGGCCACATTGATGTAGTCGAGGAACGGGTTCTGGGTCGCGCTCCAAGCCACACCGACGATATGGGCATAGTCGTCCAATGTCATTGCATCGGGTGCCACTGCCCGTCCGGTGCCATCACTGAACCCACTGGGAAGAACGTAGTCCCCCACGTTCACGGGCCCCCGGACCTTCACCGGCACCTGCCCCATGAAGCCGACCTTTTCATAGAACTGCTCCCGGTCCGGGGAAGGCATGTTTCCCAGCACGGCCGGTTTCAATGATATCACCATATAACGCTCGGCACCTTGGCGTGTGTTCTTGGTGATCTTTCCTCCTCTCACGGATACGATGTCTCCGTAGATCATGGATTCGCCTGGATCTGCGCGCTCCAGCCACTCCGCGTAATCTGCAGAGCCAGATGCGTACGTAACGCCGATATTGGACAAAGTATGCGCCTCGAACGCGATGATGTTAGCCGATGCCACTGCGACCTTGATCCAGGCCACCACGTTCCATGATGGGATCGGCGTGGTCACACAGGCGCCAGCGCCGAGACAGGCCGTGCTCGAAGTGACGGCTGCGGCGGTCTCCGAGATTGCGATCCCCAGCTCCGTAACGAGCTTGATCGCCTCGTAGGCGTATGCGAGGTTTATGTGGCGCTCCCATCCATTCTCACCTTCGATCCTACCTCGCGCATCACCATTTCCATCGAAGAAGGTGATGAAGTTCGTGGACCCATCCATGTCCGTGGCGGTCACCTGGACCGCCACGCCGTGCTGCCCGCCCTGGACAAGCAGTGGATAGGAGTTGGTGTTGTCCGCAGCACCGGAGATGCTCGCGTTGATCGTGGTGCGCCCTTCCACATCCAGCGTGTTGTGCACCACGGTGGCACCATCCACGTCCAGGGTGCTGTTCAAGGTCGCAGCGCCATCGACGTCCAGCGTATTGTTCAAGGTGGTGGCCCCATCCACGTCCAGGCTGTGGTTCAAGGTGGTGGACCCATCCACGTCCAATGTGCTGTTCAGTGTGGTGCCGCCGTCCACGTCCAACGTGCTGTTCAAGTTGGTGGCCCCATCCACGTCCAGGGTGTAGTGCAGGCTGGTGGCGCCGTACACATCCAGGCTGCTGTTCAGTACGGCGGCGCCTCCCACGTTCAAGGTGCCGCTGAGATTCGTGGGCTTGCCAAAGTTCACGTCCAGGCCGTTGTTCAGGTCGGTGGTGCCGCTCACCACCAGCGAACTGTCCAGGGTGCTGGCCCCGGCGATGTACAGGGTGCCCGTGGCCGTGATGTTGCGGTGATACACATAGGGAGCGAACACGAGCTTCTGCACGCTGAACTCCATGTACTGCCCCTGGCCTTGTGGTGCGGGGATGTTCACCTCCACCCGCAGGTCCTTTGGTGATCCGTTCCAGTCGATCTCCTCGAACACATCGGGGCTCGCGCTGGTCATGCTGCCGTCGCCGATGATCACGGAGACCAGTCCGTAGCGGTCGGTGGCGGTGCTGTGGGTCTCCTGGTATTCGATGTTGCCGGACGCGTCGAGGATGGTGAAGCGCATTTCCAGCGCCTGGTCGGGCAGGTAGCTTCCGCCCGGCACATCCATGCCGGGGATCTCGGTGATGTGGTCCGCGCGGCTGAGGATGATGGCCTGGTAGGTGATGCCGTGTGATTGTGCGAGGCCTTGCAGTGATATGCAGGTCAGCAGGCAGAGGAGGAGCGTCGTTCTCATGGGACGTGATCCGTTAGTGGGTGGCCAGTTTGGAGATGCAGTAGCGGCAGTTGGGGAAGGCCACGAGGATGCCCACGCCGATGTTGTGCGTGCGGATGGCCAGTTGTTCATCATCCGGAGGTGCGATGCCGGGGAAGCGGGCTCCATGGGCGAAGGCATAGTTCACTACCACGGCCACGCGGTTGGACACACAATAGTTGAAGCCTGCGGTGCCGCGCAGGAAGAGGAAGGGCGCATCGAACTGCTCCACACCGCGCAGGTCGTACACCTCGTTGTTCACGGTCTGTGAGCCTTTGATCATAAACTCCGGTGCGACCGCAGCTCCGAGGTAGAAGGTCACGCCCTTTCCACCCTTGTTGCGACCATTGAGGGTGAAGAGGTCGCGCTCCACGCCCAGGTTCAACCCCAGGTAGGTGGTGCGCCATTCGTAGTAGTGCCGGTAGGCATCGGGGCTGGTGCCGCGCATGCCGTAGTGCTCATACACCAGTCCTGCGGTGAAGAACCAGGTGGGCTGGTGGCGCTTGAACGCCTGGCGCACACCGCTGGCGAGGGTCATGCCCACCTGTGGGTCCATCCCTTCCAGGGACCTTCCCTGCGAATCCTTGTACAGGAACTCCGATCGGTTCATGCCGGTCAACAGATAGAACTGCTGGCTGGATGCACTTGCCGCGATGATGGCCAGGAGAATGACCAGTATGTGGCGTGTGGCGTTCATGGCATCGGGTGTTGGTTGTTGCTTCCGGGCCGGTTCATTGGAAACGTTGCAGGTGGCCGACGAAGCGACGTTGGCCCACCACGACATGCACGACGTACGATCCGGTGGCCAGCGCTCCCGGTTGGATCATGAGGTGGCGCTGCGGTGCATGTTCGGCCGCATACACCACCTGCCCCATGGTGTTGTACACCTGCACGGTCACCGGTCCATCCGGTTCCACTACGAAGGCGATGGTGAAGCGGTCCGCAAAGGGGTTCGGGTACATCAGTGCTTCGAGGTCCGTGGAGGGCAGGCCCCGCACGGCCTTGTGGAAGGGCTGCACGAAGCCCTGGTTGTAGTAGCGCCCGTCCACACGGTACGAGCCGGCCACGCTGGCCTGGCCCACCGCCTGCTGCACGTACCACGTGCTGCCGTTCGCGGAGCGTACCGTGGAGCCACCGGCAGCGCCCAGGTTGGAGCGCAGCAGGCCGTTCTGGGCGTGAAGACCTGAACCGACGATCAAAGCGAGGCTCGCGTGTGTGAGGAGCAGTGCGCGCAACCGATGGCGTTCATGGATCTTCTTGGTCATGGTCGATCGGGCTTGTAGGTATGCGTCGTTGGTCGGTCAGGCTTCACCGCGCGATCAGCAGCTTCATCACCTGTTGTTCACCCGCGCGCGAAGCCATCAGGAAGTAGGCGCCGGGCGCTGCGTCCTGCATATCGATCGGAAATGCATGCTGGCCCGGTGGCATTGACCAGGAGCGGATGGAACGGCCAACGGCATCCATGATGATCAGTTCGAGTGGTCGCGGATCTGTTCCGGGGAATGTCATCTGGAAGATCCCATCGGACGGGTTCGGTCCCACCGTGAACCACGTGACCTGGTTGAGGTCATCCATGCCAATGGGTTCCACCACATCAACCGTCAAGCAGCTCATCTCCGTGCAGCTTGCCAGGTGTACCGTTACACAGATCAATGCAGGCCCGGGTGTGGCGGATGTCATTGCCGTGTAGGTATTGTTCAGGTCCACATCAGTGCTCGTCCAGCCAACCGGCAGTGCCCACGCGTAGGTGGATGCACCGGGTACTTCCGGCACGACATAGGTCACTTCGGCCAGTATCTCGGGTATCTGCGGGCCGCTGACCGGTCCGGCGGTAAATGGCTGACCCCCGCAGGTGCATGCGGTGGTCCAGGTGTCGTTCACCGTGCAGATGTTGCCATCGTTGCATGCAGTGCCGGGCAGGGCGCCTCCGCCGGGCACGCCGGCGCAATCCACGAGCAGCCCGGTGCAAACGCAATTCACATCATACACGTCAAGCTGGGTGGCGCTGTTCCCGTCGTCGCAGGGTGTTCCTGGCAGGGCCACGCCGCCGGGTATCCCGGTACAATCCTGCAGGTAGCCCACGCAGGTGCAGCTGGCATTGTAGTGGTCGCCACCGGTATCGGGGTCGCCATCATCGCAGGGCGTGCCGGGCAGGGCGCCGCCACCGATGGTGCCCGTGCAATCGATCAGCTGGCCTGCGCAGATGCAGTTGGTGCCGTACACATCATTGCCGGTCGTGGCCGATCCATCATCGCATGCGGATCCGGGAAGGGCCGGTCCTCCCACCACGCCTTCGCAGTCGATCGCCGCGCCGGCACACACACAATCGGCATCGAACACATCGTCGTCCGTGCTGGGGTCCCCATCATCGCAGGCATCACCGGCGCCTGCCAGTGCAAGCACCTGCAATCGGTTGGCAATGGCATTCAATACAAATACGTGTGCAGATGCTGCCGCAACGGAGGAAGGTGATGCTCCCGTCGTGGCCATGCCTCCGTGCACGGGCGATGCGGGATCGCTCACGTCATACGCCTGCACCTGTGAGCTGACCTGGTGGCAGATGAAGCACAGGCCTCCCAACACGGTCAGCGCGCCCGGCCCTGTGTTCGCACCGGTGTTGGTGGTGCTCACCAAGGCTGGCAATGCGGGATCGCTCAGGTCGTACACCTCCAGTGTGTTGTCGCTGGTGCAGGTCACGTAGGCATGCTGTCCGGATATGGCCAGCCCCGTCGGTTGGTCGCCGGTGCTTGTGCTGCCCTGCAGTGCAGGAACCACCGGGTCGTTCACATCGAACACTTGCAACGTGTCGCTCGCGCTGCACAGCACCGCCACACGGGAGGGTCCAGCGGTCGAGATCTTCCGCGGGCCGCTGGCCGTGGCCACCGAGCCGCTCAGTACGGGTGCCACAGGGGCGCTCACGTCAAAGACCTGCAAGGTGCTGGCCACCTGATTCACCACGTAGGCCTTGTCGTTCGCCACTGCCAAACCGATCGGTTGCGAGCCCGTGGTGGCCTGCCCCAGGAATGTGGGGTTGGCCGGGTCGGCGACATCGAACACCTGCAATCTGTTCGCGTTCTGGGCCACCAGGTATGCGTGCGTGCCCACGACCGCTATATCAACCGGGCCGTTCGCCGTGGCCACCGAACCCACCAGCACGGGGTCACCGGGTGTGCCGATCGCGAAGACCTGCAACGTGTGGGCGAGTTGGTTCACCACAAAGGCGTGGCCGCCGGAAATGGCGATGCCCACAGGCCTGTTCGCAGTGGTGGTGGTATCCAAGGACAACAGACAGATCGGCGTAGGTCCCTGGGCGTTCATGATCAGGCTCAAAGTGAGGAAGCACGCACCGAGAAGCGGCTGACAGGTCCGGCTGTGTAGGTTCATGGGCATCGCTGGGGCTTTGGGTCGCACGACCAAAGCTCACCGGCCGGACAGCCAGGTACCAGCACCAATGAGCAAGTGGCGGTCGCGTCTTTGTAACTGGCAGGGAAGGGCCCGGGACCGACAGGGGCGTCGCGAAGGAGGAAGCGCAGGGCAGGGGCGTAAGTTCGTATCGCTTGCTGGGTGTACACTGCCGGAAAGCAGGGGCCAGGCGATCACGGAACAAACAACCATCACCGGATGAAGCGCGTTGCCCTCTTTCTCCTCTCCCTGGGTTCGATCGCCCACGGACAGGACCGTTTCGATACCCTGTGGCAGACCTGGGAGGATCGGACGCTTGCGGATTCGGTGCGGCTGACAGCGCTGAACCGGTTCATCTGGGACGGCCCACGGTTGGTCGCACCTGACAGTGCATACGTGCTCAGCCGCATGATGTATGACACGGCTGCGCATTGGGGGCTGCATCGGTTCATGGTCGGTGCGTTGAACACACAAGCGCGGCTGAAGGCCATGCAGGGCGATCACAGCACGGCCATGGAGATCTATCAGCAGGCCTTGGAACTGTGCCGCAGCAACCACGATGTCAAGCGCGAGATCGTCGTCCTTGGCAACATCGGAGGAAGCTATTTCGAGATGAACGAACCGTACAACGCGTTGCAGGTTTTCAGGCGTGCGCTGGAGTTGTCGGGCTCGGTGGGTGATCGCGCGGAGGCACATCTGCGCACTTCGATGGCCCTGGCCCATACCCAGATGGCCGAGTATGAGGAGGCTGACGAGCAGGCGCGCAGGGGCCTGGCAGTGGCCGAGAAGATCGGCGACAAGGGGGAGATCCTTTACGCGGTCAGGATCCTTGCCGACAATCTCGACCCTCAGGGCCGCATGGACGAAGCGATACCCTATTATGAGCGATCCCTGGCCCTGAGCCAGGAGCTGAGGGAGCAACGCTCCGTTCTTTCCGCATTGAAGGGGCTGGCGAGCGCGTATTCAAACCGGGGAGATAACGAGAAGGCCATCGCGTTCGGTAAGCGTGCGCTCGATATCGCACAGGAGCTCGATGACCGGACACGGATCATGAATTGCTATTCGATCCTCTACCGGGTTTACAAGCAGGCCGGAAACGCTGCAGAGGCTCTTGGAATGCTGGAGAAATACCTGGAGAGCCACGATAGGGTGATGAACGACGAGAACAAGGCTGCGATGGTCAGGCAGAAGGCCCAGTTCGAGTTTGACCTGAAGGAGGCAACGCTTCGCGCCGAGCAGGAAAAGAAGGATGCCATCGCCGCGCAGGAGATACGCCGGCAGAAAGTGGTGCGCTACAGCTTCATGGCAGGCGCACTGCTCATTCTTGCAGGTGGTGGCATCTGGTTCCGTACCGATCGCAAGCACCGGCTGGAACGCTTTCAGAAGGAGGCCGCCGAACTGCAGACCCAGGTGTTGCGCTCGCAGATGAACCCGCACTTCATCTTCAACGCCCTGAACTCCATCAACGCCTTCGTGCAACGCAACGACGCCGATGGTGCCAGCTCCTACCTCTCGAAGTTCGCGCGGGTGATGCGCGGGGTGCTGGAGAACAGCCGCCACCGGGAGGTGGCCCTGCAGGACGACCTGGAGACGCTGCGCGGCTACATGGAACTGGAGCAAAAGCGCATGGAGAACAAGTTCGATTTCACCATCGAGGTGGACGAGGACATCGATCCCGAGCAGGTGATGGTGCCACCCCTTGTGCTGCAACCCCTGGTGGAGAACGCCATCTGGCATGGCATTGCCGCCAAGGAAGGGCTCGGGCATATCTCGGTCAAGGTGGAGCAACAAGGCGACCAGTTGATCTGGTGCATCGAGGATGATGGCGTGGGCCGTGGTGCCGCGAAGCCCGTTGCCGGCGCGGAAGGGGACATGCAGGTGAACACCGGGAAGAAGACCTCGTTGGGAACGGCCATCACGCGCAGCCGCCTCGAACTGTTCCAGCAACAGTTCGGTGGGCGTGCCGGCTTCCGGTACGAAGACCTGCCGCAGGGCACACGGGTGGTGGTGGAGATGCCGGTGATCCGTGCCTGATCCAGCTCCAAAGAACTCTGGGGCGCATAGGTGCTGTACTGCACCTATCTTGGTCCATGCTCCCGAGCCAGACGCGGAACACCACTGCAGTGATCGTGGATGATGAGCAGCATTGCCGCGATGCACTGGTGGGCCTGCTGCAGCGACAGTTCCCGGAGATCACCCTGCTCGGCATGGCCACGAACGTGACGGAAGGCGTGGAGCTCCTGGACCGCCATCGTCCCACGGTCCTTTTCCTCGATGTGGAGCTTGGCCAACAGACCGGTTTCGATCTTTTGGAGGCCATTGGCCCGGAAAGACCCCACGTCATCTTCACCACAGCACACGAAGGCTATGCCGTGAAGGCGATCCGCTTCAGTGCGCTCGATTTCCTGCTCAAGCCGGTGGACCTCGACGAGCTCAGGGCAGCGATGGACAAGGTGAACCAGGCCATCCAGAGCCCTCAGCACCCCGACCAGTTCATGGTGTTGATGAAGAACCTCATGCTGTCCGCGAGCAGCGACAAACGCATCGCCCTGCCGGTGGCTGAAGGCCTGGAGATGATCAACACCGACGACATCATCTACTGCGAATCGGCCAGCAACTACACCGTGGTGCACCAAAAGGACGGGAAGCGCCTGGTGATCTCCCGCACCTTGAAGGAATTCGAGGATATGCTGGGTGTCCAGGATTTCATCCGGGTGCATCATTCGCACCTCATCAATGTCCGGCACGTGAAGAAGTACATCCGTGGCGAAGGGGGCGAGGTGATCATGAGCGACGGGGCCAACGTGGCCGTTTCGCGGCGCAAGAAGCAGGAGTTGATGGACAGCCTGGCCAGGCTCTGAGATCCGGTATCCCCACCGAACACAATATGTGAACCTGTGGATCAACCCGCCGCCGAGGTCTTCATCTTATCAAAGCTCCGCCACGGCCTGCCCAAGGAGCGGACCTACCACAACTTCAGCCATACGCTGGATGTGTACCGCGCCGCTGTGGAGCTGGGCATGCACCACGGGGTCGAGGGCCTGGAAATGGACCTGCTGCGCACGGCCGCGCTCTACCATGATGCAGGTTTCCTCACCGATGCCCGCGACCATGAGGAGGCGGGCTGTGAACTGGCCCGTGAGGCCTTGCCGCAGTTCGGGTACACCCCGGAGATGATCGAGCGGGTCTGCGAGCTGATCATGGTCACCAAACTCCCGCAGCAGCCCACAGACCTGCTGGGGAAGATCCTCTGCGATGCGGACCTGGACTACCTCGGCCGTTCGGACTTCTTCCGCATCGGCACCACCCTGTATTGGGAGTTGAAGCACTACGGCATCGTGACGAACGAGCGCGAATGGAACGAGATACAGGTCCGGTTCATGTCCGCGCATCAGTACTTCACCGCCACCAGCCGCACCGAACGCGAACCCGTGAAGCAGCAGCACCTGCAACAGGTCAAGGCGTGGCTGGCGGCGAACCCGTGAGATCCGGCGTGTAGCAGTGGGAGATGCATGCCATTCAGGATCGGCGTATCCAAGTGTAGCAGCGCCGTGCATTTTCAGTCCAAGGCTGGTCCACCCTCAGAGGGCCGTCATCAGATCTACCTCCAAACCCAAAGGACCCGCATGGACGAGGATGGCCGTCCATCCGCGTCCATTGTTGTCCATATACACCCAGCGGCAGCGGGCCCGGCGTTTAGGCCGGAACAACCCGGCGAATTGGAACGTTGGCGATATCGAGAGGGGTGACGAACCCACGGGGCGATGGGGCGGGTAGGTGAGTGGAAATTTTATCATCCCAACCCTGACAATCCCGCCAATTGGAAAGGGGACCGGTTCAATCGGTGATCGCGCATTCCGCGTGACGGACAGTAGCGGCACCCCGCAGCGAGGAACGAGCGAGGAATACAGCGGATGGCCGGACCCCGAGGCTTTGCGAGGGGGCACGCCCAAATACATCACGTCTGCAACACCCCCATATTGAATTCCCTCGTCGCCGGTGCCTGGCTCGCCG
Source organism: Flavobacteriales bacterium (assembly GCA_016788635.1). Classification (GTDB taxonomy): domain Bacteria; phylum Bacteroidota; class Bacteroidia; order Flavobacteriales_F; family PHOS-HE28; genus PHOS-HE28. Next base: position 19,930 of record JAEUSU010000023.1, on the reverse strand, counting down.
CCTCAATGCCCAACGATATCCACGTCCGTGTATCCAGCGGATCGATCACCGCATCCAGCCACAGGCGGCTGGCCGCGTAATAGGGGCTGATGGTCTCCTCGTACTTGCTGCGGATGCGGTTGAGCAGTTCGGCTTCCTTCTCGGGGGTGATGGTCTCGCCCTTGCCTTTCAGCGCGGCCACTTCGATCTGTAGCATCACCTTGCTGGCCTGGTCGCCACCCATCACGGCCACCTGGGCACTGGGCCAGCCCACGATGAGGCGCGGGTCGTAGGCCTTGCCGCACATGGCGTAGTTGCCGGCCCCGTAGCTGTTGCCCACGATCACGGTGAACTTGGGCACCACGCTGTTGCTTACGGCGTTCACCAGTTTCGCGCCGTCCTTGATGATGCCGCCGTGCTCGCTGCGGCTGCCCACCATGAAGCCGGTGACGTCCTGCAGGAAGACCAGCGGGATGTTCTTCTGGTTGCAGTTGGCAATGAAGCGCGTGGCCTTGTCGGCGCTGTCGCTGTAAATGACGCCGCCGAACTGCATCTCGCCCTTCTTGCTCTTGACCACCTTGCGCTGGTTGGCCACGATGCCCACGGCCCAACCGTCGATGCGGGCGTAGGCGGTGATGATGCTCTGGCCGTAGCCTTCCTTGTACTCGGTGTAGTCGCTGTCGTCCACCAGCCGCGCGATCACCTCGCGCATGTCGTAGGGCTTGGCGCGCTCGCTGGGCAGGATGCCGTAGATCTCCTTCGGATCGGCCTTGGGCGGCGCGGGTTTCTCGCGAGAGAATCCGGCATCCTTCGGCTTGCCCAGCTTGTCCATGAGGACGCGGATCTTCTTCAGGCAATCCGCATCATCCTTGCACTTGTAGTCGGTGACGCCGCTGATCTCGCTATGAGTGGTGGCGCCGCCGAGCGTCTCGTTGTCGATGTCCTCGCCGATGGCGGCTTTCACCAGGTAGCTGCCGGCCAGGAAGATGCTGCCGGTCTTCTCCACGATGAGGGCCTCATCGCTCATGATGGGCAGGTAGGCGCCACCCGCCACGCAGCTGCCCATCACGGCGGCGATCTGCGTGATGCCCATGGAGCTCATCACGGCGTTGTTGCGGAAGATGCGCCCGAAGTGCTCCTTGTCGGGGAAGATCTCGTCCTGCATGGGCAGGTACACGCCCGCGCTGTCCACCAGGTAAATGATGGGCAGGCGGTTCTCGATCGCGATCTCCTGCGCGCGCAGGTTCTTCTTGCCCGTCATGGGGAACCACGCGCCCGCCTTCACGGTGGCGTCGTTGGCCACCACGATGCACTGGCGCTTGCTCACGTAGCCGATGACGACCACGACCCCGGCGCTGGGGGCACCGCCATGTTCCTTGTACATGCCATCGGCCGCGAAGGCGCCGATCTCGATGCGTTGGCTCTTGGGGTCGAGCAGGGCGTCGATGCGCTCGCGGGCGGTCATCTTGCCGTCGGCCTTGAGCTTCTCGATGCGCTTCTCGCCGCCGCCTTGGTGAATGACGTGCAACCGCTTGTGGAGGTCGGAGACCTTCAGCTTGTTGAAGTCCTCGTTCTTGCTCGCTTCGATGTCGATCTTCTCGGCCATGATGATCAGATGATCAGACGATCAGATGATCAGATAATGACCTGATCGGTGATGTCTGTGGTGCGAAAGTAGGGAGGGGAGGTTCACCGCAGAGGAATGCGAATGCGGTGTATTGGGGCGTGCCCCTCGCAAAGCCTCGGGTCAGGCTATCCGCTGCAAGTCCGCACTCGTCGTTCCTCCTCGCTTGCGGGCTTTCCGCTGCTATCCTTCACGCGAAATGCAGATCTCGGCCATACGATGAAATGAGCGGAGGCAGGAGTTTAGCAGGTGATCGGGACTGTAAAGCCGTTCGATACCACCTTAGGGCAGCATGAAGATCACCGGTAATGTGTAGCGTACGCTCACCGGACGTCCATTCATCTTACCGGGCGACCACTTGGGCATCGCCTGTATGGCCCGCACGGCTTCCCGGTCCAGACCAGGGCCATTCTGCACGCCGCGCATCACCTTCACGTCACTGATCGAACCCTCCTTGCCGACCGTGAACTGCACGTACACCTTGCCTTGTATACCTGCCTTGGCCTCCATTTCCGGGTACTGGACCGTGTTGTTCAAGTAGCGCAATAGGGCCTCCTCGCCTCCGGGGAACTGGGGCATCTGCTCGACCCGTGTAAAGATCGGTGCATCTTCCGTAGGCAAGTCCTCAGGTGCGGTCATGGTCCTCCAACGTTCCGCCCCTGCAGGGTCAGTGAGTTCGGAATGATGTTGTCGCACCACTGTGGTCTCCCGAGCCTCAGGCATCGAGGGGGGAGGAGCCATCTGTACCGGATCGTTCCCGAACAGGTCTTCAACCTGCGGGCGCTCGCCAATGCCCCAGGTGAACCGCGCAGCCTGCGGTTCCGGCGCCTGGGCGTTCGGGGTGAACACATAGGTGCGGGCCAGGGCGTTGGCCTTGTTCACGAGTGCAGTGTCACTACACGAGCTCAGGGGCACGTTCACTGCGGCGCTGAGCACCTTGCCAGCCCTGCTCACCTTCAGGTCGATCACCAGCCGGCAGTAGGTCGGGTGGTTCCATTGCCTGCGCGGCCCATCGGTGACCGCGCGCTCAACGCCCCCCTCGAACTCTGCCTTTTCAAGGAATTGCGCCGATGCACATAGAAAGGCGCAGGAAAAGGAAAGGAGCAACAGGGCACGTGCGATCATGTGAGGAAGCTCGGTGGGAGGTTGTGCTGGTCCTATTTCTTGGAGGCTCCGATGACGATCGTCCCTGCCGTGATGATCAGATGATCAGACGATCAGATAATGTGCTGAACGGACTGACGGCTGTGGTGCGAAGATCGGCCAGGGCGCTCAATTGGCTGATCCTCTGATCGTCTGATCATCTGATCCTCTGATCCGCACTCCCCTCACTCCAACTTGAACCGTACCGGCACGTTCATCTTAACCCGCACCGGCCTGCCGTTCATGCGACCGGGTGTCCAGGGCGGCATGGCCTTCAGCACACGGATGGCTTCCTGCTTCAACCCGGGCCCACCGTTCACGCCGCGCAATACGGTAGCGTTGGTGACCACCCCGTTGTCTTCCACGATGATGCTGAGGTACACCGTGCCTTGGATGTTCATCTCGCGCTCCAGCTCGGGATAGCGGAGGTTCTCCTTCAGATAGGCCTTGAAGGCTTCCTCACCGCCCGGGAACTGCGGCATCGGGTCGGTGAAGGTGTGCCAGTCTTCTTGGACGGGTGGCTCCGGAACGGGCTCGATAGGGATGCCGGGGTCTTCATTGGTCGGTTCGAACGCCTGAAAGTCCCAGGTCACCGTGCCGTTCTGCTGCGGTGGCGCTGTTGGGTCAGGGTTGAACCGGTACTCTTTCGCTTGGGCCACCGCGGCTGCGATCAGGCTGTTCGAGCACAAGCCCATGCGCCAGACCACAGCAGCGTTGGTCACATTGCCGCTACGATCAACCGCGATGCGTACCTCCAGCTTGCATACTGACTCACTGATCAATGCGCCGATCGGCTCAACACCGGCTATCCGGATGGGCTCATCGAATGCGACTTGGGGCCGTGCGCTGTACTGGCTAAAGGCCACAAGTGCGCGCAGCATGACAAGGCCGGTGAGCGACCATCGGTAGACCACGCCGTTCATTCGGTAATGCAGGGAATGAGCGATGTGCTGAACCTACTTCTTATCCCCGGTCAGCTTGTACCGGATCGGCAAATTGTACTTCACCCGCACCGGCTTGCCAGCTTGCATACCAGGCGTCCAGTTGGGCATGCTACGCACTACACGCAAGGCTTCCTCGTTGCAGCCGCCACCGATGCCACGCAACACGCTCACGCCAGAGATCTTGCCATCAACCTCCACTACGAAGGAGACAAAGACCACCCCCTCGATGCCTTCTTCCACCGCCTGCTGGGGGTACTTCAGGTTCGTGCCGATGTAGGCGAACAGCGCGTCCTTGCCACCCGGGTACTCCGGCATCACCTCGGCGATGGTCAGGGGTTCGTTCGGGTCGTGGGCTTCCTCCACCACGGGCACGGCCACGTCGATGACGGCGTCATTCTGGGCGCATATGCCGGTGCAGAGGACTAGAAAGAGGAGGGGAAGGGCGATCCGGAGTTTCATGGCCCTAAGGTCGGCATTCCTGCGTGGCGATGGACGCATGGGGCATCGCCCATGAGGCCAGTGTGCAACCAGGCCGATGGGCGCCGCGTATCAGGCACGTTCGCACCGCAAAGCAGCCTGGCGCGCTTCCGTTCGCCGGGGTCCGCTGCCTCTCCCTCGGTGCTGATGGAGTGACGTTGTGCGGTTCCTTCGTCTCCACGGGGCGGCCAGGTTTGGTCACCTCGGTCTGGCCGAAGGACCTGCCCGGGTCTTGGAACTAGTTTTGTACGGTCAACGCGATCACAAGGGAATGGTCAGTTCAGCAGCGGCTAGGGAGTTTGCGCTTGATGCACCAGTGGGGAACACCATCCCCAAGGTGCTGCATTACATCTGGATCGGTGGCAAACCACTGCCGCCCGAGTTCCAGGCTAACATCGACCAGTGGCGCCGGCTGATGCCCGACTACACGATCATGCGCTGGGATGAGCGCAATTTCGATGTGCACAGCCACCCATGGATGCACAAGATGTACGCCGAGCGCGGGTTCGCCTTCGCCAGCGATTACATGCGCCTGAAGATCCTCTACCACCACGGCGGCATCTACCTTGATACCGATACCTGGCTGAAGAAGCGCTTGGATCCCTTCTTGGAGGATCACCTGGTCGTGCCCTTCGAGTTCGACTGCCACCTCTCCACAGGGGTGATCGCGGCCCGCAAAGGACATCCCTTCTTGTTGGAGTGGATGGCCCGGTACGACCACATGGTGGAGGCTCGCGTGAGCAACGATGTGATCACGCGCTTCTTCATCGAACGTTTCCCGGAGTTCCGGCTCAACAACAAGGACCAGATCGTGGGCGGCGACATCCGCGTGCTGCCCAAGGAGTACTTCACCGTGCCCTCCTTCGATAGCACCAAGAACTTCGGCGAGAACCAGTGCGCCAACTCCTGGAACCCGAACACCAAGAGCAGCTTGTTGAGCAAGGTGGTGCGCGCCCTCTTTGGCGATGTGATCTACTTCAAGCTCCTCAACGTGAAGATGGTCTGGAAGAGCGATTACATCCCCTTGGAACGGGCGCGGAGGAAGAAGTAGCAGAGCGAGATCGCCTTTCCGCTCGAGACCCGAAGGAGTAGCTACTTGGCATCGAACTGGATGATGATCCGGCCGCGCTGCGTTTCCGCCGCAACTTCATCCTCCGAGAACCGGCACTCCAGTGCTGCCCGGCGCGCGGCTTTCACCAGATCGGATGCAAGGGTGGTGCTGCCCCGCTCGTTCTGGACCGCGCTCACGACCTGGCCTTTCCGGTCCACTTGGATGTCCATGATCACCTTGCCTTGGCCTTGCGGCAACTTGCTGAGGTCCGGTCTGGTGATCAGTTTCCGTCCCGGAAGTACGCAGTGGAATGGAGGAAAAGGCGGCGCGCCGCCCCCAGGTCCATTGCCCGCACCGTCGTAGCCGCTTTGGCGCCCGTCCGCCCCACGGGAACCCCTTTGAAGGGATGTGTAGTTGAAGACCACTTCACCAGCTTGCGGCGGTATCCCACCTTCCATCGGGTAATAGGTGTCGCTCTTCGCAGCCTCCAGCGCCATTTGCTGACAGGCCTCAGAGCGCAAGGAACTTCGCTCCTGGTCCACTTCGGCGCGTTGTACCTGGCCCGTGCGATCGATCCACACCTTCACCACCACCGTGCCCACCGCGCCCCATGGCTCCTTCGTGTGCAGGCGCAGCGGTGAGCGTCGGCCGGTGTAGGTCATTTCTGGTTCGCCAGGGTTGCCGGGATCCGCCGTACCCCACAAGTGACGTTCGTTCGCGGGGATCTCGATGCCCGGATCCAGTTCCACGATATTGGCGCGTCGGTCGCTCTTGCGGATCGGCAAAGCGCGGTGCGACTTCGGGCGCAGGTCTTCGACCTTTTCGCTCGTTGGATAGGTCGGACGCGGTCGTGGGCCTTGGCCCATGATCTTCGCGATGATACGACCTGCGCTGCTCTCCAGGTAGCGCGGCATGGGATCCCCGGCGCGGGCCACCTGCATGATGAGGTTGAACGGATAATCCCCGCCGTAGGGCATCCATTCCAGCGCATCCAGGAACGGGGAGGGGGTTCGCTTGATCCGCTCGAAGCGGATGGTGTCGCCGTTCACCACGGTCCACCGCTGCATGTCCTGTTCCGCCAATACCCCCCCGACCGTGTTGTAGGGCTTCACGCGGTTCACGCGCCACGGCGAACCATCGTCCTTATAGTGATACCAGTTCACCACCACGCGCTCGCGCAGGTCGGCGAGGGAAGAATTCACTCCGCCTTCCTCCGTGCTGGTGCTGTGGATGGCGATGGTGTTCTTGCGCAGATCAGCCACATAGGTGGTGGTGTCGCCCGGCCGGGTGAGGTGCAGGATGGCTTCCAGCGTGTCGGTCCACAAGATGAACTGCACCGGCATCGAACCGTTCGGTAACCGCGCGGTGCCGTGCACTTCGCCGATGAAACGGTTCTTGCGCAGGCTGTCCAGGCCCAGCGCAGCATAGAGCGCGTCGTCGGCCTTCGTGTCCTGCTTCACGCCGGGCTTCCCACTGTAGTGGCGGTGCATCCAAGCGTCGATATCCGACTGTTGGGCCAGCACGAAGTAAGCCCATAAGATGAGTACACCAGCGAAAAGGGACCGTTGCATGGGTATTATCGAGCGCTAAAGCTTGAAGCGGATAGGAAGGTTGTATTGCACGCGTACCGGTGCGCCACGCTGCTTGCCGGGCAACCAATTCGGCATGCCCTTCACCACCCGGATGGCTTCTTCTGTGAGGCCACCGCCAAGACCACGCAACGACTTCACGTTGGAGATACGGCCATCTTGCTCCACGATGAAGCTAATGAAGACCGCTCCTTCGATGTTCTCCCGCATGGCTTCTTCAGGATACTCGATCCTACTCGACAAGTACTTCATCAGGGCTTCCTGACCGCCCGGGAACTCCGGCATTTTCTCTACGATGGTGAACACGCTTTGACCTGCTTCGGGCGCAGGAGCCTCCGGTTCGGGTTCCACGTTGATGGTCCCTTCGCCCTCCATGCGTTCTTCGATGCGCACCGGTTCCGGGGTGGTGGTGCCCCCTTGGGCGAAGAGGGCAGGGGTGGCAAGGAATGTGACCAAGGGTAGGACGAGGCGGAGGTTCATGGGGTGAAGATCGGCTGCACGGCTCGAAGACCATGCCAGAGGCGCGAACCTTGGCCCCCTCCGGTCGTAGAAAGCACTCTCCCTTTTCGAAACCATGCTATTCGCTCTCCCCAAGCACGGCGCTGTTCATTCCGTAAGTGCGGCGTTCGTCATCATCGCTGGTGCATTTTCCACAGCCGCGCATGCCCAGACCATCACCAACCCCGGTTTCGAGAGCGGTAGCACAGGCTGGGCCTCTTGCCCGATCGAGTTGAACGCGGCCAACGTGTACGGCGGCCCCAACACCAGCACGGTGGCCGAGGTGGATGGGCACAACGATCCCGCGACCACCACCGACGACCGCATCCTCTGCCAGACCATCTCCGGGTTCACCGTGGGTGCGCTGTATGCCTTGGAATTCGAGGCCACACGCCGACAGACCGGACCAACCCCGACTTCGGTCGCGGTCACCGTCACCATCGATGGGGTGTTGAGCCAGGTGGTCACCCGCACGGGTGCTTGGAACATGGGCCGTGAGCGCTTCACCTTCGCGCCCACCTCCACGTCCCACACGTTGCGTGTCGTACCGAATTTCACCGGCTCACACGGTATGATCATGGACAACTTCAATATCGTGGTGGCCAGCCCACTGCCGGTGGAGTTGATGAGCTTCCACGCCTGGCCGCTGAATGGTAAGGTGCGGTTGGAGTGGTCAACGGCCACCGAACGCGACAATGCCGGATTCCGCGTGCAGCGCAGCACGGACCTGGCAGAGTGGGAGGAGGTGTCGTTCGTGCGTGGCGCCGGCAACAGCCAGACCGCGATCACCTACGCTGCGAACGACCTGAAGCCCTTGCCGGGATCGGTCTACTATCGACTGGAGCAGGTTGACATCGATGGCACCAGCGAACCTTCGCCGATCCGCCATGTGACCATGCCGGACCGCAACGACCTGCATCTCTGGCCCAATCCGGCAGGCTCCGTGGTGCACGTGGGTATGGATACGCCCGGACGGATCCTCGTTCTAGATGCACAAGGCCGTCCGGTGCAGGTGTTCCAAGAGGCCCACACCACAGGCACTTTGCTACATATCGCCGCGCTTCCTGCAGGGCTATACCAGGTGCGCTCCGTAGATGATAACGCCCCTGCGGTGAAGTTCATCAAGGAGTGAACCGGGCAAGTGCCGCGATCAGCCCAGGAGCTGCAAGGCACCAACACCCATCATCAGCAGAAGACCGAACACGAAGCCGACCACGGTGCCGAGTGAAAGCACCAACACCGTGCGCGCTGGACTGGGGTGGCGTTTGGCGAAGAGCTGCGCCATGAGCGCGAGCCCCAACAAGAGCCCCACTAAGTAGATCCCCATGGCGATGCCGTTGCCCATCGTCAACAGGCCCTCCAGCGAATAGCGCCCTTCGTCGATGAAGTAGAGCAGGAGCGTGACGAACACCGCGGTTACGAACAAGAGGCTCCAGTGGAGCGGGCGTGGGGTGGTGGTGGTCAGCATGGGTTTTGAACGTGGTCCGTGTCCACCTATTGTGTCATGGCGGTTGTAGCTTGCCACACGAACCGATCCATTTCAATCGCATGTCGATCTCTTTGGCCCGTATTGTCGCCTCCTTCGCATTACTTCCGACCGTTTTCACGCTTATCGCACAGCCAACGTTCATTCCTGACCCGCAGTTCCGCGCTGCGCTGAATGCCTGGGCACCGGGCTTGGTGGATGCGAATGGCTTCATGGCAGATGCGAATCATGACTTGCATCCTGGTCAATGGGACCTTAGCGTCGATTGGTCTCCCGCCGACCTGACCGGGATCGAAGCGATCGACGGGAACATCTTGCTCACCCTGCGTTTCCAACCGGGCGCTCTACTCACGCTCGATACCATCGGCCCTCTCGGTTCCCTGGATCTAGTGGACTTCCCGTCTGCCACGCTTCCATCTTTTGGTTCATTGGGAAGGTTGGCGATCACGAGGGCACCGCTGCTACCGGACTTGGGTGATCTGGGCATACCGGATCTGGTGGAGCTTGTGCTGAATGATCTTACCGCGCTCCAGCAAACACCGGTGCTTGCGGAGGGGCTCGTAGGTCTCACTCTGCATGGTTATCCCACAATGGTGGCGATGCCTGATTTGCCGTCGTCGCTTTTCTCGTTCATCTGCGAGGCTAGTGATAATCCAACTCTACCCGCGGTTCTGCCCGAAGGCTTAGAAACGCTTGCCGTCGATTCGATGCCACTGCTCACCGCACTTCCGGCATTGCCTTCTACGATCACCACCGTCAGACTTTCCGCAAGCGGTGTTCAGATGCTGGATGTACCGCTGGGCATTTCCTTCATCGTGGACCTGGACGATATGCCGGACCTGATCTCCGTGAACATCGCCTCGGGCCCCTACGATCTCTCCATCGACCAGGCTCCAGCTCTCACATCGATCCAACTGCAGCAGTTCGTCCAATTCATCCATGTTGAAGGCGCGCCCCTGTTGACCGACCTGACCGTTGGTACGGATCTTATCGGCCTCGAGTTGGGCAACGTACAGGCCTTGATGGTGCTGCCCGAACTTCCTCCCACGCTGCTCAACCTCACCATCGGCGGTAGCCAAGTACCTGCACTGCCGGTACTGCCGGAAGGTCTCCTCGGACTTGGGTATTCCTACGGACCGCTGGAAGCGCTACCACCACTACCAGCTAGCCTCACGGATCTGTACATCGGTGCGGCACCAGTGACCAGCCTGCCTGCCCTGCCAGAGGGCTTGCTCACGTTGGGTGTACAGCAGTGCCCGATCGCTTGCCTGCCACCCTTGCCAGAAGGTTTGCAGTCCTTGGTGGTGACCGAGACCGGCATCACGTGCATGCCGAACCATCCACCAGCGGTGGGCGCAGTGCTGCCGCTGTGCACCATCCTCAACAGCAGTTGTCCGGAGTACGCGCCATACATCAGCGGCCATGTCTACCGAGACGATGATGGCAATGGGCAGCAGGATCCCGGCGAACCCGATCTGGCGAACGCCGTGGTGACGGCCTCTCCCGTGGGCTATATGACCGGCACGGACAGCTTGGGGAATTACACCATGGCGTTGCCCATCGGTACCTACGAGATCACGGCGCAGAGCGACCTTCCCTATGTGCTAGGCACTATGCCGGTATCTTATCCCGTTGAATTGCCAGGCCCGAACACGGTGGTGGACGGCTTGGACTTCGCGGTGCAGATGGATACCATTCCAGTGGATACGCGGGTGAGGATCGAGAGCTATTCCCTTGTTCGCCCTGGTTTCGAGAGCGGTTTCGGAATGAACGCGTTCAATTTCGGCCCCACGACGGTCTATGACGTGGTGCTGGAACTGGAGTACGATCCGCTGCTGATCCCCTTGGGTGGTTCGGGCGATCCGGAGATCACCCCAACGGCCGTCCGCTGGCCGATCGATAGCATCCCATCAGGTGGCAACTACTTTGCCCAGGCACAGTTCCAAGCTCCGGCTTCGGCTGTGCTGGGCGATACCGTTCACATGACGGCGCGCGTGCTTCCGATCGTCCTTCAGGATGTGGAGCCCTTCAATAATACATACCTTCTCGAGACGATCGTGGTAGGCTCGTATGACCCCAACGATAAGCAAGTGATGCCGGACGAGCTCACCATTGACCAAGGGAGTACCGGCCAGCGCGTGGAATACCTGATCCGTTTCCAGAACACGGGTACACTCTTCGCGGAGCGTGTGCTGATCACAGACACCCTCAGCACGGACCTCGATGCAACGACCTTCGCGTACCTCGGGGCCAGCCATGCATGCGAATGGTTCTACCGAGAAGGCGCATTACACTTCCTCTTCGATCCCATTTTCCTGCCGGATAGTACCAGCGACGAACCCGGCAGTCATGGATCCGTGCGCTTCAGCATCGAAACGCGTCCAGGTCTTGCGCCTGGCCATGTCGTTCCGAACGAAGCGAACATCTATTTCGACTTCAACGAACCGGTGATCACGGAGATCTGTTCGCTCGCCGTACAACTGCCGAATGTGGTCGATCAGTTGACCGATGAAGGAGTGGTGGTCTATCCGGTACCAAGCCAAGGTGTCGTGCACATGCAACACGATGGTCAGTGGTCCGGTGCCACGATCACCGTGGTCGACGCACACGGCGCGCTGGTCTTGATGGATCGTTTGGAAGCGGGTTCAACCGTGCTCCAACTCGATGCCTTGTCACGCGGCCTTTACGTGGTACGCGTACAACTGGACGGACGTACGTGGAGCCAGCGTATCGTCCGCGATTGATCTTTCGCTCGCTCTAAGCGTTCGGTGGGTGTCTTCAGCGGTTCGCCACCACGATATCCAACAAGCCCTCCACATCCCGCGCGGCCAGGATCCGTGTGGGCCCATGCAGGAATCCATCGCGCTCCATACGGGCCACTTGCTCCAGTAGTGGCGTGTAGAAGTCGTTCACGTTGAGCACCCCGATGGGTTTGGCATGCAGACCGAGCTGCCGCCACGTCAGGAGTTCGAAGACCTCGTCCATGGTGCCGAAGCCGCCCGGTAGCGCTACCACCGCCTGGCTCAGTTCGTGCATCCGCATCTTGCGTTCGTGCATGTCGCGCACGATGATCAATTCGGTGAGCGCTTGATGCGCCAATTCCTTCTCCACTATGAAGCCGGGGATCACACCGATGACCTTGCCACCGGCTTCCAAGGCGGCATCGGCCACGGCGCCCATCAAGCCCACATGACCGCCGCCGTATACCACACCCATGCCGCGCTCCGCGATGGTGCGGCCCATCGTTCGGGCGGCTTGCAGGATGGCGGGATCGGTGCCCGTGTTGGCTCCGCAGAAGACGGCGATGTTCATGGTTTTTTGGTCGGATGCTTTTTGGGGGTGATCGTGTACAGCCAGTAAGCCAGCCCAACAAAGGCTGTTACGATGATCCACGAGACCGTATCGGGGATCCCTTCGGCTGTATTCCCTGGCGGCCGAGCAAGTTCACCTCTGCTCGGGTTGTACTGCGCGACCAGGGTATTCGCCGTTGTCAATACAGAGTTCAGGGTCCAGCCACGAAGGATCATGGGAACATCTTGTAGATGGACTTTCGGTCGCCGATCCTAGCTAGTTCAATTGTGCTGTCAGCCAGGAAGAAACCGACCCGATGATCACCCAAACGGACCCGATAAGCGTTCGTGGATCCTTCCAGCTTCTTGAGGTGGCGAACATCGCGCAAGGTCCTCGCTTCCTGCCGCTGTTTCACCGCCCGCTCAACCTTGCGACGAACTGCAATCTCTTGAATGCCCTTGAAGTCCTGAATGAAGGACCGCAGGAAGACGACCTCCATCAGGACGCGAGGATCTTCATCGCTGTGCGGGGATCAACTCGTTTGGAACGATCGACACCACGCATCATCTTGGCTAGACCCAGGTCAAGAAGCTCATCCTCCGTGAGCACCTGTCCGGACACTCCGAGCCGGTCAAGCAGACCGATCAGGAAGGCTTGCTCCTTGCTATTCTTGGTGCGGATGATGATGCCCGCGGACTTCTTGGCCATGTCGCAAGGTACGGCTGATCACATGCTCGCCACCGTCTCGCTCTTGTAGTGGCCGGCCGCCAGCTTGTCCTTCACCACCTTGAAGTTCTTCACCGTGTAGTTCACGTCTTCGATGGTGTGTACGGCGGTGGGGATCAAGCGCAGCAGGATCACGTCCTTCGGCACCACGGGATACACCACGATGCTGCAGAAGATGCCGTTGTTCTCGCGTAGGTCCATGATCACGTTGGTGGCCTCGGGGATATTGCCCTTCATGTACACCGGTGTCACGCAGCTATTGGTGGCACCGATGTCCAGGCCGGCTTCTTTCAGTCCGTTCTGCAATGCACCGGTGATGGACCAGAGTTTCTGGCTCAGCTCGGGCATCGTGCGGATCATCTCCAGGCGCTTCAAGGCACCTATCACCACGGGCATGGGCAGGCTCTTGGCGAAGGTCTGGCTGCGCATGTTGTAGCGCATGTACATCATCACATCCTCCGGACCGCTGATGAAGGCGCCGATGCTGGCCATGGCCTTGGCGAAGGTGCCGAAGTAGACATCCACCTGGTCCATCACGCCTTGGGCATCCGCCGTGCCACGGCCGTCGCGGCCCATCATGCCGAAGCCGTGCGCGTCATCCACGAAGAGGCGGAAGTTGTACTTCTCCTTGAAGCTGACGATCTCCTTCAGTTTACCCTGGTCGCCGGCCATGCCGAAGACGCCTTCCGTCATCACAAGGATGCCACCGCCGGTGGTCTCGGTGATCTTGCGCGCATGTTCGAGCTGCTTTTCGAAGCTCTCCATGTCGTTGTGCTTGAACACGAAGCGCTTGCCATGGTGCAGGCGGGCGCCATCGATCATGCAGGCGTGGCACTCGCTGTCGTACACCAACACGTCGTGGCGGGAGAGGAGGGCCTCGATGGCGCTCATGCAGCCCTGGTAGCCGTAGTTGAGGAGGAAGGTGTCCTCCTTGCCCATGAAGTCGCTCAGCGCATCCTCCAGCTGTTCGTGGTACTTGGTCTGTCCGCTCATCATGCGGGCGCCCATGGGATAGGCCATGCCCCATTCGGCAGCGGCTTCAGTGTCGACTTTGCGCACCTCGGGGTGGTTGGCCAGGCCCAGGTAGTTGTTCAGGCTCCAGACCAGCACCTCCTTGCCGCGGAAGGTCATGTGCGCGCCCAGCGGTCCCTCCAACTTCGGGAAGCTGAAGTAGCCGTGGCTGTTCTTGGCATGACGGCCGATGTGGCCGAGGTCTTTGCGGAGCTTGTCGAAGATATCGTTCATGGCAAGTCGCCGAAACCTCGGCGAAGGCGCTTGGTTAGTGAATTGTCGAATGGCCCATGTTCCTGGGCGCTTGGTTGGTGGTGGACGTGCACGCCCAAGATAACACGGGCGTAACGGCAGGCAAAGGTAACCGCCGCCACATACTGTGGATGAACAGGTCCCCGTTGATGGACCGACAGAGGGGTTCGCTGAAGGAAGTTACCTTTGCCGCCCTTCGGCCCGCTGGCCCCTCCATGACCTCCTTGCGCTCGTTCCTCCCACTGCTCGTGTTCGCCGTGCTCCTGAGCGCGTGCAGCGAATTCAACAAGGCGCTGAAAGCTCCTGGTGATCAGGAAGGTATAGCCTACAAGTTGCAGGTGGCGGAAAAGATGATGGCCAACGAGAGCTGGGACAGCGCCATCCCCTTGCTGGAAGAGTTGATCGTGCTCACCCGAGGCGGTCAGCTGAGCGAGAAGGTCAACTACCTCCATGCCAAGAGCACCTACGGCATGAAGGATTACACCTTGGCGGCGTATTACCTGGCCAATTTCACCCGCACGTTCCCCACCAGCCAGTATGCTGAGGAGTGCGCCTTCCTTAGCGCCTACTGTCAGTACATGAACAGCCCGAACTACGAGCTGGATCAGACCGAGACGCGCAATGCCATGGACCAGATGCAACTGTTCCTGGTCCGCTATCCTGAAAGTGCGCGTCGCGATAGCTGCAATGCCCTGATCGATGTGATGCGCACGAAGCTGGAAGTGAAGGACTTCCATGCGGCTAGCCAGTACTACCACATGCGGAACTATCAGGCCGCCGGGGTGGCTTTCCGGAACTTCAACCGCCAATGGCCCAACAGCGAGTACCGCGAAGACGCCATGTACTTCACCCTCCAGAGCGATTACTACTTGGCGATGAACAGCGTGGAAGCCAAGAAGTTGGAGCGCCTGAAGGAAGCTGTGCGCTCTTACCATAACTTCGCCGACGCTTTTCCGCAGAGCGTATTGCTGGAAGAGGCCGGAAAACTGCACAAGACCCTCGAAGCATCCCTCGCTTCGACACCCACGAGCAACCCATGACGATGAAGAATTCCAACGCCGCCAAGACCACCATCACCCGTGACGTGTCCAAACTGGACCAAGAGATCGGTAATGTGTACGAGACCGTGGCCATGCTCGGCAAGCGAGCCAACCAGATCAGTGTGGCCATCAAGGAAGAGCTCAGCGCGAAGCTGGAAGAGTTCGCCGTGAACGGGGAGAACCTCGAGGAAGTGTACGAGAACCGCGAGCAGATCGAAGTGAGCAAGCACTACGAGCGCATGCCGAAGCCCGGCGCGCTGGCCATCCAGGAGCTGCTGGACGGCAAGCTCTACTTCCGCCGCGCTACGGCCGACGAGAAAGCCGTGGTCAAGTCCTGATCATCCGTTGCGATCCCCCTCCGGTGGAACGCAGATTCGAACGCAAGGTGCTGCTCGGTGTTTCGGGCAGCATCGCTGCTTTTAAGGCGGCCGCGCTGGTGCGCGAATTGGTGAAGGCAGGGGCGGAGGTGCAGGTGGTCATGACCCGCTCGGCGCACGATTTCGTCACCCCACTCACCCTGGCCACCTTGAGCGGCCGTCCGGTGCTCACGGACCTCATTTCCGGGGAGGGCACATGGAACGATCATGTCCACCTGGCGCGTTGGGCCGATGTGATGCTGATCGCACCCTTGAGCGCGAACACCCTGAGCAAATTGGTACACGGCCAATGCGACAACCTGTTGCTCGCCTGCTACCTCAGCGCCACCTGCCCGGTGTACGTGGCGCCTGCCATGGACCTGGAGATGTTCCGCGATGCCAGCACACGGAGCAATCTGGAGATGTTGAAGGTGCGCGGGGTAAAGCAGATCGGACCCGAGAGCGGTGAATTGGCGAGCGGGTTGAGCGGGGAGGGGCGCATGAGCGAACCCGAAGCCATCGTGGCCCGGCTCCATGCCGACCTCTTAGGGTCCAGCAAGCTGAGCGGCAAACGCATCCTCGTGAGCGCCGGTGGCACCCAGGAGGCCATCGACCCGGTCCGGTACATCGGCAACCGATCTTCGGGCAAGATGGGCTTCGCACTGGCCGAGGAGGCAGCCATGCGCGGCGCTTCGGTGGAATTGGTAGCGGGTCCGACCAACTTGGTGGCCCGTGCCATCGCGGTGAAGCGCACCGATGTGGTCAGCGCGGCCCAGATGGCCGAGGCTTGCAAACTGAAGGCCGCCGCTAGCGATGTGGTGATCATGAGCGCGGCCGTGGCCGACTATCGACCAGCGAACCCCGCCACCAGCAAGATCAAGAAGAAGGACAGCGCGCTGTCCATCGCCTTGGAACCCACCGAGGACATCCTGGCGTGGATGGGCGCCCACAAGCCGACCGGCCAGGTGCTCGTCGGTTTCGCCTTGGAGACCGACGATGCCGTGAACCATGCCCAAGGCAAGCTGGAGCGCAAGAACCTGGATCTGATCGTGCTCAATTCCCTGCAGGATGCCGGCGCCGGCTTCGGGCACGACACCAACAAGGTCACCCTCATCGGCAAGGGCACCAAAGCCGAAGCATTGCCGTTGTTATCAAAAGCCGAGGTGGCCCGTGCTATCTTGGACCGCATCGAAACCCTGCTCTGATCCATGCGCTTGCGTCCTTTCGCGCTCCTGTTACTTCCGCTGCTCCTGATCACGGGTGCCAAGGCCCAGGAATTCAACTGCCAGGCCAGTGTGATCGCGCCGCAGATCGCCACCGCCCAACCCCGCGTGTTCCAGTCGTTGGAAGTGGCCATCAAGGAGTTCTTCCAAAACCGCCGCTTCACCAACCTCAACTACGCCCCCAACGAGCGCATCGACATCAACCTGCTGCTCACCATCACCGCGCAGCCGGCGGCTGACCGGTTCGAGGGCAACCTCCAGGTGATCTATGCACGGCCGGTCTATGGCACCGATTACAATTCTCCGATCCTAGACCTCGTGGATACGCAGGTCCAATTCAACTTCCTGGAGAACACCCAGATCGAATTCACGCCGGAGCGCCATCTGAACAACCTAAGCTCCCTGCTGGGCTTCTACGCCTACTTCGTGCTCGGTCTCGACGGCGATTCGTTCAGCCCCACTGGCGGCACACCGTTCTATACCCTGGCCCAACAGGTGGTGAACAATGCGCAGAGCGCTTCGGAAAGCGGCTGGAAAGCCTTCGAGGACCAACGCAACCGCTACTGGTTGATCGATAACCAGATGCAGGCGGTCTTCCGCCCGTTCCGCGATCTGCTCTACGATTTCCACCGCACCGGTATGGACAACATGAGCACCGATGCCATCACCAGCCGCCGCACCATCGCGCAAGGCATCGAGAAGCTCAAGACCGTGCACCAGGCCAAGCCCGCGAGCTACAACCTGCAAGTGTTCTTCAACGCCAAGTACAACGAGATCGTGGAGATCTTCAAGCAGGCCGATCCAGCCGAGAAGACCAAGCTCTTCAACACTTTGCAGATCATCGATCCCGGGCACATCAGCCAGTACCAGAACATGATGCGCGGTTCTTGACCGTGTTGGCTACCAGCGCAGCCATCAGGTGCTGGCTTTTCCACCGCGCGTACCGATATTGGGCGACGGAACCTTGACGGAATTCCCATCATGCTGCGTCGTATCGCCATCACCAACTACCTGCTGATCGATTCGTTGGAACTCGATCTGTCCAAGGGCCTCACCATCATCACCGGCGAGACCGGCAGTGGCAAGAGCTTGGTGATCGGTGCGCTCGGTCTGGCCATGGGCGACCGGGCCGATGCCTCCGTGGCCCGCGACAACGAGCGGCGCTGCGTGATCGAATTGGAGGTGGATACGAAAGGCCTGCACTTGGAGGAATGGTTCCAACGGAACGAAGTGCATCCCGAGCGCTACACCTTGCTGCGCCGTCAGCTGGACCCAGGTGGGCGCTCGCGCGCCTTCGTGAACGACACACCCGTGCGCCTGGATCAATTGCGCGAGTTGGGCGAACGCCTCGTACACGTGCACAGTCAGCACCACACGTTGCTATTGAACGACGGGCGCTTCCAGCTGGGCCTCGTGGACCATATCGCAGGGCAACAAGAGGCGGTGACCAAGTATGGCGCTTCGTACACGGCCTGGCGGGCTCAACATCAAGAGTTACGCACCCTGCAAGCCGAGGAGGCGCGTGCACAAGGGGAGGTCGACTTCGCGCGGTTCCAATTGGATGAATTGGAGCAGGCCCGTCTGCTGCCCGATGAGCAGGGAAGCATGGAGCAGGAGCTCGCTCGTGCCGAGAACGCCGAAGAACTCATCCAAGCCTTGAACACCGTGGAAGAGGCGGTGACCGACGAGAACGGGCTGGGTCCGATACTGGCGCGGGTGAAACAGGTGCTGGCGAAACCCGCGCGACTGGATGCTACTGTCGGTGCATTGTTGGATCGGCTCAACGGTGTGCACATCGAATTGAAGGACATCGCCGATGAAGCTGCTCGCTCGGTAAACGGCATCGCAGTGGATCCCACGAAAGCCGCTCAACTGCGCGAACGGTTGGACATGATCCTGCGGCTGCAACAGAAACACCGTGTGGGCTCCAATGCGGAGCTGCTTGCGATCCAGCACGCACTCGCCGAAAAGGTGGAGCGCGTGGGTTCATTGGCGGATCGCATCGCTGCGCTGGCCAAGCAGGTCGATACCCATGGGCAGGAAGTCTTGCGCATGGCCAAGGCGCTTTCCACCGGCCGCACTGGAGCGGTGAAGCCCTTGGCCACGAAGGTGGAGTCCATCTTGCAGGACCTGGGCATGCCACACGCCGTGTTCCAATTCGAGCACCGCATCGCGGAGGCCACCATGGAGCACTGCGGCCCGCATGGCTTGGATACCGTCCGTGCGGTCTTCAGCGCGAACAAGGATCGAGCACCCGCACCATTGGATAAAGTGGCCTCCGGGGGTGAACTCAGCCGTGTGATGCTGGCTCTGATCTCGCTGGCCGCCGATTCCCAGGACCTTCCCACCGTGGTCTTCGACGAGATCGACACCGGGGTGAGCGGGGAGGTGGCCGACCGCGTAGGTTCGCTCATGGCCCGCATGGCCAAACAACGTCAGGTGCTGGCGATAACCCACCTGCCACAGATCGCGAGCAAGGCCGATACACACCTGCTGGTGTCGAAGGCCGAAGAGGGTGCCCGCGTGAATACCAGCATCCGGGCGGTGCTGGCGGAAGAGCGCGTGGAAGCCTTGGCCCAGATGTTGAGCGGCCGCAAGCTCACAGCAGCCGCGCTGGAGAATGCGCGGGTGCTGCTCGCTTCACGGAAATAGGCTTAGGGTAGCTGCTCGATGCGGTTGTTGGTGGGAACCACGCCGCCGATGGCCTGCAGGATCAGATCACGGTCGTTGCCACCACCGGTGTACAGCACGGATCCATCGAGGTTCACGTCCTCACGCAGGTAGCCGCTCACCGAGTTGGTGGGCACCGACCCTCCGATGCGGACCAGGATCAGGTCGCGGTCGTTGCCGCCACCGGAATACAGGATCTCACCGTCGGAACTGCAATCACCCGTCCACATCGTGCGCACGCTGCCCACGGTGCGCCGGGCATCGGTGCCGTAGGTGGCCGTGGCCGCATTGGTGAAGTCGATGCTGCCGCCCGTGGGGCCGATGGCCACCGTGTTAGCGCTCATCATGCCCAAGTGGTTCCGGTGACGCACCACCACATGGTAGTTCCCCGAGGCGATGGCGAAGGTGACGGGCGAGGTGCCGTTCACCTCCACGATGTCACCGTCGCGTTGCAGCAAGGCACAGCGTGTGGCCAACACCGTGTAGGTCGGCGCAGCACCACGGAGTTCCAGGAACACCCAATCCACGATGGCGTTGTTGCCGGTGGTGGCAAGCACGCCGGTCGTAGTG
>JAEUSU010000001.1 GCA_016788635.1 Flavobacteriales bacterium | reverse complement strand
TTGCAGTCCTGTACGCAGGCGGTGAGTCCTGTGGTCCCACCCACGCATGTTCCGCAGTTGTCGATGAACGCGGTGCCACCCCAAGTGCTGTTGCAGTCCTGAACGCAAGCGGTTAGGCCTGTAGTACCGCCCACACAGGTTCCGCAGTTGTCAATGAAGGCCGTGCCACCCCAGGTGCTGTTGCAGTCCTGAACGCAAGCGGTCAGGCCGGTGGTGCCGCCCACGCAGAACCCGCAGTTGTCAATGAAGGCTGTGCCCCCCCAGGTGCTCTTGCAGTCCTGTACGCAGTCGGTGAGTCCTCTGGCCCCACCCACGCCTGTGCTGCAGTTTTCTAGCCACCCCGTGCCTGCGCCTATGCCGAAGCAGTCCTGCACGCAGGCGGTGAGACCGGTGGTGCAACCCACGACGGTCCCACAGTGCTAGATGAAGCAAGATCCGCCCCAGGTGCTATTGCAGTCCTGTACGCAGGCGGTGAGTCCTGTGGTCCCACCCACGCATGTTCCGCAGTTGTCGATGAACGCGGTGCCACCCCAAGTGCTGTTGCAGTCCTGAACGCAAGCGGTTAGGCCTGTAGTACCGCCCACACAGGTCCCGCAGTTGTCGATGAAGGCCGTGCCACCCCAGGTGCTGTTGCAGTCCTGAACGCAAGCGGTGAGACCCGTGGTGCCACCCACGCAGGTTCCGCAGTTGTCAATGAAGGCCGTGCCACCCCAGGTGCTGTTGCAGTCCTGTACGCAGGCCGTAAGTCCGGTGGTGCCGCCCACGCAGGTCCCACAGATGTCAAGGAAGGCTGAGCCCCCCCACGTGCGATTGCAGTCCTGTACGCAGTCGGTGAGTCCTGTGGTCCCACCCACGCATGGTCCGCAGTTGTCGATGAACGCCGTGCCACCCCAAGTGCTGTTGCAGTCCTGAACGCAAGCGGTTAGGCCTGGAGTACCGCCCACCCAGGTCCCGCAGTTGTCGATGAAGGCCGTGCCACCCCAGGTGCTGTTGCAGTCCTGAACGCAAGCGGTCAGGCCGGTGGTACCGCCCACGCAGACCCCGCAGTTGTCAATGAAGGCTGTGCCACCCCAGGTGCTGTTGCAGTCCTGTACGCAGGCCGTAAGTCCGGTGGTGCCGCCCACGCAGGTTCCGCAGTTGTCGATGAACGCGGTGCCGCCCCAGGTGCTATTGCAGTCCTGAACGCAGGCTGTGAGACCAGTGGTACCGCCCACGCATGTTCCGCAGTTGTCGATGAAGGCCGTGCCACCCCAGGTGCTGTTGCAGTCCTGAACGCAAGCGGTCAGGCCGGTGGTGCCGCCCACGCAGACCCCGCAGTTGTCAATGAAGGCTGTGCCACCCCAGGTGCTGTTGCAGTCCTGTACGCAGGCGGTGAGTCCTGTGGTGCCACCCACGCATATGCCGCAGTTATCAAGGTAGGCAGCACCCCCCCAAATGCCGAAGCAGTCCTGCGCGCAGGCGGTGAGCCCGGTGGTGCCACCCACGCAGGTCCCACAGTTGTCAATGAAGGCTGAGCCGCCCCAGGTGCTATTGCAGTCCTGTACGCAGGCGGTGAGTCCTGTGGTCCCACCCACGCATATGCTGCAGTTGTCGAGATAGGCAGTGCCTTCCCAAATGCCGAAGCAGTCCTGCACGCAGGCGGTGAGACCGGTGGTGCCATCCACGCAGGTACCGCAGTTGTCGATCACGGCAGCACCGAAAGGGATCCCTGCGCAATCGAGACATGCTGTTTCCGATACTCCACAACCACAGTTCCCAGGAGCCTGTTTCAGCGGGTCGTTCGGACAGAGATCGGTGTCATTCAGTACATAGCCCACCGGTTGTGTACAAGCCGCGGTACTCACACCCGGATCTCCGAAGCCATCACCATCCACATCAGCATACCATATCGGTGCAAGGGTCTCCGAAACGGTCACAGTGGCGCTGGCTGCTGCACAAGGTGCGGTGCCGTTCACGGTGTAGGTGTATACCCCTGGATCCATGGTCAAGGGGTTATAAGTGTGCCCTGTAACCGTACTCGGACCTGACCAGGCACCACCGGCAGCAGGCATGCCTCCAAGGAAGGCCAGCAGGCTTTGAGGCGAACCCAGGCTGCATACGGTCAGCGTGCCATCCGTTCCTGGGTTAGGGGGCGAGATGACGTTGATGACGTAGTTGTCCTGTACCACGCAAGGCCCGGCGAAGGTGTACGCGATCGTGTGTGGGCCGGGTGAAGCCAAAGTGGGGTTGAACAAGCCGGTGACCGGGTCGATCGTGCCGGGTTGGGTCAGGTCACTGAACACACCACCTGCTGGAGTGGCGAGAGTGGGAAGAATGGGGCCATCGTTCTGGCAGAGGCTGGTCGACGCATATACGAGGTCCGGCACGGGCAGTGTCACGGTCACATCGAAGCTGCAGCTCGTGTTTTGTGTTCCGTCAGATGCGGTATAATGAAGCGTGGTCGTACCCACAGGGAACTGACTGCCACTCGGTGGGCCGGTCAAGGTGAGCGTGGAAGGACAATTGTCCGTGACCAAGGGAGATGCCCAGGTGAGTTGCGCGGTGCATTGTCCTGGTGCGGCTGTAAGAATGGTATCCGTCGGACAGTTGGATAGAACAGGCGGTTGTGGGTCCGTGACGACAATTGTCTGCGTGCAAACGGCTGTGAGGCCTGACAGGTCGGTTGCCGTCCAGGTGATCGTCGTGGCCCCAAGTGGGAAGATCAGCGCAGCGTCGTTTGTGATCACAGGGATGCCACAATTGTCGGTCCCTACAGCGGCACCAAGCGCAAGGCCGGTGACAACACACCCGCCGGTCTCGTCCATGCTGATGTCCGCCGGACAGGTGATTTGAGGAGGTACGGTATCCACGAAATGAACGGTATGCGGATGGACCACACTGTTCCCTTTGTCATCCTGTACCACAATGGACACTGAAATGAGCGTGTCATTTCCAACGACCGATCCAGGTGCAGGGCTCATGACCGCGGTCCATGGGCTGCAGTCAGTAATGCTTAGCGAATCGCGCAGGTCGGGAAGTACGCCCGTACATCCTGGTCCAAGCATGATCTGAATGGTAGCGCTCATCGGGCAGATCACCTGCGGTGCGCTTACGTCATTCACGATCACATTGAAGGACTGTAGCGAGACATGGCCCGTGGCATCGGTGGAAGAGTAGGTGATGGGATGCGCGCCGATCGGAAAGAAACTTCCTGAGGGCGCGCCGGAGACCAGCTGTGGTGTGATGCAGACGGACTCCATCTCGATCACGGAGATCCGGGTGGCTATGTTCCGCTCATCGTTCCATGTACCGGTCGGGCCCATTTCGGCGTAGTCCTGGTTGCTCAGGTCATTGGGTTGACCAGTGTCCCAATTGACATAGGTGCCCGCTGAGCCATTCACCCAAAGCCAGCTGCCTTCCACTCCGGCATCGGAATACCCGACCCAGAAAGGGCTACCACTGCCGGTGGGTGTGCCCAGCACCACATCCACGGCATTCCGCAGCCAGGCGTTCATGGCGGCATTGGTGATGATCGCCAAACGTCCGCCGATACCAGTGGCGAACTGGTTCGCACTTCCCCAGGTGGAAGCCGTGTTCCGGAGATAATAGGTGCGCCCCATGTAGCTACCCAGGGGTAAGGTGCCGCCAGGAGTGCCCACCACGGGGCAGGTGCTGCACGCATCGGTCGCAACTGGCAAGGCATAGCTCACGTTCGCGCCACAAGTCGCAGGGTTCGCCGGTGCAACGACATCGGGTTTGGCGCTGAATACCGGAGCTTGCCCATCCACCACGATTATCCAGAAGGAGCAGTTACGCGTATTGCCGGCAGCATCGGTGGCTTGGTGGGTAACGATGGTCGTTCCGACAGGGAAGATGGAGCCGCTTGCGGGGCCTGATGTGCGGACCACGCTTACAGTAGTGCAGTTGTCCGTGGCTGTCGGAGTGGGGTAGTTCACCACCGCACCGCAGATCCCTGGGTCTGACACTCTGAAGATATCCTCAGGACAGGCGATCAGGGGTTGAATGTTGTCATTCACCGTTACCGTGAACGAACACCACGTGACATTGCCAAAGGCGTCCGTGGCCTGGTAGGTGACCGGGGTAACGCCTACTGGAAAGGAACTTCCATTTGCCATTCCTGTTGTGCGTACGATCGTGGAACCAGGGCATGCATCCAGAACATTCGGTTCCGTCCACGAAACGATGGCACCACAGCTTCCCACGGCACAGGTGGTGATGATATTCGATGGACAGTTGATGATACTCGGGCCTGTCATGTCCACGACCGGCACATTGAATGCACATGTACTGGTGTAAGTGCCCGTTGTGGCGATCATCGTTACGCTCACGTCCCCAGGTCCGAACATGGTTCCCGCCGGGGGGCTTTGGCTGATGACCGGGGTGCCGCATGTGCTTGTGGCAGTGGTCGCCGGGGTCATGTCAGGAAGGGCGGCAGTGCAGCCGGCACCCACATCCAGGATGGGGATCATGTTCGGGCAGGTGATGACCGGTGGCGAATTATCCACCGTTACCTGATGCGTATTGGAGACGGAGGTACCACAGACCCCATGGTCCTGCTCCACACGGATCAGGTGTGTGGTGGTCAGGTTCGTTAGGGTCAGGGTGGTGGCGTTGGTGGCGATGATGCTCCAATTGGTACCGCCGTTCGTACTGGCATACCAGATGTTGTCGTCTGGTGTTCCGTTGGAGAGCAGCATGGTTGCGTTCTCCCCTGTACATACCAGCGACGGTCCGTTCAGAGTACCTGCCGTAGGACTGCTGCTCAGGTCAATGACCTGCGCGTGCGACCAGGTGCATGTACCATAGGTGATCGAATAAGTGAGGGTGATCGGCCCCGAAAGCCCCTGTGGGTCGAACATGCCCCCCACGACACCAGGCCCGCTCCAGGTACCACCACCAATATTGCCCACACGATAACGCACGGCATCCACTTGAAAGGCCGGCGCTGCGCCCCGTGTGATGCGCAAGTAGCGCGCGGCCGTGGGCAGCTCGACCAGATTGGTGACCCAGGCCGTGCCAGAGATCGGATTGATGGGAGCCATCGCAGGTGTCCACGTGACCATGTCTGCGGACACTTCGATCGGTATGTAAGCAGTGGGTCCGCCGGCTGTATGTTTTCTCCAGGTGACCCGCACCCCGCGGCCTTGGGGAAGCAGGTAGCCCAGGTCCAGTACCATGGTGGCACCTGCCAGCACGAACTGTGAAGCGATGGCATCAGGTGCGCCAAGGATCGCATTGGGTGTGCCCACAGATGAACTGCTGACCACCAGCGCCGCATACTTGGTGGCTGGTGTGATCAGGAAGTCAGCCAGCATTAAGGGTGCGCCGGCATTGCACAAGGTGGATGGACCATACCAGATGGTCGGGTTGCTGGGCCAGTATGCGCCCAATCCATCGGTCAGTTTGGTCTGAAAGGCATTCAGTGTTCCGGAAGCCGATAAATTGATCGGATACAGGCTTAGTTGATCCCGGAATGCCCCTCCAACGTGCACCGCGCCTTGTTGGTCCACTGCAATGGCATGTGGAATATCGTTTTGCGGACCGTCAGCGGATAGGGCCCAATCCAATGCACCATATGCGGTGAACCGGGCGATGAGCATATCCTGGTCGTATCCACCGCCACCCGAGGAGTTGATCGTGGTGCCACCCGTAAGTACCGCCTGCCCTTTGTAAGTGGCGGACAGCAGCACTCCGCCCCTGGGGTGGCGTGCCAGTCCGCGGCCGATGTTCATATGGTCTTCCGGCCCGTGGAAGGTGGACACCCAACGCGTTTCTCCGTTCAGCTTGTCCAGTGCGGCCAGGTAGCCATGGTCATGCGGACTTCCCGTGGTGACCAATACCCCGTTCGGGAAGGTGGATCCATTGTGGGTGTTCCCAGTGACATATACCGCACCGCAACCGGTGGTGATGCCATTGCACTGGATGCTTCCATCGCCCGGGTTGGAAATGGCCTGCCCCCAGATCAGGTTGCCCGTGTGATCGAAGAAGGTGACGGAACCGTTGGTCGTGCCTGATGCCGCGGTCACCATGCCCAAGCTGTTGCCCAGTACATTGGACCAACCCATCAAAGTGCCCTGATAGGTGGCTGAAACGGCTACACCAGATGCATCTGCGGCGAGGTCGGCGACGGTCACATGTCCCGCGGGAGAGGTGGCATCGCGCCGCCAGACCACGTTCCCGTTCATGTCCAGGCAGAGCAGGGCGCCCTTTCTATCGTTGCTGGGTGAAATGTCATTGACCACCTGTGTGGGGTATGTCAATGCGTTGGTGGTGAGCGCAAGGACATAGAGGTTCGCACCATGAACAGCGATCGAAACGCCCTGTTCATCACCGATGCCGCCACCTGTGGTGGTCCATTGGTGGTCGCCGTTCGAGTTGAAGCAGGCAATGAACAGGTCCCTGCCACCCGAAGAAAGCATGGGTACGTAGCTGGGAATGCCAATGACCGTAGTACTGAAATACCCTGTGACGTAGACCCGGCCCAACGCATCCACTGCCACTGCGGAGGCGCCGTCCGTGCCACCGCCGCCGATCTTCCTTACCCATTGCTGGGTGCCAGCTTGGTTCGATCTTCTAAGAAAGCCATCCGCGTTTCCCACCACGCCCAAGGCGCCCAGAATAGAAGTGCCATCCGCCAGGCCAACGGAGTAGATCGCCGCGGCTGATGTGTCCACCACAATATCGCGTACCGCACTATTGGTACCGCTGTTGCCCTGCCAGGCCCAATCCCATGCGGACGGCTGTGCTTGAGCACCGAGCACAAGCACCGCGCAGGTCCCAAGGACCATGAGGAGTCGCAAACGGGTGCGTGAGGACCGCTTTTTCACAACAGTTCCGGTGGGTGAAAGGGCGTCTATTGAGTGTCCAACAGCCTGATATGGCGGCCGTTCCTACGTGGGAAAGACCCGGTCGGTTGCAGTGCGAGCTGAACCAGATCCGGTCCTTCGGGTGGACGAGCTTGCTATTTTGGCCGCATGGCCCAGCCTTATTGGGCCGATCACCCCAGATGAAGTCTGTTCTGCATGGTATGAAGGTTTTGATCTTGCTGGCCTTTGTCGGTCCTACGCCGTTTACGCATGCTTACGAGGGCATGTGGGTGCCCACGCTCCTGAAGGCCATAGAGAGCGATATGGTCGCTGCCGGGCTTCGCATAACGGCCGAGGACATCTATAGCATCAACAACGGCAGTATCAAGGATGCGGTGGTGTTGTTCGGAGGTGGCTGCACGGCTGAGGTCATCTCCGGGGAGGGCTTGATCCTGACCAATCACCATTGCGGTTTCGGTGCCATCCAGCGCCACAGTTCGCTGGAGCATGACTACCTGAAGAACGGGTTCTGGGCACGATCGCGGGCAGAGGAACTTCGGAACGAAGGGCTCACGGCCACTTTCATTGTCCGCATGGAGGATGTGACCGCGCGGATGTTGGAGGGGCTTTCGAACGGACTTTCTGAAGGCGAGCGGCGCGCTAAAGCAGCCGCCTTGGGTGAGGTCATTGCCCGTGAGGCGGCTACAGGCACACATTTCAAGGCCGTGGTGCGCCCTTTCAACTTTGGCAACAGCTACTTTCTCATCGTAACGGAGACCTTCCTCGATGTACGGTTGGTGGGGGCGCCGCCGGGGGCCATCGGCAAGTTCGGGGGTGACACGGACAACTGGATGTGGCCCCGGCATACCGGTGACTTCAGCTTGTTCCGCATCTACTCCGGAAGCGATGGCAAGCCCGCTCCGGCATCTGATACCAATGTGCCCTTCATTCCCCGGCATGTGCTCCCCATCAGCCTGGACGGGGTCAAGGAAGGGGACTTCGCCATGATCTTCGGATTCCCCGGTACCACCCAACGCTATCTGACCAGTGGAGCAGTGCAGTACGTGATGACCACCCAGGCCCCGATCCGCATCCGCATGCGCGAGGCCAGCCTGGCTGTGATCGACCAGGCCATGCGTGCGAGCGATAAGACGAGGATCCAGTATGCGGCCAAGCAGAGCGGGATCAGCAATTCCTACAAGAAGTGGATCGGTGAACTGCGTGGGTTGAAGGAGATGAATGCGTTGGAACGCAAGCTCGAACTGGAGGCGGAGTATCAACGGCGCTCGAAGGATGGGCCCTATTCGGAGGTGTTGGGCAGCCTGCAGAAGCGTGTGCAGGATCAGGCACCCTATGCCAAGGCCAGGGACCTGTTCAACGAACTTCTATCCGGTGCTGAATTGTTCCGGTTCGCGATACGGTTCAAGACCCTGGTTTCAGAAGCGGACACGCTGCAAGCGAAAGGCAAACTGGAAGAGGAGCTGACCCGGTTGAAGAAAATGGTAAAGGATCATTTCAAGGATTATGATGTGGAGGTGGACCGAAGGGTGATGCGTGCCCAATTACCGATCTACGCCGCGGAGATAGATCCCAAGCTTGGCCCGGATTGGCTGAAAGAGATCGACGCACGGTACAAGGGGTCGACCGATGCCTTTGTGGATGCGCTGTATGCGCGTTCAATGCTCACCTCCGAGAAGGCCATGCTCACCTGGCTCGGCAGTTTCACCCCTCGCAGCGCAAAGAAGCTTGCTGCTGACCCTGCTTACAGGGCGGCGATGGACCTGCTGGCCTCATACCAGAACAAGGTGCAGCCCGAACAGGCCCGCTTGGCCGAAGGCATCGAATCGGATATGCGCAGCTTCGTGAAGGGGTTGCTGATCCTGTTCCCTGAACGCGCGTGGTGGCCGGATGCGAACAGCACGCTTCGACTGTCCTTTGGAAAGGTGGAGGGAAGCGATCCACGGGATGGGATCACCTACAAGTCCTTCACCACATTGGATGGCATCATGGAGAAGTTCAAACCAGAGGACCCCGAGTTCGATGTGCCTGAGGGGCTCATTGCCCTTCACAAAGCCCGGGACTATGGCCGGTATGGCGAGGGTGATCGAATGCCTGTGTGCTTCACGTCTTCCCTGCACACCACGGGTGGCAACAGTGGAAGCCCCGTGCTGAACGGGAATGGTGAGCTTATTGGGTTGAACTTCGACCGCACATGGGAGAGCACCATGAGCGACATCATGTTCGATCCGGCGAAATGCCGCAACATCGCGGTCGATATCCGGTATGTCCTTTTCGTAGTTGACAAACTATGCGGGGCTGGACACTTGGTGGAGGAGATGAGCCTGGTGCGCCGGCCCGTGCAACAAACCCCATAGCCATGGATGGTTGGGTGGAGGAACAGCACAAGCTGCAACGTACGTTCCAGTTCCGAGACTTCAGTGAGGCGTTCGCCTTCATGACCCGCGTGGCCATGTTGGCCGAGCGCATGGACCATCATCCGGAATGGTCAAACGTGTACAACAGGGTGCACATCGCCTTGAGCACGCACAGTGCCGGCGGTCGCATCACCCAGAAGGACCGGGACCTGGCTGCCGCCATCGATCGGTTGGTCGAGGACTGAACGCGGAAGCCCCGGCAGGGGCCGGGGCTTCCAGGTATCACAGGGGCAGGTCCTCAGCCTTCCTTCACCACGTTCGCCTTGATGCGCAGGATGGTCTGTTTCGGTTCGGTGTTCGCCACGACGGTCACGGTCTTCTGCTGCTGGTTCTCCTGCATGCCGGGCTTGTACACCACTTCGATCTCTCCTTTGGCACCCGGTGCGATCGGATTTTTCGGATAGTTCGGCACGGTACATCCGCATGATCCCGTGGCATTCTCGATCAGCAGGGGTTCCTTGCCCGTGTTCGTGAAGCTGAACACGTACTTGTTCTCGGAATTCTGTTTGATGGTGCCGAAATCATGCTCGTAGTTGCCAAAGGCCAAGGTGGTCTTTGGTCCGTTGTCAATGGGCGTGTTGTTCTGTGCGGCCATGGGGTCGAATGCCTTGCTGGCCTCGATGTTCTGTGCGGGCGGCACGGCTGGGTTCGTTGGTGTAACAGCCGGGTTGGAAGCCGTGTTGGCGCTTGCGGCGGCGGTGCCTGCCTGGCCCCCTGAGAAAGTCTGGTAGCCAACCATGCCGGCGATGATGACCAGCAGGGCTATCTGGATGTTGTCCTTCATGGCTGAGCGGAGTTCGGTTGTGTTGGTTCAAGCGTTGGAACGGGCGCGAAAATAGGCGGTATACCCACCTGGAAGTGTTGCTTAACAGGTCCTTAACAGGGCCTCAACGGCTGAGCATACCCAGACGCTGGAAGGTATCATCGGCCAGCGCGGTCAAGGCCTTGCGGTAGCTGGCATCCACAGGATTCTCGGGATTGATCACCTCCCAATACGCTGAAGTATCCCATAGGTCCCGGGCGATCAGTGCCTTCAGCCGAAGAACGATGAGCGCTTTCGACTTTTCCAGACCTTCTGGGTCCCGGCTTATCCCTTCCTTTTCCCCATAGGCCTGGAGGCCCTCCAAGAGTTCATCACTGCCGTTGAACTGGGTGCGGAAAGCAGATACGGTGCGGTAGCGGGCCATAAGGGACGCCCTATGCTCATCCACATAGGTCAGGGCATACGTGTTCAGAACACCTTTGCGCACGAGATGGCCGAAGTAATCGGAACTCATGCTGGTATCTATCGCCACGAAAATGTCGGGCATGATGCCCCCGCCGCCATAGACCACACGCCTGGCCTGGGTATAGTAGCGTGATGTATCCGTGGGATGGATGCTGTCCGCGGTGGTCAGCTCTCCCTTGCGCAGCCGTTCGGCCCGCTCCCTTCGGTAGGCCTCCACGCCATCCTCATAAGGCTTCTGGATGCAACGGCCACTGGGCGTATGATACCGGCTCACAGTTAGCCTTACGGCCGAACCATCCGGAAGCATGACCGGGCGTTGGACAAGGCCTTTGCCAAAGGTGCGCCGACCGATCACCACGCCGCGGTCCCAATCCTGCACGGCGCCCGTAACGATCTCACTGGCTGAAGCACTTCCTTCGTCCACCAGCACCACAAGCCGTCCTTTCTCGAATCGGCCCTCGCTCGTGGCCCGGCTCTCCTCACGCGGTGAGTTGCGTCCATCGGTGTAGACAATGAGCTTTTTGTCCGCCAGGAATTCATCGGCCATTTCAATTGCCGAGCGCAGGTAACCGCCTCCGTTGCCCTGCAGGTCCAGCACGAGGTCCACCATGCCCTTTTTGCGCAAGTCGTCCAGTTTGTCACGCAGCTCCTTGGTGGTGGTGGCACTGAAACGTGTGACCTTGATGTAGCCAATGGTTGGAGTGGCCATGTAGGCGGCTTCAATGCTGTAGATGGGGATCTTGTCCCGGGTGATGGAGAAGTCCAGCAGGTCCTTCTCGTTCTTGCGCAGAATGGCCACTTCCACCTTGGTCCCCTTCTTCCCGCGAAGCCGCTTCATGACATCCGCGTTCTTCAGGCCAATGCCTGCCACGTTCTCCCCATCGATCCGCACGATACGGTCGCCTGCGCGTATGCCAAGTCGCTCGGAAGGGCCGCCGGAAATGGCGTCCACCACATAGATGGTGTCCTTGATCAGGTTGAATTGGATGCCCACACCTTCAAAGTTCCCCTTCAACGGTTCATTCACCTCCTCCAGCTCTTCCTTGGGGATATAGGTGGAGTGGGGGTCCAATTCGGCCAGCATGCCAATAATGGCCTTGTCCACCAGGCTTGCCTCATCCACGCTATCCACATACATGCGGCCTATCTGGTACAGCAGGGCCTCGAATTTGGCTGCGCCCGTATTCTTGGTCTGAGCGGAAAGGTGTATCGCTGGTGCCAGGAAGGACAGCAAACAGAAAGTGCGGATGTTCAGCATGGGAAAGTGGCGGGAAAGTGGAACGTGCATGGTTGGCGAATGGTTGCTTGGCAATGCGGGTATCGTTGGCCAGTTCATGGGAAGCGATAGGTATTGCCTGGAACGAGAACGTCCTTGTGGTATTTCTCGATCCTTGTGATCCGCCCATCGCGATCGTAGTATTTCCACTTGCCATCCTTGAGCCCATTGCGATAGTTGCCTACGATCCCCTCTTTGCGGAAGGCCCAGGTACCGTGGCGTACGCCTCTCTCATATTGGCCTTTCACCGTGATGCGGCCGAATTCATCATACTCGGTCCAGTCCCCGTGTAGGGAGCCATAGCCGTATACGGCCGTGATGAGCGGGGTTCCGTTCGGATAGTAGGCCCTGAACATGCCGGACGGTTTGCCGCGTTTGTAGTCCATGATAACGGCCACCTTGCTGGTGTCCATGGCGTATCTGCCGGTTCGCTTGAACTGTTCCTGGTCGAACATGGGGTCATACACCACGGCAAAGCTGTACAGGCTGTCACCCGAAAGAATATGCAGGGTATCCGGCTGTGAGCAGGCCACCCTGGCCGGCAGACCGGAAATGCAAAGAAGTAGGATGGAAGTGAAGCGTGGACGCTGCATGCGCATCATGGTCCTGCGGCGACAAAGAACTTGCCAAGGAGTTGGTGGCCGCCGGCGTCCGTCAAAGTTAGCGTGTGCTCGCCCGGAGCCGGTTGAACGCGAAGCCGGTGTTCAGCTGTGGTCGAACCGATAAAGGTGCCGTCCAAGTGCCAGTGGATAGGTGTGGCGGGATGGCGGTGCGCGGCCTCAAGCACGACGGCCCCGGCCTCCCCTGTAAGCTCCCGGGGTATGTGGACGCGGGTATGTGGAAGCGGATAGATGAATTCCATGTAAGGCGAACTGTCCTCCACATCAGCATCACGCCAGGGTGGCAGGGACGTATGGGACGGGTCGTTCGCCGCAGTGTAGCGCTCCATGGCAGGTGGAAGCACGAACCAGTGAACGGCACGCGATCCGAACTCGTGCGTGCGAAAATGACCGGTAGCATCCACGTGAATGAGCTGGTGATATGGGCAGACCGCGGCACGCTCGCCTAGGAACGGCGCATTGATCACTTCCGGTTCACCACAGAAAGGGCCCGCACGGAATCCACTTCGGGCGCACACCTCGACAGGAGTGAGTTGGTCATGCGGCGGATCAAGGCGAGCGCTTGGCGGCAGCAGCCCGAAAAGTTCGAACAGCATGGGGGCCGCTGCAAGCGTACCTGTAAGCCCCGGTCTGCCTTCACCCGTGGCATTTCCGGTCCACACCCCGATGGTGTGCGCAGCCGTGACACCGATGGCCCAGGCATCACGATTGCCAACGCTCGTTCCGGTCTTCCATGCGATCGGTGATCGGCCTTGGAAGTAGTTCCAACCCTGTTCGGCTTCCGGCCGTTTCACATGCTGCAGGGCCTGCAGGGTCAGGTAAGCGGCAGCGGCATCCAAGGGTGCCGCTTGTGCGTCCTGCTCGGGATCCGCCGCATTGAGCAACTGTGGTGACCATACGAGCCGCTGCTCCTCACCCGGCCTGAAGTCGGTCACGATCCTGCCCAATGAGGCATATGCTCCGGTCAGTTCCAACAGTGTGCTTTCTCCACCACCTATGGCAAGCGCCAGCCCGTAGTACGCGGCGGGTTTGTCCAGGTGGGCCAGGCCCATGCGCTGGAGCATGATCAGCGTGCGTTCCACGCCATGTTGGTGAAGGGCACGCACTGCAGGAACATTCAATGAACGGGCCAGAGCAGCATCTGCGCGCACGGCACCTGCGAAGGTGCGGTCGGTATTGCGCGGCGTGAAGCGATCGAAACGGGTGGGTATATCAGCCACCAGCATGCCCGGGAGAATTTCACCCTGGCCCATCATATCCGCGTACAGGAACGGCTTGAGCAGGCTTCCTGTGCTGCGTCTGGCTTGCACCACGTCCACTTCACCTTGGTGCAAGACTCCCGCATCGGGCAGGTTGCCGACGTAGGCAACTACGCGGCCGGTCGTCGTTTCCAGGATCAGGGCCGCTGCATTGTGGACCTCGTTGGCATGCAGGGCGCGCGCATGACGCTCCATGACCTCTTTGCTTCGCTCCTGAATGGAAGCGATCAGGGTGGTGTGGATGCGCTCGCCGGCATGTCCCTGGGCCATCAGGGTCTGCAGGAGATGGGGGGCAAGCCGCGGCAGGGAGAGTGGACGGCCAGGAAGCTCTTCCTGGCGTGCCAGTTCCAGTTCGATCGGGTCTATGTGGCCAGCGTCCATCAAGCGCTGAAGGAGACGGTCGCGCTTGGCACGCAGAACCGTTTGTCTTCTTCCAGGGTACACCACGGAAGGTGCATTGGGCAGGACGGCCAGTGTTGCACATTCAGCCCAGGATAGGGTATGGGCCGGGCGCCCGTAATAGCGCCAGGCGGCTGCCTCCAACCCCACCACATTCCCACCGAACGGGGCATGCGCGCAGTAGAGCTTCAGAATGGTGTCTTTCGGAAGTTGGGATTCCAATCGAATGGCCAACAGCATTTCATCCATTTTGTGGAACCATGACCTGGACCGGGTACCTCGCCCAAGGCGAGCCACTTGCATGGTGAGGGTGGACCCCCCACTGACCACCCTGCCGGCGCGGAAGTTCTGGACGGTGGCTCGGGCGAGTGAAGACGGATTCACGCCCCAATGGTCTTGGAAATGGCGGTCCTCAAACTCCAGCAAGCAGGTCCTGAACCGCCAGGGAATGCTATCTCCCAGCGGGAACCGCCATTGGCCGTCCGATGCCGTGATCGCGCCCAAAAGTTGACCGTCCCTGTCCAGTAGCACCGTGCTGTAGGGCTCCGGAAAGAGGTGGGGCAGGGGAACCCACCGCACGTATGCCAGGCCGAGGAACAGGAGAATGGCGACCACGGACAACCGGAGGCGGGTGCGGGGCGTCATCCTCCCAAAGCAACGGAGATCAGCCGATCGCTGTTGTGTCCCGAACGTTATCTTCGACCGCTCAAGTGCCATTCCCACCCATGAGAAACCTCAAGGCTCTTCTTTTCACTGCGATCGCGACCCTCATTGGTTCCACCGCTACGGCGTCCCACATTTCTGGTGGGGAGATCACTTGGCAATGCCTCGGTGGTAACCAGTACCAGATCACCATGAATCTCTACCGGGATTGCGTGGGGATCGGCATGTCGTCCAGCTATCCGATGTCCATCACCTCGCCCTGCGGTAACGTGAACGTGACCCTGAACCAGCAGTCATTTACAGAGATCTCCCAGTTGTGCCCCAGCGACCTGGGTAACAGTGCCTGCAATGGAGGGCCGCTGCCAGGGATGCAAGCGTATGTCTACACGGGGGTTGTTACGCTCCCCCCGTGCGATTTCTGGACCTTCAGCTGGAACACCTGCTGCCGCAACGATGCCATCGACAACCTGGTGAACCCGGGCAGTTTGAACACCTTCCTGACAGCCACCCTGAACAATGCGGATTTCCCTTGTGACAACTCGCCTGTCTTCAATAACGTACCCATTCCCTACGTCTGTTTGAACCAGCCGGTCACCTACAGTTTTGGTGTGTCCGAAGTGGATGGCGACTCCTTGTCTTATGCGTTCATTCCTGCCTTGGATGGTATTGGTATACCGGTGCCTTATGTGGGCGGGTATTCGGCAACTTCACCGATCCCTGGGATCACCATCGATCCGGTAACGGGCCTGATCACCTTCACCCCCACGGCGACAGGCAATTATGTCGTTACAGTGTTGGTGACCCAATATGACGATGCCGGGAACATCATCGGCACCATCATGCGTGACATCCAGTTCGTGGTGATCCCCTGCACGAACCAGTCTCCGGACCCCACCACGGGTACCATAGCCAATTTCAGCGGCTCAGCCACCCAGACCGGTCCATATTCAGTGCAGATGTGCGAAACGGACAACTTCTGTTTCGATTTCACCATTGTTGACCCGGACGCCGGACAAACCCTCACCCTGATCTCCAACGTTACCGCTGTTTTGCCGGGAGCCACATTTACGTACAGTGGAACCAATCCTGTGAGTGGTACGATCTGCTGGACCTCCATTCCAACATATAGCGGCGTGTTCCCCTTTATCATCACGGCCATTGATGATGCTTGTCCGGTGAGCGCTTTCCAGACGTATGTGTATGGCATACAGGTGCTGACCAGGACCACAGCGGGACCGGACCAAACCCTGTGTGGTACCCAAGTGGCGAATCTCCAGGCCAATGGAGGCTCGACCTTCACTTGGAGCGTGCTGAGTGGCGACCCCATGAACATAGGGGTCAACTTCTCCTGCAACCCCTGCTCGAACCCGATCGCCCAACCTTCTGTTACCACGACCTATGCGGTGGTGAGCGACCTGAGCGGCGCCTGTCTGAACGGGGATACGGTCACTGTGTTCGTGGTGCCAAACTTCTCCTTCCAAGCCACACAGAGCGATGATGTTCTCTGCTTGGGTGAATCCGTTCAGTTCAATGTGACCGTGAACCCGAGCGCTCCGGGTTACACCTTCTCGTGGTCCCCGACCACGGGTTTGAGCGATCCGACCATTCCGAACCCCACGGGCAGCTATACGCAGCCTGGAGTGATCAACTACATCGTTTCCATCACCAGTCCGGACGGCTGCTACCAGCAGGATTCCTCGTTGGTGGTGACCATCTCTCCAGCATATCCCCCGGATATCATCGTATCCCAGTTGGACTACTTCATTTGCCAGGGTGAATCCACCCAGTTCATAGTGGAGTTGGACAATACGCTTCCGAGCTTCTGTGGGTTGAACCCGGCCGGATGCAGTGGAGGCGTCATCACCCAATTGGATCTGGGTACGGGAACACAGAGCGGCACCACCACTTCGTTTCCGTCCATCTACGGACAGTTCTACACCGGTGTGCGCAACCAGATGCTCATCCGGGCAAGTGAACTGTATGCGCTTGGTTTTGTCGGGGGTACCATCAATGAGATCGCGTTCAACGTGGCGAACATTCCTGCGGGTGCCAACACCACGTTCCATGAGTTCGAGATCAAGATGGGCTGCACCACGCTGAACGAGCTGGCGGTTGGTCCATGGGTTACAGGCCTTAACGTGGTATTCCCCGCCCAGACCATACAAGCAGCGCTGGGATGGAATACATACCAGTTCAATACTTCCTTCAACTGGGACGGTGTATCGAACCTCATCGTGGAGGTATGCACGGACAATTATCAGACGGCTGGCGGATCCTCTTGGACGCAGAACAGCGCCAACTTCTTTACGCCCACCACCTATAATTCGGTGCATGAGTGGCATAGCGACCAGGGCATGATCTGCTCTGATACGCCCACCGGATTCCCGATCGAATCGGTCAGCACCGATCGCCCGAACATGCGCTTCAAGTATTGCAGCGGCATCAATGAGGACCTGATCTCCTATGTGTGGACACCACCGATCGGCCTTTCCGATCCCACCATTGCCAATCCGGTCGTTACCCCGGTAGGTTCACCGGCGATCTATACAGTAACGGTGGGTGATCCCACTGCAGGCTGTGTGACCACGGCCACCTTTGAGGTCAACTGGTATCCGAACGCACAGGTGAGTTTCATCCCGCAGCCGAACGAAGGCGTGGCACCGATGGACGTTTACTTCAACAATACATCGGCCGGTAATGTCTCCAACTTCCAGTGGTTCTTTGGTGATGGCAACGACAGCACCGGAGTGACCAGTCCGAACTACGTGTATAACGTGCCGGGGGTGTACTACGTGACCTTGAACGGTTACGACGTGAATGGATGCTTCGGCACCTATACGGATTCCGTAGTGGTGCTGGATCAACCCTTTGTGGAGATCCCCAATGTGTTCAGCCCGAACGGGGATGGGCAGAATGATGCGTTCACCTTCATCGATTTCCGTGGCTTCAGGACCTTCACCATGAAGGTGTTCAACCGCTGGGGCATGTTGATCCACGAAGCCAGGTCCGTCTCTACAGGCAATCAGATCTGGCGGCCAGCTTCTGACATTCCAGACGGCACGTACTACTATGAGTTCGTCGGCCAGGGCAGCAACGGTGATACCATCACCAAAACAGGCCATGTGACCCTGTTGAGATGACCGAGTGATCCTGCGCATCTGAACGGGGACCCCTGGGGTCCCCGTTCCATTTCAAGGGTATCCCGAACTTGTGGACAATTCGTTCGCCCCCTCAAAGTGTGGGGTGGTATTTTTGTTGTTGAGCCATTCAAGTCCAGCACATTCAGTACCCTGTCACTCATGAAAAGAGTCCTTGTCGCGGCATTTCTTCTTCACCTGTTCAATTCATCGTCCATTGCTCAGGAGAATGTGGGCGGCATGCCCATGAGCATGCTTCTCGGTCTGGAGCAAGGCACGGTACCTACGATCATGGCGGCCCCTTTCGATCGAAAAGCCGCGGATGATGATGACGCGATCCGCGCGGGAGCGGGAGCCATTCCTTTGTACGCGCGCTTTCAGGAGGTGAACGCCTCTTTGAATGATGCCGGACGCTGGGAGACCCTGCCGAACGGCGATCGCCTGTGGAGGTTGCGGGTGACCTCGCCGGGTGCTTCGGCTATTGAACTATTTTATTCCGACTTCTACCTGCCCGAGGGGGGACGCCTATATGTGTATGATGAGTCTGGGGAGCAGATACTCGGTGGGTTCACCAGCTACAACAACCATTCGTCCGGCCTCTTCACCACCGCGCTTGTCAACGGCGAGTCCTGCATTGTGGAATACCATGAGCCACAGGCTGCGCTCGGTCTTGCGAACTTCCGGATCACACAGGTGGGCCATGCCTACCGTATGGTGGGCGCCACCAAGGCTGGGAACTGCAATGTGGATGTGATGTGCGAACCGGAGATCACCGGGTTCGAACAGGAGCGGCACGGTGTCGTACGCATAAGTGTAGTGGAATCAGCCGGTGCAGGGTGGTGCTCCGGATCGGTGGTGAACAATACTAACAACGACTGCAAGCCCTATATCCTCACTGCGTTGCATTGTGGAGTGAGCAGCAGCACGGCTAACTTCAACCAGTACAAGTTCTACTACCGCTATCAGCGCACGGGATGTGGCACCGGGTCGGCGTCCGCAGCGCAAGTAATGACCGGGTGTGCCAAACGGGCCAGTAGCAATGACAATGGTGGAGATTCGGGTTCCGATTTCATACTCGTGGAGACGAACAACCCGATCCCCACGAGCTACCAGCCCTATTGGAATGGATGGAACGCGAATAATACGGCGACCACGGGCGGCAGATGCATCCACCACCCCAGTGGTGATGAGAAGAAGGTGAGCACTTTTAATGGGAACACGATCAATAGCTCATGGGGCGTGGGCAACACCCATTGGAGGGTTACATGGAACGCCACGCCCAACGGACATGGCGTGACCGAAGGGGGCTCCTCTGGTTCACCCTTGTTCAATATGTCGGGTTACATCATTGGCACACTTACCGGTGGTGGTTCATTCTGCAACTCAGTGGTACCAGGTGGCCAGAACCAGCCAGACTATTTCGGCAAGATGAGCTATCACTGGAACAACAATCCTGGCCCGGCCTCGGACCGGTTGAAATTCTGGCTGGACCCGGTGGGTGCTGGAACCACAACGGTATTCGACGGCAGTTGGAATCCGTGCGGCGTGGTCAGCGTGGAGGAGCAGCAGTTGGTGCGTCCGGTGTTGTTCCCCAATCCCGCAGTGGACCAAGTAGTGGTCACGCTTGATGCCAGTGCTGCACGTTTTCAGACCATTGAACTGTTCGACCTCAGTGGACGCGTAGTGCGCACCCAGCGGATGCAGGGTCAAGAACGTTCCACGATGGACCTGGCCGGGGTGACGAACGGGTTGTACTTGCTGCGTTTGGTGGGACCAGAGCGTGTTTCGGCCACCACACGGTTGGAGGTCCTTCGCCCATAACTTGGAAAGACCATAAAAGTGAAAGGGGCACCATGCGGCGCCCCTTTCACTTTATCATGAAAGTCTCAGTGTTTGAGCATCTGCACCTTCTTGCCAGCTTTCTCGTAGCGTTCGCGCATGGCTGCCAGTTGTTTCTCGGCATCCGCCTGGGTGGTGAACCGTACGCCCTCGAACTGGGTCGCGTCGGATACCTGTGGGAATGACTCCTTCAACTTCGCGACCAGGTCCTCCCGAGTGGCTTCCGCCGGTACTTCCATAACAGGGGAGAGCACCACATTTTGGACATCGGTCTTGCCGATCATGTACACGAATTGGGTCTTCGGGCTTTGGGCAAAGGCAGTGCTTAAAACCAAGGCTGCGACAGTGGTGAGGGTGGCAAGGAGGCGCGGGGCATTCATTTGAGCTGATTTGATGGTGCTATGTTACGAATTCCGTTGCCCTTCCCGTCACCTTCCGGCCTTGACCAGCCCTCCTGCGGGTATGACGTGGACCCAGCGTCCCTGGGTCCGCGCATTCACCGTATGATCGTACATAGCCTCACATCCGACTCCTGGTAGGTAGTACCGGCCGAGGTAGGATGCGTTGAGCAGAATGGTGAACGTCGCTGTATGGCCTGGGGCCAGGTCGAAATAGGTCATTACCCTGTCGTCGCGAATGTCCTTGTAGTCGGCTTGGCTGTCGCGCTCGGCGTTCTCGGTTCCCTCCATGCGCGAGTTGCGGACCTCCCAGCCGGAAGGGAGGATCTGCGTAAGTGCCAACTGGCGGTAAATGCCCTGACCACCCGGATGTGCCACCGTGACGACGGCCTTCAGGTCGGTACCCTGTTCGACCGTGGTGGGGTCAATGGAGGTGCCATCCATCAAGTGGTAGTCCACGCTCAATACCAACCCTTTGGCTGTGGCTTGTTCGTTGCCTGCCGCGGGCACACCATTTCGCACGAGCCGGACAAAAAGAGGCCCAGCCCCCTTGTTCTGCACGCCCACTGCCCGCTTTCCATCCGGTATGGGAAGGGCGATCCGTACCAGGGCCTTGTTGCTCTGTCGGTCGGTTGTGACGCCCTCAAGCTCCACCGCCATGCGAATGGTGGAGGAGTTGCCGCCAATACGGGCAAAACGGCTCACAGCGAGCAGAGCCGAAGCCGTGGCCTGTGTACTGTGCCATTCCTCGCTGCTCAGGCGGCGGGCCATGCGTTGCACGATCGGTGCAGCTTCTGTACGCCGCCCCATATGTATCAGGGCCTCGGCGATCAAGGCCTCGTCCCGTAGATCGCTGCCATAGGTGTAGGCCATTTCCGTGTATGGAGCAACTGAGTTCGCCAGGCCATTGACCAGTTCCTCTGCGGCTTTGGCCTGACCCATGATGGCATATGCTCCGGCAAGCACCCATCGGGCCATGAACTCCAACCGGGGGGTGGTACGCAGCCGGTTCATGGCACCGACCTCTGGTGAACCCGCCAACGCAAGCACATGAAGACGATAGGCCTGCAACAGCTGCAGCCGACCCTGTGTCCATTCGGTGCGCTCTGCGTGGTTCCAACTGGCGGCTTCGCGTCGGGTGTAGTGCACCCAGTCACGCTTCATGGCAGCAGGAACGGCCATTCCAGCCCTGTCAGCCTCCACCAGAAAGTGCCCGGCGTACACATTGCACCAGTCGTCCACGCGACCGGCAGATCCCGGCCAGTAGGTGAAACTCCCATCGCTCCGTTGGAATTGCTTCAAACGCCGGATGCCAGCCTCCACGTTGGCGCGCGTTTCCTGGGCAAGCCGGGCATCCAATTCCATCACCTCATGAAGGAAGACCTGTGGAAAGGCCTTCGATGTGGTCTGTTCGAGGCATCCATGCGGGTATCCGATCAGGAATTGCAGGCGCCGGCCCATGTCCACGGGGGGTATGGTGCTTACTTCCAGATAGGCTGAATTTGTTCCGTTGAGGCCAATGGGGATCGGGGTGCCCTTCCATTGTGCACCCGCTTCCACGAGGTGTTCCTCGGCGATCGTTTGAGGGGCATTGGGCTCGCGTACCTGGAGTTCAATGGCCTCAGTGGCCTTCGACCGGCCGCCTTCTGCGATGACCTTCACCCGGGCCACACCCACCCGGTCCGCCACACGCACACGGAAAGTGGTCACCTGGTCGCCGGGGGTGGTGAAGTTCACCGTTCGTTCGATCGGTCCTTCCGCTATCAGCAGGTCATTCATTTCCACACGCACCTTCACGCTCTTCACGCTGGGATCCATGGCGAACACGTTCACGGGTAGGTCAGCCAGCTCGCCAGGCCCGAGCACCCGCGGCAGAGTGGCCAACACCATCACCGGTTTGCGCACGGGCACTGCCTTTTCCTGGTGCCCGTAAGCTGTGCCTTCATCGGTGGCCACCACCATCACCCGCACGCTGCCCACGTAGTTGGACAAGGTGAAGCTGTGATCACCTCGTGCGTTGGGAGCCAGTTTGAACGGGCCTATGTAGCGCACCACCGGCTTGAACCGGTTCGCACGCGCGGCTTCATTGGGCTTCCCTTCGTCGCTGCCCCCCATGGCCAGCACGCGTTGTATGCTGCGGCCGAAAGCACCGATCACTTGATCATAAACATCCCAAGTACGCACGCCGAGCGCCTCCCGCGCGTGGAAGTGGGCCCACGGATCCGGTGTTTTGAAGCGGGTGAGGTCAAGGAGCCCCTCGTCCACTATGGCCAGGGTATAGGTCATGCCGCGACCCTCCTTTTCAGAAACGCGAACAGTGAACCGCTCGTCTGTTCGGATCTCATTGGGAAGATCCACCATCGGAAACAGATGGGAGGTCGGGTCCTCCACGTGAATGGGGATCACGCCGTAGAGACGCATGGGCAGGTCGTTCTCCGTGTTGCGGTGTGGTTGGATGAGCGTCACATGTGCGTACACGGTGGGGTCCATGTTGGCGGTGACCGTGAAGCGGAAACGTGTCTCTCGCTCCTTCAATTCCACCCAGCGCGCTTCAAGCACCTGTGTACCGGTCTCCAGGCTCACCAGGGCCCGGCCAGTGCCACTGGATGGGATGGTGAGCTCGCAGAACTCTCCCACGGCATAGCGCTCCTTGTCGCTGTTGAAGCGCAGGACCGCGGCTTCCGGTGCATCGCCACGCCTTGCGCGCCCTTCATAGCCAGGCCAATCCACGTAAAGCTGTACGGCGCTAACGTGCCCACTTGCGGGGTCGCTTACGCGCACAACAAAGCGACCCCACAGGGGCCGGTTGATGCGGAAGGGGAGCACCGCACGCCCCTTGGCATCGGTCGTCAGGTCTGTCTCCTGAAGCAACTGGCTGCTCGGTGCCGTCATGTAATTGCCGCCTCCGTTATCATCGCCATCCCACCACCAGTTGGAGGAGACCTTGATCACCTGTGCCTTCAGCGCGCGACCGGTGAGCAATTCCCCTCTGGCATCCACGGATGCCACCTCAAACCGGTAGGTGGTATCCGTCATGTAGCTGTCCCAATGGTTGTGTGCTTCAGGAACTTTCAGGCCGGCATAGGCCGAGTAGGGGTAATAGGGGATCTCGGTCCGGTCGATACTCGCATCGCCTCCTGCTTCAAAGACACGGGTCACAAGGTTCACGCGTATGGCCGCAGGTGCGCGTTCATTCACG
Organism: Flavobacteriales bacterium; assembly: GCA_016788635.1. Lineage (GTDB taxonomy): Bacteria > Bacteroidota > Bacteroidia > Flavobacteriales_F > PHOS-HE28 > PHOS-HE28. The sequence continues at coordinate 82,780 of JAEUSU010000001.1, read as the reverse complement.
CCGCGCGCGAAAGCCACCGGTATGGCAGCCTTGCCGGCATCATTCAACTGCCCTTCGAAAACCACGCGTTCATCGCTGGAGATCGAGGTGGCCAGGTCGTTGAACACGAATCCTCTGGCTTTTGGCAGGTCGGGTTCCATGCGGGTGAATGTGGCGGTGACCCGTGCGCGCAGCCCACGAGCGGGTGCTCCATGCAGCCAGGATGAAGTGAGTGACATCGGGGAGGCATCTCCTTCCTTCAACAGCCTTTCGCCTCCGGGGTCAAGCAGGATCTTCAACCGGTTCGGTTTTACGGTTTCGATCCGAAGCGACTTATGGAAGGTGGTGCCACCCACGCGCACAGCGGCGTTCCATTGGCCGGTGGGTGCATCGGGTGAGGTGGTGCACCGGAAGGCGTAAACGCCATCCACTCCGGAATTGCGCACATGTCGTTGGTCCATTCGCCCACGCGGATCGGTAAGCTCCAGCACAACGGGGTGGTCCTTGGGCAGGGTGCGTTGCCCGTCCTGCAGCATGAACGTCAGGAAGAGGGTATCCCCCGGCCGCCATACACCACGTTCGCCGTAGAGGAAACCCTTCAAGCCACGGTCCACGGCGGACCCCTGCACATCGAACTCGCTCAGTCCTAATGCGCTGCCTTCATCCAGTCGCAGGTATCCGCGTTGGGACCCCTTACTTGCCGTGACCAGGAAGGGACGACGATCGGATGCAGGCAGGGTGGCCAGGCCTTCTCCATCGGTCACCACTTCGGCGATGACCTGGCGCTGAAGATCCACCACTTCCAACCGGACCCCGGGCATGGGCTTGGTGCTGCGCAGGTCACTGCAGATCATCCAGAGCGCCCCGTTGTTGCCGCGCTTGGCGATCAATCCGATGTCTGATGCCAGGATATTGCGGGCAACCGTACGCTGGCTGCCGTAGTAGCTCGGCGAGCATGGTTCGTCGCGTTGGCGCCAGTCAAAACCGTCCTCGTAGTCATAGTACTCCTCGTCCCCGTCATAGTAGTAGGACCATTGCTGCACCTCATCCCATTGCTCATCATCGCGCTCGTCCCAGTCTTCATGGCTCGCGACGGACTGACTGGCCGACGAGTCATCGCAGGGATACATGCTGTGCTGCCGCCTGAATCCAATGCTCACGCGGTAAATGGCACCCGGCTCTGCTTTGATCAGCTCATCAAGGTTCAGATGATATCGTTCCCAGCGGCCTGGCACAGGTGGGCCGCCCTGGTCCAGGGGCACGGTCTTCCGTGCCACGATACGGCCCACGCGCGTGAGTTCGCGGTCACCATCCAACCGGTTCACCTGAAGGAATTGGGCCACGTTGCTTGTGTATATGCGTACCACACGCACGTCCACGGCCGAGAGGTTCACGGCCTCGAAGGGCATCAGCAGCCCATCGGTGGAAGGCAGAATGGTGCCTTTGCCGACCAGGCGCACCGCTGGCTTCACCTCCTCGAAGACCAGGTCCACGGTCAGGTCGGTGCCGAGCGGCTTCCCGTTCACGTTCCGCAAGCCTGCGGCAATGAAGGCTTGTGCATCACCCCGGATGCGGTCTTTTGGGTAAACGAGCAGCCGGTTGCCCTGCACGGTCGATCGGGCCACATCCGCACCTGCGATGCCGGCAAGTCCGCGCAGGTCCTGCCGTTCATCCAAGGGGTCTGAAAAGAGGAAGGTGGCGCTCTGTTCACCGTTGCTGTTCGTACTGGAGCTCACCAGCCTCAGTTCGTTGATGGAAGGCACATCGAAGGGTAGTTCACCCGCGTCCTCCGCACCAATCCCCGCCCCTTTCCATTTCACGAGCAAGCGGGATGGGCTGTCGCCGCGGCGCACACTATCACAAAGCAGCCGGTGGAAGCGGCCGTTGGGCTCGTGTTCCCATGAGACCACCAGTGCGCGACCTTCTTGTGATGCGGTGAAGCATGCTTCGAGGTCCTGGCCTGTGGCATCATCGCTGGTGTAAACCGCCAGAATAAGCTGCTGCCAGGTAAGGTCCGTGGTGGAAAGGCTGCGAAGCTCGCTGATCCGCACATCGATGGCTTGTTGGATGACCTCGACCTGGAACTGGAACCGCTCCATACCCTTGGGGACCTGGGCCACGCTACCCAGGGCAAAGTCCACACTGTAGCGAGCGTTCGATCCCAGGCGCTCGTTCGGACGGAAGACGAGCGTGCGTTCGTCCTCCCAGGTGGTGGTGCCATCCACTGGGGGATCAAATTTGAAGAGCCCGGCAGGAACGCTCCGGCTTGTATCGCGCATGCGCAGGTCATCCGCCAGTCGCACGCGTATGGGGGAGACGGCACTGATGCGCCCGGAAGTGAACGCGGTGATGTAGGGTGCAAAGGCCGGGTCTGGCAGGTTCGTGCGTGCAGTGCGGTCGCAGGATGCAAGGAGGGTGGCGAACAGCAAGGGCATGCAGATGCGTGGCACGCGCGACAGGCGGTACGTATTCATGGATTGGCGGGAAAGGTTGGGAAGGTAGGAGTGGTCGAAGGATGGAACGACCTGGCCGCAAGGGCTATTGCAAAGGATGGGAAAGAAGCTGTCAGCGCCCGTCCTTCAACAGCCTTTCAGCCTCGTCCGCAGGAATGAGCCGGTCGCTGACCAAGCCGGTGACGAAGGCATCCTCGAAGCCCTGTGCCTGCAAACGCTTGCGTGCCTCCTCGGCTTGCGCTCTGCTGGTGAAGCGCCCGTGGACGTAGCGCACGGCATCTTCACTGATCAGCGGTCGCACATCACCAATGTCGATGAACCGATCGATGGCCTCGGCCGGTGTGTTGCCCGCGTATGTGGCCAGCTGCACGCTGAAGCTGATCAGGTTCTTGTCGATGCTGCCGGATGGCAGGTTGCGCATATCCTCTCGACCGGTAAGGCGGGCACCGGCTTCAGTGAGCGGGATGCGTTTGCCTTCGCGGAAGGATACGAGGAACGCTCCGGTGAATCCTTGCAGATGCATCTGGACCTTGTGTTGCGCGGCCTTGTTCACATCGGTGAAGGACCCCGTGTAGTAACGGGTCAATCCATCATCGCCGGTTATGGTCATCAGGTCGGGTACATCCTTGAAGACGTTTCCGGACAGTTTTTTCTTGAACGCACCAAGCTGCACGCGCAAGATCGCCTGACCTGTGGGAGTGGTGGCGGCCGCTGGTGAGGCTTGGGTGCCCTTGCCGTCCACGGGTGTAAGGCGCCCGTTCTCGGCTGCCATTACGCGGCCCTCGATGCCTTGGTCCATCAGGGAAATGTGCCTGCGGAGCGCGTCCGGTAGCTCTTCATAGTCACCCACCACATAGAATACGCTGTCACCCCGCTCGATGGTACGCACATCCGGAAGGCTCAGGATCTTCTGGATCATTTCTTCACTGATGCCTTCCACCTGCGAACCAACCTGTACCACGTAGGTGCGCTTCACCGCTTTGGCTTTCGGTGTATGCGCCACAGGGCCGAACGACTCCATGCGGGAGCGCACGAAGTTCACATTGCCGGAATCCTTCCAGGCCAACCATCCCCTCAGCAGGTCGTCGTCCGTAAGGCCCACACCCCGGCCATTCACCGGCATGCCGGCCAGGGTGGCGGCTTCATCGTCGAAGGGATCGCCCACACCATCACCATCATCATCCAAGGGGCAGCCGCGCGCATCCACCTTCGCTCCTGGTGGCGTGTGCGGGCAATGGTCGTTGAAGTCGATCACCCCATCGCCGTCCTCATCACCACGGGACACCAGCAGGTCCATCTCCTCATCGGTGAGGGTCGGGGACTTGGTGGCCTTGGTGCGCGGTTCAATGTTGATGGCATAGCCGAGAGAGAAGGACGTGTAGAGGAAGCGGTCATTCCTACTGTCCCCGGCACGCTCGCCCCGGCTATCGGCGGTAACGCCGTCGAGCAGATCGCTGGCGGTGAAGTGCAGGGTGGCGCCGATGCGCAGGTCAAAGCCTTTGGGCAGCAGCATGCGTGCACCTATGCCCACGGGAACGGCCACTGTCCGCTCGGCGTAACGCCCGAATCCATCGGCGTTGTTCTCGCGCACATCTGTCTCATACACATAGTCGCGGTCGAGCATTTGCGCAGCACCGGCATTGGGGTCCGTTTCCGCCATGTCGCGTATGGTGCCATCGCTCCAGTAATGGTACCGGCGCCCTTGCGCGTCGTAGAGGTCGGTCTTACTGAGGAATTCCACACTCTCGAAACCTACGCTCACGAAAGGCTCCACGCGCCGGCCGGGGTTCAGGAAATGATGGAAGTTGTAGGCGAGCTGAAAGCCGCCCACCGTGATGCGGGATTCGAAATTGAGGTTCCGCGTGGTGCTGCGTTCGTTCACGGCAAGCCTTCCGTGCAGGGCGAACAAGCTTCCTTCCAGCCAGGGCGTGATGGCCGTGGAGGCTCTGAGCTCGTAACCGACCCGGCTCACCAAAGGGTTGTATCCCGCACTCCTGTTCCCCACATCTCCATAAAAGGCGAACATGCCCGCACCGAACCCGACGGTGGGCCTCATCAGTTGCCGGGTGGTATCCGATTGGGCGTCTGCATGGCCCGGCACCCACCAGCTTGCCACCATGAACAGCAGCCCTATGCCGCCATTGAACAGGCGGGATCTGGTGTGGCTGCGGTCCCGATCGATCATCGGCTGGTGCGTTGCATGACGCCTATTGCACCCAGCGTTGGTTGCCGATCATAAGCGCCTCCTGCACGGTGATACGCTCCCCGTTATTGTAGGCGGTGACGAAGGGGCCGGGGAATTCGTGACCGGCCGCGATCAGTTGCTGGCGCTGATCACGTGCGCCCCTGTACTGGCTGTGGCGTCCGGTGGTGTATTTGACCCATCCTTCATGCCGCTCCATCATGAACTCGCCTGTGTAACGATGGCGTTGGGTGAAGTACTCCCGGCCCACCTCGCGGTGTGCTGCGCTGATCTGCACACGGAACACCAGTCCGGTCTCAGGTTCCGGGATGCGCGAGGTGGACTTGGTAGCGGTCACTGGCTCGGCTGGTTTGGTTGGTGGCGTACGCTGCGTTGAGGTGGGTTCCTTCTCCACGGGTTTGACCGGTGTGAGGGGCTGGGTGGCCACGGGTTCCTGCTTTGGGCGGGGCTCCTCTATCACTGGCACCACCGGTTCGCTTTTCGGCGGTGCGGGTGTCACAGCCACCTGTTGTTGAGCGGGCGTCGGTACGGCATCCTGTCCGAAGTTGAAGACGGTGGTGCCCACCACGGCCCGTTGCGTTTCATCGTTCAGCAGATAACCGAACTCGCCGTTGATCACGTAGCTGCCCGCAGGGGCGGATGTGCTCCGCAGTTTGTAGGTCACCTTCAGTTCCTGCCGGGCGGGCATGTTCAACCATACGAACTTGACGATGGTGCCTTGGGCAGTAAAGATGGCCTCATCAGAAGCGCGCTCCACCGCTGTGAACCCAGCAGGTATGGTCTCCTGCAATTTGCCAAATCCGCGCAATGCTCCCTTCTCGATGCGGACTTCCACCAGCATTTCGGTTGAGCTCTGCGGTATGATGCTTCGCGAGGCTTTCACATCGCCCTGACCGCGTTGCGGCAGGATCACCACCGGAAGCGGGGTGGATATGCCGCCGGATGCCGTCACCACATCGTTGAGCGCCTCGGGGGAGAGGGTGGCGGCGGCGCCAGTGGTTGTCTCCGCCTCTGTTGGTTCAGGTACAAGTGCCAGTGGCGCACCTCCGGAAACCTGTAGCGTGCTGGCGGTCAGTTCATGGGTGCGCCGTTCATTTTCCTCGATGTAGCTCAGCCTGCCAGTGATCGTGTACGACCCAGCTGCAAAGGGTTCGGCTCGGAGGATGTAGGATATCTGGAATTTGGGCTGGCTGGGCAGGGACATCCAGATGAACTTGGCCTTTTGGTCTGCGAAGGTGAAGGATGCTCCCTTGGTCTCCACAGCAGTGGCTGTCAGGCCAGCCGGCAGCTCGAGTTGCAGCTTGGCAAAGCCGGTGAGCGTGCCCTTGTCAACCGTGACGGTTACACGCATCTCCTGCCCGGCCTGCATCATGGCGGGTGCTTCCTGCACCACCTTCACTTCAGAGGTCAACAACGCTTCGACCAGGAATAGCCCGATCAAGTTGAGCAGGGCGAAGAGATGATGCATGGCGTGTGCGTTTGGTCCGGTCAAGTGGCACGTGATCACGTGCCGGACCAAAACTATCGGCAGCCCGGGCGGCGAAGAGCCTGGCGCACTGTCCCCTTACGAACACGGCCGTGTTGAAGGGATGGGACCGGTATGTCGGTCAGAAATTGGGCTTCAACAGGTATCGGCTGTAGAAGCTGTCGATCGCGTCCACGGCCTCGGTGGCCGTATCCACCACCTTCAGCAGGTCGAGATCGCTGGTGTGGATGTACTTGTGCTGTGCGTCCATGGTCTGTTTGATCCATTCAAGCAGGCCTTTCCAGTAGCGGCTGCCGACGAGGATGATCGGAAAGCGTCCGATCTTCTGGGTCTGGATCAAGGTGAGCGCCTCGAAGAGCTCGTCCAACGTGCCAAATCCTCCGGGCAGCACAATGAAGCCCTGGGAGTATTTGATGAACATCACCTTGCGCACGAAGAAGTAGTCGAAGTGCAGGCTCTTTTCCTTGTCAATGAACGGGTTCGGCGCCTGTTCAAATGGCAGTTCGATGTTGAGGCCCACGCTTGTTCCCCCGCCTTCCTGAGCGCCTTTGTTGGCGGCCTCCATGATGCCGGGCCCACCACCGGTGATCACACCATAACCGCGTGTGGTGAGCTTGCGTGCGATATCCTCGGCGAGCTTGTACTCCGGAGCGGTGGGCAGGGTGCGGGCGCTGCCGAAAATGCTCACACAGGGACGGATCCGCTGAAGGGCTTCAAAACCCTCCACGAACTCGCTCATGATCTTGAAAATGGCCCAGCTGTCGTTGGCCTTCACCTCGCTCCAGCCCTTGCGCTTGAAGGCTTTGTGAATGCGACGCTCGCTCTCGGTGATGGTTTTACCCTTGGCCTTGCTCATGGGCGTGGTGAGGTTTCAAGTTCAGGACCCAGATAGCGTGCGGTATGCCCGCGGCCCATGCGCACCACCTCTTCCGGGGTGCCCCGTGCCACTATGCGTCCGCCGGCCGCTCCTCCTTCCGGCCCCATGTCGATCAGGTGGTCAGCGACCTTCAGGATGTCCATGTGGTGTTCAATGACCAGCACAGTGTTCCCTTGGTCCACAAGGCGGTCCAGCACCGCAATGAGCTGGCGTACGTCCTCAAAGTGCAGGCCTGTGCTGGGCTCGTCCAGGATGTAGAGCGTACGGCCGGTATCGCGCCTTCCCAGTTCACTGGCCAGTTTGATGCGCTGCGCCTCACCACCGCTCAAGGTGGTGCTGCTTTGGCCAAGGCGCAGGTAGCCCAGGCCAACATCCAATAACGTGCGCAGCTTGGGGGCCAGCTGAGGGATGTCAGCGAACAGATGCAGCGCCTCTTCAACGCTCATGTCCAGCACGTCCGCAATGCTCTTTCCCTTGAAGCGCACTTCGAGCGTTTCACGGTCGTAGCGTTTGCCACGACAAGTTTCGCAGGGTACGGCCACTTCGGGCAGGAAATTCATCTCGATCACACGGACCCCGGCGCCTTTGCAGGTCTCACAGCGGCCACCGGCGGTATTGAACGAGAATCGCCCCGGTTTGTATCCGCGGATCTTCGCTCCCGGGAGCTGCGCGAACAGCTCGCGGATGGGATCGAAAAGGCCTGTGTAGGTGGCCGGGTTGCTGCGCGGTGTGCGTCCTATGGGGCTCTGGTCCACCTCGATCACCTTGTCGATGTGCGCCAGCCCCTCGATGCCGGCGTAAGGCAGGGGGTAGGCATGCGCGCTGCGGTGGAAGTGCTTTTGAAGGATCGGGTGAAGTGTGTCGCTGATCAGGGTGCTCTTGCCACTGCCGCTCACGCCGCTCACGCAGATGAACCTGCCCAGGGGCAGCTCCAGGTCCACGTTCTTCAGGTTGTGGCCGGTGGCGCCCCGCAGCAGGATGCGTTCCCCGTTGCCTGCACGGCGTCGGGCGGGTACGGCAATGGCCTTTTCGCCCCGTAGATAACCTGCGGTTAGTGACCCGCCTTTCTGGAACGCCCCCGGTGGACCTTCGCCCACGACGCGCCCACCATGCTCCCCGGCACCGGGGCCGAGGTCCACAATATGGTCTGCCTGCAGCATCATCTCCTTGTCATGCTCCACCACAATGATGCTGTTCCCGGCATCCCGCAGGCGACGCAGGCTGCCAATGAGCCGGTGATCATCCCGCATGTGCAGGCCAATGCTGGGTTCGTCCAGTATGTACAGCACACCGGTGAGCTGGCTTCCGATCTGGGTCGCCAATCGGATACGCTGTGCTTCTCCGCCGCTGAGTGAACGGGCGCTGCGGTCCAGCGTAAGGTACTCCAGCCCCACGTCCAGCAGAAAACGGGCACGTGAAGCGATCTCCTTGATGACCTCGCGCCCGATGGTAAGCTGCCTTTCGTCGAGTTGCCCGGTCAGGGCATCCACCTCATTCACCAGCGCATCCACCGGAAGGCTGGCGAGCTCATGGATGTTGCGCCCGGCTATGCGGAAGTAAAGCGCGGTCTTCTTCAGGCGCGCCCCCAGGCATTCCGGGCAGGTTACCATGTGGGTGAAACCATCCGCCCACTTGCGAGAGGCGCGGGAGCCCTCATCCGCCTGTTCCATGATGAAGGGGATGAGCCCTTCGAATTGGACCGTACGGTCGCTCAGGCCAACACCACTGGACACTTTCAAGGGTTCATCGAGCCCATTGAGCAGTGCCGCCATTACGTTGTCCTCCATCTCTTCCACAGGGGTGTCCAGGTCGTGGCCGAAGGTGTTCAGCACGGCCTCCACCTGTTTGAAGATCCAATTGCCCTTGAAGGAACCCAGCGGCAGTATCGCACCGCGGCGTATGCTCTTGCGTTGGTCAGGCACGATCTTCTCGAGGGCCACCTCGGTCACCTGGCCCAGTCCGCTGCACTGTGGACAGGCGCCATAGGGGCTGTTAAAGCTGAACAGATTGGGCTCCGGCTCTTCATAAGCGATGCCACTGGTCGGGCACATCAGGTGTCTGCTCAGGTAGCGGGTGGTGTTGCTTACCACGTCCAGCAGCAACAGATTGCCCTTCCCGTATTTCAGCGCTGTATCTATGGATGCGGCAAGGCGGCGAGCGTTGGTGGGTGAGGAGCGCACCTTGTCCACCACCAGTTCAATGTCGTGCACCTTGTAGCGGTCCAGGCGCGGCCGGCTCGTGAGGTCCACAAGTTGACCATCGACGCGTGCGCGCAGGAAGCCCTGCCGAAGGAGCTGTTCGAAGAGTTCGCGGTAGTGCCCTTTGCGGCCTCGCACCAAGGGGGCCAGCACAAGCAGTTCATGACCTGCATACTCCGTGAGCAGGATGTCGGTGATCTGCTGGTCGGTGTAGCGCACCATGGGTTCACCGGTCACATGGCTGTATGCCGTGGCCACACGGGCATAAAGCAGGCGCAGCAGGTCGTAGATCTCCGTTACGGTGCCCACGGTGCTGCGTGGGTTGCGGCTGATGGTCTTTTGTTCAATGGCGATCACGGGGCTCAGGCCGGTGATCAGGTCCACGTCAGGCCTTTCGATCCCGCCAAGGAACTGACGTGCGTAGGCATTGAAGGTCTCGATGTAACGACGTTGTCCCTCCGCATGCAGGGTGTCGAACGCAAGGCTGCTTTTGCCACTTCCGCTCAGCCCTGTTATGACAACCAATTGATCACGTGGAATGGACAGGTCGATGTTCTTCAGATTGTGCACCCTGGCCCCCAGCACTTCGATGCGCTCGGTGGCATGCACGGGCTTACCGGCCACTCCCTTTGTGGAGGGGCGCTTCGCCCGTTCGGATGCACCTGCTGGTCCCGCCACCCTATCGGTCCTCCTTGCTTGGATCCTGGTCGAACCCTTCAGCAGGCAGCAGCAGCGTGTAGTTGCGACCTTCCTTGTTAGTCAGCTTCGCGTCGCGGAGCCAGGGATTCAGCAGTTTCACCGTCTTGTAATCCGTGCCCTGGCGGGTGGCGAACGCGGTGATGTCCGTGACCGGACCAGTCACGGAGACCGTTCGGGTACGGTATGGAGCATAACGGTCCTGTTCACGCAGATGGAAGCCATAGCGTGCGGGGTCGCGCAGGATCTCCTTCATGGCCAGCACACGAAAAACGTAGCGCGATGTTTCCTCTGGCAGGAGCAGGTCGAAATAGTTGCCTACTTGCTGGCGCTCCAGCTGGCGGTCCAGGCCGCCTGGTCCCAGGTTATAGGATGCGGCTGCCAGGGCCCAGCTGCCGTATTTCGCATGGGCTTCCTTCAGGTAGCGGCAGGCCGCCTCGGTACTGCGCCGCACATGGTAGCGTTCATCCACCTCGCCATTCACCTCCATGCCATACTGAAGGGCGGTCTCCTTCATGAACTGCCAGTAGCCCGTGGCGCCTTTGGGTGAAACAGTGTTGGTGAGCCCGCTCTCGATCAGGGCTATGAATTTCATATCGTCGGGTACGCCGTTCTCACGGAGCACCTCCTCGATCATCGGGAACCAGCGGGTGGCACGCTTCAAGGCCAGCAGACTGTTGCTCTGCCAGTAGGTGTTCACCAGCAGCTCGCGGTCCAGCCGTTCACGCACATCGAGTTTGTCCATGGGCACCGGCTCACCGCAGAAGGTGATCTCGCTGGGCAGGGTGAGCGAAAAGACCTTGTAGCTGTCGTTGAACTGCCGCTGGTGGTCAAGGTCCGTTCCTTCGTTCGACGTGGATGAGATGAGGACCTGCACGGCAACCGTTGCCAGGAGCACCAGCGCCGCCAGCGAAACGCCCTGCAGAATGGTGCGGTTGTAAGCTTTCATGGGTTGGGGCGGGTACGACGGGTTACGATGAACAGGGTGAGCCCGACGGAAGCGGCGTATGAAACGTAAAGGACCGTATGCAAGTTCTCCCACACGTTGATGAAGCGGGTGGCGGCAAAGGTAAGGACAAGCGAAAGGGTGCCCAGCCCTGCGAAGGTCAGCGCCACTTGGGCATCGTTCAGGCCGGCGTAGCTCAAATGGTGCGTGGTGTGGTCGCGGCCACCCACAAAAGGGGAGCGCCCCTTCAGCAGCCGATTGATGGTGACAGAGGTCGTATCGGCGATGGGCAGAAGAAATACGAGGATGGCCAGCAGGATGCGGCGCTCAGGCTCTGCCACGCCCAATGGTGAGGTGACGTTCCAGAAGCACTCGATGCCCACATAGGCGAGGAAGACCCCCAGGAACTGGCTTCCCGTGTCACCCATGAACATTCGCGAAGGGTGCCAGTTGAAGAAGAGGAAACCCGCCAGGGCGGCCAGAACCCCGGTGATCAGTACGGTCAGCAGGTCGGCCACATGGCCCATCACCGCCTGGCTGACGAGGGCGCAACCCAGGATGAACATGGAAGCGATCGTCGTGATGCCGTCCATGTTGTCCAACATGTTGATGGCATTCATCAGGCCGACCACCCAGAAGACAGTTAGCACGGTATTCATTAGCGGATCGGCGGTAAGTTGGATGACCGATCCTGACAGAACGAGTATGAAGCCGCAGGCCAGTTGCACGGAGAGCTTCAGATAGGGCCGCGTGTTGTATGCGTCATCTGCCAGCCCCATCAGAAAGCCTAGGCCAGTGGAGGCCAGCAGGCCCAGCAGGCGCGGCTGGAGCGGGTCCTGGTGTTTTGGGAAAAGGGTGCCGTACATGGCGAACACCCCAAGAAAGACGATGGCGAACGCGATGCCCCCAAAGGCCGGTTTGCTCGTGGCGCTCCACCGGATGAGCTCCTCATTGTCACGGATCCCCAGCGTGCGGGCGAAACGCAGGAACAGGGAGTTGATCAGCAATGAAAAGACCAGGCAGGTGAAAAAGAGCCCGGAATGGATGAGGAAGAGCTGGGTGGGGCTGTACATGTCAGCGCCAGGCGTTGGAACGGAACGGCACCCCGGCCACGTCCTTCGGGCTCAGCCTCGGGTCCTTCACTCCCCAGTCGATGCCCAGTTCGGGATCATCCCAGCGGATGGTCCGTTCCGAAGGAGGGTCATAATAGGCCGAGCACTTGTAGGTGAACACCGTATCATCTTCAAGGGCCAGAAAGCCGTGCGCAAATCCGGTCGGGATATAAAGCATGAGACGCTGATGTCCGTCCAGCTCCATTTTGAAGTGGCGACCGAAGGTCCTGCTTTCCGGGCGGATGTCCACGCACACATCGAGCACCGCCCCGCGCACCACCCGCACCAGTTTGGCTTGAGCGTGAGGAGTGGCTTGGAAGTGCAGGCCGCGCAGCACACCGGCCTTGGAGACCGATTCATTGTCCTGGACCCAATGGACGGGTTCCCCGATGGCCTGCTGAAAGCGATGCTCATTAAAGGTCTCCAGAAAAGCCCCCCGTTCATCGCTGAACACACGTGGTTTGAGGATCAGCAAACCGTCAAGGCCGGTGGTCTCAATATCCATCATGCGCCTTTGAACAGCTTGCCGAAATACGACCTGGGCTTGCGCCGGCTGCTGCGCGTGGAACGGTCCTCGTAGTAGCCATAGCCATAGCCGTAGCCGTAGCCATAACCGTAGCCGTAATTGTAGCCGTATTTGTTCCGGTCCACATCCACACCGTTCAGAATGGTGCTCAACCGGGTGATCTTGTTCTCATTGATCAATCGGTCCACATTGTGCACAAACACCTTCTTGGAATAGTCCGAGCGGAATATGTAGATCGGGTAGTCGGCCTGTTGCACGATGGAAAGACCATCGGTGACCAGGCCCACGGGCGGGGTGTCGATCAACACCACATCGTAGCGTGACTTGAGCTCCTTGAGGATCTCGCCCATGCGGGCGCTGATGATCAACTCTGAAGGATTCGGTGGGATCGGGCCAGCCGTGATGAACTCCAGACCTTTCACGCTGCTCTGCTGGATGCATTCATCGAGCGGGTCCTTGTCGATGAGCAGCGTGCTCATGCCCTTGAGGTTCTCCACCCCGAAACCAAGGTGGATCTTCGGTTTGCGCATGTCCAGATCGAGCATGATCACACGCTTGCCGCTGAAGCTGATGATACCCGCCAGATTGATGGCCACGAAAGTTTTGCCTTCACCGGAAATGGTGCTGGTGATCGCCACCAGTTTGGAGCCTTGGCTGTTGTCGACGAATTGAAGATTGGTGCGTATGCTTCGGAAGGCTTCGGCGATGAGCGACTTGGGGTTCTTGTCCACAAGCAGCTGGCTCACGGGTACGTCCTTTTTGTACTTCGGCACCATGCCCAATATGCCGATGGACGCATTGGAAAGCTTGGCGATGTCCGTGAGCGAGGTGATGTTGTCATGCAGTATGTACCGGACCAGCACAATGAGGAAACTGAGGATGGCCCCGGTGAGGAGGTAAGAGAACAGGATGGTGCCACGGTCTGGCGCTATGGGTGTAGTGGGAAGTGAAGAGCGCTCCAGGATGCGGTTGTCCGCCACGAAACCTGCCTTGCTGATGCGGTACTCAATGTCCTTTTCAAGCAGCAGGTTGTAGTATTTCTCGTTCAAGTTGAAGATGCGCTGGATGCTGCCGAACTCGAGTTGTATTTCTGGTAGTCCCCTGAAGCTCTCATCGAATTCCAGCACCTTCTCCCGGTATTCCGCACGCCTGCGTTCTGCACGGAACCGCAGGGTCTGCAGGGCCTCCAGCAGCAAACGACGCTGTAGGGTGATCTGGCGGTCGATCGCTTCGATACCCCGGCTGTTCTCGGTCAGTTCATAGAGCATTTCCTCCCGCTGCAGCAGAAGTTGATTGAGGCCCTGTACCAGGTCGCTGAGACCTGTGGTCTGGTCCGTTCCCACCAGCAGTGGTATCAGGTCCTGTACCTCGAGCTGCCCCGTGTCCCTGCGTGATACGTTCTCGAGTTCGGTCAACAGGCGGATCTCGATCTCCTGCTGCATGAGCAGGTCCTCATATTCCTGTGAGCGTTGAAGTAGAATGGGTGTGAGTTCCGCCTGGTTGGCCACGCGGTTGTCCCTTTTGAACTCCTGCAATTGGAACTCGGATTGTCGCAACTCCTCAAAGACCGTATCCTTCTGCACCTGGATGAAGTTGAGGATGCTCTCCGCACTTTCCTTCCTGCGGCTCAGGTCGTATTCGATATAGGTGTCAGCCATCTTCTGAGCAAGGTCCCGCGCCAGGTACGGATTGTGATCCTTGCAGCTGATCTCGATGGTCTTCGCGTTGTTGTCAACGATGCGGATGAAGAGCTGTCCGTAGTACTTGTTCACCAGCGAAGTGGGTGAATTGATACGCATGGAAAGGGAGCCTTCCGGTTCCTTGCGCAAGGGGTCGTTCTCCGAGATCAGCAGGATGGTCCCCTTGAAATGCGGTGTACGCAGCGGGCGGCCGATCTCGAATGCCTCGGCATAAGTGGTCCCTTCGATGGTATAGGTCAGTTTTACCAGCCTGTCCGGGGTGAGGTCCACCAGAATGGGGGTGTCATATATGGCAGGGTCGATCAACTCCAGGTCCACCAGGTTGATGAAAGAATGCGTGTAGAGCTCGCGGGTGAGGATCTGCCCCTTGAAGTAATAGCTGACCGCGAGCGGCATGCGGTCGAGCACCTGGCCGATGAAATACTTTGATCTCAGCAGTTCCACATCGGCCTGCAGGTTGTTGCTCTCCACCAGCTCGTTGACCTGGAGCACCTTCTTGGCCGTGTTCTTCTCGGCCAGCTGAATGATGGTGCGCGATTGATAGGTGGGAGCGGTGTACCTCAGGTACAGGTAGGCGGCTGCTCCGGAAGCCAGCAGGACCAATGCGATCCACAGCACCGATCGCTTCAGGATATAGAGGAAAAGCCCGAGGTCGAACTCGTTGCTGAAGTTCGTGATCCGCTCACGATAGCTCTCGAAAGTGACGTTCCTGCCTACGGTCTCTTCGCTCAGCATGGTGGCTATCTCGAGAAGCTGTTCGCAATGCCGATGACCAGCAGGGTGGTGGTGAGCAGCGTGATGAGCGGCGTCAGATCGTACAACAATTCACGTGCGACCTCCGGGTTCGGCTGGACGTACAGGATGTCATCGCCTTGCATGACGATGTCCGCATACTTCAATCCATCGATATCCGACAGGTCGAACAGGAACACCTGGCGATGCCCATCCTCACCCCTTCGGAAGAGCTTGACCTTGGATGCGTTGGCACGACGGGGAAGGCCGCGGGCATTGGCCAGCACCTCCAGCAGGGTGGTGTTGTTGTTCTCCAGGTTCACCACTTGGGCGTCACCACCCGCGCCCGGGAAAACGACCACGCGGCGGTTGGTGACAAAGAGCTGAACGAACGGTCTGTTGTAGTACTCTGAGTATTTGTCCTCCAGGAACATTTCCGCTTCGCGGATGGTCATGTCCGCCAGTTTCACACGGCCCAGGAGGGGCAGCTTCACCAAACCATCATATTCCACCAAATACTTGAAGGTGAGTCGCTGAACGGCACGGGCGTCCAGTCCGGCTTCACTCACAAGGTCGATCAGCTTGAAGCCATCATTGGCGAACAACCTGAATTCCAGATAGTCGTTCCGTTGAATGCGGAACAATTGGCGGAAATCGGCGCTGTCAGGAACCACATCGTACTGGAAATCGGTGGGTGTCTTGAACATGATGTCACGGTTCACCGTGCAGCCATGGAAAAGGGACCCAAGTAGGATGGTAAGGACCGGGGTCCACCCAACGCGCTTTATCAAACCCACATGCATCGGGCAAAAGTAACCATCCCCTGCCAGCGGCTCAGGTAAGCAGGGATTGGTATAAGCGCGCTGTTTCGTCCACCAGTCGCGTGAAATGGTAGCGGTCGCGCACATGGTCCCAGCCCGGGGCGCCCATGGCCTGGCGCAGGCTGTTGCTCTCCACCAGGCGATGCAGGTCCGTTGCCAGGCCATCCACATCACCGGAAGCGCGAAGACAGGCGGTCGTATCCGGCAGGACGACATTCTCAATGCCCCCCACATTGGTGGATACAATGGGCTTGCCGGCGGCCTGTGCCTCGATCAAACTTACCGGGGTGCCTTCATTCAGGCTGGTGAGCACCACCACATCCAGACCGGCATAGACAATGTCGATCTCTTTGATCCAACTGGTGAAGGTGAGCGTGGCACGCTTGAACGGGTGTCCGGCCCCCATGCCGTGGCCAAAACCATGGCCATTAAAATAGGGGCCGGCAACGGTCTCCAGACCCATGGCCCCGGCTTTTGCCTCGAGCCTTGAGCGCTCTTCGCCATCCCCAACAATGAAGGCACGCACCCTCCTGCCGCTTTGGCCAGCCACCCGTGCAAGGGTCTCCAGGAAGAGGTCGTGGTTCTTCACGGGCACCAGGCGCCCCACGATCCCGATGGCTACTTCATCATCGGTTAGGTTGTAGACATGCCGGAATAGTGCCCTTTTCGCGGCCATATCCTGCTGGAACCTGTTCAAGTCGAACCCAAGCGGGATCACGGCCACTTTTTCCGGCGAACAGATCCGGTGTTCCTCCACCAATTCACAGCGCTGGCGCTCGCTGATGGCGATGATCCGTGAGGATCGCCGGGCCAGGAAGCGTTCGATGTTCTTGTAAAGCGTGGTGCGCAGCTTGC
Organism: Flavobacteriales bacterium; assembly: GCA_016788635.1. GTDB lineage: Bacteria > Bacteroidota > Bacteroidia > Flavobacteriales_F > PHOS-HE28 > PHOS-HE28. The sequence continues at coordinate 66,196 of JAEUSU010000001.1, read as the reverse complement.
CGAAATAGCTGTGGAACACGTGCCCATGAAAAGTGTGGACGATCACCTTCACGCCCATATCCGCAGCGGCCATGCGGCCCACAGCACCCGCCTTGGCGGCATGGGTGTGAACGATGTCCGGCTTGAACTCGCGGATGAGCTGCTTGATCCTGTGATAGGCCCCCCGGTCATTCCATGGTGCCACCTCGCGCTGCATTTCCGGCAGGATCGTGGCTTCCACGCCGAGGGAGCGCAATATGTGCTGGCTGTCCTCTTCTCCAGCTTCCTGACCTCCACCTACGAGTAATGTTTCAAAGTCACTTGGCAGATACCGCGTGAGGTAGGCGGCGTTGTGCGTAGGGCCACCGAGGTTGAACCGATTGATGATGCGTAGGACCCTGGGCATGGGGTTCGGAACCGGAAGCGGTGGTGAAGATATTCTCTTGGGAGCAGGACACCCTCAGGATATCCACCTCCTCCACCACGACAGGTAGACGATAAGGGCATGGGCGGTTGCCTGTGCCTGGCCTGGGTTTGCCCCGTGCATGCGTGCCCGCACCGCCTGCACGCCATGGTGCGAGAGCCCTGCGCTGGTCACCAGTTCTTCCGTGAACAGTTCGTCCACCAGCGGCTGCAGAGGCCCGGTGAGCAAAGCCCGAAGCGGAACCTCGAACCCACGCTTGGCACGGGTCAACGTCTGGTGGGGCAGCAAGTGGCCGAAGGTGCGGCGCAACAAGTGCTTTCCGCTGCCCAGTTTGAACCGCTGCTCTGCTGGCAGAGCGAAGGCGAACTCCACCACCCGGCGGTCCAGGAAAGGGGTGCGTACCTCCAATGCATGGGCCATGCTCGTCATATCCACTTTGTGCAACATGTCATTCGGCAGGGTTTCCAGCACATCGGCCAGCAGCACGCCGTTCAGCCCTGGCATGCGGCCCAAGCCGGCGGTCATACGTTGGTGGCGCACGGCCAGACCGGGTGCTTCAGGTGCGTGGCCCAGGAGCCTGCTGCGATCATCATCCGTATCAAAGGAGGCCAGTGCCAGCCAGCGCTCCTCGGCTGTTCCCTTCGCCGTTGCGGCGAACCGGTCCAAGCGCCGGAACAGGTCGGTGACACGGCCGCCCCGTGACCGGGGTAGCGCTCCCCAAAGCGGGCCAAGACCGATCACCAGTTGTTCCAGTGCTGCCGCATGGCGAAATCGCCACTCCGCCTGGTGCTTGCTGTAGCCGCCAAAGACCTCATCGGCACCGTCGCCACTAAGTGCCACCGTCACATGGTCCCGGGTGTGGCGGCAAAGGATGTAGGAAGCCAGCGCCGAGCTGTCCGCAAATGGCTCGTCCGTGGCGTGTAGCAGTCCGGCATAGGCATCGGCCAGTTCCTGGCGGGTCAAGCGGAATGCATGGTGTTCGCTGCCAATGTGCACAGCAACAGCCTCCGCAAATCGGCTCTCGTCGAACCAGTCATCCTCCGCAAAGCCGATGCTGAAGGTGTGCAGTGCCGGGTGATGCCGACTGGCCAAAGCGCTCACAATGCTGCTGTCCAGGCCGCCACTCAGAAAGGTGCCCACCGGCACATCCGCCACCAGTCGGCTTTGGACCGCATCATCGAGCAATTGAAAGAGATGGGACTGGGGTTCAACAGGTCGCTCGGTGTTGCCTGCGGCTTCCGGCAGATCGTACCAGCGGCGTATGGTCACCCCTGCACTGCTCACGCGCGCACAGTGCCCCGGAAGCAGCTTCTGGGCATGGTGCAGGATGGTATGTGGAGCAGGTATGTAGTGGAAGGTGAAGTACTGCCGCAGGGATACCTGGTCCACATCACATGGGCAGCCCAAGGCCATCAAGGCCCGCAGCTCGCTGGCGAACAGAAAACGACCGTTCACATCGCTCCAAAGCAGGGGCTTCACCCCGAACCGGTCGCGCGCAAGAAAAAGTGTGTCTTCCTGAGCATCGTGGATGGCCAGGGCGAAGAAACCGTTCAGGTCGTGCAGAAAGGCCTCGCCTTTGATCGTGAAAAGCCGGAGGACCACCTCGGTGTCCGTGTGGCTTCTAAACCTGTGGCCATTGGCCTCCAGTTCCGCACGCAGCTCCTTGAAGTTGAACACTTCACCGTTGAAGACAATGGTGTACCGGCCACCTTCGTCCGTGAAGGGCTGGTGCCCTGCTGCACTGGTATCTATGACGCTCAGGCGCCGGTGGCCCAGTATGGTGCGACCGCTCCGGTATACCCCCTCATCGTCAGGACCGCGATGCGCTATCGCGCGAAGCGCCTGTGCGACCCGATCATCGGATGCTGCCCCCTCCTGAAGTTGGTATGAACCCGCGATCCCGCACACGTGTCCGCCGAAGCTTTAGTGAGGTCGGATGCCCGCACGTTCCGACAGTGATGGTACCATCACAGGTGTATCACCTCGCCGTAGGCCGCAGCGGCGGCTTCCATGATGGCCTCGCTCATGGTGGGGTGCGGATGCACGGTCTTGATGATCTCGTGGCCGGTGGTCTCCAGCTTGCGGATGCTCACGCACTCAGCGATCATCTCGGTAACGTTCATGCCGATCATGTGGGCGCCCAGCAGTTCGCCGTACTTGGCATCGAAGATCAACTTCACGAAACCGTCCTTGTTGCCACCCGCGCTGGCCTTCCCGCTTGCGCTGAAAGGGAACTTGCCCACCTTGATCTCCAGGCCCTTTTCTTTCGCCTGCTTCTCGGTCATGCCCACACTGGCCACCTCGGGTGTGCAGTAGGTGCAGCCGGGGATGTTGTTGTAGTCCAGCTTCTCGGGGTGGTGCCCGGCGATCTTTTCCACGCAGATGATGCCTTCCGCACTGGCCACGTGCGCCAACGCCTGGCCGGGGGTGCAGTCCCCGATGGCGTAGTATCCTGGGATGTTGGTGGTGTAGAAGTCGTCCACCTTGATCTTGCCTTTGTCCGTAACAATACCCACCTCTTCCAGGCCAATGCCCTCCAGGTTGGCCACGATCCCCACCGCGCTCAGCACGATGTCGCACTCGATGGTCTGCTCACCCTTGGGCGTCTTCACGGTCACCTTGCAGCCCTTGCCCTTGGTATCCACGGCGGTCACCTCACTTCCGGTCATCACTTCGATGCCCTGCTTCTTGAAGCTCTTCTCCAGCGCCTTGCTCACCTCCTCATCCTCCACGGGAACGATGTTGGGCATGAACTCCACCAGGGTGACCTTGGTGCCGATGGCGTTGTAGAAGTAGGCGAACTCGCTGCCTATGGCGCCGCTGCCCACCACCACCATGCTCTTGGGCTGCTCGGGCAGCACCATGGCCTCGCGGTAGCCGATGACCTTCTTTCCGTCCTGCTTCAGGGCTGGCAATTCGCGGCTGCGTGCACCGGTGGCAATGATGATGTGTTTGCCTTCAACGGTGCTCTTCTTACCGTCGGCGGCGGTCACCTCGATCTTGCGTCCGGGCAGCAGTTTGCCCGTGCCCATGACCACATCGATCTTGTTCTTCTTCATCAGGAACTGAACGCCGTTGCTCATGCCCTTGGCCACGTCCCGGCTGCGCTTCACAATTCCCGGAAAGTCGGCCTGTGGGGCGCCCACCGTTATGCCGTAGTCCTTGGCGTGGTTGATGTATTCGAAGACATTGGCGCTCTTCAACAGAGCCTTGGTAGGGATGCAGCCCCAGTTCAGGCAGATGCCACCCAGGCTTTCGCGTTCCACAATGGCGGTCTTCAGGCCCAATTGGCTGGCGCGGATGGCGGCCACGTAGCCCCCAGGGCCACTGCCGAGAACGATGACGTCGTAGCTCATTTCGGTATTCGGATGCGGTGTGTTGGTCTGCCCTGCTGTGTTATCCGCCTTGCCCCTCTGCAGCCTGCCTTTATGGGGGAGATGAAGGTGGTGGCGAAAGCGGGGCGAAGGTAGCCGATCGACCGGCGCTCCGTGTGTTGTGCGCGACGGTTACATTTAGCCCAACAATTCCGAGTGCATGGCCACGCATTTTCTTCCGGATGAGATGGGTGATACCTCACGTCCAGGGCTCATTGGTGGACTTGGGATCGCGAGCTTCCTGAACACGGGCTTCTTCATGCTCGTGTATGCATTGGGCATTCTGGTGATGACCGGTTTGCAGCAGATGCCATTGGAGGAAGTGAACGACCTGGTGCGTGAACAGATGGCACAATTCAGTGCAGGCATGAGCGAGGATGACCAGGCCAAGGCCATGTCGTTGGTCGGGGTGTTGCACGCGAACGGGGCGCTGCTCATGCTTTTGCTCCTTGTGCGCACCGTACTTCGATTTGCCGGCGTGGTGGGCATCTGGAAGGGCAGGCGCAGCGGCTTCTACACCTATGCCAGTGCGCAGATCGCGGGGATCTTTCTTCCACATGTGGTGCTTCCATGGGAGTATCTGGGCGTGTTCGGTCCGCTGATGTCCCTGCTGGTGACCGCTTTGTATGGAAGCCAGTTGAAGCGTTTGGGCTGACATTCCGATCCTCAGGGTTTTTGCGTCAACGACTGGTTGGACCGGAAGCTAGGTTTGCTACCAGCAAACCTTTAAACACACATCATGCGCATCATCAGTACAGCGACACTTTCTCTTGCCCTTTCCCCGTTGGCAATGGCTCAGGTTCCCGGCGACCTGGACATTTCCTTCGCCAACAATGGCAAGTACATCCAGAATTTCGGCTTCCAGGATAACCTGACCAAGGTGCGGGTGCAGCCTTGGGACCAGAAGATCATTGCTGTTGGCACCGCGATCAACACCTCCTTCTCGGGCCAACTGCTTGTGATGCGGCTGAATCCGGATGGCACATTGGATACCAGTTTTGATGGCGATGGCTATTTGATCATCAACGACTTCACGGAATCCTACGCATACGACCTGGTGATCCGTAGTGACGAGAAGATCGTTGTTGTGGGTACCGTGGCCGACCCCACCTACCAGTTCGCCACGTTCATGATGCGGCTGAAGGCGGATGGCAGCCTGGACGCCACCTTCGGAACGGGCGGTATGGTCGTTACCGAAATGAGCCCGCAGGATGACATGGCGCATGCGGTGGTTGAACTTACGGACGGCAGCCTTTTGCTCGCCGGCCGCGCAAGGAACGGCTCCTTTCTATACGATCCCATTGTGACCCATTTCTCAGAAACGGGTGTGATGGATATGACCTTTGGCACGAGTGGCATGGCTACCCTACCGGTGGCCGGAGAGGACAACAACTTTTGGAGCTTGGGTGTCAATCCGGATGGAAGCATCATCGCCAGCGGCCACTATGCTTCCGAAATTCCGGGTTCCGGTGGGGCCTTTCAGTTCGATGTATTGTTGGCCAAGTTCAGCAGTGTCGGTCAACTGGATCCCACATTCGGCACGGGTGGTGTGGTCATCGCTCCCATGCCCACGGGTAAGGATGATCAGGCTTTTGGCCAGGTGATCACTCCGGCCGGAGACATCGTGGTGTGCGGGTACACCACGCTGATGGATTTCACCTACGACATGCTCCTGATGGCATTTGATGCACAGGGTTCATCCATTCCGTCATTCGGTACCAGCGGTGTGGTGACCTTCAACAATGCCGATCAGGATGTTGCGTATGGGATCGAGCGTCAGAATGACGGCCGTATCCTGGTCGCCGGCACCTCCGGTGGCTTCATCTTCAATGACCGCGATTTCATCCTTGCCCGTTACCTGGATAACGGGACCCTGGATGCGGGATTTGGCACTGGCGGCGTGGTGCTGACCACTGCGATGGCCGCATTCGATGAAGCGAACGCGTTGACCTTGCAGGCGGATGGCAAGATCCTGGTGGCCGGCAAAGGCATGAACGGCTCGAATAACGACGCGGTCATCATGCGCCATTTGAATGATGGTACGGTAGGGATGCAGGATCTTCCCCTGGTCCACGAACTCTCCATTCACCCGAACCCTGCCCGGAGCAATGACCGGGTAAGTCTCCGCATGGCTGGAACCAGTTCCGGTCAGCCTGAGGTGCGCTTGATGGATCTGCACGGCAGGACGGTCCAGTTGGACGTGTTGCGTTCATCCGCCATTGACAATGGATATATGATCCTCTTGCCAGGCGATCTGGCGGCTGGTTGCTACACTGTTGTCTTGCAGCCGGTTTCAGGAGCCATCGCTCATGGCCGGCTGATCGTGGAGTAAGGCTACAGGGGTGATCAAGCATACCGTTTGATCACCCCTGTCTTTCCATTCCGCGTCAGCTTCGGAAGGCCATTCCGCTGATCTCCACGTTCACGCCACGGGGCAGCCCCTTTACAGCCACAGCCTCGCGTGCGGGTGGCACTTCGCTGAAGTAGCTTCCGTACACCTCGTTCACCGTAGCGTAGTGTGCCATGTCGCTCAGGAAGATGGTCACCTTCACCAAGTGCTGGTAGCCGAGACCGGCAGCCTCCAATAGCCGTCCCACATTGTCCATCACCTGGCGGGTCTCTGTGGCTATGTTGCCAATATGCAGGTTCCCTTCGCTGTCCAACGCGATCTGACCGCTGAGGAATACGAAGCCGCCTGCCGCAACAGCAGGGGTATAGGGAGCGAGTGGTTTGGCTGAATCAGGTGGGTGAATGGCGTGTTTCATGATCATGGGCAGGGTTGGAACTCCGCAAAGGTGGTTGGCAATGAGGAAGTAGGAGCACAATTATTGGGTGGCACTTTTGTGCGTTGGGTGGACACTTCGTGCAAGGCTCACGCCCCCGGGTACCTTTGCGGCCCATGAGCAAGACCCCTCTTATCCTGGTGACCAATGATGACGGGATATTCGCTCCGGGCATCCGGGTGCTGGTGGAGGAGATGAAAGCCTTCGGAAAGGTGCTGGTGGTGGCCCCGGACAAGCCACAAAGTGCCATGGGACATGCCATCACCATCCACTCCTTTCTGCGTTTGCAACGCGTGGAACTGATGGAAGGGGTGGAGGCATGGAGTTGCAATGGCACCCCCGTGGATTGTGTAAAGCTGGCCATCTACAAGCTGCTCGGTGGTTCGCGACCCGACCTGCTGGTAAGTGGCATCAATCATGGGGCGAACATCAGTATCAACGTGCTTTACAGCGGCACCATGAGCGCGGCTGTGGAAGGGGCCATGGAAGGCATTCCGAGCGTTGGCTTCAGCCTGATGGATCACGGCATCGAAGCGGAGTTCGCCCATACCCGGCCTGTGGTGCGGCGTGTGGTGGCCAATACCCTTCAACATGGCATGGCCCAAGGCATCTGTTTGAATGTGAACGTACCACGGGCCGATCACGGACCATTGAAGGGTCTTCGCGTCTGCCGTCAGGCCCGCGCCAATTGGGAGGATGAGTTCGAAACGCGTCTGGACCCCGGAGGCAAGGAATACTACTGGTTGAAGGGCGAGTTCCGTAGCGAGGACCATGGTGAGGATACCGATGTATGGGCCGTCAAGCATGGTTTTGTGAGCCTTGTGCCCGTGCAGTACGACATGACGGCACACCACGCCATTGCTGCATTGAACACCTTGGACCATGCGCTTTGACAAGGCTTGGGTCGGCTTGCTGGCAGGGCTGATCGCGCCATTGATCGGCATACTGCTTTATGCCCTGATCTATGTGACGGCCATACGGCCGCACCACGATCTGGCCTGGTTCATCAACGAATTATTCCTGGGCGCGCCCCTGTACCGCACCTCAATCGTGAGCCTGGGGCTGGTGGCGGATGCCTTTCTGTTCTTTGCCTTCGATCGAGCCCGCATGCTCCAAGCCATGCGCGGGGTGATCGCGGCCATGTTCGTATATGCGTTGTACATCGTGCCTTCCATACTCGTGGACAGGTTGAAGGACCTGGGCTGGCTATGATCCTGCCGCTATCGGTGTCGCCATGAGCGGAACAAAGCGCATCTACATCATCGCCGGGGAGGCCAGCGGCGACCTGCATGGCGGCAACCTGGTGCGCGAACTGTTCGCCTGCGCCGCGTCAGATGGAGTGCGATTGGAAGTACGTGCATGGGGCGGGGACCACATGCAGCGGGCAGGTGCTTCGTTGGTGAAGCACATTCGCGACCTGGCATTCATGGGTTTCACGGAGGTCCTGCTGAACCTCGGCACCATCCTGCGGAACATGGCTTTCTGCAAACGGGACATCGCTTCCTGGCAGCCCGATGCGCTCATCTTGATCGACTATCCGGGTTTCAACCTGCGCATGGCGGAGTACGCGCACGGCTTGGGGATACCGGTGCACTACTACATAAGCCCCCAGTTGTGGGCGTGGAAAGCCGGCCGTGTGGAGATCGTGCGAAGGGCGGTGGATCACATGTATGTCATCCTGCCGTTCGAGAAGGAGTGGTATGCGGAACGTGGGGTGGTGGTGGAGTTCGTGGGGCACCCTTTGTTGGATGCCCTCACCCAGGACCAGCAGCCTGCCGAGGCTTGGGACCGGGGTACGGACCCCAGGCCGGTCGTTGCCCTGCTACCCGGCAGCCGCCGGCAGGAGATCGCCCGCATGCTGCCCGTGATGTTGCGCATGGCCCCCTTATTCCGCAGCCACCGGTTCGTGGTGGCGGCGGCGCCAGGCATACCCGAGGCTTTCTATACCCGATGGATGCCCGGCGCTGAGGTTGAGCGGGTATCTGGCCGCACCTATGCCTTGCTGCGGGCATCGGCGGCTGCGCTGGTGACCTCCGGTACAGCCACCTTGGAAACGGCTTTATTGGGTATCCCCCAGGTGGTCTGTTACAAGGGGGGGGGGCTATCAGTATGGATAGCCAGGCGGGTGGTCAAGGTGGCCTATATCTCCCTGGTCAACTTGATCTTGGGTAGGGAGGCCGTGAAGGAATTGGTGCAGGAGGACTTCACCGAACGTAACCTTCAGGGGGCCCTGGATCGTATCCTGAATCAACCGGACGTGCGGGAGGGGATGGCCACGGATATGGCCGAGCTACGCACCCGATCGGGCGGGGGGGGGGCCTCCAGGAAAGTAGCCGATCGCGTGTGGAAAAGTCTCGGATCGGGCCGCTGATACGGGGAACGTCCAAAATAGTTTTGATCCGCCATGAAAAAGCGCCTACTCACAACCCTGCCCATACTCTGGCTCTCCATGGTAATTCATGCGCAAATGCAGGAGTTACAGGTGGGCTTGCTTCGTGACCAGGCCGTAAAACGCGTTATGGTGCTGACGGGCCGGGGCGGTGCGGATATCCTGGCCGATGGCCGAAAAGTGGGGGAGCTTTCCGGGGCCGATGGCCTGCGGGTGGAATGCATTGGCGGTGTGCTTCATGCAAAATGCCTTTCCTGCCAATTCAGCGCCAAGAACCGCATTACGGTCATCCCCAAGGGGTCCGGTGGCGGCTTCCGCATGCGCTCCTCGGATCCGCCGATGCCGGAAAGGGCATACGCTGGCAAGCTGGAAGTGCGACCCGCAGGTGAGAAGCTCACCTTGGTGAACGAGGTGAAGCTGGAGGAGTATGTTGCTGCCGTAGTGTTGAGCGAGGCCGGGAAGGATCATGACCGCGAGTACTACAAGCTGCAGGGCGTGAGCTGCCGGACCTATGCCCTGAGCAATCTGCGTCGCCATGCCGGGGATGGTTTTGAATTGTGCGACGGCGTTCACTGCCAGGTCTACAAGACCCGGAACGATCAAGAGTTGATCTCCCAGGCTGTGTTGGCCACGCGGGGCATGGTGGTGGTGGATGCTTCGATCCGCCTGGTACATGCCACCTTTCACAGCAACTGTGGTGGGCACACCTTGAACGCAGAGGATGTGTGGAGCAAGGAGGAACCCTACCTGCGCGCTCGACCCGACAGTTTCTGCACCGGTGGGGCACATGCTCGATGGGAGCGCACCATACCCCGGGCGGAATGGCTGGCCTACCTCAAGAAACGCTTCAACCTGAACGTGAACGATCCTGCTGTTGTGGAAGCAGTGACCAACTACATGCCCACGGGCCGCGAGGTGGCCATGTCCGGGTTACCAGTATCCATTCCGCTCAAGGAGGTCCGCGGGGACTGGAAGTTCAACTCAGCCTACTTCTCCATCGCACCGGAAGGTGACCAGCTGCGCATTGTGGGCCGTGGGTTCGGCCATGGCGTAGGTCTATGCCAGGAAGGGGCAATGGCCATGGCGGGCAAGGGGATCCCCTTCACGGACATCCTGCACCATTACTACACCAGTGTGCACCTCATCGACCTGTCGAACATCGCGTTCTTCAGGGATGATGGTTATTGATCAATTCGCGTCACCGGTAAAGTAACCGACGAAGATCCCATCCACACATTGAACGTCAGATCCACTGGTGGACTTCAAGGTGCATTGCCAAACCGCGCGCACTTTTACACCCGCGAAAGAGCCGAAGGGGTAAGGTTGAACGTCCGTGATGGTGAAGGAACTGGAGGAGGGCTGAGCGCCAAGGTTGGACTGGTAGATGGGATTGCCTGACATGCTTGGTGTCATGCTGATGAGCACACCCGGAGAAAGGCTGAGGTCAGTGAATGGGCGGGCACCCGGAGCGAAGAACGCGTCCATCTCGGCTTGTGTCGGATCGGCTCCGGACCACGTGAATCCATAGAGCTGGACTTGGGCCGCATAAGGCACGTCTCCCAAGGCAAATTGAGAGATGGCGGCGTTGCTGGTCATGATGCTGAGCAATTGGGAATGCCATGAGGTGCTGTCATAACAGACGTAATCCGTTCCGTTGCCATCACATGCCCATATGGGTTCGCTATTGATGTCGATGGTGGCCGGGTCAACTGGACCAGAATTGGTGCCGCCACCGCCTCCACCCGTGCCTCCACCTCCGCCTCCTGTGCCCCCCGTTCCGTTCAGGTAGACCTTGTCCGCTTCCTGCTCCTTGTCACAACCAGAAAAGGGGAGGACGAGCAAGGAGAGTAGAATGATCAATAAGCGCGAAAGGTGCATTGCACAGCGGGTTATGTGGCCGAAAGGTAGGTGACAGCCCCTGACCTGTTCGTCTTTTCCTTCAGAGATACCTTCACCGCCCATGATCCGTGTTTTCATTACCGACCCCCAGCGCCGCGTACAGCGCGGTCACCCATGGGTCTTCGACACGCAGGTGCTAAGGCAGGATGGAGAAGTGGCCCCTGGGGCCTTGGTACAGGTGGTGGATGTGAAGGCCGGTCCGGTGGGAACGGGGTATTTCAATGCCCGGTCCAAGATCCGGGTGCGCTTGCTCACGCATGATCCAACGCAAGTCGTGGATGAACAGTGGGTGCGTGCACGCATTCAGGCGGCATGGGCCCTGCGCCAGCGGCTGCTGCCTGATGTGGCCAGCGTTCGTGTGGTATTCGGGGAGAGCGATGGCCTGCCCGGGTTGGTGGTGGACAAGTTCGATCAGGTGCTCGTCGTCCAGGTCCTCACTTTGGGCATGGAGCAATTGCGCGGGGTGATCTTTGATGAACTGCAGCGCCTGATCTCGCCTTTGGGGATCTTCGAACGAAGTGATGCACCCGTACGTGCGCTGGAAGGCCTCGAACTGCGTGCTGGACCAGTAGGGAGCGCGTTCGGGACCCAGGTGACCATTGATGAGGCCGGTGTGCGCTTTGCCATTGACGTGGCCACGGGGCAGAAGACCGGACACTTCCTGGACCAGCGGGAAAATCATGCCTCCATGAAGATGGTGGCCAGGGGGGCTGAAGTGCTGGACTGTTTCACCCATACAGGCGGTTTCGCATTGCATGCCGCTTGTCACGGCGCATCGCGGGTCACCGGGTTGGACATCAGCGCTGAAGCAGTAGCCAATGCGCAACATAACGCGAAGCTCAACCATGTTGCGGACCGCTGCTCCTTCGAACAGGCCAATGTGTTCGACCACCTTGGTGAGATGAGCAGAAAGGGCCGCAGCTGGGACGTGGTCGTATTGGACCCCCCCGCTTTTGCCAAGAGCAAGGCGGCCCTGCCCAATGCCCTGCGCGGCTATAAGGAGATCAACCTGCGTGCGATGAAGTGCATACGGCCGGGAGGCTTCCTGGTGAGCTGTTCATGTTCGTTTCATCTATCCGCTCCGGCATTCGATGGCATGCTCGCGGAGGCGGCAAGTGATGCAGGTGTGTGGCTGACAGAGGTGCACCGCGGCAGCCAGGCACCGGACCACCCGGTGCGTTGGGGCTTTCCTGAATCACACTACCTGAAATGTGTCTATCTGCACGTGGAGCCCCGCCGGACGCTCGTGCAACTGCCGTGAACCGTTCAGGAAGCGCCACTGCGCATCTTTGAGCGCATGTGGCGGCATGGCCCTTTTGAGGAGATCGCAAGCGCCTTCATGCGTGCTCCCATGCTGCGCGCGGTGCTTCCCTTCATACTGGGCCTTTTGCTGGTGTATGGACTGGACCCACCCATGTGGGTGGCATGGGCGTATGCATTGATAGCAACCGCATTATTCTTCGCGTTCACCCGCAAGGCACCGGACTATTCGTCCCGCTGGGTGGGTGGGTTGGCCATGGCCAATGGCATGCTGGCCTTGGGTATGCTTTGGCAGGGTGTTCGGCAGGCGACCGAACGGCCCATGATCCCCGATGGTGCTTCACCTCAGGCAGCATGGTTGGTGGAGGTCGATGCGGTAGGGCGCAGTTCAGGAATGGTGCAGCGCCTTGAGGTTGACCTGCTCGCGCTGATCGATACCAATGCACTTCTTCAACCTGTGCAAGGGCGGATGCTCTTGACCGTTGCGGACAGTACGATAGGCCCGCTGCGCAATGGTATGCGCATCTGGGTGCGAGGTGTTCCGTTCGCCTTCGATCGCGTACCGGATCCAGGCGCCTTTGATCAGCGGCAGTGGGCGGCATCCAAGTGCTTGCATCGCACGATGTTCGTTCGGGCGGGCCATGCGAAGGTCCTGCCATCGCAAGGACATGGTCCCGGCCCGTTCGAGCGCTGGCGCATGCAGTTAGTGGAACGCCTTGATCGATCCGGTCTTGCCCCGCCTGAAAGGGCGCTGGCCAAGGCCCTTGTGCTGGGATTCCGGGATGAGCTCACTCCCGAACAGCGGAGTGGTTTTGTACGCAGCGGTACCATGCACGTACTGGCCCTTTCAGGCTTGCATGTCGGAATTCTTTACGGCGTGCTGCTCTTTCTGCTATCCTTCCTGGGCGAGCGGACCATTCAGCGCATGTTACGCGGAGCATTGATCCTGCTGGGCATCTGGGGCTACGCATTCCTCACCGGCGGGTCACCGTCCGTGCTCCGGGCATCGGTCATGTTCAGCCTTTTTGCCGTGGCGGGCATGGTGGGCCGTGGGCGCGATGCGCTCAACAGTCTCTCTGCCGCCGCCTTCATCCTCCTGCTTATCGATCCCGGTATGCTGCACCAGCTCAGCTTCCAGTTCTCCTTCCTTGCGGTGTTGGGCATCATCCTGTTCTATGATCCCTTGCGACGTGTATGGGAACCTGCTTATCGCTGGTTGGAGCTGCCATGGTCGATCCTGTGTGTGTCCATCGCTGCGCAGGTCATGACCACCCCCTTGTCCTTACTCGTTTTCAAGGCATTCCCCACCTGGTTCCTGCCTGCGAACATCCTGGTGGTCTCGGGCATTGGCATCATTGTATGCGGCAGCGCTTTGGTATTGCTGTTGGGCCCGGTTCCGGTGGTGGGATCGATGCTCGCGTGGCTGGTGGGCGGTGCGTTGCACCTGGTCTCCTATGTAACGGATGGCATCGCTCAATGGCCGATGGCCTATCCGGCCATCCGCATCTCCACCGCGCAATCCCTGTTGATGTACGCGCTCGTCCTGTTCGCGGCCGCGTGGCTCATATGGCGGGTGCGGATACTGCTGGCATGGTCCGGACTTGTCACCTTCATCCTGCTGCTCTCCTGGGGGCGTACCGCTCATGCACGGTCCACCTCACGTGAATTCATTGTGCATGACCAGCGATATCATCTGGCACTGACCTATCGCGAAGGACGCGCATTGCATACGGTGGCGGATACGGCCATGACGGCGAAACAGCGCGATGCGCTGGAACGGGCCACCGGCGCGTGCCTGGACTCGTTCCAAGCGTTCGGGCAGGAAGACCTGCAATACGTGAGCGGCCTTCCTTGGGAGGTTCTGCTCGTACAGGGTGATATCCCTGACCCGCTTCCACCCGTTCCTTTCGACGTGCTGGTCCTGAACGGCCGTTGGAGCCGCTCGAACGCAGCGACCCTGCGGGAACAGCCTCCCCTTCAAGCGCTCGTCCTTGCTCCAGGCATGTCTCCACGTGACCGACGCCAGGCCCGTTGGTGGTGCAGGGAGAATGGGCTGGCCTGCCATGACATCCGTACACAGGGCGCCTTCATCCTTCAGGACTGATCAGAACAGTTCCGTCTGTAGTTCGGGCCAATAATGGGGCTTCACCGCTTCGGGCATATTGCCAATGGCGCGCTTGCCCAGCAGTGGTGGCACGGGGTAGGTATCCAGTTCATCTTCCGGAAAGGGTCTGATCAGCGCTTCCACGCGGGCTTTGTCGTTGTCGTTATCGGCTGGTGCGAGCCAATCATTGTCCAGCTCGCGTGGCACGATGAAGGGCATGCGCGGCCCCGCTTCTCCGGGCTTGTTGTGTATGCGTGCCATGGTGGTGTTGGCGCGCGTGGTCACCAGGCTTACGCTCGTTATCCGCTGGCCACCAGGATCCGTCCAGTGCTCATACAGACCGCCCAGGGCCATCGGCTCCTCGTTCCGGAGCTTGATATGAAAGGGGATGGACACCTTGCCCACATGGTGGAACTCGAAAAAGCCATCCACCAGCACCAGGCAGCGCTGGCAGGCCGCCGCATGGCGGAAGGCCGGCTTATCGAAGATCGTCTCGCCACGCGCGTTCAGCGTCTGGCGGCTCAGCTTGGCGGCTTGTGCGGCATCCTTCACCCAAGGCGGGATGAGCCCCCAGCGAAAGAGGTCAAGGCGCGGTCCGTTCTTACGTGTGAAGCACAGCAACTGTGGATGGGTGAACCCACTGATGTGGTATTGTCCGGGCTCGGCAGCGGTGAGGTCCTCGAGTTGACGCTCAAGTTCCCGTATTTCCTCCGCGTTCGCCCCTGCGCGTTCGGCGTACTTCACTTTCCGCTTGTTCAGATAGGCGACGGTGTAGCACATCGCTCACACCGCGCTCAAAGGGAAGGTCTCCTTCAAGCGCACCCCTTTTTCGGTGGCTTGAACGGTGCAGCATTCGTTGTGCGCATCATGCTCGAAGTAGAGCACGTGCTCCTTCTCCGCCGCAAGCTGAAGCACATCGCCTTTTTCCTGAAGGGTCAGGAGGGGCCGCGTGTCATAGCCCATCACCCAGGGCAGGGGGATGTGGTGCACGCTGGGCAGCAGGTCGGCCATGAAGATCACCGTGCGCCCCTTGTATTCCAGGAAGGGGATCATCATCGCATCGGTATGGCCGTTCACCAGCAGCACGCCGAAACCGGGGAACACCTCCGGGATGAACAGGTTCTCCTCAGCGCTGCGCCGGCCCACGTCCACGAACTTCAGGCGGCCGCTTTCCTCGATGGGCAGGATGTTCTCCTTCAGGAAGCTGGCCTTTTCGCGGGGGTTGGGCTGGGTGGCCCATTTCCAGTGGTATGAATTGCTCCAGTAGGTGGCGTTGCGGAAGGCGGGCTCGAAGCCATCCCGCGCACTGTTCCAGCGGATGCTGCCCCCGCAATGGTCGAAATGCAGGTGGGTGAGGAATACGTCCGTGATGTCGTCCGGCGTGTAGCCGTGGGCCTTCAAGCTGCTCACCAATGTGGCATCGCCGTGCGGCTCGTAATGGCTGAAGAACCTGGCGTCCTGTTTATCGCCCAGGCCATTGTCGATCAGGATCAGGCGGCCACCGGTCTCCACCAGCAGGCAACGCATGGCCCAGGTGCACAGGTTCTTCTCGTCGGGCGGATGCTGCTTGCTCCAGAGCATCCTGGGCACCACGCCGAACATGGCGCCGCCGTCGAGCTTGAAGTAGCCTGTGTTTATGGGGTGCAGTTGCATGGGACGAATATCGTGCATCCCCGAGGTTCATATGCTGACAGCGACCGGTTGATGTGTGGTCTTTATTAGGCTCCCCAGGTCATGGAAAACAGGTCCAAATTCGCCCCATGCCCAAGGTCCATTTCATTGCCATCGGCGGCAGCGCCATGCACAATCTGGCCATCGCCTTGCACCAGCAGGGCTATGAAGTGACCGGCAGTGACGACGAGATCTTCGAGCCCAGCCGCAGCCGCCTGGACCGCTTGGGCCTGCTGCCGGACCAAATGGGCTGGCATCCGCAGGATGTCACGCCCGATCTGGACGCGGTGATCCTGGGCATGCATGCCCGCGCTGACAACCCCGAACTGGTGCGTGCGCAGGAGCTGGGTCTGCCCATCTTCAGCTATCCTTCCTACTTCCACGACCGCACGCGCAACAAGACCCGCGTGGTGATCGGCGGCAGCCATGGCAAGACCACGATCACCAGCATGATCGTGCATGTGCTGCGCCATGCAGGGGTGGAGTTCGACTACCTGGTGGGTGCACAGCTGGAAGGCTTTGACTGTATGGTGAAGCTGAGCGATACCGCGCAGGTGGCCATCATTGAAGGGGATGAGTACCTGGCCTCGGCGGTTGAACGCGTGCCGAAGTTCCTCTTGTACAAGGCGGACATCGCCCTCATCAGCGGCATCGCGTGGGACCACATCAACGTCTTCAAGACCTACGCCGACTACGTGGAGCAGTTCCGGCGCTTCATCCACAGCGTTGAGCCCGGTGGCAAGTTGATCTATTGCGCGGCGGATGACGAGGTGAAGCGGTTGTGCGAAGAGGAGGAGGGTGGCCCTATGCGGATCCCCTACGGTGTTCCGCCGCATCGGATCGCGGATGGCACCACCATCCTGGAGACCTCACAAGGTGAAGTGCCTTTGCGTGTGTTCGGCCGGCACAACCTGATGAACCTGGAGGGCGCGCGCATGGTGTGCCACCAGCTTGGCATCGGCGCTTCCAACTTCTACAAGGCCATCGGCTCCTTCACGGGCGCGGCGCGAAGACTGGAGCGGTTGGCGGATGCGGGGGGGCGCACCGTGTTCAAGGATTTCGCTCATTCCCCCAGCAAGCTGAAGGCGACCGTGGACGCGGTGCGCGAGCAGTACCCGGACCGTGCGCTCACCGCCTGCATGGAGCTGCACACCTTCAGCAGCCTCAGTGAGGGTTTCCTGGACCAGTACGCTGGCGCCATGGACCATGCCGACCGCGCGGTGGTCTTCTATGATCCGCACGCGGTGGAGCTGAAGCGGCTGCCTCCCATTCCTCCGGAGCGCATCAAGGCCGCCTTTGGGCGCGCGGACCTGGAGGTGATCACCGATCCCGTGCAGGTGATGGGTGCTGTGCGACGTGGTTCCAGCGAGCGCGCCGTGTTGCTGATGATGAGCAGCGGCAACTTCGGCGGACTGGACCAGCAGGCGCTGGCCGAGGCGTTCATCGCGTGAACCTGACGCGGAACATGCCTAGACCAAGGGGAAGCTTCATGTGCCGGATCAACTGAAGCGGCGCAGCACCTTGTGGTGCAGCAGCCCGATCACGAAGGCGTTCATGGCGCCTGCGAAGAGCAAGGCGAAGAAGGTGATGGTGGCGTAATTGAACGGTGTGAAGAACCGCTCGATGCGCGGGCGGATCACTGTTTCGGGCTGCCCCTCGGCCACGCCTTTTGCCACCAATGATCCGATGCGGTCCGGGAAGAAGCCGGGTTCGATGCGTGTGTAGTGGATCCAGAGGTACAGGCCCATGAGCAGGGCATACAGCGCGGCATTGCGGAAACCGTCGCGCAACAGATCGGGGAATGGGGTGCGCACCTCCTCTGCGAGCATGGCCCTTCCGGTGAAGAAAACGATGGTGACCAGGGCCAGGAAGTGCACCAGCATGAAGTCCGTGCCTTCGGGGGCGCGGCCAGCCAGCGTGAGACCGAGCCTGAGCGCGATGACCGCTGCGGCGGTGATCAGGGTGAGCTTCATGCCGGCGAGCCGGTCAGCCGTTCATGGACACGAGGAACTCCTCGTTGCTCTTGGTGCCTTCCATGCGGGTCTTGGTGAACTCCATGGCCTCCACGGGGTTCATGTCGGCCAGGTGCTTGCGCAGGATCCAGGTGCGTTGCAATACATCCTTGTGGTGCAACAGGTCGTCTCGGCGGGTGCCGCTGCTCATGATGTCGATGGCGGGGAAGATGCGGCGGTTGCTGATCTTCCGGTCGAGCACCAACTCCATGTTGCCCGTGCCCTTGAACTCCTCAAAGATCACCTCGTCCATTTTGCTGCCGGTGTCCACCAGCGCGGTGGCGAGGATCGTCAGGCTGCCTCCGTTCTCGATCTTCCGCGCCGCACCAAAGAAGCGCTTGGGCTTCTGCAATGCGTTCGCATCCACGCCGCCGCTGAGGATCTTGCCGCTGGCGGGTTGTACAGTGTTGTAAGCCCGTGCCAGGCGGGTGATGGAGTCGAGCAGGATGACCACGTCGTGGCCGCATTCCACCAGTGCCTTGGCCTTCTCCAGCACGATACCGGCCACCTGTACGTGGCGCGAGGCGGGTTCATCGAAGGTGCTCGCCACCACCTCGGCCTTCACATTACGCGCCATGTCCGTGACCTCCTCCGGACGTTCATCGATCAGCAGCACAATGAGGTAGACCTCGGGGTGGTTGGCGGCGATGGAATTGGCCACATCCTGCAACAGCACGGTCTTGCCGGTCTTCGGCTGGGCCACGATCAGGCCGCGCTGCCCCTTGCCGATGGGCGCGAAGAGGTCCAGCACGCGCATGCTGAGGTTGGGGTTCTTGCCGGTGAGGTTGAACTTCTCATCGGGGAAGAGCGGTGTAAGGAACTTGAAGGGCACCCGGTCGCGCACCCACTCGGGATCGCGGCCATTGATGCGGTCTATCTTCACGAGCGGAAAGAACTTGTCGCCTTCGCGGGGCGGGCGCACGAAGCCGCTCACCGTATCGCCCAGCTTCAGCCCGGCCTGTTTGACCTGTTGCTGGCTCACGTACACATCATCCGGCGAGGCCAGGTAGTTGTAGTCGCTGCTGCGCAGGAAGCCATAACCCTCAGGCATGATCTCCAACACGCCTTCGGTCTCCACAAAGGCATCGAAGGCCAGCGGCGGGGTTTGTTCCCGCTGGGGGCGGTCCTGCCGCTGGTCCGGACGTTGGTCCTGCCGTTGTCCCTGTTGATCGCGGTGTTGCCCCTGCTGGTCCCGTTGTTGCCCTTGGCCCTGCTGTCCTTGGCGCTCTTCGCGCGGGCGCTGGTCCTGCTGGTCGCGTGGGCCGCGGTCGCGTTCATGGCGGCGGTCCCGGTCAGGGCGGCCCTGGTCCAGGCGCTCGCGCCGTTGGTCGCGCCCCTCATGCCGTTGTTCCCCACGGGGTTCTTCACGCACCGGTGGGGCGGGTGCGCGTTCTGGGGCAGCGTCAGTGGGTGATCCCTCGCCGGTCTCCTCGTCCTCGCCCTCTTCATCCTCACCCTCTTCATCGGCCTCATCCTCATCGTCGTCACCGTTCTCATCCTCCACGGGCTCGTCCACGACGGGCTCCACCTCGTCGGCCACGGCTGCGGCGGCGATATCCGTGTCGTCGGTCAGGGGGGCCGGCTTGCCTTCGGCCTTGGCGAGGAGTTCCTGCTCGGACAGGATCTTGGTGACCAGGTCCTGCTTGCGCAGGGTGTCGGCCTTCTTGATGCGCAGGCTCTTGGCGACCTCCTTGAGCTCGCTGAGCTTCATCTCGTTCAACTGCTGTTCGGTGAACATGCGTGTGCTGGAATGGGAAAGGCCCGTTGAGCCTGTGAAAAGCCTGGAGCGGCCTTGTGAATGCGAACGTTATCGGGGGGAACGGATCACGGCGGCGCGGAAGGCACTGCCGGAGGGAAAGCGGTGCAATGTTAATGCCTGGGAATGGATCCACCAATCAACCCTCGCCCGCTTGTGTGCAACTTCGCGGCCATGTGGCAGCGCCGTCAGACCCTCTACCTCGCTCTTTCCATCCTTCTGCTCGCCCTTATGGCCCTGCTCCCGCTGGCCAGTTATCATACGGCCCAAGGGGTGGATGCCGAGTTGCGCCTGAGCGGAGTGGTGGACCCGGCCGGGGTACCCTTTCAGGACATGCCGCTGCGCGTGCCCATTCCGTGGCTTGTGCTGCTGCTGGGTGGTGTATTGCTTGTCGCCATCCTGCTCTACCGGAACCGCCCGCGGCAACTGCGCGTGGTGCGCTCGGCCCACCTGCTCACCTTTGGCATCACGGCCGCGCTCTTTTTCGCCCACAATGCCATCGGCAGCTACCTGGGCACGGTCTCCACGGTGGAGCGCAGCCTGAAACCCGCCATCTTCATTCCCTTTGCCGTGCTGCTGCTGTGCTGGCTGGCGGAACGCGGCATCCGCAAGGATGAGGAGTTGGTGCGTTCAGCCGACCGACTGCGGTGAGACGCTGCGCAGACCCAGTTCGATCACTTCCAATTCGGCCAACTTCCCATCCGAAATGCGGAACCTCAATGCCGTACGCACTTGGTGGAAGCCGTGCCGCCCGGCCGCGCCGGGGTTCATGTAGAGGAAACCGAGCTGCTCGTCGAACTTCACCGTGCACAGGTGCGTGTGGCCGCAGATGAAGAGGGTGGGGGGCGCGGTGCGCAGTTCGCGGGCCACGGCATCATTGTACTTCGGCGGCCGCCCCCCGATGTGCGTCATCCACACCCGCACGCCGTTCAGGTTGAAGCGTTGATGTTCGGGGAAGGCCGATCGTGCCCGGGCATCGTCAATGTTGCCCCATACCGCGCGCAGCGGTTTCCACCGCGCCAGCTCTTCGGCCACCTCCAGGCCACCAATGTCTCCCGCGTGCCAGATCTCGTCGCATGCCGCGAAATGCGCCTTCAGCCGGGGATCCAGCCAGCCGTGGGTGTCGCTCAGGAGGCCGATGCGCATGGCGGGCAAAGATGAGGGTCCTTGTCCCGCCTAACTTCGCGGCCCTTCGTCGCGCTGGGGGTCCCCTGGATGCTGACGCTTGATCGCCGATGCCCCGCTACTTCCTTGAGATCCGGTTCGATGGCACGCCCTACCGGGGCTGGCAGAACCAGCCCGTGGCACCCAGCGTGCAGGCGGAGGTGGAGCGCGCACTGGCCACGGCCCTTCATCAGCAAAAGGTGAACGCAGTGGGCTGCGGACGAACGGACACCGGTGTGCATGCGCACAGTTTCTTCCTTCACTTCGATGCCGAAGCGGATGATCTGGGTGATCGTTTCACGAACAGCCTGAACGGCTTGCTGCCGGAGAGCATCGCCGTGATGCGGATCCTGCGCGTGCCGGATGATGCGCACGCCCGCTTCAGCGCCACGGCACGCACCTACACCTACCAGGTGCACCGCCAGAAGGACCCTTTTCTCACCGGGCGTTCGTGGTACCTGCGTGCTGCGCTGGATGTGGAGCGCATGAATGAGGCATGCAAGGCTATTCTGGGAGAGCAGGATTTCAGCGGCTTCCAGAAGACCGGCAGCGACAACCGCACCTCCCGCTGCCATGTGCATGGAGCTCTCTGGACTGGTGACGGTCCTCACTCCCTTTTCACCATCACGGCAGACCGCTACCTGAGGAACATGGTGCGTGCCATCGTGGGCAGCTGCGTGCGCGTGGGGCAGGGCATGGCCGGCGTGGACGAACTGAAGCAGATCCTGGACTCGCGCGATCGCGGCCGGGCGGGCAAGAGCGCACCGGCCAACGGCCTCTATCTCGAACGCATCGCCTATCCCTTCATCCCCGCATGAGCGATACGGCCACCGCCTCCGGCAAAGCGTTCGATCTGGGCCTGTTCCGGCGGGTGTTGGGCTTTGTGCGTCCTTACCGGGGCCGCTTCCTCTTCGCGTTCGCGCTCACCATCCTGCTGGCGGGTGTGGGCGTGGTGCGCCCCATGCTCATGGGCCGCATGATCGATGACCATGCCCTGCGTGGCGATGGGGCGGGGCTGCTCTTCCTTACCTGGGTGGTGGCCGCGCTGCTGCTGATCGAGGCGGCCCTGCAATTCCTGCAGACCTACACCACCTCGTGGCTGGGCCAGGCCGTCACCTTCGACCTGCGCGACCGCCTATTCCGCAAGATCGTCCAGTTCCGCATGCGCTACTTCGATCGCACGCCCATCGGCACCCTGGTGACGCGCGTGATCAGTGACATCGGCACCATCGACGACATTTTTTCGCAGGGGTTGCTGGAGATCATGGGCGACATCCTGAAGCTCGTGGTGGTGGTGGTGGTGATGTTCGTGCTGAACTGGAAGATGGCCCTGTTGTGCCTGCTGCCTATCCCGCTGCTGTTGTGGGCCACCAACATCTTCAAGAACAGCATCCGCAAAAGCTTTCAGGATGTGCGTACGGCTGTGGCCCGGCTGAACGCCTTCGTACAGGAGCACATCCAGGGCATGGTCATCGTGCAGGCCTTCGGGCGTGAGGAGGAGGAGGGCCGGCGTTTTGCCGCCATCAACAAGGCGCACCGCGGGGCGCATATCCGATCGGTGTTCGCCTACAGCGTCTTCTTTCCGGTGGTGGAGATCCTCTCGGCCATCAGCCTTTCCTTGCTGGTCTGGTGGGGCATGAAGGACGTGCTGGTGGGTGAGGCCAGCTTCGGCGACCTCTTTGCGTTCATCCTCTACATCGGCATGCTGTACCGGCCCATCCGCCAGCTGGCGGACCGTTTTAATGTGCTGCAGATGGGCATGGTGGGCAGCGAGCGCGTGTTCAAAGTGCTGGATACCGAGGCTGCCATCGCGGACGCGGGTCGCGAGCGGCTCACCAGCCTGCGCGGGGACATCGAGGTGGAGGACCTGTGGTTCGCATATGAGGATGACCATTTCGTGCTGAAGGGCATCAGCTTTCAGGCGAAGGCCGGGCAGATGGTGGCTCTGGTGGGCGCCACCGGATCGGGCAAGACCAGCATCGTGAACGTGCTGAGCCGCGCGTATGAGTTCCAGAAGGGGAACGTACGGATCGATGACAAGGACATCCGGGACGTGAAGCTGGATGATCTGCGCCACAGCGTATCCGTGGTGCCACAGGACGTGTTCCTCTTCAGTGACACCGTGCACAACAACATCACCCTGGGCGATCCGCAGATCGGCCGCGAGCGCGTGATCCAGGCGGCACGCGAGGTGGGTGCGGCCAGCTTCATCGAGCGGTTGCCACTGGGTTTTGACACGGTGCTGGGCGAGCGCGGCAGCACCCTGAGCACCGGCCAGCGCCAGCTGCTCGCCTTCATCCGGGCGGCCGTGCAAGCCCCCCGCATCCTGGTGCTTGACGAGGCCACCAGCAGCGTGGACAGTGTAAGTGAACAGCTGATCCAGCAGGCCACCGAACGCCTGACGCGAGGCCGTACCAGCCTGGTGATCGCCCATCGGCTGAGCACGGTGCAACACGCCGACCTGATCCTGGTGCTGGACCAAGGCCTTATCATCGAACAGGGCAGCCACCAGGAGTTGCTGGAGAAGGGGGGCGCATATCGGCGGCTGTACGACCTGCAGTTCCGCTGAATCCAGCGGTTCGTCGAATTGAAGGGGCCGGGCAGCGGGGGAGATGCCTTCTGCGTCTACTTTCGGACCGCCAAAACCCATTGCGCATGAAACACCTCTCCGCACTTATTCTTTCCGGTACCCTGGCCTGTTCGGTGGCCGCCCAGCCTACTCTTCAATTCTCGGATATCCCTGTGGCGCAGCAGTACAAGTGGTACGCTGTGACCTCGCCGGGTACTGCGGACCCCTCCACCAACGGAGCCAACATCACCTGGAACCTGGCCACCGCCACCTTGACCCAGTTGGGCACTGCCGTGTGGAAGTCTGCCGCAGGTACGCCCTACGCAGCGAACTATCCGGATGCCACCCACGTGATCGAGTACATCGTCACGGGCGGTGTCACCTTCAGCTTTTCCTACTTCAAAGTGACCCCCACGGGCATCGAGATCGTGGCGCGTGATGTGACCGCCAGTTCGTCGGTGGACTACACGGACTACAAGCGCATCCTCATGCTCTCTTTTGCCTACCTGAGCAATTGGACGGACAGCTACACCATCAGCGGGGGATCGCCGGTATCGGTGACCTACTCCTGCACCGCCTACGGCAACATCATCAGCAGCATCGGTCTCTTCAATGGGGTGCTGAAACTGACCACCTCGGAAGGGGACATCATCTTCTGGAACAGGACCCCCTTCTCCCCGCTTCTCCAGCTGCCCAGCTCGGGTGCACCATACGTACTGGAGCCCATCACCGTGGGCATGGATGAGGCCCAGCCTCTGGCCGCGCTTCAGGTGTACCCCAACCCTGCGGAAGACCGCCTGTGGTTGACAGGTACTTCTGACGTGACCAACTGGGTGGTGGTGGATGCCATGGGCCGCCAGCTGGCCAGCGGCACGGTGCCCGCCGGTCAGGACCGCGCCGAGATCGCCGTGGATGCCCTGCCTTCCGGGGTCTACCGCCTCTTCGTGGAGGCAGCCGGTGCACGCCGCACGCTGCCCTTCGTGCGGCAGTAAGGTTGTGCCAACTTGCTGGGAATGGGCCGGAGCGATCCGGCCCATTCCATTTTCCAGGCCGCTCACCCAACGACCCGTCCCATTCAGGCGTGAAGAGCATGGGCAGGGCAACTTGAACCTTCCCCGACCCGTCTTTCCATCACCCAGCCCGACCGACCCATGCGCTTCAGTTTAGTGTTGATCCTCAGTGGTATGCTGTCCCTCGCACAGCAGTCCGTTCATGCACATGAGCATGATCACCAACACGCCGCCACACCGCTGCGGTTCATCGAGAACAAAGGCCAATGGGACCAGCGAGTCCAGTTCATGGCCGGAGGTGGGGTGATGCGCGTGTTCCTGGAGCAGGGTGGCCTCACCTGGTCCATGCTGCAGCCGGACGCCGCTGACCTGATGCATGACATGGCCCAGTGGCCCATCGAGCGGCAGCAGGCGCTTCGCCTGAACGGTCATGCCTGGAAGGCCAACTTCATCGCACCCACCGGCCCGCAACGCATGTTGCCTGTGCATCGCGAGGCGGCCTACCACAATTACTACCTCGGCAACGACCCCGCCCGCTGGGCCGCGAACGTGGGTCTTTTCGGTGAGGTGATGTATGAGGGTGTGTGGCCGGGCATCGATGTGCTGATGCGCGCCGAGGGTGACGCGTTCAAGTATGACGTGATCCTGGCACCGGGTGCGAACCCCCATGCCATCGGATGGAAGTACGAGGGTCTGGAAGGCCTTTCATTGGACGCGACCGGGCGCATGGTCATGCGGACCTCGGTTGGCGAGGTGATCGAGATGGCGCCAGTGGCCTTTTATGGCGACGGTGCAAAGGAGCCTCTGGATTGCCGTTTCGTGCTGAAAGGCAATGAGGTGGGATTCGTCTTCCCCCACGGACATGATGCACGCCGTACGGTGATCATCGATCCGTTGCTGATCGCCTCCACGCTTTCCGGTGCCACGGGCGCCAGCAACTACGGCCACTGTGCCACCTTCGATGACAACGGCTTCATCTACACCGGTGCACGCAACTTCGGTCCCACCTATCCGGTCACCGTGGGTGCCTTCCAGACCGCCTTCGGTGGTGGAGGCACGGATGTATCCATCAGCCGCTACAACCCCGATGGCAGCCAGTTGCTTTACGCCACCTACCTCGGGGGCTCCTCCGGTGAGAACCCGCACAGTTTGATCGCGAACAACGCAGGCCAATTGGTCGTGTTCGGCACCACGGCATCATCCAACTTCCCCACTTCGCCCGGCTGTTATGACAACACCTTCAACGGGGGCAGCACGGACATCTTCATCACCGTGCTCAACACCGCAGCTGGTGGATTGACAGGCAGCACGTTCGTGGGTGGGTCCCAGGCCGATGGCAGCAACCTGTTGACCAACAATTACGGCGACACTTACCGCGGGGAGGTGATCTTTGATGGCGCGGGCAACATCTGCGTGAGCAGCTGCACCAGCAGCAGCAACTTCCCGGCGACGGCGGGTGCGTTCCAAGGCTCCCTTGCAGGTGGCCAGGATGCGGTTGTCTTCAGCCTGAACCTCAACTGCAGCAACCTGCTCTGGAGCTCCTTCCTGGGAGGAAGCAGTGACGACATGGCTTTTGGTCTGCGTGCTGGCGCCGGTGGGGCCATCTACGTAACGGGCGGCACGGCCAGTGCGAACTTCCCCACCCTGGGCACGGGGTATTTGAATACCTATCAAGGTGGCACACGCGATGCGTTCGTGGTGCGCATCACGGCCAACGCTTCGGGGCTTACCGGCGCCACCTTCCTGGGTGGTGCCCAATCCGACCAGGCCATGTTCATCGATCTGGACCAGGGCGGCAACGTGTGGCTTTACGGCCAGTCGGATGTGGGCATCACCGTGCAGCCGGCCGGCACCTATGGGTCCCCTGGTGGCCGCATTTTCATTGCCAAACTGGACCCCGCGCTGGCCACCATGCCCGTTTCATCCACGCTGGGCGCGGCTGGGGGCTTCGGCTGGCCCACGGCTCCCGTGGCCTTCCTGGTGGACGTGTGCGATCATATCTACATCTCCGGCTACAACTCCACTTCGGGTTTGCCGGTCACGCCCAACAACCTCTTTACCACGGGCAGTTTCTACCTGGCCGCCTTCGATGTGGACATGGCCGGGCTGCTGTTCGGCACCTACTACGGGGGCAGCCACGTGGATGGTGGAACGAGCCGGTTCGACAAGGATGGACTGATCTACCAGGGCGTATGCAGTGGCATGGGGAGCATGACCACCACGCCGTGGGCCTGGGCCACCAACCAGACCATCGGGTGGGACATCGGCGTGTTCAAGATCGATTTTCAGGTGGCCGGCGTGAACGCGGCAGGGGCGAGCACCTTGAACTCCGGTTGCGCGCCCATCCAGATCGACTTCTCCAACACCAGCACCGGCACGGATTGGATCTGGGACTTTGGCGACGGTTCTCCGACGGTCTCCGCCTATGAGCCTTCACACATCTACACGACCGCAGGCTCATACACGGTGATGCTGATCGCCATGGATTCCTTGTCCTGCAACCTGGCGGACACCATCTACATGCCCATCACCATCGGGCTGGCGCAGCCGCTCACTGCGGCCTTCACCGCGCAGCCCACGGTGGACTGCACACAGTCCCAGGTGGTGACCACCAACCAGAGCACCGGTGCGCCGCTCGCTTTTGTTTGGGACATGGGGGATGGCACACAGTACACGGATACGAACGTGGTGCACACCTACCTCGGCGGACCGGGCACCTATGCCATTGAGCTGCTCATCTATGACCCCACCGGGTGCAGCCAGCCGGATAGCATCACGCAGTTCATCACCGTGCCACCGCCAGACCTGGTGGAAGCGGCCTTCACCTTGAGCCAGGTGCCCGATTGCGATGAGCTGTTCGTGAGCACGGCCAATGCCAGCACGGGACCAAGCCCGAGCTACCAATGGAACATGGGTGACGGTACGCTGTACAACCTGCCGGACGTGACACACCTTTACACAGGCCCGGGCACCTATACCGTTACACTGATCGCCACCGATCCGGGCTCCTGCAACCAGGCGGATACCACCACCGTGCAGATCACGGTATCTCCGACGCAGCCGGTAACGGCAGCCTTCACCGTGGACCAGGTGTTCGATTGTGCGCAGATGGTGGCCAGCACTTCGAATGCGAGCACCGGCACCTTCATGCAGTTCGTCTGGAGTTTCGGCGACGGCACCTTCAGCAACGACACGAACGTGACGCACACCTACAATCTGCCCGGGAGCTACACCGTGACCCTGGTGGTGAGCGATGCGCTGGGTTGTTCGCCGCCGGACACCGCCACAGCCGTGCTCACCATTGATCCGCTGGTGCCCGTGGTGGCTGCCATGAGCTTGAGCCAGTTCGGCCCGTGCGTGGCCCTGAACGTCCAGGGTGTGAACCTGAGCACGGGGGACAGCGTGACCTATTCCTGGGACATGGGCGACGGCACCGTGCTGAACACCACGGATGTGACGCATACCTATCCCGGGCCCGGTACCTATACGGTGACGCTCGTAGTGACCGACCTGGGTTGCGGGCAGAACGACCAGGTGACACAGACGCTGCAAGTGATCGACCAGCTGGTGACCACCCTGGTGCCTGATGCCGTCCTGTGTCCGGGTGTGCCGCTCACGCTGGACGCCACTGCACCCGTGGATGGTTATCTGTGGAATACCGGGCAGACCACATCCAGCATCGTGGTGAACGCACCAGGCACCTACTACGTGGATGTATTCACGGCTGAATGCCAGGGTGCCGACACGGTGGAGGTGGTCGCTGCCCCATCCTATGACCTGTCCTATGAGCTGCACGCATGCCCCGATGCCTGGGTGACCTTGGAAGTGCCACTGGAAGGACAGGCCTATTCGTGGAGCACCGGCGGCCAGGCACGCCAGGAGACCGTACAGGGTGACGGTACGTACATCTTCACCGTGACCGACTTCCTGGGATGCCAGCACACGGACACAGTGCGGGTGCTACCCCTGGAGTCCGAGCCTTCCATATTCGCGCCCAATGCCTTCTCGCCCAATGGCGATGGGGTGAATGACGTGTTCGTGGTGGCGGGTGTGGGTGAACAGGAGGTGAAGTTGGAGATCTTCAACCGGTGGGGTGAGCAGCTCTTCGTTACCACGAGCCTGAACAACCCATGGGATGGTCGCTACAACGGCGCCTTGGTGAAGCAGGACGTGTATGTCTACCGCCTGCAATACACCGGCGAATGCACCGGCTCGGACCGCACCACCGTGATGGGGCACGTGACCGTGCTGCGTTGATCGGCCAACGTTCCATCCACACAAGCGAAGTATTGACCAACGAAGCGCACGCCCCGTGCGTCCTTGTAAAGAACCCTTTCCCCAACAGGATGAACAGCTACTTCAAGGTCCTATGCGCCGCCCTCCTCCTGGTGGTAGGTCAGCGTCCCCTCGCGGCGCACGATCATGCGCACGCCAATGGGGGTGCGGATGCCGCGCTTTATGTGCAGAACAAGGGCCAGTGGGATGAGCGTGTGCTCTACCGTGCCCAGAGTGGCAACCTCACCCTGTTCGTGGAACGTGACCGGCTCACCTGGGTGATGCTTGAGAATGCCGCCTTCGACCTGGCGCATGACTGGCCGCATCTTTCTCCCGAGCAGCAGGCCGCAGCGATGTACAGGGGGCATGCCTGGCAGGTGCGCTTCGAAGGTGCCGGCAGCACAGCTACCGTTTCACACGGTGAAGTGGCCGCCGCCTACCACAACTACTTCATTGGGAATGATCGTTCGCAGTGGGCGAGCCACGTGCAGGTGGCCGGAATGGTGCGTTTTGCCGATCTCTGGCCCGGTGTGGACCTGGTGCTGCACAGTGCGCAAGGCGGGTTCAAGTATGACCTGGAACTGCGACCCGGTGCGGACCTGTCGCGCGTGGGCTTTGCCTATGAAGGAGTGGATGGTGTTGCGATCGACAAGGATGGTGCGCTGGTGGTTAGGAACAGTGTGGGAGAGGTGCGTGAAGCCCTTCCGGAGAGCTGGTATGCGGATGATGTTCATGAACCGGTCCGTACTGCATACCGACTGATGGGGAACGTGCTTCGATTCGCTTTCGAAGAGAACGTGGATGCGCGGCGTGGAGTGGTGATCGATCCACTGCTGATCGCATCCACGTTCTCGGGAGCGACCGGGGCCAGCAACTATGGCCATTGCGCCACCTTCGATGATGCCGGTAACATCTATACCGGTGCACGCAACTTCGGGCCCACCTATCCGGCCACGGTGGGCGCCTTCCAGACCGCGTTCGCGGGTGGCGGCACCGATGTGTCGCTCAGCAAGTACAACCCCGATGGCAGTTCGCTGGTCTGGGCATCCTACCTGGGTGGCAGCAGCGGTGAGAACCCGCACAGCATGATCGCCACCATCGATCAGCGGCTCGTGGTGTTCGGAAGCACCAACTCGGCCAACTTCCCCATTACCGCCTCTGCCTACGATGCCACGCTGGGTGGCACCACGGACATGTTCGTCACCGTGGTGGAGTCCGATGGAGGCAGCTTGGTGGGCTCCACCTTCATGGGTGGTTTGGGCACCGATGGCACCAACGCCATCAACTTGAACTACGGGGATAATTTCCGGGGCGAGGTCGTGCTGGATGCTGCTGGGAACATCTGCATCTCCGGGGCCACTGCATCGAATGACTTTCCCGTGACCGCAGGTGCATACCAAACGACTTTGGCGGGTGGGCAGGATGCGGTCGTGTTCTCACTGGACATCACATGCACTTCCCTGCTTTGGAGCACCTATCTCGGCGGTGCCCAGAACGACATGGGCTTCGGGCTGCGGGTGGCCGGTGACGGAAGCGTGGTGGTGTGCGGTGGCACCATGAGCAGTGGGTTCCCATCCACACCTGGCGTGTACATGGATACCTATCAGGGGGGCACCCATGATGTCTTTGTCGCACGCCTCAGCAACAGCGGCACCTTACTGACCGCGTCCACCTTTTTCGGTGGAAACCAGTCGGACTGCGCCTTCTTCATCGACCTGGACCAGAGCGGCGACATTTACATCTACGGTCAGTCGAACACGGGCATCGCCATTCAACCCGCAGGCACTTACGGCATGGCGGATGGCCGACTGTTCATCGCCCGCTTCGATCCCGATCTGGTCAACCTGGAGGTGTCCACCACGCTCGGCCCGTCCGGCACCACCGCGTTGGCTCCGGTGGCGTTCCTGGTGGATGTATGCGATCACGTGTACATCTGCGGGTACAACTCAGCGTCCGGTATGCCCCTAACGCCGGACGCGCTCTTCACCAACGGCAGCTTCTATCTCGCCGCCTTCGACACGGACCTCACGGGCCTGCTCTTCGGCACCTATTATGGCGGAAGCCACGTGGATGGGGGTACGAGCCGGTTCGACAAGAACGGCGTGATCTACCAGGGGGTGTGCAGTGGCATGGGGAGCATGGTAGCCACACCCTGGGCCTATGCAACAAACCAGTGGGTGGGTTGGGATGTGGGTGTCTTCAAGATCGATTTCCAGGTCTCCGGCACTGTGGCCAACATCAGCACATCCGCGCTCAGCGCCTGTTTGCCTGCCACCTTCGACATGAACGCGATCGGCAATGCGCTTACCTGGACCTGGGACCTCGGCGACGGCAGCCCATTGGTGACCGGTCCATCAGTCACCTATTCCTATATCCAGAGCGGTACCTATGTCGTCACGCTCATCGGCACGGACAGTGCCTCATGCAACATCGCGGACACCGTCACCATCCAGATCACGGTATCCGATCCCGCGAACCTGCAACCGGGTTTCCTCTCCGCACCGGCAGGCACCTGTGACGGGTATTTCCTCGACCTCACCAACACCAGCACCGGCGGTACGCAGTACTTCTGGGACCTGGGTGATGGCAGCACATCCCAGCAGGCATCCCCTTCGCACACGTACAATGCGCCGGGCAGCTACACGGTCACGCTTACCATTGTCGACCCCGTTTGCCAGGATACAGCCAGCACCGCTCAACAGATCGTGATACCGGTGCCCACCATGCCGTACGACCTGCCTTCGCCTCAAGTGCTGTGCGCAGATTCCTACCTGGTGCTGGACGCCGGCACCGGGTATGATAGCTATGCCTGGAGCACCGGACCCACCAGCCAGACGCTGACGGTGATGAGCACCGGCAATTACACGGTCACTGTTACCGATGGCTTGTGCACTGCTTCGGCCAGTGTGGAAGTGGTGCCGGCACCCACCTACCCGCCCATGCCGGATGGCATTTCATGCCCGGGTGTTCCTGTGACACTTGCGCCGACATTCAACGTGCAGAGCATTCTTTGGAATACAGGTAGCACGGACGCGCAGCTTAGTGTGGATGAGTCGGGCACCTACTGGTTCGATGCGATCGACAGCTACGGGTGTGCGTTCAGTGACACGGCGATCGTGCTCACACCTGCGGATGTCGGGGGCGATCCCTTTGTGCCCAATGTGTTCACGCCCAATGGCGATGGGAAGAACGACACCTTCCGCGTACCTGGCCTGGGGCTGAACGCCTTCAGCATGATGGTGTTCAACCGGTGGGGCATGAAGCTGTACGAGACCACCGACCCGAACAGGGGATGGAACGGGAAGATGAACAACATGAGCGACCTGGCCCCGGATGGCACGTACTACTACATCATCTCCTACCGGGACCCCTGCAAGGAGAACGTCGAGGAGACCTTCAAAGGGGTGGTGACGCTCCTGCGCTGAGCGGTTCAGTATCGCGTGAGTAGGGCGATGCCACCGTATGCGGCCAGATCACCTTTGGGCAGGAAGTGAACGCTGCCCATATGGCGCATCTGCTCCTCGATCAATTCGTCCACCAGGTCGTTGGTCACAGGCAATTGGTCCATGCCCATTTCCGCGTCCACGGCAAGCGTTACGGGTATATGCAGGTCCTCCTCGATCAGCAGGTGGCGGCCCCTCCCTTCTCGTACGGTGCGCCAGGCCACGTGCGGGTCGCTGATGTAGCGGTCCACAGGAGAGCGCTGCAGTTCGGTAAGCACGGCACGATCATGTTGCTGCTGCGCCTTCTGCATAACGGACAACACAGCCGATGCCAGCGCATGGGATGGCGTTCGCATGTGGTCGCCGTGCACGCACCCCCAGATCCGTTCCGGACGATCGCATACGGTGCGGTATTGGGCCTCATGCTCCTTCACGCAGGCCAGTACGATCGGTGCTGATGGTCCGAGAGCGGCCTGCACATGCTTGTCCACGCGGTTGAAGAATTCACGCAACTGCACTTCCGCAGTGATGGTGGATGCTTCAAGCCGGTCGCGTGGGAAGATGTCGTTCACCAATGGGAAAGGCGGAAGAGCAGGAGTGAGCGTTCCTTGAGCGACACTGGACAGGCGCGCCTCGGCACCGGATAGCAGGAGGACATGTCCTGTGGCAGGCTGGGTCATGGCGCGCACGAGCTGCCGGGTGCGGAAATTACGCTCCAAGACCACTTCCTCACGGACCGGGAATGGCAGGTCCACCACTTCCGCGATGCCTTCACTCACCAGCATCACTTTGCCGGGGCCGCGCTCCAGGTCTGCTTGCGCGGCCAGTGCATCAAGTCTGGCTCCCAAGCGCTCCGGCACGCCATTACCATGGTCTTGTTCCAGCCGCAGCCGGGCTGCGCGGAGGAGGTTCTTCAGCCTTATGCGTGTGCCTTCGCGGTCATTGGCGTCCACCGTGAACTGGATGGTGATGCACGGATCTCCGCGCTCGGCCATCCAGCCGAGCAATTGGTCCTTGTTCATGACACTTGGTATGGACTCCGAAGCTAAGTCCGCAACCAGCCCAGCGTGCTGATCGATGTCAGCTGCGGGAGAACACCGCCGCCAAGGCCTGGCCTGTATACAGGTCCTGGCGTCCCGCCAGCTCGTCCGGTGTTCCTGTGAACACCACCTGACCACCAGCATCACCTGCTTCAGGTCCCAGGTCGATCACGTGGTCCGCACAGCGCACCACCTCCATGTTGTGCTCGATCACCACCACACTGTGCCCGTTGGCGATCAGGGCCTGCAAGGCGTGCAGCAGTTTGGCCACGTCGTGCGTGTGCAGTCCGGTGGTGGGCTCGTCGAATATGAAGAGGGTGGGGCGCTCCTCCTGGCCCTTGGTGAGGAAGCTGGCCAGCTTGATGCGCTGGGCTTCGCCCCCGCTGAGCGTGCTGCTGCTTTGTCCGAGCTGCACATACCCCAGGCCTGTTTCGCGCAGGGGGCGCAGTTTTCCAACAATGCGGGCACATGCACTGGTGGTCGCAGCGTGTTCCTCAAAAAAGGTGATCGCATCGTCCACGGTCATCTCCAGCAGTTCGGCCACATCGCGGCCGGCGAACTTCGCATCCAGTATCTCGTCCTTGAATCGGCGCCCTTTGCAGGCATCGCAGCGCAGGTGAATGTCCGCCATGAACTGCATTTCGATGAGCACTTCACCCTCGCCCTGGCAGGTCTCGCAGCGTCCGCCGTCCACATTGAAGGAGAAGTATGCCGGCTTGTACCCGCGCACTTTGGAGATCTCCAGGTCGCTGTACAATTGGCGCACGTCATCCCATGCCTTCACATAGGTCACCGGGTTGCTGCGCGAGGAACGGCCGATCGGGTTCTGGTCCAGCAGTTCCACGGCTTGTATCCGTTGGATGTCCCCCTCGATGACTCGGTGCTCTCCAGGGCGTTCGCTGAAGCCCTCCAGTTCCCGCTTCAGAGCAGGGTGGAGGATGCGCTTCACCAAGGTGGTCTTTCCACTGCCGCTCACCCCGGTGACCACGGTGAGCATGTGAAGCGGAAAGGCCACGTCGATGTCCTTCAAGTTGTTCTCCCGCGCACCGCGGATGGTGATGCGGTCCTTCACGGGACGGCGCCGTTCCGGTGCGGTGATGCGCATGCGGCCGGTGAGGTAGCGTGCAGTGAGGCTCTCGGCATGCAGCAGGTCGGCGTGCGGACCGCTGAACACCACTCGCCCCCCCAGTGTACCCGCCTCTGGACCCATGTCTATGATGTGGTCGGCGGCGCGCATCACCTCCTCATCGTGCTCCACCACGATCACAGTGTTGCCCAGGTCGCGAAGTTGCTTCAGCACGCCGATCAGCCGCTGGGTGTCGCGCGGATGTAATCCGATGCTGGGCTCATCCAGGATGTACAGGCTGCCCACCAGGCTGCTGCCAAGCGAGGTGGCCAGGTCTATGCGTTGGGTCTCTCCACCACTGAGCGTGTTGCTGCGACGGTCGAGGGTAAGGTAGCCCACACCTACTTCCACCAGGTATCGAAGCCTGTTGGTGATCTCCTTCAACAGGCGCTCCGCGATGCGTGCATCATGCGGGTCCAGGTGCAGTTCTTCGAAGAAGCCAAGGCATTCCGCCACGGGTATGCGCACGAGGTCCGTGATGGTATGACCGGCGACCTTTACGTAACCGGATTCCTTGCGCAGGCGCGAACCACTGCAGTTGCCGCAGATGGTCTTGCCGCGGTAGCGGCTGGCCAGCACACGATACTGGATCTTGTAGCTCTTCTCCTCGCAATAGCGGAAGAAGGCGTCAATGCCATGCAGGCCCTTGGCGCCCTTCCATAGCAGTTCATGCTGCTCCCCGGTCAGGTCACGATACGCGCGGTGTATGGGGAAGTCGAACTTCGCGCTCTTCGAAATGAAATCATCCCGCCACTCGCTGAGCTTCTCGCCGCGCCAGGGTGCCACGCAGCCATCGTAAACGCTCAAGGTTTTGTCCGGCACCACCAGGTCGGGGTCTATGCCGATGACGTTGCCGTAGCCTTCGCAGGTGGGGCAGGCGCCCACGGGGTCGTTGAAGCTGAAAAGGTTGGGTACGGGCTCCTCGAAGGTGATGCCGTCACGCTCGAACCGATCGCTGAACGTGCGTCTGACCTCACGCCCCTTCGCATCCGCGCCGAGAATGATGCACGTGCCCTGACCTTCGAAAAAGGCGGTCTCCGCACTATCCGCCACACGGCTCTCCGTGTCCTGGTCTGCCGGGCTCACGGTCACGCGGTCCAACACCAGCTGCCAGGGCTGCGCCGGAAGTTCCTTGGTGGTGAGCAGGTCGTCGATCCGGTGAACGGCCCCTTCCGCATGGATGCGGGCATAGCCCTGCTGCTGCAGAAGGTCCAGATGCTCACGCGCCACGCGGCCGGGTGGTATGCTCACCGGGCATAGAATGAGCACATGGCCTCCCGCTGGCAGGGCGTTCACAGCGGCCACCACGTCCTCCACGGTATCGCGCTTCACTTCTTCGCCGCTCACCGGGCTTATGGTGCGGCCTATCCTGGCAAAGAGCAACTTGAGATGGTCGTAGATCTCCGTGCTGGTGCCCACGGTGCTGCGCGGGTTGCGCGTCATCACCTTCTGCTCGATGGCAATGGCGGGGCTGATGCCCGTGATACGGTCCACGTCCGGCTTTTCCAGCCGGCCCATGAACTGGCGGGCATAGCTGCTCAGGCTCTCCACATAACGACGCTGTCCTTCAGCATACAACGTGTCGAAAGCCAGGCTGCTTTTCCCACTGCCGCTCAGGCCGGTAATGACCACGAAGCGACCGCGGGGCACATCCACGTCGATGTTCTTCAGGTTGTGCACCCGGGCGCCTTCCACACGTATCACTCCGGAAAGGCTGCGGCGCAACTGCTCCTGGCGGCCGTTCGGGGCCGCCTGGCGGGCGAGCGAGGTGTCGGATGGGGTAGGCAAAGGCGGCGCGAATTTAGGTTCCGGTAGCCCGGTCCGGACCGGTTCACCTATCTTTGGACAACCAGGGGCGTAAGGAAGTTCACCCGGATCACAATACTCCACAACAGGCAACGTTCTCCCCCCGGTACGCGTCTATACCACACCACGCACCACTCCGCACTCGCCGGACCTAACACGATCAGCATAGCACGACACTACCCCACGTTCTCCGATCCAAACGGACCTCAAACAGGGTATGTCCATGCTGACCAAGGTGCTCACAGACCAGGAGCTCGTTGACCGCTACATCGCGGGGCACGAGCAAGCTTTCGAAACGCTGCTGCATCGCCACAAGCGCAAGGTGTGGTCGCACATCTACCTCATGGTCCGCGACCGCGAGGCCACCGAGGACCTCTTCCAGGAGACCTTCATCAAGGTGGTGAACACCCTGAAAGGGGGGCGCTACAACGAGGAGGGCAAATTCCTGCCTTGGGTGATGCGCATTGCCCACAACCTGGTGATCGACCATTTCCGGCGCGGAAAGAAGATGCCCACGGTGCGCAGCCATGACGACCACGACGTGTTCGCCACCATCGCCCAGCCCGGGCAGAACGTGGAGCAGCGCATGGTGAACGTGCAGATCGATGAGGATGTCCGCAAGCTGATCGAACACCTGCCCGAGGAGCAACGCGAGGTGGTGGTCATGCGCACCTACCTGGGCATGAGCTTCAAGGAGATCGCTGAGCACACCGGGGTGAGCATCAATACCGCCCTGGGCCGCATGCGGTATGCGCTCATCAACATGCGCAAGCTCATCCGCAAGCACGAGATGCAGATGCACCGGGCCTGAGCGATGGACGGTACAAGGCTTCAGCGTCCCGGCCCGATGGCCGGGACGCGTTGCTTTTGGGGGTATGCAATAAGCCGGGTAAGGGGGGCGTTAGGAAACCGAAAACACCAAACCACACACCTGCATGAAGCTTCGGAACTCTACCCAGCAACGCCCTTCACGCATCCGCCGCCACAGTCTACACCTGGAACCGGGCCCCCGCAAGGCCACCCTCGATGCCATCCTGGCCTACAGCAAGGCCGTGGCTGTGGTGGACGCGCCTCCGGTGGGTGAGATCGCCCTGGTGTTGAACTGAACGACCCCGCACAGTTCTTGGAACGGTCCCGGCCACCCCGGGACCGTTCGCTTTTCACCCCTTCCGGTCAGCCAGCCCGATGTAGATTCGTGCTTCCCACATCCCTTCCCCGGCATGATGCACGTCCGTACCCCTGTCCTGGCCTTCCTATTGACCCTTCAAGCCGCCGCATGGGCGCAACCTGAGCGCTTCGGTTGCCACTACTTCCGCAACAAAGGGGGTGCACCTGTGCCTCCTTCTGCAGCGGATCGTGCGCTCATTGACGAGACCATTGCCCGCAGCGACACTTTCGACATCCTGCACTATGAGATCCGCATCGATGTGACGGACTATGCCGGAGCCGTGATCAAGGCCAGCACCACGGTCACCTTCACACCCTTGATGGCGGGCCAGGACTTCATCCGCTTCGACCTGTACCAGCTCACCGTGGATTCGGTGACCACCCCATCAGGAACGCTGGCGTTCGCTTATGATGGCCAGTTCCTGCGGGTGGACTTCGACAGCGCGCCTGCCTTGGGGGACACGCTGGAGATCACCGTGCATTACCGTGGTACTCCGCATCGTGATCCGCAATGGGGTGGTTTCTATTTCGAATCGCAGTACATCTACAACCTGGGCATCGGGCTCACGAGCATACCGCCCAATTTCGGCAAGGTGTGGTATCCCTGTTTTGACTCGTTCGTGGAGCGTGCCACCTACACCTACCATGTGATAAGCTCCGGTACCTACCGTGCCCACTGCCAGGGTGACTTCCTTGGCGAAACCACGCTTGGTGGCGATACCGTGATCCGCTCGTTCGCCCTCAACCAACCCATCCCCACGCACCTTTCAGCCATTGCGGTGGCGGCCTATCAGGACCATGACTACGTGCACACCGGCGCCAACGGTCCCATTCCCGTTCGTCTGACGGCCAAGGCCCCGCAGCTTTCGGCCATGATCGCCAAGATGGTGGACGTGGGTGCGGCCATTGATGCGGGCGAGTTCTGGTACGGCCCCTACATCTGGGGCCGCGTGGGTTACGTGCTCACCACCGATGGCGCATTGGAGATCCCCACGAACATCGCCTATCCACAGTTCATGACCGGCCAGACCATCCAGAACAACCGCGGCCTGCTGGCGCATGAGCTGGGACACCACTGGTGGGGCGATGCCGTAACGCCCTTCGTGCACAACGACATGTGGCTGAAGGAGGGGCCTGCCGAGTACACGGACCATCTGGTGGAGGAATGGATCGGCGGGAGGCCCGCCTTGGTGAAAGCCGTAAAGGACAACCAGCTCTATGTGCTGCGCCAGGCCCATGTGCAGGATGGTGGCTTCCAGCCGCTCTCGCCCATGCCGGACCCGTATATCTATGGCCTGCACACCTACTACAAGGGCGCTTCAGTGATGCACAACATGCGCGGCTATCTCGGCGACAGCCTTTTCCGTGTGGCCATGAGCGGCATTCAGGCCGATCTGGTGAACAGCACCATCACCCCGGAGCAGTTCCGCGATGCCATCGAGGCCCAGACAGGTGTGGACATGGATCCCTTCTTCAATGCATGGGTGTTCGAGCCGGGCTTCGCGGCGTTCGAGGTGTACGACATGAACAGCCAGCCCGTGGGGGGGCAGTGGAATGTGGACCTCGACATCCGCCAGAAGCTCCGGGGCACCTCGGTTTACCATGAGCAGGTGCCGGTAGACCTGACGCTGATCGGTGCGGACCGGCAGCGCGCGGAATACACCATCACCGCTTCTGGAGAGTTCACCACGCTCGCTGTGCAGGCTCCCTTCCAACCGGTGATGGCCGTGCTGAATGGCCACACACGCCTGAACCAGAATCGTTTGGACCATGAGTTCATGATCGCGCCGGGCACCGGCTTCTCATCGGTGCTGCCATGGGTGGACTTCCGGCTTTATCCGGTGACCATTACGGACAGCACCCTTTTCCGCGTGGACCATATTTGGAGTGGTCCGGATACCGACCAGGTGGGCTGGGGCATCGATCAGATCTCTAGTGTGCACTATTGGAACGTGGATGGCATCTGGCCGGCGGGTACGGTGCTCAAAGGGCGCGTGTACTACAGTGCCGTTGCGCCCAGCGATCTGGACCATGACCTGTTCGACCTTACGGAACAAGACGCCACATTGGTCTATCGCGAGCGCCCCACCGACCCCTGGACCATCGCACCGGACATCACGGTAACCACTGGACCGCTGACGAACGGCAGTGGGTACATCGACATTGATGTGTTGAGGAAAGGACAGTATGCCTTTGCGAAGGGCACCGGCATTGTGAGCGTGGCGGAGCACAGCGGAATGGGCGATCTGCAAGTATTCCCGATCCCCGCCGCTCAGGCAGTGACCGTGCGCGGAACGGCGGTGGCTGGCCAGCTTTTCCTGCGTGTGGTGGCCAGCGATGGCAGGACCATCCATCGTGAGGCCTTCGCGGCCGGTGGCGCGTGGGAACGCGTGGTGGACGTGAGCGCATGGGCACCTGGCCTGTATGTGCTGCAGGTGCACAATGCGGATGGCCTGCCGATTGGTCAGCGCCGCGTGGAGGTGGTGCGTTGACCGCTTTGGTCCTGGTCAGCAGGCCTGGCCCAGGGCACCGGGGTCACGTCCTTCGGCCTGCCTTGTCCAGGCGCGGTGATCGTTGATCACTGAACGGAGCGGGTGAATTGCAGCCTGAACTCATTGGGCCGAAGCCAGGTGTGCGGACCCACCTTGACCAAGTCACGTGGCATGCTCTCCCCGATGATCCGTTCCGCATCCTCTGGCACCCAGATATCAAAGCTTTGGGCATTGCTCGGTGCCGTGCGCCGGAATACCCGCACGAGCTGGTGTCCCTGGATATTCACAGGGATCCGTGGCATGATCAGTATGATGTCCATTCCCAGGACGCGCTGGTTCCGGTCTATTCGGATGAAGGAACCTTCATACCGGGGCTCCCAATCGATGGGCAGCACACGTTTGAAGGTCTTGCCGTTCTCCTTCATGAAGATGTACTCCTGGTTGTTGACATTGCTCACCATGGATTCATGCGCTTCGCAGGATGCCAACAACAGGATGAAGATCAGGTACCTCATGTGCGGGTGCTTAGGGTCGGGTGAAGGTAGGTCGCGCAGCCGTGCGGTGGTCAGAATAGGGCGCGCCGCCCAACCACGCTGCAGATGGGGCATTTCCGAGGGTCATGTCCTTTGGCCGGGCAATGCGCGCGGCCGAAATAGATGATGCGCAGGTGCAGGTCGGCCCATTCATCCTGTGGGAACAGCTTTTTCAGGTCGGCCTCGGTATGCTCCACGCTTTTGCCGTTGCTCAGGCCCCAACGCCAGGCCAGCCGGTGGATGTGCGTATCCACCGGGAAGGCCGGTACGCCGAAGGCCTGCACCATCACCACGCTGGCGGTCTTGTGGCCTACGGAAGGCAGGGCTTCCAGCTCGCCCAGCGTGTTCGGGACCTGGCCACCATGATTCTCCAGTATGATCCTGCTTAGCCCGTGGATGCCTTTCGCCTTCGCAGGCGCCAAACCGCAAGGGCGGATGATGTCCTCGATCTGCTGCACGCTCAGCTTCACCATCTGCTGCGGTGTGCGCGCCTTGGCAAAGAGCAGCGGCGTGATCTCGTTCACCTTCTTATCCGTGCACTGCGCGCTGAGCACCACGGCCACGAGCAACGTATAGGGGTCTTCGTGATCGAGCGGGATGGTCGTGCGCGGGTAGAGCTCGGCGAGCTTCGTGGCGACGAACGCGGCTTTCTCGCGGCGCGTCACTTGGAGAGCAGTTGATCCAGTTCGAGCCAGCGTTCCTTGATCTGCCCGAGAGCGAATGCCGCCGCCGCAGCGCTGAACACCGAGTAGTCCAAGGGCGCCTTGAATCCGGTGGAAAGGCCCATGGAAAGACCGAAGACCAGCAGAAGGATGCCGCTCAGGTTCGCCGCGAGTGCCGTGCGAAGTCCGAGCAGCAGGCAGAAGGCGAGGATCACCTCTGCGCCGGTGGCGATCACCGCAAGTGCAGGCACGGCACCCGCAGGCACCCATGGATTGATCAAAGCGGTGTACCCGATGAAGGCCTCCCAGGTGCCCCAAACGGAGTTCTCTGCGGGCCACCAGCCGAAGCGGTCGGCCACTGCGGAAAGGAAGCTGGCGGCGATGGCCAGGCGCAGGAGGAGTTTCACCGTGAGAAGTTGCATCGGGTCGGGTTTGGGGGCGAGGCTTGAGGAGTGGGCAGCCGCTTGGCTGAATCATTGAACGGCTTCTCTTCGATATGGATCGCGGAGGTCGTCACCACGTGAATGCATGCGGCCTGGACTCCCTCACGAACGTATGCGACCTCGTCGGCATCTTCTCGCCCTCCACATGCACCAGGTTCTGCTGCTCAAGGAAGAGGTCCTGCAGCAGGGTGTTCTGCACCACCAGGTCCTTGGGCGAAGCGATGCCATCCACCTGTAGGTAGCAGTAAAGCGTTTCACCGTCCAGTTCCTTGCCGATCCATTTCCAAGTGAGCTGTTTCTCCTGGAATAGTACCAGATGCCGCAGGAAGTAGGCGTTCAGGATGCTGTCTGCCTTGGGATGCTCCTTATCCGATCCGAGCTTCAGTGGGGCCACGTTCTCCAGGGCGTGCTCGATGTCGTGGGCTGTGATGCGCCAGGTGAGGTCCAGCGTCTGTGTGGCGGGTACGTGACGGATGGTGAGAATGGAGACGAAAAAGTCGTGGGGAGCGACGGCGCCAAAGAGAGTTAGTGTGAGGAATAGAGCTTTCATTACAGAACAAAGGTGGGGATGAGTGGCGAGTAACGAGTCGCGAGTGGCGAGTGAAATGCCAGCCATTGGCTCTGGAAGCGGGCATTTCACTCGCCACTCGGTGTGCAGGCTCGTGGGTGGGCACTCGCTACTCGCTACTCCCACTACTTTCGCAGACATGCCTTCGAAGCTCTTTCTCGCCCTTTCCACAGCGGCTATTGCCTGTACCGCGCTCGCCCAGGACGCCCCCCGCTACGGCCGCGACAAGTTCCGCCAGCTGGACCAGGAGCTGCCCACGCCTAACGAGCAGCGCACCGCCAGCGGCGCCCCCGGCCATGCCTACTGGCAGATGAAGGCGGATTACGACATCAAGGTGGAGATCGATGATGCCACGCAAAAACTCACCGGCACCGAGACCATCACCTACCACAACCAGAGCCCCGACAAGCTGGATTACCTCTGGTTGCAATTGGACCAGAACATCTTCGAGCCCGGGAGCGATGCCAACCTCATCCGCACGAGTTCCATCGGCGACAGCGTGAGCCTGAAGACCCTGGAGCGCTGGACACAGCCCTTCGATGGCGGATTCCGCATCACCAGCGTCACCGATGCCGCAGGCAACAAGCTCCAGTACACCATCAACAAGACCATGATGCGCGTGGACCTCCCCAAGCCGCTGGCGCCGGGCGCGGTCTACAGCTTCAAGCTGGCCTGGTGGTTCCCCATCAACGACCGGGACAAGGTGGGCGGACGCAGCGGCTATGAACACTTTCCGGAGGAGGACAACTACCTCTACACCATCGCGCAGTTCTACCCCCGCATGTGCGCCTACATCGACTACAGCGGCTGGATGCACAAGCAGTTCCTCGGACAGGGCGAGTTCACGCTCGATTTCGGCGACTACACCCTCAGCATCACCGTACCCGGGGACCATATCGTTGGAGCCACCGGAACATTACAGAATGAGAGCGCCGTGCTCTCCGCCACACAGCGCG
Organism: Flavobacteriales bacterium; assembly: GCA_016788635.1. GTDB lineage: Bacteria > Bacteroidota > Bacteroidia > Flavobacteriales_F > PHOS-HE28 > PHOS-HE28. The sequence continues at coordinate 23,291 of JAEUSU010000001.1, read as the reverse complement.
ACCGCCTCGCCCGGGCCCGCAAAGCCGACAAGCCGGTGATGATCGTGACGCCCGATGAAGCGGCAGAGGCGGAGAAAAAGAAGGCCAGTGGCAGGAAGACCTGGGTGTTCAAAGCGCAGAACGTACGCGACGTGGCCTTCGCCAGCAGCCGAAAGTTCATCTGGGACGGCATGAACCAGCCCGTAGGGAAGAATAATGTCCTCTGCATGAGCTTCTACCCCAAGGAAGGCAATCCGCTGTGGGAGCGGTACAGCACCAAGGTGGTGGCTCACACCATCAAGACCTACAGCAAGTACACCTGCGACTACATCTACCCGGTGGCCATCAGCGTGCACACGGATCGGATCGGTATGGAGTACCCCATGATCTGCTTCAACGGCGGAAGGCCTGAGAAGGACGGCACCTACAGCGAACGCACCAAATACGGCATGATCGGCGTGATCATCCACGAGGTGGGGCACAACTTCTTCCCAATGATCATCAACAGCGATGAGCGGCAGTGGACCTGGATGGATGAGGGCCTGAACACCTTCGTACAATACCTCACCGAGCAGGAGTGGGACCGCGACTACCCCAGCTGGCGCGGCAAACCCCGCAACATCGTGGACTATATGAAGGGCGACCCCAATGCAGCACCCGGGCAGGTGAAGGCCCGCATCGAGCCGATCATGACCAACAGCGAGAGCATCACACAGTTCGGCAACAACGCCTACGGGAAGCCCTGCACGGCGCTCAACATCCTGCGCGAGACCGTCATGGGTCGGGCGCTCTTCGACCATGCCTTCAAGACCTACGCTGAGCGTTGGAAGTTCAAGCACCCCACACCGGCCGACTTCTTCCGTACCATGGAGGATGCCAGCGGCGTGGACCTCGACTGGTTCTGGCGTGGCTGGTTCTACACCACCGACCATGTTGACCTGGGCATCACCAGCTTCAAATACAAGCGGATGGACCCACGCGATCCCGTCCTGGCCAAGCAATTGAAGCGAGAGGACCGTGCGCGCGAAGTGCCCGACCTGAGCCGTGAACGCAACTTGACCGACGTGACCGAGGTGGTGGTGGACCGCGACACGGCCACGCGCGATTTCTACAACCGGTTCGATCCGCTTATCGCCACCGAGCGCGAGATCGCTGCGCACGAGAAGTGGAAGGCCGGACTGAAGCCCATGGAACTGGCGCTCATGGAGCAGGACCTGCACATCTATGAACTGCGTTTCACGAACATCGGCGGCCTGGTGATGCCGGTGATCCTGGAATGGGAATATACCGACGGTACGCACGAGGTGGAGCGCATCCCCGCCGAGATCTGGAAGACCAGCGACGAGGTCACCAAGGTCTTCGTGAAGCGAAAGGAAGTGAAGAGCGTGACCCTGGACCCCTTCCTGGAGACCGCCGATTGCGACCTCAACAACAACAGCTGGCCGCCGCGCATGGTGCCCACCCGCTTTGATGTGTTCAAGGAGCGCGAGCGCGAATGGAGCCGCCCCAACCCCATGCAGCAGGAGCCTCTGCGGCAGACGGGCGGGGATATGAAGGGGAGGTGGTCGGATGACCGGGCGATCGGAAGGTCAGCAGGCTGCGAATTGGGCGTGGCGGGAGGGGGATCCACCGTCACGCGCTAAGCTGCAACACCGGGTCCATATCGGTGGTCTTGCGGGGATCCCGCTGCGATCGCTCTCTCGGACTCTTGTCTTTCTCTTGGGCGTGGTGCTTTGTTACCAGCGCGTGCGATCACAGGACCTCGTCCTTTATGGCGATTGGATAGACAGCGTTGACGTTGCCAAAAAGCGGGGAGACCTGCGTTCCGCGCAACGCTTCTATCACAACGCTTTCGTGCGCCATCCGGCATTGGTGAAGCATGCATTCGACTGTGCCCGCATTGCATGGCAGCTGCGCGATACAGGCGATGCATCAGCCTGCGTTTCGCGCGCATTGGATCTGGGCGAGTCTGGCGATGTGATCGCAGTTGATAGCGTGCTGGGGAGCTTCTGGCTTTCGCCAGTGGCCGAAAATGTCCGAGGGTCATGGCTGACTTACAAGGCCATGCAGCTGCCCGAATTGAAGGCGGAACTCGAAAGAATGTTCAAGGAGGACCAGGAGATACGGATGGCCATCGACTGGGAGAAGGCCGACGCACCGGACAGCCTGGTGCGCCGTACCGTGTGGGCGCCCATAGAAGCAGTGGACTCCGCTCATGCTGCTCGCGTGGTGGAGGTCATTCGCGAACACGGTGTGCCAAGTGTCCATCAAGTTGGTCTCATAGGGAACAAGATGATCTTCTTCGCCTTTATTCATGCTCCCGATGTGAAGGCCGTCGCGGACCATATGCTGCTGTTGAGCGGATCCGTGCACAGGGGTGGATCACCCGCGTGTTGGTATGCCTATGTGATCGACCGCCTTATGGTGATGACTTCCAAAGAGACCATGTTCGGCACCACGGGATATCTGGATCGATCTGATGGTGTCATGTACTTCACTCCGGTTGTCCCGCAGCATGTTGATCTGCTGCGCGAGGCCATGGGGGTCCCCCGGATGAGCACGGGGCGCAACTTCTACTGACCCACACGACGTGCGGATGGGTTGCCGGTCCCTTTCCCAGGATGGGAAGGGGCCACTTGGTTGGAATGCCTATTGCCCGGGGCTCTGGCTGACCTGGGCTCCGGTCCGTTGGGATCGTGTGTTCGCTTGTCAATACTTGGTCATGATGGCTTCACATACAGGCGGGTGGAAGTCGCTTATTTCGCCGGGAGACCTGCCATTCACCGGGCAACATGCGATCTTTTGGCCAGTGGTTCACCGTGGAAATAGGCCCCAAACGGGTCTATGGACTGGACATCCTGCGCTTCGGGGCCATCATCTCGGTGATGATCCATCACGGCAACTATGTCCTTCCGGACCCCATTGCGGAGGTGGTGGAGCGGATCCTCATTAACGGCGTGTCGGTCTTCTTTGTGCTCAGCGGCTTCCTCATCGGGGGTATCCTCATGAAGGTGCTGGAAAGGGATGGGGCGCGCTGGCCGGTGCTGCTGGATTTCTGGAAGCGCCGCTGGTTGCGCACCGTACCACCCTACCTCATCATCCTCACGCTCCTCGCGTTTTCCGCGCAGATCGCCGGCACACATGAGTTGGGCACCATCTGGCCCTACTATCTCTTCGTTCAGAATTTCGGCGTCCAGCATCCGACTTTCTTTCCCGAGGCATGGACCATGCCCTGCGAGGAGTGGTTCTACCTGATGGCCCCGTTGCTGGCCTTCGCCTTGGTGGGTCGCGGGCTCACCGTGCGGCAGGCCATCCTGGCCGTGGCTTTGGTGGCCATCGTCTTCAGCATCTGGTACCGCTACGACCGGTTCATCAACTGGGAGGGCATCGTAACGCGGAGGGACTGGGACCTTTCCTTCCGCAAGCAGGTGCTGCCCCGCTTCGACAGCCTGATGATCGGCGTGCTGGGCGCCTACGTGGCGCGCTACCACCACGCGGCCTGGGTGCGCTTCAAGCGGCCATTGCTGGTCATTGGTATGGTGGCGTTGGTCTTGCTGGACCAACTGGACCACCACTTCGAAAGTACGCGCATCGGGTTCTTCTCCTGTGTGCCATCCTTCACCATCGCCAGCCTGGCCCTGCTCGCGGTCATGCCCTTTCTCTCCGAATACCGCACCGGCAGCGGGCCGGTGTACCGCGCCATCACACGGTTCAGCATCGTTTCCTTTTCGGTGTACCTCATCCACCTCAGCGTGGTGCAGTTCAAGCTGGTCAACCGGATCACCCCGGCCATGCTGAACGCGTTGGCGCTCGATCCTTCAGCGGAATGGGTGGTGTGGATGAATTACGTGCTCTACTGGGTGCTCAGCATCACACTGGCCTTCCCGATGTACCGATGGATCGAAATGCCCTTCATGAACATACGGAAGAAGCTCCCGCAAGTGGCCAGGCAGAGGTCCACGCCATCGGTCGAGGCCTGAGCTTCACGCCACCACCCAAAGGGCACCGCGCTGCAACCGGAACCGCACCTCATGGCCAATGGTCATGGGTTCGCCATCCAGGTGGGCCAGCGTGCCGGCCTGCCAGACCCGGGCCTCGCGAGTACTGATGTTGCGAATGTGCCGGTTGCCGTCAGCCCGGTGGGTGTACACATCAAAGAAGGCCTTCAGCAGGTGGGGCAGGGCAGGTTTGCGCACCAGGCGCAATTCGGCAATGCCATCGTCCGGCCGTGAGGAAGGGCTGATATCGGCGCCATTCCCGAACTCACGCGTGTTGCAGAACACCAGCATGAGCACCTGCTCTTCGGTGGTCTCGCGTTCGGCCTTCACCACCACGCGCATGGGCGGTGCGCCGAGGATCTCCTGCACGATGATGCGAGCGTAGCTGAGCATGCCGCGCCTGGCGCTGCGGTCGAATCGGTCGGCCACGCGGGCATCGAAGCCGATGCCGGCCGTGCCCAGGAACGGAAGGTCGTTCAGGTGGCACACATCCATGCGCTTCGGCGGCGCTGTAAGCGCATGCCGCAGTGCCGCTTCGGGCATCAGCGGAAGGCCCAGTGAGCGGGCGTAACCGTTGCCACTTCCCATGGCCACCACCCCCATGGCCGTATCGGTGCCCAGAAGTCCTGCGGCAACGGCGTTGTTCGTGCCATCACCACCCACACTGATCACGCGCAAGCTGCCTCCCGTCACCGCTTCGCGCGCCAGCTCCGTGCCGTGGCCGGGACCCTCCACGGTGCGCAGGTCCAGGGCCACGCCCAGGTCCTGCGCCACCCGCTCAGCGATATCACGCACTGTAAGCGCTTGTTTTTTCCCCGATCGGGGGTTCATCACGAGCATCGCCTTCATGGTGTGGCGGACTTTGCAGTGAGGGTCCCGCGCAGCAGGTGCCCGTTGAATTGTTGGATGGCAGCCTTCAGCCGTTTTTCCAGCATGAAGCGATGGCTCGATCCCTCATCCGGTGAGGTGAAAGGCCCGCCGATGTGCGTGACCCCGATCACCCGCTGCCCGTCGAACTGCAGTTGCATGCGGTCACTGGTGATATGGTAGAGGCCGTTGTTCGCCCAAACCGCACAGCCCGGCGATCCGGGGTCCAACGCATGCTTACCGAAGCTGAAGAAGGACTTGTTGTAGCCGGTCAGCCGCAGCAGGGTGGGAAGGATGTCGATGTGCTGGGTGGCCTTTTCCTGTTCCGCAGTGCTCAGCCCGCGCCACGTGCCATCCCATGGCCCGGGCCAAGCTTCGGTCTTGCGTGGACTGAAGTACAACAAAGGCACCCAGTAGTCGATCGGCAGGTTCCCGTGTTCGCCCGTGCGCTCGATGTCCGCCGTGTGGTCGGCAGTGATCACGAACAGGGTGTTCGCATACCACGGCATGGTGCGTGCCGTGGCAAAGAACTGCCGCAGGGCGTCATCTGTGTAGCGCAGGGTGGGGTGGATGGCCTGCGTGCCACCGGCGAAACGCTCAGCTTCCTCCTTGGGCAACCGGTAGGGATGATGGCTGCTAAGGGTGAAGACCGTGCTGAGGAAGGGCTCCTGTTCGTGGGCGAGCTGCTGTGCCCAGAACTGCAGGAAGGGCCGGTCGCGGATGCCCCAGTTGCCATCGTAATCACCCTCGCCATTGGGGTATTCATTCATGCCCACGTAGCGTTGGAAGCCTGCCGATCGCGTGAACCCATCGAAGCCCATGGTGCCGTTGCGGCCGCCGTGGTAGAAGCTGGTGGCGTAGCCTTCCACGGCCAGCACGTTGGCGAGCGATGTGAACGGCAGACTGGCGTAGGGCGAAGTGATGAAGGCCTCGTCCATGAGCTCCGGCATGCCGGCCAGTATCGCAGGGATCCCATCGATGCTGCGCCGGCCGTTGGCATAGGCCCGCGTGAAATTCAGGCTTTCGCCCATGAGCGAATCCAGGAAGGGCATGTGGCCTTCGCCACCAGCCAACCGGCCACTGTAAATGGCCGAGAAGCTCTCGAGGATGATGACGACCACGTTGGGCTTCTCCGCTGGTGGAGGAAGGTGTTGATGCCGGTGGACCACGGGCCACCATTCATCGGCCTCATCCTGCGCCATGTAGTTCCGCTCCACCAACGTGGGTTTCCCCAGGCTCATGAGCATGGTGTAGGGCGTGTTCAGCACCACCGGCAGGTAGCTGGCGCCACCATAGCGCGCTGCGTCCAAGGGTTGAAGAGGCACCAGCTGCACGCCGCCACGTGAGGCCAGTACCAGCAGGGTCAACACGGCAGTGCGCCAGATCAGGCGCGGCATCCATCCGGTGGCTTCGGCACGTTGTCGGGCACCGATCCAGCGATAGCACCAGGCCAGCAGCACCAGGCAGCCGAGATAGATGAGCAGGATATGCCAGTAGTCGCGGATGAAGGCTGGGGCCAGCGTCACGGTATCATCGCCGGTGGTGAGGATCTGCAGGAAGTCGGCCGTACTGCGCTTCAGGCTGAAGGCGTAGTAGCCGAGGTCCACGCAGGCGAAGAAGAGCGCGACGGCGTTCACCAGCATGAACAGGATGAACTGTGCACGTTGCCAGCCAGCCGACCCTGCCGGACGGATCACTACGAGCAGCACCCAGGGCAGATGCAGCCAGGCCATGGCGAACAGGTCGAACCGGATACCCCCGATGTAGGCGGAAGGCGGAGGTGCGGGGAAAAGACCGTGGTTGTATGCCCAGAAGAGCAGGCGAAGCGCCGTGTACACTGCGGCCACCAAGGCCATGCGCAGCAGCAGCACCATCCAGGGGGCCAGGGTGCCGCTGGTCGTGGTGGTGGCGGAAGAGGTACGGCCGCTCATGCCTGTTGCCGAGGCTGCACCACGCGGTAGATGGCTTTGCGGGCGCGTTCCTGCCGTTGCTGCGAGTTGGCCAGCAGCAGCCCAACGGAGAAGAAGCCCAGGCAGAGCAAGGTGCTGTTGATCAGCGACACGGACAGGATCGACGCCCAACCGGGAATGGCCCAGCTGGTGAAGAGCTTCACGGACACGATGTAGCAGATGCTCAACACCGCCAGCAACGCCAGGCCAAAAAAGGCCTTCAGCAATAGTTCGAGCACCTCGTCACTGTACTCGATGAGCGAGCGGAACGCATGGATCGACAAGCTCTTGAAGCTCATCTTGGAGCGGCCGTCCAGCCGCTGCCTGCGGTCGAAGGTGACACTGGACACCGGTACGCGCAGTTTGGAAAGGAAGGCCGCATAGTGCACGAAGCCCCGGTCGATGACGCCTTCCAGCACGGCACCGTCGATCATGGAGTAATTGCCGAAGCTGAGGGAGCGGCCCGTGATGATGCGGAACAAGCGGCGGTAAACGGCATAGCCCAGCTTGAAGCGCCAGCTTTCCTTGCGGCGGCCCCGGTTCACCAGCACGATGCCACGGCGGTCGGCGGTCCACATGGCGGGTATGGCGGCCGGGTCGTCCTCGCCGTCGGAATCCATCACCACGATGTGGGCGGGGCAAAGCTCATGGGCGCGCAGAAGCCCTTGATAGATCGCTTGTTGGTGGCCGGTGTTGTACCTCAGGCTCAGGACCTCCAAGCCAACGTTCGCCGAGGAGGTACTCAAGCCGGCAAGCCGCTCCAGGGTATCGTCCATGGAGGCGTCATCCACCAGCAAGATGAGGCTCTGGACAGGCAGGTTGGCGACCACCGCCTCCAATTCACGCACGAAGCGCACGGCCACCTCCCCCTCGTTGAAACAGGGGGCCACCACGACCAGTCCAGGTGCTGTGCTCATTGTCAGGTCCGCGAAGTAAAGGAACCTTCACCGGCCCATGGTCCGGCACCCGATACCTTTGCGCCCTGAGCAGCGTTCGGATGGGTCATCATCTGATCATCCGATCAACTGATCATCCGATCGACCATGTCCTTCCTCACCACCGACGACCGCCAGCTGCACTTCGTGCGCGGCACTCACAGCGACGCCTTCCTCATCAGCACCTACGAGAAGCTGGTGTACCCACGCATCATCGAGGAGAAGATGCTGAGCCTGCTCCGGCAGGGCAAGATCAGCAAGTGGTTCAGCGGCATCGGGCAGGAGGCCATCGCCGTGGGCGCCACCATGGCCCTGCAGGATGACGAGTACATCCTGCCCATGCACCGCAACCTGGGTGTCTTCACCACGCGGGGAATGCCCTTCCGCAAGCTGTTCGCACAATGGCAGGGCAAGGCCACGGGCTATAGCAAGGGCCGCGAGCGCAGCTTCCACTTCGGCAGCCAGGAGCACAAGGTGGTGGGCATGATCAGCCACCTGGGCCCGCAGATGGGCATCGCCGACGGCATCGCGCTGGCGCACAAGCTGAAGAAGGAGAACCGCTGCACCATCGTCTTCACCGGCGATGGCGCCACCAGCGAGGGCGATTTCCACGAAAGCCTGAACGTGGCGGCCGTATGGGACCTGCCGGTGCTGTTCATCATTGAGAACAATGGCTATGGCTTGAGCACACCCAGCAGCGAGCAGTTCCGCATGAAGCAGTTCACCGACAAGGCCATCGGCTATGGCATTGAAGCGGTGCAACTGGCTGGGAACAACATCCTGGAGATGTACGATGCGCTGGCCTGGTGGGCCAACAGCGTGCGTGAGAACCCGCGTCCCATCCTGGTGGAATGCATGACCTTCCGCATGCGCGGCCACGAGGAGGCCAGCGGCACCAAGTACGTGCCCAAGGAGCTGTTCGAGGAGTGGGGCCGCAAGGACCCCGTGGCGAACTACGAGAATTGGTTGGTGGCCACCGGTGTGTTGAGCATTGCGAAGCGGGACGAGATCCGCAGCCGATTGAAGGAGGGGCTGGAGGCCGATCTGAAGGAGGTGTTCGCCGAGCCTGAGCCGGTGTACGTGGTGGAGGACGAGCTGGGCGATGTGTACGCGCCGTTCGACCCCGCCGCCACTGGCCTGCCCATGGACCCCGGCGCCACCGGGCCCGAGAAACGCATGATCGATGCCATCAGCGAAGGTCTCGTCCAAAGCATGGAGCGCCACCCGCAGCTGGTGCTGATGGGGCAGGACATCGCCGAGTACGGCGGCGCCTTCAAGATCACTGAAGGATTCGTGGAGCGCTTCGGCAAGGACCGTGTGCGGAACACGCCCTTGTGCGAGAGCGCCATCCTGGGCGCGGCGCTCGGCCTCAGCATCAAGGGCATGAAGGCCATGATGGAGATGCAGTTCGCGGATTTTGTGAGCGAAGGCATGACGCAGATCTGCAACAACCTGGCGAAGATCCACTACCGCTGGGGGCAGCACGCCGATGTGGTGGTGCGCATGCCCACCGGCGCCGGGGTGGGGGCGGGGCCCTTCCACAGCCAGAGCAACGAGATGTGGTTCGTGAAGACACCCGGGCTGAAGGTGGTGTACCCGAGCAACCCATACGATGCCAAGGGCCTGCTGATGACCGCCTTCGACGACCCGGATCCCGTGATGTTCTTCGAGCACAAGGCCATGTACCGAAGCATCAGCGGACCCGTGCCCGAGCAGCCCTACGGCATCCCGTTCGGCAAGGCGCGCGTGGTGCGCGAGGGCAGTGACCTCAGCATCATCACCTACGGTATGGGTGTGCATTGGGCCACTGAGGTGGTGAACGAGACCGGCACCGATGCGGAGGTCATCGATCTCCGCACCCTGGTGCCGCTGGATGTGGAAACGATCCTTGCCAGCGTGAAGAAGACCGGCAAGGTGCTGCTGCTGCACGAGGACACGCTAACGGCCGGTTTTGGAGGCGAGCTGGCGGCGATCATCGCCGAGCAGGCCTTCGAGCACCTCGACGCGCCGATCGTCCGTGTGGCCAGCTGGGATACGCCGGTACCGTTCAGCGTGCCGCTGGAGCAGGGTTTCCTGCCCAAGGGGCGGTTGAAGGCGGCGGTGGAACGGCTGGCGGGGTATTGAGCACCTGGCGACCACACGTGTACCACGGTCGCATTTTCGTTCGGTGCTGCCCGTGCCGTTTGTTTTTGGGGCATTGCTTGCCCTAGCTTGGCCTTATGAAAGCGCTGGACCGGTCCGGCTTCCTTGCGCTCACGGCTGTTGCGGCCTTGATCGGTCCTGTACGGGCCAACGTAGTGCTTGTGCAATTCAACAGCACCTGGAAGTACCTGGATAATGGCAGCAACCAAGGCACGGCGTGGCGGGCCGTGTCCTTTCCTGCGGAGGCCACATGGGCCCAGGGTGCCGGTGAACTGGGCTACGGGGATGACGATGAGCGCACGGTGGTGAGCTATGGGCCAAGCGCAACGAGCAAATACATCACCACCTACTTCCGCCGCACCTTCATCATTGCCGACGCTTCGCAGTTCAGCAGCTATCTGATGCGGTTCAGGCGTGATGATGGCATCGTGGTGTATATGAACGGTGTGGAGGTGGCGCGCTCGAACATGCCGACAGGGGCCATCGGCTACCAGACACTCGCAAGCGCGGCCATTTCAGGCACGGCTGAATCCACGGCCATCTCACAGGTGATCGCCAGCAGTTTCTTCCAGACGGGCACCAACGTCCTGGCCGTGGAGGTCCACCAGTCCGCTGCCAGCAGCAGCGACCTTACTTTCGACCTGCAGCTGACCGGGGTGGATGGAGCGCCCAGCCTGACGCGCGGCCCTTACCTGCACATCACCACACCCACGAGCGCGGTGCTGAAGTGGAGGACCGATGCCCCCACCAACGCGCGGGTGCGCTATGGGACATCTCCAGGTGCCCTCTCCCTGTCCACGGTCGTGGCTGCCGCCACCTTGGACCATGAAGTGACCGTGACCGGTCTACTACCGGGAACCAATTACTACTATGCTGTGGGAAGCACCAACGGCGACCTGGAAGGCGATGATGAGGAGCACTTCTTCCGGACCAGCCCGCCTTTGGGGGCGCAGGTGCCACTACGCATCTGGGTGGTCGGAGATGCGGGTACCGCCACTGCCGATCAGCGGCGTGTGCGCGATGCGTACTTGAACCATGTTGATACGAACACCGCACAGGCATGGCTCTGGCTCGGTGACAATGCCTACCAGTCCGGCACGGAGGCCGAATTCCAGTTCGCCTGTTTCGAGAACATGTACGAACCGGTGCTACGCAACACCACCTTGTGGCCTGCCCCAGGCAATCACGACTACTATTCCGGTGCCAGCGCCGCCACCGGTACCGGACCGTATTTCGACCTCTTCGCCATGCCCAAGCTCGGGCAGGCTGGTGGCGTGCAATCCGGGACGGAGGCCTACTACTCTTTCGATATCGGCAATGTGCACTTCATTTCGCTGGACAGCTATGACAGCCCGCGCAGCCCCACCGGTGCGATGGCCACCTGGCTCATCGCCGACCTGACCCTGGCCCGGAAGCACGCGGAATGGATCATTACCTACTGGCACCATCCGCCTTATACCAAAGGCAACCACGATTCAGATAACAACAGCGACCCGCGCAGCGCGCAGATGCGCCAGAACATGCTGCCCATCCTCGAAGCACATGGCGTTGACCTGGTGCTTGGTGGCCACAGCCACACCTACGAGCGCTCGTACATGATCAATGGGCATCATGGTCTATCATCCACCTTCAGTGCTGCTACGATGGGCATCAACATGACCAGTGGGCAGGCCAGTGGCCCCGGTGCATACCTGAAGCAGGGCGATCTTGCCGCCAACGCCGGAGCTGTGCATGCCGTGTGCGGGGTCTCGGGAAAGAAAGAAGGCACGGCTCCGCTCGGGCATCCGGTGATGTACTACAGCACCTTCAGCCACCTGGGGTCCATGGTGATCGATGTGAACGGCACCTCGCTCACCGCACGCTTCATCAATGATCATGGGGTGGTGGTCGATCACTTCGACATGGTGAAGGGTCCGACACATATCAAGCTTGCGGCCAGGGTGTTCCTTGAAGGGGCCTATGAGGACAGCACCGGCTTGATGCGTGACGACCTGCGCGCCGCCGGACTGATCCCGGTTGCCGCGCCGCATGCCGGTGTTTTCCCGATCGTGGGCGAGGGTGGGACCGGCGTCATGGCCGGGCCGGTGCTTGCTGTCACAGGGCCTGATGCGATCGTCGATTGGGTCTTTGTGGAGTTGCGGGACAAGAGCGATCCCGCGACCGTTGTAGCCTCACGATCCGCCCTGGTGCAACGCGATGGCGATGTTGTCGATCTGGATGGCAGCTCACCGCTCAGCTTCACGATGCCGGTGGGAGCCTACCATGTGGCCATCAGGCATCGGAACCACATGGGTGCGATGACGGCGGATCCCTGCTTTATTGATCGTGATCCATGGCCGCTCGACTTCACGAACAGTACCATGCCCACCTGGGGAATGAACGCCAGAAAGAACATGGGGCCGGTGATGATGCTTTGGGCGGGCAACAGCACCCAGGACGGGCTGCTGCGATACAGCGGCCCGGACAATGACCGGGATCCGATCCTGCAGGATATTGGTGGAGAAGTGCCGACCAACACCACCACAGGTTACCTGCGGACCGATAGTAACATGAACGGGGAGGTGAAGTATTCCGGGCCGGCGAATGATCGGGACATGATCCTGGTGAACATCGGCGGCACGGTGCCGACCAACCAGCTCATGGAACAGTTGCCCTGAAAGGCTCATCGCACCGATCGTGTGGTGGAGAGGTGCGTGGTGTGCCGGACCGTTTGTGGTCCTCGCTCCTTCGATCGCAGGCGATGGCCTGAAGGCTGCCCTGAAGTGGAGTACAAACCTGGGTCGTTGCGGTGGCTAGTGGCGGACCGCCACCCACACCATCCCTGCCGCTGCCGCCACAGCCATGCCCGCAAAGCCAGGTGCCACCAGGCGTTTCAGTTCCGGACCTCCAACCACCAGCACGATCGTGAACTTCACCAAGGTGTTCACGGTGGCGGCGATGAGGATGGTGATCATGGCCGGTACCTCCCAAATGGTCTCCTTCGCCATGCGTGCCATGCTCAGCGTCACGGCATCCACGTCGGTGATGCCAGCCAGTGCACCGGCCACGTAAGTTCCGGCCTGCCCGAAGCGCGCATCCGCCCACACCACCAGCCAGCGCACCAGCGCGTAGAGCACTGCGAATTGCAGCGCCACCCTGAAGTTGAGCGGATTGGTGAGCATGGGCTGTGCCTCGCGCCTGGCCGGGGCTGACCGCTGCATCCACCACGCCGTCACCATCCCGGCCCCTGCGATCCCGGCCAGCGGAATGGTCAAGCTCAGTGCGAGGGTTTTGTTCACGACGTAGAGCTCCAACAGCATGCGCAGGAACATGATGGCTGCCGCGGCCACGATACCCAGAGCCAATGGCCCTGCTGGTGAATTGCCTTTATGACCCTGGCGCGCAAAGCTCAGCGCCACGGCCGTGCTGGAGACCAGGCCGCCGAGGATGCCCGCCAGCAAGGTGCCGCGTCCATCACCCATGACCTTGGCCAACAGGTAGCCCGCCAGACTGATGCCCGAGACGAGGATCACCATGGTCCAGATCTCCTTCGGGTTCCAAGTGCCATGCGGCCCATACCCCTGATCGGGCAGAAGGGGGAGCACCAGTAAGGAGATGATGACGAACTCGATGATCGCCCGCACCTCCTGTTCGCTGAGCATGGTGACGAAGCGGTGGAGCGGCAGCTTGAAGGAGAGGAGCAGGAGCACCAGCACGGCCACGATGATGATGAAGAGCAGATGTCCTTCATAAGCCAGACCACCCAGTAGAAAAGTGATCAATGCGGTCACCTCGGACGTCGCGCCGATGTCGCCACGGCGGATGCTGGCGATGTATGAGGTCACGAGCAGGGCGATGAAGCCGATGAGGATGATCCCAAAGAACCAGCCACCGAGCGGGTCCGCTGAGAATGCCGCCAGGAATCCAAGCAGCGCAATGAGCGTGAAGGTGCGCAGCCCGGCGAATTGTTTCTCCACCAAGGAGGAAGGGTCCGCTGGCTTTTCACGAACGCGCTTGGCGAATTCCCGCTCCAGACCGATCAGGAAGCCAATGCCCGCCGCCACCGCCAGCCGCACCACCAGGTGCACATCTGTCTGCGACCACACAGCGTCGATCTCATCCATGTTCGGACTGACTGATGCCGAAAGCTAGGCGATGGCGATCGATCCAAATGGATCGATCGTCAGTCGGAGGGCCCTTCCTCATCCCCGCTTTTCAATTGCTTATGCCGTATGTCCGGTGCCGACTAGCTTGGCGGGCGTGGAACAGGGCCAAGGCATCCGAGGTAACCGCTTTCAACGCTTCTGGCGCAAGCTCGGCCCAGGCCTGATCACCGGCGCCAGTGATGACGACCCTTCGGGCATCGCCACCTACTCGCAGGCGGGTGCGGCCTTTGGCACCGGGCAGTTGTGGACCCTGGTGCTGACCTACCCGTTGATGGTCTCGGTGCAGGAGATGTGCGCACGCATCGGATTGGTCACAGGCAAGGGCTTGATGGGGGTGATCACTGATCACTACCCGCGCTGGCTCGTCCGCCTGGTGTTGTGGGTGGCGGCTCCGGCCATCGTGCTCAACATCGGCGCCAACATAGCGGCCATGGGAGCAGTGGGCAACCTCCTGGTGCCCGGGGTGCCGGACTACATGTTCTCGGCCGTATTCACGGTACTGTTGCTCTATGCCACCATTCTCTGGTCCTATAGGCGCATCGCCCGGGTGCTGAAATGGCTTTGCCTGGCACTCTTCGCCTATTTGTTCATTCCCTTTCTGACCGGTACGGATTGGAGCACCGCTTTGAAGAGGACCTTCATCCCGGTCCTGCGGGATGAACCGGCCTATTGGATGATGCTGGTGGCCGTGTTGGGCACCACCATCTCGCCCTACCTCTTCTTCTGGCAGGCGAACATGGAAGTGGAGGAGCGACAGCGGCGTGGAGTGCTGGTGGTGGACCGCCGGATGCTGGGCGCCATGCGCATCGATGTACGCACCGGCATGTTCATGTCCAACGTGGTCGCCTGGGCCATCATGCTGGCCTGCGGAACAGTGCTGTTCAATGCCGGGCTTCACGACATCGCCACCGTGAAGGACGCGGCCGAGGCGTTGCGTCCGCTTGCCGGTGATATGGCGCATTTGCTTTTCGCCCTGGGCGTTCTGGGAACTGGCTTTCTGGCACTGCCGGTGCTGGCCGGTGCATTGAGCTACATGATGGCCGAAGCCTACGACTGGCCCGAAGGTCTTGACAAACGCTTCAACGAGGCCCCCGCGTTCTATGCCACGCTCATTGTGGCGCTGTTGATGGGTCTCTTCATCGACCTTGCACCCATCAGCCCGGTGCAAGCGCTGATCTGGACGGCAGTGTTGTACGGCTTCACCGCACCGGTCCTTATCGGCATCATCCTTTTCATCTGCAACGACCGGCGAGTCATGGGTGAACACGTGAACAGCAGGCGGCAGAACGCCTTGGGCGTGGTCACCTTGTTGCTTATGAGCGCTGCTGCGATCGGCTTGGTGTGGAACCTGCTGGCCTGACGATCATCCGGCACTGTCGGGTCTTCCCTGGCCCACCTGGAAGTCGCCTTCCTCGAACCGCCGCAGCAATTCCGCCACGCGCTTGGCGCGGGTGGCCGTGGTCTTGGCGCTGCCCACCCAGTAGCACATGCTGCGCTGCATGCCGGGGGTGAGCTTTTCCCAGGCCTTCTTCATTTCGGGGATGAAATCGAGCGTTTCCGCCAGTTCCTCGGGCAGTTCGAGCACATCGGGCGAGGGGTGCTTCCAGAATTCCACCTGTACCTGCTCGCCGAGCTTTTTTATGCCTGCAGCCCTGCGGACCTCGCCGCCCAGGATGATGATGTGGCAGCCGCTCCTGGTGGGCATCAAGGCGCGGTCCACCGGGGCGCCGTTCACCGTGCCCAGCACCCGCACCCGTCCGCGTGTGCCGAACTCCTTCTCCACATCGATGGGCACCTCCACGTAGGTGAAGGCCATCTGCGCGTTCATCTTCTCCAAGGGAGCGGTGAAGCGGTAGGTCTTGGGGGGCTTGCGGTTGGGCATATCTGGACACCTTTCAGGTTGTCAGTTGACCGTTGTCAGGCTGCCGTAAATCCAACAACCAACAACTGACAACCAACAATTAGCCACCCGCTTTCTTCGCTTTGTATCCTTTCTCGGTGAGGAAGGCCAGCACCTTGTCGCGGTGGTCGCCCTGCAGCAGGATCACACCGTCCTTGGTGTTGCCGCCCACGCCGCACTTGTTCTTCAGCGCGCGGCCCAGGTCCTCAAGATCGGCCTCTTTGCCAGTGAAGCCTACGATGCGCGTCACGGTCTTGTTGCCCCCCAGGCGGTCCAGGTGGATGCGCAGGTCCTGCTGACCGGGCGGGAGCGTGGTCGGGTTGGAGGCTGTGCTGAAGTTGGGGTTGGTGCTGTAGACCAGTCCGCCGGAAGTGGGGCGCTTCTTCATTGTTCGCGAAGGTAGCGGCGCAGGTTTTCCGTTCGTTTCCGCACCTTTAGCGCATGTCCGTGGAAGTGCGGGAGGTCATCGGCAAGGGTGCGCTCGCTCGCTTCATCCGCCTGCCTTTGGAGCTGCCGGACCGCAGGCCCAACTTCGTACCGCCCCTGCTTGCCGACGAGCGCGAGTTGCACGACCCGCAGCGCAACCCGGCCCTGGCCACTTGCACTGTCGCACGCTGGATGGCCTGGCGGGGAACGACGGCGGTGGGGCGCGTCATGGGCATCGTTCCGCACACTTGGAATGAACGGACGGGTGAACGCAGCGCGCGGTTTTTCGCATTGGACAGCATCAACGACGGCGAGGTGGTGAGGTCCCTGCTGGACCAGGTCGCGGTCTGGGCGCGTGGCCAGGGCATGGACCGGCTCATCGGTCCCTTCGGTTTCAGCGACCGCGACCCGCAGGGCGTGCAGATCGAGGGCTTCACGCACCTGCCCGTGGTGGCCACACCCACCGGTCCGGAATGGCTGCCTCCACTGGTCGAGGCATGCGGCTTCCGGCCCTTTGAGGACATGGTCTCCTACCGCATGGAGGTAAGGCCGGGCATGGCGCGGCGGTTCACGGCGGTGGCGGAGCGATGCCTGCGCGGCGGGAAGCTGCGCGTAGTGCACATCCGCACCAAGCGCCAGTTGCGCCCCTGGGTGGTACCGGTGCTGCGGCTGGTGAACGCCACCTACGGCGAGCTGCTCGGCTTCACCCCGATGAGCGAGGCGGAGATGCAGGCCCTGGCGGACAAGTACATGTTCATACTGGACCCGGAGCTGGTGGTTTTGGTGGTGGATGGACAGGACGCCCCGGTGGCCTTCGTAGTGGCCGCACCGGACATGAGCGAAGGTCTGCAGCGCGCACGGGGGCATTTGTTCCCGATCGGCTGGTGGTACATCCTGCGGGCCATGCGGCGCGCTGATCAACTGGACCTGTTGCTTGGTGCGGTCCGTACAGACCTTCAGGCGCATGGCCTTACGGCCGTGCTGGGGCAGCGGCTGCTTTCCGTGGCGGAGCAGCGTGGCTACACGCACCTGGACAGCCACCTGGTGATGGTGCGCAACCGGAAGATGTGTGCCCAAATGGAACGACTGGGGGGCGTGGTGTGGAAGCGGTACCGGGTATACCAGCGCGAGCTCAATTAGCCACAGAGGACACGGAGGAACTTAGATCGACTTTCTCTGTGTGCTCTGTGCCCTTGTGGTGATGCATTTCACCTCCACCACGTGATCAACGGTCTTGTCATCTCCAGTCCGAAGCGCCGCGCATCATCCAGTTTGAAGGGCCCGTGCATCTTCAGGTAGAGGTCGAAGACGATCGGCCCTTCCTGGTCGGCCTTGAAGTTGGTGTGCCAGTAGTTGTTGAGGGCGTAGAGGTAGATCGTGCTGCTGCTCTTCGCCTCGGTCTTCCAGGCCTTGTACTTCTCGGGGTTGGTGCCACGGCCAGGGTTCACCTTGCGTTCGTCCACCATCTCGCCCACCTCCCAAAGCGCGCCTTGCGGGCACACGATGGTGACGCCCATGCTGTCGTTGCTCACATCGATCCAGCGCTGGACGCAGAAGAAGTCGTTGTTGCTGCCGGGGATCCTGCCGCTCTCAGGCGTTACGCAGGTATCGCCGATGCCGATGCGGACGGTGGCGTTGGGGATGTTGAAGGGGAGGGCGAGGTGTTTGGAGTACTTCGTCCGTTTCGCATCTAGCTCGAGGTTGTAACGGATATGCTTGTAGTCACTATTCTGCACAACTCCCAAAAGGGCCGCGTCGCCTTGTCTAATTGTAGCAGATGGATCCAATCCATCAACGAGATACCAATTGAACTTCTGCGGTAAGGGATCGAATGAGAATCGAATCGAACTTCCTGGTTCGGCACCGATGCGAGTTTCAATTTCCTTGAGATACCACCCCGCACTATCCGCAAAGTCCTGCTTCACCCGCCACTGATCAGTAGTGAAGTGTGCATCCGGATCGCTGATGCTGCACCACGCGCCCCAGGTGTGCTCGTGCCACATGACGATGCTGCGCTTGGCGCGGTAGAGCAGCTGCGGGTCGATGGGCTTGTTCAGGATCTTCGCCGCATCGATCAGGTTGGAGAGCCGTGCACTGAGCACGCGCACCTCGCCTTCCTCCTTCGCCGTGCTGTACGCGCCGTCCTCCCAATAGGGCGTGAAGTCGCCGCTCCAGGTGGGAATGTCCTTGCCGTACTTCGTTTCGAACTCCTGCATCATCGTGCCGGCGTTGGCGATGATCAGCCGCGGTGAGATGTACTTCGCGTTCCACTCGCGCACGAAGTCGCTGAGGGTGCTGTCCACCGGACCGTTGTCGCTCACGATGTTGTAGCGCCACTGCACCATGTCGTAGGGGTAGCCCTTCGCTGCCAGGTCGTTCATGTAGGCGGCGATCTTCCGCGTGCCACGCTCTTTGATGGCCCCGGCCGTGTAGCCGTGCCAGCCGCCGTAGCCCTGTCCGGCCGTCCACACGAGGATGCTGTCCTTGCCGGTGGTGCCCTTCCACCAGTAGGGCTTGTCACCCTGTTCGCGCAGGGTGCTGCCGATGCGGTCGCCGCCGTCGGGCATGTCGGGGATGTAGTTCGGCCCCTGGCTCAGGTGGCGGATGCCGTGCGCGGCGTAGGCGTCCACCATGCTCCAGCTCATGCCCGGCACATCGGTCTGCATGGCCATGGTGATCGGGAGGTCGTACCAAGCGCGCAGCGAATCGGCGTACTCCACGATCCAATGCATCTCCTCGGGCGTGCACAGGCCGGTCATCAGGTTCGCGTAGTTCGCGCTCAGGGCGATGCTGCCCGCCTTCACCGCCGCGATGAAGCGCTGCTTGTCCGCCTCGCTGGCGATGCCGAGGAAATTCTCCACGGCCCAGAGGCTCTCCACGTTCCACACGAAGCGGCTGCCTTCGGGATGGTCCTTTGTGCGGTCGATCAGCTCCAGCGCCCGGCTGATGTTGTTGTTCTGGATCTTCTCCACTTCACTTTGCAGGTGACTGTAGCCGATGTCGGTGTGGCTGTGGTGGACGAGGTGGATGTCGCGGTGGATGATCGGCGACAGTTGAACGACAGTGTCCAGCACGGTTGAACCAAGTTCGGCTCGAATAGAGAGCGACTTGCTCGTTGAGTCGTACGGAACATACTTGTCGATCAGATTTATCCCGTTGATCACAGGATGCATCTGAAAATACTGACCATCCTTATCGCGATACCTGAATCTCATTGCTGTAAAGGGGCCGAAGTGCATCACGTTGAATCGGATCATCCATTGGGGACCGTTCAGCTTGCGGATGAAGGGCAACACCTCCACCTCCACCTTCTCCTCGAAGGTGTACCGGAAGGTCATGAACCAGTCCGGGCTGTTCTGGGCGTGGCCCACGATCATCAGGCGCGCCGGCTGACCGCTGTTCAGGTACTTCGCAGGCACCCGCAAATGCGCGAAGCCGTGCGCATCGCCGTGGCGGTCCGCCTTGCTGAACTCGAAGACGAGCTTGGTGCTGTCCGCTCCGGCCGCCGACCAAGAGCCCGGGCTGGTGCTGTGGTGCGTGGTGAAGGTCAGCGCCTTCGTGCCGTTGATGTAAAGGTCGAAGGACCGATCGCCTCCGCTGGTGGTGCTGTTGTGCGCGGCGATCCAGCTGAAGTAATGGTAGCCTTCTTCAAGGGGCTGCTCCACCGCTTCGGTCTCCCATGCGATGGCCTTGGCCCCATCCGTGCAGCGGGTCAATAGTGCCGTGGTGGCATGCTCGGGGTACACGCTGAAGTAGGAGAGGACCTCGCCCTCGATATCCTTGGCGTAGCCGTTGATCACGTGCTGCTTGCCGAAGACGGGCAGGTCGACCTGGGCGTGGAGCAGGCAGGGGAGGAGCAGGGCGGCGAGGGCGGTGGTGCGCATCACCGTCGAAAGTAGCGTCCCACGGGCTTTCCGGACAGCTGACCAACGTGGGCATGCCCTTTGCTCCGTCCCCGCTACCTTTCAGCCATGCAGTTCCCTTTCCGCTCCTTCCGCGCCCCCGCCGCCGCCCTGTTGCTGGTGTTCGCCACGGCCTCCCGTGCCCAGGGCGTGGCCGCCTTCCTCGATTACATGGACCGCCTGATCGGCTTCGACAAAGGCACCTTCCAGCAGCTGGAGAACCTGCCGCCGCGGTCGTTCGCCTTCGGGGACGGCGCCGTGTTCTACGTGGCCACCAACGGCGACCTCAAGGTGTTCAAGGACGGCAAGGTGAAGCTGCTCGACCGCACGGTAGGCGCCGATTTCAAGAGCACCGACCACCTCGCCGCTTACAAGCTGGCGAGCGCGCTGAAGCTTTACGACGACGGCAAGCTCGACATCCTCTGCTACAACACGGGCAACTGGGCCGTGGACGACAGCCTGGTGGCCTGGGTGGACGAGGCCCAGCGCACCATCAACGTGCGCTACGACCGCCGCAACTACCAGGTGGCCGATGCGCTCGCCAACGACCCCATCCACAGCTGGCGCACGGGCGACAACATCGCCGCGTGGGTCACCACCATCGAGAACAAGCTGATGGTCTTCTACCGCGGCGAGATCTACGAGCTCACCCCCCAGGCCAACGAGGTGCCCTACGATGCCGCGCTCGACATGGTGGTGTACCAGGATTCGCAGGACAACGGCTTCAAGGTCTTCCTGCGCGGGGAGACCATCGACCTGGAGCCCATCATGCCCAAGAGCTGGAAGCTGGGCAAGGGCGTGCTGGCCTACATCGACCAGACCGGCAGCCTGAAGGTGCTCAACGGCAGCAAGGTGTACACCGCCTACACCTACGAGCCCCAGGAGTACTTCGTGCAGGACAGCCTGGTGATCATCAAGGACCGCGACCGGCTGAAGGTCTTTGCGAACGGCCAGTTGCGCGAGCTGGAGAACTACTGGCCCGAGCGCTGGGCCGCGGGCTGGGGCACCCTGGCCTACCTGGACGTCAACGGTGCCATCAAGATCTGGCGCGACGGCCGCACGCAGGTCGCCCTGCAGCGCGAGACCTTCAAGGACTTCACCTTCGACCGCAATACGCTGCTCGTCACCATGCCCAACCGGCGGGTGAAGGTGTGGTGGAACGGGCAGGTGTACGCGTACTGACGGGGCTGGCGGCGCTCAGCGCGTGAGGTAGCCGCCGTCCACAGCGTAGTAGCTGCCCGTGACGAAGCTGGCCTTGTCGCCTGCGAGCCAGAGCACCAGTTCGGCCACTTCCTCGGGCCGGCCCAGCCTGCCGATCGGGTGCATCGCCGCGATGCCCGTGAGCTGTTCCTCGGTGAGGTGCTTGGTGAGCAGCGGCGTACGGATGAAGGCCGGTCCCACGCTGTTCACGCGGATGCCCTGGGCGGCGTATTCCATGGCGGCGTTCTTGCTCAGTCCAACCACACCGTGCTTGGCGGCCACGTAGGCGCTGGCCGTGGCGAAGCCCACCTGCCCCAGGATGGAGCTGATGTTGACGATGCTGCCGGCGCCGCTCTTCAGCATAGCGGGGATCTGGTAGCGCATGCCGTAGAACACGCCGTTCAGGTTCACGTTGATCACCTGGTGCCAGCCGTCCAGCGGGTAGTCACCTGTGAGCGCCGCCGGTCCGCCGATGCCGGCGTTGTTCACCGCGATGTCCAGGCGGCCGTAGGCCTTGAGGGCTGCCTCCACGGCCGCCTCGCATTCCGTCGCCACGGACACGTCGTTCCGCACCGTGATGACCTGTGCCCCACCGGCCTTGGCCAGTCCGGCCACGCGGTCGAGGCCCGCCATGTCCACATCCGTGAGCACGAGCCGTGCACCGTGCCGCGCGAACAGCAGGGCCACCGCCTCCCCGATCCCTGAACCGGCCCCGGTGATCAGGGCCACCTTGTTGCTGAGCTCCATGTCGTTCGTCCTTTCTCCGAACCTAGCCCTGCGGGCGGTGCCCGGCCATGAGTTCCGTCAAGGTCCTGCGGTGCCCTGCCTACCTTTGCGGCCACAACCCATTCGACCATGCCCGGCACGGAACTTTTCGGAGAAGAGGAGAAGAAGGAAGTGATGGACGTCCTCAACACGGGCGTGCTGTTCCGCTTCAACCACGATGCGCAACGCCAGGGACACTGGAAGGCCAAGGATTTCGAGGCCGAAGTGGCCAGGTTCTGCGGCGCGAAGTACGGGCTCGCCGTCAGCAGCGGCAGCACGGCCGTGAGCACCATGCTGGCGGCTTGCGGCGTGGGCTACGGCGACCACGTCATTGTACCGCCCTTCACCTACATCGCCACCATCGAGGCGGTGATGCTGGCCGGCGCCCTGCCCGTCTTCGCCGAGATCGACGACACCCTGTGCATGAGCGCCGAGGGCATCCGCGCCGTGATCACGCCCAAGACCAAGGCCGTACTGCTCGTGCACATGTGCGGCGCTGCGGCCGACCTGGACGGGATCATGGCCGTGTGCAAGGAGCACAACATCCAACTGATCGAGGACAGCGCGCAGGCTTTGGGCGGCAGCTACAAGGGGCGCATGCTCGGCACCTTCGGGCGCATGGGCAGCTTCAGCTACGACTTCTTCAAGATCAACACCTGCGGCGAGGGCGGCGTGGTCATCACCGACGACCACCAGCTGTGGGACACCGCGCAGCAGTTCGCCGACCATGGCCACGACCACATCGGCAACAACCGGGGCATGGAGCAGCACCCCATCATGGGCACCAACTTCCGCATCGGCGAGATCAACGCCGCCATCGGCCTGGCCCAGACGCGCAAGCTGCCCTACATCCTCGAACAGCAGCGCAAGCACAAGGCGATCATCCAGGACCGCCTCGGCAGGATCCCCGGCCTGCAGTTCCGCCGCCACACCGACGAGGCCGGCGACAGCGCCACCTTCTTCCACCTGCTGCTGCCCAGCGAGGCCGTGGCCCGCGCCACGGTGAAGCTCTTCGCCGAGGCCGGCATCCCGCACGGCTACTGGTACGACAACATGTTCCACTACATCAAGCAGTGGGACCAT
>JAEUSU010000033.1 GCA_016788635.1 Flavobacteriales bacterium | reverse complement strand
GGTGCCCGAGAAGGCCAAGGCCGGCTACGCGCTGGGCTATGCCGATCCGGAGTACATCAGCATCCTGCCCACCTTCCAGATGCCCTTCCTGGCCAAGGACCGCAAGTACCGCACCTTCCAGATCAGCGGCGACAGCATGCCCCCGGTCAACGACGGGTCCTGGGTCACCGGTGAGTACGTGCAGAACTGGCAGACCATCCGCGACGGCCAGCCCTACATCGTGGTCACCAAGGACGATGGCATCGTCTTCAAGGTGGTGTACAACCAGCTGAAGGACAAGGGTAACCTGCTGCTGTGCAGCACCAATCCGCTCTATTCGCCCTACGAGGTGCCGGTGACCAACGTGCTGGAGGTGTGGAAGTTCGTGCACTTCATCAGCGCCGAACTGCCCGAGCCCAACATGAGCCGCGATGACCTGGCCCGCAGCGTGGTGGACCTGCGCAAGGAGGTCGGACATCTGCGGCTGGCCTTGGAGCAGCAGGGGAGGTTGGCCCTCTGAGCGGGCCCGGATAAAGGGCGTTCGGCCAGCGCGTTCCAATGTGGGAAACTTCCCCCAAAGGCGGGCCTTTTCAACGGGCATACTTTCCTAAGTTTGAGCGCTTTTCATGCGCCGGTGCGAACCGGGGTGAGAAGCGCATTGAACCCTAGTTCCCTATGAAGAACGCTTACGCGATCGCCATTCGATCCTCAAAACTGCTCGCCGCTGCCGCATTCGCGGGGTTGGCATTTGCCGCGCATGGTCAATTGAACGTGGCTGCCGTGGGGGTCACTTACACCATCAATTTCGACGGCACCGTTACCGATGTAAGCAATGGCACCTGGGCTGGTAGTGGCTTCCAACCCAACCCCATTGCGGGCCGGCTGGACTCTGACGCCTGGGCGGTGAACGGTTGGAACGATGGGAACCTTGCCTTTGGTGGCGTTCGGGTGACCGCCGGCACGGATTTCACGCGCGGTGTGTCTGGCGGAGGCACAGCTGTGGGTGGCATGTATGCATTCCAAGGAGCCCCCATCAGCGGCCGTGCGCTCGGCTTCCAACCGGGTACGGGCGACTTCCAGCCCGGTAACGTCACCTTGCGGATCTTGAACAACACGGGTGCGACGCTCACCGAGTTCGACCTTGCCTACAACGTATACATCCGGAATGATCAGGACCGGTCGAGCACGTTCAACTTCGCCTATTCCACGGATGACGTCACCTACACGTTCGTTCCTGCCGTCGGGATCACATCGCCCGGGCTGGCCACTGGCCCCGCATGGGTGTTGAACCCGCGCAGCACCTCGGTATCCGGTTTCACCGTGCCCAACGGGGCTTATTTCTACATCCGATGGTCAAGCAATTTCGTGAGCGGTGTGGGTGGTTATGATGAGTTCGCCCTGGATGATATCCAGGTGACCGCCCAGGCCCGGACCTTGGTGCGCATGGCTGCTCCACTAAGCGCCAACGTTCCGGAAGATGCTGCCCCGGTTCCCATCACCGTTTCGATCGTGAACCCGAGCGCGGTCAACAGTACCTCAGTGGACCTTGTGTTGCTGAGCGGGGATGCTACCCGCTTGGATAACTATACCACCCAGACGGTGACCTTCCCTGCCGGTTCCGCAGCGAATGAGGTGGTGAACATCACCATTACCGACAATGGGGCATGCGATGGGGACTTCTCCAATGTCTTCGAACTGCAGAACGTAACTGGAGGGGATGGCCCGGCCTCCATTGGCGCGCCCACGCAATTCACGTTGAACGTGGACGATGACGAGACCTCCACCCCCGAACGGCGCCAGTACTTCGATGGCCTGCCTGCGGACAACTGGACCATGCTGTCCGGGTTTGGTGGACTGAGCGTTGATCCCGGGGCTACGGATGTACCTGCGAACCAGCGCATCCTTTCCGGAACGACCTCCTTGCAGACGATCAATACCACACGGACGTTGAACCTGGCCACCATCAGCGTGCTGGGCTTCAGCAATGTGAAGGTCGTGGCGCGTGTGAGCTGCACCGGGAATAACGCGATCCAGGGTGCTGAAGTGGGTGATGATGTTCGCTTTTTCGTGGACCTGGACGGTGGGGGTTTCCCAGTGACACCGGAGATCACAGTAACGGGTAACAACAACGCGCGTTGGGGGTATGCTACCGGAACGGGTGTGGCATCCACTTCAGTTGGTGTTCCGGTAACCTTTACACCTGCAGGTGGTGGTGATCGTACCACGGACGGTTATTCTTTCGTGGAGATCACGGTTCCGGCGGGAGCCCAGACCATCGCCTTGAGGGTTGTTTCGCGCAATAACAACGTGGGTGAGCGTTGGAACGTGGACAATGTGGCTGTTGAAGGGGTGCTCTGTGAGCCCATCTACTACAGCCGTGCCGATGGAAGTGAGACCAACCCGGTCTGGTCCACCACCCGCACAGGGCTTCCAGTGCCGTTCACACCCACATTCGACAAGAACGCGACGATGGTGGTGCAGAACACCCATACGATCACAAGCACCGGTGGGGCCTTCAGCCTGAAGGACCTGATCGTGGAGACCGGTGGCACATTGGACCTGAGCCCCTCTTCCAATGTATCGATATACGGGCCGGATCTCACTGTGGATGGGGACCTGAACGCGCCCGAAGCGGACTTCGAGCTGCTTTCCGATAGCCTTACCGTGATCGGTGGTTCCACCACGCGTATAGACATGCGGAACGTGACCTTGGATGGTCTGGGTACTCGGGTGGACATCGATTCACTGCGGATCCACGGCACGCTTCTCCTGAACAACGGTGATTTCGATGCGAACAACAGGGAGGTGCAACTGGTGAGCACGGCAACGTACACGGCCAACTTGGGCCCGATCGCACCCACAGCCTCCTACACAAGCCGACTGCGCATTGAGCGCTACATCCCTGCCGGTGTCACCAATTGGCGGCTGCTCTGCTCCCCGGTTTTGAACAAGACAGTCGCGGATTGGACGGATGATTTCCTGACCGCTGGCTTCCCGGGTTCCTACTACCCCAATTTCTATAATCCACCGGGCAGCATGACGCTATGGCCAAGTGTCCGCAAGTACGAGGAGACCAATCCCGGCCCGGGTCCGAATGCAGGTCTCATTGGTGTTTCCAGCGTGAGTGAGCCATTGACCATCGGGCGCGGCTTCACCGCATGGAGCGGCACCACCCTTACCACCACCACGGCATTCGTGATCGATGTACGCGGCTTCCCGCAGACCGGCCTTACGCCGGTCACCCTTCCCATGACCTACACTAACACCGGCGCTCCGATCGTCGACGGGTTGAACCTGGTGGGCAATCCCTTGCCCTCGCCGATCGATTTCGGTTCCATTTCCCTTGGTCCGGATGTGTCCAATTACTACATCGTCTTTGATCCGGTCGCGGGCGTGAACGCCACCTGGGACGAGGGCCTTCAGTTGAGCGTTCCTTCCGGGGCGTTGAATGGCAACATCCAGTCCTCACAAGGGTTCTGGTTGAAGGCGAACGGCCCCAACTTCACCACCACGGTGTCTGAATCCGCCAAGGTCACAGACCCGAACGGGGGTGGCTTGTTCGGCGGGTTCTCGGGCGTTCCCGCACCGTTGTTCCGCCTGCGCATCAATGGCCCCGGTGGTTATTTAGACGAAGCCTTGGTACACGCTGGTGTGGGTGATGAAGGGACGGGTGCCTATGACATCCACAAGTTCGCCTTTGTGGATGCACTTGGCCCCTACATCGCCACACGCTCCTCGACTGGGGATGACCTGACGATCAATGCATGGGGTGGCCTACAGAATGGTGCGGCCATACCGGTGAGTGTGGGCAGCACAAGCGCAGGTACGCATGTGATCACCTTTTTCGACGCGGAAGGATTGACCGGTCTGACCTGTCTGGAACTCGAGGACCTGGAGACGGGAGTTACAACCCCTCTGACCGAGGGTGCACAGTACGCCTTCACCATGGCTGATGGGGTTTCACCCACGAACCGGTTCGTCGTGCATGTTCGTCCTTCAGCACTTTTCTCTGCCAGTGACGCATTGTGTGCGGGCTCGAATGATGGGACCGCCACGGTAGAGGCATCAGGTACCGGTCCGTTCGACTATGTGTGGATGAACGCGATGGGCAATGTGATCGCTTCCGAGATCGGTGCGGTGGGACCTTCCACGCTCAGCGGACTTGCCCCCGGCACTTACACCATCAACATTGGTGGTAATGCGGATTGTGGTGCGCTCACACAAACGTTCACGATCAGTGAACCAGGTGTTCTCACCGCCACGTCGGTGAGCACACCAGCCACGTGCGCGGCCTCTTCGGATGGGTCGGCATCGATCAATGTCCAGGGTGGTGTGCTGCCTTACGCCATAAGTTGGTCGAACGGCGCTTCGGGGGAAGTGCTGGTTGATGTTCCCGCTGCCGTGTTTACCGCCAATGTGGTGGACGGCAATGGCTGCCTATTGAGCCTTCCGGCCATCGAGGTCCTGGCAGGTCCTGGTCCCACCGCTGTGTTCGAAGTGGCGGACAGCGTTGTATTCGCCGGGGTTCCTGTTGAGTTCTTCAACTACTCCACAAGCGGCGCCAGCTCCTGGTGGGAGTTTGGCGACGGTACCACAAGCTCCGATACGGAACCGATGCACATCTTCGATCTGCCTGGTGCATACCAGGTGACCTTGACGGTGACCGATGGGGATTGTCAGTCCGTGGTCACACAGGAGGTCTGGGTGAACACCTCCACGTCTGTGAACGACGTTTCCATGGAAGATGTACGCATCTGGTTTGACGGGCATTCCATCGTTCTGGAACTGGATGCGTTGCCGGATGGCCCGATGCAGGTGGATGTTCTGGCCACGGATGGACGTGTACTTCTCACTTCACCCCTGCCGGGAGCTCAGGGCCGCCAGATCCTGCCATTACCCGTTTGGGCGGATGGGGCCTATCTGGTGCGCTGCATCAGTGGAGAGCGCACGTTCATGGGACGCATTGTCATTGCCCGATGAGTGCGTATCACGTGGTGAGGAGGTCGATCTTGCAAGTGGTGGGCGGCAGATCATTCCGCTGGCTTCTCGGGCATGGTTGGTTGATCCTGCTGCTGGTCCTATCGGGGTGCATCACCATTGAGGAGAACTACTCCTTTCGCAAGGATGGTTCAGGGCAAATGGAATACGTCGTGGACCTGACTGTAATGGGAGAGATGATGAAGGACTTGGGGAGCATGATGGGGAATGAAGGCAAGGAAAAGGACAAGGTCTCGGTGAGTGAGTTCATGGATATGAGCGAGCGGATACCGGCCCTGAAGAAGGTGGGGGGGGTGTCCAAGGTGAAGTTGAAGAAGGAGAAGAGCGGACATGTGCAGCGGGTGAGCTTTCGATTCAAGGACCTGAATGCCCTGAACGCGGCCTTGAACGTCCTCATGCCGGACAGCACCGGCAATGCACATAAGTTCTTTGCCTGGGATGGCGAGACATTGGTGCGTACAACGAACAAAGGAGCGACCACATTGGGTGGTGATGCACCACCCGATGAGGAAGGCGAGGGGGCGGATGAGGTGCTGAAGAGCATGCATTACAAGTTCGCCTTCACCTTCCAGTCGGAGATCGCGGATGCGAGCCTTCCGGAAGGGGTCCAACGGAGTGCTCCGTCACCGAAGCAGCTGCGCACGGATACGGACTGGTCGGTCATCATGCGCGATCCACATGCCCTCGACTTCCGCATCACCCTCGCCGGTAGATAAGCCACGGGTTATGGACCATCTGCTGGAGCGTGCGATCCGGCTGGCGGCCAAGGTCCATAAGGGCCAGGTGGACCGCTTCAATAAACCATACGTACTGCACGTGATGCGCGTGATGATGCGCGGCCACGACATGGAGGAGCAGGTGCTTGGTGCGTTGCATGACATCCTTGAGCGTTCGGAGCTGAAGCCGGCCGATCTGGTGAAGCGGGGCTTTCCTCCGCGCATCATCAAGGCACTGGACCACATCACACGCCGTACTGATGAGGACTATGATGGCTACATCGAGCGGGTGATGCAGGACCCGCTGGCCATACGCGTGAAACTGCATGACCTGGCCGACAAAATGGACCTCTTGCATGTGGATACGCTCGCCCATGCTGACCTGAAGCGGTACAACAAGCAACTGGCCGCCTACCACAGGTTGAAGAAGCTCGTGGAGGTGGCCCGCGCGAACATGACCGTACAGACCGCACGCTCCCGTCCCGGTGCGTGATCCAGATATCCCATCATTACCATGACCCAGACCTACCCGTCGATCCGCCCCCATTATCTCTCTGTGCTTGCCGCGCTTGCTCTTTTCGCTTCATGTGGAAACGGGGACAAAGGCCCGGTATCCACCTCCGCGGACTCCACCTTTCAGTGGCAGACAGACCAGTTCGCCGATGTGCGGATATTGCGCTACAAGGTGCCCGGTTGGGACCAGCTCAGTCTGCAGCAGAAGCAATTGGCGTTCTATCTGAACATGGCCGGTCTTGCCGGGCGGGACATCATGTGGGACCAGAACCATCGCTACAACCTGAGCATACGGCGATCATTGGAACGCATACTTACGGATCATAAGGGGGAGCGTGCCGGCAAGGATTGGGATGACTTCATGGTCTATGCCAAGCAAGTCTTCTTCAGCAACGGCATCCATCATCATTATAGCAACGACAAGCACCAGCCCGCCTTCAGCCAGGCGTATTTTGAAAAGCTGCTCGCGGATGTGGGATCAAGCCTGCCAGCCGAAGTACTTGCCGTGATCTTCGACCCCACGGTGGATGCGAAGAAGGTGAGCCTTGATCCCACGAAAGACCTCGTGCTGGCAAGCGCTGTTAACTTCTATGGCGAGGATGTGAACCAGAAGGAGGTCGAGGCCTTCTATGCAGCGAAGGAGAAGGGGGGGGACACCTTGCGTCCACTGAGTCATGGATTGAATAGCCGGCTTGTGAGGGATGCCAACGGACGCCTGACGGAGCAGGTGTACATGGTCGGTGGTTTGTATGGACAGGCTTTGGAGGAGAGCGTGAAGTGGTTGGAGAAGGCCGCCGGGGTGGCGGAGAACGAACAGCAACGGAAAGCGATCGAACTGCTCATCGCCTATTACCGCACGGGGGACCTCAAGACCTGGGATGACTTCAATGTGGCATGGGTGCAGGACACCACGAACAGCGTGGACTTCATCATGGGCTTTGTGGAGGTGTACAATGACCCCATGGGCAAACGGGGCAGCTATGAGAGCATAATTGAGGTGAACGACCCTGAAGCTACGCGCAACATGCTGGCCATTCAGCGGAACGCCCAGTGGTTCGAGGACAACAGCCCGCTGCTGCCCGAACACAAGAAGAAGAACGTGGTGGGCATCACGTATCGCTTCATAAACACGGTGGGTGAGGCGGGTGATGCCGCCCCAAGCACACCGGTTGGTGTGAACCTGCCAAACGCGAACTGGATCCGTACGGCGCATGGCAGCAAGAGCGTGAGCCTGGGCAACATCAGCGATGCCTATGACAAGAGCAGCGGCAGCAGCACCCTGGAGGTGTTCTGCCACGACGAGGAGGAGATCA
Organism: Flavobacteriales bacterium; assembly: GCA_016788635.1. Classification (GTDB taxonomy): domain Bacteria; phylum Bacteroidota; class Bacteroidia; order Flavobacteriales_F; family PHOS-HE28; genus PHOS-HE28. Next base: position 39,513 of record JAEUSU010000033.1, on the reverse strand, counting down.
CGCGTGCCAAGGAGCACGGAGCCTTGGCCGGCAAGTTGCACACCGCATTGCATGAGGTGATCGGGCATGCCAGTGGCCAGTTGGAACCCGGTGTGGCCGAGACGGATGTGACCCTGAAGAACTATGCGAGCACGATCGAGGAGGGCCGTGCGGACCTGGTCGCGCTCTATTTCGTGATGGACCCCAAGCTGGTGGAATTGGGCGTGATGCCGAGCCTGGAAGTGGGCATGGCTGAGTACGATGGCTACATTCGGAATGGCCTGCTGGTGCAGTTGCGGCGCATCAAACCCGGCAAGGACATAGAAGAGGCCCACATGCGCAATCGGAAGTGGGTGAGCGCATGGGTGTATGAGAAGGGAATGGCGGACAGCGTGATCGTGAAGGTGACGCGCGACGGGGAGACATACTATGACATTCGCGACTATGAGAAGTTACGGAGCCTTTTTGGTGAACTGTTGAAGGAGGTCCAGCGCATCAAGAGCCAAGGAGACTTCGCTTCCGCCCAGGCCCTTGTGGAGGGGTATGGCGTAAAGGTCGATCCCAGCATCCACGCGGAGGTGCTGTCCCGTGCTGAACGCATCAAGACCGCACCTTATGCGGGCTTCATCCAGCCCATCATGAAGCCCGTGTACGACGACTCCGGTGCCTTGATCGATGTGCTCATGGAGTATCCTACGGACTTCATTGAGCAGATGCTCTACTACGGACGAGAGCACAGCCACCTTCCTGACCGCAACTGAACAGCTGCCGGCGGCACTTTACATGCCTGCAAGTGACAGTGGGCGCCCATTGCAGAGGATGTTGGCCGCCCAGGTGGCAGGTAGTATATCGGGTTTGGTGCGTGCTTCGAAACCCATGGCCACCACATGGCCCACAGCGGCCTTGTGCAGCTTGTTGGATGCGAAACCTGCCACGCTGTTCAGGTCTAGGTCGATCGTAGCAAGTGGAAGGATGCCCCCATCCGCCAACGCACGAGCAACGACCAGGCTGCGTTCGACCTCTCCCCATAGCCGGGTCCACATGTCCTTCACACGGTGCGTCCTTTCCTTATGGTACAGCACATGCGCACCGTTCTGGCGGTAGCGCAGTACAACGGTGGTGGTGTACAAGGTCTGGTCGCCCCGGTTGTGGCTGTCCGTTCCTACGTGTACAACGATCTCCGATGAATGGTGCAGCACCTGTTGCACATGGCGCAACAGGTGCACGGGTCTGCCATCTCCCATACTTCGGAACTCTTCCGGTGGTGCCATACGTTCACCAAGTTACTGGTAGGAAGGCCTCCTCGTTGTTAACGAGCCACGATGCGAGGAAGTTCTATATTTGCAGCCCTTCCGGCGCTCGCCGTAAGGAAAAGCCGAAGTGGCGGAATTGGTAGACGCGCACGTTTCAGGGGCGTGTGGGCGAAAGTTCGTGTGGGTTCGAGTCCCACCTTCGGCACCTGAGGGGCGGCTTGCAGCCGCCCCTTTTTCATTCATGCAGAACGAGTGCCTGGGTTCCGGAACGAACGGCTTTCCGGGGCATACGAGATGTTGGATGATCTTCTGTAGTGACCTTTTCAGTCCACTGGGTGGCCGGCTATTGATAGCGGACCCTCTGGCCAACGCGCAGCACTGAGCGGCTGCTCAGTTTATTCATCTGGCACAGCCGGCCCACCGTGGTGCCATAGCGTCGGGCCAGTGAGCTCAGGGTGTCACCCCGGCGGACAACGTGGTAGCTACGCTGACTGGCCGGATTCACGATCACACCGGGTGTGATCGTGTAGGCAGGGCTCTTCAGGCTGCCTTCCTCCACATCGAATATGAATCGCGGATCGATGGCCCTGCCGAGGTAGCGCACTTCAAAATGCAAATGGGGGCCCGTTGAGCGCCCGGTACTTCCACCTGATCCCAATGTATCACCAGCCTCTACAAGGTCGCCAGGCTTCACCTTGATCTTGGAGAAGTGGGCATAGAGCGTTTCCAGGCCGTTCCAATGGCGCACCACCACCACATTGCCGAAGGACCGGTCGTAGCGAGCGATCCGCACCATGCCTGGAAAGGCTGAGAACACCGGATCCCCGGTCTCCAGGTCAATGTCCACACCGTAGTGCATGCGTCCGCGCCGCGGGCCGAATTCCGAGTTGACCTTGCCACAAACGGGTGTGGCGTGGTCGCATTCCGCGTGCACCAAGCGAAGGGTGGTCGGGTGGGTCGGGAAAGCAGGAAGGGTGCTTGGGGCGAAAATGGCCCCGACCTCCCAATTGCAATACTGCTCATGTGCAGGAAAGTGGAGGGCGGAGTCCAACTCAGTCACTTCCCGAATATCGCCTGCGGAACGGTAGGCATCCACTTCTTCCGGGCCACCAATATCCAGGTCGCCGGATTGGCCAGACACCGACAGGTGTGCCATGATATACACTAGGCCAAGGGTCAAACAACCCCGGTTTCCGTTCATGGGCGACAAAACTAACCGTAGGAGAGTGCTTGCAATGTCCAGTGGTTCAATAGTTTGAACATTTGTTCGGTGGGTTTTGTTTCATTTTTTGGAGAACCACTGAAAGGGCTGGCATCATCTTCGCCGCAACAGCGACCATGGTTGCTGGGACGAGCGATATGGAACGGTCGGATGCTCCGGATCACGTGCAGCGGCGACGCCCGTTGTTCTTGATCTATTTGGCAGCCGTGCTATTGACGGTGCCTCTATTCCTGTTGATCTATCCGTTGGTGCCCGAGATCAGGCTGCCTCATGGGGCTGGACTTCGAGTGGATCACGTGGTTTCTTTCCTGAGCGTCTTCATCCTGCTGGTTTTCATAGTAAAGCGTTTTGCCGGGGTGATCCGGGTGTCGGTCATTCTCCTCTTTTTGGGAGCGTTAGTCTCCGGCCTGCTAAACGGACCTGGGATACAGGGAGTATACAGGTCCTATGCCCATGCCCTTAAGGGGATTAGGACCAAGGCCGTACACGTTCCCTTGATGCTCGATCCGGAGCCGTTCCACAATGCCGTGGCGCTGCGTGGAGCGATCGATGTGCTGGACCCGGCGCTACGCAAATTCGCGGTCACCGCAGCGGTAGCCCATTTTCAAGACCGCGAGGTGGAACCGGGAGAGTTCACCCTTGTGCAGAGCTTTTCGATCTTCAAGGAGATCAATGGTCGCTGGCGCTATGTATCGGATCTGAAGGGGGGGGAGTACTTCGCGAAGGCCAGTGAAAGCGCGGCCCTGTTGGCGGGAGATTGCGATGACCATGCCGTCCTCATGGTGGCATGCCTGAAGGCGGTGGGTAGTGAAGCCAGGCTGGTGCGGACCACCGGACATGTATATCCCGAACTAATGATCGGCGATGCAAAAGCGATGGAGCGTGCCGCCTTCCTCATTCGTAAGGTGCTATTTGCCGCCGAAGTGGGGGATGCCCCGTTGCACTACCACATCGACCCGGATGGCAGGCATTGGATCAACATGGACTATACCCGACGTTACCCTGGTGGGGAACTGATGCACGAACCCATCATAGGGATCATGGAGATCTGAAGCACCTTGTCAGGGCAACTGTTCCGTACGGGTGGCAGTGGGTACGGAACCACCTATGTTCACCAAAATGGGATCGCGATCGTTGCTGGACCCGGAATACTTCACGATGCCGTCCAGGTTCACGTCCTCGATGTAATACCCGTTCGTGGTGTTGGTGGGGACCGCACCCCCGATCCGGACGAGGATCGGATCACGGTCGTTGCTGGAGCCAGAGTACTTCAGGATGTTATCCGGGATGCAGTTGCCGGCAAAAAGAACCTGGAAAGCCCCTACGGTCTTCTGTGCACTGGTGCCAAAGGTGGCTACTGATCCATTCGTCAGGTTCACGGTCGTAGGCGAGGAGGACAATGCCACTTCTGCGTTGGTCATGCAACCCAGATGGTTCCGGTGCCTCACTGCAACGCGGTAATTGCCTGGCGCCACGTTGAAGGAAACCGCCGACACCCCGTTGATGTCAACCACATCCCCATCACGCTGAACGAGCGCGCTACGCGTGGCGATGACATTGAAAGGAGACACCGTGCTGCGCAATTGCAGGAAGACCCAGTCCACTATAGCATCATTTCCCACGACAGATAGCACGGTGGGGCTTATCGTTTCACCACCGCCGCCGCCCACGTGCACGAACCCCAACGCGGTATATGGTTCGGTGATCGGGAAGGGGCTGGCACCACCAAGTGTGCGCAGCGCGTCACTCATAGTGCCCGCACCACTGTTGAACGGGCCTTCCAGGAAGACCTTCATTGCCAGCTGGACCTGGTTCGCCGGTGGGATCACGTCGCGGACCAGGCTGTTGAAGGGGTTCTGACCATCCGCGCCCGCGAATGACTGCAGCACGGTGAACGTACCGTTAGCAGGATTGAACCGGAATACGACCCCCTTGTCATTCGCACCCCCTTGAACACAGGTGCCATATAGTCTGGCATCCGTGCCCTCGAGCAGGCCACCATCACTAAAGCGTCCTTCTGCGGTCTCCATGTCATACTCCTCTACAAAGGTCCCTGAGGTGATGTCCCAACTGTAGATGCAGCCATTGAAGAACAACCCTCCATCACGGCAGGTTCCATATAGCTTTCCATTTGACGCCTGCACCAACTCGCCAGAGGGTGTGCCACCCTGTAGTCCATCAAAGTTGAAGAGCTTGGTGAATGCTTGGTTCACAGGGTTGTAGGAGAACAAGGTGCCTTGCCCAAGACTGCCATTCTGAGCGAGTGTACCATAAAGCAGTCCGTTGGAAGCTTGAAGTAGGTCGACTTCCGGTTGAGTACCATTCACGACGATAAAATCGTAACGTCTAACGATGGTGTTGGTCGAAGGGGTATACTCAAGCAGAGCGCCGAAACCATTGGTCGCGCCAGAGGAGGTGGTCCCGTAAAGTTTGCCATTGCTGGCTGCCATCAATCCAGCAAGGGGGCCTGTTCCCGTTGCGGCAGACTGGAGGTCGATCTTCTTGGTGTACGTATTGCTGACCGGGTCGAATTCGAAGAGCGTTCCCCCGCCGTGTGTACCACCATTGTTACACAAGCCATAGAGCTTGCCACCACTGAGCACCAGTGTTCCAAATGGGCTGCCTCCAAGCGCTCCGCCCAAGTCCACGAGTTTGGTGAATACGGACCCTGTGGGGTTGAACGAGAAAAGCACACCCTGCCCGTTCAGCCCGCCACCGGAAGCCAACCCATAGAACAAGCCGTTCGTCGCTCGGGTCAGCCGTCCCTTGGGGAACGAAGCTTCTGCATAGGCGAAATTGACCAGTGTGCTTAACGTGTTGGTACCTATGACGTACTTGAACATGGTACCTGCAAGGCCCAATCCTCCCAAATTGGTCATGCCCACCAGCGTACCGTTCGGGTCTTCGATGAATCCCCCCCATGTATCATTCGCACCTATGGTGGACATGTTCACCAACGGCGTATAGCTGTTCGTGGTCGTATTGAATGAGTACAGCACCCCGTTGTCAGCGTTCCCGCCATTCTTGGTAACCCCGTACAGCAGGTTGTTGCTGGCGCGGAACATGGCACCGAAAGGCGTATTGCCCCCTGTTCCTGCGACCATATCGTACAGCTTGGTGTAAGTCGCCGTAGCGATCTCGAAGCTGAAGAGCGCGCCCAGGTCGCTTGCTCCGCCCAAGCTGGTCGTGCCGTACAGCAACCCGTTGGCAGCCTGAACTAGTTCGCCTGTCGGCCGCCAGCCACCCGCCTGCGCGAAGTCATGCAGTTTTGTCCACGTATTGGAGGTGGTGTTGAAGGAGTATAGCGAGCCGCCATTGGATGCCGTGCCGTTCGCTCCTCCGATCTGTGTGGTGCCGTAAAGCAGGTTGTTCGTGGCGAGGATCATCCCGGAAAATGGTTGACCGCCATCCGCCAGGGTGAAATTGTAGATCGCCGTGACCGATGTGGGTGTGCTGGCCAGTGTGGCATTGTAACTGAACAAGACCCCGCGGTTGTTGGCTCCTCCAAGCGCTGTGACGCCGTACAACTGGTTGTTCGAAGCCCTCACCAGTTTGCAGCGTGGGTTACGCCCGTTCGTGGTGCCGTTGAAATTCACTTTTCGGGTGAATGTCGCAGAGGCGATGATGTACTCGAACAGGGTCCCCAGGTTGTTGGTGCCGCCTTCCGAGCACAATCCGTACAGGCGCCCGTTCGCGCCGATCACCAGGCCCCGGATGGGACGAGCGCCTGTGGCGGTTCCGCTGTTACCGGTGAATTCGTGAAGGGTCACATACGCTCCGGTCGCCGGGTTGAATGAGAACAACGTACCAAAACCAAGCGAGCCTCCGAACTCGGTCACACCATAGTACAGTCCGTTGGATGCGCGCACCAGATCCCCCTTTGGGTTCCCACCCGGGTTGCGCGGGAAATCATACACCTTGGTGAAGACCGAAGCCTCTGTGATCGTGTACAGCGTACCTACGTCCGACGTGCCGCCAGTCGCAGTGGTGCCCCAATGCGTGGTTTGGGCTCTAATGTCAATTGCATGGCAGAGCAAAAGGGCCAGGATAACGATGATGGAGCACGACTTCCGCATGGCTGGACCGGGATGGGACCCGATGTCCACGAAGTTAACACAAGCACCAGTGGCCTGCTAATACAGGCAGGCTCTTATCAGTGCTAGAGCTGAAATGGTCGGGTTATCAAGGAAGCTGTTGAGCGCGCGAATTAGTGGGCACGGCACCACCAATGTTCACCAAGATGATGTCCCGGTCGTTCGCACCTCCTGAATACCGCACCACCCCATCCATATTCACGTCTTCAGGCCAGTACCCGGTAACGGTATTGGTTGGCACAGCCCCCCCGATGCGCACCAGGATGGGATCCCGGTCATTGCCGCCGCCGGAGTAGCGCAAGATGGCATCCGGCACCACATTGCCCGCCCACATGGCAAGGGTGGGGACGGCTCCGGTAATGCTCGTGCGCGCGTTCGTGCCGAATGTCGATGTTCCCGCGTCACGAAGGTCTACAGTGACCGGTGTGCCGCTCAAGGCAACTGCCGTGCTGGTCATGATCCCCAAATGGTTGCGGTGGCGTACGGCAATGAAATACTGGTCTGCCGGCATGGTGAAGCTCGCCGGTGATGTACCATCCAGGTCCACAATGTCGCCATCGCGTTGGATCAGCGCACACTTCGAACGAAGCACGGAGGAACTGTTGTTCTTGTCGCGCAGTTCCAAGAGTATCCAATCCACGATCGCGTTGTTGCCGGAAACCGAAAGCACTGAGGCATTGATGGTCTCCCCTCCTGCGCCTACCAGTGTGAACCCGGCAGCCGTAAAGGGTTCGGTAAGCGGGAAGGTGCCCAAACTGCGGAGCGCATCGTTCATTAGGCCGGTAGCGGACGTGTAGGGTCCTTCCAAGGATGCTTTTGCGTTCACCGCAATGTTCGCGCTCGGAGGGATGGCATCCGTGCTGAGGCCGTCGTAGGGAAGGATACCATCCGCACTGGCCAATGTGCGCAGAACGGTGAAGGTGTTCGTGCCGATGTTGTAACGGATGAGGGTGCCATTGCCCGAACCACCTCCAAGGTTGCTGCCGTAAAGCAGTCCATCATTTCCAAGCAGCAGCCCCGATTCGCTGCCTTGGCCCTGGGCACTGGTCATACTGAACGCGACCGCATATGGGGTTGGACTGCCGATGGTGTACTCATAGATGACCCCGCCCGTGCTTCCTCCTTGGGAGCCAGCAAGACCGTACAGCTTGCCATTGGCGGCCTGCGCCATTTGCCCGGCAGGTTCTGCTCCGTTGGGTGTCCCGGGCATATCCAGGATCTTCGCATAAATGCCCGATACCGGGTTGTACTGGTAGATGGCACCGGTCCCCGTGACACCACTCGCGTTCATGGGGCCATAAATGATTCCGTTGGATGCTTGGAAGGGTTCGCCGTAGGGCTCGGTCCCATCCTGCGGGCGGTGGTGCTTGATCACGGTGAGCGTGTTGGATGGGATCTCGTAGGAGAAGAAAGTGCCATAGCCGAAGGTCCCTCCTTCGGAGGTGTTGCCGTACAGTTTTCCGTCGTTGCCAACGATCATTCCGCTCAATGGACGGGTCCCCGTTGCAGTTGTCAAGGAAAGCAGAACGCTGAATGTCTGGCTGCCGATATCGTAGGCCCAGATCGTTCCATCGACCCCGGGGAAGCCGGCAGGATGCTGGTTGCATGTGCCGTAGAGCTTGTTGTTCAACAGCAGGGGTTTTCCATAGGGATAGCGGCCGGATGCCAGCCCAAGGTCCACGAGCTTCACATAGGCGCTGGTCGTCGGGTCGAATGAGTAGATCACACCGGAATTATTCACCCCTCCGGAAACGGTCACCCCATAGAACTTTCCATCCGCAGCACGAACAGGTGCGTTCCATGGGCTTGCTCCTGTGGATACATCGAATCCGACCAATTGCGTGTACTGTGAACTGTTCAGGTCGTACCGGAAGAGCACGCCGGCGTTGTTCACGCCCCCGGCACTGGTCGTGGCGATCAGATTGCCTGGACCATCCTCAAGGAAACCACCAAATGGCAGCGAAATGGTCTGGGCGGCAAGGTTCAAGACCACCGCATAAGCCGAAGTGGCCGTATTGAAGGAGTAAAGCACACCCTGGTCACTGGTGCCACCCTGGTAGGTCATGCCGTACAGCAACCCATTGCTCGCTTGCATGAGCCTTCCATACGGAAGTCGACCTGTGGCGGAGGCCATGTCGAACACTTTGGTGAGCGAGGATGGAGCGATCTGATAACGGAATATGGTGCCGTTGGCGTTGGTACCACCCGCCGAACAAGTACCGTACAGATGCCCGTCGGCCGCCTGGCAGAGCTCACCGACCGGAGCGCTTCCCACACCACTTGAAAAGTCCGCCAGTTTGGTGACCGCGTTGGTCGTTGGGTCCAGTTGGTACAATACGCCCAACGAGTTGGTGCCGCCTGCCGAGGTGGTGCCGTAGAGCAAACCGTTGGAGGCACGCGTCAGGCCGCGCGTGGGAGAGGAGCCGTTCGCGCCTGTGAACACGAAAAAGCGAGTGAATACACTGGTGGTGGGGTTCCACTCACACAAGGAACCCACATTGCTGGCGCCGCCCTGGTTCGTGGCGAAGTAGATCTTGCCGTTGGGTGCTTCCACAGGGCGTCCTACGGGCTGTATACCGGTCGAATTGCCCGTGAAGGTGACCAACTTGGTGAAGGTGGAAGTGGCAATGTTGTATTCCCAGAACGTTCCATGATTGGTGGCGGCGGCACCACCGAACCGGCAAAGGCCATACAGTTTGCCATTGCTATGTTGGATCACACCGCCTTCGGGGGCCGAACCGGAAAGAGCGCCTGTCTGGCTGATGAAATTAACGAGCACGTTGTATGCGCCCGTGCTGGGATTATAGCTGAAGAGCACGCCCACTCCGTTCACTCCTCCCTGACGTGCGACCCCATAATAGAGACCGTTCGTGGCCTTGATCATTTCACTCCGTGAAGCATTTCCAAGGTTGCGCTGGAAATCGAACCGCTTGGTGAAGGTGCCGGTGTTGGTGACCGTGTATAGCGTGCCTTGGTTCAGTGTGCCACCCTGAGAGGCGGTGCCCCAAAAGGTCTGCTGGGCCATAAGGGGCACCAGGCCGAGGGTGACAGCGCTCAGCACGGTGAGTCGGGTCAAAAGGGACATGGGAGAAGGCTTTGGGATAAAGGGACGTCCAAAGTACGACAAGGAGGCCTTTCCAGACCACCCTCAGCATGGTTTCATTTGACCTTAACCCCGGTGTAACCAACTCCTTGGACCGACCCCCAGAGGCCTACATTTGACGGCAGCGCCATGAAGAAACTCGTTCAGCCCGCAGAGCTCGCCAAGGCCAGCCATATGCGGCCGGACGACCCCCGGCTGTCCCTTTTCATGGAGGTGAGCGGACTGAAGAAGCTCGAGCGCCTGTACCACGGCGCGGCAGATCTCCAGGACCTCGCCTTTGTGGGATCGATCTTCGATCAACTTGACCTGCATTTCGAGGTGGACCCGCACGAGCTGGAGTTCGTTCCAAAGGAGGGTCCATTGGTCTTTGTGGCCAACCATCCATACGGCGCCATCGATGGGTTGGCCTTGGTGCACTTGCTGGGGGCCGTACGTCCGGACCTGAAGGTGATGGCCAACTTCCTGCTGCAACAGGTGGAGCCTCTGAAGGACCGCTTTCTACCGGTGAACCCCTTTGAGGACCTGCGCTCCCGGAGCAGTTTTCAGGGTGTAAGGGCGGCCATGGAGCATGTTGCGGCCGGGCGTGCGTTGGGCATCTTTCCGGCGGGTGAGGTGAGCAGCTGGCAAACAGAGCTGAAAGCCGTGGCCGACCCGCGCTGGAAGGCCTCGGTCGTGAAGCTCATCCGATCAGTGAAGGCGCCTGTGGTACCCGTTTGGTTCGATGGAGCGAACAGCGCCCTCTTTCAGATGCTGGGCATGATCCATCCCAATCTCCGCACCCTTACCCTGCCCAAGGAAATGCTGCGGATGCGGGGCCGTTCCGTACGGGTGCGCATGGGCAAGCCTATCGCTGCCAAAGACATTGCCTCATTCACGGATGTGGAGCGCCTGGGTCGTTACCTGCGTGCCAAGACTTACGCATTGGGAAGCGGTGTTCAGGTGAAACGGGAGCAGTTCCGGCCGCTGCGTTTCCCAAGCAGGCCCAAGCCAATTGTGGATCCCGTCGATAAAGATCTCTTGCGTGCCGAGGTGGCCTCCATGGAGGACCTGAAGCGCTCCTCACAGGGTGAATTCGATCTTTATCTGGCACCAAGCGACCGCATGCCGCATATGTTGCGCGAGATCGGCCGGCTGCGCGAGATCACTTTCCGGGCGGAGGGTGAGGGCACCAACAAGCGCATCGACCTGGATGAGTACGACCTGTACTATGATCATCTCTTCCTCTGGGACCGTGTGAAGGAGGAACTGGCCGGTGCCTACCGGATCGGCGATGGGGCCCGGATCATGGCCCAGTATGGCAAGCGGGGCTTTTATACCCACACGCTGTTCAAGATGGGCAAGGCCATGGGCCGCGTGCTTTCGCGAAGCTTCGAACTGGGCCGGTCCTTCGTGGTGCCTGAGTACCAACGCCACCGGTTGCCCCTCTTTCTGCTCTGGCGCGGGCTGCTCATCCACCTCCTGAACCATCCCGACCACACCTTCCTCATTGGCCCAGTGAGCATCAGCAGCCGCTACAGCCGTTTCTCTCGCGGCTTGATCATGGAGTTCGTGCGCCAGCACCACTACGACCATGAGCTTGCCCGTCACGTGAAGCCACGTAACCGTTTCGAGGTGAAGCCCGAGCCGGCCGACAGGGAGGCGCTGCTGGAAAGTGCCGAGGACCTGCGCAAACTGGACAAGATCATCGCGGATATCGAGCCGGTGGAGCAGAGCGTGCCCATCCTGCTCAAGAAGTACCTGATGCTCAATGCGCGCATCATCGGCTTCAACAGCGACCCCCGCTTCAACGACACCTTGGACGGTCTGATCCTGCTGGATATGACCAAGGTTCCGCCGCGCACCATCGAGGACTTGAAACGCGGGATGAACGAAGCGATCGGCGGGGTCAACTGAGCGTGAAGGCAGTGGCCACTGGCCGGCTTTGGATGGCTCTTTTTGCCGGTGCGGGCAGCTGCTCATGGTGGTAGATGGACCACCTTCCATTGGCGTATTCCAGCGCGGTCATGTTCTCGATCCAGTCCCCGCTGTTCAGGTAGCGTATACTGCCTTTGGGGGTGTGGATGGTGCGCATCTCGGGTTGATGGATGTGGCCGCACACCACCACGTCATGCCCTTCGTGCACGGCTATCGCCGCCATGGTCTCCTCGAAATCGCTGATGAAGGCCACGGCACTCTTCACCTTGTTCTTCAGCTTCTTGCTAAAGCTCATTCGTGGGCGCCCCAAACGCTGCAGGCTCCAGTTCGTGACGTGGTTGATGCGTATGAGAAGGTCGTAGCCAAAGCCACCCAATTTGGCCAGCCATTTGGCGCTCTTCATGGTGGCATCGAAGATGTCGCCGTGGAAGAACCAGCAGCTTTGACCGTTCACCTGCAGCACCAAGCGGTCCACCAGGTGCAGGTTGCCAAGCCGTGCTGGACTGTAGCGCCGTATCGCCTCGTCATGGTTGCCTGTGATGTAGTAGACCGGGACCTTGCCTGCCAGCTTCATCAGCCGCTTCACCACGCGCATGTGGTCCTTGGGGAAGTACCTCTTCTTGAATTGCCAGATATCGATGATATCTCCGTTGAGCACTACCATCCTGGGCTTTACGCTGCGCAAATAGCTTAGAAGCTCATTTGCGCGGCACCCGAAGGTGCCCAGGTGCAGGTCGCTGAGGACCAGTATGTCGATCTCGCGTTTGGCGGGTTTGTCGTGTTTGGTACTCCCCATGAGCGTTGGGTTTTGCAAAGCTCCATCTGGCATATTGCGCGAACATGAGCCCCGTGTGAAGCCCAGGTTCCTCATCAACCGGGGTTGTTCATACCCCCGACCCACCTTTGCGCCATGGACCACCGCGTGACCCTGGTGCTCGGCGCCAGCCCGAACCCATGGCGCTATTCCCATATGGCGGTGACGCGGCTGCTGGCAAACGGCCATGCCGTGCTGGCTGTTGGGCGCAGAAAGGGTGATGCAGGTGGAGTGCCCATTCAGGAGGAGATCTTCCCGGGGACACGTATCGACACCGTGACGATCTACCTGAACGCCACGAACCAGCTACCCTGGACGGACCGCTTGCTGGCCTTGCATCCACACCGCCTCATCTTCAACCCTGGTGCGGAGCATCCTGCGTTCGCCCGGCGGGCGGAATCGGCCGGTATTGAGGTGGTTGAGGGTTGCACGTTGGTGATGCTCGCCGCAGGAACCTATTGATGTGCGGCGGAGCGGGTAGCTTCGCGGCCTTTCTGGAACGCATGAACACCTCGCTTGAACTGCGCGATGGCCGCTACCACTTCGGTGGCTTGCCTGTGGATGATCTGGTCCGAATGGCCGGAACTCCCGTCTATGTGTACGACTCGGCCATCATGGAACGGCAGGTGAAGCGGCTCAAGGACGCGTTCGCGGATAGCCCATTACGCATCATGTACGCATGCAAGGCGCTTACCAACATCAACGTGCTGCGTTTGCTGCGTTCGTATGGCACTGGTCTGGACACGGTCTCCATTCAGGAGGTGGAGTTGGGCCTGCGTGCGGGCTTCGCCCCCGAGGAGATCCTCTTCACGCCCAACATGGTGGCCTTTGATGAGTTGAAACGCGCCGTGGAACTGGGCGTGCATGTGAACATCGACTCCATCGCCATGTTGGAGCACTTCGGGCACGCCTATGGCGGCAAGGTTCCTGTATGTGTCCGGCTCAATCCGCACATCATGGCAGGGGGGAACGAGCGGATCAGCACCGGCCACATCGACAGCAAGTTCGGGATAAGCGTTCACCAGCTGCGCCACGTGGAGCGGATCGTGAAGGGGAGCGGCATCCGCGTGAACGGCCTCCACATGCACACGGGCAGTGATATCCTGGACGCTGAGGTGTTCCTGCAAGGTGCCGAGATCCTTTTCGAAGTGGCTGAACACTTCCCACACCTCGAGTTCCTGGACCTGGGCAGCGGCTTCAAGGTGCCCTACAAGCCGGATGATATTTCCACGGACATCGAGGAGTTGGGCACACAGCTTGGTGCGCGACTGAAGCGCTTTAATGCGGGGCGGGCTAAGCCGGTGGAGCTCTGGTTCGAACCGGGCAAATTCCTGGTAAGTGAATCGGGCGTTTTCCTGGCCACGGTGAACCTGGTGAAGCACACCACGGCCACGGTGTTCGCCGGTGTGGACAGCGGGTTGAACCACCTGATCCGCCCCATGCTCTATGGCTCCTACCACCACATCGTGAATGTGTCCAACCCGCAAGGTCGGCCGCGCATATACACGGTCGTGGGCTACATCTGTGAAACGGACACCTTTGGCTGGGACCGCAAGCTTGAGGAGGTGCGCGAAGGGGATGTGCTCGCCTTCTTGAACGCCGGCGCCTATGGCTTTGCGATGGCCAGCAACTACAATAGCCGCCCTCGCCCTGCAGAGATACTGGTGCACCAAGGCAGGGCACACCTCATTCGCCGCCGAGAGACCCTGGAGGACCAGTTGACCGCGCAGGTGGAGGTCACGCTGTAGGATGCACGCTCAGGTGGCGTTGCGGGAGAGCGCTGCCAGGATGGTGGCGCACGCCTGCCGCACCTGCGATCCGGAGATGATCAGCGGTGGTGCGATGCGGAACGCGGTGGGGCAGGAGAGGAACCAGAAGCCGAGCACACCATGATCAAGACAATCGTGGACCACGCGTTGTACACGTTGTGCATCGCCCAGTTCCACGGCGAGCATCAGGCCCAGACCACGAACTTCCTTGATCAGCGGATGCACGAGTAGTTCCTTGAACAAGGCGCCCATCCGCGTGGCGTGTGCAGGCATTTCCTCTGCGGTCAATGCTTCCAGGGCCGCAAGACCCGCCGCGCACACCAGTGGGTGTCCACCAAAGGTGGTAATGTGCCCCAACGCCGGTTGGTGAGTGAGCAGTTGCATGCGTTCGCGTGAGCTCACAAATGCGCCCATGGGCAGGCCGCCGCCCAGCGCCTTGCCCAGCACCAGGATGTCCGGAACAACACCAAAGTGGTCCATACCGAAGAGCCTACCCGTGCGCCCGAAGCCGGTCTGCACTTCATCGAAGATCATAATTGCGCCTGTCTTGTCGCAGCGCTCGCGCAACGCTTGCAACCATGCTTCATCAGGTACGCGCACGCCCGCATCGCCTTGCACGGGCTCCACCACCACCGCTGCCGTCTCGTTGTCGATCAGTATGATGTCCTCCATCGCGTTGAAGCGGATGAAGCGCACATCTGGCAGCAGTGGGCGATGTCTGTATTTCTTTTCCTCATTGCCGGTAATGCTGAGGGACCCGTGGGTGCTGCCATGGTAGCTCTTCCGGCAGGCGATCAACCGTGTGCGCCCGGTGATGCGCTTGGCGAGCTTCAGCGCCGCCTCGATCGCCTCGGTGCCGCTGTTCACAAAGTAGACGCAATTGAGCGAAGAGGGGAGCATTGAGGTGAGCCGTTCCGCATAGTGCACTTGTGGCTCCTGTAAGAACTCTCCGTAGGGGATCACGTGCAGGTAGCGGTCCGCCTGCTCCTTGATGGCTTTCACCACAGCAGGGTGCCGGTGCCCCACATTGCACACCGCCAGCCCCGCCACCAGGTCGATGTAGGTCCTTCCAGAGCGGTCATGCAGCAGGCATCCTTCTGCCTGCACGATGTCCAAGGCCAGGGGGGTTGGGCTGGTCTGGGCCAGGCGGTCCTTGAATGCTTCGAGCAGGCTCATGCCTGCGAAGATGCGGCAGCTGCAGAGATCAGCGGCGGGGTGGTGGCGGACCATCGCCCCGGGGTGATCCAGCGCGTTCCCTGGCACGGCGCAAAAGTTCCCGATTGAAGTCGCGCTCGGCTTTGCCCAGGCGCAGGGTCTTCACCGGCCCGATCACTTTGCGGAACTCGGCCGTATAACGCTGTCGTAGGTCCAACTCGCGCTGGCGCAGGGCCAGGTCCCTGTCCATCAGCCTGGTGGCATCGGCATCCGAAAGGTTGCCAGCACGGTCCTTGTCGCGAACCTCCTTCATCAACTCGCGCTGTTCGGTGCGGATGCCATCCAACTCCTTGTCATACTTGTTGTAGACCGGCCAGAAGCGTTGCGCCTCTTCCGGGGTAAGGTCCATCTGGCTGGTCAGGAACGCGGCTTTCTGGGCTTTGATCTCCTGTAGCTTTTCTTCTGGGATCAACGGGCCATCATCATCCTGGGCCAGGATGGGCATGGTGAACATGCAGATGCTCAAGCAGGTCAGCAGGGTGCGCATAGGTCCAGGTTCAAGAGTTCGTCCAATTGCTGCGGATCGCGTTCCAGCCATGCGGCCAGCTCAGCTTCCGATAGGTCCGCCAGCGAAAGTTCAAGATCAGCGTGATATTCCAGTTCATCCCGGAATTCATCCGCGAGTACTTCTTCGGATGGAATGGAGACCATTGCCATGTCAGGCGTGGGGGTCGTGGTCCACTGCCGCAGCAAGAGTAATGTAACCGCCACAAGCACAAGAGAAGCTGCGAGCACGGGCCGCATCCAATTTGCCCATGCGCGCGACCGCCGTCCACGTGGCAGCGCCACCTGCACATGGTGCGGGAACCTCTCGAAAAAGCCATCGGGCACCATGAAGGGGTCGGTGCGCGGCAGGCGGTCCAGCAGTGGTCTTGTATGGTCTTTCCTGGCCATGTTGCTTGCTGTTCTTGGACTTCAGGCTTTGCGAAGGGTTTGATCGGTAGGTCCCGGTTGTTCAGCAGTGAGCCAACGCTCGATCTTGCCCGAGGCGATGTGGTAAGTGGACTTCAGGGCCCCGACGCTGGTGCCGGTGATCTCGCTGATGGCCTCGTACGTCAGCGTATCGAAGTATTTCATGGTGAAAACGGCGCGTTGCTTGGGTGGTAGCCGCATCACGGCCAGTTGCAGGGCGCGTTGGATGGCATCACCACTGAAGTGCTCGCTGCGGTCCAGGGTGGTGGTGAGCCGCTCCAGCACCGTCTCATGGGATGTGAACAGCCCCCGACGCATGCGGCGCAGGTGCGTGAGGCTCTCGTTGTGCGCAATGCGGTAAAGCCAGGTGAAGAGCTGCGATCCGCCCCGGAAGCCGTCCAACCCTGTCCACACCTTGATGAAGACGTTCTGCAGCACATCCTGGGTCTCATCATGGTCCGTGACCATGCGGCGGATGAAGCCGTAAAGCGGCTTCTGGTATTGCCGTACGAGCAGGTTGAAGGCGTAGTTACGGCTCTCCTCCTTGCGGAAGAGGTCCAGCAATTCCTTATCCGGCAGCCCGCTCATGAGAGGCCGGTTCGGGCAGAGGTCACTTGCGGGCCAGCACCCGGCGCGCAGCGGCCACGATGTCGGGTGTGTCCAGCCCGTACTTCTTCAGCAATTGGTCCGGTGTTCCGCTCTCCCCGAAGGTGTCGTTCACGGCCACATATTCCTGCGGAGTGGGTCGTTGCTGTGCAAAGGTCTGGGCAATGGCATCGCCCAGGCCGCCATGGCGGTTGTGTTCCTCGCAGGTCACTGCGCATCCTGTGCGTGCAACTGAACTTAGGACGGCTTCCACATCCAGAGGTTTGATCGTATGCACATTGATCACCTCTGCTGAAATGCCATCCTTTGCCAGTTCCTCAGCGGCTTGGAGCGCTTTCCAAACCAAGTGGCCGCAGGCGAACAGGCTCACATCCTTGCCGGTCACCAACACCTGCGCCTTGCCCAATTCAAAAGGCATGTCCATGGGGATGAAGACCGGCCACTTCGGGCGGCCGAAGCGCAGGTAAACAGGGCCCTGGTGATCGGCAATGGCCAAGGTGGCCTGCTTGGTCTGGTTGTGGTCCGCAGGCACCACCACCGCCATGTCCGGCAACATGCGCATCAGTCCGATGTCCTCCAGTATCTGATGCGTGGCACCGTCCTCACCAAGCGTGAGCCCTGCATGGCTGGCGCAGATCTTTACGTTCTTTCCGGCATAAGCGATGCTCTGGCGGATCTGGTCGTACACCCGCCCGGTGCTGAAGTTGGCGAAGGTGCCTGTATAGGGGATCTTCCCACCGATGGTCAATCCTGCGGCCACACCCATCATGTTGGCCTCGGCCACCCCGCATTGAATGAACCGGTCCGGGAATGCCTCGGCGAAGGCATCCATCTTCAATGATCCGGTGAGGTCGGCACAAAGGGCCACCACATCCGCACGTTTCTTGCCGAGCTCAAGCAGGCCGGCACCAAAGCCGGAACGGGTGTCTTTCTGGTCCAGAACGGGATAGGCGGTCATGATCTTCAAAAGGTGAGGGTGATGGAACGGTCGCTTTGGATGCTGAGATCCTTGTCCACGGAATAAACGGTCTGGCGCGCATTGACGCTGCGATAGGTCACGCGGTAGTCACCGGGTTGCAATTTGTACAGGACGTTGGTGACATTGCTCTCCCAGTTGGTCACCCAGCGCAGGGTACTGCCTTCCTTCAGGAACACAGCGCCGTGACCGGGCGTGGAGAACTGCAGGCTGAGGATGCCCGGGCGCGGCACCTGCACCAAGGTGGGCGCACCTTGTTTCACCA
Organism: Flavobacteriales bacterium; assembly: GCA_016788635.1. Classification (GTDB taxonomy): domain Bacteria; phylum Bacteroidota; class Bacteroidia; order Flavobacteriales_F; family PHOS-HE28; genus PHOS-HE28. The sequence continues at coordinate 21,391 of JAEUSU010000033.1, read as the reverse complement.
CCACATCGCCAACCAATGTGCGGGGCAGGGTCAGGATCTCCAGGTCATATCGACCCAAACGGTAGCGCTCGCTGCTGTTGAGGGATTGCACGTGCAATGTGCCTGATGCACCTGTCCTACGCACGATCACCGGTGTGGAAGCGGAGGCCGGATCGCCTCCGGGCATGCGCACTTCCAGGATGCCCTGCGCTGCCTCGATGGTTATGGTATTGTGTTCGCCGGGCCGCAGTTTGATGTTCTCCTTTTCCTCCGGTGGAATGGTGTGCACCACCATGCGGTAGGTGTATACCGGGTCGATCAGCAGTGTATCCGGCAGCCCACGGCCGTTCAACGTGTGGGTGAAGTGGTACCGGATGCTCCCGGTGCGTTGATCATACAGCGTCACAGGCACATTGGTCTCCGTGGGTTTCCCGTCCGCCGCACGCAGGTCCACTTGGGCGGTGGTGGTGTTCAGGGCCTGCGTGATCACCATTTTCATCACGTGGTCGAACATCTCCGGCGAGGTGGCATCGTAGTAGTTGCCCACGCATTGCAGGGAGTATTTCCCTGCGTCCTCAATGCCCACTCCGATCACAAAAGGTTTCAGGATGATGCCCTTGGCCTGCAGCGCACGGCTCACTGCACAAGGGTCCTCATCGCAGGCTTCGATACCATCGGTAATGAGAATGATGATGTTCCGGCAATTGCGGCATTCGGGAAAGTCACCGGCAGCTTTCTCCAACGAACGTGCAATGGGCGTGGTACCCAGGCAACGGATGCCGTTCAACGTGCGCAGGATCGCCTGTTCATTGTTCGGGCCGAATGGTACCTCCAGCTTGGTGTCATCACAGTCCTGTTTGCCCGGGGCGATGGGCGTCTGGTGGCCATATACACGCAGGGCCATTTCCAGGTCTGGTGCGCCTGTCACTTCCTTCATGGCGCGTTCCATCACCTCGCGTGCGGTGTTGATCTTGGGTTTGTCGCCCCAGAAGGCATTCATGCTGTTGCTTCCATCGAAGACGAACAGCACACGGGTCATGGGTTTTTTGGGTTCCTGGGCGACGCCCCCCAATGCCAGGGCCAGGGAGAGCACGAGGCCAAGGGTACGGGCCGGAAGAGGCGAGGCGGCCAGGGTCATGGTCTTGTCGGGGTCAATAATCCCCCAATGTCTCCGGTAGCTGTGCAAGTGCGCGTTGGGCCTGTTCATCACTCGGTGCCACCCCATGCCATTCGTGGGTGCCCATCATGAAATCAACTCCCATGCCCATTTCCGTTCGCATCAGCACCATCACAGGCCGGCCTTTGCCGGTGCGTTGACGTGCCTCGGTCATGGTGGCCAGGATAGTGGTCAGGTCGTTCCCGTTCATTTCCAGCACCTCCCAACCGAAGGCCTTCCATTTGGCATGCAGGTCGCCCAAGGTCATTACATCGCTTACATCGCCATCGATCTGGCGGTTGTTCCAATCCACGGTGGCGATCAGGTTGTCCACTTTGCGCGCCGCAGCGAAGATCGCCGCCTCCCAATTCTGCCCTTCCTGAAGCTCCCCATCACCATGCAGGCTGTAGACCAGCCGGTCATCGCCGTTCAGGCGCTTGGCCAGCGCCGCCCCCAAGGCCACGCTCAGCCCCTGGCCCAGCGATCCGCTGGCCATACGCACACCGGGTAGTCCTTCGTGGGTGGTCGGGTGCCCCTGCAGGCGTGAATTGATCCGGCGGAAAGTGGCCAGTTCGGCCACAGGAAAATAGCCCGACCGCGCGAGCACGCTGTACCAAACAGGGCTGATATGCCCGTTGCTCAGGAAGAAAATGTCCTGCCCCGATCCATCCATGTCCCACGGGTTGGGCTGGTGGCGCAGAATATGGAAGTAGAGCGCCACCAGGAAGTCCGCACACCCCAGGGATCCCCCCGGATGTCCGCTCTTGGCTCCGTGGGTCATGCGAATGATGTCCCGGCGTACTTGGGAAGCGATACGCTCAAGTTCCTGATCGGATGGGCGTTCCGTGGGTAAAGGAGCCGGGCCGTCCACCGGGCGTTGGGCGTGCATCATGGGGGAGAAGAGGGCTGGAGTGACGGAGCGAAAGTATCCGGACCGGGAGGACCCTGCCGGAGCTTGTGGATAACTTCTAAAAACCCGGGAACGCTGGGAACGAGCCATGGGAGCGGTTCGTCGAGCGAGGGGTGGTCGCATGTTCAATACCCGCTCAAAAATTCCATGTTAAGCCAATGTTACATGCGGGTGAACTTAATCTAACTTGGGGTCGTTCAAGGTCAAGCCATGAAGCTCCTTCCGTTCATCGTGTTCACTTGTGCGTACTGCCTTTGCATGCAGGGCGTGCGCGGTCAGGATATGCTGGAGCAGGTATTTCACGAGAATGGTCGGCTGGCGAGCACGCGGTTCCAGGTGGGGGCAGAAGAGCGTTTCATCCTATACCACGAGAATGGCCGCGTGAAGGAGACCGGTGCCTACCGGAACGGGGTGCCCACCGGGCGTTGGACACGTTCGGATGAAGATGGCCGGGTGGTGCTGCTGGCCTTTTTCAAGGATGGCCACCGCACAGGCACATGGACGATGCGCAGCCTCGACGGCAGTTTCAGCTACACGCTTTCATTCAGCGGTGGCCGCATGAAGCGCGGTGAACAGTACGATGCCACCGGTGATCTGGTGGCTTGGCGGGAATACTGAATCCCGGCCCCCTCATTCCTTGGCGAAAAGTGCCCCAGGGTCCTCAAAAGCCTTGAACTCGATGGCATGGCCATCGGGGTCCTCTATGAAAAGGCTCCGCTGCTCACCAACCTGCCCTTTCATCACCACCCGCGGTTCGATCAGGAAGGGAACGCCCACCTTTTTCAGTTTATCCCGCAGGCGTTTCCATTCCATCATGCTCAGCACAATGCCCCAGTGCTCGCTGGGTACGCCGGAAGGCGATGCGGGGCTTTTCGGATTGTAGATCCGTGAAGTCTTGATGAGCTTGGGCACCTCCTGGATGGTGAGCTGGTGCCCGAAAAAGTTGTAATCCACCCAATTGTCCGAACTGCGTCCTTCAGGACACCCGAGCAACTTGCCATAGAAGGCTTTGATGCGCTTCAGGTCAGTAGTGGCAAAGGCGATGTGGAAGGTACCCGTGAGCATTGTAGGTGGTGGATCGGTTGCGGGATGGTGGAGGTTACGATCGCGAGGTCCTGTAGTGGTCGTTCACAGGGTCACACGGTCATGAGCGGTCAATCCTCGTCCTCCTCGTCCTGCTCGCCCACCTCCTCCGTCTCTTCCTCATCCCCTTCGTCCTCACCGCCGTCGTCATCCATCTGCTCCTCCTCCTCATCTGCTCCTTCGTCCGCGCCGTCGGTTTCCAGCTCACCTCCGGCATCCAGGTCTTCGCCCATGGCAGCGGCGCCATCCTCCTGGTCAAGGAATTCCTCGATCTCCGCGCGGCTTTCGGGGTTGATCTTGATCAGGTAGATGGCATCGTTGGTGCGCAGCTCGATCACCCGCAGGCTGTCGCCCTTCGCCGTAGCAATGGTGCGGATGTGGCTGTTGTCGATCCCATCGGGATACTGTTCCTGCAGCTTCTCGCGCAGGTCATCGGTAAGGGTGTTGAAGGAGCGGATGAGCCGTTGCATGCGTGGTGCGTTCGCGGTGTGTACGCTGCGTTGTGTGCTACATGTCGAGGACGTAGGCGAAGATGAGCGGCGCTACAATAGTAGCATCACTTTCGATGATGTACTTCGGGGTGCCGATATCGAGTTTGCCCCAGGTGATCTTCTCATTGGGTACCGCGCCGCTGTAACTGCCGTAGCTGGTGGTGCTGTCGCTTATCTGGCAGAAGTAGCTCCAGAAGGGGATGCTCTCCCGTTGCAGGTCCTGGTGCAGCATGGGCACCACACAAATGGGGAAGTCCCCTGCGATGCCTCCGCCGATCTGGAAGAAGCCGATGCCATCCGTGCCGCAGTTGGCGGTGTACCATTCGGCCAGGAACATCATGTATTCGATGCCGCTTTTCATCATGCCCGGCTTGCAATCACCCGTGATGCAGTGCCCGGCGAAGATGTTGCCCAGTGTGCTGTCCTCCCAGCCCGGGCATATGATCGGTAGGTTCCGTTCGGCGGCGGCCACCATCCAGCTGTCCTTCGGATCGATCTGGTAGTACTGCTTCAGCACCCCACTGCGGATCATCTCATAGAAATACTCGTGTGGGAAGCGGCGGTTCCCGCTCTTGTCGTCAGCGGTCCACAGGTCCAGCACGTGTTTCTCCAGCCGGCGGAAGGCCTCATGCTCGGGTATGCAGGTGTCCGTCACGCGGTTCATGCCGCGGTCCAGCAGCGCACGTTCCTGTTCGGGGGTGAGGTCGCGGTAGTTCGGGATGCGCTCGTAGTGTTCGTGTGCCACCAGGTTCATCACATCCTCCTCCAGGTTGGCGCCGGTACAGCTGATGATGTCCACCTTGCCCTGGCGGATCATCTCTGCCAGGATCTTCCCCAATTCGCCCGTGCTCATTGCACCAGCCAGGGTGATCATCATTTTTCGCCCCTTGCCCAGGTGTTCCTTGTAGCCTTTGGCGGCATCCACCAGCGCGGCAGCGTTGAAGTGCAGATAGTGCCTCTCGATGAAGCTGGAGATGGGACGTGCGGAGCTCATGATGTGGTTCAGGGCGAAATATAGAGGCAGCTTGGTAATACCGGTGGATGACAGGAGCGCGTTCGTGGCAGCCAGGTGCTCGGTCTACATCAAGCAGGGGCCGATCAACCCTTGCGCACCGGTTCCTCCTGCGGCAGGTAGCCCAGAAGTTGCAGCATGCGTTCGGCGCTTTGTTGCGGAGCGAACACGCGGTCCTCGACGGTGCCGTCCGGCTTGCGCTCGATCAGCACATGTTTGGGTTTTGGGATGAGGCAGTGTTGGATGCCACCGAATCCGCCCAGTGTGTCCTGGTAGGCACCGGTGTTGAAGAAGCCCAGGTATTGCGGCCTGTCTTCGCGGTAGCGCGGCAGGTAGATGGCGTTGACGTGCTGCTCGCTGTTATAGTAGTCGTCGCTGTCGCATGTCATGCCACCGAGAAAGACGCGCTCGTACTCATCCTCCCAGTTGTTCACCGGCAGCATGATGAAGCGCTTGCTGATGGCCCAGGTGTCGGGCAGCGTGGTCATGAAACTGCCGTCGATCATGTTCCAACGCTCCTTTTCGTTCTGCTTCTTCTGGTGGATGATGCGGAAGAAGGTGGCGCCGCTGTCGCTCACGGTGAAGCTGCCGAACTCGCTGAAAATATGGGGCTCGGCCACCTGGTTCTCCTCGCAGATATCCTTGATGCGGCCCACGATCTCGCCGATCATGTAGTCCACGTCGAAGCTGAAGTTGAGGCTGTTCTTGATGGGCAATCCTCCGCCGATGTCCAGCGTGTCCAGCGTAGGGCAGAGCTTCTTCAGGTCGCAATACACGCTCACGCATTTGCTCAGTTCGTTCCAGTAGTATGCGGTGTCCGTGATGCCGGTATTGATGAAGAAATGCATCATCTTGAGCCGGAACTTGCGCTGCCGGCCCACGTTGCGCATGTAGAAGGGGATGATGTCCTTGTAGCCGATACCCAGGCGGCTGGTGTAGAACTCGAACTTGGGGGCTTCCTCCGCCGCGATGCGGATGCCGATGTCGCAGGGCACGTTGATGATCTCGTCCAGTGCGTAGATCTCGGCCATGTTGTCGATGATGGGCACTACGTGGTAGCCCTTGTTCACCAGTCGGCCGATGTTCTGGATGTAGCGATCATCCTTGAAGCCGTTGCAGAGGATGGTGCTCTCCTTGGTGATCCGGCCGCGCTCTATGAGCAGTTCGATCATCTCCAGGTCATAGGCGCTGCTGGTCTCCAGGTCCACCCCCTTGTCGATCACCTGGTCAATGATGTAGCTGAAGTGGTTGCTTTTGGTGCAGTAGAAGTACTTGTATGCCCCGGAATAGCCATGCTCAGCGAAGGCTTTGGCGAAGCTGGCCCTGGCCTGGTCGATCTTCTCGCCGATCTTGTTCAGGTAGGTTATGCGCAATGGCGTGCCATGCCTGGCAATGATGTCCATCAATGGCAGGTCGTTCCAGACGAGGTCGTCACCGTTCAACTTGAACTCGTCCTTCGGGAAATCGAAGGTCTGCTCGATGAGGTCGATGTACCGTGTCTTCATCGGTCGGTCGCCGTGGGGGATGAAGTAGATGCCATTGCTTTCCGCTTGCGGAACACAATGGCAAATGCTGAAATGGCGGGCACCTGTGAGGGGAAGTTTGCGCGGAGCGGTCCGGTCACCCGGGGACACAGGGCCTTGGACGTCATCGGAAAGGACGAGTTGCCATGCCGCGGAGTGGACAGGCCGGGCCAGCAGCCATCATGGGCCACAGGTGGGGGGCAGGAAGGAAAGGGCCGACGGTCATGCGGTGCAAAAGTAGAAGCCGGGTGGATCGCATGGTCGGTGACCTTTGGATTTTGCCGGACCCTGACCTGTCACAACCAGCGCTTCCGGCGGAACCAGGCCAGCATGAGCAAAGCCATGATGCTCATGGCGCCCAACACGCCGAAGTAGCCGTATCGCCAGCGCAGCTCGGGCATGTGGTCGAAGTTCATTCCGTAAATGCCCACGATGAAGGTGAGCGGGATGAAGATGGTGCTGATGATGGTGAGCACCTTGATGACCTGGCCCATGCGCAGGTTCACTCCTGCGTGATAGGTGTTCTCGAGACTTGTGAGCAGTTCGCGGAAGGTGCCGATGCTCTCTGCGATGTACACGGTGTGGTCCTGCAGGTCGTTCAGGTAACGGCGGGTGCTCTTCTCGATCAGGTCGCTCTGCAGGGTGCTTAGGCGACCGGCCAGTTCGCGCGTGGGCATCACGTACCGGTTGATGCTGATGAGCAGGCTCCGGAGCTCCTGCAGCGTAAGGAGGTCCTCATTGCCGGGGTTCACGCTCACCTTGCGTTCAATGGCTTCGATGCGCCCACCGACCTCCTCCACAATGGTGAAATAGTGATCGACGATCACATCGAGCAGGGCATAGAGCAGGTAATCGGCCCCTGCTTTGCGCACCCGGCCCAGGTTGTGCCGCAGGCGTTCGCGGATGGGGCCCAGCACATCGCCCGGCTTTTCCTGGAAGGTGACGAGGTAGCCACGCCCGAGCACAAGGCTCACTTGCTCGGTCTCCAGGGCACCGGTCTCCTCGTCCAGGTCCAGCATCTTCACCACCACGAAAAGGTTGTCGGCGTATTCCTCCACCTTGGGGCGCTGGTCGAAGTTGAGCACGTCCTCCAGCAGCAATGGATGCAGGTCGAAGCGGCCACCCGTAAGTGCGAGAGCCTGCTCGTCACCCATGCCGTCCAGGTCCAACCAGAGCCGGTGCGTGGAGGGGTCCGGGTGTGGGAGGTGGTTGATGTCCGCCACCTCCAACTCCTTCACCTCGTCGGCATTGAAGATGAAAGCAGTGACATGTGAACGACGGTCGCTCACATCGCCGACTTGCACCAGGCTTCCAGGCGGCAGCCCGGCCTTGCCGCTACGGCTGCGGACCTTCTTCATGGGATATTGGATTGACCATGCCTGCCGGTGCCATGTTTGATGATGATTGTGCGGTGCGGATAGGGAATTTCGATGCCCTCGCGGTCGAACAGCAATTTGATCGATCGGTTCAGGTCGAAATGCATCATCCGGGCTGTCACGGGGTCGCTCGCCCACACATAGGCGCGAAGGCGCAGGCCCGTATCGCCCAGGGCCACCACCCGCACCATCACCTTGGGCATGCCTTTCCGCAACTCTTCGGGTGTGCGTTTGTCAAGACAATCGGGATGGGCCTCGCATTCCGTGCGCACCAGTTCCAGTGCTTTGTCCAGGTCACTCTCCAGTGCGACCGGAACTTCAATGTACTCGCAGGTGTGCTCATCGGCGATGGAGCTGTTCACGATCGTTTCCTGGCTGATCACCGCGTTGGGGATGATGACCCGGCGGTTCTCGAAAGTGACGATGACGGTGTGCCGCAGGGTGATGTCCTCCACCACTCCGTTCTCCATGGTGCCCACCTTGATGAGGTCACCCACGCGGAAGGGCTTGAAGGATACGATGAAGATGCCACTGATGATGTTGCTGAAGGCGCTTTGCGCGGCCAGTCCCAGAATGGCCACCAGGATGCCCGCTCCGGCGAAAAGGGTGACGGCCAGGTGCTTGAACGAGGGAACGCTGTAGATGATGCCGGCCGTGGCCAGCATGCCCATGATGAAGCGCGTGGCGTTCCGGAGGAAGCGGTAGCGGGTGCGGTCCTCGTAGCCCTGGTCACTGCGCACGTACATGCGGCGCAGCAGCTTCCGTACGATGCGCTCCAGCACGAAGGCGCCCAAAACAATGAGCAGCACCTTGGCCACCAGCAGCAGGTTCAGTCCCAGCTTTTCAAGCAGGTCCATCATGCGGGGCGAATGTACGTGGCCGCCACTGTGCGCGGCGGCCGGGCTTATCGTGTGCCGAGCACGGTCCGCAGTTCGGCTGGTGCGCCGATCTCCTCGGGTTCGGCACCTTTCCGGAACACACGCATACCGGTGCCCGCGAGGTGCATGTGCCCCCCTTCCACGCGGAGCAAGGCCCCTTCGCGCAGGCCCACCACGCGTGCCTCGGGATGCAAGACAAGGAACTCGGCGATGCGCTGGTCGCGGCTCTCGCCACCATGGCCGGGTACGCGTGCCTCGGTGTAGTGCGGATTGATCTGGAAGGGGACCAGGTGCATGGCGCGGAAACTCGGCACCTCGGTGATGGGCATGTCGTTCGTGGTCATGATCGTGGGTCCCGCCACATTGCTGCCCGCGCTCCAACCGATGTAGGGCATGCCTTTGCGCACATGGTCCGCAATGGCCTTGATCAAGCCGGTGCGGTACAAATGCCGCAGCAGTTGGAAGGTGTTCCCTCCTCCCACCGCAACGGCATCGCAGGAGGTCAGCGCGGCCACCGGATCTTTTTCCGCATGCAAGGGCACCCATGTATGTCCCTGCTCTGCCAGCGCATCGCTCACAGCCTGGGCATAGTCATCCTGGCTCATGGTGACCGCCGCAAAGGGCACGAAGGCGATGCGCTTGGGCCCGCCCAGGAAGTCGAGCAGGTGGGGCCGTGGCCAGGTGAAGAAGGCTTCGCCGGGCAGGGTGGAGTTGGAGAGCAGCAGCAGTCTCATGGTCTTCCCTCGACGGTGCCGGTGATGGTGAGGGTGATCTCGGCCGGATCGCCGTCGGTCAGCAATGTTACGGTCTTGCGCAACGATCCTTCCGGTGCACGCCCGTTGAACTCCACGGTGACCGTGGTGCTACCACCGGGGGCTATGACATCCGTGGTCCACACAGCTGAGGTGCAGCCACAGTCCGCTCGTACGTTCAACAATCTCAACGGCCGCTGACCGGGATTGCGCACCAGGAATGCGGCTGAGCGTGGATCGCCCTGTATCAACCGACCGAGCTCCAAATGATCAGTGGCCACGGGGGCCGCGTCCAGCACCTCCACCTGTTCGATCTCCACGCGGCGTTCACGCGAAGCGGCCACGCTGTACACACTGCCACGCAGGTCGTCCAGCACATCGCTCACTCCTTCGATCGCTTTCGATTCGCCAAAGGGTGCGGGTTCCACCACCAACCTACCTCCATTGTCCGCAGTACCTTCCAAATAGGGAATGAAGAAGCCGCCATCCAGCTCCTGCAATTCGTTCACCACACTGCGGATGCGGCGAAGGCTCAGGTTCACGTTGTAGTCACTCTTCGCCAGCGGGCTCGCGAAGCCGCGGATCACCAGTCGGATGCGTTGGCCCTCCCCCATGGCCTCCTTCAGTAGCACAACGAATTGCGCCAGTTGCATCTGGCCCTGGTCGACTTGGTCACGGAAGAAGGCATCAATGTCATCGGTGTCCTCGTTGGCGCCTTCCCATGCTTTGTGGTACTCCGGCACGCGGGCTTTGTAGGCCTGGTATGTCCCTTCGTAAGTCTGTGCGGTGGTGGTGGCAGTGCTTCGGGGTTCAGGCTCGTCGTTGTGGAAGTACAAACGCACCGGCAGCTTTTCCCGCAGTGAAGTGATGCGCTTTTGTGCGATTGCCACCGGCTCTTCCTTGGGCGGAGGCGGCGGCGCAGGCTGGGGCAGTTCAAAGCGGTAAAGGTCGTTGCAGCAGTTCTCGCCTTTTCGGGCCAGGGAACCGGTTCGGTTGCTGGTGAACCAGCCGCTGCGCTGTGTGCCTTCGTACACCGGGTACAGGTCGTTCACAGGGCTGTTCAGCGGTGGGCCTGCGTTGCGGGGTGTGGTGAATGCGGCGCCAACCCAGTTGCTGATGAACACATCATATCCACCCAGGCCGGGTAAATGGTCGCTGCTGAACCAGAGACTTTGCGTGGCGACATCGAGCCAGGGACAGGTCTCCCGGCCACGGGTGTTCACCGTTGCGTCCAACGCGGTGTTGAAGGTCAGTGCAAGCGCTTCATCGGTCGGGCAGGCGCATCGGATGTCCGCACCTCCGTCCTCCATCCAGCGGGTATAGAGCATGCAGCTGGTGCCATTCCAGATGAATGGTGCCGGTTGTGAGACATCGCCCGCGAGAGCGAGTGTGGCCAGCTCACCACTTTGTCGGTCCAGCCGGTTGATGCGGCGCATGCCGTTCGAATGGGTGCGGGAGAAGAACATCGCATCACCATCCGTGCTCCACGCCGCATTGGCATTGTTGCTGGTACTGTTCACAGGGTCGGCTGCTTGCACGGGTCCGGTCCAACGCCCCCCGGCCATCCGGCTGCTGTAGATCGCCGCGCGGTAGTCACTGCCTTCCTTCACCTCACCCTCGTCATTCACTTCGCCGCGCAGAGAGGTGAACCAGATGGTGCTGTCCGGCCCCGGGCGAGCGCCAAACTCGCTGTCGTAACTGTTCACCGGTTCGGGCAGGTGCGTGATGCGGATGCTGTCGGGACCGGCACCCCATGCACGGGCCATGGCACAGCCCTCAATGGCGTTGCGCGCGCGTTCGGCCACCAGGCTGTCCTTGCGTTTTTCGCGCTGCTGCACCTTCTCCCATGTGCGTTTGGCTTCGTCGTAGCGGCCGTTGCACAACTGCATCTCACCCAGCCAGCGCAACGCTTCCGGGTGGCTGCGGCCCATGTCCTTCCGCTGCACCTGTTCGTACAGAGGCTCGGCCTTGTCAAATTGGTGGCTCAGGCGGCAGGCCTCGGCGAGCTTCCATTGCAATGCCATGCGGCCGGGTTCCATTTCCAGCGCGCGGGCATACATGCGGGATGCTCCGTAGTGGTCGCCCCGTGCCGTGGCCGTGTCGCCCCACGCGGTCCATTGCGCGGAGGTCTGTCCCCGGGTCATCAGGCTGATGCCAAGAAGCACCAAGGCAAAAAGCAGGCGCAGGCTCATAGTTGCTCGGGGCAGGCTTTGAACCGGGGGATGAGCATCGGGCGGCCGAAGATGTACACGGCGGTGATCTCCCACGCACCACGGTACCTGCTTGCGGGCACCAGGTCGCTCACGTTGATGTCGTAGCTGATGCCGATGTCCCACGCGTCGTATTCCAAGCCGCCATAGAGATAGCCCGCATCCGCGGCGCGGTAGAATCCACCCAGCCGCAATGCCCGCCTTGCGCCATACCGGTCGAAGCGGATGAAGCGCACGGCCCCGCCCAGGTTCAATTCGCGGTAGGTGCCCTGGGCCATGAACTGCGCCATGGGCAGCAGGTCGGTCTTTTCGCCGATCGGAAAAGATGAGGTGAAATGGAACACCCCCCGCCGGTCCAGCGGTTCGCCGGGCCCGCCGAGGAAACCGATCGCCGGTGTGGTGAGGTTGAACAGGGCGAAGCCCGCCTGCATCCATTCTCGCTTATTCACGGTGTAGCGGTACATCACGCCCGCGTGCAGGTCCGGATGGAAGAGCCCCGTGCGCCCAAAGGTCTCGCCATCGGAGAGCGCAGGATCATAATAATAACCATTGTACTGCACGTCGAATCGCAGGTCACTGCGGTCGATGCTCAGCGAGGTGAAGCCCAGTTGCATGCCGCCGCTGAGGGCATGCCCTTCCCCGAGCGGCATTGTATAACTGGCCCCAGCGCTCATGTGAAAGGTGTTCAGCCGGGAGTCGCCGGCGCGGTCGTTGAAGAGCCATAGTCCCGCTCCCAATCCCCTCACCCCGAAGGCATCCTTTGCATCGCCCCCCAGGCCGAAGGTGCGGAAGGGTTGGGTGACGCTGCGCCACTGCTGGCGGTAAACACTGCTCAGGCGATAGGCCCCGTCGAAGGCGCCGATCTGCGCGGGTGTAAGGGCCAGCGGGGTATTGAAGAATTGGGAGAAGTGGATGTCCTGCGCGTGCGCAGCGCACGAAAGGAAGGGGATGACGGCCAGGGCGCGCCATCGGTAAGCGAACATGACACGGGCTCGCATGGGCTATCGGATCAGGGTCACATTCCCTTTCTGGAAAAAGGTCTGTCCGTCCTCGCATACCACATCCAGGTAGTAGACGAAAACCGCCGGGTCGGACGCCCGGCCCTTGAAGGTGCCATCCCAACCGATGCGTTGGTCCGTGGTCTCAAATACCATTTCGCCCCAGCGGTCGAAAACGCGGAACAACAGCTCGGTGATGAAGCGACCGCGCACGTACAACACATCATTGTTCGCGTCACCGTTCGGTGTGAAGGCATTCGGTACGAAAATGTCCGGGTCATCGCAGCGGAACTCGTAGACCCGCACCGTGACGGTGGCACTGCGCGTGCAGATGCCATCGCTCACGGTGACAGTGAAGGTGGTGGTGGCATTGATCACGGCGATCGGGTTGGCGATCGTAGGGTCGCTCACAAGCAGGGCCGGTGCCCAGGAATAGGTCACACCCGTGGCCGGGGTGGCATTCAACTGCACCACGGTGCCGGCCAGCACAATGGGTTGGTCCACGCCTGCGGTCACTTCAGCTCCGCTCACCGGCGATACGTTCACCGTGATGGTGCTGCTCCACGTGCACCCCGCAGGACTGGTCACCGACACGCCATAGGTGGTGGTCTCCAACGGGCTCACCGCCGCAAGTGTGGTGCCCTGCCCGTCATCTATCAACTCTTCCGGTGACCAAACTATGGTGGAACCGGTTTCTACACCGACAAGGGATAGGGAGGCTGTTTCATCGGCACAGATCAGCGAATCTCCAGCTAGGCTCGCGAGCCCGAGCTCCACAGTGATCAGCACACTGTCCACAGCGGTACAGGGGCCAAAGCTCGCCTGCACGTGGAACCAGGCGGTGGCCGTCACGCTAACGGTTGCGGTGGGGTTCCCGAGCGGACTGTTCAATGTGTCGGTGAACAAGGGCGAAGTGCTCCAGATGTACTGGTCGGCTCCGGCAGGCGAGGAAGCGCCAAGCAGCACCGTGGCGTTGGGCCCGCACACGGTCTGGTCCGGTCCGGCACCCACCGAAGCCTGGACCACTTGAACCGTCTGTTGCACCACATCCGTGCACACGCCGTTGCTGATCAGCAGCTGGTAGTTGGTGGTGCTGGCTGGTGAGGCGATCGGATTGGCCACCGTGATGCTGCTGAGCCCGGTGGGTGGTGACCAGAGGTATTGAATGCCCGGGTCGGGTATCGGCAGCAGACCGATCTGTGCGGAGCTTCCGGCACAGAGCTGGACCGGGTCCAGCGAATAGCTCGCGTTGCCCAGCACCACCACTTGTTGCTGTATGGTGTCCGCCAGGTTGCAGCTGTTGGGGTCACTGGCAATGAGCGTAACGGTGTATACGCCCGGGCCGGGGAATACATGTGTGGGTGAAGTGCTTGTGCTTTGGTTGCTGTCTCCAAAGTCCCAGAGGTATCCCACCGCGCCGTAACTGGTGTTCTGGAAGCCGACCGGGCTGGGATGGCAGGCAAGCGTGGTGTTGAAGTCGGCCACCACCACCGGCAGGTTGAAGTCGAACTTGAAGACACCGTTGTTGCAGTTCGTGCTGTTGTTCGTGGGGCTCCACGCGCCCGGCAGCGGTGCGATGGGCATGTCACTATTGCCCCCGCAACCTGCGCACATGCTCTGGTATACACGGCCCCTGCGATCGAACCGGCTGGTACCGCCGTCCACATGCTCCTGGCTGAGGTCGCCGCCAAAGAAGGTGGCATACTCCAACGCACCCATGTCAATGTCGAACACGGCCAGGTAGAAGTCATTGCCCGTGGTGGTCAGTTGGAACGCATCGCCGGTGATGGGCAGTCCGGTGGTGGAAAGTGTTCCGCCCTGGATGCTGCTGCCCCAGCCGCTCACGTAGATCTTGCGGCAATAGTCCACCAGGAAGGCGGTGGGAGAGATGTTGGGCGTGCCGCCGCCCGTACCGAACCGGGAGCTCCAAAGCTGGGTATTCAAACCCGCGCTGAGCTTGGATAGGAATTGACCGCTGTTGGGTTGATTGAAGGGTGCGTTGAAAATGAGTTGTGTACCCGGGGCCTGTGTCTGTCCGAACAGGTAAACGCTGCCTTGTTTATCCAGCTCCACAAAATAGGCCTGGTCATAGGCCGAGGTGCCCCAATAGGTGGCGGCAAGCAGGGCAGAGCCATCGGCAGAAAGGCGCGCGACGAACGCATCGGCATTCCCACCCAGGAATGCGGGCTGGACCGCTCCGGTGCTCGTGGGCAGGTCCGCACTGCGCGTGCCACCGGTGATGTAGAGGTTCCCTTGAACATCCAGCTCACAACTGTAACCCGCATCCGCCGCCGAACCACCGAAATAGGTACCCCAGATCAAGGTGGTCAACGAGGCATCCAATTTGGCGGCGTAGGCATCGTGCGTACCCCCGGCGAAGGTGGCTTGTACGGCGGAGCTGCTCACCGGCATGTTGGTGCTCTGGGTGCAGCTCACCACGAACACGTTGTCGTTCGCATCCAGCAGGATCTCACCCCGTATTTCATCCGCGTAGTTGAACTTGAGCCCGGTGGCCGTGTTCATGCCATCGTTGCCGCTTCCGCCCAGAAAGGTGGAGGCCAGCAGGGTTCCGCCATCGGCGCTCAGCCGTGCGATCACCATGTCCGACCCATTCACATAATTGCTGCCCAACCCCAGCAGGTTCAGTGCGGATCCCCCGTTGAAGCTGTTGTCAAAGGCGTTCGCGGTGGTGGGGAAATCCGGACTGCTGGTGGTGCCCAGCACGAAAAGCTCGTCCGAGGCATTTACGATCAGGCTGTGGGGCAGTTCGTCATTGCTTCCACCCAGAAAGGTGCTCCACCGCAGGAAGGTGCCTGTGGAGTCGTACTTCGTCAGTGCCATGTCGATGCCGCTGCCCAGCCCATTGCCGCCGGCGTGTGTGGTCTGATAGGCCCCAACGGTCGTGGGATAGCCCATGCCGAAGGATGAACTTCCGCTGTACAGGAAACCATCCCGATCGAACGTGGCCGTGTAACCGAAGTTGTCGCTCAAGCTGCCGCTGTACGTGCTGAACTTCAGCACAGGGTCGATCACGAGAAAATGACCATCGTGGGCAGGAGGGGCGGTATAGCTGATGTAGGGGCCTTCCTTGCGATAGGCGCATACGGCAGGTTCGCGTTCGGCCGCCATTGCGTAGGGGTCGGTGGTCCACCAGGAAGCCGGGATGGTCTCGGTCAGTGGTCCCAGGGAGGTATGAACCGTGAGCCGGCCATCGATCAGATCCACTTGATCCGCACCGTCATAGGTCACCTTCACGCGTGAGACATCTGCACCCGGTATCACCACCACATCGAATTTTAGTCCTCCATTCACCGCCCGCAGCACCACATCGATGCCAGGGTATAGTTCCCTGAAGCGGACGGCGGTGAACCCACGGCAGCCGTTGGTCCATCCAGCGGGGTCACGGCCCAGGATGTAGTTGTGGAGCCCTTCGCGCTCCCCCAGCCCTTCCGCGGCCACCGGACCTGTCGCATCCACGAACCGCAGGCGGACGGCATGATGCCGGATGGGCTGGGATGGATCGCCGGGCGCTTCGCCCGCATGCGCACCGTGCAGGTGCGCGACCATGTCTGCATCGTAGCGGTCGATCACCACAGCGCCCTGCTCCACCCAGGCCACTGCACCAGCCAGATCGGCGCGGAAGACGACCTCCCGGGGCCACTGCCCTTTGTTCTCAATGAAGCGAACACCGGTTTGGGCGCGGACCGCAAGGGATATCAGCAGGATTTGGACAAGGACAAGGCAGCGGCCGTTCATGCATCAGGATGACGCACGAAGTTAGCCACGCGCCGCCCGGCGCACATCATGGGCTCTAGGAGACGTCAGGGCATGCCGGCCTGTACTGGCATATCCGTGGTCAGACGGAAATCGGCCCGGCGGTTCAAGGCACGGCCATCTTCCGTGGCATTGGTCGCCACCGGGCGGTCTTCTCCGAACCCGATGGCCACCACGCGCCCCTGACTGATACCCTGCTGAATGAACCATTCCCTGGCGGCATCCGCGCGGGATTGGGAAAGACGCATGTTCAGGCTGTTGCTGCCTCTGTCATCGGTATGTGCTTCGATCACCACCTGCACATGCGGATAGCGTTCCAGCAAGGCACCGATACGTTCCAAGGCCACATGGAAATTCTTGTTGATGTTGCTTGAGTTGCTCGGAAAGAGCACGGAGCTGGACCTCACCAGCGTGCTGTTCAGCAGGTTGATGTCGATGTTCATGATGCGGCTCAGGTCCACCACCTGTTCCTCGGCCAGGGTCATCACCTCGGCATCCAGGAAGCGCAGCTCCAGCACCTTTTGGAATACCTCATACAAGGCGACCGGGTCTGACGCTTCGCCTACGGAGTATGTATACATGCCGCGCTTGGGGTCAAAGCGTTCCACCACCGTGTATTGTTTTCGGATGGCTGCGAAAACCGGATCATCGAGGGATACGCGTTCTCGGCTGGCAAAGAGCTCAACGGTGAAGAGGACATCCCCGTTCTCCGTCTCGAGCATGCGCAGTTCATCACCAGAGAGCTCCTGGTACTCGAATTCGCGCCACACGGAAGCAGCTTCAACGAAATCCGGCTCCACCGTTTCGGCAGGTGCATTGGGCGCGCGTTCGATCACCACCAGGGGCTTCGTCACACAATGGTGCGGTATCCTTCCGTCCGGGAGCGGCAGGCCGATCACATCAAGCATGATCTCATAGGTGCCCGCTGCGCGGAAAACATGCTCGATCTGAGTACCGTCCTTCCACGTGCCGTCACCCATGTTCCAGCGGTATTCGATCGTCTGCATTCTGGGCAGATGGCTTTGCGCCCCGTCGAATCGCACGGGTCGCCCTCGGCGGATGGTATCGGGTGAAAGGATGAAGGCCTGCTCCACGAGGGCCACGTCCAGTTCGAAGGATGAAGCGCGGTAGAACCGTTTTCCAGTAAGGGTGTCCACCAGGTCCAAGGACACGATGTAACGCCCTGGTCCGGAGTAGCAGTGCTCCGCTTTTTCACCTTGTATGACGGTGCCATCACCGAGGTCCCATTGATAGCGCAATGGCAACTTGAGCTTCGGGGTGTTGGCCTCATCCTCAAAGCGGAAGCAGAAGTTGTTACGGCGTTGCTGAGCGCAGTTCAGAAAGGGTTCGATGGTGCGGCGGAACCGATAGATCTGGTCGGTGCCGGAACGGTCTGAGCTGAGGAAGCCCTGCCGGTCATGCGCCCAGGAAGTGTAACAGATGTCATTCCCAGTGGAGTTGATCGGTGCGGGCAGATGCTTGGGTTCAGTCCATTTGGTACCAACGGGAAGGGTGCGCAGGATGTCGAGCTTACCTGCTCCTCCTAATCGATCGCTAGAGAAGTGGAGCGCCCCGCTCGCATGGAAGGAAGGGAACAGCTCATGGCCCGATGAATTCACCACAGGCCCCATGTTCACGGGCAGCATCCATTCGCCATCCTCCCATTCGGTGATGTACAGATCAAAGCCGCCGTAACCACCGGGCATGTCGCTTACGAACACCAAGGTGTTCCCGTCCGGGCTTATGGCCGCGTGCATGGTGGACCATTCCCTGGCGTTGTACATGAAGGGCTTCGGCTGCTTCCAGCCCTGGCTGCCACGCTCGGCCACGAAAAGCCCGAATTGATCGTTCGGTGCCTTGAGGTTGCCCAGTTTGCGCGGGCGGGTGATGTTGCGGGTCACAATGGCCATGGAGCCGCTCCTCCCGATCGCTATGGGCCCATCATGCACGGGTGTGATCAACGCATCGCTGTAGATCTGCGGCTTCAGGGCTCGACCGCTTCTGAGGTCGAGATGGTAGAGATCGGCAAGCGGGGTACCGGTGTCCTCGTCCACATAGGCGATCGTCTGTTCCTGTTCGCGGATACTGCAGAACACGAGCGAGCTGTCCACCAGCGTGGGCGCAAAATCCTCGGCCTTCGGTTGGTATTCCAGCGGAAGGACCTCGAGGATCTCCTGGCCTTGGGCAAGGAATGGCAGGAAGAGGGTGATATGGAGGACGCCGCGCATCAGAAGTATATGCGTGAATCACGGACCTTGACCTGATAACCGAACTCATACTGGACCATCACCTCGTGCGAACCACTTTGGCGCGTCGCCAGCGGACCCAGGCGCATGTCATAGGCATACCCCAGCCGCAGTTGGGGAGTGGGCAGCAGTTCCAGCAGGCAGGCAACGGCATCACCTGTCCTGTAGCTCATACCGATCCATACCTTGTCCTGCAGGATCAGGTTGGCGTTCAGGTCCGCCTGTACACCTGCTGCTGCGGTGTACCGGACCAGGGTGCTGGGTTTCAGTTTGATGGCCGGGTTCAACACGATGAGCCCGCCGCCGGTGAGCATGGGCTGCAATTGATGCAAGCTGTTGACCATCACCCACCTCCCTTTGGCTGGATCGAACCGGTGAGACAGCATGAAGGGCAGGGATGCGCCGAAGAACACCTTCTTGCGGTAATAGAATGTTCCGGCACTGAAGTTCGGCCGCCAGGTGGAGCGGGTATCCAGCATAAAGGTGGCATCGGTGCCATTCTGCACGGCCAGATCGCTCCAGCGGGCATTGGTCACGCTCATGCCGGCACCCAAGCCGAAGGACAGACGCCCTCGCCGGAAGGGAATGCGATAGGCATAGTTGGTCAGGAATCCGGTCTCGCGGCTAACCCCGATCTTGTCATTCGTGATCAACAACCCTACCCCCACACGCGTACGCTTGATCGGGCTGTGGATGCTCAACAGTTGTGTCGTAGGTGCGCCCTCGAATCCGACCCACTGCTGCCGCGCCGTCAGGTTCGCCGTCAGGGCATCGCGGCTGCCGGCGTAGGCGGGGTTGATCAGCAGGCCATTGAAGAGATACTGGCTGGTCAATGGGGTATGCTGGGCCTTAACCACCACTGAGGTAAGGCATAGGACCAAGGATATGTGACGCAGTGGTCGCATCAGCGTTTGATGACCAGGTAGCCGTTGAACGTGCGATCACCCGGTAGGTTGAGGACATAGAAGTAGGTGTCATCGGGTAGGGGATGATCGTTCCGTCCGTTACCCCCCCAATCGTTGGCGTAGTTCCTGCGTTGAAGCACTTCCTGCCCCCAGCGATTGTAGATCTGCAGTTCGTTGCCGGGATACTGGTCAATGCCGGTGATCTCAAATAGATCATTGACCCCATCGCCGTTCGGGGAGAATCCCTCGGGGATGAAGAGGTCCACCACCACCACGGGAATACTTCCCGCGCATTGACATTGCGCGTCGATGACGTCATTGGTGGTCGTAGGGTCACCATCGTCGCATGGTGAACCCGGTTCAGGTCCAACGCATAGGTCATTGCAGTCCGGCACACCGTCACCATCGGTGTCCGGAAGCGTACCCGCACACTGACAGTCGATCAAATAGATGTCGTTAATGGTGCATGGGTCGAGGTCATCACAAGAGGTACCCGGGATGGCCGTTCCTCCGAGGACACCCGCACAGTCCGGTGTACACGGATCCGTGCCGGTGGTGCCTCCCACACAGTTGCCACAGGCATCCACATAGGCAGTGCCACCGAACACACCGGCGCAGTCCATGGCGCATGGCGAAAGTCCGGTGGTGCCACCCACGCAGGTGCCGCAGTTGTCAATGAAGGCTGAGCCACCCCAGGTGCCGTTGCAGTCCTGTACGCAGGCCGTGAGACCAGTGGTACCGCCCACGCATGTTCCGCAGTTGTCGATGAACGCG
Organism: Flavobacteriales bacterium; assembly: GCA_016788635.1. Lineage (GTDB taxonomy): Bacteria > Bacteroidota > Bacteroidia > Flavobacteriales_F > PHOS-HE28 > PHOS-HE28. The sequence continues at coordinate 1,324 of JAEUSU010000033.1, read as the reverse complement.
GTGCCACCCCAAGTGCTGTTGCAGTCCTGAACGCAAGCGGTGAGACCCGTGGTGCCACCCACGCATGTTCCGCAGTTGTCAATGAATGCAGTGCCGCCATAAGCGCCGTTGCAGTCCTGCACGCATGCAGCAAGGCCGGTGGTACCGCCTACGCATGTCCCACAGTTGTCAATGAACGCGGTTCCTCCAAGGACGTTGTTGCAATCCAGGGCACAAGGGGACAACCCGGTATTGCCACCCACGCAGGTTCCGCAGTTATCGATGAACGCGGTGCCGCCCCAAGTGCCGTTGCAGTCCTGCACGCAGGCGATAAGGCCAGTTGTTCCGCCGACACATGTTCCGCAGTTGTCAATGAACGCGGTGCCGCCCCATTCGCTATTACAGTCCTGCACGCAGGCGATAAGGCCAGTTGTTCCGCCGACACATGTTCCGCAGTTGTCGATAAAGGCTGTACCGCCGAACTCGCCATTGCAATCCTGCGGGCAGGCAGTCAGGCCGGTGGTGCCGCCCACGCAGGTTCCGCAGTTGTCGATCAATGCGGTGCCACCCCAAGTGCCGTTGCAGTCCTGCACACAGGCCGTGAGGCCCGTGGTTCCGCCCACACAGATCCCGCAGTTGTCAATGAAGGCGGTGCCCCCCCAGGTGCTGTTGCAGTCCTGTACACAAGCGATGAGGCCTGTAGTTCCACCCACACAGGTTCCGCAGTTGTCGATTAACGCGGTGCCACCCCAAGTGCTGTAGCAGTCCTGTACGCAAGCAGTAAGCCCCGTGGTGCCACCTACGCAGGTTCCGCAGTTGTCAATGAAGGCAGTACCGCCGAACTCGCCATTGCAATCCTGCGGGCAGGCCGTGAGACCAGTTGTGCCGCCCACACATGTTCCGCAGTTGTCGATGAAAGCGGTGCCACCCCATTCGCTGTTGCAGTCCTGTACGCAAGCAGTAAGCCCCGTGGTGCCACCTACGCAGGTTCCGCAGTTATCCAGGTATGCAGTACCGCCGAACTCGCCATTGCAATCCTGCGGGCAGGCGGTCAGGCCGGTGGTGCCGCCTACGCAGGTTCCGCAGTTGTCGATGAATGCTGTGCCGCCCCAGGTGCCGTTACAGTCCTGTACACAGGCGGTGAGCCCCGTGGTGCCACCCACGCAGGTTCCGCAATTGTCGATAAACGCGGTGCCCCCCCAGGTGCTGTTGCAGTCCTGTACACAAGCGATGAGGCCGGTAGTTCCACCCACACAGGTTCCGCAGTTGTCGATGAACGCGGTGCCGCCCCAGGTGCTGTTGCAGTCCTGAACGCAAGCGGTCAGGCCGGTGGTGCCGCCTACGC
>JAEUSU010000015.1 GCA_016788635.1 Flavobacteriales bacterium | reverse complement strand
GTCCAGTGCACCATCGGCATGGAAGCGGATGATGTTGCTGGCCGCCTGACCATCCCAGATGCCGGTGCTGCCCGAGCCGATGAACTTGCCGTTCGGCAACTCCGTGAAGAAGTCCAGGCTGCCCGCGCAGGTGCGGTGGTGTGCCGTGGTGTCCAGGTAGCCCGTGTTGCTGAACCACACCAGGCAATGGTACCCCATGTATCCCCGGATGGAATCAGTCAGAATATGTGAGCCGCTCATCAGGATGCGGCCGTCCGGGTACACGTGGTAATCGCCGCCTTGTGAGGAGCTGAAGTAGGGGCCGAGATTCATACCGATAAAGTCGGTATCGATCGAGCCATCCGGCCATAACCGACGCACCGTCTGAGTCGTACCCACGTAGACTCGACTGGTCCAAGAAGCAAGTTTGCCACCACCTGGTACAGCGGCTGGGAAAGTGTTATCCTGTGTGCCATCACTATTTATCCGTGTTACAAACCGAAAGTCAGTATCACCAGGAAACTTAATCCTCCCAGATAACAAGACTTTCCCATCGTCTTGCGGCAATATGGACGACACATACCACACGCTGATGTTTGTACTGAAAGATGTGTCCAAGTCAAAGGGTTGCTGGGCATAACCCTTCATGGCGGCCGCAGCCGCCATGAAGGGGATCATGCCAAACAGTATCCGCATCACGGCCTTACCACGAGTTTTTCAGTTCGCACCTGCTGTCTACCGTTCACAAGCACTACGGCATAGGTGCCTGGCGCTATGTGCCGTGTATCCCACACGATCTGCTGCTGTTGTTGGTTCAGCAAGGTACGGAAGACCTCGCGGCCGGTGATGTCACGGACCACCAGGAATGCGTCCACGGGCGGGGTACGGAGATCGGCATCCAAGGCCACCCAGGTGCTAGCCGGGTTCGGGTGGATCTTTAGCACAGGCTGCTCATTGCCAGACATTGTGGGCTTGGGGGTAAAGACAAGCGACTTTGGTTCGGCACCATCTCCGCCAGTGAGCGGTGGCCGGCAGATGCCATAGCCGAAGCACAGCAGGTTGCTGATGACCGCAGCAGGGCGATCGTAGGCATCTTCGATCAGGCCTTGCAGGTACAGCACTTCCGTACTATCCAATTCCATCTCGGTCCGGCTGGCACCATGAAGGTCCTGCAGGAAGGCAATGAAGCCGAGCATGCGTTGCTGTTCAGCCATCTCCGGATCGCTCAACCGGTGCTCCTCAGCGATCAGCTCCACCACGGCAGCGGCACTGTCAAAGGCCAGCTCCTGCAGCCAGGTGAACGCCTCGGCGTACCGCGCGGCGGGCGTGCGCAATTGCCGCCACACCCAGCGCACGCTGTCCATGGGTACGCTGGCGATGCTATCCGCCTCATCCAGCGACCAGGTCTGGTAGTGATGGATCAACAAGTTGGCCGCTTGTGTCATTTCACCGTGGTGGAAGGCCATCTGGTCCTCCAGCAGATCTGGGTAGGTCTGTTCATTCCAGCTGGCCATGATCATGTTCACCATGTACTCGGGCAGCGGATATCCGCTCTGTTGCTGGAGCCAAGGCAGGAACCATTGGGTGCGGGTGGCATTTGGGTTGGCTACCAGGATCTCCGTGAGCATGGCATCGGGCAGCACATCGCGCAACACCAGCTCCATCAGTGCATCCGGGCTCAGGTTGGGGCTCAAGTCCATCATGTAGGTGTACAGGTCCCATGCGTTCTGCGGCCAGGTGCTTTGTATTTCCTGCACCACGGCATCCGTATTGCCCGCGTCAATGGCCTGTTCGTACAGGTAGCGGACATTTCCATAGGCCAGCTTCTCCTGAAGCAGGTAGTCGATCACCGGGCCTGGCGACATGCCGCTTGGGTATGCAGGGTCATAGGGGATGGTCAGGATCACCTTGTTCGCACAATTGTTCGCTGGGCTGCTGGGGGCAAGCGTAGGTGCCAGGCCCCAAGGATGAACGGAGTAGTTGGTGGGCACAAAGGTTCCACCACGATGCCAGTACTGCACCGGCGCATGGGTGGTGGTGATCTTGAAATCAAAGTACGTGGGGTCCTGCCAGGGATAAAGGTCAAAGGTGTTGTCCGCCGGGCGGTCCGGAATGCCTTGGTTCAACCGAATCGTGTGCTCCAACTGTTGCGACACTGGCGCATTCGTCACCTTCCTGGCCAGGAAGTTCTCAACGTTGTTCGTGTTCGAGTTGCACAGGAACCAAAGGCCGCGCACGGCCGTGTAACCATCCTGCAGATCCGCGCAAATGCCCTCGCCGATGTAACCCCGTTCCAATCCTGTGGCTTGGTTGCGGAACACCACATCGTTGTGTTCACGGCAGTAACCGATCACGATGCCTTCGGCAGGTGCCGTGGCGTTCGGGTCGATCTCCAGCGCGTTGTCGTCCACCGCGAAGGCCCAGCTTTCGGTGCTGAAGATGCCGCGGTGGCGGTCATCAAATTCAATATCCACAGTACCGGTTAGCGCCACGTTCCTGTTGCCCAGCGTGAAGTGCGAGTCCTTCACCTGGTAGCCGGCCACGCCGTTGGCGTACACGCCGCAGATGTTGTTCTCGAACTGGGTATGGCTCACACGGAAGTTGCGGGTGGTGCCCGCGTTGCGTGCGCTGATGCCGTGGTCGAGGCCGGTGAAGCGGCTGGGGGTCTCATCGGTGCAGGGCGTGCCATAGGCCACGATCACGTTGCAATGGGGCTGCACGGTGTAGCTCGCATCCAGGCTCACGATGCCATGGCCTAGGCGGTGGCTTTCGCTGCCGGCGAAGCCGTCGCTCACCAGGTTCTCGAAGGTGCAGCCCGTGATGGGGATGCCCACCACGCGGTTCATGTACACGTGGTGCTGGAAGTCGTAAATGCCTGGGTAGTCCTCATTCACCGTGAAGATGCTGCGACGCAAAAAGCTTCGGTTGCTTTGGGAAGCCGAAGGGCTGGGGTACTCATAGCGTAGCATGCGCACCCCTTCCCGGCAGTTGCGGAAGGTGCTTTCGCGAGCTTCCAGCACACCACCCGAGTAACCCAGCCAAGGCATGGGTAGCGACCAGATGCTCTGTAGTTGTCGACCTACGAGCACGCCGATGGCCGCATTCTCAATAGTGGAATTCCGCAGGTCCAGTTTGCCTTGGTATTGGGGATATACGCCGGTTTGCGGCTGGGTATTGGTGCCCCACACTTCAATGCCCTTCCAGCGCGAATTGCAAGCACCCGTGAACAGGCAATCATCACATCGGAAGGATGCACCGGGCTCAATGATCACTTTCACCAGGTCGCTGAACCTGAAGGTCATTCCTGTGGCGGTGACATGCGCCCCAGTTGGGATGCGAAGGGTACAGGAGAGGCGGACTTCTGGACGGTCGCCAAAGGGGTTGGTGGTCGCTGTCCAAACCGAGGTGCCGGTCGGTGCGGTGTACCCCGGGATGGCGGTCATAATGAATACTTCATCGCAACACTGGAAGCTCTCCAGCATTGGCTGGTTAGGGTCGTTAGCCGGTTGGCTATTCATCAAGTAGTACAGGTCTCCGTTAATGCCAAGCGGATCATTCAAGGCCACTTGACCAAGGGGCTCCACATTGCTGACCCAAGTGGCCGTACTGGGGTCATCAGGGCCCAGCAGGCCTCCCAACCGGGCATTGCCGCTGGCATCCCGGCCTACCATATACAGCATGGCATCGGTACCATTCGGTGCCGTACCCAGTTCCAATTCACTATCAACGAACTCCGGTGCGCTGGCCACTAGGCCGTTCATTGTCTCGTACGCCAGGTCAATGTACCCCAGCGCAGCAGGTCCATTGGTAACGGGGGGTAACCACCAGTAGAGGTATTCGCCATTGGGCGAGAATTCCAAACCGCTCACGCGGTAGTTCACCACCGGGTCGTTCTGCACGTTCACCGCATCGGACGATCCGGTGTAGTCGACCAAGTCATACTGGATATCACCTATCATAGCCAGATCTGCGGTTGAGGGATCGAAGGTCAGCACACACACTGAACGGAACTGTACAACAGGGGTGGGCGGGAATGTGGTTGACATACCCTCGAATGCAGTAGTAAAGGCGAATCTGATCACACCATTAGTGACGATGGCCTCAGCCTCCCCTTTAGGTGTTCTATTCATCGTGCTTGTATTGATCGGTGGATAACTGCACCATGAAGTGGCCAGGTGGGTCACATCATTCGCGAGTATCTCGAACCGCGCGACGAAGAAACTTGTGGTGACGATCAGGAAGTGCCGGTCCGTGGTGGCATCATGGACGGCATCGAAGTGGATGGCGTTGCTTCTTCCACCGGGGTCAGAAGGCAAAGCGGTATATGGAGCTGGGTTCAACGTGAAGTTCCTTCCCGATTGAGGTTCCCAGGTTGTGCCGGGGTCGAATCCGAGAACCTGAGCATCCCCATAGTCCAGCAGCACACCCAACCTCTCCGGACAGCTATTTGGGGCGAAGCGCGTATTGCGTGTGGTCATGTCCAGCACGCCGTAATTCAGTTCATAAGGGTTCGTTGTCAACCCTGCATACGCGCTTGAGAATATGTACCACAGCCCGCATCTTCCTGGAACAGGGTAAGCGAGCACTTCAGTGACTCCTTGCTTAATACAGTCGCTGCAATTCGAGGATACGGCGTCGGCTATCAGATAGCCAGCCCGATCATAAATATTCCCGTCTACAATGAAGAACAGTAGATCTCCCCGGTCGTCAAGTTGCACAGCTTGGGAGTATTGGGCTACTTGGCCTTGATACTGCCAATCGGGATCTACGCTGGGGTCATTTGGTATGGGGAGCGACCTAAGTGAGATGGTAGGTGAGGTAGCAGTGGGCTGGGTCATCACCTTGTCGCCCATGAGCCAGGCTCGGCTTTGGCACATGCTCGGCATAATAAGGAGTTCGTTCATCCAAGGTATTGGCGCAACACAAAGCGCCAGCAGAAGGGCCTTCAGAGGGAGTTTGTAGTCCATGGTCGTAGGGGGTTTGGAGATTGGAAAACACCAGCATGCCAAAGCACCCGACCCGTTCGTGCAACTCCTTTGCGTTGTGTGCAATTTCCTTGCGTTCTGTGCAAGCCACTTGCGTTTTCTTTGCCTAGGTTCGTCACAGGTATCCCCCAGGAACATGAGAACAGATGAAAGCAAACGGATAGGTGGGCGCATCAGGCGCATGCGCGAGTTCCGTGGCATCAAGCAGAATGACATGGCCAGGCGCTTGAACATGGAACCCAGCGCCTACAATCGATTGGAAACAGGTGAGACCAAACTGGACCTGGAGCGCGCCAAGGAGCTGGGTCGGGAGTTGGATGTGCCCCCGGACTATTTCACGAACGACGACCCTGTGGTGGTGCATGTGGAGCACATCAGCGGCGGAGCCAATGGATACCAACCCCGTGTGGAGTATCCTGCGGAACTACTGGAGCGGCTGCTGGACCACAACGAAGCCCGGCACGCGGCGCACGTGAAGGAGTTGCTTGAGGCATTGGCGCGCAGTGAGCAGATGAACCAGCAGACGCAAGAGTTGAACAGGCGCCTGCTGGATCTACTGGAGCAGCGGCTACCGCCCTTGCACCAGCCAGAGCGCCCATGACGCGCCGCGGACCCTGGACCACCGTGAAGGAAGAGGTGCGCTATGGCACCCCTTGGATCGAAGTGAGCCACCACGAGGTGATCGACCCGGGTGGACGGCCGGGGATCTATGGCGTGGTGCACTTTCGAAACCTGGCGATCGGCATCGTGCCGCTGGACGAGCACCTGAACACCTGGATCGTGGGGCAGTATCGTTACCCCATCCAGGCCTACAGCTGGGAGATCCCGGAAGGCGGTGGCAAGCGCGACATACCCGCCATTGAAAGCGCGAAGCGCGAGCTGCGCGAAGAGGCCGGCATCGAGGCGGAGCGATGGACGGAGATCCTGCGCATGGACCTGAGCAACTCGGCCAGCGACGAGCACGCGATCATCTACGTGGCGCAGGACCTCTCCTTCTTCCCACCCGAACCGGACCACAACGAACAACTGGAACTACGCAAGCTGCCCTTCGAGGAGCTGTACGGCATGGTGATGCGCGCCGAGGTGCAGGACAGCCTGACGGTGGCGGCGGTGATGAAGGTGAAGTTGATGTTGATGGAAGAAACGCTGCCCTTGTGAATGTTCACCGCCGAGACGCGAAGAGCGCAAAGGGTGATGGTAAACCCCTCAGAAATAGATCCAATGCCCCTTCACCCCACCCTCACTGAACTCCAGCGTGGGCGCGGGCACCTTCACGCAGTCCAATACGAAGAGCAGCGTACGCAGGACTTTGCTCTTGGTGGGAATGCGCGTGAGCGCGAGGTCCGGTGAGAGGTAGAACTGGCGGAAAGCGCGTGCGCTGCCATCCGCTTCCATCGTATACGGTGGCCGGGCGGCGGTCATTCCCTCGGCGCCGTAACCCACCGCCAGGTTGAGCCATGGGGGCAGCTTGCTGGCTGTCATGAACGCATGCAGGTTGGCGCTGAGCCAGTAGGTCTGGCCGTTGTAGTCCTTCAGGATCCGTTCCATGGTGGTCTCGCCAAGCAGGTCGGGGCGTTGCTCCGCATAGGGTGTGAGATGCGCGGAGAACTTCGGGACAATGCGTTGCTCCTTCCAGCCCAATTGCTGCCCGATGAAGAGCGCGGTGCCCGCTGCGTTAGCCGCCATGTCCCACCAGGAGAATCCCCATTCCGCCGAGGTGCCGTCCAGCACTTCCACCGCCGTGAGGTAGGCGAAACCCAGGCTGCCGCCCACCCAGGTGGACGTGCGTTCGTTCACGCCGGTCCAGCGCAGCAGGCCGTGGCCCCAGCGGCCTACGGTGTAGCTGCTGAAGAAGTGGCCGGCCTTGTCCATCTGCAGCCACTCATCACCATCGTTGAAGGTGTGGAAGGACGAACGCTCGTAGTCGGCGTACCACGCACGGTCCAGCGCGATCAATGTGCCCGCGATGACCGCCCCGCCGCCGATGGACACGGCCAGCAGCCGGTCGCGGTGCACAGTGGAACCCAAACTGTCCGGCGCTTGGGCATGCGCGCCCGACCAGAGCAGCAAGACACACAGGACGGGACCGATCCTTCCGTTCATCCAGGAGTAGACGCGCACTGCGCCCAAGGTAGTCCCGGGTGCCATCGGATGGAATGCGACCGCTCGCTGCTCAGGCCCCGATCGCCTTCCGGCAGGCCTCGAGGATCCGCTTCGCCCCTTCCATGGTGGACGACTCGGCGTAGGTGCGCAGCACGGGCTCGGTGCCGCTGGCGCGGATCATCAGCCACTGCCCATCGTCGAAGTGGTACTTCCAGCCATCGAGGTTCTCCATCTTCCGCACCTCCAGGTCACCGAAACGGGTGAACGCACCGCTGCGGCACTTCGCGAGCACCTCCTGCTTCAGGGCCTCACTGATGTGCAGGTCGGCACGGTCATACGCGAAGGGACCCACAATGGCGTAGACCTCATCGATGAGCTCGTCCATGCTCTTGCCGCTACGCGCCATGAACTCCCACAGCGTAAGGCCCATCCAGATGCCGTCGCGCTCGGGGATGTGGCCCTTGATGGCGATGCCGCCGCTCTCCTCACCACCCAGCAGCACGTCCTCCTCGATCATGATACCGCAGATCCACTTGAAGCCGATCTTCACTTCCTGGTGCTCCAGGCCGTAGTGGGCGCAGAGTTTCTTCACGCGCGGCGTGGCGCTGAAGGCGGTGACCACCTTGCCCGTCATGCCCTTGTACTTCACGAGGTAGTGGATGAGTAGCAGGATGATGTGGTGCGAGTCGATGAACTCGCCGCGCCCGTTGTACAGACCGATGCGGTCGGCATCCCCATCAGTGGCCAGTCCGCTGGCGCAACCGTTGTCTTGCACGAAGCGTGCGAACTCGAGCAGGTTCTTGTGGATGGGCTCGGGTGCCTGGCCACGGAAGGAAGGGTTGTGATCGCAGTGCAGCAGCAACGCTTCGGGCAGCACACGAGGAAGCACGTTCTGCCCTGCGCCATACATGGCATCGTAGGCGAGCTTCAGTCCGCTGGAGCGGATGGCCTTCAGGTCGAAGTTGCGCTCCACGTGCTCCACGTACATCGTTTCGAGGTCCACGGTGTGCAACAAGCCGCTGGCTTCCGCCTTGCGCAGGTCGATCGATGGAAGGTCGAGACCGTGGGTGGCGGGAATGGCATCCTCGATCTCCTGCACATGCTCGGGGATGAGGGGGCCACCGTAGCTGCCCTTCAGCTTGAAGCCGTTGTAGCTGGGCGGGTTGTGGCTGGCGGTGATGATGACGCCCAAGGAAGCCTTAAGATGTGCTGAGCCCAGCGAGACCATCGGCGTGCTGACGAAGCCCCGCGCCAGATGCACCTTGATCCCGTTGTGCACGAGCACACGCGCCACCGTCTCGGCGAATAATTCACCGGCAAAGCGGCAGTCGTGGCCCACCACCACGGAAGGGACATTCGGGAAATTCCTCTTCACCCATTGCGCTGTGGCCACGCTCACGCGCGCCACATTGTCCACGGTGAACTCCTGGGCGATGATGGCGCGCCATCCGTCGGTGCCGAACTTGATCTGGGTCATGGGTGCTTCGATATTCGCGGCCGCAAAAATGGGCCTTGTGCGGGGATCTGCGCCCTACCGCATGATCCCTTGTTGGTCGAGCGCCCGTTGATAACGCCGTGCGTTCACCAGGTGCTGATCGTAGGTGCGGGCGAAATTGCTGTAGCCGCTGAGGTCCTCACGGGCGCAGAAATACAGGAACTCATGCCTCTCCGCGTCCAGCACTGCATCGATGAAGCGGCGCTCGGGCATGTTGATGGGGCCGGGCGGCAGGCCGGTGTACAGGTAGGTGTTGTAGGGTGAATCGATCTGTTTGTCCACGTTCAGCAGGCGCCGGATGGCCCTGTCGCCCAAGGCGAACTTGAGCGTCGGGTCGGCCTGCAGCGGCATGCCGATGCGCAGGCGGTTGAGGTATACGCCGGCGATGCGTGGGGATTCATCGGGCTTCACGGTCTCGGCCTGCACGATGGATGCGAGCGTCGCCACCTTGCCGGGCTTCAGGCCAATGGCATCGGCCTTGGCCAGTCGTGACACGGTCCAGAACGCCTCATGCTCCTTGCGCATACGCTCCACGAATTTCGCCGGGGTGGTGTTCCACCAGAACTCGTAGGTGTCCGGAATGAACATGCCGATGAAGGTCTCAGGGGAGTGTCCGAGCGACCGCATCAAGGTGGTGTCCGCAAGCAGCTCCAGCATGGCCAGCGAGTCAGGTTCCAGGTATTGCGCCACGCGCCCGGCCAGTTCGGGCAGATCCTCGATGTTGGTGAAGGTGACGCGCACGGGTTCCTGCTGCCCGGACCGCAGCATGTCCACTAAGTCGTTCAAGCTGGTCCCCCTAACGATCCGGTAACGTCCAGACTTCACACGGGATGGGTACTTCTTGCGTTCGGCCACCAGGCGAAAAAGTTCCTCATCCCGAAAGGCCCCTTCCGCACGCAGGCTATCCACCACTTGTTCGTAGGTGGCACTACTGGGGATCAGCAGCACCCGGCTTTCCTCAGTGAAGGCTGTGCCGGGACCGTTGATGCGGCGCCAGGCCATCCAGCCAAGCACCGCAGCGATCAACGCCAGAAGCACCAGAAAGATCAAGACCCAACGTACCCAGCGACCCATGGCTCAAAGGTCCAGCTCTCCGGAAAAGACATGCCGCACGGGCCCTATGAGGCGGACCCCGGTGAAGCCGCCGTCCTGCAGCCGGTCCGCCTCCACGCGCAACACCCCGCCACGTGCATGCACCTTCACAGGAGCGGAAAGCAAGCTGCGATGCAAGCCACCCAAAGCAGCGGCCACCACACCACTCCCGCAGCTCCATGTTTCGGCCTCCACGCCGCGCTCGAAGGTGCGCATGCGCAGAACGCGCTCCTGGACTTGCACATAGTTCACGTTGGTGCCTCCGGGTCCGAAGCGGGCCGTCCGTCTGCGGGGCGGGGCATCCGTGGGCAGGTCCACGGCATCCACATCGGGCACCCATACCAGCAGGTGGGGTGAACCGGTGTGCAGGAAGTCCACCTCCGCACCATCAACACCTTGCTCCACCCGGGTGACGTCCGGGATGGTGATGGCCACTTCGGGGCCCTCCCATTGGCCGTGGTGCGCACCATCGATCGCGGAGAAGGCGGCCATTTCCACCCGGCCATGCATGGCGCTCCAAAACGCGAACGCACAACGGCTTCCGTTGCCACAGAAGCTGCGGCTGCCATCGGGGTTGCGAAAGTCCATGTGGAAGGCGGTACCCGTTTGAATGGGTGGTTGGATGAGGATGAGGCCATCGGAACCAATGCCGAAATGGCGGTCGCATAGGGCGGCCACCCGCTCATCCGGCAGCTTTCCCCAAGCGGCCGCGCGGTCGTCCACCACAATGAAATCGTTACCGGTCCCTTCCCACTTCTGGAACCACAGGTGCTGCGTCATGTGTGGCAAATATCGGTTTGGCAAGGCGCCGGCGGTCGTGGTCCCGTACGGTCCGATCAACAGATCTTAACAGGCAAGCCCGTACCGAATGGGCTGACAGAACGTTCCCTTCGCAGTTCCGGCACACGATCGGTGGGCTGGTGAACAGAACGAAATAAGCCACATGAAACGCGTGTTCCCTTTGTTCCTGGCCGCCTTGCTCGGTGGCCTTGCAGCCATCGCCCTTCATGACCGCTTGACCGGGGCAAAAGCACCCGAAATGGTCTCCACGTCCGGTTCCACTGCGGGACCGCAGGATGTGCGCTTCGTGAACCGCCCTGCAGGAGGCGTGGTCTCGGCGATGCCCGATTTCGTGGATGCAGCCGAACGCTCGGTGAATGCCGTGGTGCACGTGACCACGGAGACCATGGTGCAGCGTGACCCCTTCATGGACTTCTTCTGGGGCTACCGCGCCCCGAACCCACAACCCCAGCGTGGCGCGGGCAGTGGTGTCATCATCTCCAACGATGGCTACATCGTCACCAACAACCATGTGATCGAATCGGCGGACAAGATCCAGGTGCACCTGAACGACCGCCGTCAGCTCACGGCCAAGGTCATCGGACGCGACCCCAGCACGGACATCGCTCTTCTGAAGGTCGACGCCACCGAATTGCCCACACTGAGTTACGGGAATAGCGACGATGTGCGCGTGGGCGAATGGGTATTGGCCGTGGGAAACCCCATGAACCTGACCAGCACCGTAACAGCCGGCATCATTTCGGCCAAGGCCCGGAACATCAACCTGTTGCAGAACGACCCCAGCAGGGATATCATCCCCATCGAGAGCTTCATCCAGACCGATGCGGCCGTGAACCCCGGCAACAGCGGTGGCGCCTTGGTGGACACGCAAGGGCAGCTGATCGGCATCAATACGGCCATCGCCTCCATGAACGGCCAGTATGCCGGCTACTCCTTCGCCGTGCCCGTGAACATCGTGAAGAAGGTGACTTCCGACCTATTGGAGTTCGGTGCCGTGCAGCGCGCTTACATGGGCGTGAGCATCCGGGATGTGGACCAGAAACTGGCCAATGAACTGAAGCTGGACCGGATCCGGGGGGTTTACGTGAACGGCCTGTCCGACGGCAGCGCGGCCAAGGATTCCGGGATGAAACCGGGGGACATCATCGTGAAGGTGGCCAGCATGGACGTGAACAACGTACCCCAGCTTCAGGAGCAGGTGGGCCGCTTCAGGCCTGGCGACAAGGTCTCGGTGACCGTACTGCGCGAAGGAAGGGAACAGGTATTGGAAATGACGCTTCGGGGCAAGGAAGGCACCACCGAACCCACCAAGACCGCCGACCTCTCGAGCGCGCTGGGGGCCGACCTGGTGGCCGCTACCGCCACCGAACTGAAGGCCTTGAAATTGACCGGTGGCGTGAAGGTGGTGAACGTTAACGGCGGCAAATTCCGCAGCAGCGGCATACGCGAAGGCTTCATCATCACCAAGATCGATCAGCAGGCCGTGACCTCACCTGCGGATGTGACCAAGATCCTGGAACGCAAGAAAGGTGGGGTGCTCATTGAGGGCATGTACCCGAACGGCATGAAAGCCTACTACGCTCTGGGTATCTGAACCGTCTGTTTATCAACAATTTGTCACCAACGATCACATCCCCGGTCATCCCGCCTTGTCCCGCATCGCACGGGCGTCCTACCTTCGCGGCAGGATTCGCGTGTTCCGGATCGTTGTTGGACCGCTACCCCACCCCCCTACTCACCTAAACCCCTCCCGCCCGTGACCAGCCGGATGCGCCAGCTTAAGATCACCAAGTCGATCACCAATCGGGAAAGCCAGTCCCTGGACAAGTACCTGCAGGAGATCGGCAAGGAAGGCCTCATCACCGCCGACATGGAGGTGGAACTGGCCAGGCGCATCAAGGAAGGTGATGGAACGGCGCTGGAGAAACTGGTGAAGGCCAACCTGCGCTTCGTGGTGTCGGTGGCCAAACAGTACCAGAACCAAGGCCTCAGCCTGCCGGACTTGATCAACGAGGGCAATCTGGGCCTCATCAAGGCCGCGCAACGTTTCGACGAGACCCGCGGGTTCAAGTTCATCAGCTATGCCGTGTGGTGGATCCGTCAGAGCATCCTGCAAGCCCTGGCCGAGCAAAGCCGGATCGTGCGCCTGCCGCTGAACCAGGTGGGCTCGCTCAACAAGATCAACAAGGCCTTCGCCAAGCTGGAGCAGGAGTTCGAGCGGGCCCCGTCCGCGGACGAGTTGGCCACGCTGCTGGACCTGCCCGCCGAGAAGGTGGCGGACACCATGAAGGTGAGCGGCCGCCACATCAGCATGGACGCCCCTTTCGTAGAGGGCGAGAGCAACAGCCTGCTGGACGTGCTGCCGAACAATGACAGTGTGCCGGCGGACCGCATGCTGCTGAACGAATCGCTCTCCAAGGAGATCGAACGCGCGCTCAGCACCCTTACGGAACGCGAACGCGACGTGGTGAAGCTCTTCTTCGGCATCGGCATCAACCACGGGCTCACGCTCGAGGAGATCGGCGCCAAGTTCGATCTGACCCGTGAACGGGTGCGACAGATCAAGGAGAAAGCCATTCGCCGGTTGCGGCATACCAGTCGCAGCAAGTTGCTGAAAGCCTACCTCGGTTGATCATCCACGCGCCCCGCCCTGGGGCGCGTGTCCTTTCCATCCCATCGGAACCCCTTACTCATCAATATCCATCCATGGAGACCCTCGAAGCCAAGACCGGTTATGAGGCCGGCTTGAAGGATTATGTGGACCGCGAACGCGCGGCCGTTGACCTCACCAATTCCGTCGGCCAGCTGATGTACGGCAAAGGCGTGGAACTGGTGTTCTTCCGCAACCACCTCACCGATGTGGGGATCTCGGAGGTGATGAACCTCTTCAACTACGCCGAGCAGGTGGTGAAGAAGCCCATCGACATCTACGCCTCGTCCGAGCTGGCCCGGGAACTGCTGAAGTTGGAACTGGCTCCATCCAAATTGGACATCGGCCGGCTGACGCACGAATACCTCACCAGCTCCCCAAAACCGGCTTCCGCGGCCGACTTTCTGAAGACCACGTTGCGGAATTTCATTGGTGAGGATAAACATCAGTTCGAACCACAGGATGTTGTGCTGTATGGTTTTGGCCGGATCGGCCGCATTGCCGCACGCGAACTGGTGAAACAGGCCGGCAAGGGACAACAGCTCCGCCTCCGGGCCATCGTCACCCGCACCACCAGCGATGAAGAGATCGTGAAACGTGCCGCCCTGTTGCGGAACGACAGCGTGCATGGCGCCTTCAAAGGCAGTGTGAAGGAGGACCTCGAGCGCAAGGCACTGTGGATCAACGGCCAGATGGTCCAACTGATCGCCGCAGCGAACCCCGAGGACGTGGATTACACGAAGTATGGGATCAACAACGCCCTCATCCTCGACAACACCGGTGCCTTCACCAAGCGTGCCGATCTGGAGCGCCACCTGAAGGCCAAGGGGGTGAGCAAGGTGATCCTGACCGCCCCGGGCAAGGAGATGCCCAATGTGGTGTATGGCATCAACCACCAGGACCTGGACATCGAAAACGAGCGTCTCTTCAGTGCGGCCAGCTGCACCACCAATGCCATCTGCCCCATCCTGAAGGTAATGGAGGACAAGGTGGGCATCGAGAAGGGCCACATCGAGACGGTGCATGCCTACACCAACGACCAGAACCTGCTGGACAACTACCACAAAAAGCCACGCCGGGGCCGCAGTGCCGCCATCAACATGGTGATCACGAGCACGGGTGCGGGTAGCGCGGTCACCAAGGCCATACCGAGCCTGAAGGACAAGCTCACGGCGAATGCTGTGCGCGTGCCCACCCCCAATGGATCACTGGCCATCATGAGCTTATCCCTCAAGAAGACCATGACGCGTGACGAGGTGAATGAGCTTATCCGCCACGCCGCCCTCAATGGCGACCTGGTCAATCAGATCCATTACCACATCGACCCGGAACTGGTCAGCAGCGACATCATCGGTGACACGTGCTGCAGTGTGTTCGACAGCAATGCCACCATTGTGGGGCCGGATGGCAAGACCGCCGTACTTTATGCGTGGTACGACAACGAGTTCGGCTATACCAAACAGGTGATCCGCCTGGCCAAGCACGTGGCCAAGGTGCGCCGCCTGATCTACTACTGAGCGAGCCTGTTCTCACCTAAAAAGCCCCCGGCATGGCCGGGGGCTTTTCTTTTCCGGATCATTGCTTTCCCTTAGACCCTCATGTGACCGCAAGCCGCGGCTCCCCAGCAGCGCATGTGCAAGCCGCAGAGCACCATTCCCCTCGCACAGCGTAACCCTCGATCGCCGGGCTAGGGATGAAGGCGTTAGTGATCCCCACTACTTGGGCTGGGAGACGATTCGAGGTCTTGCAGCTCAGGGTCCTTTGCACAGGCCGATCGGCTTGTGCCTGGCGAGTCCGTTCGAATTGTCATTCCGGCATCTTGGATCAAGCAGGACCGCTGGGAATGAAAAGGGCCCCGATCGCTCGGGGCCCTTTCGCTCATTGCTGTTCAACAGCCGGTCATTGACGGACCAGTCGCTGCATGTGTACTTGCTCGCCCACGGTGACATGCACGATGTACATGCCTTGTGCGAGGTCGTTGCCGAACTCCATCACATGGTTCAACACGCCTCCGCCCATGGCCACCTGCTCGGTGTGGATGCGCTTGCCAAAGAGGTCGTACACGTCGATCACTGCGCTTTCAATGGTCTCATCGACACCCTCCAGCATGATCTGCACGTTCTCACCGCGGTTCGGGTTCGGATACACCGTAAAGTTCACTTCACCCTCAACCAAGGCATTCGGACTGCCCGGCGGGTTCACGCGCATACGGCAGGCCGGCCCGAAGGCACCGTAGACACCACCCACTTGTGCACGCACACGCACGTTCAGGTCCAAGCCGAGCGGTATCGGATTGGTCACCAACTGGTTGGGCTTGATCGTGGTATTGGGCCACAGGATGCGGCGGTTGTAAGAGCCGTGCGGGTCGAAGAACCAGAACTGGTAACCCGTGGCGCCCGGCTGTGAGCTGCAGTAGATGTTGCTCGTGGGCACCAAGTCCGTACGATCACAGCTGACCGCCTGCAGACCCTGGTTGCTTAGTGGCAGGCAGAACTCGTTCACCGCCGTGCTTACAGAGGTGAACAGGCCGTTGGCGTCCAGAATGCGACGGTTCAGCGGATCACGCAGCACATAGCCACCGTTGGTGATGCCGTTGTTGCCACTGTCGTACACGAACAGTCGGTAGCAACCCACGGACACGCAGATGGTCTCATTGATCACGGCACCTGGGGTACCATTGGCATACGGACCACCACTGGCCACGATCACTGTTCCCGTGGCATCCTTCAGTTCCCACGTGGTCTGTGAGCCGAAGGCATCCAGCGTGATGGCCAGCGAGAGGTTCTCCGTGCAGCCGGTGGGGATGCCCACGCAGGTGCAGCTCGCGCTCCAGGTATCATTGATGGTACCAGGGTTGCCATCATTGCAAGGCGTACCTGGCAGTGCGGTACCACCGGGGACATTCAGGCAATCCAGCGGCTGCCCCACACAGGTACAGGAGGGATCCCAGGTGTCATTGCCGGTCGTGGGATCACCATCCGTGCAAGGCGTACCTGGAACGGCTGTTCCACCCGGCACACCAAGACAGTCAAGCGGCTGGCCCACGCAGGTGCAGCTCAGATCCCAAGTGTCACTACCCGTGGTCGGATCGAGGTCATCGCAGGGGGTGCCTGGCAATGCAGAACCACCTGGAACACCGAGACAGTCATTACCTGCCGGGATTCCCGCACACGTACAATCCGGCTGTATCACATCAAAGTTCGTATTCGGATCGAAATCGTCGCATGGTGTGCCCGGCTCCGGCCCACCTGGGCACACATCCTCCGCATCGCAGGTGCCGTCGCCGTCACTGTCCTGGAAGACACCGACACAGTTGCAGTTGAGGTCGATCACGTCATTCTCTGTGCACGCATCGCCATCGTCACATGCCGTTCCGGGTTCGGGTCCACCCGGGCAGAGGTCATCCGCATCGCAGGTGCCATCCCCATCGCTGTCCTGGAAGGTGCCTTCGCAGAGGCAGTTGGCGCCGATCACATCGTTGATGGTGCAGGGATCAAAGTCATTGCAAGGTGTGCCGGGCTCCGGTCCGCCGGGGCACAGATCGAACGCATCACAGGTGCCATCACCGTCGCTGTCCTGGAAGGTGCCGGAACAGATGCAGTTGGCATCGTAGATGTCATTGATGGTGCACGGGTTGTTGTCATTACATGCCGTTCCCGGCACAGCAGGTCCACCCGGTACACCCTCACAATCCGTTCCCAACGGGATGCCTGCACAGGTGCAGTTCGGCTGGATGACATCGCCGATGGTGTTCACGTCGCCGTCATCACACAACGCACCCGGCTCGGGGTTGCCGCAACCACAGGTACCTGGTGTCACCTTGTTCGGGTCGTTCGGGCACTGGTCGTTGCAATCCGGGGTGCCGTCACCATCCGTATCCGTATCAGGGACGCCGCAGCCACAGACGCCCGGAGCGATCTTGTTGGGATCGTTCGGACAGCCATCATTGCAATCCGGGGTGCCGTCACCATCTGTATCGGTATCCGGCACACCGCAGCCGCAAAGCCCAGGGGCGATCTTGTTCGGATCGTTCGGGCAGCCATCGTTGCAGTCCGGGGTGCCGTCAGCATCCGTGTCGGTATCAGGCACACCACAGCCGCAGATACCCGGTGCGATCTTGTTCGGATCGAACGGACAACCGTCGTTGCAGTTGGCCACACCATCGCCATCCGTATCCGTATCCGGTACACCACAGCCGCACTGGCCGGGGTTGATCTTGTTGGGGTCGGCCGGGCACAAGTCGTTGCTGTTGCTCACATACCCCGGCGGGGCGGTGCAGGCAAGCACGAATGAGTTCGGATCACCCGCACCATCACCATCCGCATCCTCATACCAGGTGGCGGAACTGCTCACCGTTACCGTCATCTCGCTGAAATTCGAGGGGCACGGCGCATTGGTGATGGTCCAACGGAAGGTGTAAACACCATTCGTGGTCATTCCTGTGATCTGCGTGGTGGGCGAACCTGGGGCAGCAATGTTCGCAGTGATCGGTCCACCCGTCTGGGTCCAGCTGCCAGTGCCCGGGGCTGCCGCATTGGCCGCCATGGTGGCTGTGCCCGGTGTGGAGCAGATGGACTGGTTGGAACCCGCGTTGGCTTGCACGGACGGGGTGATGGTCACGGTCACATCGGCCGTCGCAGGTGAACAAGGCGGATTGGTCACGGTCCAGCGAAGCAGGATCGGACCCGTACCACTGGTGTGTTGGAAGGTGGCGTTCGGCGTGGTGGCGTTCGGGATGAAGTTCCCGTTGCCTCCACCCACGATGCTCCAGCTGCCTGAACCCGCAGAAGGCGTGTTACCGCCCAAGCCTGCCGTGGTACCGTTCTCACAGATATTCTGCGCACCACCTGCAGTAGCAACCGGGGCTCCCGCGACCGTGATATTGGCCGTGGTATTGAACACTCCGCAACCACCGCCTGGAGCGATCGTGTAGGTCACTGTGTAGGTACCCGGGGTGCTGGTGCCCAAGGTCACCGCACCTGTGCTGCTGCTGAGGGTCAAGCCGGCAGGGGTTGCACTGTAAGCGCCTCCAGCGGTGCCGGTCTGCGTCACCGTGGCCGTGCCACCCGTGGTGCAGTAAGGCGAACCCGCGTAGTTGATCGTGGCGCTTGGTGCGGCTGTTACAGTGATCGGAGCCGTGGCGGTGACCTGGCCGCAGCCACCTGCCGCAGCGATCGTATAGGTCACGGTATAGGTACCGGGGGTGCTGGTGCCCAAGGTCACGGCACCGGTGGTGCTGTTGATCGTCAAACCTGCAGGTGAGGCACTGTAGCTGCCACCGACCGTTCCGGTCTGAGTTACCGTGGCCGTTCCGGCTGAGGTGCAATACGGCGAACCAGTGTAACTGATCGTCGCGGCAGGCTGGGCTGTGACCGTGATCGGCGTGGTGATGGCGAACAATGAACAGCCACCAGCGGCAGCGATCGTGTAGGTCACCGTATAGGTGCCCGGCGTGCTCGAGCCCAAGGTCACGGCGCCGGTACTGCTGTTGATGGTCAGTCCCGCGGGAAGAGCGCTGTAAGCACCACCGCCCGTACCTGTTTGTGTTACTGTGGCGGTGCCACCGTTGCTGCAATAGGGCGATCCGGCATAGTTGATCGTGGCGTTCGGTGCAGCCGTAATGGTGATGGGGGTGGTGGTGTTGAAGGCCGAGCAACCACCGCTGGCCGCAATGCTATACGTAACGGTGTAGGTGCCTGGGGTGCTGGTGCCCAAGGTCACTGATCCGTTGCTGCTGTTGAGCGTCAAGCCGGCCGGGGTGGCGCTGTAGGTACCGCCTGCCGTGCCGGTCTGGGTCACCGTTGCCGTGCCACCATTGCTGCAATACGGGGACCCCGCGTAGTTGATCGTCGCGGAGAAACCCGCTGATACTGTGATCGGTGTGTTCGTGCTGAATACGCTGCATCCGCCTCCTGCGGCAATTGTGTAGGACACTGTGTAAGTACCAGGCGTACTGCTACCCAGTGTCACAGCGCCAGTTCCAGGGTTGATCGTGAGACCAGCCGGGGACGCGGAATAGGTACCACCCGACGTGCCGGTCTGCGTTACTGTGGCTGTGCCACCTGTGGTGCAGTAGGGTGATCCCGTATAATTGATCGTGGCGCTCGGTGCAGCCGTAACGGTGACCGGGGTCGTGGTCGTGAATTGCAAACAGCCTCCGGTCGCGGCGATCGTGTAGGTCACCGTATAGGTACCAGGTGTACTCGTGGTTGGTGTGATCGCACCGGTGCTGCTGTTGATGCTCAAACCAGCAGGAGCGGCGCTGTAGCTTCCGCCGCCCGTACCTGTCTGCGTCACAGAACCGATGCCCCCAGTGGAGCAGAATGGCGACCCGGCATAGCTGATCGTCGCGGTCGGAGCAGCCGTCACGGTGACCGGGGTCGTGGTCGTGAATTGCAAGCAGCCTCCGGCCGCAGTGATCGTGTACGTGACCGTATAAGTACCCGGTGTGCTCGTGGTTGGCGTAATCGCACCGGTGCTGCTGTTGATGCTCAAGCCAGCAGGAGCGGCGCTGTAGCTGCCGCCGCCCGTACCCGTCTGCGTCACAGAACCGGTGCCTCCAGTAGAGCAGAATGGCGAACCTGCATAGCTGATCGTCGCGTTCGGCGCAGCCGTCACGGTGATCGACGCATTAGTCGTGAACTGGAGACAACCACCGGATGCAGCGATCGTGTAGGTTACCGTGTAGGTACCGGGAGTGCTTGTGCCCAAGGTCACCGCACCCGTGCTGCTGTTGATGGTAAGACCAGCAGGCAAGGCGCTATAGCTGCCACCACCTGTACCGGTCTGCGTCACCGTGGCCGTGCCACCATTGGTGCAGTAGGGTGAACCTGCATAGTTGATCGTGGCTGAGAAACCGGAGGATACGGTGATCTGCGCCGTGGTATTGAAGACGCCACAGCCTCCGCCAGCGGCGATCGTGTAAGTGACCGTGTAGGTGCCAGGAGTGCTGGTGCCCAGCGTCACAGCGCCTGTGCTGCTGTTAAGGCTCAAACCAGCCGGGGAGGCACTGTAGCTGCCACCAGCTGTTCCGGTCTGCGTTACCGTGGCGGTGCCGCCCGTTGTGCAGTAAGGTGAACCCGCGTAGTTGATCGTGGCGTTCGGGGCAGCGGTCACCGTGATCGGCGTCGTGGTGGTGAATTGCGCACAGCCACCTGCCGCAGCGATCGTGTACGTCACGGTGTAGGTACCCGCCGTGCTCGTGCCCAAGGTCACCGCACCGGTGCTGCTGTTAATGCTCAAGCCAGCAGGGGCCGCGCTGTAGCTGCCGCCACCCGTGCCGGTCTGCGTTACCGTGGCCGTTCCACCACTGGTGCAGTAGGGCGACCCGGTATAGTTGATCGTGGCGCTCGGCGCAGCGGTCACCGTGATCGGTGTTGTGGTGGTGAATTGTGCACAGCCGCCTGCCGCAGCGATCGTATAGGTCACCGTGTAGGTACCTGCCGTGCTCGTGCCCAAGGTCACCGCACCGGTGCTGCTGTTCAAGGTCAAACCAGCAGGTGAGGCACTATACGTACCACCGGCCGTTCCGGTCCGGGTCACACTGGCGGTACCAGCCGAACTGCAAAATGGATTACCCACATAGTTGATCGTCGCGCTCGGCGCAGCGGTC
>JAEUSU010000042.1 GCA_016788635.1 Flavobacteriales bacterium | reverse complement strand
GGCCTGCATGCCGGGCGGGAAGTCTTCGAACACATAAGGTGATGACTGATAGCTGGATCCCGGCGACCACTTCGAAGAGGCCAGGGCGAGATCACCATCGCTTGTCTGGATGCAATCAAAGCGCAGGTCGAAGGCACGCATCACACCCAACTCCGCTGGCGAGGTCCACAACGGGTTGCCGGAGAGGTCGAACTTGTAGACACGTGCTTCTGATTGATGATTACCGGCGAAGATCGACCCACTGATCGAACCGTTCGTGGTGATGTTCGTAAGCACCGGCCAAACGATAGCGAAGCTGGTATCCTCGGCGGCGAAGGTGACGCCCGAAGAGAACTGACTGACGCTGTTCAACTGAAAATAGGCCGCATGCTGGTATGTGTCCTTGAAGAACAAGGTGGTGGTGTCCTGCTCAAATACCCACAGGAATGCTGATGGCAGCGAGTTCCCCGTCTGTCTTCGATAACCGCTCATCGCGAACACCTCGCCTTCACTGAATGGCACCCGAGCCATCCGTTCTGCGGAGCACTGGATCACATCCGCATTGGCCGCTACTGGCATGGGATCGTAAAGCCGCTTCCATTGCAAATGGCCATCTCCGGATAGCTGGACCATGAATACACGCCAGCGGTCCAAGGCCGTTTCGCTCAACGGCTTGGCACTTCCGGCCACCCGGTACCCCGATTGACCGCCAGCATTGGTCTCCACCAGACAGTGCCCCTCGCTCCTGTTCATCAGTCCGGTCTGTGGATCGTCGAATGGCCCGTAGATATAGCTCCATTCAATGTTCCCATCGATGTCCATCTTGATCACGTTCATCTTCCGCTCGGCCGTGTCACAGTCCAGTGTGGGCAGTGTATCCGTTGAGGCCGAACTCGTCGGGTTCAACAAAAGCCGCGGCGTTTGTGGCATATCCGGGTATGGGCGCTGGGCGAACGAGAATCCACACATCACCAGATCGCCATTCCGATCCTGAATCACATCAAAAAGTATCCCTGGAAGGGTGTTCCGGTACCATACCACGTTACCCTCCAGGTCGTAGCGGACCACGGCCCCACGCAGGTTCCGCTGCCAGCGGTCGAAGCGCTCAAGCCGGTAAGCCAGCGGACGTGAATTAGCACTGGGAATATTGCCTTTGAAGCAGCCGTCGTGGAAGTTCCAGTTCGGCCAGCCTGCATAGCCCACCGCTACATATCCGATGTGCATGCCAAGGGAGTCATACACGTTCACATGGCTGTAATGCCAGTCGGCGCCGCTGCTGTCCGGATGCTGCGGTGAAGTGAAGGTCACGGTGTCCGCAACATAGCCGGGTGCCTCCGTGCTGTCATCCCACGTATAGCCGATGCCCGAGGAACGCGTGGGGGCCGCGTCCCAGCGCTGCCACTCCAAACTGTATGCAGGTGCCGTTTGTGCCACGGCCATCATGGTAAGCGGCCAGAACTTGCTGCACACGTCAATATCCGCTATCTGGGGGGGGGGGGGCGATACAAGCCGCCACCAGCGCGGCTTTCAGGAGAGTGGGCGTGTTCATGAACGTATCGGGATCGGGGTGAGGGTGCTCTAAAGAAAGTGCAGATGCAGCCGAATTCCAAATGGATGGACACCGAATGTGGAGAAGATCGCATGGCATTCGTGCGGATCGGTCTGCCGTTAACACTGCGTTAGCTTGAAAGACCGATAGCCCTCCATTCCCCACCTTCGCCCCATGCCCGGCCTTCTCCTCGCCACCGGTTACCTGGCACTGTTGCTGTACTTCATGCGGCGCAGCAGCTTCTACCGCCTGCCGGGCGTGCCGCTGCGCTGGCTGGCCGGGGCCTTCGTGCTGAAGGTGCTCGCCGGCACCGCGCTCTGGTGGATCTACACCTACAGCTACACCGACCGCGCCAACGCTGACCTGTACAAGTACTTCGACGACAGCGCGGTGCTCTATGATGCATTGTGGACGCGGCCGCTGGACTACTTCCGCATGCTGCTCGGCATCGCCAACGACAACGAGCACTTCAACACGCACTACTACCGCGTGATGAACAACTGGATGCGCAAGTACGAAAGCAACCTGGCCAACGACTCGCACACCATGATCCGCTTCAACGCCTTCGTGCGGCTCTTCAGCGATGGGCAGATCCACGTACACACCGTGTTCGCCGCCTTCCTCAGCTTCACGGGCCTTACTGCCATCGGCAAGGCCATGGCGCCGCACCTGCCGGGGCGTGAGAAAGCCTTGTTCGCGGTGCTCTTCCTGATCCCCTCGGTGGTCTTCTGGGCCAGTGGGGTCATCAAGGAAAGCCTGCTCTTCTTCGGGCTGGGGCTGCTGCTGTGGAAGCTCTTCGCGGCGCTGGAAGGGCGTGGCCGCTGGCGCGACCTGCCCGTGTTCGGCTTCTGCCTGGTGCTGCTCTTCTACCTGAAGTTCTACGTGCTGCTGAGCATGACGCCCGCGCTGGTGGCACTGGTCTGGTGCCGGTTGCGGCCCGGCAGGCCAGCACTCAAGTTCGCGCTCACCTTCGTGGTGCTGGGTCTGGCCGCGCTG
The DNA here is from genome assembly GCA_016788635.1 of Flavobacteriales bacterium. Classification (GTDB taxonomy): domain Bacteria; phylum Bacteroidota; class Bacteroidia; order Flavobacteriales_F; family PHOS-HE28; genus PHOS-HE28. The sequence continues at coordinate 12,842 of JAEUSU010000042.1, read as the reverse complement.
AACGTGCACCACCTGATCCCGGGCTTCAACGTGCTGGAAGTGCTCTGGTGGAAACACAGCGACTTCATCGGCCTGGCCAACCTGATGCAGAGCGGCAGCTTCATCTCGCCGCCACCGTTGGAGCCCACAGGGTTGAGCTTCGCGAAGTACGCGCCGCATGCGCTCTTCATGACCTTCCTGAGCCCGCTGCTGATGGCCAGGCAAGGCGCCATGGGCCTGGTGGCCGCAGCGGAGACCGTGGCCTTGATCGCGATCCTCATGTGGTTGTTGCTGCACCGCCGCCGAGCGGGGACCGATGCGGCGCTCGTGCTCTTCTGCCTTTCCTTCGCACTGGTGCTGGCCCTGGTGATCGGCTGGACGACGCCCGTGGTGGGCGCCGTGGTGCGTTACCGGGTGCCGCTCCTGCCCTTCTTGATGATCGCCGCCTTGCTGCTTGCTGACCCCTCCAAACACCTGCTCCCTCTCCGCCTTCGTGGGCTTCTCCCCTTCCTTGCCGCACTACTGCTCTTCGGCTGCGCGCACAAGCATCGCGAGGCCGACCTGGTGGTGCACAATGCGCACATCGTGTCGCTGGATGAGCAGGACCGCGTGTACCAGGCCATGGCCATCGTGGACGGCCGCATCGTGGAACTGGGGGCCGAGCAACAGATCCGCAACCGCTACCGCGCGAAGGAGACCTACGACGCGGCCGGCCGCTGGATCTATCCGGGCTTCATCGATGGCCACTGCCACTTCTTCGGCTACGGGCTGAACAAACAGAAGGTGGACCTGGGCGGGGTGAAGGATTGGGACGAAGCGCTGGCGCGCACGAAGGCCTTCGCCGATGCGCACCCGGAGAAGGAATGGATCCTGGGCCGCGGCTGGGACCAGAACCTGTGGGCGGAACAGCGTATGCCCGACAACACGAAGTTGAACGCGCTCTTCCCGGACCGGCCCGTGTTGCTGCAACGCGTGGACGGCCACGCCGCCGTGGCCAACCAGGTCGCGCTGGACCGTGTGGGCCTCACGGGCGCGAGCCGCATCGCAGGCGGGATAATGGAACTGCGCGAGGACCAACCCACCGGCCTGCTGATCGACAATGCGGTGGACGTGTTCCAGAAGATCTTCGATGAAGCCGATGCCGCCACCAAGCGCCAGGCCCTGCTGGATGCGCAGCGCGATTGCCTGGCGGCGGGGCTCACGATGGTCTGCGACGCGGGGCTGGACACCAACACCATCGCGCTCATCGGCCGCATGCAGCAGGAAGGCATGCTGAAGATCCGTGTGTACGCCATGGTGGCCGACAAGCCCGAGCACCTCGCGCACTTCGCCACCACCGGTCCGGTCATCGGCGAGCGCCTGATCGTGCGCAGCGTGAAGGTGTATGCCGATGGGGCCTTGGGCTCGCGCGGTGCGTTGCTGAAGGAACCTTACAGCGACCAGCACGGGCATCACGGACTGCAACTGGCCACACGTGAACACTTCCTGGAAGTGGCGCAGTGGTGCAAAGCCAACGGATTCCAGATGGCCACGCACGCCATCGGGGACAGTGCGAACAAGTTGCTCCTCGAGGTGTATGGCGAAGTGCTTGGCAGCACCAACGATCTGCGCTGGCGCATTGAACATGCACAGGTGGTAACGCCTGCGGACATTGAGCTCTTCAGCCGGTACACGGTGATCCCCAGCGTGCAGCCCACACACGCCACCAGCGACGGACCCTGGGCCAAGGACCGGCTCGGCGAAGCGCGCATTCCGGACGCCTACGCATACAGCCGCTTGCAGCACGCCATGGGCATCCTGGCGCTGGGCACCGACTTCCCCGTGGAGCCCATCGACCCGCTGGGCACCTTTCGCAGTGCGGTGTTCCGCATCTCCCCTACCGGATGGCCGGAAGGCGGGTACCGAAAGGAGAATGCGCTGAGCGCGCTGGACGCCCTGCGCGGCATGACGATCTGGAACGCGATCGCCTCCTTCACCGAGAGCGACCTGGGCACCTTGGAAGTGGGCAAGCAGGCGGACTTTGTGGTGCTGGATGCGGACCTGCGGGCCGTGAGCGAAGCCGTGCTACCCACCCTGAAAGTGCAGGCCACGGCCATCGGTGGCGAGTTGGTGTTCCGGCGGTGAGATCCATGACATGGTCCTTTGGCCGTGCCAGATGCCAGGCCCGCTTCAATGTGACCTTTCCCAGCTCCTCCATGCGTACCTCTTTGCAAGCGCTTCAAGCATCTGTCACGCTGAGCACGTCGAACCGCTTCGACGAGCTCAGCGTGAAAGGGTTGGAATGATCGAGCAAGTCAGAACTGCAGCACGACCTGCCCATTGGGTGGAGTGGCTGTAATTGAGAGCGGCCGCCCATGGGCGGCCGCTTCATTTGCATACGTTCAGGTTCAACCCTCCTTGGTCACCTTGCGCATGACCACCTGGTCCTCCCCGCGCACTTCCACGAAGTAGGTGCCGGCGGCCAGGCCGCTCAGGTCAAGGTCGAAGCGGTGGGTGCCGGTGCCGGCGTTCACCTGCTGGGCGATGAGCACCTGGCCCATGCTGTTCATGATGCTCACCTGGTAGGCCCCCGCTTTTGCAGCATCCAACTGCAGGGTGGCGTTGTGCGTAGCCGGGTTCGGGAAGATGGACGCGTCCAGCGCAGCGGCCACGGCATCTCGCATGCCCGTGCTGCCATCATCGCCGGCATTGATGGCCGTGTTCGGTGTGGCGTTGAAGGCATAACCATAGATGGTGATGTTCTCACATTGCGCGCCCACGGAAAGATGCACCCAAGCAAAGTGCGTGTCGCCTGCGCCCGAAGTGAACCTCACGCCGAGATAGCCATTCTGGCCAAGCCAGTTCCCATAGACCGCCGTGGAACTTCCGTAGCTGTAACGGATCGCCAGCGTTCCAAAGGCGTAGCTGGCCTGCCAGTTGGGGTTCGCAGGATCGATCGGGGCACCGGCAGCCAGCACCAAGGGGTACATGAAGCTGGAGGTCACTGTTCCGAGCACCTCGCCGGACACGGCCGCAGCCTGGATGTTGAGCCCACCGGAACTGGTGGTGGAATGGAGGATGAGCAGATCCTGGTTGCCATCGTTGTCGAAATCGATGGTGAACTGATCGTTCACGAGCACCTGATCGGGGTCTACATCCGTGTAGATCACCTGTCCGTCAGCATGGGCTCCCACTGCCATGAAGGCGGCGGACATGCCAGTGTAGGCCTTCCATCGGTCGGTGAGCTTGTTCTTCTGTGTAGTATGGTCCATGTGAAGCGCTTTTGGTGGTAAAACGTTGGCGCAAGATAAGTCCGACCATGAGCAGCCATGGTCCTGCCCGGGTGAATTGTTCACTGCCGGGTGGTGGCCTTGTCCTGCAAGCGGTTCCGGTAGAGTTCCGGATCAACGGCTTGCGCCATGCGGTCCGCATCCAACCCGCCGTCGAAAAAGGCGTTCACGCGCGCCATGGTCCCCGCCGGGTCGTTTACGGCATCTGCATAGGGTATCCGCAGCATCTCCACGTAGGGTTGTTCCTCGAGCAGACGCACTTTCTCCAGCAACGCGGTGTAGGAGTCGAACAGGCCCTTGCGGAAGTGCGCCCCCTCTCCTTCCCGCGGTGCCTTACCCAGCATGCGGTCCTGGGAAACGAGGACCTCGTGCAGGTCGCGCTCCATGAAGACGATCTTGTAGCGGTGCCGCGCGGGCAGGTGTGGCAGCAATGGCGCCACCACCTTCACCACCCTGCCCTCCGCTTCGGTAAGGAAACGGCTGTCATGCGCCAATCCTTTTACTGCGCGGTGCTCGAAGTAGCCATGTGGATTGCTCTCGTCCGCTACACGTTCCTCATCCGTGAACGGTGTCAAGCCACCGGCGACCAACGCACGCATCATCATGGAGGTGCCGGAACGCGGCAGGCCGGATACCATGTAAATGGGCTCGCGGTCCTTGCGCTGGCGGATCTCCTCCCGCAGAGTGGAAGCTTCCTCATCCCTTCCACCCATGCGCTCCAGCAATCCGGCAAGCCGCAACCGCGCACGGTCCAGCTGGGGCGCCATGCCCAAGGCCACGCGGTAGGCATGCTCAGCCTTCTCCAACTCCCCCATGCCGCGCAGCGCCTCGGCCAGGTGGTAGTGCGCATAGGGCATGGCGAAACGCAGACCGATGGCGGTCAGCAGATTGTCCGCCGCTTCCTCCCATTGCTGTTGTTTCAAGCGGCAGATGCCAAGGCCATGGTGCGCCTGCACCGCCTGCGGGTCATAAGCCAGGTGCGCCTCAAACGCGGCAACAGCCTCGGGCCATTGCCGCAAGCGCATGTGGGCCTGGGCCAGCCGCATGCGCAATTGGTCGCCCATGCCGGGCAGGGCGGTGAGGTCGGTGATGATGGCGAGCGCTTCACGCACCTTGCCCAAGGCCATGTACACATCGCTCCGCAGCAGTTTCAGCCGTGGCTCCAGGATATACGGACCGGGATCCTTCGATGCATCCCCAGCCACCGCCTTGGCACGCATCTCTTCATGCTGCCGCTCACGTGCAGGGGCGGCCGCCTCCACCACTTCCAAGGCATCCTTGGCACGACCCAGACGCAACAGTACCCGCACCAGATCGGCGGAGTAACGCAATTCCGCGGGGGCCTCGGCCACCAGCTCACGCAGGATGGCGAGCGCTTCGTTCGGCCGGTCACCATCCAGGTAGGCCTTGGCCAGGTAATACCGGTTCTCGCGCACGGTGGTCACCGAGGCCCTGGCGGTGTCCTCACCCGGATCATCGATGTAGCCGAGTTCCACCAATTGCTTCAGCGCCTCCTTGTCCGTACCCGCCCAACTCGCCGCCTTGTCCGGTGTGTGCATGCCACATTCCCCGGGCACCTCCTCCCAGCTGTCGATCACCTGCGGGGTCACGGGCTGCTCGAACACGTCCAACAGCGGACGGCCGTCCATATCGCGCGCCACGGGAAGACCGAAGAGCGTGAGCAGTGTGGGCGTGATGTCCAATAAGCCCGCACCGTGGATCAGCGCATCGCGGCGGATACCGGGGCCCTTCAGCACGAAGATGCCGAAGGGGCTGTGCTCATAGGCCGGACCGCTGGGCTCCTTCGGGATGCTGCGGGGGCGCAGGTGGTCCGGGTGGAAGCCGTGGTCGGATATCAGCATCACGGTGGTGTCCTCGCCGGCCAGCTCGAGCAATCGGCCCAGCATCATGTCGTGGTAGCGGTAGGCGCCTGCCACCACGTCCTTGTACAACTCGAAGGGTCGTTCCGGAATGTGCTCACGACGCGGCGGATGGAACTTCATGAAGCCATGCTTCAGGTGGTCGATGGCATCGAAGTACACGGCCATCAGGTCCCACGGGCAGTGCTCCATGAGCCAGGTGGCTGCGGCATGCACGGTGGAGCAATCGGCCAGCGACTTGGCGATGGCCACCAGCGTCTTCTCCTTCTCCTGGTCCACTTCCGCGCAACGCGGCACAAAGGGCGCAATGTGCGCGAAGGTGAGTTCGGCCGGGTGGATGCGCAGGTCGGCCATGGTGGGCGCAAGCTCCGGGGGGTGCACGGTGCCGTCCATCATCACCCACGGTTCGTTGATGGGTTTGTTGGCGCGCTGGTAGAAGTTGCTGACCATGGCCCCCCGGATGGGCTCGGCCGGGTGGCTGGGCCACCAGCCCACCACATTGCTGGTGAGGCCCTGTTGGGTGAGGATGTTCCAGATGGCCTTCACCCGGCGGTGGGTGCTGGTCACGGGGCGCACATGGCCATCAGGCCCCACTTCGGTGAAGCCCAGGATACCGTGCTTATAGGGGCGCTTGCCCGTGGCGATGCTCGTCCACAACATGGGCGAGAGCGGCGGTTCCAGGGTGGCCAGGCGGCCGCTCACCCCACTGTTCACCAATTTCTCCAGGTTGGGCAGCATACCCTGGTCCATCAGCGGGTGGATGGCCTTCCAATCGGCGGCATCCCAGCCGACCAGGAGCACCTTGCGACGCCCGTTGCTCATGGCTTGCGCAGCGCGGAGGCCGCCTTGGCCACCTGTATCCGTTTCGCACGCCAGGCCATCAGGCCCTTATAGCCCAGGGCCAGCAAACCCAGGGATCCATCCACAGGAATGTCAATGGGCTTGCCATCCGGTCCAAGGACCTCTAAATCCTCTGCGCGCATTCCGGGTTGGTCCTTCTTCTTGGGTCCCTCCTGCTTCATGGCTGAAATATAACCGTCGGTACAAGGCGGCTGGGTCTCCATGAGCCGCGATGCGACTTTCGTCGGAAACTCAGTAGCTTCATCAAACCTTAGCGCTCTCTTTACATCCAATTGGCCACACGACCCGCCAAAGCGGAACAAGCCCACCACCCCATGTCGCTACCGTTTCACCTTTTCGTACGGATCCTTCCCCTGCTCTTATTCACCCCTGCGGCCCTTGCGCAGAACCTGCCCATGGACATGCACTTCAGTGTGGACGGGCGCATCCTCTACACGGGCGGTCTGCCGTCCACCGGCTTCTATGCCGAGGACTCCGTGAAGACCATCCACCTGCAATTCCCACAATCGAACTACTGGAGCCTGCTGCAATCCAACTACGCCACCAAGACCCCCATTCCCGCCGCCCTCACCTTCGACGGGGTGACCTATGACTCGGTGGGTGTGCGCTTCAAGGGGCAGACCTCCTTCGCCATGCTCCCCCCCACCTCTCAGAAGCGTTCGTTCGATATTGATGTGGACACCTGGATCGACCAGAAGCTGCAGGGCTATGAATCCTTGAACCTGAACAACTGCTTCCAGGACAACAGCTTCCTGCGCGAGGTGAGCTACCTGCACCTGATCCGCCGCCACATCCCCGCCGCCAAGGCGAACTACGTGAAGCTGATGATCAATGGTGCGAACTGGGGAGTGTACGCGAATGTGCAAGGCCTGAGCGGCGAGTTCCTCAAGGAATGGTACTTCAGCAACAACGGCACCCGCTGGCGGGCGGACCGGCCCGATGGAGGATTTGGCGGCTCATGGGGCGATGGCACCGCAGCGCTGAACTACCTGGGGATGGACACCACCACCTACAAGACCTACTACACCCTGAAGAAGACCAACAAGACCCAACCTTGGGACGAGTTGGTGGCGGTGTGCAACAAGCTGAACAACACATCCACCGCCCAGCTGGAGGACACCGTACGCAAATACATGGACCTGGACCGCACGCTGTGGTACCTGGCCACCGAGATCGCTTTCAGTGACGATGACAGCTATGTGCACAAGGGCAAGATGGACTACTACCTGTACTGGGATCCCGAGACCCAGCGCATGACGCCCATTGAGTACGATGGCAACAGCGTGATGATGCAGAACGCCATCAACTGGAGCGCCTTCTACAATGTGAGCAACGCGAACTATCCGCTGCTGAACAAATTGCTGAACGTCCCCTCGATCCGCCAGCGGTACCTGGCCCACTTGCGCACCATCATCCAGGAGCTTCTGATCGATGCCAACCCGCAGGCCCTGCTGGGCGACTACAAGGCGTTGATCGACACCATGATCCAGAACGACCCGAAGAAGTTGATGACCTACGCGCAATTCAACACGGCCGTCACCAGCCTGCAGGGCCTGTACACCACGCGCAAGAACAACCTGCTCGCCAACACGGAGGTGGCGCAGGTGGGCCCCACCATTGGTGCAGTGGACCACGTGACCGCTGCGGGCTTGAACGGAGCGCCCACGCAGAGCGAAAGTCCCACCGTGCGTGCGGTGGTGAGCTCGGGTTCCGGCATTTATAGCGTGAAACTTTTCTGGGCCACGGGGCTCACCGGCAACTTCACCTCCACTCCCATGTTCGACGATGGCCTGCACGATGATGGCGCCGCAGGTGATGGCGTGTTCGGTGCGAGCATACCGGCGCTCTTCGCCGGCACCTGGGTACGCTACTACGTGGAGGCCGCCGCGAACAATGCCGCCCGCACGGTGAGCTACGCGCCGCCCGGAGCGGAGCATGACATCTTCATATACCGCGTGGCCGTGCCTGCCGTACCGGTGGCCTCCGTGGTGGTGAACGAGATCATGGCCTCCAACCTGAGCACCGTGGTGGATGATGCGGGACAGTACGAGGACTGGATCGAACTCCACAACCCCGGTACGTCTCCCGTGGACATGGGCCTGTGGTTCGTGAGCGACACCTACAACAACCCCTACAAGTGGCGCATCCCTGTTGGTACGGTGATCCCGCCGAACGGCTACCTCATCCTCTGGGCGGACGAGGATGAGAGCGAGGGCTTGTACCATACCAACTTCAAGCTCTCCGGGTCAGGTGAGGAAGTGCTTCTGGTATCTGCTGACAGTTTGTTGGTGGATCACGTGGTGTTCGGTGCCCAGGTAACGGACATGGGCTATGCACGTGTGCCGAACGGTTTTGGCCCCTTCGTGATCCAGCCGCCCACCTTCAACGCGAACAACAGCCCGGGCATGGGTGTGGATGAGGCCGCAAGCAACGACACCGTGTTCCGTGTGTACCCGAACCCGACCAACGGCCTGGTGACCTTCCTGGTGAGCGGCACCGAGCAAGTGACCGCGCTGGACGCCACCGGGCGCGTGGTGTGGAGTGGCCCCGTGAACATGCACAGCACGGTGGACGCACAGGCGTGGGGCACGGGCACCTACGTGCTGCGCACGGACCGCGGCCAGGTGCAGCGGCTCGTGGTCATGCAGTAGCCTGCAAGGCGTTCAGCGTTCGTTCGATCTGTAGGAAGTGTCGTTCCTGGTGTGCGATCGGGAAACGGAAGGCATCGCCCACCTTGAAGCGGATCACCGGGCCCAGCGTACTGGTCACCTTTGGTCCTTCAAGACCAATGGTGCGCGCCCGTTCCAACATGCCGTTGTAGCCGTCGAGCAGGCAGATGAACCGTGGTATCGTTCCATGCCCCACGTCACCCGTGCGTGACGGGTCGAACAAGGGCAGCGTGCGCATGCGCCAGCCGATGCGTCCATCCTTGGGCTGCATGGCCTTCACACTGAACTCTCCCAGCCGGCCCGGGCGGTAGGTGTCGCGGAACTGGAGCCGCGCATCCGGACCGGTGTAAATGCGGTGCAGGCGATCGTGGTAGTGTCCGCTGCTCAACTGCATGTGCGCCACCACCTCCAGCGCGCTCCAGCGCCCAGGCGCCGGACGACGGGTAAGCACGTCGATCGGCAGTTCCTGCCATTCCACCAAACGCGCGCGTTGCGCAGCCAGCGTGGCCTGCAGCTCCGCGATCAGGGTCCGGGTCACATACGTGGTCATGCTGCGAACGTAGCGGGGGTAAGAGCCGTCATCACTTGATCTGCATCAAGAAGAAACTAGCGCACTTTGGCGCGCAGGCGGCTGAAGGTCTCCGGCGTCATGCGCAGGTAGCTGGCGATGTCCTTCTGTGACACCAGTTGCAGCAGGTGCGGGCTGCGCTTCAGCAGCGCACGGTAGCGTTCCTCGGCGGTCAGAGTCATCTGTTCGATCTCGCGCGTGGCGCGGCCCACCACCAACTCCTCCAGGATCAGGCGCCCGAAGCGGTCCATGATGGGAATGCGGTCGTACAGGTCCAGCAGGTCGCGGCGGTGGATGGAGAGCAGCGCGGAGTCCGTAACGGCCTGCAGGCCAAAGCGCGCTGGCTTCACCGTTACGTAGGAGTCGAACACGCCGCTCCAACTTCCATCGTAGGAGAAGCCCAGGCACACCTCCTCGCCATCATGCGGATAGTACATGCGTTGCACCCCTTCCGCCACGATGCTGAACCACTCCTCCACCTGCCCCAGACCGGTGATGTGCGCATCCTTCGCGAAGCGGCGCTCGACCCAGTATGGCCGGATGTGCTCCCACCCGGCATCCGAGAGCTTCACATACCGCTCGATGGTGCGCCGCACAAGCTCCATGGCGGCAAGATATCCGTGCTGGATCAGCGCACGAAGCGGTATGTCCAGCGTGCTTCACCGGCGCGCACCAGCAGCACATAACTGCCCGCGCTCCAGGTATGCGTATCGATGCTGAAGAGCGCTGCCGCCTGACGGGAGCTATGCACCATGCGGCCGGAGAGGTCCCTCACTTCCACGTCCAATGGTCCTGTAGCATCCACGGATACCCACAACGCATCCGCAGCAGGCACGGGCCAGCTCCGCATGCCGTCATGCGTTCCCGCTTCATTCAGCATGGTCACGACCACCAACAGGGTGTCGCTGCTGGCCATGCAACCATTGGCATCCGTCGTTTCCACGTAGTAGGTGCCGTTCACGGTCACCTCGTACTGCTGCTGGTCGGCACCGGCTATGGCCACACTGTCCTGGTACCATTGGTAGGCATCCGCCGGGGAGCTTTCCAGCGTGAAGCCCAACGGGGTGATCACGGGTACCGCGGGTGCAGGATACATGGTGAAGGTGAGCGTGTCACAGAAGGCGCGGCAGCCGCTGGTGTTCTCCACGATGCAGGTGAGCGGTCCGTCGTCGCCCATCCATGCGGTCTCGGTGCTGTCTCCATTGCTCCACAGGTAGGCATCGAAGCCCGGTGGACCGAAAGCGGGCACGGGCACACCCGGGCAGAAGGCCAGGTCCGGCGCGGTGATGACCTGGTCCGGAATGTTGGTGGGCGGCAGCGCATCGAAGGCGTTCAGCTTGCCCGCACCCCAGGTGTTGTTGGGCAGTGCACCGGTGAAGGCATCACTCAGCGCGGTACCAAGGAAGGCGGCCTTCACTTCCGCTGCCGGAGCGCGCGAGCACTTCTCCAGATAGAGCGCCGCCGCACCCGCCACCACGGGCGAGGCGATGCTGGTACCGCCATTGCGCAAGTGCATGCCGCCCCAGGCCACGCGGTCGGGTTGCGACACGGTCATGATCGCCAGTGTGTTCAGCGGGCCGCAGGTCAGCGTGATGTCGCCCGTGGCCGCGATATCGGGCTTGGTGACCAGCAGGCGCGTGGGGCCCCAACTGCTGCTGGGCGTGATCGCACCTTCCGTTCCCGGCACGGTCTGCAGGTTGCCCTGCACGTCGATGTAGCTGGTCTCGTTGTAGTAGTTCGCCACAGTGATCACATGCTCCGAACAGGCCCACGAATCCACGATGTGCATGTGGTTGTCGGGCATCACGTAGTGCACGATGTCCGGCAGCTCGGCCGGAGTGGGCAGGCCGCTGGACACCATGGCGCTGCGGCTGGTGGACGTGCTGGGGCTCGCATTCGGCCATTGCGCGCTGCTCCACACATCGAAGCGGCCGCTGCCTGTGGACATGAAGCGGAAGTAGTGGTCAGCGCTGTCAGGCAGCACCATGCGCACCTCCAGATGCACCTGCCCGCCGCGCGGCTGTGCCAGAAAGTCCACCACGCCGAGCAGGTTGTTGTCCAGGCTCCACAGCGAATCGGTCACCTGCACGCCAAGCACTTCGCTCACCTCATGGAAGGGCGTGCGGCCGCGGTAGAGCCAGCTGGGTGATACCCGATCGGCACCCAGCGCGAAGCGCACGTTGCTGAAATCCGCTGTATCCGCCCAAAGCGAGAAGTACACCGCCCCCACTCCGAGCACGTTGGGCGTGGGCTTGAAGGTGAACCAGGTGAAGGATGTATCCGAGGTGACATCCGTGCGCAGGTGGTAGGGTGCGAAGGTGCCGCTGTTGCCACCCGCCGCCACCATCACGCGACCGGGTGCGGCGGTGAGGATGCTGTCGATGAAGAGCGCGGTGGCGTCCAGCGCATCGTGGGAGCCGGGGTAGCTGCCCAGGCTGGCATTGATCACCACCGGCTTGTCGTAGAGTTCACCGATGCCCACGATGTAGTGCACGGCATCGGCGATCATGGACGGTGCATTGGGGCCTTGGAACTTGTGGCTCACGATCACCAGGTCGGCGCCCGGCGCGGCGCCTTTGTTGAGGCCATTGGCCAGACCATTGCCTGCGGCGGTGCCTGTGACAGTGGTGCCGTGGCCGAAGAAGCCGGTCTGCTCCCCGGCAGGCATGGTGCCGGCGTTGATGTACGAACTGTCCCATGCCTGACCATAGCCGTAGGGCATGGGCGTGAGGACCGGATCGAAGGGACGCGTCTGGTCCCAGAAGCGCAGCACGCGCGAGCGGCCGTTCGCGTCAAGGAAGTCCGGATGGTTCTTGTCCAAGCCGGTATCGATGAGGCCGATGATCACGTCCTTTCCCGTGTACGGCATGGGCAGGGGCGCCACGCCCGCATGGATGGGTGCGATGCGGTTGTGCACGCGCATGCTGTCGTTCAAGGCCACCATGCCGCCCAGTTCGAACTCGAAGGCCTGCACGGCCTGTTCGTTGGCGAGAGCCTGCACACGGTCCACCGGCACACGCGCGCTCACCACGCCGCGCAGGGCCATCTTCACGGTTCCGCCATGGGTGAGCACCGCGCGGGCAACGGCACGTGCTTCACCACGCACGAAGAGGTCCACCTGCTCGCCCGGTGCGTGGGGCTGCGCCAGGTATTGTTGGAGCTGGAAGTTGAGCTTGGTGCGTTGCGCCGCCAAGGTGAAGGGCAGCAGCAAGGCAAGAACGATCAGCGTACGATGGAACATGCGTGCGGGCTTGGGCAGAACAAAGCTATGACGGTGCGAAAGGGCCGGGTTGCTGGTGCGTGAAGGGTTATGAGCGGAAAATGAACCGTGGAAGGTTGGTGGGAAGCCTGATCCGGGTAGGTCAATAAGCGGATCGACGGTTCGACGGGCTCACCGTGACCCGTGGTGAGATCAGCGTGACTTGCTGTGGCAGGACCTTGTGATGAAGCCAAAGACCGGTCATGGTGAGCCCGTCGAACCGTTGCCCGGAACTTCCTTGGGCGATCGCTTCCAAGTCAGCCTTCACCCCTCTGTCATAGTTCAAATGCGCTGTCCGAATGCCACTGTCCGGTCACGGTGAGCCCGTCGAACCGTTGCCCGGACCTTCCTTGGGCG
>JAEUSU010000011.1 GCA_016788635.1 Flavobacteriales bacterium | reverse complement strand
GGAACTGGCCCCGCACGGCATCCGCGTGGTGGGCGTGGCCCCCGGCTTCATCAACACGCCCATCCTGGGCAACGATGCGGCCATGAAGAAGATGCTCGGCGACCAGCACCTGCACAAGCAGCTCATCGAGCCCGAGAAGGTCGCCGCCGTGGTGGCCTTCCTCTTCACCGATGCCGCCAGCGCCATCAACGGCAGTACCATCCCGGTAGATGATGGGTTCTTGATCCACAAGAACGGGTGAGCCGTTCGGCCTGAACGCGCAAGCCCCGGCGTCCCGAGTTCTCGGGAGCCGGGGCTTGCTGTTTACCACGTGCGGTCATCCGGAACCGCACCAGATGCGGCACCCCTAGGATGCGCCGTTGCTTCTCCTGAACTTCCCCAGCCACGAGGCAGCCTGTCCGCGCTCACCCTTCCCACCCTTCAACGCTTCCTGCGTAACATTGGCTATGCAGCAACGCATTCCCAAGGTCCTGTGCGCGATCGCCTGCATCACGGTCCTGTCAGTCTTCTCCACTCCGGTTGTGGCCCAAGTGGCGGACAGCACGTTCTGGCTCGAGCGCGATACGAGCCTGGCGACCGATGCGGCACGCACGAAGGTGAGGGTCGCCATTTGGGACAGTGGTGTGGATACCGTGCTCTTCCACGACCGGCTGGCCCGTGATGCGCAGGGGCGGCCGATCATCCGCGGTTACGATGCCTTCAAGGAGCGGCAGGACCTGCCCCTGGCCGTGCTGCCGGACAGCATCGCGCAGCAGTCCGCACAATTGAACCGCTGGTTGCTGGCGATGGATGACATCGACAGCGGGGTGGACAGCCCGCAGGCCAGGGAACTGAATGCCTGGCTGGACACGATCTCCAAAGCACGGGAGGATGCGTTCTATGGAACGATCGATCGGTACATCGGCTACACGCACGGCACGGCGCTGGCCGATATCGCCGTACACGGTCTGCCGGATGCCGAACTGATCAATGCGCGCATGGAATGGTGGCACGGTTCACCGCCGGTGCCGTGCTGGAGCAGGGAGCTGGCCGACAAGGAGGCGGCTTCGATCCGTGACCTGCTGGATTTCGTGGTGGCCAATGGCGCACGCGTAGTGGTGATGTCGTGGATGCGCACCGAGCGCGGCTATGTGCGGAACCTGGAGCAATGCGCGCCGACCATGCCGGAGGCCGAGCGGAAGGAGCTGGCCCGCTACACCGTAGAGAGGATCCGCGCGGAACTGATCGCCGGCATGCAGGAAGCGCCGCACGTGCTCTTCATCGGGGCCGCTGGCAATGGCGGTGTTGAGTTGGCCCAAGCCGATCAGGCCACCCGGTTCGCGCTGCCGAACTTCCTGTTGGTGGGCGCCGTGGACAAGCAGGGTGGGGCGGTCAGCTGGAGCAATACCGGTCCCGAGGTGATCATCCGTGCCCGTGGGGAACGGGTGCCCGCACGCCTGCCCGATGGCACGCTCTCCCATCCCACCGGCACCTCCATGGCGGCACCCGTGGTGGCCAATGCGGTGGCGAAGATGCTGGCCGCTGAGCCCGACCTTTCGGTGCAGGAGATTAAGACCCTGCTCTTGCAAACGGCGACCCCGATGCAGGACCAGGGACCGCCGCTGTTGCACACGCGGTTGGCGGTGCGAGCGGCGGGAGGGCGGTGAATGCCTGAACGGCTGCGTGAGGGGGCGCAGCGGCAGCTTGCCGTAGGACCGGCCCAGCAGCGCACGGTGCGAGGAGACTGCGAGGAACGAGCAGGCCCCGGAGCCCGATGCGATGCGTGCCGGGACAAGGCAACTACAGCCCCGGCTCAAGGCCGGGATAAACTCCGCACCCGACCCGCCTTCGCCAAGGCTTCGGCGGGCAGGCCCGAGGGATGCAAGCCTTGGAAGGCGGGGCACGCCCAGTGCAACCCCTCTACCGAAAAGTGTTACCCCCGCCCTGGGGTGCTGCGGGACCTTTGCATCGTCAACCAACAACAACCGCGAACACACAAGACCATGAACACCGCGACCGCCACCACCAGCAGCACCAGCACCAAGACCCTGTGGGCCATCGACCCCGCGCACAGCGAGATCACCTTCAAGGTGAAGCACCTGATGATCGCCAACGTGAAGGGCGCCTTCAAGAAATTCGATGCACGCATCGAGACGCCGGGCACCGACTTCACCAAGGCCAGTATCGCCGTGGAGATCGACGCCGCGAGCATCTTCACCAACGAGGAGAACCGCGACAAGCACTTGCGCAGCGCCGACTTCTTCGACGTGGAGAAACACCCGACCCTCACCTTCGTGGGCAAGCAAATGCGCGCGAAGGGCGACGAGCACACGCTGACGGGCGAGCTCACCATCAAGGGCATCTCGCACCCGGTGACGCTGGACGTGGAGTTCGGCGGCATCAGCAGGGACCCCTGGGGCAACGAGAAGGCCGGCTTCACCGTGAGCGGCAGGATCAACCGCAAGGATTGGGGCCTGAACTGGAATGCCGCGCTGGAGACCGGTGGCGTGCTGGTGAGCGACGAGGTGCGCCTGAGCGCCGACATCCAACTCGTGAAACAGTAAATTCCCCTCACCCCCAACCCCCTCTCCCAAGGAGAGGGGGCTCAGTTGGGGCAGTACACCTCCGCAATGGACCGCAAGAAATTCCTCCTCTCACTAGCCACACTGCCGCTGGCAGGAGCCGCCATGAAACTCACCGACCTCACCCGCATCACCGAACCCTTCAAACCGAGCGCGCGCATGCCCGTGCTCTTCCTGGGCCACGGCAGCCCGATGAACGCGATCGAGGAGAACGAGTTCGTGCAGGGCTTCCGCAAGGCGGCCACGGAGCTGCCGCGCCCGCAGGCCATCCTGGTGGTGAGCGCGCATTGGGAGACGCGCGGCACGCAGGTGACGGCGATGGAGCATCCGCGCACCATCCACGATTTCGGCGGCTTCCCCAAGGCGCTGTTCGAGGTGCAGTACCCCGCGCCCGGTAGTCCGGAGCTGGCGGCCGAGGTGAAGCAGAGCATCACCAGCGCCACGGTGGGCCTGGACCACAGCTGGGGCCTGGACCACGGCGCGTGGAGCGTGGTGAAGCACCTGTACCCGAACGCCGATGTGCCGGTGATCCAGATGAGCATCGACTACGCGTTGAAACCCGAGCAGCACTACGCGCTCGCCAAGCAGCTGGCCAAATTGCGCGACAAGGGCGTGCTGATCATCGGCAGCGGCAACATGGTGCACAACCTGGGCATGGTGGCCTGGGACAAACTGAACGAGAGCTATGCCTTCGACTGGGCGGTGGAAGCACGCGCCAGGATGAACCTGGCGATCCTCAGCGGCGACCACACCTCACTGGTGAACTTCCATGCGCAAGGCAAGGCCTTCGACCTGGCGATCAACAGCGGCGAGCACTTTCTCCCGTTGCTCTACACGTTGGCGCTCCAGAACAAGGACGAGCAGGCCACGCTCTTCAACGACAAACCGCTGGCGGGATCGCTCACGATGACCTCGGTACGCATCGGTAAGGCCTGAAGCATGCACCACCTCGCCTTGGCCACCCTGTTCCTTTCCACACTCACTTTCCAGGGCTGCACACAGCCCAACAATGACATGTCCAACACAACGAATCCCCTCTTCTGCGACCCCGATACCGGCGTATGCGCAGTGCCCGGTATGGACCCTGAAACGGTCGCCATGGAGCAGCAACCGCAAGCCACGGCAACGAAACCGATCACGCTGCTCTATTTCAACGACCCGATCTGCAGCAGCTGCTGGGGCGCCGAGCCGCAGTTGCGCCGCTTGAAGGCCGAGTACGGCGATGCCATCGACATCCAGTACCACATGGGCGGCCTGCTGCCTTCATGGGACGTGTACAGCAGCGGCGGCATCGGCAAGCCCAGCGATGTGGCCGGGCATTGGGACGAGGTGAGCCCCCACTACCGCATGCCCATCATCGGCGATGTGTGGCTGGAGGATCCGCTGCCGAGCAGCTATCCGCCGAGCATCGCTTTCAAGGCCGCCCAGCTGCAGGACCAAGGCAAGGCGCTCGTCTTCCTACGCCGCTTGCGCGAGCAGGTGCTGGTGGAGAAGAAGAACATCACGAAGTGGCCGGTGATCGCCGAAGCCGCCACGTTCGCGGGGCTCGATGCCACGCGCCTGCAGGCAGACTACAACGGCGCCGCCAATGCGCTCTTCCAAGCGGACCTCACCCTGGCGCGTTCGCTCGGCGTGCGCGGTTTCCCCACCTTCATCTTCAGCAACGAGGCTGGTGAGCGGCAACTGGTGTATGGTGCGCGGACCTATGCCACTTTCGAGGCCGCGGTGAAGGCCCTGAAGCCGGATGCGGAACCGAAGGCCACGCCTGCTTCACTCGGCGACCTGTTCAAGGTGCATGCGTCGTGGTGCGCCGAAGAGGTGGCCGTGATGCTGGGCATTTCGCATGCACAGGCAGCGGAGCAATTGAAGGCCGCCGAGGCGAAGGGCGAGTTGCGCGCGGTGGACACGCGGAACGGGAGCGTGTGGTGGAGGAAGTAGGAGGCGCAAAACCGTGCGCTTCGACTTCCGCACCGCAGAAGTCACCTTGGGCGGTAACACGGTGTTGCAGGCCCACCGTGCAAGGCTGAACCTCGCTGACAACAAGAGGCATGGCGCCGACGCACTACGCCTTCTCCACGAACCACATTTCCAGTTCTCCCTTGCCCTTGGCTTGCACATGGCCGCGCGGCGTGAAAGTGAGACCCGGCTCGTTCTTCACAAGCTCATAGGTCGCCTCGCTGATGTTGACTTGGCTCACTTCACCGGATGATTCCATGCGCGAGGCCGTGTTCACCGTATCGCCCCAGATGTCGTATTGGAACTTCTTCACGCCCACGATGCCCGCCACTACGGGACCTGTGTGCACGCCGATGCGGATCTCGAAAGAGGGGAGGCCTGCTGCGACTTTGAGCGCCTTGCCATCGGCGATGAAACCGCGCATCTCCAAAGCGGCCTTCACCACATCCAATGCATGGGTGGAGTTGGGTGTGGGTAATCCGCCTGCCGCCATGTAGGCATCGCCGATGGTCTTGATCTTCTCGATGCCGTGCTTCTCGCAGATGCGATCGAAGGCGCTGAAGCATTCGTGCAGGTCGTGCACCAGTTGTTCCGGGCTGACTCGTTCGCTTATAGCGGTGAAGCCCCGGAAGTCGGTGAAGAGCACCGTGACCTGGTCGATCCGCACCGCGTCCGCGCTTCCCTTCTCCTTCAGCTCTTTCGCGACTTCGGCGGGCAGAATGTTCAGCAGCAGTTCGTCGCTGCGCTTCTTTTCCGCGCGCAGCTCCTCGGTCCGCGCGATCACCTCTCGCTCCAGTTCCTTGTTGCGCGCGTGGATGTTGCCGTGGGTCATGTACTCGCCCTCGCGCAGGCGGTAGTCGGGGTCGCTGCCATGCACATGGGCCACCCACCAGCGGCCGCCGTCACGTTTCAGGATGGTGGTCTGGCGCACGAGATCGCGTGTAGAGGCCGCGCCCTGGCCCATGGTCCATATCGAGTCGCCTTCCACCCAGGCAGTGGTGCCCCAGGTCCGCACTTCCTTCCACAGGTATTCGATCAAGAATGCGTGCGGGTACTCGTCCACGCCCTTCTGGTTCATGGCCCGGTACTGCGCCTTGCCAACGGCGCGCTCATGCAGGGCAGTGCCGAAGAAGGTCACATCCTCGGCGCACACCGCAAAGCGCCCGTCCAGATCGCGCCGCGCGTAACTCTGCCAGAACTGATCATGCACGGCGAGCACCGCAACTTCAGCGGCGGTCGGTTCCCGGTGGGCCTCGTTCTTCTCCATGCGCAGGGCCTCGGCTTCCATGCGGTAAAGCTCAAGGGCCCGGTGAAAGTAGCTGCCCCCACGAACAGGGGGGGGCGCAGGTGCGAGGAGTGGGGCGTACTTTGCAGCAACGATGATCCGCGTACTCCTCTTCGAAGACAACACCGACCTTGCCGAGAGCTTGGGCGAGCTGATGAAGGATACGGACGACATCCGCCTGATCGCGCATTACACCAACGCGCAGAAGGCGGAGAAGCATGTGAGCTATCATCACCCTGACGTGGTGATGATGGACATCGATATGCCGGTGGAGAACGGCTTGCAGGGCTTGCGCGCCATCCGTGCGGCAGGTAGCGGTGTCATGGTGATCATGTTCACCGTGATGGAGGACAATGAAAACGTGTTCCAGGCCATCTGCCACGGCGCCAGTGGCTACCTGTTGAAGCAGACCGCACCCGAGAAGATCCTCGATGGCATCCGCGAGGCGATCAGTGGTGGCGCGCCCATGACACCGAGCATCGCGCGCAAGGTGCTCACGCTCTTCGCACAGCCGTTCAAGAAGAGCGATGACCTGCAGAAACTCACCGCGCGGGAGCATGATGTGCTCTCGCTACTGGTACGCGGCCACAGCTATAAGATGGCCGCCGCGCAATTGGAGATCGGCGTGGAGACCCTGCGCTTCCACATCAAGAACATCTACGCCAAACTGCACGTGAACAGCAAGAGCGAAGCGGTGGCGAAGGCGTTGCTGAACCGGGTGGTGTGAGCGCTGATTGGGTCAAGTACCTTACGCGCATGCTGCACCCACAAAGGCTCCTTCTGGCGATGGCCGTGCTCGCGTTGATGCGATGCGGCGACAAGGACACCGGCCAGCAGCTCATCCCCGATGGGGCGTCGCCGATGTTCGACAGCGCGGAGTATGTCGCAGTCTCGGCACGGTTGCGGAATGCGTTCGTCCTGCACGATACGGCCTATTGCGATAGCGTGCTCCCTTTGTTCGACGATGAGACATTGGTGCTTGTACATCCTGAACGCGTTGTGGACGGCTTCGTAAGCAATCTGATCGGCCACGAAGCGCCGCAGCCCGCCACAAAAATGAGGTTCGATGAATTGGTGGCGCTTTCCGGCGCCGCCGTGATGCGCAACTGGCAGTTATACCTGGAGGCGCGCACGCTACAGAATGCGGGCGAGCGCCAGCAGGCTATCACTGTATTTGAACCATTGCTCGCGCGCTTCGAGGAGCACCAGGACACGGTGGGCATCGCTTCGGTGAGCAAGCGGATAGGAAACCTCTACCTGGAACTTGGCGATCCGGCCCTCGCGGCCGTGCATCTCTCACGGGCACGTGCCCTGGAACCCCGTGTTGACCTGCGCGCCACGATCACCGCCACGCTCGGTCGCTGCTATGCACTCCTCGGGAACCGCGATTCCGTGCGCTGGTGCGCGGCCTGGTTGTGCGAGGATGCGGCGAACGAACTCAACTCGCAGCGCAAGGATCTACGTGCCCGGGTGAACGCCAGGTGGCTGCTGCATCTGGCCATGTTATCGGAGTCCTCGGAGGACAGCCTGCGCGCAGCAATTCGGCAGGCGGCTTCTGTTGATTCGTTGATCCGTGACGTGGACAAGGACGACGGTTTCCTGGTGGCGGGAGACCCTGCTGCGCGGGTTGAGACACTTGTGTTGCGCGCCAAAGCCTTTCAGACGCTCGGCAGGCTGAGGGAAGTGCTCGAGGCAATTGGACCGGTGGAGAAGGAATTGTCAATCTGCCCGGAATGCCTGCCCCAGCGCCTGGCCTTTCTCTCGGTTAAGGCGGGTGCGTTGGAAGGGCTGGGTGATCTGCGCACGGCCTTGCATGTCCAGCAGGAACGAGCAGAAGTACTCGCGTTGAACGAGGTCGGGCGTGAACGACTCGCGGTGGAACAGGCCAGGGCCAAGGCGCTCAGCAGCCAACAGAAAGCGGAAGCCAGTAGGCAATTGGAGCTGGAACGGGCCGGGGCGCGCAGCAAGGACATCGAGCACCGCATGCAGCGCGTGCAGCTCACCACCATGATCGGTTTCATCATCCTCTTCGCTGGGGTTTTGTTCGTTCGCGTGCGCATCCGGCGTCGAATGCAGTTGGAAGAACTGCGCGCGCGCCTGAGCCGCGACTTGCATGACGATATCGGCAGCACGTTGAGCAGCATCAACATCCTCAGTACCGTGGCGCGGCGCAAGGCCGAAACGGGTGATGAGGCCGGTGCGGCGGCTTCATTGTCCGGGATCAGCGAGCGCACCCAGCGCTTGATGCGCAACATGAGCGATATCGTCTGGAGCGTGGACCCTGATCAGGATTCCATGGAGGATCTGCTGGCCCGCATGCGCGAGTTCGGCGCCTCAGTGCTGGAGCCGAAAGGCGTCACCTTCCGCTTCGACAGCGGCACCGTCCTGGGCAAGACGCTACCACCGGTGGTCAAGAGCGACCTCTACCTCATCTTCAAAGAGGCCGTGAACAATGCCGCCAAGCATTCAAGCGCCACCGAGGTTGCCGCTTCGCTCACGCAAACGAGCAACAGCCTTGTTCTGACCGTGAAGGACAACGGTCGTGGCCTGGCTACGAGTGGTTCTTCAGCGAACGATGGCGGGGGCAACGGGCTGCGGAACATGAGGGCGCGGGCTGAGGAGATGAAGGCCCGGCTGAGCATCGGCAGCACACCGGAAAAGGGAACCTCGATCGAGGTCAATGTTCCATTATAGTACCGTTCAGCGCGGCTTGCCCGAATAGAGCTTCCACAAGGTGATGGCGATCATGCCCACCACGAGGCAGCGCACCAGTATGCCATCGAGGTAGATGTCCTGGCGAGGGTGCTTGTACCGCAGCCATAGGGCCACGACCGCGGAAAGAGCGCAAGCGATCGACCCGGTCACGAGCATCGTGGCGCTGTGGGGCCATCGCTGCAGGAAGGCAACGATGCCGCACGATGCCACGCACAACGCAGCACCGGCCGGTATGGTGAGCCACAGGATCTGGTCGGTGGGTTTGGGTGCAGGCAGGGTGCGAAACCCCAAGGGAAAGTAAAAGAGTGCGAGGGAGCCCCCGCCGATCACGATCAGGAAAGCCGCCCCGGGCCAGTGCATGATCTTGAAGACGCAGCTGAGGGTCACAGCGGCGATGAATGTGAGCTCGGTGGTCCTCATGCGCTGGTGAAGGTCATGCTTTACACTTCATGTCGGACAGTATGCAGAGGTTGGCCCGCACCGGATCGCTCGACGAAGTACATCTCCATTTCCCCTTTCCCCTTGGCACTCACCATGCCACGCGAGGTGAAGCGCAGGCCAAGCGTGTCCTTCACAAGGGTATGCGTGGCTTCGCTGATGTTGACCTGCCCGACCTCACCGGAACTCTCCATGCGGCTGGCGATGTTCACCGTATCGCCCCAGATGTCGTACTGGAATTTCTTCACGCCAACGATGCCTGCGACCACCGGCCCGGTATGGATCCCCAGGCGCATATCGAAGCCCGGAAGGCCATGCACGGCCCGGTCCTTCTTTCGCTTCACCATGAACTCCTGCATCTCCAGAGCGGCCAGCACGACTTGGAGCGGTGAAGAACCCTTGGTCCCGGACAATCCACCCGCGCACATGTACGCATCGCCGATGGTCTTGATCTTCTCGATGCCCCGCGCGGTGATGATGTGGTCGAAGGCCTTGAAGCACTCGTTCAGCTCGTCCACCAATTCGCGCGCGGTGAGTTGCTCGCTGATGGCGGTGAAGCCCTTGAAATCCGTGAAAAGGATCGTGGCTTCATCGATCAATCGGGCATCGGCCTCGCCTTTGGCTTTGAGCTCCTCGGCCACATCAACGGGCAGGATGTTCCGCAGCAGGCCTTCGCTGCGGTCCTTCTCCTTTTCGATGGCGCGTTTGGCGCGGCGGGTGAATCGCAAGCGCCACCAGAGGAACAGCGCGACCAGCAGGATCGCGATGCCGCCGATGACCAATGCGTTGCGCCGGGACTTTTCCTTGGTCGCTCGCTCCTGGTTGGCGCGTTCCATCCGCGCGGTCTCTTCGGCATGCGTCAGGCTGTCCTGCGCCACGCGCATGGCCATTTCGCGGTCCATCTCCTCACGCAGTGCTTCGTTCGCTTGTTGCCTGTATAGCACGCTATCCTCCCATTGATGCGCGAGCTCGGTCCACACCAATGCTTCGGCGGGTCGCTTCAACGCTTTGTAGGCTTCGGAAAGAATGCGTGATGCATCGCGCTTGATCACATCGTTCTCATCACGCTGCTCAGTGTTGAAGGCCGTTCTGGCGAAGGTCACGGCATCCTTGAAGCGCCCACGACGCAATTGCAGCAGCGCCCAGGCGTTGTTGAACTCTTGCTCATAGCCCGATACGATCAGCGCCTCGGTGCCGCGGATCCGGCGCAGTATCGCCTCAGCTTCATCCAAACTATCCAACCGCACCAGCATGTGGCCGATGCCGAGGTCTGGCAGCACCATCGTTTCATCTGGATATCCGGCTTCCTTTCCTACAGCACGTACTGCACGGTATTGTTGCAAGGCCTCACTCCACCGGCCCTTCACTTGCATCACGAAGCCCCAGTTCATGTGGTTCACCACGCGGATGAAGTGGATGGCCATGCTGTCCGCCAGGGCAAGTGAAACAGTGAAGTCGTGCACGGCACCTTCAAGGTCGCCGAGCCGACCCCGGACCATGCCGGACAAATTGTAGCCCCAGGTCTTGAGGAGCGGATCCTTCAGGGCATCGGCCATGGCGTTCGACCGCAACGACAGGCGGAACGCATCGCCCCAGCGCTCAGCCACGCGCATGCCATGAGCACGGGTGTAGGTAACGAGCGCGATCGACCGTTCGTCGCCGGACCGCTCAGCGGCCCATTGCGCGCTGTCGAGGTACATGAACGCCGTATCGATCTTGAGCGTGCGGACGTGTGCCCTTCCGATGGTCCGGTAGAGGAGCATGAGCTCCTGATCGGTCGCGTATTTCGTGCGTTCGGTTGCTTCGTGAACATGCCGTTCCCACGCTTCCATACCGGTGGTGAAATTCCGTTCAGCGATACCGAGCAACGCCCAGACATGGCCCTTGAAGATGCCACGCTGCCATGCCATGCCATCGGCCATGTGCAAGGCCTGCGCGGTAAGCGCGGAGTCGTGCACGAAGCCGATGATGGACTGGTTGGACGGTTGGCGGGCGGCACCCAATAGGCGCAGCACCTGCAACGTGTCGTTCGGTCCGTTCGCATGCACTGTGCAGGTGGACCAGGTGAAGGCCAGCGCGAGCGGCGCAAAGCGGAACATGATCGGTGGTCGGCCGGGCATTGGTCCATTGAACGGATCGCACCCAAGATCCATCATTTATCGGTGCATTGCGCCCCACATGAATCGGGGGGCATGCGTATACCCCCACCCTTATGGGGTTTGGATCCTGCCACTTGCACAGGACGTTTGTCACGGCACCTCAACACCCCAACATACCCATGAGACACACCATGCCCTTGATCAGTGCGCTGCTGTACTTCAGCATAGGGCCAATGCACGCGCAACGCACCTATGACCCGGCATCCAAGCCTGTGAGCCATGGACGCGAGGGCGCTGCCCGCGGGAGCGCGCCCGCCAACGATGATTGCGCGAATGCGCAGGTCCTGACCCTTGCAGGGGATTGTGATTCCCCCATTGCGGGCGACAACACCGATGCCACCAACGATGGACCGGATACCAGCTGCGACAATCCCGGACCCACCCTGCTCGATGTCTGGTACACCGTCAATTCCGGCACGGAGGATACGCTGGCGATCACGCTCACGCCCAGCCCCGCAATGACCGACTGGGCCTTCGTGGTCTATGATGCGTGCGGGGGGGGGGAGGTCGCCTGCGTGCTCACACCAGCCTCCACGGCACCCGTCGTGGTGGTGCCCGGTACCAATTATTGGATCCGGGTATACTCGAATTCGTTGTTCGGGGATCCCGGGCCATTCACCCTGTGCGTTTCTGAACCGGGCACCTTGGCCCCTCCACCGCCCAACGACCTCTGCGCGAACGTGGTTCCGCAACCCTTGGCGGTCGGCAGCACGGTGAGCTTCACCGGCACTACAGAGGGCGCGGTGGAGAACGAGGGCGGTGGTTTCCCATCCGTATGGGAGGGCTTCACGTTGGCCACCTGCGCCGATGTGAAGATCAGCTACTGCGCCACGACCCCGGCGTACGCAGCCTTCTACAATTTGCTCAACCTCGGCTGCCCGCCCGGCCCCGGGATCTTCGCTGGCTCCTACGAGAGTAGTTCGTGTGGTGATGGCAACTTCACCATCTGCTTCCCGGATCTGGCCCCTGGCGATTACTTCTACGCCGTGATCCAGAGCGTTGGCGCCTTCGGTCCGTACACGCTCAACGTTACCGCAGAGGCGTGCGGAACGAGCCAGGCCGTGAACGATGAATGCGCAGGCGCGATCCCGCTGACCCCGAACGCCGCATGCGTGACCACGACATTCGCGCCGTCATGCGCCTCGCAAAGCCTGACCGGTGTCACCTGTGGCACCTTCACCGGAAATGCGAACGATGATGTGTGGTACAGCTTCGTGGCCACTTCATCTGACATGACCGTTGGAGGGGCGCCGAATGGCACCATGGACATCGTCATGGAACTGTTCTCCGGATCATGCGGCGCGCTCACCTCCATCTCCTGTGGTGATGTGGGCGGGCAAGGCGCACCGGATGACATGGTGGCCACGGGCCTCACGGTGGGCAACACCTACTACATGCGCGTATATGACTACCGCAGCCAATACGCATGGCAAGATCCCAGCTACGACTTGTGCGTGGTGGAAGGCTTGGGCAGCGGGGTGGGGGTGGAGGAAAGCGCACAGCCCATGAGCGGGATCTTCCCGAATCCGAGCAATGGGATCTTCACCCTTCGGCTCAAGAGCGCTGCGCCAGCAGTGGACATCAGCGTGCTGGATGCCGCTGGGCGCGCGGTGTGGATGACGGCGCAGGAAGCGGCGAATGGCCTTATGCAGGTGGATGCTTCATCGCTGCGGCCGGGCGCCTACCTGCTTCGGTACACGGATGCCGGTATGACAAGGACTGAGCGGTTCTTCATTCAGTAGGCACCGGAGATACCAGGAGTACTATAGCGAAGAGCGCGGCAGAGATGCCGCGCTTTTCGGCTTTCCGCCTTACCGGTTGAAGTACTCGATGAAGTACCTGCTCTTGAACAGCAGCAAGAGGATCACCACATAGGTCACGAACTCGGTCCCCATGGCCGTGTACTTCGTCTTGCTCGTCATGTAGCCGAAGGTCTCGATCACGCACAGCAGCATCATGAAGCTGTAACCGATCAGCATGAACTGCGGCGTCTTGCTCCAGTGCGTGAAGTAGCCGTAGAGGAAGCCGGCCGAGGCGTACAGCACCACTGACCAGTGCGGGATCAGGATGTAGGTGGGGAAGTCGGGATTGGAGAAGCGTTTCCAGGGCACGTTCGGCAGGAGCAACTCAAGTGCGCCACCGCTGGCCCAGAGGAGCAATGCGGCGTGGATGAGGACGAGGAGGTAGCCGAGGTATTGCATGGGAGTTGGGTGCTTGGTTGGGTTTAGATGCTGCGGTGAGCGTGGTGTCGGATCAAAGAAGTTGGCCGAGCTGCATGAAGGGTACGCACTGCACTTTGGGGGCGAGCTTATAGCGCC
Organism: Flavobacteriales bacterium; assembly: GCA_016788635.1. Taxonomy (GTDB): domain Bacteria; phylum Bacteroidota; class Bacteroidia; order Flavobacteriales_F; family PHOS-HE28; genus PHOS-HE28. The sequence goes on along the minus strand of JAEUSU010000011.1, from coordinate 63,003 downwards.
GGTCGCCCGGGTAAACCACGCAAAGCGCATCCAGTTTGAGATCGGCCAGGGCCACATGCATGCTCTTGGTCATGCCGGGTGCATCCTCACGCTTGATCTCCACGCCGATCCGCTTGCCCTTGTGCAGGAAGAAGAGGTCGAGCTCGGAGCCGGCGTGGACATTGTAATAGTACACGTCCCTGAGATCGTATCGGCTCACGATCTCTTCCAGGACGAAGCCCTCCCACGAAGCGCCCAGCTTCGGATGGTGCAAAAGCTCGTGCATGGTGCCGTTCCGCTGGAGCGCATGGAGCAGGCCGCTGTCACGGAAGTAGATCTTGGGGCTCTTCACCAGCCGTTTGCCCACGTTCTCGTACCAAGGGAGCACACGCCTGATCATGAAGGTCTGCTCCAGCGCATCGAGGTAGCCATTGGCGGTGTGGTAGCTCACGCCCATGGAAGCGGCGATCTCAGAGGCATTCCAGATCTGGCCGTGGTAGTGGGCGAGCATGGTCCAGAAGCGCCCCATCACCTTCGGGGAGAAGCCGAATCCGAGTTGAGAGAGGTCGCGCTCCAGGAAGGACTGGATGAAGTCGAGCCGCCGCTCCATGCTCTCCCTGTCCGAGCGGGCGAGGAAGGCGCGCGGGAAGCCACCGCGCAGCCACAGCTTGTTCGCGAGCTTCAGGTCCACTTCGGCCGTGGTGAAGCCGCGCATCTCCATGAACGCCACGCGGCCCGCGAGCGATTCGGCCCCTTGCCGCGAGAGTTCGGGTGATGCGCTTCCGAGCAAAAGGAAACGTGCGGGTTTCCGGGGCCGGTCCGCCAGCACGCGCAGTACCGGGAACAGCTCTGGTTGGCGCTGTGCCTCGTCGATGATCACCAGGCCGCGCAATGAGGAGAGCGCCGTATGCGGGTCGCGCAACGCGCCTGCCGCGCTGGGCGATTCGAGGTCGAAGTAGTGCGCCTTGCGATCGGCCGCGAGCTGACGGGCAAGGGTCGTCTTGCCGCACTGGCGCGGGCCGAGGAGCATCACGACAGGGTTACTGCGCAGCTTCCGGGAGAGTTCGGCCAGGAGTTCGGTCCGCTCCATCATGGGTGAAAAATAGAAGTTCGGATTCTATTTTTCAAGTAAGTGTCCGAGCACTCAGAACTCCGCGCTCTTCGGCGTCCGTGGGAAGGGGATCACGTCGCGGATGTTCCCCATGCCGGTCACGAACAGCACGAAGCGCTCCAGGCCCAGCCCGAAGCCCGCGTGCGGCACGGTGCCGAAGCGGCGCGTGTCCAGGAACCACCACAACTCCTCGGCGGGCACGTTCATCTCCTTCATGCGTGCCTCCAGTACTTCAAGACGTTCCTCGCGCTGGCTGCCGCCGATGATCTCGCCGATGCCCGGGAAGAGCACGTCCATGGCGGCCACGGTGGTGCCTTTGTCGCTGTAACCGAAATCGCCGGGCGCGTTGGTGCGCATGTAGAAGGCCTTGATCTTGCCGGGGTAGCCCGTGACGATCACCGGCTTCTTGAAGTGCTTCTCCACCAGGTAGCGCTCGTGCTCGCTCTGCAGGTCGATGCCCCATTCCACGGGGAATTGGAACTGCTTCTTCTGGTGTGGCTTGCTGCGCAGCAGGATCTCGATCGCATCGGTGTAAGTGATCCGCTCGAAGGGGTTGTCGAGCACGAACCGCAGGCGCTCGATCAGACCCATTTCGGCGCGCTGAGCCTGCGGCTTCGTGGCTTCCTCTTCCTTCAGGCGGGCATCCAGGAACTGCAGATCGTCCATGCTGTTCTTCAGCACGCGGGCGATGAGGTGCTTGCACAGGCCTTCCGCCAGGTCCATGTCGCCCTTGAGGTCCATGAAGGCGGCCTCGGGCTCGATCATCCAGAACTCCGCAAGGTGGCGCGCGGTGTTGCTGTTCTCGGCGCGGAAGGTGGGGCCGAAGGTGTACACTTTGCCCAGGGCCAGTGCGGCAAGCTCAGCTTGCAACTGGCCGCTTACCGTCAGGCGGCTTTCAGCGCCAAAGAAGTCCTCCTTCCAGTTCACGCTGCCATCCTCGTTCAACGGCGGGTTCTTCGGGTCCAGGATGCTTACGCGGAACATCTCTCCAGCGCCCTCTGCATCGCTGGCCGTGATGATGGGCGCGTGGAAGTAGTTGTAGCCCTGCTGATCGAAGTACTCGTGGATGCCGAAGCTCACCTGGTGGCGGATGCGGAAGATGGCGCTGTAGGTGTTGGTGCGGAAGCGCAGATGCGCATTCTCGCGGAGGAACTCCAGGCTGTGCTTCTTGGGCTGTATCGGGTACTTCTCCGCATCGCTGTCGCCCAGCACGTCCACGCTGGTCACCTGCATCTCCACGCGCTGGCCGCTGCCCTTGCTTTCCACGATCACGCCGGTGCATTTCACGGCCGCACTGGTGGTGAAGCGTGCGCGTGTCGTTGTATCCACCTTCTCCTGGTCGATCACGCACTGCAGGTTGCGTATGGTGCTGCCGTCATTCAGCGCGATGAAGCGGTCGTTGCGGAAGGTGCGTACCCAGCCGGCCACGGTAAGGGTGGTGCCGGTGAGGGCGGTGTCGTCGAGGACGGACTTGATGGGGGTCATGGATCGGATGATCGGGTGATCGGAAGAGCGGGCCAGGAATGGCCTGCCCCCGACCGGTCCGGCCGCAAAGGAACAACGCTGGAACGAGCCTGAAGGAGTGACGGACAGCGGGTGATCTGGACGAGCGGCCGATCAAATGGATAAACGGCGGAAACAATGTGACAGGCAGTTTGTTTCCATTGTATTCCGTTCCTCTACATTTGCGGCCCCTGATCATGGACGAACGCGAGCAACACATCATTGACGAGGCCGGGAAGGTCTTCATGCGGCTGGGCATTCGCAGCGTGAACATGGACGATATCGCCCAGCACCTGCGCATCAGCAAGAAGACCCTGTACCAGTATGTGAAGGACAAGAACGAGCTTGTTCAGCGCACCATCGAGCACATCACGAAGAACCACCGGGGCTGCATTCTGGGCATTTGCGAGCAGGGCTACAGCGCGATCGACGAGAGTTATGAGATCACGCGCTTTGTGGCCTCCCAGGTGGGGCAGTTGCACCCCTCGGTGCACTTCGACCTGCAGAAGTACCATCCCGAGGCCTGGCACCTGCTGGAGAGCACCGAACGGCAGGACATCTATGCCTGTGTATCGCAGAACCTGACCAAAGGGGTGAAGGAGGGCCTGTACCGCAAGGACATGGACATTGACGTGATCACGCGCATCTACATCTCGCGGTTCGACATCACGTTCGACGGCCGCCTCTTCCCGCCGGACCAATACCGGTTCGAGGACGTCATCTGGAAACTGTTCGACTACCACATCCATGGCATCGCCACTGAAAGGGGGCTGAAGCACCTGGAAAAGAAATACGCCAATATCCGCCGCAAATGAGGAACGCCACGATCATCACCACCCTTGTACTGAGCATGGGTGCCGGGGCACAAGGACCGATGGACATCTCACTGCGGCAGGCCATGGCCCTGGCGGCCACGCAGAGCTATGCCGTGCGCACCAGTGTGTTGGAGGCGGAAAAGGCCAACAAGCGCATCAACGAAGTGATGGCCATCGGGCTGCCACAGGTGAACGCGAGCGCCTCCCTGGCGAACTGGATCGAAGTGCCCATCCAGGTGGTGCCCAACTTCTTCGGCGGGGAGCCCAAGCTCCTGGAGGCGCAGTTCGCTCTGCCGTGGGCGGCCAACGCCGGCATACGGCTGGACCAGCTGCTCTTCGATGGCACCTACATCATCGGCCTGCAGGCCACGCGCGAGCTGCGCAAGCAGAGCGAGGAGGAACTGGAGCGCGCCGCGAAGGACGCCCAGCTCCAGGCCGCCAAGTCCTACTTCGCCGTGCTGGCGGCGGATGAAGGGGCGCGTCTGATCGACGAGACCGTGCCCGTGCTGGAGCGCAGCCTGCGCGAGAGCGAAGTGATGGTGGAGAACGGCTTCATGGAAAGCACCGACGTGGACCGGCTGCGGATCGAGGTGGCCAACATGCGCGACCAGCGCCTCATCTTCCAACGCCAGGCCGAACTGGCGCGCAACATGCTGCGCTTCGTCCTTGGCCTGCCGGCCAACACCCCGCTCCGCCTCACCGATGCGCTGGACAAACTGATGGAGGACCCCGAGGAGACCAACCTCGACAAGACCCCCTTCGACCTGAACCAGCATGTGGACAGCCGTATCGCCGGCACCATCGTAAGGCTGCAGACCCTGCAGATGCGCAAGGAGAAGGCCGCCTACCTGCCCACCCTCAACGGTTTCCTGAGCCATCAGCAGCAGTACAACGATCTGGTCTTCCAACCCATCGATGGGGAGATCCCCTGGTTCCCCGCCAGCCAATGGGGCGTGGGGTTGAACGTGCCCATCTTCAGCAGTGGCATGCGCTCCAACCGCGTGGCCCAGGCGCGCATAGGCCTGGAACAGGCGGAGGTGAACCGGGAGATGACCGAGCAGCGCCTGCGCCTGGAGTACGACCAGCGCCTGAGCGATGTGACCACCGCGCAGGCCCTCTTCAACAGCGAACGCGAGCGGCTGCGGCTCTCCAAGTCCGTCTTTGAACGCACCAGCGTGAAGTTCACCGAAGGTGTGGCCAGCAGCTTCGAGCTCACCACGGAACAGAACAACTACATCACCATTCAGCAGAACTACATCAACCGCATCGCCACCCTGGTGAACGCGCGCGCCGAACTGCGCCGTGCACTGGACCGGTTCTGATGCCACCCACCAGCCGATCATGAAACAGCACATCCTCATTCTGGGCACACTGGTGCTCATGGCCTGCGGCGGAGCACCCGATATGGACGCACAGCTGGCGGCCAAACGCGCGGAGCGCGACTCCCTCAAGACCGAACGCGAAAAGGTGAACAAGGCCATTGCGGAGGTGGAGGCCTGGCTGGTGCGCCACGATCCCGATCAGAAGCGCACACTGCCCATGGTGACCACCTTCGCCCTGCAGCCCAAGACCTTCACCCACTGGACCGATGCGCACGGCAGCGTGCGTGCCGACCAGAACGCCCTCGTCTACAGCACGGCGGGCGGTGAAGTGCGCCGCATCCTGGTGCAACAGGGCCAGAGCGTGCGCCAGGGTCAGGAGATCGTGGAGATCGACACCGATGCGCTGGAGCAACAGGTGCAACAGGCGCGGACAAGTGCCGAGCTCGCCCGCACCGTGTTCGAGCGGCAGGCGAAACTGTGGGAGCAGAAGATCGGCAGTGAGGTGCAGTACCTGGAAGCGAAGACACGCAAGGAGGCTTCCGAAGCCCAGCTGAAGGCCCTGCAGGAACAGTTGCGCAGTGCCAGGGTGATCGCGCCCTTCGCCGGTGTGGTGGACGAGATCTTCCCCAACCTGGGCGACATGGCCAACCCCATGCAGCCGGTGGCACGCGTGGTGGCCCTCGGCAAGGCCAGCATCGAGGTGGACCTGGCGGAGGACCTGCTCACCAAGGTGAAGACCGGTGATCCCGTGGAAGTGCACATCCCGGAGACCGGGGAGAAGCTCATGGCCACCATCGATCAGTGCGGGCAGTACATCAACCCGAACAACCGCACCTTCAAGGTGACCCTTCGGTTCAACAACGGCTCCAAGCTCCGCCCCAACCAGCTCGTGAACGTGCGCATCCGCGACCTGGAAGTGCCCGACGCGCTGGTGGTGCCCAGCCGGTTGGTGATGGAGAACAGCGCGGGCGATCCCTATGTGTTCGTGCTGGAGGAGAAGGACGGCATGGCCCAAACGCGGAAGCTCTTCGTGAAGGTGCTAAGCGCGCAGGGCGGCGAGTTGCTGATCGAACGCGATGAGAAGGCCCTCAAGGGCGGCGAGCACCTGATCGACCAGGGCGCACGCCTGGTGGTGGACCAGCAGGAGGTGCAGGTGCTGAAGGGCGCATGAGGTAGACCACGAAGGCACGGAAACAACACAGAGGCATCAAGAACAGGAAGTAGAACCACACCCCAAGCGGCGCATACGGTCGGCAGTTCCCGCTGACCTCTGTGCCTTGGTAGTGAGAATAGCGACCCCCATGTCACACGACAACGGCCGATCCATCTCCGACAGCAAGCGCTTCAGCATCTCTTCGTGGGCGGTGGACAACCGCGCCACGGTGATGGTGCTCACCATCCTCATCGCCCTCATGGGCTGGAACGCCTACCAGGCCATGCCCCGCGAGGCCTTTCCCGAGGTGGTGACGCCGGAGATCTTCGTGAGCACCTTCTATCCCGGTAACTCGCCCGAGGACATGGAGAAGCTCGTGACACGCCCCATCGAGAAGGAGCTCAAGACCATCACCGGAATTGATGACATCCTGAGCACAAGCGTGCAGGGCTACAGCACCATCGATGTGAAGTTCGACTTCAGTGTATCGCCCACCGAGGCGCTGCGCAAGGTGAAGGATGCCGTGGACAAGGCGAAGGCCGACCCCGACTTCCCCACCGACCTGCCTGCTGAGCCCGGTGTGTTCGAGATGAACTTCTCGGAGATGATGCCGGTGATGAACATCAACCTCAGCGGTGACTACAGCCTGGACCAACTGAACAAGTGGGCCGAACAACTTGAGGACAAGCTGGAGAACCTTGAAGAAGTGAACAAGGTGGAGATCCGTGGCGTGCCCAAGAAGGAGTTGCGCATCAGCCTCGACCTGCCCAAGATGGAGGCACGGCAGGTGAGCTTCCAGGATGTGGCCAGCGCCGTGCAGCAGGAGAACGTGAGCGTGAGCGGTGGCGAAGTGCTCGTGGACGGCCTGCGCCGCACGGTGAGCGTGAGCGGCGAGTTCACCGACCCGGTGGAGGTGAAGGAGATCATCGTGAAGCAGGAGAATCTGGAGATCGTGCGTTTGGGTGAGATCGCCGACGTGGCCTTCACTTATGTGGAGCCCACCAGCTTCGCCCGCGAGTTCGGCAAGCCAGTGGTGATGGTGGACGTGATCAAGCGCAGTGGCAAGAACCTGCTCGTGCTCAGCGATAGTGTGAAGGCCCAGCTGAGCCGCTTCCAGCGCGATGTGCTCCCGCGCGACCTCAGCGTATCCATCACCGGCGACATGAGCGACCAGACCCGCACACAGGTGGACGAGCTGGAGAACTCGATCATCTTCGGCGTGCTGCTGGTGGTGGCCGTGCTGATGTTCTTCCTGGGCCTGCGCAACGCCGTGTTCGTGGGCATCGCCATCCCCATGAGCATGCTGCTCAGCTTCATCGTGCTCAACAGCATGGGCTACACCCTCAACATGATGGTGCTCTTCAGCCTGGTGCTCGCCCTGGGCATGCTGGTGGACAATGGCATCGTGGTCGTCGAGAACACCCACCGTCTCATGGGCGAGGGGCAGGATCCAGTGCGTGCGGCCAAGAACGGCATTGGTGAGGTGGCCTGGCCCATCATCGCCAGTACGGCCACCACGGTGGCGGTGTTCATCCCGCTCTTGATGTGGCCTGGCATCATGGGCGAGTTCATGAAGTTCCTGCCCATCACCCTCATGGTGGTGCTGGCCTCCTCGCTCTTTGTGGGCCTCATCGTCAACCCCATGCTGGCCTCGCGCTACATGCGCGTGAAGCAGGACGGACCGCCACGCTGGCTCACCTTCAAAGTGGGCGGGTGGATGACCGGTCTGGGCCTGCTCTTCAGCCTTACGGGTCACTTCACCGGCAACACCTTCCTCTTTACGCTCGGCAATCTCGCCTTCGTGTTCGGCGTGTTCGGCTACATCAACCACTATTTCCTCTACCCGGCCAGCATGCGCTTCCAGAACGTGCTGATGCCGCGCATTGAAGATCGCTACCGCAATTTCCTTGTATGGGCGCTGCAGGGCAAGCGGCCGCGGAACCTGTTCCTGGGCACCATCGGCCTGCTCATCTTCTCCTTCATGCTCACGGGCATCTTCCCACCCAATACGCTCTTCTTCCCGGTGAACGAGCCGCTATACGTGAACGTGTTCATTGAGAAGCCCATCGGCACGGACATCATGGAGACCGATGCCACCACCCGGGAGGTGGAGCGCCGGATCGAAGCCGTGCTGGCGAAGCCCGTGTTCAATGATGAGGTGATCGACACCCTGCCCGACGGCAACACGGTGAACCGGCTCAGGAACTTCATGGTCACCAGCGTGATCGCGCAGGTGGGCGAAGGCACCAGCGACCCCATGAGCGGGCCCAGCTTCGACGCCACACCGCACAAGGGCCGCGTGCAGGTCACCTTCGCGAAGTACGCCGAGCGCCGGGGCCTGCGCTCCATGCACCTGATGCAGGAGATCCGCGAGGCTGTGCGGGGCGTTCCGGGTGTGACGCTCATCGTGGACAAGGACCCCGCCGGACCGCCGGTGCCCAAAGCCATCAACCTGGAGATCAAGGGCGATGACGTGCTCGCGCTGATCGCCGAAGGTGAGAAGGTGCGCGACTTCCTCAAGGACCAGCACATCGACAAGGTGGAGGAGCTCAAGCTCGACATTGAGATGGGCAAGCCCGAGATGCCCATCGAGATCGACCGCGCAAAAGCCCGCCGGTACAACGTGAGCACCTGGGCCATTGGTGATGCATTGCGCACCGGACTCTACGGCCGTGAAGTGAGCACCTACAAACAGGGCGAGGATGATTACCCGGTGAACATCCGCCTGAAGGACGAGTACCGCTACGACCCGGAGCAGCTCCTGGGCATGCGCGTCACCTTCCGCGACCAGACCAACGGGCAGATCCGCCAGGTGCCGATCAGCGCGCTGGCCACACCGAGATACACCAGCACATACAGCGCCGTGAAGCGCAAGGACCTCAAGCGCATGGTGCAGGTGCACAGCAACGTCACCGATGAGTTCGCCAAGGAGCAGGTGGTGAACAATGTGATCGCCGCCTTCGAGGCCTACCCGAAGGACCCGCGTTTCACCTACGAGTTCACCGGCGAACTGAAGGAGCAGGCCAAGGAGATGACCTTCCTCAGCACGGCGCTCCTGATCGCCGTCTTCCTGGTCTTCATGATCATTGTGGCGCAGTTCAACAGCGCGGCCATCCCGGCCATCATCGTCAGCAGCGTGGTGTTCTCGCTCATCGGCGTCTTCCTTGGCCTGGTGATCTTCCGCATGGAGTTCGTGATCATGATGACCATGGTGGGCATCATCTCGCTCGCGGGCATCGTGGTGAACAATGCCATTGTGCTGGTGGACTTCATGCTGCTGCTGCAGAACCGCCGCAAGGCGGAGCTGGGCCTGCGGCCCGACCAGCGCCTGCCCATGGCCGAGGTGCTCAAGACCATCGAGGACGCCGGTGCGCGCCGTTTGCGCCCCGTGCTGCTCACGGCCATCACCACGGTGCTGGGCCTCATCCCGCTGGCCATAGGCATCAACATCAACTTCTTCACCCTCTTCAGTCAGCTCGATGCGCAGTTCGTACTGGGTGGCGACAACACCATCTTCTGGGGCCCCATGAGCTGGACGGTCATCTTCGGCCTCGTCTTCGCCACCTTCCTCACCCTGGTGATCGTGCCCATGATGTTCCTGCTGCTCACCAAGGTGCTGTACCGGTGGGTGCCCGTAAGGGAGATGACCACGAGCGGGAATGGGGGCAAGGTGGAGCCCGTGACCGTTCAAGCCTGATCTGCAGGTGACCATCGAGCAGCGCATAGCCAGGGCCTTCGCGCTCGATGACCATACCTGGCTCCGCCACGCCAACCCATGGAGCGTGTGGACGCGCAACACCGTGCTGCCGCTGTTGATAGTGGCCGTGTGGAGCCGTGTGTGGATCGACTGGTGGTGCCTTATTCCCATTGCAGCGGTGCTTGCCTGGAACTGGATGAACCCGCACCTTTTCCCACCGCCGGAACACTACCGTCATTGGGCTTCCCAGGCCGTTTTCGGCGAGCGTGTCTGGATGGCCAGGAAGGAGGTGCCGGTGCCCGGGCACCATCGCCTCGCACCGAACGTGCTGAGCGGTGTGGCCGCCATGGGTGCCATCCTGGTCTTCTGGGGCGTATGGAGCCTTCACCTGTGGGCCACCCTCCTTGGTGCCGCATTGGTCTACGCCGGCAAGCTGTGGTTCCTCGACCGCATGGCGTGGTTGTACCGCGACATGTCCGCTGTGCACCCGGCATATGCCGCATGGATGGAGTGAACCGCGGTCCTTCTACCTTTCCATCATGCATGCCGGCCACAAATTCACGGTGAGGCAGGTCCTGCTATGGACCCGTCGGGAGATCTACGTCTTTCTCTTGATCGGTGCGGTGCCCACGGTGGCGTTCCAGCTGCTGGGATGGAAGCAGATGGTGCTGCCCTGGCTGCCCATCGCCCTGGTGGGCACGGCCGTCGCCTTCCTCGTGGGCTTCAAGAACAACGCCACCTACGACCGCCTGTGGGAGGCGCGCAAGATCTGGGGCGCCATCGTGAACGTGAGCCGCACCTGGGGTGTCATGGCCCGCGACCTGCCCATGTGCTCCACGGCCGATGAAGCGGAACTGCGGGCCGTGCAGCGGCGGCTGGTCCTTCGGCATGTGGCGTGGCTCATGGCATTACGCTACCAACTCCGGAGCCCACGCTACTGGGAGAACATGAACAAACCCCACAACCGCGAGTTCCAGCGCAACTTCAAGGTGCCCGAGCATGCCGGTGACCTGCACGAGCGTCTGGCGCCACTGCTGGACAAGGAGGAACGTGAGGCGGTACTTACCACGGCCAACCCCGCCACACAACTGCTCGCGGCACAATCCGCGGACATCCGTGCCTTGCACGTGAAAGGCATGCTCAGCGACTACCGGCATGTGCAGCTGGCGCGCCTGCTGGGCGCGCTCTATGACGAGCAGGGCAAGTGCGAGCGCATCAAGAACTTCCCCTATCCACGCCAGTTCGCCACGGTGAACCTCTACTTCGTATGGCTCTTCATCCTCCTGCTTCCTTTCGGCATGTTGCGCGAGTTCGCGGGCCTGAGTGAGCACCTCGTATGGCTCACCATTCCCTTCACCGCCCTGGTGGCCTGGGTGTTCCACACCATGGAGAAGATCGGCGAGGCCACGGAGAACCCCTTTGAGGGCAACGCGAACGACATCCCCATGGCCGCACTGTGCCGCGCGATCGAGATCGACCTGCTGCAGATGATCGGCGAGAAGCAGGTGCCTGAACCGCTGGTGCCGGTGCACGACATCCTCATGTGAGCGGGCCGGGTATCTTCGACCGGCCCGTATGAAACGCCTCCTCGTTCAGCTCGTCGGACCGTTGGTTGCCCTGCTGGTGTTCGCACTCTTGCGTTCACAGGGCGACCAGCCCGCCATCATGGCCGGCCTGGTGGCCTGGCTGGCGCTCTGGTGGATCACTGAAGCGGTGCCCATCCCGGTCACCTCGCTGCTGCCGCTGGTCCTGTATCCGTTGCTTGGCATTGATGGTGTGGCCAGCACCGCATCGCACTACGGCAAGGAGATCATCTTCCTTTTTCTCGGGGGCTTCATCCTGGCGCTGGGCATCGAGCGCACCGGTCTGCACAAACGCATCGCCCTGCATATTGTGGCGCGTTTGGGCGGCTCACCGTCGCGCCTGGTACTGGGCATCATGATCGCCTGCGCACTGCTGAGCATGTGGATCAACAGCACGGCCACCACCCTGGTGATGCTTCCCATTGCGCTGAGCCTGATCGATGATGAGGATGCGCCGGCAACGGTACGCCAGCGCATGACGGTGCCCTTGCTGTTGGGCGTGGCCTACGGCGCCACCATCGGTGGCATGGCCACGCCCGTGGGTACGCCCCCCAACCTGGTGCTGCTGGAGCAGTGGCGCATGCTCTTTCCCGATCGCCCCGGCATCGGTTTCGGACAGTGGATGAGCGTGGGAGTGCCTTTCGCGGTGGTCTTCCTCATCATGGGGTGGTTGGTGATCACACGCTGGGCATTCCGTGTGGGCGCGGACCCGCTCGGCGATGCCGACACCGTTCAGGAACGCCTCTCCGCACTTGGCGCCCCATCGGCCGATGAGAAACGCGCGGGCATTGTCTTCGCCAGCGTGGCCCTGCTTTGGATGACCGGTGATAAGCTGCTCTTTGGCGAGCACTTCGTCTTCCCTGGCTGGCGCGCTTGGACCGGTCTCACTGCAGTTACCGATGCGGCCATCGCTGTGGCTGGAGCAGCCAGCCTGTTCCTGATCCGCTCGGCCCACCCTTCAGCCCCCAACCGGCCTGCTTCAGACGAACCCTCAACCTCCCAGCCCTTGATGGACTGGCACTTCGCAGAGCAGCGTGTGCCATGGGGCATCCTGCTGCTCATCGGTGGTGGCTTCGCCTTGGCGGCCGGGGTGGACAAGTCCGGCCTCAGCCACCTGATCGGTGAACGCATGGCCGGGCTCGGGGAACTGCCGATGATCGTATTGATCGGTGCGGTGGTGCTGGTGGTTTGTTTGATGAGCGAACTGGGCAGCAATACGGCTACCGCCAGTCTCGTGATCCCCATCCTCGCCGCCATGGCCACGCGCTGGGGCTTGGATCCGCAAAGCATCCTTTGGCCCGCCACCCTGGGCGCCAGCCTCGGTTTCATGCTGCCCGTGGCCAGCCCCATGCAGACCATTGTGTTCGGTACCGGGCGTGTGCCCATAAGGCAGATGGTGAAGGGCGGTGTGTGGATGGACCTGATCGGGGTGTTGTTGCTGATGCTGTTCTTCGGATGGTGAAGCAAGTCCCCCTCCTCTGTTGCAGCATGCTCTTGATGCTTACCACCACGGCACAATCTGTGGAGGAACGTATGCAGTTATTGCGTTCCAGAGGCGATTACGATTCCCTGGAGACGATCGCGCGGGAGGTGATCGCGGCACTACCGGACGGGGCAGGCTTGGAGCGCTATGTGGCCGAATACAACTGGGCAAACGCACGAAGCGGCAAGGATGATCCGATGGGGGCGGTGGAACATGCACAGAAGGCCATGCGGATCGCCCGTGAGATCGGTGACACCACGCGCATACTTGCGTCGTTGTATCAGCTCACCAAGTTCAATGTGGAAGGCCGGCACTATGAGGAAGCCGATCGCTTCCGTCGTGAGCACCTGACCTTGGCCGCGGCCTACGGACGTGACACCGTCCAGCTCGCCCTTGCGCACAACAGCATGGGCAGCATGTACAGCCGCCTGGAGCTGCCAGACAAGGAGGAGTTCCACTATCGTGAGGGCCTGCGGGTATTGGGTGACCAAAGCCAGCTGGTGAAGCAAGCGCTGCTCGGCAACCTGGCCAGCACCGTCAGTGCGCGCGGGGCACATGAGGAAGCTGCGATGCTGCACGCCGAGGTGCTCGCTCAACTGGACAGTACCGACATGCACAACCGCGCATGGACATACAGCAACCTCGGTCGATCACTGCTCTATGCGAAGCGGTATACCGATGCGCTCGCGGCTTTCGACACCGGTGACTCACTCAACACGGCCAGTGGGAATGCCATCGACCTCGCCATCGATTTCGCGGAGCTGCGCGCCGAATGCCTTGAGGCCTTGGGCGATATCTCCGGCGCGTATGCCATGGTGAAGCGCGCGCGCGACCTGCAGGACACGCTCTTCGTGCGCTCCATGGATGAACAATACCTGGAACTGGAGAAGCGCTTCGAGACGCAATTGAAGGAGGAGGAGATCCAGCGATTGGACGCTGAGGCACGGGAACGCGAAGAGCGATTGCGGGTGCGTAACGTGCAACTCTACGGAAGCATCGCACTGGCCCTGCTGGCCATTGGGGGCATCGCGCTGGTCTGGCGCAACCTGCGGCAGAAGCGCCGCCATGCGGCGGTGCTCGAAAGACTGAACGTGGAGCTGAAGGACCAGAAGGCGCGCATCGAGGAGATCAACCGACTGTTGCAGCTGAAGGTGCTGCGCGCGCAGATCAACCCGCACTTCATATACAACTGCCTGCACGCGATCAGCAACCTGGTGCGCAAAGACGATATGGTCGCAGCTTCCAACTACCTCGATGGTTTCGCGCGGCTCTTGCGCATGGTGCTTGACCACAGCGTGAAGGACCGCGTGCCGCTGAGCCAGGAGATGGACTTCCTGCGCCAATACCTGAAGCTTGAGGCACTGCGCTTCCCGGAGGGCCTCACCTACGAAGTGGATGCCGATGCCGCCCTGCTGGAGGAGGACGATGCGGTGCCCGCACTCGTGGCACAGCCCTTCGTGGAGAACGCCATCTGGCACGGACTGGCCGCGAAGCAGGGCCACAAGCGCGTCAGCGTGCGTTTCGCGGAGCGGGAGGGACGCATCATCTGCACCGTGGAGGACAATGGCGTGGGGCGCCAGGTGGCGCCGAGGCGTGCCCATGCCGACGGCAGCCCGGGCATGGGCCTGCAGCTCACCAGCGAACGCCTGCAGCTGCTCACCTACCGCCTGCGGGAGCGCGGCAGCGTGACCTTCACGGACCTGCATGAGCGTGGTGTGCCGGCAGGAACTCGGGTCGTGGTGGTGCTGGGCTAACTTGCTGCCATGATCGGAGCGCTCCTGATCGACGACGAGGCCGCTGCCCGGGAGCACCTGCACGCGCGGCTGGCGGAGGTGGCGCCCGATGTGGGCGTGCTCGCCGAGGCCCGGGACATCGATGAGGGCGCGCAGCTCATCAGCATTCATCGCCCGCAACTGGTCTTCCTCGATGTGGAGATGCCCGGCGGCAACGGCTTCGAGCTGCTCAAACGCCTCGGCCGCTGGGACTTCGATGTCATATTCACGACCGGTCACCAGCATTACGCCATCCAGGCCATCCGCTTCAGCGCGTTGGATTACCTGCTGAAACCCGTGCAAGCCGATGAGCTTCGCGCGGCCATCGATCGGCATGCTCAACGCAAGGGCGACAATTCCACTGAGGTACAACAGCACTTCCTCGCCAACATCACTCAGCGCGAACCGCAAGCGCTGAAGCTCACCCTCACGCACGGCGGCCGCACGCATGCCGTTGCACCGCACGACATCACCTGGTGCCGGGCCGACGACAATTACACCGAGCTTCATCTTGCTGACGAGCGCCGCTTCGTCTCGGCGCGCACCCTGAAGGACTACGACGAGATGCTCACGCCGCTTGGTTTCCTCCGCGTGCACAAGAGCGCGCTCGTGAACCGCCGCCATGTGGACGGCATCGATGCCGAAGGCCATGTGCGCCTGCGCAATGGTGTGCGCGTGGAGATCAGCCGGAGGAGATTGGATGAAGTGCTGAGGGAGTTGAGGGGGTGATCGTTCACTCGACCCACTCCCGTTGCCTCAGCTGCACTGTGCGTGTTCGTATACAAGCCCCTCCTTCGCACTATGCCGACCAAGCTCCTCCCATTCGCGCTTGCGTTGTTGCTGCCAGGTTTGAGCATTGCGCAGAACAACACCCCGGCAACAAGCGGCGCAGTGCCCATGACCTTCGCCGGCACCCACCCCCCGGACGGTGCGGTGCTGGCGCTGCTGGCGGCTGAATCGGAGGTCTGGAAGAGCATCGCGCAGTGGCCGTAAGGGACAGTTCGCGGAAGGAGCTCCTGTCACCGGGCTGGTTCTACCACGACATCGATGGTATGCCGATCGACCTGAAGGGATTGACCGCACGGCAGACGCGCAATGGCTTCAAGCTGATCAACGCTACGGTGATCCGTGAGATCCTCTACCAATACGAGAACACGGCGATCCTCGTGTTGCACGAACGGATGACCGTGGAGGATAAGGGCGTGCGAAAGGAACGCTCTGGGTCGTTGATCATGGTGATGGGGAGGGAGAATGGCCGCTGGGTGATCCAGGCGGAATCGATCGGCAGTGAGCCACCACCGCGCTGACCGTTCCCTCGATCGCTCTCCGTAGCCTCGAAACTCCTTTGATCCGCGGCGGTGTTGTGCTCACTTGGTCGTCCAATACCCACGACCATGCGCTGCACATTCCTTCTTCTCGCGTTCGCACCGTTGCTCGTCATCGCCCAGAACGCCAACAATCCCGATTGCGCCAACGCCTACCTCGTTCCGGTGAGCAACGGCGCGGTGCCCGAAGAGTGGGTGCTGAGCAACAATGGAGGCGAGCCCAACGCCATCTCACCAGCGGCGTGCAGCGGCACCGGCTACAACGATGTGTGGTTCAAGTTCGTGGCCACCGCGAGCAGCCTTATCGTGCTGAACGACCTTCATTCCACATACCCTGTGCACATAGAGGCGTTCAGTGGTGCCTGTGGGTCGCTGAACAGCATCGGCTGCACCACGGGCGCCACCGTCACCAGCGCGCTGCCTTTAACGGGCCTCGTGGTCGGCAACACCTATTACTTCCGGAGCTACCAGCCCACCACCGGGGCGAACACGGTGCGTTGGGGCGTGGTGCATGCCATCACGAACAACGAGTGCGCCGGTGCCATGGAACTGGTTCCGTCGCAGGATATCACCCCGTACACCTTGGGGAAACAGTTCTCGACCTTCGGCGCCACCCAGTCGCAGCCGGGCTGCGGTGTGGCCGCCGCGAGCGATGACGACGTGTGGTTCCGCTTCACCGCAACGGCTCCGAAGCACATGGTGGTGATCTCGCCGGAGGACGATGTGGTGGTGCAGGCGTTCACGGGTACCTGTGGAAGCCTCACGAGTTTGTGGTGCGAGAGCAACTGGAACATCCGGCGCGAGATCACCGGCCTTACCCCGGGCCAGGTGATCCACCTGCGGGTGTATTCCGAGAGCACGGTCGCGCAGAATTACGTGTGGTTCCGTGCCGGCATTGGCAGCCCACCGGCGAACGATGAGTGCGCGAACGCGATCACGATGGCGGTGAACGAGACCGCCGAACCCGGCCAGGTGTACGGGTTCAACGTGGAAACGGCGACCGGTTCCGTCGTCAACAACTACTCAACCGTGCAGGACGTGTGGTACCGGTTCACTGCACCGTCCACCAACCTCGTGATCGAGAAGGTGGGATCCTTCAGCATGGCCCTCTTCGATGCGAACTGCGTGGATGGGATCATGAACGCAGGGACCACCACACCGCTCATCATGAACGCGCTTGTTCCAGGCAACACCTACAATGTGAAAGTGGGCAGTGGCTACGTGGGTGGCCTCCGCACGCGCGGCTTCACCACCAATGACGAATGCGCCGACGCGATCGGCCTTTCCGTGCAGGAGCAGAATGAAACGCTGGTCTACACGCATGCGGTGACGTACGGCGCCACACAGAGCGCCACGGCCTGTCTTGCCGGAACGGACGATGATGTGTGGTTCAGCTTCATCGCTACAGCGCCCACCATCCTGCTGAGTGCCTTCGCGGATGGGACAGGGCTCCGCTATGAATTGAACACCGGCACCTGTGGAGCGCTGGTGCCCATGGAGTGCGGCGCCGTGGGCTTCACGACCGGCACTGCGCTGGACAGCCTGGTGGTAGGCACTACTTACACCTTCCGCCTGTGGACGAACGGTACAGCTCCAAGACCGCTGCGCGTGGCGTTGACGAAGGCGGCCTTGAACGATGAGTGTGCCGGGGCTGTCCCGTTGGTGCCCACGAACGTGCTGGACTATGCGCACGCTGATCGCACCGAGTTCCGCTTCGCGACCTCTTCGCTTCCCCAATGCGGTAGTGCGGCCCTGTCGAAGGACCTGTGGTACACGTTCACGGCCACGGCGCCCACGGCAGCGTTGGTCGTTCAACCGCGCAACGTCAATTTCGATGTCCGCACCGAGCTCTTTTCCGGCACCTGCGCCGCGCTGACCAGCTTGATCTGCACGGATGAAGGGGCGACCACCTACACGGGCCTGGTACCCGGCAGCACGTACTACGTTCGGATGTATCCCTATGGCGGTGGGGTCGGCGCGGAGTTCAGTCACCAATTCTATGTGCCACCCGTGAACGATGACATGGCCGGTGCCATCGAGCTCATTCCGAACGGAGATGCGTTGGTGCATCCGATGCGGCCCTTTGCGAACTATGGTGCGTCGATGTCGTTCCCGCAACCGGGCTGCGCAGGAACCCCGGTGAACGATACCTGGTTCTATTTCCTGGCTACGGCCACCCAACACCGAGTGGGGGTGGATGTTGGAAGCCTCCAGTACGAAGAGGCTGCGGCCTCTTTGAGGATCGAGACCTTCCGCGGTTTCTCCACCATTCCGGACACGCTGCTCGCCAACGTGCTGGTCTGCGGACAGAGCACCAACGGCGTGAATGTGACCGGCTTAGTTGCCGGCGACACGGTGATGGTGCGCGTTTACAACTTCTACTCCGGGCCGCATGAGATCCGCACCTTCCATCCGTGGGTTGGCGGGACCGGCACATCGGATGAAGCGAGTGGTGCCGTGGCCATTTACGAGTACGATGCGTACGCGGTGGAATTCAACACAAGCAACGCCACGCAGAGCCTGCCCTCGAACGGCTGCGGGGTGATCGGCGACAGTGCCGATGATGATGTCTGGTTCAAATTCACGCACGATGGCGAGGCCGCCACCATCATGTGCCATTTCCTGGACAACAATGTGGTGCTCGAGCTCTTTCAAGGTCCAGTGGGCAGCCTCGTGCCCATCGCGTGCGGCTACAACTACATGGTGCTGCCCAGCGCGCTGGTCGATGGGCAGACCTATCACTTCCGCGTGTACAGCCGGAATACCGGCAACCTGAATGGCAAGCTCGGCATCTTCCATACCCCGCACCCGATGGAAAGTGACTGTGCGGATGTGGATTGCCTCGGGCCGAACCTGGTGCTGAACCCGGGCATGGAGCCGGCCGGTTTGAACGCGAACCAGTTCGATCCGGATGGATATCCCACTCCTGTCGGATACAGCTTGGCGCCGAACTGGCAAACTGCCGTGGCCACCTCGGACAGCTACTCGTCAGGCAATGGGTACAACGACCTTCGCCGCCTTCCATTGCGGACGAGTTCGACCGCCCCCGTTTTCGCTTCCGACGTGCGTCCGCGCAGTGGTGGTGGCGTGACCGGGGCTTATGCTCACCAAGGTTCGGATTATCATGAGGCGATCGGTGGCCGGCTGAGCGCCCCCTTGGTGCCCGGGCTGCCCTACCTCATCGCCTTCAATGTGCGGCTCCGGGATAACCAGAACGGTTGTAATGGTTTCGGGGCCCATCTGAGCATGGAGCCCGTCTCCGCGCTCTACCCGCCGTTCAATCCACCCATGCACATGGAATGGCAGGGCGGTCCGATCAACGTCACCAATGAATGGCAGACCATCTGCGGCCAGATCATCGCCGATCAACCCTACCAGCACATCACCATCGGTGTGCTGAAGCCCCAGGATGAGATCGAGTGCGTGTCAGGGTCCGGCCTCGTGTACTATTTCTTCGATGATGTGACCGTGGCCGAAGTGATCGATGCGCTGTGTGTGACGGTGGATGTGGAGGAAGTGGACCCCGTGGCTTCCGTGCCCGCCACCGGCGAAGCCTTGCATGTATTCCCCAATCCCGCGAACGATCGCTTGAACATCACCATGAACGAAGCGCACTTCGGCAAGGAGGCCGTGATCGAGCTATTCGATGCCACAGGCAAACGCGTGCAGGGGCAAGTGGTCTCCGCTGTTGCGAGCAACATTCAGCTTGAGCTGCCTGTGGAGCTGCGCGAAGGCTTGTACTTGGTGATGCTGCGAGTGGAAGGGAACGCGCCCGAGAGCGCGCGAGTGGTCATCCGGCGATGAATAAGTTGTGCGCATTCGCCATCATCACCGTGGCCGTCGGCTGCAGTGATCAGCGTGATCCGGTGCCGGGTCCGGCACAGGTGGTGGTCCTTCACATGGTAAATGGTGATGCCGTCGTGGACCTGACGACCTTCACCTTGATCACACGCGACCTTGCAGCCGATACAGCCGACGCCTTCCGCATCATGAGGGTGAAGCGCGCCCGGCCGCTTGCCATGCACACGCGGAGGGCGGAGGACTTCGAGCGGATCCTGGCCCGCGATTTCATCTTCCGTGCGGAGGGCGAGTTCTACGATCGTGCCGGGTACATCCGCGATCGGGTTTCGGGGCGCGACACGGTAGGGCATGTGCGCTACGAGAACCTCGTGCTCCAGGTCATGGGTGATCTGGCGCTGCTCACCTATCGCAACCACGTACGGTCGCAGGACAGCCTCACGTATCCGAATGAACACATGAGCTGGGCGGACATGTATGTGAAGGAGGATGGGCGATGGATGATCGGCGCGAGCCATTTGATCGAGTACCGTTCGCCGTGAGGATCTTCCGGCGAGGTGCTGGATTATTGCCGTTCTTCACGGCATGAGCGCCCCCATCGCGGAACGAACCCAATTGCTCGATGCCCTGCGTGGCTTCGCGCTCTTCGGCGTGGTATGGAGCAACTACGCCGGGCTCTCGCTCTGGATGTTCCTCTCGCCAGAGGCCAGGGCCGGTTTGCCGGGTTCGTTCCTGGATATGCCGCTCGAGGCCTTCCACACCATCCTCATCGACGGCAAGTTCTATTCGATCTTCTCGCTGCTCTTCGGGATCGGCTTTGGGTTCTTCCTCGCCAAGGGCAATGACGGACTATGGCGCTTCTACCGCCGCATGTTCATCCTGCTCATCATCGGCTGGTTGCACTTGCGCTATGTGTGGGCGGGAGATATCCTTTTCCTCTACGCCGTGCTCGGCTTGCTGCTGCCGCTCTTCCGGGGGCTGGGCGATCGAGCCTTGCTGATCACCGCTGCTGCGCTCATCCTCTCACCCATCGCCATCGATGCAGCGGTGGTGCTCACCCATGCGCGCTTCGATCCCGTGGAGCCCTTCGTCCGCTGGATGGAAGCGAGTGATGCCAGCCATGGCAATTCCACCGTCGAGGCCTTTTTAGTGCTACCGGACAGTGGCTGGAAGGAACTGATGCATGCCAACGAACGCGGCTGGATCTTCCGCTTCGTGCATCTGATCGAGAGCAACCGGCTGCCGAAGGTGCTCGGCCTCTTCCTGATCGGCCTCTGGGTGTCGCGGCGCAAGCTCTTCGTGGATGTGAGCGCGCACGCATCATTGCTGGAACGGGTCTGCATCGCGGGCTTCGCGCTGGGGCTCCCCTTCTCGGTATTGATGTGGTGGGCCGAAGGGAATGTGGGCTACCCCCCTGAAGCGTCCTCGCTCATCCACACAGCGAGTTATGCCCTGAGTGTGGTTCCGCTGGCCATCGCGTTCGCAAGCGGATCTGCACTGCTGTGGCGCAACAGCGCGTGGCAACGGCGCCTGCTGGTGCTCGCGCCCATGGGCCGCATGGCCCTCACGAACTACCTGATGCAGACCATCATCGCCCTGGCGCTCTTCACCGGAGTGGGCTTGGGTTGGGGCACGCGGGTGAGCGTGGTTTCGTTCGAGGCGCTCTCCCTCGGGGTCTTCATCCTACAGGTGCTCTGGAGCCGATGGTGGCTCGCGCACTTCCAGTACGGGCCATTCGAGTGGGCGTGGCGCTCGCTCACCTATGGGAGGGTGATGACGATGCGGAAGCAAGCCTAGGGCGGCAACGGCCCCCGGTAGTTCACACAAGGGGTGCTGTACCATGGACATGGCCCATGCAGTGGCAGATCCACGTGCAGCGTGTCACCTGCCGCGATGGTGATCACTCCGAAGGGTCCGTGAAGCCATTGCTTCAGGCACTCCTTGTTCACCGCATCCTGGTGCGGGCTGGGCTTGGCGAAGTCGTGAAGGAGCCTGTCGTGCGTTATACGGTCCACGCGATCACGGTCGAGCAGGAGGTAATTGCCGGGCGGCAACTTGAGGTGGCCATTGCCCGTGCCATCGGTGCGGATGGAATCACGGACCGGCAGGTTGATATCGTTGATCGCGAAGCGGCCTGTGCTGTCCGGCGCGGCTGCTCGGATGTACCTCCAACCGCTCCATGGTGTGGTCCGTGGCCATTCGTGGGGGTCCGGTTCAGTGCCTCCGCACCAGGGTTCGCTCCAGGTGGCGTGAAGGTGGAGCACACCGTATTCAGCGCGCGCACCTCCTTGCCGATCGTGGCTGTCGTTGCCTTTCCCGGGCGGAAGCGATGACCGGCTGCACGCCACGCACACTAGGAGCAGCGATACCGCGAACAGCTTCAGCCTGGTGTTAGGCGGTGTCACGGTCCACCAGCGCATGGTGATGCTGGACATGATAGATGGTGAAGAAGAGCATCTCCCGCACAGTGATCTTCCCGAGCAGCGGGTGCGGTAGGAGAACCGAATCCAGATCTTGCTCGGACCAGTTGTTCACACGTCGCGCGAGCAAGGCTACGGACCTGTTCACGGATGACGCGATCGACTCGACATCACGAGCTGGAACCGCAGGTGGAACGAACCGACCCGAGGCGCGGCCACCAGCGGCCAGCTTTTCCTTGTAGCGCTGTACAAGGCCTTCATAGTCGCGTGGTGGCCGGTTCGGAACGCCGATGCGCCACCGCAGGAACCACTTCGGAATGAGCAGCGCCATGGCGACCGGTCGTACGGCGCGGAGGATGTGCTCCATGTGCTGTGCGGGCGTCCACTTGCCGTTCCGCGATCCAGCGCGCTGGCTCATGGGCAATTCGAGCACGCGCGCGATAAAGGCTTCGTGGTGCTGGAGCAACGCAGCGCCGATCTCAGGGCGATCCATCTCGTCCTAAAACGTCGCGATCACCTTCAGCTCGATGGCGATCGGCGTGGGCAGGCAGTTGATCTCCAAGGTGGTCCGGCATGGCGGGTCCTTCTCGAAGTATGCCGCCCACAGCCGGTTGTACGTGGCGAAGTCGTCCTTCATGTTGGTGAGGTATACGGTCACATCCACGATCTTCTCCCAGCTGCTGCCGCTGTCCTCCAGGATCCACTTCACATTCTGGAACACGCTGCGCACCTGCGTCTCGATGTCGTAGGAGGCGATGCTGCCATCGGCGTTCAGCTCCACCCCGGGGATCTTCTTCGTGCCCCGTTCCCGCGGACCCACACCGCTCAGGAAGAGAAGGTCACCCACACGGCGGGCATGCGGGTAGTGGCCAACAGGTTCGGGGGCTTTGTGTGAAGAGATGCCTGACATGTGGATGATGAGTGACGGTTTACCGACAGCTGTTGCGAAGATGGGGGCTGGGCGGCAAACGAAGAGGCCCCGTCCCCGGGGCCCCTTCGCTGGATCGTCCGCGTGCCGCCTGCACCGCTCAAGCAACCTGCCGGCTGGGCAGGCGCAACGCCCTCCCGGGCGAGCGATCGGTGGCCGGTGCGGCAGCCTTCGGCTGGAAGGCCGCCCTGATGTTCGGCATGTGGACGTGGGGGCTCATGCTGTGCGCAAAGCAGCGCGGTGTGTGTAAAGAAGACATGTGGACCGGATGAAGTGTTGGCTTGGGAGCACCTCAGGTTTTCCACCAGTCGTGAACAATGCAAGGCCTGAAGGGGCAAGACCTGGGTGGTTGTCACGGGATCTAGTGCTCCACAGTTCGCTAACCCAACGGGAGACCCGGGAAACGGACCATGCGCCCTGTCAGCGAGCGTGCCCGGGCGTATGAAGCCACGGCCACTTAGATTTGAATGGATCATGAAGACCATGAAGCGTTTGGGAATACCGGTCACCTTGTTCTTCAGCCTTTGGCTGGGTGAGGCGCCGGCGCAGTGCTGCGACCATCACGTGATGATGCAGGACAGCTATGGGGATGGGTGGAACGGAGGCGTGCTGGAGGTCCGTGTGAACGGGGCGTCCGTGGGTACGTTCGCCGCCACCGGTCATGGCAGCAGCGGGGCATTTTCAGCCTGCAATGGGGACGTGATCCAGTTGGTCTACAGCTCCGGTTCGTGGGAGAACGAGAACACCTACCAGCTCCTGGGCACCTATGGCAACGTGCTGTTCAGCGATGGCACGGACCCGGCCACGGGCACCGTCTACTCCGGAACGGCCGATTGCACCGTCATTCCCGCCGCAGGCGGTGTGCCTTGCACCGCCCTGGCCATTGACACGGCGGATTGTGTGATCGTGAACAACGCGGGTGCTACCGGCACCGGCCTGGACCCGGGCTGTGCCAACTATGCGGGAGGTGACCTCTGGTACACCATGCCGGTCCCGGCGTCGGGCAGTGTGGTGGTCAGCACCTTTTCCACCGGCGGGTTGAACGATACCGGACTTGCCTTGTGGGCTGGCGTTGACTGCTTCAGCCTGGTCCGGCTGGCCTGCGACGATGATGGAGGGCCGGGCTATTTCTCGCGCATCATGGCCGATGAACTTCCCATGGGGGGTATGCTCTACATACAGGTATTCGGCTATGGCGGCGCAACCGGTGCCTTCGAACTGTGCGTGGAGGATCCGGGAACCATCCAGGTGGTGAGCAGTGAGCTGCCCATCGTGCTGTTGCATACCGCAGGAGCGGAGATCCCTTACACGGGCAAGGTCCAGGCCCTGATGGAGATCAAGTACAACGGTCCTGGCACGGTAACCGCCATGACCGACCCCAGCAACGTGTACAATGGGCACATCGGCATTGGCATACGCGGTGCCTCATCGGCGGGCTATCCGCAACGCCCCTACAGCGTGGAGACCCGCCTGCCGGATGGCTCCAACAACAATGTGCCTTTGCTGGGCATGCCCCAGGAGAATGACTGGGTGTTGTTGAGCAACTACAACGACAGGTCTCTCGTGCGCCATGCGCTGGCCATGCACCTGGCGCGTTCCATGGGCCAGTATGCCCCGCGCATGCACCTGTGCGAAGTGCTGCTCGATGGACGGTACAGGGGGATCTATGTCCTCGGAGAGAAGATCAAACGCGACAACGGACGCGTCGCCATCGCGCGCCTTGATCCGCATGAGAACAGCGGTGACGACCTGACCGGAGGCTACATCCTGCAACAGAACCTCTGGGCGCCCTGGAACAGTTTCCAGTCGAACTTCTCACCCATCGACCATCCCACGTTCGACGTCCACTTCCTGTATGAGTACCCGGCCCCCGATGTGATCACCCCACAGCAGAAGATCTACATCCAGGACGCCATCAACACTCTGGAGACGGCCCTGTACGGCAGTTCCTTCGCGGACCCATCGCTGGGCTATCGTGCCTACCTGGATGTCCCGTCGTTCATCAACTACTTCCTGGTGAACGAAGTGGCGCGCAACAACGATGGTTTCAAGAAGAGCGTGTTCTTCCACAAGGACAAGGACAGCAACGGGGGCAGGCTGAAGGCCGGTCCGGTCTGGGATTTTGATTGGGCGTGGAAGGATCATTGGGATTGCATCTATTACAGCAACAGGGACGGCAGCGGCTGGGCGCACCTGATCAACGATTGCGACCCGGACAACCACTCCACCGGGTGGTATATCCGGCTGTTGCAGGACCCCGCGTTCGCCAATGAACTGCGATGCGCCTATGAACAACAGCGGCTGGGTCCGCTCTCACTGCCTGTCATCCATGCGTGGATCGACAGTGTGGGTGTGCTGGTGGCCAATGCGCAGGCGCGGCATTTCACGAAGTGGCCCATCCTGGGCATGAGCGGACCCACGCCGGAACTCGGACCCTTCGCCACCACTTACCCGGCTGAATTGGACACCCTGAAGGCGTGGATCGCGAAGCGCATGGCCTGGTTGGATGTGAACCTGCCCGGTGTTTGCTCTGGGGCGGGAATGCCGGAGGATGCTGGATCGATCGCCTTTCAGGCGGCACCGAACCCGACCCATGGCCCCGTTCGGTTCCAGGGCCAGCTCGATGGAACGGGCCCGTGGGACTTGTTCCTGTACGACGCCACGGGCCGCGAAGTGCTTGGGCAGCGCATGGCCGCAGGCCCGGTGAACGTGCACCTGGACCTGCCCGGTCCGGGGCTCTTCCTGTGGTCCCTTCGCGAAGCGGGGTTGATGCGCCGGTCGGGGAGGATCGTGGCCGAGTAATGTGCCGATCTTTGCGCAGGGAGCCTGTGCAAGCCCGGCTTGCTCGCAACCTCCTATCCTTCTGTCGCCAGCATGATGCTGGTGTCCCCTAACCGTCAACGTCGAACCCATGCGCTACCGCCGCCTCGGCACCTCCGGCCTTCAAGTCTCCGAGCTCTCCCTCGGCTCCTGGCTCACCTTCGGCAAGCTGATCACGGATGAGACTGCCGCTGAGTTGATGAAGCTCGCCTACGACAATGGGGTCAACTTTTTCGATAATGCAGAGATCTATTCACGAGGCGGGAGCGAGCGCGTCATGGGCCGCATCCTGTCTCGAATGGAATGGCCACGCGACACGTGGATGGTGAGCAGCAAGGTATTCTTCGGCACAGGCGGAAAACTGCCCACGCAGGTGGGATTGCACCGCAAGCACGTGGTGGAGGCCTGCCATGCAGCGCTACAGCGGCTTCAGGTGGAATACCTCGACTTGTTCTTCTGCCACCGCCCCGACCCGAACACGCCCATCGCAGAGACGGTGTGGACCATGCACCAGCTGATCATGCAGGGCAAGGTCCTCTACTGGGGCACGAGTGAATGGAATGCCGAGCAGATCAAGGAAGCGCACGCGGTGGCGGAAAAGCACCACCTCATTGCGCCGGTGATGGAACAGCCGCAATACAACATGTTCCACCGCGAGAAGGTGGAGCGGGAGTTCGCGCCGCTCTATGACACCGTGGGCCTTGGCACCACGATCTGGAGCCCCTTGGCGAGCGGTGTGCTCAGCGGCAAGCACGGCACCAACGCGCAACAAGGCACCCGCCTCACCGCCGAAGGACTCGACTGGCTCCGGGAGCGTGAATGGAATGAAGCGCGTGTGAAGGCCGTGAACAGGTTGAAACCCTTTGCCGCCGACCTTGGGCTGTCACTGCCTGTCTTCGCCATCGCCTGGTGCTTGAAGAACCCGCGCGTGAGCACCGTGATACTTGGCGCCAGCAAGACCACGCAACTCGCGGAGAACCTGAAGGCAGTGGAAGCGCAGGACCTGCTCTCACGCGATGTGTTGGACAAGGTGGAAGAAGCGCTGAAGGGGGAAAGGTTGAGCACATGGTGATCCGCCTGGGGTCACAGCAGCCCACCGACCGCATGGAAAGCCAGGTTGGCCGCACCATGGCAGGCAATGGGCACCCAAAGACTGTTCGTCCTGAATCGCAGGTAACCTCCAGGTAGGCTACCGAGGAAGGGGATCAGCTCCGGGACCATGTCAAGGTGAAGGCGACCGTCTGTGACCTGCAAGGCATGCCATATGCCGAATACCGCAGCGGTAAGGCAGATGACGACCCAGGGGATCCCTCCGTGAGTCGACCGATGCCTGACCTGTCCAAGGAGAATGGAGGGTGCGATGCCACGATAGGCGAGTTCTTCTGCGAACCCGGGCATGGTGCTTTGGTAAAGGAGCGTTTCGGCATCCGGCTGGCCGGGGCGGAAATAGTACCCCAGGACCACGCCCCAGATAACGAAACCCAGCACGGCGCCGATCACCACTCCGGGTCCGTTCTGTGGGCGATTGAGACCCACTGCGGTCCGCGGGATCCGCAGCATCTTGATCACCGCAAACGCCAGACCGATGCTCAGAAGTTTGCCGCTCCAATTCCATGCACCGGGCAATAGGTCCAGGGTTGTGACGAGGTGTGGCAGACCGGTCACAAGATCGTCGAGGACCAGATAGATGGTGCAGCCAAGAACCGCGGCCAGTGTGATGCGGTGGTCAAAGACCCGCGCGAGAAGCGCAAGGCAGAGGATGAGCAGGGTGAACAAGGCCGAGAAGGTCAAGGCATCCATGGGTCTCGTTTACTGGACAAGGCCAGAAGAGCCTCGCCGCATGTCCAGGATGTGAAGATGCAACATGCGTCCGGGGGCGTACGACCATGCCATTGGGACAAGCGTCCTGCCCGGCGCACCCATTCACCTAAACGCATTTACCGTTGACCCCTTGCGGACTGTTGTGGTCGGTGCGGCACACCTAGCTTGCAGGAGCAAGAGCAGATTGATGAACACGCGTCTAACCAATCCTCATTCATTTACCGCGGCCGTCCGTCGGCTGTGCCTCATCTCAACGGTCGTTCTCCTTTTGGCCCACAGGGGTCATGGCCAGTCTCCCGTGTGGGCGCATGCGATCGGTGGCAATTCCGCCGACCGTGCCTTTGCCGTGGCTACGGATGCAGCAGGTGCTGTTATTACAGTAGGCACGTTCAGCCTTGCCATGGACCTTGATCCCGGCCCGGGCATCTTCACCGTCACTTCGGTGAACGACCTGGACGTGTTCATCCGGAAGGTGGATGCCGCCGGCAATTTCCAATGGGGCGGGTCTTTTGGCAGCCTGTCCTTCGATGAGGCGCGTTCCGTGGCCATTGATGCCAGCAACCATGTCATCGTCACCGGCATGTTCCGCGGCACGGTGGACGTTGACCTCGGGCCTGGCGTGGCGAACCTGGTCACCAATGCATCCACGGACGCCTTCGTGGTGAAGTACTCACCGGCCGGTGCGCTGCTCTGGGCAAGGCAGCTTGGAGGTACTGTAGCGGATGAGGGAAGGTGTGTGGCGGTGGATGCCTTTGACAATGTGATCGTCACCGGCTTTTTCGGGGGCACCGCGGACCTTGATCCCGGACCGGGAACGCTCAACGTGGCCACCAACGGGGTGCAGGACATCTTTGTGGTGAAGCTCGACCAGAACGGTTTGTTGCTTTGGGGCGTTGGTATCGGTGGCACATTATCCGATATCGGCGAGGGTGTGTCCGTGGACCCGGACGGCGCGGTGTTCGTCACGGGCCATTTCCGCAACACGGTCGACTTTGACCCCGGCGCAGGAGCACAGAACCTGATCTCCACGGGGGACTTTGATGCCTTCGTGCTAAAGCTCAGTGCGGCCGGCACATTCCAATGGGTGGCGCAGCTCGGTGGCACCTCGTTCGAGCGGGGCAATGCCATTGCGGTGGACCAGAACGGTGCGTGCGTGGTGGCGATGCTTTTCGAGGGTGCCTTTGATGCCGATCCAGGCCCGGGCGTTCAACTCCTCACGCCAATTGGTGGTGATGGTGCGTTGATCAAGCTCAATGCCGGGGGTGTGTTCCAATGGGCAATTCAGCTTTCCGCAGGCACGGCCACCAATTGCAACGCGCTACGCATCGATGCAGCGAACAACATCTACCTCGGTGGCGGTTTTAATGCCGCCATGGACATTGAGCCCGGAGCAGGCTCCACGGTGTTGTCCGGTGGTCCATCGCAGGATGTGTTCGCAGCGAGCTATACATCGGCCGGTGTGTTGCGCTGGGGATTCGCCATGGGCGGTACCGGTGTGGACCTGGGCCGTGGCATTGCGGTGGATCCCAGCGGTGCGGTGCTGCTCGCCGGGGAGTTCGCCACCAGCATGGATGTGGACCCGGGGCCTGCATCGCTCCTCATCACCGGTGCAGGGCAGCATGGTTTCACGGTCAAGTACGCCCAGCCGCTCTGCCACGGCACTTTTGTCGGCTTGAAGGCTTTTCTGCAGGGTGCCTATCGTACAGCAACCGGTGAAATGGTGGACTCCTTGCGCGTGCGCGGTTTCCTGCCGTTGGCAGAACCCTATACCGCCATGGGCTGGCCGGTGGTGGGTGCCACCACCACCGATGCGGCGGTGCTTTCAGTGGCCGGTGCGAACGCCGTGGTGGATTGGGTGGTGGTGGAACTGCGTGATGCCGTGACGCCCACCAACGTCCTGGAGCGGCGTGCGGCGCTCATCCAACGCGATGGCGATGTGGTGGATGTGGACGGCGTTTCCGGCGTGTTGTTCTGTCAGCCACCGGGCAATTACCACGTGGCGCTGCGCCATCGCAATCACCTCGGCGTGATGACGGCCGCATCGGTGGCCTTGTCCGGACTGGTCACCCCGATCGATCTCACCACGGGCGGCTTCACGCTCTTCGGCACGCAGCCACAAGCGCAGGCGGGAGCGGTGCATCTGCTCTGGCAGGGCAATGTGCAGCCGGACAATGTGGTGCGCTATTCCGGACCGGGCAACGACCGAGACCCGATCCTCTCCCGCATCGGCGGATCGATCCCCACCCTGACCGCAAGTGGTTACTGGCCCGAGGATGTGACCCTGGATGGCACGGTGAAGTACACCGGCTCGGGCAACGACCGTGACCCCATCCTGCTTACGATCGGCGGGGCAGTTCCCACCAATACAAGGAACGAACAACTCCCATGAATGACCGTTCTCGAACGCTACGCCCCATGCGGCCTCGCCGCACGGCGTTTGCCGTGGAATCGGAGCTGACACGTACAGCCCCCCGAACCGCCGGCATCGTTCTACTTCTTCTGGCTGGGCTGCTCGCTCAGACAACCGCACCGGGGCAAACACTTGATTGGGGCATGTCCATTGGCAGCATCATGTTCGAACAGTCCTACGCGGTGGCGGTCGATCCATCCGGTGCGGTCATCACCGTGGGAAACTTCGTGAGCACGATGGATGCGGATCCCGGGCTTGGAGTGTTCAACCTCATATCCAATGGGGATGCGGACTGGTTCATCCAGAAGCTGGACGCGAACGGCCAATTCTTGTGGGCCTGCTCGTTGGGCTCCACCTCTACGGATGATGCATTCGCGGTGACCACGGATGGATCGGGCAATGTGATCGTGTCGGGCCGGATCGCGGGATCCATGGACATCGATCCCGGGCCGGGTGTCATGCCTGTCACCACCACCAATCTGAGCCAGGATGTGTTGGTATTGAAGCTCAACGCCTCCGGAGGTTTCGTCTGGGGGAGGGTGTTCGGTGGTCTGGGTGGTGATGCCGGACGTGCAGTGGCCGTGGATGGCGCAGGGAATGTCTATACCTCGGGGCTGTTCGGCAATGCGGGTGACATCGATCCCGGACCGGGTGTGACCACGGTGGGTGGCAATGGGCAGCAGGACATCTTCGTGCAGAAGCTCGATCCCGCCGGGCTGTTCGTCTGGGGGGTGGCCATGGGGGGCACCGCGAACGATCGGGCACACGCGATGGCGGTGGATATGGCCGGTAACGTATTCGTCTGCGGGGAGTTCAGGAATACCGTGGATTTTGACCCGGGACCCGGTGTGGTGAGCCGGACCTCGGGTGGTGCAGAGGACTTTTTTGTACTGAAGATGACCAGTGCGGGCGCGCTCCTGTGGGCGCATGGCTTCGGAAGCACGGGTTCGGAACGGGCCAATGGCATGGGGGTGGGGCCGGACGGTGGGCCGGTGATCACCGGGCGCATCACCAGCATCACGGATGTGGACCCCGGGCCTGGCGTGTTCAATTTGAACGGTTCCAACATCGAGGATGCGTTCGTGCTGAAGTTGGATGCGTCGGGTGCTTTGGGCTGGGCGTTCCTGCTGTCCACCTTCCTGAACGAGGGCTTCGATGTGGATGTGGATGGACAGAACAATGTGTATGTCACGGGCACCTACGGTACCTTCTCCTCCATCCCTCTCGATCTTGATCCCGGTCCGGGTGTGGCAGGGATCGTGAATCTGGGTGGTGGGGATGTCTTTGTGGCCAGCTATGATCCCGCGGGTGCGTTCCGCTGGGGTTTTGGGTTGGGAAGCATCCAGAACGACGGCGGCCGTGGCATCGCGATTAGCCCCACGGGTGCGGTGCATGTCACCGGCATGTTCTACCAGACCATAGATCTGGACCCCGGGCCCGGAGCGGCGAATTTCACATCCGTGGGGAACATCGATGTCTTCACCGCGAAATACGACCAGCCGGGATGTGCCACGGGGACGATCGCGCTGCGCGCCTTCCTGCAGGGACCTTTCAACCCGGCCGGCCAGCTCATGTCCGATGCCCTGCGTTCGCAGGGGTTGCTGCCACTGACGGAGCCCTACACAGCCATGGCGCTTGGCCCGGCCAGTGGACCTGCGAGCACCACCGGCGCGGTGCTCGGCGTAACAGGCCCGAACGCCATTGTGGATTGGGTGCTGGTGGAGCTGCGTGATCCCTTGGCACCGAGCGTGGTGCTGGACCGGCGGGCCGCACTGATCCAACGGGATGGGGATGTGGTGGATGTGGACGGCATATCGCCGGTCCCCTTCTGCGATGTGCATGGACAGGCATTGCACGTGGCGTTGCGCCATCGAAATCACCTGGGTGTGATGACGGCCAACACCTTTGTGCTTGGAGCGGGTCCCATCGTGCTGGACCTCACCACGGGTGCGGTCCCGCTTTTCGGTGCGGATGCCCAGCAGGTGGTCGCAGGAACACAGGTGCTCTGGCAGGGCAACGCGTTCTTCGATGGCACCGTGAAGTATTCAGGCGTATCCAACGACCGTGACCCGATCTTGGCGCGTATCGGAGGCGTGGTGCCCACGGCTACGGTGAGCGGCTACTGGCCCGAGGATGTGACCCTCGATGGTACCGTGAAGTACACCGGCTCGGGCAACGACCGCGATCCCATCCTGCTCACCATTGGTGGCTCCGTTCCCACCACTACAAGGTACGAACAACTGCCATGAACCACAGTCTGCGATCCTCTTGCATCCACCTGCCACACAACACCGCGCTTGCCTTGGGATTGGAGCAGGTCCTGACGACCACCCGGACTGTCGGTATCATGCTTCTGCTGCTTTGTGGCCTGTTCGCCATTTCCTCCGCTCGCGCGCAAACTCTGGATTGGGCGGTCACCCATGGCGGGTCGAACGCCGACAGCGGCTTCGGGGTCGCCGTGCACAGTGACGGTTCCGTGGTGAGCGTGGGGGCGTACCGCAACTCCATGGATGCCCAGCCGGGCCCGGGTGTCACCACGCTCACCTCACAGGGCGGGCTGGATTGGTACATCATCAAGCTCAGCGCTTCAGGTCAAATGCTCTGGGCGCGCACGATAGGCGGGGCGGAGAACGACGAAGCGCGGGGAGTCACCATCGACCCCTTGGGGAACGTGATCGTCACAGGCCGCATTCGCGGCACGGTGGACATGGACCCCGGCCCCGGTGTGAGCATGGCGACCACCAA
The DNA here is from genome assembly GCA_016788635.1 of Flavobacteriales bacterium. Classification (GTDB taxonomy): domain Bacteria; phylum Bacteroidota; class Bacteroidia; order Flavobacteriales_F; family PHOS-HE28; genus PHOS-HE28. The sequence continues at coordinate 30,318 of JAEUSU010000011.1, read as the reverse complement.
TGGTCTGGCCGATGACCTGGTGATCCTGAAGCTGGACGCCGCCGGGACATTGCTCTGGTACCATGTCATCGGCAGCAATGTGGATGATGTAGGCCGGAGCGTGGTGTGCGACAACGCAGGCAACATCCACGTGACCGGCAACCTGATGGGGCCCCTGGATGTGGATCCGGGCCCTGGCAGCACGGTGATCGGTAGTGTGGGAGGTGGCCACGATGTGTTCGTGATGAAGTTCACCCCGGCCGGCGCGCTCATTTGGGCGGTATCGGTCGGTGGGAGCAACAGTGACTTCGGGCACGATCTGGCGCTGGATGCCGTGGGCAATGTACTTGTCACGGGCGAGTATGCCGCCGATGGCGACTTTGACCCGGGACCCGGGACCTCGATCCTCACGGTCGATTCATTGCCGAACATGTTCATCTTGAAGTTGAACGCGAGCGGAGGATTTGTGTGGGCCATGTCCATTGGCGATGTGAATTATGACAGGGGCCGTGGCATCGCGGTCGGTCCGGACGGTGGCCCGGTGGTAACCGGTGCGGTGCGCAGTTCACCGGTCGATCTGGATCCCGGGCCCGGCCAGTTCATCATTCCCGGCAATGAACTGGGCGATGCATTTGTATTGAAGCTGGATGGGCAAGGGCAATTCCTCTGGGCCATTCCGCTCTCGAGCAATTTCAATGAGGGCTTTGATGTGGCCGTGGATGCCCTGGGACGGATCTATGTGGGAGGGACCTTCGGCACCACGGCGGCCAACATACCCATGGACATAGACCCTGGCCCGGGCACCACGCTGCTGCAGACCAATGGGCAGACCGATGCCTTTTTGATCAGTTACACAGGGCAGGGTGCATTGCGTTGGGGCTTCAGCATGGGCAGCACCGCCAACGACTACGTCACCGGTGTGGCCCTTGGTACCGCAGAGCAGATCCATGTATGCGGTCAGCTCATGTGGACAGTGGATATGGCGCCCGGCCCGCCCGTGGCGAACCTGACTTCCGCCGGACTTTGGGATGGGTATACCGCACGCTACACACAGCCCGGGTGCACCAGTACCCGCCTGGCCCCGCGCGTGTTCCTGGAAGGAGCGTACCGGGTGGCGGACCAACAGATGGTGGACTCCCTGCGGACGCGCGGTTTCCTGCCGCTTGCTGAGCCCTACTCTGCGATGGGCTTCATCATCGATGGACCCACCACCACGGATGTTTCCGTGTTGTCCGTCAACGGCAGCAACGCCATTGTGGATTGGGTGATGGTGGAATTGCGGCATCCGGCCGCTCCAACGGTGGTGCTGGAGCGGCGTGCGGCATTGCTTCAACGGGATGGCGAGATCGTGGCCCTGGATGGCGTATCGCCGCTCGAGTTCTGCCAGGCGGGCGGAGCCTATCATGTGGCCATCCGGCATCGCAATCATCTCGGCGTCATGACCGCTTCGCCTGTGGCGCTCTCCGGTGCACCGTTCGCACTGGACCTTACGCAGGGTGTCATCGCGCTTTTTGGGGTCAACGCACAACGGGTGCTGTTCAATGCGCATGCACTCTGGCAGGGCAATGTGATGCCCGATGCGGTGGTGAAATACAGCGGCTCATCCAACGATCGCGACCCCATCCTGTCGCGCATTGGCGGTGTGGTGCCCACAGCCATGGTCAGCGGCTACTGGCCCGAGGATGTGACCCTGGACGGTACCGTGAAGTATACCGGCTCGGGCAACGACCGTGACCCCATCCTGCTCACCATTGGTGGAGCAGTACCGACCAACACCCGGAACGAACAGCTGCCATGACATTGGAACGTCAAGCTTCGCCGTTGAATGGCCACGACCATTCGCGGACCACACATGAACATATGGCCCCTGTAAGCTGTGATCCACACAAGATCATCAAAGCGCTCGCGCTCTTCATCTGCCTGGGTTTGGCAATGGCCATGCGGGCACAGACCCCGCTATGGGCCGTGAGCATGGGCGGGAGCCTGCAGGACTTTGCCACAAGCGTAGCGGTGGATGGTGCTGGCAACGTGTTGGTGGCGGGTGTGTTCAACACGTTCAATAACTCGATCGACCTTGATCCGGGGCCGGGCATCTTCTCAGTGGCCGCAGTGAACAACAGCCAGGATGTCTTTCTGGTCAAGCTCGATCCCATGGGCAATTTCCTTTGGGCGGCCACCTGGGGAGGGAACACCACGGATGAGTGTTGGGCCGTGACGGTCGATGCCTGGGATAATGTGATCATCGGCGCACGTGTGGCAGGGACCATCGATCTGGATCCCGGGCCAGGCACTGCCTGGGTGACCACGACGAATACCACGTTCGACGCCATGGTGGTGAAGCTCTCGCCCTTGGGTGCCTTTATCTGGGGAAAGACCTGGGGCAGTGCGAACACCGAAACGGTCTACGGCCTGGCCACGGATGCCGCCGGGAGTATCTATGCTACAGGCAGCGTCGGGAATTTGACCGATCTGGACCCAGGACCCGGTGTGTCCAATGTGGGCGGCAATGGGCAGCAGGATATCTATGTGCAGAAGCTGGATGCCAACGGTGACTTCGTTTGGGGCTTAGGATTGGGCGGCACGGCGAATGACATGGGGTGGGGCATAGCGGTGTCCCCGGCCGGGGAGGCGGTGGTGACCGGCGAGTTCCGGAACACCGTGGATTTTGATCCCGGCCCGGGTCTGCTGTCATTGGCCTCGGCAGGTGATGCGGACATTTTCGTGCTAAGGCTTTCGGTTGTGGGCACCCTGCAGTGGGCGCATCGCTTGGGTGGCACCAGCACGGAGCGGGCACGTTCCATTGCGATGGACTCGCAGGGGGCCTGCATCTTCACAGGTTTCATCAATAGTGTCACCGACATGGATCCGGGCCCGGGCGTTCTCAACCTCACTGGCAATTTCACAGAGCCTTCCTTCCTCACCAAATTGAACGCCGCAGGCCAGTTCGAATGGTCCTTCATCCTCACGAGCTATTTGAACTTCGGCGGCTGCGTGCGCGTGGACGCCCAGGACAACGTGTACACCACGGGTAAGTTCGGCACCACTGGATCCCTGCAATTGGATATTGACCCTGGCCCCGGGGTCACCCTGCTGGCCGGCAGCGCACCTTCAAATACATATGTACTGAGCTATACCGCCGCTGGATCGTTGCGCTGGGGCTTTCATCTGGCCGGCGGTTCCACACAGAGCGGGAGCGGCGTGGCGGTTGCTTCCGATGGAAGTGTGCATGTGGCAAAGGGCTTTGTGAACACCACGGACGTGGATCCCGGTCCTGCCGTGCAATCCCTCACCTCGGCCGGGTTGCTGGATATCCTTGTGGTGAAGTACACCCAACCGGGATGCACCACGGGAACGGTCGCTTTGCGTGCATTTCTTCAGGGGCCGTACAACCCCGCCGACCAGCTCATGTCCGACGCATTGCGTGTGCAAGGGCTGGTTCCGCTGAACGAGCCCTACTCCGCCATGGCCATGGCCCCCATAAGCGGCCCATCGGGCACCACCGGCGCGGCGCTTGCCGTGACCGGTCCGAACGCCATTGTGGATTGGGTGCTCGTGGAGCTTCGCGATCCTGGTACGCCCACACTGGTGCTGGACCGACGTGCCGCGTTGATACAGCGCGATGGGGATGTGGTGGATGTGGACGGGATCTCCCCGGTGCCCTTCTGCGATGTGCATGGTCAGGCACTGCACGTGGCGCTGCGTCATCGCAATCATCTGGGTGTGATGACCACGAACACCTTCGTGCTGGGCGCCGGGCCCATTTCGTTGGACCTTACTGCGGGCAGTGTCCCGCTGTTCGGCACCGATGCCCAGGACGTGCTCTCCGGAACACATCTGCTCTGGCAGGGCAATGTGCTGCCTGATGCTCTGGTGAAATACAGTGGCCCTGCCAACGACCGCGACCCGATCCTTGCGCGCATCGGCGGTGTGGTGCCCACGGCCATGGTGAACGGCTACTGGCCCGAGGATGTCAACATGGATGGCACTGTGAAGTACACCGGGACGCAAAATGACAGGGATCCGATACTGCTTACCATTGGTGGCGTGGTGACCACCAACACGCGCACCGAACAACTGCCATGATGAGCAGGCTGCTGACCAGGCCATCTGTCCGCGCATGGCGCCGGCTCCTGCTGGTGTTGTTGCTGACCGGCCCCGCTGCGCATGGCCAGGTGGATAGCCTGGTACATGTGCTTGAACGAATGGCTCCAGGCGATACGGGGCGCTTCAAGGTCATGAACCGGATCGCACGCAAGCTCATGATGAACCAGCCGGATTCGGCGCTGACATGGGGGAACATGCTGCTGGAACAGGCGCGGAAGGAGGAGCGGACGGACCGGCTCGCGGTCACGGAGAACCTGCTAGGCACCATTCAGGAACTTGCTGGAAGGAGGTTGGAGGCGCTGGCGCACTTTCAAGAGGGTCTGCGCCTAAGCCAGCAGTTGGATAGAATGGATCTGGAAGCCCTTATACATGGCAACATCGCCCACCTGCATGCCGTGAATGGTGACCTCGACGCGGCTGTCCATTCCTATCGGCGGTCCATCGCGAGCTATCAACAATTGAAAGATGAGGCCTGGGCGGCGGGCATGATGGATGGCCTGGCCAATGTGTATGCAAGGAAGGGTGCGCTGGATTCAGCTGATCAGCTCTACGAGCGGGCGGCCGAGGTGCTGGTGCGTGTCGGTTCAACACGGCATGCGGCCCTTTCGCGCCACGCGCATGCGCAGCTCTGCATGCAGACCAGCCGGTATGAAATGGCACGCCGCCTCGAGCGCGAAGCGCTTGCCATGATCTGGGATTGGGACAACGACAACATCCGGTGCAAGATCCTCGGTGGCCTGTTCGAGTCGCTATACCAGTTGGACAGCCTGCCCCAGGCGATCCGTTATGGCGGTCAGGCCCTGGCCATCGCAGAGCGTGCGGGCTATCGGGCCCAGGTGGCGGACTACAGTGGCATCCTTTCCCGTGTGTTCGAGCGCAGCGGTCAACCGGATAGTGCGTTGTTCCATTTGCAGAAGCACATCGCGGCGAAGACTGAGATCGACAGCAAGGAGCGGAAGCGCGCCATGGATGAATTGCAGGTGCGCTTCGAGAGCGAGCGCAAGGATGCGGAACTGGCCTTGAACCGGGCCACCATGGAGCGGCGTTCATTGGTGATGAAGATGCTGGTGGGTGGAGCCATCGGCCTGCTGATCGCCCTTCTCTTCTTCTGGAGGGCCTTTGGCGAACGCCAGCGCATGACCGAGGAACTTGCCAGCGCCAATGAACGCATGGCCCGCGCCTTGAGCGACAAGGAGCTTCTGTTGCGTGAGATCCACCACCGCGTGAAGAACAACCTGCAGATGGTGGGCAGCTTGCTGCGCATGCAGGGGCGCGGCATTCAGGACCCGGTGGCGCGTGATGCGGTGCGCGACAGCCAGGACCGGGTGCGGAGCATGGCCCTGATCCACCAGGACCTGTATCAGGAGGATGATGTGCGCGGCATCGACATGCCATCCTATGTGGACAAACTGGCACGCGGGCTCATCAAGAGCCATGGCATCGATCCCGGGCGGATCGCCATCGACCTTGCCGTGCCACCCCTGCGTCTGGACGTGGATACGGCGATCCCCATCGGCCTCATCCTCAACGAGCTCATCGTGAACGCGCTCAAGCACGCCTTCCCCGATGGGAGGTCCGGCCTGTTGCGCATCAGCCTGCAGCATCAGGTCGATGGCCTTCACTTGGAGGTGAGCGACGATGGCATCGGGTACTCGGTGGCGGCGGTGAACAGCGAGGGCGGTGCCGGTTTCGGCCTGGGCATGCTCCGCACCTTCGCAGAGAAGCTGCAGGCGGAGCACGAGATGGTGGAGGATCAGGGCACCACGGTCCGCCTTCACATCCGCAATTACAAGCTCGCCGGATGAGCACCACGCCAGCACGTATCCTCATTGTGGAGGATGAGCCGTTGATCGCCGAAGACCTGGCGGCCATGCTCGAGGACCTCGGCCATGAGGTGTGTGGGAAGGCGCATGATGCCGCCACCGCAGTAGAGATGGCCCTTGGCACCCGACCGGAGATCGCGCTGGTGGATATTCGCCTGGGCAACGGTCCGGATGGAGTGGAGGTGGGCGCGGAACTGCAACGCGCCGGCATCGCTTTCCTCTACGTCACCTCGCACACGGACCCCGCGACCTTGGAGCGCGTGGCCACCACACGCCCACAGGGTTTCATCATCAAGCCGTTCGACGAGGAGGACCTGCGCACCCAACTGGCCATCGTGCGGTCACGCCTGAAACGCGATCCGGATTCCGTTCATGCCGATGGGATCTTTGTGCGCGATCGCGGGCGGATGGTGAAGGTGCCCACCGAGGAAATACTATATGCCGAGGCGGATGACAACTACACCACTCTGCATACGGCCACGCGCAAGTATGTGCTGGTCAGTTCGCTGAGCGCGGTGGAGGAGAAGTTGGGGAACCCCCATTTGCAACGCGTGCACCGGAAGTACGCGGTGGACCTTCGGCGGGTGACCGGTTTCGGGGACGGGCAGGTGCTCATCGGAACGATCAGCATCCCCGTGGGGCGCACGCACAAGGAGGCATTGAAGCAAAAGCTCAACATCAACCGGAAATGACGGATATCGCGCCCGTGCGATTTCCAATGGGCCGCACGCGTCTGACCCGGATCGGGGGTCGCCTGCCCGATGCGGGCTTAAGTGAAGCGCCGCAGCACCATCTCCACCTGCTGCAAATAGCCGCCACCGAACAGGTTCACATGCACCAGCAGGGGATAAAGAGCGCACAGGTCCGCGCGCTCCTCCCATCCTTGTTCAAGAGGCCGCTCAGCCTGGTAGGCGGTGAGGAACAAGGGGTCAAAGCCTCCGAAGAGCCGTGTCATCGCCAGGTCCATTTCGCGGTGGCCGTAGTACACGGCAGGGTCTATGAGCACGGGAGCGCTGAGGGGGTCGCACAGGAAATTCCCGCTCCACAGGTCGCCATGCAGCAGCGCAGGTGGTTCGGCGGGAAAGAGGTTATCCAGCCGTGCGAATAGCCGCTCGAAGCGAAAGCTCGTGCCTGCATCCAGGCGCCTTCGGTCACGGGCCATCTTCAGTTGCGGCTCCAGCCGTTGTTTGATGAGGAAGGTGGTCCAGTCCGACTCCGGGTGGTTCACCTGCTTCAGGGAGCCGATGTAGTTGTCACGCTCCAGTCCAAAGCGTTCCCAGGTATGGCCGTGCAGCCTGGCCAGGCCGCGGCCAAAGGCATCCCAGAACGCGGTCGTCCTTGTCCCGCCATCGATCCACTCCAGCAACAGGTAGGCATCGTCATGGTCTTCACCCAAGGCGATCGTCACGGGCACACGCAGGGAGCCGGCCTGTTGAAGACGCTTCAGCCCGTCCGCCTCGGCCTCGAACAGGGAAGGGAAGCGGTCCGCAGCGTTCACCTTCACGAAAAAGCGCCCTTCATTGGTGTGTAGTTGGTAGGCATCGTTGATGGACCCGCCACCTGTTCCAACGGCCTGTTCAATGTCGATCGATGTGCCGCAATGGCGGCTCAGGTGCTCGCAGAGGCGCTCGATCAGGGAGCCGGTCAGGGGCATGGAACAAGAAGGGCGGTCTGTACAGACCGCCTTTGGTGGAGAATACAGGGGTCGAACCGGTGATCTTCCCGACCGTGTCGGGACGCGCTGGCCAACTGAGCTAATTCCACAGGGTGGGACAAAAAACCAAAGGGCGGCCTTGTGAGCCGCCCTGGTGGAGAATACCGGAGTCGAACCGGTGACCTCTTGCATGCCATGCAAGCGCTCTAGCCAGCTGAGCTAATTCCCCAGAATGTCAACCGTGCCCAGCCCGAAGGCTTGAAAACGGGGTGCAAGTTTAGCAAAGATCCGCGTTCCACGGTTGCCAGGGGGTGGGTTTACGCCATGTGTTGATCGATGTTAAAGGCCGCAAGGATCACGCAATGTGCCCCGTTGTAACCCACGACCGGCAGCGAGCCGGTACCAAATGAAAGGGTGCGGGGTGGGCCGGGGTTTCGGGACACACCAATGACCTGCAAGGGATCACGCGATCTACGGGCACGCAGGAAGGCCCACCCCCCCTTTCGCCAAAACCTCCACCGATCGATCAGCGGCGGTTACGTGACCGCCTGGCCAGGTAGGTGTGGAAGGCTTCCTGGCAGCGCACCCGGCGTTTGCCGCGTTCAGGCTTTCGGTAGGTGTTGCCCTGCAGGGGGTCGATCTGGCGCCCCTTAACCGTGTCGGACCATTGCAGCTCCAGCATGTCCAGCAACTCCTGGCGCAGCGAAGCATGCCGCACGGGGAAGGCCGTCTCTATGCGGCGGTCCACGTTGCGCGACATCCAATCGGCGGAGGATAGGAAGACCTCGGGCTGCCCTTGGTTGTGGAAGACGAACACCCGGGCGTGCTCCAGATAGCGGTCAACAATGCTGATGGCCTCGATGCGTTCGCTCATGCCTCGAACGCCGGGTATGAGGCAGCAGATACCACGTATGATCAGGCGCACATCAACGCCAGAGCGGCTTGCATCATAGAGTTTGCGAATGAGGTCCTTGTCCTCCAGGCTGTTCATTTTCAGGGTGATCCCCGCTGGCCGGCCAGAAAGCGCATTTCGGATCTCGCGGTCCACCAGTGCTTCCAGGCCGCTGCGCAGGCTCATGGGGGCCATCAGGATGTGCTTCAACCGGGGGGTCGAATGCAGGTCCTGCACGTGCCGGAACACCTCGGCCACGTCCTGGGTCAATTCGGGGTCGGTGGTGAGCAATGCACAATCAGCATAGAGCCGGGCCGTGCGCTCATGGAAATTGCCCGTGCCCAGGTAGGCGAACCGCTCGGTGCGGCGGCCTGAACCACGTTCGATAAGCAGCAATTTGGCATGCACCTTCAGGCCCTCGTGGCTGTACATTACGCGGGCTCCCGCCTTTTCAAGGGCCTCGCCCCACTGCAGGTTGGTGCGCTCATCGAACCGGGCCTGCACCTCAACGAAAGCGGTGACCTGCTTGCCCCGTGCCAGGGCCTCCAGCAACAATTCACACACCTTGGAGTCCGCGGCCACCCGGTAGAGGGTGATCTGGATGTGCCTGACATCGCGGTCACGGCTGGCTTCGCGGAGCAATTCCAGTACATGGCCATAGTCGTGATAGGGGAAGTGGAGCAGGATGTCCCCCTGTCGCATGGCGGAAAACACCGTTCGCTTCGCGGGCAGATCCGGATGGCGCAAGGTGGCCAGGGGCCTGTCGCGCAGTTCAGTGAACCCGGCGATGGGCAGCTGGTGCAGGTCGCTGAAGTTGTGGTAGCGTCCGCCCGCCACCATATCCGCCTTCTTCAACCGCAGCAGCGTACGCAAGGCCTCCACCATGGGCCTGGGCATGGTGCTGTCGTACAGCGCGCGGGCGGGCTGTCCCAGCATGCGTTTGCGCAGGCTGCGGCGCACTTTTTCGGTGATGCTCAAGGCGAATTCCTCCTCCAGGTGGAGCTCTGCATCGCGGGAAACCTTGATCGCATGACAGGCCAGCACGCGGTACCCCACGAACAGGTCAGGCAAACAAAGACGGATCACATCGTCAAGAAAGATCACATCCACCCCTTTGCGCGCCACAGGTAGCGTCACGAACCGTCCCATCTCATCGGAGGGGATGTTGACCAGCACCATGCGGGCCTTGCCGCCCCCTTTGCGTGGCCGGATGCGGCAGGCGAAATAGAGCTTGCGGTCCTCTATGAAGGTGGCATTGCCTTCGCGCATGGCCGCCGTGTGGAGCAGGGGCATCACCCGTGCCCGGAAAAAGGCGGCCACGTGCGCCAGTTGCCCCTTGTCCAGCTCATCCTCGCGCAGGATGCGGATGCCCTTGCGGCGCAGGGCGGGAAGCAGGGTGCCGCGGAAGAGCCTGCCGAACTCCTGTTGCTGCCCCAGGGCTGTCCGGTTGATCTTCTCCACCAGCTTCAGCGGGGTGGCTTCGAGGCTGCTGCGGGTGCGCTTGCCCAGTTTGGCCACGCTGTGCAGCGAGGCCACGCGCACACGGTAGAACTCGTCGAGGTTGCTCGAATAGATGGCCAGGAACTTGATGCGCTCCAACAGGGGGGTGCGCGGGTCCTGGGCCTCCTGCAGCACCCGTTCATTGAATGATAGCCAGCTCAGGTCGCGGTCGAAGAAGCGCTCCAGTTCGGTGCCCGGCAGTTGCGCTTTCTTCTTGGGAAGGGACAGCCGTTCCCGCAACCTGGAGAGGTTGATCGACTTCTGGGGGCCGAAACGCTGGCGTGCATAACGGGTATGGAAGCGGTGTGCCTCCAGGTAGGCAAGGTTCTCCCGCTGCCACTGGCGTTTGCCGATCTCCCGGCCACGCACGTGGCTCAATTCGATCCGCAGGCGTTCGCTGCGCCCGTCAAAATCCGCCTGCCCGGCCTTTGCGGTATCGGCATCACGCAACACCTGCTGCACCAGCCCACGCGGAGTGGCGCTCATACGAGTGGCCATGATCAGTGCGCGCACCGACGCGATGTCACGTTTGGAAGCACCCTCCTTGCTCAGGAAGGCCTCTGCCAGCTCGGCGCTTTTCGCTTCGTGCCCGGCGTAAGTGAGCGCGTAGCCCATATCATGGAACAGGGCGGCCACCTCCACCAGGCGCAGCTGTGCCTCGCTCAGGCGGCTGCCACGGCCTATTTCCAAGGCCGCACGCGTCACGGCCAGGGTATGGTCCAGGTCATGGAAGCGCATGTGCCCGGCCAGTTTCCGGCCCAGCCACTGGCGCACATGGGCCCTGGCCTTTACGAGCAGTTCTTCGGTCAGCATGTCGGGGCGAAAATTAGCGGGGCGTGCGTGAGCGGAACGTGACATGTACGACAAGCCGTAGTTTGCCGCTCCAAATGGGTAGAGATCGGCACGATCGGCCTGTGGATGGCCCGGACCGGATGCCGGGAACGCGGTTCGTATACAGCGGTCGTTTCCGCGATGAACTGTCGGTGCAGTTGATCGCCATGGCGGAACACTTCGAGGGTCTGCTTCCCCAGGGCCGGGCACAACGGCATAGGCTGGCCTTCCTCATGGTTGAATCCTATCAGAACATCATCCGGCATCGTCACGCCGATCGGCAGGGGGCGTGTTCATTCCAGTTCCACGACCTGGGCGAGGAGCAACGCATCGCGGCCATCAATCCCATTGAAGGGCCGGCGATCGAGGTGTTGCGGAAGCGGCTCGCCGAACTGGAAGCGGTGGCACCGGACCGCTTGAAGCAGTTGTACCTGGCCGGCCTCACCAGCAACAAAAGGGATGGGCAGCGGGGAGCCGGCCTGGGGTTGATCGAGATGACACGGCGATCGGGCCGGGATCTTTTGATGAACACCAGACCCGGGCCGGAAGGGGAGTTCAAGCTGCTGTTGCTCGCACGGTGTGGTGACAATGGTGATGGTGATGCGGAGCGGATCGAGACGGCATGGGCAATGCATGAGGACCTGGTGGCGGAGGAAGGTGTCTTCGCGTTCAGCGGGTGTGCGGGCATCGCACTGCAAGGGGTGATCGGCCGGATGCTTGACATTGAATTGCACGATGATCTTCTCGGCCCTCGCCTGAAAGGCGCGTTGCTGGCGTTCTTCAGCCTGGGCCGCGGAGCCGCTGGCACACCGTTCATCACCTGGGCATTGCGCCATTCCGCAGCCGGGTGGTCGATGTCCTGTGCGGTAGATCTGCCCAACGATCCGGCCGACCGGATCGCTGACCAGTGGAAGGCGTTCGCTGCGCTCGCACCATTGGAACGAAATGCGCGCTACAAACGGATCTTGATCGCAGGTCCCGAATTGGAGCGCGCCAGTAGTGAGGCCGATCTGTTGGAGCTCATGCAAAGTGCCGGTCAGTGCACGTTGATCGTGTCGGCGAAGGGCGACAGCACGAAACAGGTCCGGTTCAGCATCGGCCCGAAGGCGGGGTGAACGCACCGAGGGACGGGACATGTGCGTATGACCGCTCTGCAGCGGCGCATCGCGGCGGCGTTCCGGTCAGGTCCCATCTTCCGTGCCATCACGATCGGCAGGCATGGGTCGCCGCGCTTCGGCACATGGTCCAATGCGCCTGTACCGCTGGTTCTTCACCACTGGGATCGGCAGTGCGCTGGCGTCCTTGAGCTGCTTCAGAGCCGGATGCACACGTTCTTCGCTTCGGTGAAGAACCGGAGCGCCTCCACGCCACCTTCACGCCCCACGCCGCTCTGCTTCATGCCGCCAAAGGGCGTGCGCAGGTCGCGCACCATCCAGCAGTTCACCCACACGATCCCCGACTCAAGCCGGTGAGCCATGCGGTGCGCGCGCTTCACATCCCGTGTCCACAGCACAGAGGCCAGGCCATAGGGGGTGCCGTTCGCTGCGGCCAGCGCCTCTTCCTCCGTATCGAACGGGGCGATCGTGACCACCGGGCCGAAGATCTCCTCCTGGTTGGTGCGGCAACCCGGGCCAAGGCCCTCGATCACGGTGGGGGCGATGTACCAGCCATCCTTCAACTCACCCTCCAGCACCACCCGCGTTCCACCGCACAATACGGTGCCGCCTTCGGTGCGCGCCAGGTCGATGTAGGAAAGCACTTTCTCCATGTGCGGCTGGCTCACCACGGCGCCCAGGTCGGTGGTGGCCTCACGCGGGTCGCCCACGCGCAGGGCCTTCACGCGTTCCACGAAGGCGGCCTTGAACCGCTCGTACAGCGGGCGTTCCACCAGGATGCGCGACCCGCACAGGCAGATCTGGCCCTGGTTGCGGAACGAGCTGAGCACCGTGGTGCGCACCATCTCGTCGAAGTCGCAATCGGCGAATATGACCACCGGGTTCTTCCCACCAAGCTCCAGGCTCAACTTCTTGAACATCGGTGCGGCCACGCGCGCGATGTGCTGACCGGTCTGGGTGCCACCGGTGAAGGAGATGGCCTTGATCGCCGGATGCGCCGTGATGGCGGCGCCCACTTTGGGCCCCAGACCGTGCACCAGGTTCAGCACGCCCGCAGGCATGCCTGCCCGTTCGCACAGGCGCGAAAGCATGAACGCCGTCATCGGTGTCACCTCGGAAGGTTTCGCCACCACACCATTGCCTGCGGCCAGTGCGGGTGCGATCTTCCAGGTGAAGAGGTAGAGCGGCAGGTTCCACGGGCTGATGCAACCCACCACGCCAATGGGTGACCGGTCGGTGTAGTTCACCGCCACCGCATCCATCAGGTGGGCTTCGCTATGCTCGTGCAAAATGGCGGTCGCGAAGAAGCGGAAGTTGGCCACCGCCCGGGGGATGTCCACTTTCCTTGCCAGTTGCACGGGCTTGCCATTATCGCGCGACTCGGCCCGGGCGAACACCTCGAGGTCCGCTTCGATCAGATCGGCCAGGCGGAGCATGATCCGGCTGCGCTCCTCCCTTGGCATGCTGCTCCAGGTGGGCAACGCGACACGTGCCGCCTCCACGGCGTCCTGCACATCCTGTTCATCGGAATCGGCGATGCGGGCATACACCCTGCCGGTGGCGGGCTCGTGGTCATCAAGCCACTGGCCGCTGCGCGCCGGGCGCAAGGTGCCACCGATCAGGTTCAGGATCTGCTCCATGCGCGAGCGAAGGTAGCCCGGGAGCGGATCAAGGATCGCAGGTTGGATACCGGGTCGCACGGACCAGGCGCCGTGCGTGAAGTTCCACTAACATCGCGCTATGATCGGAGGACCCGCGCGCCACACCTGGACGGCCATGCTGCTGCTCGCGGCCGGCATGCCGTTGATGGCGCAGGTGCCCCTTGCCGTGGTAAGTGGCCGTGTGACGGATGCGCGCACCGGGCAGCCGCTCCCGGGGGCCACCATCATGTTGTTGCCCAGCGATCCGGTGATCGGCACCACCACGGATACAGCCGGGCATTTCCGGTTCACCCAGGTGCCGGTGGGCATCTACATGCTGCAGGTGGATTTCCTGAGCTATGTGGGGAAGCGCATGCCCGACCTCTGGTTGCGGGCCGGCAAGGAGGTGGTGCAGGAGGTGGCCCTGGAACCGGCCCTGTTCGACCTTGCTGCGTTCACGGTCTCGGGGCTGGTGCGTGAGGAGCCCGGGTCGCTGGGTGCGCGCGCGCTGACGGTGGAACAGAGCTTGCGCTATCCGGCCATGTTCTTCGATCCCGTGCGCGTGGCCGGCACCACGCCGGGGGTGGTGGTGGCCAGCGACCAGGCCAACCATTTGATCGTACGCGGCAACAGCCCTAACGCCAACGCATGGACATTGGAAGGAGCGGAGATCGTGAGCCCCAACCACCTGTCCAATGCCGGCACACAGACCGACAAACCCACGCTCAGCGGCGGTGGGGTGAACATCCTGAGCGCGCAGATGCTCGGTACCTCCCGCTTCCTGGCAGGCTCGTTCCCGGTGGACCGCGGAAATGCCGTGGGAGGCCTGTTGGACATGCGGCTGCGGCCGGGTGCCACGCAGAACAGGGAGTGGACCGCGCAGGCCGGTCTGCTGGGCATCGACCTCAGCACAGAGGGTCCGTTCCGCAAGGGTGGCCGTGCTTCCTATCTCGTCAACTACCGCTATTCCACGTTGGGGCTGCTGGGTGCCATGGGCGTGGACCTGGGTGATGAGGCCATCACCTTCCAGGACCTCTCCTTCCATGTGGTGCTGCCATTCCGCAGCCGAGGGGAACTGCGCTTGTTCGGCATGGGCGGAACGAGCAGCAACCTCTTCGAGGCGCAGCGCGATACTTCAACATGGGAATTTGACAAGGACAGTCGGGACATCACCTACACAAGCCGCACCGGCGCCGTGGGGGGCGTGCTGGTGCTGCCTGTGGGTGCGCGGGGCAACTGGCGTACCACCGTAGCCCTTTCCGCCACAGAACAGGAGCGTGAGGAGGTGCGGCTATCCGATGCGCTCGTGCCATCCGATACCAGTTGGGCGGACCTGGCCGAGCGCAAACTCTCGCTCGTCTCCAATTATGAAGGGTCACTGGGTGCGCGCCTCCGCTATGGTCTCGGCGTCTCCGCCATGGAACGTTCGCTCACCAACCTGCTCGATGAGGACATCACGGGATGGCTGCTGCGGCCGTACGCCTTCGTGCGCTGGTCCATCACCGATCGGTTGCGCACCACCGTGGGCATGGGTTGGTCGCAGTTCACGTTCAACAATTCAGAGGTGTGGGAGCCGCGTGTGTCCTTGCAGTGGCTCACCTCGCGGGGTGCGCTTGCGGCATCCTATGGCCGGCGTTCCATGTTGCCCTGGCAGCAGGGCATGAACGTGTTCCTGGTCCCGCAGATCACGTGGAATGAAGGAGTGGGTCTGTTGAGCAGCGAGGATCTGGTACTCGGCTACGACCACCACTTTTCCGACAGGCACACCCTGCATGCCGAGGCCTTCCATCAGTGGTTCGTGGAAGTCCCGGTGAATGGACCCTCATACCCAATGGGAGGCTTGCCTGATGGGCTGAACGTGTGGGATGACCTTGTGTTCATGAGGCAGTCCATGCAGGGTCGCACGAACAACAGCGGGGTGGAGGCCGCCTTCACCCATTCCTTCATGAACGGATTCTTCTACCAGGTGAACACCACGATCTATCAAAGTCTGGAGGAACGCGTTCCAGGCACCTGGAAGGACACCCGTTGGAACGGCAACTACGTGGTGAATGCCCTGGGTGGTGCCGAGTTCAGGAAGGAGCGCGAGGCGCACGTGCGGGCGTGGGGCATCTCGGCCCGGGTGCTTTTCGCCGGGGGCATGCGCTATACGCCTTTCGTTGTGGAACGGCGCACCGCGGGTGTATTTCTGTGGTATGGCGATCCCTGGTCGGCGCAGTTGCAGGACGTGTTCCGGATGGACCTGAGGGTGTACCTGAAGCGTGATCGCAAGGGGCGCACCGGCATGTGGGCGCTTGACCTGCAGAACGCCACCAATGCACGCAATGAGGCCTTTGTGTATTATGATCGTCGCAAGGATGAGGTCGTGACCCGTTACCAGCTGGGCCTCATTCCCAACCTCAGTTACCGGATCGAATTCTGACACCCGCCATGAAGAAAGCCATCCACATCGCGCTCGCACTGCTGTTCGCGGTCTTCGCCTACATACAGCTCAACGATCCCGACCCGGAATGGTGGTTCACCTACTATGCGGTGATCTCGGTTCTCTGTGCACTGGCCGCAACGGGCCGGTTCGTGAGGTCGGCCTTGATCGGTATGATCATCATCACATTGATCTGGGCGGCCATACTGGTGCCGGAGTTCGTCGCGTGGGCGCGCATGGGTGCTCCCACCATAGTGGGCTCCATGAAGGCGGAGGCTCCGCACATCGAGTTCGTGCGCGAGTTCCTCGGGCTCCTCATCGGGCTTTTTACCCTGCTCTTCCTTTTGCGACGCTCACGTCCGGCAACGACCTGAGGGCCCCGTGAACACGGAGCCCCCGGACGTGGCATGCACGCGATCAGTACGAACCCCTTCGTGGAACGCGTGTGCCTTCGCTCATCCGTTCTTCCTGTACCTGTAGTGCATCACCGAGGCACGCTCATCGGGACTTTCCAGGCGATAGGGTTCGACCTGCTGTTCCATCATGCGTTTGAAGGCCTTGTTCTCGGAGGGTTCATCTGTGGGAATTCCATCCGCCATGCCGAGCAGAAGAATGGCTGGCAACAATGTGTTCAAGAGCGTCTTGTTCATCGTATCCGCGTTTGATGAGCACGAAGCTGGACCGTTCGCCTGGGAGCCCGTCCCTACGCACGCCAAGGAAGGTTAAAGACTGTTAAGCCATGGTGCGTGGTTATGGGGCGGGGTACTTTTCACTCGACGGATCACGCCCGTGACGAACAAGCGCATCATCACGCTCACCCTGGTGGCGATCACCCTGGCACTGGCCGGATCGGTGCTCATTCAGCTGCAATGGGTGCGCGGCATCCTCGACCTGCGCAAGGCCCAGATGGAGCAAAGCATAGATGATGCGCTGGTGGATGTCAGTGAGCGACTGGACCGCATGGAGGCGCTTCGACGGATCCGCCAGCATGAATGGGGCTCCTTGTTGTTGGATGAAGGGGAGGCGGTTCCGGAGCGTGATGAAGCCGCCTTTTCCGCCCCAGGTGAAAGTCCCGCGCTCGAACAGCGTACAGTGGAGGAGGAGTTGAGGGAACGGCTCGTGGGCGATATGGTGCGTGGCATCCTGGGTGCGGGTGCTCCGCGCGACCCACAGGAGCTGATCGACCCGCACCTGCTCGACTCCTTGCTCTCCGAGGAGCTGCAAGGGCATGGCATCCTGGCGGACCATCAGTTCGGTGTGCTGGATGAGGAGGGAGACCTTCTACTCATCTGGCCACCAGCGGCCGATGCGGACCGGTTGAAGGAAAGCACCCATCGCACGCGGCTATTCCGGGCCGATCCGCTGGCGGCTCTGCTTTGGCTGCACGTGGTCGTCCCCGACCAGCATGTGCACGTGCGCCGCTCCATGTGGGGCATGCTGGCCCTCTCGCTCTTCTTTACGCTGCTCATCATTATCGCCTTTGCGTACACCATCCGAACAATACTCTGGCAGAAGCGCATCAGCGACATCCGCACCGACCTGGTGAACAACCTCACCCACGAACTGAAGACCCCGATCAGCACGATCGCCCTGGCCGCTGAAGCGCTCAATGATCCGGGCATGACGCGGACCCCCGAACAGGACAGGGCCTTCCTGGGCATGATCCGTGATGAGACCAAGCGGTTGGGCATGTTGGTGGAGAAGGTGTTGCAGAGCGCCGTGTTGGACAGTGGTTCCATGGTCATCAAACCGGTGGACATCGACCTGCATGCATTGCTGGATGACGTGGTGCGGCATGGGCATATCCAGGCCGAACGACGCCAGGGGGCGGTGGTCCTTCAACCGGGCGCCGAGCTGTTCCACGTGCAGGGCGATCGGATCCACCTCACGAACGTGTTCTCCAACCTGATCGACAATGCCTTGAAGTATTGCGACCGCGAGCCGCGTGTAAATGTGATCACAAGCAGTGACCACAGGGGTGTCACCATACGGGTGACCGACAATGGCATAGGCATAGCCAGGGCCGAGCAGGAGCGCATCTTCGAACGGTTGTACCGCGTGCCCACCGGCAACGTGCACAACGTGAAAGGCTTCGGATTGGGATTGAGCTACGTGAAGGCCGTGGTGGAAAGACATCATGGCCAGATCCATGTGGAGAGCGAGCCCGGCCGTGGAAGCACCTTCATCATTGAGCTACCCTTTGAACATGGAGCACAAGGCTGAACTTCTGCTGGTGGAGGACGACCCCAACCTGGGCAATCTGCTGGAACAATACCTGCAGGCCAAGGGCTATGGCGTGGTGCGCCGCACCGATGGCCAGCAAGGATTGAACGCGTTCAAGGAAGGCGACTATGACCTGCTGATACTGGATGTGATGATGCCGGTGAAGGACGGCTTCGCGCTGGCCCGTGAGGTGCGTGCGCTCGATGCGGGTGTGCCGATCATATTCCTGACCGCCAAGAGCATGAAGCAGGATGCCATCCACGGTTTTCAGGCCGGTGCGGACGATTACCTCACCAAGCCTTTTAGCATGGAGGAACTGCTGCTGCGCATTGCGGCCGTGCTGAGGCGCTCGCGCGCAGGCACACCCACGGCGGAGGGTCCGGTGGTGCACCGGGCCGGCGGCATCACCTTCGATGAGCGCAAGCAAATGCTCCGGAACGGTGATCAGGAGCGCCGGCTCACGACCAAGGAGAGCGAGTTGTTGCGCCTTCTGTTCCTGCACGCCAATGACCTGCTGCCGCGCTCCGAAGCGCTCAAGCAGATCTGGGGTGACGACAGCTACTTCAATGGCCGCAGCATGGATGTGTACATCGCGCGCCTGCGCAAGTACTTGAAGGACGAACCGGCGGTGGAGATCATCAATATACACGGCAAAGGCTTCCGGCTCGTGGTGCGCGAAGCGCAATGATCCAGTGCAGCGCGGTGTTCCATGGGAAACTCCGCGCCATGCCGAAGCTCCCTCACCCTTGGAAGCGCGATCGCTCGCGTCAGCCCATGCGTTTCTTCACAGGCCTGGTCGCCGCGCTCGCCATCGTCCTCACCGCGTTCGAATGGCGGGGCAGGGCGCGTGCCCAGGTGGAGCAGGAACTTTTCCTGAGGGAGGACCGCTGGGTGGTGGAAGTGCTGCCTGCTGTTTATGTGAGACCTCCAGAAGCCGCCCCGCTGGTGCACACCGCGGCTCGGCCAGCGCCTGGCGGGCTCGTGATGCCCGTCGCCGAACCGGTGGAGCCCACTGGTGATGCACCTCCGGGGGCGGATGCGGGCCCGGTGGTGGCCGCTTCGACCGCGCTGGATACCGGCCAGGTCACGCCCATGCGCCCCTTCGTGCCCGTGAAGGAGACCATGCCCTGCCATCGGGAGTGTGCCACCTTGCCCGACGGTCTTCGGGAGGTCTGCACCACGGAACGGCTTCATGCCTATGTGGCACGCCACCTTGAACTACCGCGCGACATCCGAGGTGCCCTGCGCACCACCGTCACCTTCACCGTGGAGGCCGATGGCCGGGTGGGCCGTGTGGTGTGCGCGCCGAAGGTGCCAGCCGATGTGGAAGAGGCCCTAACCCGCCTGTTGCGGCGCATGCCCGCCTTGGAGCCCGGAAGGCAGGGCGAAGTGCCCGTGCCTGTGCACTACCAGATGGCGATCTCGCTAAGCACCAGATGACTCACAGGCTGGCTGTTCGCCCCCCATCCACCGGCAGGTTGATGCCGTTGATGTAGGCACCCGAGGGGCCGGCCAGGAACGCCACGGCGGCGGCGATCTCCTCCGGCTTCGCGAAGCGGCGCAGGGGCACTTCATGCCGCATCTCCTCGGCCACCTCCTGTTCCGTACGACCTGTTTGCCCGGCCTTGCGGCGGATGATATCGGCCAGCCGTTCGGTCTCCGTGGCGCCAGGCAGCACGTTGTTCACGGTGATGCCGTGCGGTCCAAGTTCGTTCGCCAGTGTTTTGGCCCAATTGGCCACCGCGCCCCGTATGGTGTTGCTTACCCCGAGGTTGGGCAGGGGCTGTTTCACACTGGTGCTGATGATGTTGATGATGCGGCCCTGGCGCCGTTCCTGCATGCCGGGCAACACGGCCTGCACCAGGGTCTGGTAGGCCAGCAGGTGCAGCCGGAAGGCCTGCTCAAAGGCCGCAAGAGGAGCGGCATGCGCAGGGCCGGGTGCGGGTCCTCCGGTGTTGTTCACCAGAATTCCCGTACCACGCAGTAGCTCGGTGGATCCGGCCAGCGCATGCCCCAAGGCCCCGGTGTCGGACATGTCCACCGCAAGCGTTTGGTGAACCTGCCCGATGGGTCGTGGAAGGCTTTGTTGCACACGCTCCAGCGTGTTCGCATCGCGCGCCAGCAACACCACCATACAACCCAATGAAGCCAGCTCATGTGCCACGGCCCGGCCAATGCCTTGTGTGCTTCCGGTGACCAGGGCGCGCTGCCCGGCAAGTGAGGTATCCATAGGTGTTCCAGTTCCCCGTTGGGGGTGGCGTGCGGCGCCCAAAAGTAGGCGTGGCGCGATCCGAAAAAGATCGCACCTTTACCACCCAAACCAAATCAGTCCTCCGATATGCTGAAGATCTACTCCTCGATCGCCGTGGTCGCGGCCCTGTTGGTAGGGAGCAATGCCATGGCTCAGAACAACAAAGCACTGGGTCCCGACGCGAACGGGTTCCAGACCGTGCACCCCGTGACCCCCTTCCCTGATGGAGCGGACCGTGGCGGCGCCCCCGCCAACGACCTCTGCAGCGGTGCGGTGAACCAGAACCTGCCGGCTTCGGGCTCCATCACCTTCAATGGCAACAACACCGGCGCCACGGATACGGAGGGCATCGGTGTGGCCAGCACATGGGAGCGTTTCACCACCACCGCCGCCTGCTCCCGGGTGGTCGTGAACTATTGCGGCACCACCCCGGCTTTCGGCAACTTCTTTATTGTGATCACGCAGGGCTGCCCCTTCACATCCGTTGTGCAGAACAGCGTGTATGGCGATTGTGGCGATGGCAACATCAGCCTCGTGTACAATGAGCTGCCTGCCGGCACCTACTACATCCCCGTGCTCAGCGAGCCCGCTTCGGAGGGTCCGTACACCATCACCGTCACGTCTTCCCCCTGCGCACCTCCGGCCACCAACAACGAATGTGCCCAGGCCGTCACGCTGACTTCGAACAGCTTCTGCCTGTCCACTTTCGGCACCAACGCCCAGACCACGGAAAGCCTTCCTGCGGCCGACTGCGCTGGGACCGCGGCTGGTACGGCGAACGATGATGTGTGGTACAAGTTCACCGCCACCCAGACCAGCCACACCGTGGCCGCCACGGGCTGGGGTGCCTTCGATGTGGTGCTGGAAGCCTTCAGCGGCAGCTGCTCCGCACTGGTCTCCATCGGTTGTGCGGATGCGACCCTGGATGGCGAGACCGAAGTATTGGAGCTGACCGGCCTCACCGTGGGCACCACCTATTATGTGCGCGTGTTCCACTGGTATGCCTCCGCCCCTGATGACAACAACTTCCAGATCTGCGTGGTGAACGGCACCGGTGTGGATGTGGGTGTGAACGACCTGAACAGCACCGGCATGGACTGGTCGATCTTCCCGAACCCCGGCCAAGGTGACTTCAACCTCGCCTACAACGGCAGCGAGCCCAACGTGACCATCGAAGTGGTGGACGTGGCCGGCCGTGCGGTGTTCTCCAGCCAGCGCGTGATCGTGGCCGGGCAGACCGTGCCGATGAATTTGAACGGCGTGGCCCCGGGCCTTTACACCGTCCGCCTCACGGCCGCTGGCATCAGCACCGAGCAGCGCCTCATGGTGCGTTGATCCGCATACGCAGCTTCTCCTTCGAAGGGCCCCGCTTGTCGGGGCCCTTCGTCTTTTTGGCACATTTGCATGGTCCACAACTCACGCCGCATGCGCATCAGCCTGGTGTTCGCCACCTTCTTGTTCGTGGTTTCGTCCCATGCCCAGGTGAATGATGTGTGTGACGATGCGTTGCCGCTTACGGTGGACGCCTCCTGCATCCAGGTCACCACCGAATTGCTCAATGCCACAGAGTCGCTGCCGCCCATTCTGTGCAATGGCTACACTTCAAGCGCGGCCAATGATGCCTGGTTCACGTTCACGGCGCTGGGACCCTACACGCGACTGCGCACCGGAGGCACATCACTGGACCTGGTGCTCGAAGCCTTCAGTGGCGGCTGCGGGGTACTGACTTCTGAAGGCTGTTCGGATGCCTTCCCGATCAACGGCACAGAGGAACTCCAGATCGCCACCGTGCCGGGGAACAGCTACCATGTGCGTGTGTACGCATGGAATTATGCCATTCCGCCCACCAACCAGGAGATGTGGATCTGTGCGCTACCCGGAACTCCGCCACCCGTGAACGATCTGTGCGCGTCGATCACTCCTGTGCCGCTCGCACCGGGGGATGGGCTCCAATTCAGCGGCACTACCGTGGGAGCCACCATCACGAACGATTATGTGCAGTCTTCACCCTTGAATTGGGCCGGTCCTTGCGTGTGGCATGCCTTCGAACTGCAGGGGTGTGTCTCTTCACTTTCCGTGGCCTATTGCGGCACCTCACCCACCTTCCAGAACACCTTCGTGGTACTCGCGCTCAGCTGCCCTGCGGACTCCCTGCGCTATGCCGTGAATTGGGACCAGGTCAGTTGTTCGGAGCCCAACGTCACCTTCCGCATGGATACGCTGCAGGCAGGCACGTATTGGTTG
Organism: Flavobacteriales bacterium; assembly: GCA_016788635.1. Classification (GTDB taxonomy): domain Bacteria; phylum Bacteroidota; class Bacteroidia; order Flavobacteriales_F; family PHOS-HE28; genus PHOS-HE28. The sequence continues at coordinate 7,640 of JAEUSU010000011.1, read as the reverse complement.
CCTGTGCTTTGGGACCAGGCTGCAGCCAACGGGCCGTACCAGATCGAGGTCTCCACGGTGGCGTGTCCGGTCGGGGTGGGTGAACTGTCCGGTCAGGACATGGTTGTAGCTGGCCAGTGGGATCCGACTTCTTCGTCCTACCTCCTCCGGTTGAATGCACCGTCAACAGGAGGTGAAGTGCGTTGCATGGACCTGTTGGGGCGGGAGCTGGCGAGGCAGGTCTGGCCTGCGGGCTCAACGGAAGTTTCCCTTCGGCTGCCACGCATTGGTGCTCAGGGGGTTCATCTCATCCAGTTCCGGGATGCACAGCGCGATCTGGTGCTGCGCCTGGTTGCTTGGTGAGCGCTCCATTTTTTTTCAGCCGCTTGATCGTGGACTATTTCCCGTGCACGGGCTGACGCTTCGCGCGCTGTTGTGCCCAACTTTGGACGCTCTCGGCAAAGAGCCTCAAATCCCTATTCCATGATGCGAACACGTACGCTTACTTCTCTGCTGGCCATGGGCTGGCTGGGCCTGGCCGCTTGGGCCCAATCGTCCAACCCGCTCGCGCGGTTCAACGGTCCGATCTCCACTTTCACGAACCATCCCCCTTCGTTCGTACGCGGCTCCATTCCCGTGAACGATGAGTGCACAGGAGCGGCCGTGCAGGCGTTGAGCGATGGTTCGTTCGTGACCGTGAACGGAAACAGCGAGAACGCCACGGATGAGTACGGTTTCGGTAATCCGCAGGTATGGGAAGGCTTCAGCGTGAACGAGTGCATGGACGTCACCATCGGTCTTTGCGGTACCACGCCGGCTTTCGTGAACATACTGGCACTCCTCATGGTGGATTGCGACCCCTTGACCAACCTCGCCTTCTCCGGGAATTCCAACCTGACCGACTGTGGCGACGGCAACTGGACCATCACGTTCTCAGGACTTGCTCCAGGCACCTATTTCGTGCCTGTCCTCGACATTCCAGGGTCCTCCGGGCCGTATACCCTCAACTTCAGCGCTGCCGCTTGTAGTGCCACACCCCCGGCCAACGACGATTGCGACGGGGCCATCGCGCTCACGCCTTCGAACTCCTGCACCCCCCTGGTGGTGGATGTCACCGGTGCCACGCCGTCCAGCCCGGCCACAACATGTGATGGTGACGCGAGTGATGATGTTTGGTTCATGTTCACGGCCGTGAATACCGAACACACCGTGGAAGTGACCCCTGACCCGCTCTACGATGCCATTTTTGAAGTGCTTAGTGGTGACTGCAGCGGGTTGACCTCGCTCGCTTGCCAGGATGATCTGGGCACCGGCCAGGTCGAGACATTGCTCCTCACCGGCCTTTCCATCGGCCAGACCTATTATGTGCGGGTCTACGATTGGTACGCCGGCCAGCCATGGGTGCCTCTTGTGGGCATCTGCATCCTGGGTGAGGCGCCTGTACTTCCCCCGGCCAATGATGAATGTGGCGATGCGGAAACCGTTGATGTGAATGCCTTCGGCGACTGCCCATCCGCAGAGGTTACCGGCACCACGGAAGCTGCGACCGCCGCTGATGAAGCGGCCTGTACCGCAGGCACCGGCAACACGGCCGATGTGTGGTACGGTTTCAACAGTGGTGACAATATGGAGATCACCGTGAACCTGGCGGCCACCACCGCCGGTGCGGTGTATGCCGAATTGCTGGACGCCTGCGGGGGCACCAGCTTGTGGTGCGACACCACAGCCACTGCGCCCTTCACCTGGACGGTGGACGCCAACACGGACTATGTGGTGCGCATCTGGACCAACCTGGATGTGGATGCCGCCGGTGCGTTCACCCTGTGCCTGAACGCGCCCGAGGTGATCGTGCCTCCACCTGCCAATGATGATTGCGGTGATGCGGAAGCGATCGATGTGAACGCCTTCGGCGACTGTCCTTCCGCCGAGGTGACCGGCACCACCGGGAACGCAACTGCTTCGGATGAGGCGGCCTGTGCGGCTGGCACCGGCAACACGGCTGATGTGTGGTACGGCTTCAACAGCGCCGACAACACGGAGATCATCGTGAACCTGGCCGCCACCACCGCCGGTGCGGTGTACGCCGAACTGCTGGACGCCTGTGGCGGCACCAGCTTGTGGTGCGACACCACGGCCACTGCGCCCTTCACCTGGGCGGTGGATGCCAACACGGACTACGTGGTGCGCATCTGGACCAACCTGGATGTGGACGCTGCGGGTGAGTTCACCCTTTGCCTGAACGCGCCTGAAGTGATCATCCCACCGGCCAACGATGATTGCGCCGATGCGGAGATCGCCACCGTGGTGCTGCCCACCGAATGCTCCGCCATCTATACCTGGGGCAGCACACTGAACGCATCGGGCATCGATGCGCCTTTCTGTGCCACCGGCAATACAGTGGATGTGTGGTACACCTTCAACAGTGGTGACAACACCGAGATCGGCGTGGCGCTCAATGCCACCACGGCGGACAACGTGTATGCCGAACTGCTCGATGCCTGCGGTGGCATGGCCATCTGGTGCGACCAGCTTGCCGGCAGCGACTTCACCTGGACAGTGGACGCGAACACGGATTATATCGTGCGCATCTACACGGATACCGACATGGGCGTGGGTGGTGAGTTCATCCTATGCCTTACTTCCACCAGCATTCCGCCCGCCAACGACGATTGTGCCAACCCGATCGGCCTGGCGGTGAACGAGGTGTTGGAGTGCCCACTGAACGCGGTGGCCGGCAGCAATGCCACGGCGGTGATCAGCACGGATGAACCCGCCTGCGATGCGGGTAGCACCGGTGGTTACCAGGACGTGTTCTACAGCTTCTTCTCCGGTGACAACACCTTCATCAATGTGGAGCTGGATTGGGGCACCGCCACCGATCTGTGGCTGGAACTGCTCGATGCCTGCAGCGGCACCAGCCTCTGGTGCGATGCCGTGACTCCGCCGCCCTATGTATGGAACGTGGATGTGAACACCACCTACATCATTCGCGTGTTCACCAATACGGACAACGGCAACGCCGGCAACTTCAGCATCTGCCTCAGCGGTGACTTCGGCACCGGCGTGAACGTGGTGGAACAGCCCACGCTCACCGCCTACCCGAACCCCGCGCAGGGCGATGTGAACATCGTGCTGGACCGCAGCCTGCCCGATGCCACCATCGAGCTGTTCGATGTGACCGGCCGCGTGGTGTACACCCAGCGTGCCTCCATTCAAGAGGGCCAGCCCCTGGCGCTGCCCCTCACCGGCCGCGTGGCCCGAGGCAGCTACACGCTCCGCGTGCTGGGCGCCGATGCCATGGCCACCCTGCGCGTGACCATGGAATAAGAGGGAATGACCTTTCGTACAGAGGGGCGGGCCGAAAGGTCCGCCCCTCTTCATTTTACGGCCCGGGTCCTTGGGCAACCTTGGGCATGACGGCCGCGTATGAGGCCACGTTCCTGGATCGTCCGACCATGCGCTCCCCATTGTTCCATACCGCTCTGATCATGGGCCTTGCCCTTGCTGCCTGCCACGCCATGGCCCAGCAAGGGGAGAAGGGAAAGCTCCTCCTGTCCGTGAGTGGCCGTGTGCTGAACGGGGATGACCGCCTGGCCGGTTGCGAGGTGGTGGTCTTCAAGGGAAACCAGGTCATGAGCACGAGTACCAGCGACAAGAACGGGCGCTTCAGTACCGCGTTGGACCTGGACACGCTCTGTGCCATCGAGTTCCGGGCCACCGGTTTCCTATCCAAGCGCATCCTGGTGGATACCCGCGCCAAGGTGCCCGCCATCGTGCTGGCCGAAACGCCTTTGGTGATGAATGTGCGCATGCAGGACGCCGGCAAGTACGAAGGGGTGGATACCGATGTACTGGACTACCCCTACGCCCTGGTCAAGTTCGACAAGAAGCAGAACGCCTTCGTGGAGGACCCCGCGTACACCAGCGGCATGCAACGCGCCACGGGCGCCCTGCTGCTGAGCGCGGCCCGTGCCAGCAAGGCGGACACCCGATAATTCCATTTCCCCCTACGACCTATCGCGGGAGGGGTCGGCGTCCTCAGGATGCTGGCCCCTTCTTCCTTTCCACCCCCGCCAACGCTCCCGGTTTTACCTTGCAGGCGTAAGCACCAGGCCATGCCCATCCGCCGTCCCTTCAACCTGCAGCAATGGATCGCCGACAACCGCGAGTTGCTGAAGCCCCCCGTGGGCAACAAGAACCTCTATGCCGATGCCGGTGACTACATCGTGATGATCGTCGGCGGACCGAACGCCCGCAAGGACTATCACTTCAACGAGACCGAGGAGCTCTTCTATCAACTCGAGGGCGACATCGAAGTGGGCATTCAGGAGGACGGCAAGGCCGTGACCATCCCGATCAAGCAGGGGGAGATGTTCCTGCTGCCGGCCAACGTACCACACCAGCCGCGCCGCGGCCCCAACACGGTGGGCCTGGTGATCGAGGTGAAGCGCGATGACCGCGAGATGCTCGACGGTCTGCAATGGTATTGTGAACGATGCAACAACAGGTTGCACGAGTACCGCTTCGTGCTCCACAACATCGAGAAGGACTTCCTGCCACGCTTCCGCGAGTTCTACGGCAGCAAGGAACTGCGCACCTGCCAGAAATGCGGCCATGTCATGGAGGCCGATCCGCGGTTCGTGTAGAAGCGCCGTTGAGAACCACAGCGACACGGAGCCACAGAGAAATGCATACGAACAGGGTGTCCGTTGCAAGAGGATCTTTTTTGGGCTGTTCTCCGTGCCTCTGCGTGAGCCATCCTCGCCTGCATGCCTGAGCTCCTCGCCATAGACATCCACACGCACATCCTGCCGGAGCACATCCCGGACTTCGGATCGCGCTACGGCTATCGCGGCTTCATCCACCTGGACCACCACAAGCCCGGCTGCGCGCGGATGATGATGGACGACAAGTTCTTCCGCGAGGTGCAGGCCAACTGCTGGGATCCCGCCACGCGGTTGCACGAATGCGACGCGCATCGCGTGCATGTGCAGGTGTTGAGCACCGTGCCCGTCATGTTCAGCTACTGGGCCAGGCCACAGGACACGCTTGACCTGAGCATGTTCCTCAACGACCACCTCGCCGGCATCGTCGCAAAGTGGCCCAAACGCTTTGTGGGGCTCGGCACGGTACCCATGCAGGATACCGAATTGGCGGTGAAGGAACTGGAGCGCTGCAAGCGCATCGGCCTCGAAGGCATCCAGATCGGCACCCACATCGAGGGCGTGAACCTGGGTGAGCCGCGCCTGCTGCCGGTGTTCCAGGCGTGCGAGGAACTGGGCATGGCGGTGTTCGTGCACCCCTGGGACATGCTGGGCAAGGAACGCATGGATAAATACTGGCTGCCCTGGCTGGTGGGCATGCCGGCGGAAACAGCGCTCGCCATCAGCAGCATGATCTTCAGTGGCCTGTTCGTGAAGTGCCCGAAGCTGCGCGTGGCTTTTGCGCATGGTGGCGGTGCCTTCCCCGCCACGCTCGGCCGCATACAGCACGGCTACGAAGTGCGCCCCGACCTCTGCGCGGTGGACAACCCCGTGGATCCCCGCAGCCACGTGGGCCGCTTCTGGATCGATTCATTGGTGCATGATCCCGTGATGCTGCAGTACGTCACCGACCTGTTCGGGCCGGAGCGCATCGCACTGGGCACCGACTATCCCTTTCCATTGGGCGAGCTTGAGCCCGGCCATTTGATCCGCAGCATGCCGTGGGACGATGCGAAGAAGGAGATGTTGCTCAGCGGTGCAGCGCTGCAGTGGCTAGCGACGGAGCGGGGGAGATTCGTATGAGATCGGTGAATGGTGGCTGTGAAGTAGACGACGCGTAGCGTCCGATCAGTTTGTTCACGCACAGGATACCACGATGGAAGCGACCAGATGCTGATGCCACTGCGGAACGTGCGTCTTTGGGTCGGTCTCTTTTTCGCGATCCGACTGGTCGGGATCATGCAGCCCCCGGTGGAGATGGCCCACAGCTGGCGGCAGACGTTCACCTGCATGGTGGCGCGCAACCTGGTGGAGGTGGACTTCGATCTGCTCCACCCACGCACGGACATGGCCGGTGATCGACCTGATGTGGTCGCTTCGGAATTCCCCTTCCTGAACGCCCTCATCGCCATGGCGATCAAGACCTTCGGTTTTGCGCACTGGTACGGCCGGCTGATCGTACTGCTGATCTCTTCCATTGGTGTGCTCGCGTTCCACGCCATCGTGCAGCGGCGGTATGGCGAGCGGGTGGCCCTGCTCTCGGCCCTGGTCCTCTTGGCATCCAGCTGGTTCATGTATGGCCGCAAGATCATGCCCGATGCGTTCAGCATTTCCCTTGTCATCATGGGCCTGTACTTTGCCGATCGCGTGGTGGCCGGTGGGAACCGGTGGCTGCTGCTTCCAGGCATGCTGCTGGTCGCATTGGGTGGGCTCTGCAAGATGCCGGCCATTGTGCTGGGCGCGCTTTGGCCGCTGTTCGCGTGGGAAGCAGGCCTGCGAAGCCGTGCTGGAAGGTCCCTGCTCATGGCATCTGTCCTGGCCGTGCTTCCCGTGGCCTGGTGGTATTTCCTATGGCAGCCACACTTGCTGGAGACCTTTGGGAACCAGTTGTATTTCCCCTTCGCTTTCAGGGATGGAATAAGAACCCTGCTCGACCTGTGGCCGCTGGTGCTGGAGAAGTTCTACTTCAGCGCGCTACGCAGCTTCGTTGCGCTGGTGTTCTGCCTTTGGGGCATCCGCATCCTGGCCGGTCGATCGCCTCGCGAGCTGTCCATCGTGCTCGCTGCGGTCATGCTGCCCTTTCTCTACTTCATGGTCCGCACCGGCGACGTGTTCCCCAGGCACGATTACTACGTGCTGCCGGTGGTGCCGCTGATGGCGCTGGTCGCGGGGGTCGGCCTGGCGGGCCTTTCGCGCGCATGGCTGCGCACCGCACTGGTCGTGCTGATCTGTGCGGAAGGTCTGCTCAACCAGGTGCATGACCTGCGGTGGAACACGACGAACGCGTATCTCCTGCAGGCCGGGGCGCTGGCGGACCGCTTCAGCGGACCACATGACCTGGTGGCGTGCAATGGCGACCTCGATCCGCGCCTGATCTACTATCTGCATCGCAAGGGCTGGAGCTTGACGAACGAGGAGCTCCAACGCAAGGAGACCTTGGAGATGCTGCGGAGCCGCGGTTGCCGGGCGATCATCGTTAACCTCAGGCACGGTGCGGTAGATCTGCCGGCGCGGCTGCTCTATCAGGATGAACATTATCGGGTCTACCTGCCGCAAGCACAGGAGCAGATTGATGGCGCGAATGGCGTCTTGCCTGAATGAAAACGTGAAGGGAGTGATCCGGCCAGCTGATCCGAAGCATGCGGTGGGACGATGCGAAGAAGGAGATGCTGCTGAGCAGTGAGCCCGTCGAACCGCAACACTCTATGGGTCATAAGTAAAGACCGGGTCCAGGCATGATCGGAACAATGGTTCGACGGGCTCACCGTGACACGACGAAGGCATCGGCAGAGATCCCGACGAGGGTCGCGGTCGGCCGTTCGCAGTTGTTCGAGGATTGTTACACTGTACACCTAACGATGTCAAGGTGAGCCCGTCGAACCGCTGACCTGCACACGCTCAACTTCACCACAGCAGTGCCTTCCGCAGGAACATCTGCTCACGGCCGCATCGGGTACG
>JAEUSU010000009.1 GCA_016788635.1 Flavobacteriales bacterium | reverse complement strand
GCCTTCTACCGCCGCAACCTCGCCGCCGGGCAGATGGGCCTCAGCGTCGCCTTCGACCTCGCCACGCATCGCGGCTACGACAGCGACCACCCTCGCGTGAAGGGCGATGTGGGCAAGGCCGGTGTGGCCATCAGCAGCGTGGAGGACATGAAGATCCTCTTCGACAGCATCCCGCTGGACAAGATGAGCGTGAGCATGACCATGAACGGCGCCGTGCTGCCCATCATGGCCTTCTTCATCGTGGCAGCGGAAGAGCAAGGCGTGCCACCCGAGCAGTTGCAAGGCACCATCCAGAACGACATCCTCAAGGAGTTCATGGTGCGCAACACCTACATCTACCCGCCGGGGCCGAGCATGCGCATCGTGGGCGACATCTTCTCGTACTGCGCGAAGAAGATGCCCAAGTTCAACAGCATCAGCATCAGCGGCTACCACATGCACGAGGCGGGCGCGCCTGCCGACCTGGAGCTCGCCTACACGCTGGCCGACGGCATCGAATACGTGCGTACGGGCATCGCCGCAGGCATGAAGGTGGATGAGTTCGCCGGCCGCCTCTCCTTCTTCTGGGGCATCGGCATGGACCTCTTCATGGAAGTGGCCAAGATGCGCGCGGCTCGCCTGCTCTGGGCGAAGATGCTGCACGAGATCGGCGCGACGGACAAGAAGAGCCTCGCGCTGCGCACGCACTGCCAGACCAGCGGCTGGAGCCTCACGGCGCAGGATCCGTTCAATAACATCGCGCGCACCACGGTGGAAGCGTTGGCGGCCGTGCTCGGCGGAACGCAATCGTTGCACACCAACTCGCTCGACGAGGCCATTGCGCTGCCCACCGACTTCAGCGCCAAGATCGCCCGCGACACCCAGCTCTACCTGCAGAAGAACAGCGGCATCACCAAGTGGATCGATCCGCTCGGCGGCAGCTACTACGTGGAAAGCCTCACGCACGAACTGGTCCACAAGGCATGGGCGCGGATCAGGGAAGTGGAAGAACTCGGCGGCATGAGCAAGGCCATCGAGACCGGTCTGCCGAAGATGCGCATCGAGGAAGCCGCCGCCAAACGCCAGGCCCGCATCGACACCGGAAAGGACAGGATCATCGGCGTGAACGCCTTCGTGACCGAGGACGAGACGAAGATGGAATTGCTGGAGGTGGACAACAGCGCGGTGCGGGAGTCGCAGATCGCGAGGCTGAAAGCGATGAAGGCAGCACGGAACGAGGTCGCAGTAGCCGTGGCCTTGAAGGCGTTGACGAGTGCAGCGAAAAGTGGCGAGTTGCGAGTGGTGAGTGGCGCGTCTACCGCCGACGCCTCTCACCACTCGGCACTCGACACTCGCCACTCCGACAACCTCTTGGAACTCGCCGTCATCGCCGCCCGGCACCGAGCCACCCTCGGCGAGATCAGCGACGCCCTCGAAAAAGCCTTCGGCCGTTACAGCGCCACCATCCGCAGCATCAGCGGTGTTTACTCAGCGGAAAGCATGCAGGACCCCGAGATGAAGGAGGCCATGCGCCTCGCCGATGAATTCGCAAAAGCGGAAGGCCGGCGTCCGCGCATCCTCGTGGCCAAGATGGGCCAGGACGGTCACGACCGCGGCGCCAAGGTCATCGCCACCAGCTTCGCCGACATCGGTTTCGACGTGGACATCGGCCCGCTGTTCCAAACGCCGCAGGAAGTGGCGAAGCAGGCCATCGAGAACGACGTGCATGTGCTGGGCATCAGCAGCCTCGCCGGTGGCCACAAGACCCTGGTGCCCGAGGTGATCCGCGAACTGCGCGAGACCTACAAGCGCCCCGACATCCTCGTGGTGGCCGGCGGCGTGATCCCACCGAACGACTACGACTTCCTCAAACACGCCGGGTGTTTTGACGTGTACGGGCCGGGGACGAAGATCCCGGTGGCGGCGAAGGGGATTATTGAGGCGCTGGGGAAACGCTGATGAACATGGCTGAGCTTGCAAGCGATGCTTTGGGCCCGAATCAACTGAGCCGTTTCGACGTCCAACTCTTCGTTGAGCAACTAGGTGGCACAGGGTTGACCCTCATTAGTCCGTTCCTATATGAATTGAGTGGGGATAGCGGTTTGCTGCTTTTTCATGATACCACGAGAGCAGATATGTTCTGGATCCATCTGAATGAGTTCATCAAGACAACTTTCCCATCACCTCTCGATGGCAAGCGTTGTACGCTGTTCCAGTTGGCTCACACCTACTTCTCGATGTATTCTCCCAACCCCGCTGTCGACCAGTATCTAGAGACCTCAACCACCCTTTCAGAATTCCTGTTTCGGAAGAGACACTATCTCTACTACATCTCACCTCACGACCTACAGTTCGAGACTAGCCTTGCAGAGTTGGTTTGGATACAAGCGAATTACTCGAAGCACAATCTCTTTCACCTTTCCAACGTCAAGGAGCGCCTCAAGAAGTACTTTCTCAATGCTGGCATCTCCACGGTTGAAGACGAGAACTACAACGAGCACCTTGGGTATTTCAAGGAGGCAGTGCTTGATGACCGGTTAAACTTCAATCAGACGCACATTGTCGAGCATCTGGGCAAATACTTCTTATCCCTCTGGGATTTGATGAACTCAAGTGATCGCCGACGCATCGATGAAGCGGTGTGGCAGTATATCTCTGAGCATGGAAGACTTGCACCTCTTAACATGATCCAAGAGCCCCCAGACATGTCTCCAATTGAGCGATTCCACTGGGAGAATAAGTGGCATTCACGCATAGAGCGTGGTCGTCTTGAGCACCTTGTTCCGCACACACCGCACGTCCTCATTGAGGAGGATACGTCCATCTCCAATCCTTTACGGCGGAATCGGTGATTCAGGAGCGTTAGATGCTTCGCACTCCGCGTGACGGATTGGAGCGGAAAGCCCGCAAGCCCTGTTCCCGGCTCAAGGCCGGGACAGGGCGCAGACTTGCAGCGGAAAGCCGGACCCGGCTGCTTTTGAGCCGGGGCACGCCCTACCCTTTCATCAGATGCTCGCACGCATCATTGTTTGCCATTTGTTCATAGTATGATGCTCTGGGGCATCGTTGTGATGTAACGCGTTGTTAGGGAATGCGTATACTTGTGGCGCGAAAGCTTCGTTATTGAACTGAAACACCATTTACGATGGCTGCAAGCAACATCAACTGGAAGGGCCTGAAGGATGCCGCCGTCGTGGTGCAACTGGGAAAGGAGCTGCGGCGCATGCGGCTGGAGCGCAACCAGAGCCAGGCCGAGGTGGCCGAGCGCGCGGGCCTGGACCGCACCACCGTGGTGAAGTTGGAGGCCGGTAGGGCCGCCACGCTGCAAACCTTCGTGCAGGTGCTGCGCGCCATGGACCGCTTGGAACTGCTGGATGCCTTCCACCAGGAGCCGCAGCCCACGCCCTACATGCTGGTGGAGGCGCAGGAGAAGTACCTGAAGAAGCAGCGCAAACGCGCGGGGCGCAAGCAGCCCGATGTGAAGCCGCCCAAACCGAAGAGCACATGGTAACGCATGCCACTGTGAAGCTCTGGGGCCAACCCGTGGGTCTGGTGGTGTGGAACGACCAAGCGCACCGCGCGGAGTTCCAATACGACCGACGCTTCTCGCGTGGCAATTTGGAAGTAGCCCCGCTGATGATGCCGCTGCGCGAGGCGGACGGCGGCGAACACGTCTTCGCGTTCGGCAATTTGCGCGATGAGACCTTCCGCGGGCTGCCGGGACTGTTGGCGGACAGCTTGCCCGACCGCTTCGGGGATCAACTGATGAACGCGTGGCTGATGACACAGGGCCGTCAGCCGGGCACGGCGAACCCCGTGGAGCGGCTGTGCTACACCGGTGTGCGCGGCATGGGCGCGCTGGAATTCGAGCCGGCGCACCACGAGCTGGAGGCACCGGGCGAGTCGCTGGAAGTGGAGGACCTGGTAAAGATGGCCGGGCAGGTGCTGGACACGCGCAAGCAATTCGCGACGCGCAAGTCGAAGGGAAAAGAAGAGGCGTTGTTGGACATCATCCGCGTGGGCACCTCGGCGGGGGGCGCGCGAGCGAAGGCGATCGTGGCGTACAACGCGAAGACGGGCGAGGTGCGCAGCGGGGCGCCTGCGCCAAAGCGCTCTGGCGACGGCGCACAGGTGGCAGGGCTGGAGGGCTTTACCTACTGCCTGATCAAGTTCGATGGCGTGACCGCCGATGCCTTGCGCGATCCGCTCGGCTTCGGCCGGATCGAGTACGCGTACCACCTGATGGCCGTGGCGTGCGGCGTGGAGATGATGCCGTGCCGCTTGCTGGAGGAGCACGGTCGCGCGCACTTCCTCACGCAGCGCTTCGACCGCGTGCGCGACGCGAAGGGCAACCTGCACAAGCTGCACATGGCCACGCTCTGCGGCATCGCGCACATGGACTACAACGACCCGTTGGCCTACAGCTACGAGCAGGCGTTCGGGGTGATGCGCCAGCTGGGCCTGCCCTACCCTGCTGCCTCGCAGCTCTTCCGCCGGATGTGCTTCAACGCCATCGCGCGCAACCACGACGACCACACAAAGAACATCTCCTTCCTGATGGACCCGCAGGGCGAGTGGCACCTCTCCCCCGCCTACGATGTGACCTTCGCCTACAATCCGAGCAGCCTATGGCTGAAGCAGCACCAGATGAGCATCAACGGCAAACGGTTGGACATCACGCGCCCCGATCTGCTGGTGGTAGCGAAGGACATGAACATCAAGAAGGCGGAGGCGATCATCGAGGAGGTGAGGGCGGGCGTGAAGAAGTGGAAGACCTTCGCGAAGAAGGCGGAGGTGAATGCGAAGCAGTTGGAGGCGATCGGAAAGTTGCATTTGGTGAAGCTCTGATGGCAGTGATGCTGATCCGCGACATGCTGCCCTCCGATGTTCATGGCGCGCATATGATCCGTTTGCGTGTGCGGGAGAACCAATTGAGCGATCCTTCAGTGGTGACCGAACGGGACTACCGCGACTTCATGGCGCGGGATACGATGAGTTGGGTGTGCGAGGTGGATGGCGCACTGGCTGGATTCGTGATGGTGGATGTGGAAAAGCAGAACCTGTGGGCGCTGTTCGTGGCGCCGGAACATGAAGGCAAGGGCATCGGGCGGACTTTGCACGCAGAGATGCTCCAACACTACGTCCAGCGCTGCGATCACTTGCGACTGAGCACCGACCCCGACACGCGGGCGGCGGAATTCTACCGGAGGGCCGGATACATCGAGACCGGCAAAACCGCGAACGGTCGGGAGATCATCTTCGAGGCATCGCGCGGCAACTGACCAATTCCACATCCATGGGAAAACTCAAGCTCGACCTGCACGACATCTTCAACAAGGGGACGGACATTGATCGCGCGCTCAACGACATCATGGCCGAGGCCGTGGACAAGCGCATCCAGTTGGTTGAGATCATTCCCGGAAAGGGAAGCGGACAATTGAAGAAAAAGGTGATCCGGTTCTTGCAACAGCCGCACATCAAGAAGATGTACCATCGCATCGACAAGGACAGCGACAACTTCGGAAGGTTGTTCGTGCGGTTCAAGCACTGAGCGGCTACACTCGTGTCGCGAACCACAAATGGTGTTTGGTGCCTTTGCTGCCATGCGCGAAGACCTTCACCTCCTCCACCTTGAAGCCGACCTTCTCGAGGCGCTTGGTGAACGGGCGATCGGGATCGGTAGACCATACGGCGAGGACGCCTTTGGGACGCAGGGCCGCGTATGCCGCATAGAGGCCGGTGAGGGAATAGATGCGGCTGTTCGCGGGCTGGGTGAGGCCGACCGGTCCGTTGTCGGTGTCCAAGAGGATAGCATCGTAGGCATCGCGCTTCTCCCGGATGATGCCTGCGACATCTTCCACGCGCACCAACGCGCGAGGGTCCAGCATCGGATTGCCGGACCGTTCGCCCATGGGCCCTTGATTCCACTTCACCACTTCGGGCACGAGTTCGGCGACAACTACCTGCCCCCTGGCTCCGATGTGCTTCAGCGCCGCCGCGAGCGTGAAGCCCATGCCCAGACCACCAACGAGGATACGCGCCTTCGACCTATTGCTGATGCGTTTGATAGCGAGCTCGGCGAGCGAGTCCTCCGAACCATGCACGGCGGTGGTCATCAGGTCGCCACCGATACCGACCACTTCGATGGTGTATTCATTGTCGCGCTGGAGGAAGCGCAGTTCGCCGCCGTTGTTGGGGATCCGCGCCGTATCGAGCAGGGTATTGATGCGCATCCGCATGGGTGGTTCGCCGCGCACTGGATGTGGGGACGGCCCGCAAGGTCCGCAGAAATCAACGCGATCATGCGTTTCAGTACCGGACCCGATGATCCAGACCCCAAATTTGGACCGGTAACCGGAGCTTGTTCCAACCCATATGCGCCACCTGATCCTCTCCTTCGTTATCGCCACGAGCGGTTGCGTTTCATCCCAGGAGAACAAGGAACGGCAATCCGCACCCGACCCCATCATGGCCGACCAACAGAACCCTTACTACTCCCGCACCGATACGGCTGCACTGAACATCAGCAACACTGAATGGAAACGCATATTGCCGGACAGCGTGTACGCGATCGCTCGGGAAGCCGGAACGGAGCGGGCTTTCACGGGCAAGTACTGGGATTTCGATGGCTTGGGCACGTATTTCTGCGCGGTATGTGGCAACGCGCTGTTCAAGAGCGACAGCAAATTCGGCAGCAGTTGTGGCTGGCCGAGTTTCTTCGAGCCTTTGCGCGCGAACGGGGTGGAGTATCTGCCCGATGCGAGCCACGGAATGGAACGCGTGGAAGTGCGCTGCGGCCGATGCGCGAGCCACCTGGGGCACGTCTTCGATGACGGTCCGCCGCCCACGCACAAACGATTCTGCATGAATTCCCTGGTGCTGGACTTCGAGCCGGAGGTCGCCGGCGCGGATCCGCGTCATTGAGCGTTGGCAACTTGTACGCGGGTCAGGCAGCGCCTGTGCCCTTGGGGATATCTTGCATTCGGAATGCGATCACGATGGACCTTCCCCTTGCTGGTGCTGGCGACAGGCGCGATCGGCCAGGTACGCATCAACGAGGCATGCTCGAAGAATGTTGTCGGGACCGCTGACGGTGATGACTTCCCGGACTGGATCGAACTGCACAACCCCGGATCCGATGCCATCGATCTGGCGGGTCTTTTCCTGAGCGACGATCCCACCCTGCCGCTGAAATGGGCCCTGCCTGTCGAACAACTCGCGGCAGGCGGATACCTGTTGCTCTTCGAAGGCAACGACAATGACGATGGCCACCACTTCGACTTCAAACTGTCGCAGGAAGGCGAGACCATCTACCTGGTGAACTCCGGTGCGGTGATCATGGACTCGCTACCGATGCCCTTCCTGCGCGCCGACCACTCGTTCGGC